>NZ_BMXP01000036.1 GCF_014651815.1 Alteromonas halophila | reverse complement strand
CTGCCGCAGCTTCGGTATATTGCTTAGCCCCGTTACATCTTCCGCGCAGGCCGACTCGACTAGTGAGCTATTACGCTTTCTTTAAAGGATGGCTGCTTCTAAGCCAACCTCCTAGCTGTCTGTGCCTTCCCACATCGTTTCCCACTTAGCAATATTTGGGGACCTTAGCTGGCGGTCTGGGTTGTTTCCCTCTCCACGACGGACGTTAGCACCCGCCGTGTGTCTCCCGGATAGTTCTCATTGGTATTCGGAGTTTGCAAAGGGTTGGTAAGTCGGGATGACCCCCTAGCCTTAACAGTGCTCTACCCCCAATGGAATTCGTCCGAGGCTCTACCTAAATAGATTTCGGGGAGAACCAGCTATCTCCCGGTTTGATTGGCCTTTCACCCCCAGCCACAGGTCATCTCCTGACTTTTCAACGTCAGTGAGTTCGGTCCTCCAGTTGATGTTACTCAACCTTCAACCTGCCCATGGCTAGATCACCGGGTTTCGGGTCTATACCTAGCAACTATCGCGCAGTTAACACTCGCTTTCGCTACGGCTCCGCTATTCGCTTAACCT
>NZ_BMXP01000035.1 GCF_014651815.1 Alteromonas halophila | reverse complement strand
TAAGCTCTGGAAGGGTTGTTTTAGACTAAGACGTTGATAGGCAGGATGTGGAAGCGTTGTAAGGCGTTAAGCTAACCTGTACTAATTGCCCGAGAGGCTTAACCATACAACACCCAAGAAGCTTTTACCTACAAACACTTGCTTCGCAAGTGGGCGTGTAAAATGGCTTAACCGACGATGTAAAATCGTCTGGCCATTTTCCTACTCGCTAAAGCGGGTTGAGGTAGCGCAACTGAGTGTTGTAGACAAGCTAAGAAATATGTAAGTAGAGTAGTGACGTTACTCGATAGATTGAATATCAGACTTTCCCGATTGTTATGTTATTGACGTAAGTCGGTAACAACCAGTTTTGTCTGGCGGCCATAGCGACGTGGCACACACCGCCAGACTCCTAATTTGAAAACGAAAAGGCCACCCAAACGGGTGGCCTTTTTCGTTTTAGAACTAAAAGTTCGCTTGCTACGCCCGCATAGCGAAACCTAACCCATCATGCATATTTAAACGGCTCGGACTGCACAGGCTCAGGTGGAACAACCCATCCCTGGTGCACCGACCAGTCTCGCCATCCATGGCGAGCCGTTCAGTCGGCTGCGTTATGCCACTGGCATAACGGTCCTCCTTCACCCCCATGTGAGAGTAGCACACCGCCAGATTCCTATTCTAAGAGAAAGGGCTATCCATTTGGATGGCCCTTTTCTCGTTTCTGGTGTTAGCAACAGTGCAAAACTGATCCACCCCAACAATTGAAAAGTGATCCACTGTGGACTAACTGATCCCTCCATAAGGAGGGACTTATGCTCACATTGGAACAATTTATGGAGATTCAAATCCTC
>NZ_BMXP01000034.1 GCF_014651815.1 Alteromonas halophila | reverse complement strand
GGTTAGTTTAACCTTCGGGAGAACGATCACCACTTTGTGTTTCATGACTGGGGTGAAGTCGTAACAAGGTAACCGTAGGGGAACCTGCGGTTGGATCACCTCCTTACCAAAAGAATCGACTTTGATACTGTTAATGCAGTGCCTACACAGATTGTCTTGTTTGAAAAGAACGACCAAAGATTTACGGGGCTATAGCTCAGCTGGGAGAGCGCCTGATTTGCATTCAGGAGGTCAGCAGTTCGATCCTGCTTAGCTCCACCACAGGCTTGTAGCTCAGCTGGTTAGAGCGCACCCCTGATAAGGGTGAGGTCGGCAGTTCAAGTCTGCCCAAGCCTACCATTTACCTACAAACACTTGCTTCGCAAGTGGCGCGGTAAATTGCTTATCGCCGATGTGAAATCGGCTGGCAATTAACCTGCTTGCTAAAGGTGATGTTTTGGTCGCAGTGGATATAAATCCTAATGAATATTTACTCGTAGCAGTAAGCATTGATTAGGGTTTTTTACCCTAAGGTGAAATGATTCGTCATTGAGCCGAACGTTCTTTAACAATTTGGAAAGCTGATATTAGTAATCAATCAAAATTGAGTAACTGAGAGAATTGACAGCAAGCTAAGTTTTAACAACTGAGCGAACTGTGAGTCCTCCTTGCGCAAAAGTCGCGATGAAAGCTTCGCAATCATCACGATTTTGCACGTAACTACTCTACTTGACTTGAATTGCTTGTTATCAACATTGATTGATAGCAAGGCAATTCCACGATTAGCTTGTCATCATACAGCAGGTGTTAATTCATCGCTCAATAGAGAAGTCAAAAGGCTCTTTGGGGTTGTATGGTTAAGTGACAAAGCGTATACGGTGGATGCCTTGGCAGTTAGAGGCGATGAAGGACGTGTAAGTCTGCGAAAAGCTGTGGTGAGCTGACAAAACGCATTTGAGCCACAGATG
>NZ_BMXP01000033.1 GCF_014651815.1 Alteromonas halophila | reverse complement strand
GAGAGTGTAAAAATATCTGTGTAAATGGCATTCTTATCAACTCCTTAGAAGGATATCAGAATGCCATTATCAGACAAACTCATCGACCAACTGCTTGACGGCTGTGATTCACCAGAAGACATTTTAGGCGAAGCTGGCCTGCTCAAGCAGCTTACCAAGAAGGTTGCTGAACGAGCGTTGGAAGCTGAAATGGAAGCCCATCTGGGCTACGCGCCCAACGATGCGACGGGTAACAACAGCGGCAACTCCCGCAATGGCAAAACGAAGAAGAGTGTTCGCAGCACCAATGGTGATGTCGAACTCAATATTCCCCGCGATCGCAATGGCAGTTTCGACCCCAAATTAGTACGCAAAGGCGAACGTCAACTAAACGGGTTTGATGAGCGCATTGTCGCACTCTATGCCCGCGGCATGACCACGCGCGATATTCAGGCTTACCTTGAGGAAGCTTACGGTGTTGAGGTCTCTGCCACCTTCATATCGCAGGTAACGAACGCGGTGATGGACGAGGTTAAGGCCTGGCAGCATCGGCCGCTGGAAAAACTTTACCCGGTCGTTTATCTCGACTGTTTAGTGGTTCGTAGCCGTGACTCTGGCGTGGTACAAAACAAATCCGTGTATCTGGCGCTTGGCATTAACACCGACGGTGAAAAAGAGTTATTAGGCCTGTGGATGGCGCAAACCGAGGGGGCCAAGTTCTGGCTGTCGGTGATGAACGAGCTTAAAAACCGTGGTGTTGAGGATATCTTTATCGCCTGCTGTGATGGCCTTAAAGGCTTCCCGGAAGCCATTGAAGCGGTTTACCCGAAAACACAGGTGCAACTGTGTATTGTTCATCAAATTCGGCATTCGCTGCGCTACGTGAACTGGAAACAGCGCAAGACCATCGCGGCAGACTTAAAACTTATTTATGGCGCGTCCACTCGCGCTGAAGCCGAGCAAGCGCTGGAAGACTTCGCGATAAAATGGGATTGCGAACACCC
>NZ_BMXP01000032.1 GCF_014651815.1 Alteromonas halophila | reverse complement strand
GATGGTCCCCCCATATTCAGTCAAGATAACACGTGTCCCGACCTACTCGTTTTCACTGTAAAAAATCCGTCGTGTACGGGGCTGTCACCCTGTATCGCGCCACTTCCCAGAGGCTTCCACTAAATTTTAAACAGCTTAAGGGCTGCTCCCCGTTCGCTCGCCGCTACTAGGGGAATCTCGGTTGATTTCTTTTCCTAAGGGTACTTAGATGTTTCAGTTCCCCTCGTTCGCCTCGCTACACTATGTATTCATGTAGCGATACCTGTAAACAGGTGGGTTTCCCCATTCGGACATCTGTGGCTCAAATGCGTTTTGTCAGCTCACCACAGCTTTTCGCAGACTTACACGTCCTTCATCGCCTCTAACTGCCAAGGCATCCACCGTATACGCTTTGTCACTTAACCATACAACCCCAAATAGCCTTCTGCTTTGAGCCCTATGCGGCGCGGCCTTTCCTCGCTTACTCAGTCACATACTTTTACGTATGCTCCTTCGTTCGCTCGTCTGTCCGCTTGCCTAGAACTCAAATCATCGGCTATTACCTCTTATCAAAGTAATAACCTATGCTGCCCGCCTTTTGACTTCGGGCCTGAGTAATGTTGTATGCATGACAAGCTAATCGTGGAATTGCCTTGCTATCAATCAATGTTGATAACAAGCAATTCAAGTCAAGTAGAGTAGCTTTGAGAGAACATCTTTCGATATTCTCAGTTACTCAATTTTGATTGATTACTAATATCAGCTTTCCAAATTGTTAAAGAACATTTGCATTATCGATAAAACGATAGCGCAGCTCATTCAACACGATGATCAATGATCATTGTGTCAAACAAGACAATCTGTGTAGGCACTGCATTAACAGCATCAAAGTCGATTCTTTTGGTAAGGAGGTGATCCAACCGCAGGTTCCCCTACGGTTACCTTGTTACGACTTCACCCCAGTCATGAAACACAAAGTGGTGATCGTTCTCCCGAAGGTTAAACTAACC
>NZ_BMXP01000031.1 GCF_014651815.1 Alteromonas halophila | reverse complement strand
CGCGGATTCAACCCCGAAGTGCACCACTCGCTAAATTAAGCTGCTCTTCGTAATGCATTGAACACGACCGATGGCTGCTTAAACCCTAGGCATTTCCTGGGTCTTGCATTCAGCGCACGCTCAACATCAGCAATCTGTTTGTCCGTCACCGTCCGCAGGTCTGTCCCTTTTCGAATGTACTGCCTCAGTAGTCCGTTAAAGTTTTCGTTCAATCCTCGTTCCCACGACGAGTACGGATTGGCGAAGTAGATATCCGTTTTCAGCTTATCCGCGACCTGCGTGTGAGCACAGAATTCCGCACCGTTGTCTGCCGTAATCGTGTGGACATGGCCGCGATAGCGCCATAGCATGCCAATCATGGCTCGGCTTACATCAGCCGCGCTTTTCGCTGGCACTTTTCGTATCAGATACAGTTTACTTTTACGCTCAACCAGACTGACGATGGCACCTGTACCGTTCTTGCCTAACACGGTGTCGGCTTCCCAGTCACCAAACCGCTTTTTCTTATCAACAATGGCCGGACGGCGCTCAATACCAACTCGGTTCGGAATAATTACGCGCTTCGCGCGGCTGCCTTTTCGGTACTTACGACGACTATGTCGCAGCTGCTTGTGCAGCTTACCGCCACGCAGTTTATCTCGCTGTACATAGCCGTAAATCCACTCATGGCTGACGCTATGCCCTATGGCCTTACCTACACCTGCAATTTGCTCCGGACTCCATTTCTGACTCAACCCGAACTCGACGAACGTCATAGTCAGCGCTGAAACCCTATATTTCGCTGCCTGACATCGTCGTTTAACTGTCTTAGCGTGAGCGACTTCAGGCAGATAGTGGTTATCACGAATACTGTTACGCCGAACTTCTCTACTGATGGTCGTGTGACAAACGTTCAGCCGCTTCCCAATCTCCCGATAGCTGAAACCCTCGCGTAAGTAGGCTTCGATCTGGTATCGTTGCCCTTCGATCAACTGCTTGTAACTCATGGTAATACTCTTGTTTTTTGGCGATTACAGAGTACCACCAACAGGCAGTTGATCTCTTCTCACCGTTTAACCATGAGTGGTGCACTTATTATCTGAATTCGGG
>NZ_BMXP01000030.1 GCF_014651815.1 Alteromonas halophila | reverse complement strand
CCCGAATTCAGATAATAAGTGCACCACTCATGGTTAAACGGCGAGAAGAGATCAACTGCCTGTTGGTGGTACTCTGTAGTCGCCAAACAAACAGAAGTAATCACCATGAGTTACAAGCAGTTGATCGAAGGGCAACGATACCAGATCGAGGTCTACTTACGCGAGGGTTTCAGCTATCGGGAGATTGGCAAGCGGCTGAACGTTTGTCACACGACCATCAGTAGAGAAGTTCGGCGGAACAGCATTCGTGATAATCACTATCTGCCTGAAGTCGCTCACGCTAAGACAGTTAAACGACGATGTCAGGCAGCGAAATATAGTGTATCAGCGCTGACTATCACGTTCGTCGAGTTCGGTTTGAGCCAGAAATGGAGTCCTGAGCAAATTGCTGGTGTAGGTAAGGCTATAGGGCATAGCGTCAGCCATGAATGGATTTACGGTTTCGTGCAGCGCGATAAATTACGCGGTGGTAAACTGCACAAGCAGTTGCGACATGGCCACCGAAAATACCGCAAAGGCAGTTGCGTGAAGCGCGTTATTATTCCGAACCGGGTTGGGATTGAACATCGCCCTGCCATCGTTGATAAGAAGAAACGGTTCGGTGACTGGGAAGCCGATACCGTATTAGGCAAGAACGGTACAGGTGCCATTGTCAGTCTGGTTGAGCGTAAAAGTAAACTGTATCTGATACGAAAAGTGCCAGCGAAAAGCGCGGCTGATGTAAGCCGAGCCATGATTGGCATGCTATGGCGCTATCGCGGCCATGTCCGAACGATTACCGCCGACAACGGAGCGGAATTCTGTGCTCATGAGCTGGTAGCGGATAAGCTGAAAACGAACATCTACTTCGCTAACCCATACTCATCATGGGAGCGCGGACTGAACGAAAACTTCAACGGGTTGCTGCGGCAATATATCCGCAAAGGGACAGACTTACGAACGGTGACGGACAAGCAGATTGCTGCCGTTGAGCGTGCGCTGAATGCAAGGCCAAGGAAATGCCTTGGGTTTAAACAACCATCGGTGGTCTTCAATGAATTACGAAGAACAGCTTAATTTAGCGAGTGGTGCACTTCGGGGTTGAATCCGCG
>NZ_BMXP01000029.1 GCF_014651815.1 Alteromonas halophila | reverse complement strand
ACTGAATCGCCACTACTAACCTAGACACTTCCCAGCCGTTCTTCGTAACGATTTTCATACTCTACTGGTGACAGTAGATTATTGGAACCATGTTTTCGTTTGCTGTTATAGAACATCTCGATGTAATCGAAGATGTCGCTTCTTGCATCATCTCGGGTTGAGTAGACCTTTTTCTTAATTCGCTCCCGCTTCAGCAGCTGGAAAAAGCTTTCAGCTACCGCGTTATCATGGCAGTTTCCGCGCCTACTCATGCTGCCCTCCAGCCCATTCGATTTTAAGAAGGCTTGCCAGTCGTGACTGGTATACTGACTTCCCTGATCAGAGTGCACCGTGACTTGATGTTTGGGATTGCGTCGCCAGACAGCCATGAGCAGTGCGTTGAGCACGATATCTTTGGTAATGCGCTGATGCATCGACCAGCCCACCACTTTGCGTGAGAACAGATCGACAACTACCGCAAGGTACAGCCAGCCCTCGTGCGTTCTGACATGCGTTATGTCGGTTACCCATGCATCATCTGGTGCAACGGGGTTAAATTGGCGATTTAAACGATTGGGCACAACGATGTGACTTTCACCGCTGCGATGCCGCGGCTTTCGGTAACCGACCTGCGCACGTAAGCCTTCTTCTCGCATTAAACGGTGAACACGATTGATACCGCAACGCTCGCCAATATCTCTCAAGTCAGAGTGGATTTTACGATAGCCGTACACACCACCAGACTCCAGCCAGAACTGCTTTATCAGGCCAGTAACTCGCTGATTGGCTTTGTCTCGCTTCGAGCGAGGTTGCTTGCGCCAGGCATAATAACCGCTTGGGTGAACGTTAAGCATCTGACACAACCATCTGACAGGCCAACGGTTGCTTTCGTCCCTGATAAAGGCGTACCTCAGTCGGACTCTTTTGCGAAGTACGCCGCGGCTTTTTTTAATATATCCCGCTCTTCAGTGGCCCGCTTCAGCTCTTTTTGTAGTCGCTTGATTTCCGCCTGAGCGTCAGTCAGTTCGTTATGTTTTGTGGAATCAGGGCCATATTTCTTAACCCAGGCATAAAGGCTGTGCGTCGTGACATCGAGACGTTTGGCAACATCTGCGACAGAATGACCACGGTCAACAACCTGCTTAACTGCTTCTTGCTTAAATTCTTCGGGGTAGCGTTTTCCGCTCATGAGCACCTCTCT
>NZ_BMXP01000027.1 GCF_014651815.1 Alteromonas halophila | reverse complement strand
TGTAGTGGCATAGTGAATTTGGCCACCTAATTAGAGCTGCTATGATAGCAGCATAACAACATTAGGTGACAAAATGGCAAAGAAGAAAGGCCCGAATTTCAGCCCTGAATTCAGACTCGAAACAGCACAGTTGGTGGTAGATCAAGGTTACTCCCATAAAGAAGCAGCCGATGCGATGGGTGTCGGTTATTCCACGATTGGTAAATGGGTGCGCCAATTACGCGAAGAGCGTCAGGGTAAAACGCCGCAGGCGACACCGATGACCGACGAGCAGCGTGAGATCTGGGAGCTTAAGAGGCAGGTTGAACGTCTTGAATTAGAAAAGGAAATTTTAAAAAAGGCTTCAGCTCTGTTGATGTCGGACTCCATGAAACACTCGCGTTAATCGAGAGACTGAGTCAGAGCAATAAACGCCGTTATTCGATTAACCATCTGTGCGCGATACTGGATGTCCATCGCAGCACGTTTAAATATTGGCAACAGCGTGACAAGCGTCCATCGCCGGAAGCCATCAGGCTTCGCAGCCTTGTTCGTGAAGCATATCGTCTGAGCGGCAGTTCAGCAGGGGCCAGAACCATTGCTGATATCATCACGAACGATGAATCGCACGATATTACCCTGACGCGTTATCGCGCAGGACGCTTTATGAAGGCAATGAATCTGGTCAGCTGTCAGCTTCCCAAACATGCATACCGGAAAGCAGCACAAGAACATGTTGCTATCCCAAACCTGCTGGACAGGCAGTTCGCTGTCACCGAGCCGAATCAGGTTTGGTGTGGTGATGTCAGCTTTATCTGGACAGGCAATAGGTGGGCGTACCTGGCAGTCGTGATGGACTTGTTCGCGCGTAAACCAATAGGCTGGGCGATGAGCTATTCTCCTGATAGCAGCCTGACCTGTCAGGCACTGACAATGGCGTTTGAGTATCGCGGACAGCCGAAGAGCGTAATGTTCCATAGCGACCAAGGTACGCACTATACCAGTCGTAAATTCCGTCAGTTAATCTGGCGATATCGTTTAACACAAAGCCTTAGTCGGCGCGGTAACTGCTGGGATAATAGCCCAATGGAGCGCTTCTTCAGAAGCCTTAAAACAGAATGGGTTCCAACCACAGGCTATCGAAGTTTTACCGAGGCCAAACGAAAGGTTGGTGATTATATTATTGGCTATTACAACCGACTGAGACCGCATTCATACAACGGTGGTTTAACGCCGAATGAATCGGAGAAGCGTTACTGGAATAGCTACAACGGTGTGGCCAAAATGACTTGACCACTACA
>NZ_BMXP01000026.1 GCF_014651815.1 Alteromonas halophila | reverse complement strand
AGCATTAAGTTGGGCACTCTAAGGAGACTGCCGGTGACAAACCGGAGGAAGGTGGGGACGACGTCAAGTCATCATGGCCCTTACGTGTAGGGCTACACACGTGCTACAATGGCATTTACAGAGGGAGGCGAACTTGCGAGAGTAAGCGGATCCCTTAAAGAATGTCGTAGTCCGGATTGGAGTCTGCAACTCGACTCCATGAAGTCGGAATCGCTAGTAATCGCAAATCAGAATGTTGCGGTGAATACGTTCCCGGGCCTTGTACACACCGCCCGTCACACCATGGGAGTGGGATGCAAAAGAAGTGGTTAGTTTAACCTTCGGGAGAACGATCACCACTTTGTGTTTCATGACTGGGGTGAAGTCGTAACAAGGTAACCGTAGGGGAACCTGCGGTTGGATCACCTCCTTACCAAAAGAATCGACTTTGATGCTGTTAATGCAGTGCCTACACAGATTGTCTTGTTTGAAAAGAACGCTAAAGGTAGTGCTTCACCTAAAGAAGTATTGCGCAGCAACCTGCTCCACGCCGAATCATCAATTTTACGATGATAGGGTTTCTAATCGAGCCGACTTCCGAACGAATGAAGGAGCATACACCAGGTATGTGACTGAATGAGTGAGGAATAAAGGCGAAGAGTAGGAAGCCTAGCAGAAGTAAAATAGGCTTGTAGCTCAGCTGGTTAGAGCGCACCCCTGATAAGGGTGAGGTCGGCAGTTCAAGTCTGCCCAAGCCTACCAATTTCTTCCTTACTCTTCGTTGGGCAAAACCTCATGTGCTACTCGCACACTACGGTTTCACCCGCCTTGATTAAGAAAGAAATGCACTAATCGAATTAGGTTAGCGTAAAAGCAGTTAGATGGGGCTATAGCTCAGCTGGGAGAGCGCCTGATTTGCATTCAGGAGGTCAGCAGTTCGATCCTGCTTAGCTCCACCACTTCTAAAGGCATTTAAAGCAAGTGTTTTTAGAAGTGGTTTTTAACCGCGAAATGTTCTTTAACAATTTGGAAAGCTGATATTAGTAATCAATCAAAATTGAGTAACTGAGAATATCGAAAGATGTTCTCTCAAAGCTACTCTACTTGACTTGAATTGCTTGTTATCAACATTGATTGATAGCAAGGCAATTCCACGATTAGCTTGTCATGCATACAACATTACTCAGGCCCGAAGTCAAAAGGCGGGCAGCATAGGTTATTACTTTGATAAGAGGTAATAGCCGATGATTTGAGTTCTAGGCAAGCGGACAGACGAGTGAACGAAGGAGCATACGTAAAAGTATGTGACTGAGTAAGCGAGGAAAGGCCGCGCCGCATAGGGCTCAAAGCAGAAGGCTATTTGGGGTTGTATGGTTAAGTGACAAAGCGTATACGGTGGATGCCTTGGCAGTTAGAGGCGATGAAGGACGTGTAAGTCTGCGAAAAGCTGTGGTGAGCTGACAAAACGCATTTGAGCCACAGATG
>NZ_BMXP01000025.1 GCF_014651815.1 Alteromonas halophila | reverse complement strand
GAGGATTTGAATCTCCATAAATTGTTCCAATGTGAGCATAAGTCCCTCCTTATGGAGGGATCAGTTAGTCCACAGTGGATCACTTTTCAATTGTTGGGGTGGATCAGTTTTGCACTGTTGCTAACAAGTGTCGCTGAGCTTTAACAGCCAGTTAATCTTACAACTCAGAGGGCGCGATATGACATATATTAACGAAGTAGATGAAGTGGAAAGACTGAAAGCTGAAACCAAATTAATAACTCGCAAACGGCGGAAAACCTCGAAGCTTGATAAGTACCGCTCGCAGCTTTGTAAGCTGTACTTCTTAGGAGCAAGCAAAGCTGAATTGCAGCGCTGGTTAATCAGACGAGGTGTGACGGTGAACTGGACGACAGTTAAACGCTGGTTAGATAAAAATGCCTAAATTCGCCAAGCCAGAAACCCAGGCTAAAAATGTCATTAAAGAGCTTACAAAATCAAAAGTAATCCGCTCTCTTGGTACCGCGAGAAGCTACAAGCAAGCGCTTCAGAATGTAGCCAAATGGGTCAAGGCTAATAAGTTAAATGGTCTGCATTCAATAAAACCAGAGCAGGCCAGGTTTTACTTAGAACGTCGAGCTGAAGAGGTGGGACAAAAAACAGTTGATATGGAGCGGCAGGCCATTCAGGCAATGATGCAAGTTAATGGAAAGCTCCAGCCTAATGAGTCGCTTTATTGTGTTAAGTCTGAATTGCCTGAAATAAAAAGTTCTCGAGCATACACAGCGCAGCAAGCGAGTGCTATTTCTGATTGTCAAAACAATAACCACCGTCTGGCAACCCAAATTGCTTATGCTGCTGGTCTTTGAGCCCACGAGCTTCTGACACTTTCTCGGCACGATGAGCGAAGGCCAGACGATCGAGAAGCGCTTTCTTCAAAGTGGCAGGGCCGTTCGGGAGAACTCTATACCGTGCAAGGCAAGGGGGGCCTGGTTCGTAATGTACTTATTCCCACTCATCTAGCCGAACGACTAGAAAATCAGAGATTTAAACAACCTGTAACTATAGTAGACCGGCAAATAAACTATCTTCAGCGCTACGATATTGGCGCAGGGAAGAAATGGTCAGATTCGTTTAGTCGCGCTTCAAAGCGGGCGCTCTTCTTCTCAACTGGAGGGCACGGTCTCCGTCATAGCTACGCACAAGAGCGAATGGCAGAGTTAAATCAACTTGGATTCGCAAGAACAGTCGCACTCCAGACTGTGTCTCAGGAAATGGGGCATTTTAGGTCGCAAATTACAGAGGTGTATCTCAGATAGCGATGCAAACAGTGCTTTTATGGAGATTCTGCCTTACCTGTCAGACTAAAAAAATTTGGCATGCCAAATTTTCGCTAGATTACTCTTTCTGAGATTTAGCAGATTGATGAACAGCATACTGAATCGCCACTACTAACCTAGACACTTCCCAGCCGTTCTTCGTAACGATTTTCATACTCTACTGGTGACAGTAGATTATTGGAACCATGTTTTCGTTTGCTGTTATAGAACATCTCGATGTAA
>NZ_BMXP01000024.1 GCF_014651815.1 Alteromonas halophila | reverse complement strand
CTGGGTAGGGGAGCGTTGTGTAAGTGGATGAAGGTGTGTTGAGAAGCATGCTGGACATATCACAAGTGCGAATGCTGACATGAGTAACGATAATGGGAGTGAAAAACTCCCACGCCGAAAGACCAAGGTTTCCTGTCCCATGCTAATCAGGGCAGGGTAAGTCGGCCCCTAAGGCGAGGCAGAAATGCGTAGTCGATGGGAAACGGGTTAATATTCCCGTACTTGTATAATCAGTGATGGAGGGACGGAGAAGGCTAGGCAGGCATGGCGTTGGTAGTCCATGTGAAAGTGCGTAGGCTGAGAACTTAGGCAAATCCGGGTTCTTAAGGCCGAGACACGAGACGAGCTCCCAAGGGAGTGAAGCTGTTGGTGCCCTGCTTCCAGGAAAAGCTTCTAAACTTATGATTATACGAACCGTACCCTAAACCGACACAGGTGGTCAGGTAGAGAATACTAAGGCGCTTGAGAGAACTCGGGTGAAGGAACTCGGCAAAATAGTACCGTAACTTCGGGAGAAGGTACGCCGCTGAAGGTGATAGAACTTGCTTCTTGAGCTTTTGGCGGTCGCAGTGACCAGGTGGCTGGGACTGTTTATTAAAAACACAGCACTCTGCAAACACGAAAGTGGACGTATAGGGTGTGACACCTGCCCGGTGCCGGAAGGTTAATTGATGGGATTAGCGTAAGCGAAGTTCTTGATCGAAGCCCCGGTAAACGGCGGCCGTAACTATAACGGTCCTAAGGTAGCGAAATTCCTTG
This sequence comes from Alteromonas halophila, assembly GCF_014651815.1. GTDB lineage: Bacteria > Pseudomonadota > Gammaproteobacteria > Enterobacterales > Alteromonadaceae > Alteromonas > Alteromonas halophila. The sequence goes on along the minus strand of NZ_BMXP01000024.1, from coordinate 968 downwards.
TCGGGTAAGTTCCGACCTGCACGAATGGTGTAACCATGGCCACGCTGTCTCCACCCGAGACTCAGTGAAATTGAAATCGCTGTGAAGATGCAGTGTACCCGCACCTAGACGGAAAGACCCCGTGAACCTTTACTACAGCTTGGCACTGAACATTGAACCTACATGTGTAGGATAGGTGGGAGGCTTTGAAGCATACTCGCCAGAGTATGTGGAGCCGTCCTTGAAATACCACCCTTGTATGTTTGATGTTCTAACTTAGCCCCCTAATCTGGGGTGAGGACAGTGTCTGGTGGGTAGTTTGACTGGGGCGGTCTCCTCCCAAATAGTAACGGAGGAGCACGAAGGTTAGCTAATCACGGTCGGACATCGTGAGGTTAGTGCAATGGCATAAGCTAGCTTAACTGCGAGATAGACACATCGAGCAGGTACGAAAGTAGGTCATAGTGATCCGGTGGTTCTGTATGGAAGGGCCATCGCTCAACGGATAAAAGGTACTCCGGGGATAACAGGCTGATACCGCCCAAGAGTTCATATCGACGGCGGTGTTTGGCACCTCGATGTCGGCTCATCACATCCTGGGGCTGAAGTCGGTCCCAAGGGTATGGCTGTTCGCCATTTAAAGTGGTACGCGAGCTGGGTTTAGAACGTCGTGAGACAGTTCGGTCCCTATCTGGTGTGGGCGTTGGATGATTGATGGGAGCTGCTCCTAGTACGAGAGGACCGGAGTGGACGAACCGCTGGTGTTCGGGTTGTGATGCCAATCGCATTGCCCGGTAGCTACGTTCGGAACGGATAACCGCTGAAAGCATCTAAGCGGGAAGCCGGCCCAGAGATGAGTCATCCCTGAGCTTTAAGCTCTGGAAGGGTTGTTTTAGACTAAGACGTTGATAGGCAGGATGTGGAAGCGTTGTAAGGCGTTAAGCTAACCTGTACTAATTGCCCGAGAGGCTTAACCATACAACACCCAA
>NZ_BMXP01000023.1 GCF_014651815.1 Alteromonas halophila | reverse complement strand
TGTTAGCAACAGTGCAAAACTGATCCACCCCAACAATTGAAAAGTGATCCACTGTGGACTAACTGATCCCTCCATAAGGAGGGACTTATGCTCACATTGGAACAATTTATGGAGATTCAAATCCTCTACAAGCAAGGTATGAGTCGACGTGCTATAGCGAAGAAGCTTGGCATTTCGCGCAATACCGTGCGCAAACATCTCGAGGCAATATCATTGCCTGTATACTCAAACCGGCAACCCCAGCCATCGAAGTTAGATCCGTTTAAGCCTTACATTCAGCATCGTATTAGTACCGCAAGGCCCAACAACATCCCTGCCAGCGTCATCTTTGATGAGATCGTACAGCAGGGGTTTACAGGCTCACTGTCGTTACTTAGGCAATATATTCGAACCACTAAGCCCACACCAATACCTGAGCCTGTTGTACGATTTGAGACAGCCGCAGGGCATCAGATGCAAGTCGACTGGGGAACCATGCGCAGTGGCTCGCAGCCGATTTATGCCTTCTTAGCGACGCTGGGATATAGCCGAATGTTGTTTGTCACGTTCGTCGATAACATGAAGTTCGAGACTCTCAAACAGTGTCATATGGATTCATTTGATTTCTTTGGCGGTGTGCCAGGCGAAGTTCTTTACGACAACATGAAGACGGTTGTATTACAGCGTGATGCGTACGCCAGAGGACGCCATTGTTTTCATAAAGGCTTGTGGCAGCTATCAAAGGATTACGGGTTTGTTCCTAGGCTTTGCCGCCCCTATCGTGCTCAAACGAAGGGTAAGGTCGAACGAATGGTGAGCTATGTTCGGCACAGCTTTTACATCCCGTATGTCACTCGCCTGAACGACGGATGCAAGGCTGTTACGCTGCCAACGCTAAACTACGAAGTAAAACGCTGGTTGCATGGTAAGGCTAATGTGCGAACACACGCAACAACCCAAGCTCGCCCTATCGACAGGTTAGAAGAAGAGCAGCATTACTTATTACCTCTGCCCCATTGGTCACAGTTGCCCTTGGCTACAGGTGGTCAACTGTCCGAGTTTGATATGGCTCCGATTCATCATGATTTAGCTGTTTATGATGCCCTGTGTCGAGAGGTGCGCTGATGGACCTACAACTGCAACGTCTGGAGCCATTAGCTGAGTCGCTGGACCTAAACAGCCTGACAGCTGTTGCCGTAGAACTCAGTCAGCAAGCAGCGGCACAAGAATGGTCTTATCTGGATTATTTAGAACGCGTGTTAAAAGGGGAGCAACTCGCACGCCACCAACGGAAACAAGCCCTTTACACCAGACTAGCCACGTTTCCAGGTATCAAAACGCTGGATGACTTCGACTATCAATTTGCCGCTGGAGTGTCACGTAAGCAAGTAGATAATCTGGCCAGCCTGGCCTTCATCGAACGTACAGAGAATGTGATCTTGCTAGGCCCGTCTGGTGTCGGCAAAACGCATCTGGCGATAGGCTTAGGTTACAAGGCCGTTCAAGCAGGAATACGCACCCGCTTTATCAGTGCTGCTGACTTATTACTTACTCTCTCGAAGGCCATGAACAGAGGTCATTATGAAAACACATTAAAGCGTTCATTTATGGCGCCATCACTATTAATCATCGATGAGATCGGCTATTTGCCTTTCAACCGTGAAGAATCAAACCTCTTCTTCCAACTCGTCGCCAAACGATACGAGAACCAATCAATGATCCTGACCTCAAATTTACCGTTCGGCCAATGGGCTGAAGTATTTAACTCCGACGCCGCACTAACTTCTGCCATGTTAGACCGGTTACTACATCACTCTCATATTATTCAAATCAAAGGGGAAAGCTATCGCTTGAAAGAAAAACGTAAAGCAGGCCTTCTGACTGCTCCTTCAAAACAGGAACAATAGGTGGATCAAAATTCAATTGTTGCAACGAGGAAAAGTGGATCAGTTTTCAGTTGCTGTTGACA
>NZ_BMXP01000022.1 GCF_014651815.1 Alteromonas halophila | reverse complement strand
CCCCGCTGGTGCGGGGCGTTTTTGTTTGAATATGGCGGAGAGTGAGGGATTCGAACCCCCGGAAGGTTTGACCCTTCGCCTGATTTCAAGTCAGGTGCATTCAACCGGACTCTGCCAACTCTCCTTAAGTTGCTGGGTATCTTAATGATTATTTTGAGCGTGTAAAGAGCAAAAGCCAGCGATACGTGCTGTTTGCACATTTCATAATCACTTTGCTCTCTCAACCTCCCTTCTCAATGATTTATGCGTCGTCGCACGGGAAACAGGTTAAACCAGAACAGCCCTTCCAGCACAAAGCCAATGATAACAAAAAGAAATACACCAGTGATGCTTCCATAACTGTACGCAGTAATCGCCGCTGCAAGCAGGGCCAGGGCGAGTATTATTCGCCAAGCTAGTTTCATCTGTCAGTTTTCCTTTTAAACTTTATTATTAAAGTTATAACCGGTTAGTTTCGTAATCAAAGCACTTACCAGATCTTTACCCGTGAACCCATAAACGATAAACGCCATGGCGATTAACAGACCTATACAAATACCAATGCCTGTTGCTGCTGCAGAGGTATTCGTAAAAAACTGCCACAGGTTGATGCCGAGAAACCCAAATCCCAACACCACAGCCAGTACTCTAAAGCCTGTCATAAAGCTTCCTTACTTTTGATTGAATCGTTTTGTCTGCCGGCTCTGGCATTGTCGATTGCGACGCAGTAATTAGCGCATCCAGTAAACAGGCCAGACCGAGTGGCATGCCTGTCTGGAACAGGCTGATTATTGCGCGAATTCCACAGGGGTAAAAGCGAAAAGATATTGCAAATTATTTCGGGGCGAACACAGCGACCGCAATCAATGAAAATCAGGGTATAAAAATATCACCGGCGTCCACTTTGCCAGCGACAAACCTGTACCAACCGTTAAAAATTAAACCGTCGTCAGGGTACTTTCACTCTGCTGTATGTCCTGACGATGTTATTGTGGCGGCTTTATTCATTGCTGCGTGCATTGTAGCTGTCATCACACCAAAAATTATTGCTTCATCAGACAAAAAGCGAATGTCAGGGAAATGATCAAAAATCGCTACCAATATCACTGACACAACAAAACCCATGAATGAATACAGTATCGAAAGCTTTCGTATTGCTGACATACCTGTTCCTGACAAATGATCGAATAAGTCTATCGCTGCTTACTTGTAAGCCATGTAGCACACACTCGCTGAGTGACAGGTTATTAGTTGGCGTCTTTTCTAGAGTTCACCCAGCAGCATAAGCATTACCGCTAGCGCTTTTTTCCTTTCGCGCAGTCGCTCATCCTGTACGTAAAGTGCCTTGCCGTAGCCCGGATCATCGTCTGAAAAATAAACGGTTGTTCCGTAACCCACTGAACTGTCAGTGACATAAACCGATGTCACATAACCAGGATCACGATTGTAGAAATACACACGTAATGCGGCGGCGCGGGGACTTTCCCATGGCTTTTTTAGCACTATATCTGCATCACTGCGGCTAGATGTAAAATAAAAGACACTGCCCCTGCCAGGATCCTTGTCTGCGACATACAGGGTCTTGCCATAAGGTAACGGGCTGTCAGACATGAAAACCCGTTCGTTTGCGTCATCGGGTCGTTCAACAATTGATACAGACGTTTCCCGCGCGCTGGCCTGCGCGCACAAAATAAAAAAACAGGCGAGGAGAAAACAACGTTTGCTAGTCATCCATGATCCGGTTAGGAAAAAAGCGTGCACAAAAAACTACCACCGGGGCCTGACCTTTGCAACTGATGGCTGTCTGTCGACGCCTGACTTCACGCACAAACAAAAACGCCCCACTGGTGCGGATAGGCAAATAAGCAGGAAAACAGAGACAACGTGAAGGATTCACTCGCGCCTTCCCTGGCGCTCGCCCTTCGGGCAGCCTGCGGCTGTGCACCCGGGCTTTCCTGCCCGGTTGTCGAACCCCAGGGATCCGAACCAAGTCCGCACTCACACGCACAAACAAA
>NZ_BMXP01000021.1 GCF_014651815.1 Alteromonas halophila | reverse complement strand
CGTTGAGCGTGCGCTGAATGCAAGGCCAAGGAAATGCCTTGGGTTTAAACAACCATCGGTGGTCTTCAATGAATTACGAAGAACAGCTTAATTTAGCGAGTGGTGCACTTCGGGGTTGAATCCGCGGTAACTTCTACAGAGGGAAGTAACACGACGGTAAAAGTTTTCCCTTTATATTCAACCTGTTCATTTATTACTTCGATACTTTCTTGTATGTAGAATTTTGGATACTTACTTTCTAAGTTAGCAGCCTGAGCAAAAGAGGCATAAGCAAAGATAACATAGAACAGTGTTACGAATTTCATAATATCTTTCCCTTTATATTCCTATAAATACCATAGGCTTTGCTGTGCATTTTTTCAACAGTTAGTTAAGAGTATCTAGATCGCTTCTCATGAATTTTACGATTAAATCAGTAATCACTGTTTATGCTCACCGTTTCCAAAACACCATAAACTTACCGTCGGTTTATTGTCTGAAGCTGACCAGCTAACACGGCTCGAAAACAGACTGCAACGTACGTAAAGCGGTCCTTGGCGGAGTGAGTTTTCCATCGCAAAAGGCATAGGCTAAAAGAAAAGTCATCAATACATTGAGATACAAATCCTTGGCATAAATGCCATTGCTAGCAGTTCACGCTCATAGCTATAAATGTCTCCGATCAGAGCAAACTTTTCTTGTGTCAATTGGTCAAGCGTCAATATCCGAAATTCAAGGCACACTTTTCACAGGGTAAACCTCCTCTTCAAATAAATTTTCGCACTTATAGATACATGAGAAACCTTTTACTTATAGGAATTAAGCCGTGCATTAAATAAAACAATATGGATTCACTCAATTTCGTTAACTTAAATCAAGCTGCCACTGTTGGTGACCACTTTCTTCTATTGAAATAAATTTTTACAAAGTGACTAGCATTTGTCGTATTACAATAACTTTTAGCTGTTAAGGTAATTAAAAATCACTGGGGCGAAACGATGTTATCACTTACGAAAACGCCGAAAGAAAGAACTAAAGAATGCCTTTCTGCTGGACAGACTATTATTAAATTCACTCTCCTATTGATAATCTCCAGTATTTCTGGTTGTCGAATTTGGGATATGGCTAATTTTCAATGGCAAAACGCTAATGCAAATGTGTCTTGGGGCGAAGGAAAGAGTGATACGGTAGTTCCATTTACAATGCTTAATAACCATATTATCGTCAATACTACTATAAATGGGGTAGAAGGGTTTCGTTTCGTATTAGATTCTGGAGCAGCCGCAACTGTAGTCACTGAAACAGCTGCCACCAGATTATTGGGGTTTTCTCAAAGCAAGCCATTCAAAATATCCGGTTCTGGGAATGGTGATGATCCTACTGCCTACATCGTCAATGATACGCAAATAGAGGTTGGTGACTTCTCAATTACAGATTTATCTGTCATATACGCCCCTACTTCAGCTATGCCATTTGATAGTATTGAAGAAACGTATTTTGACGGCGTATTAGGCGCAGATTTTTTCAATTGCTGCCTAATCGAAATAAACCATGATGAGCAGTCACTTAAAATCTCCTCACCTACCCCTCAAAATTATCAAAATTATGCTTCTCAATCATGGTATAGCATAGAAATTCAAGTAGAAGATAATACCCCTTATTTAGAAGCAATAATAACAAACGGCCAGACAGAGAAAGTTGTTAAAGTCATGCTTGATACGGGATCCACCGGAACGCTGAGTTTGTTTACTGCCAACCAAAATTTTGTGATACCAGATAATAATTATGATGCTCGAACTACAGGGGTTAGTGGCGATACATCAAACAAAGTAGGACTATTAAATTCTTTGATCATTGGTGAGCAAAACTTTACTCAGTTACCTACATACTTTCGTGTAGTAGGGAGCAACCCTCAAAGTGGTAGTCATGGTGTATTGGGCAACGAGATTATGCAACGCTTTAATATGGTTTTTGACTTCACAGGTGAAAAGATTTGGGCCCGAATTCAGATAATAAGTGCACCACTCATGGTTAAACGGTGAGAAGAGATCAACTGCCTGTTGGTGGTACTCTGTAATCGCCAAAAAACAAGAGTATTACCATGAGTTACAAGCAGTTGATCGA
>NZ_BMXP01000020.1 GCF_014651815.1 Alteromonas halophila | reverse complement strand
TGTTGAGCGTGCGCTGAATGCAAGACCCAGGAAATGCCTAGGGTTTAAGCAGCCATCGGTCGTGTTCAATGCATTACGAAGAGCAGCTTAATTTAGCGAGTGGTGCACTTCGGGGTTGAATCCGCGATTACTATGGAAATTTATATCTGGAATACGGTCATAGTGCTGACGAAAACTGCGTTCTACGTTGGCTTTGCCTGTATTGCTGGATATACATTTTTTGGCAATGTGTACGGCGGTAATACTTTGGAAAATGGAGAAAGAAGATCATTTAGTCAGATAACCCTTATTGCCGCCTTAATAGCTTTTCTAGCAAATGCAATTTGGTTCTTTGCTAACACTGGCGCAATGGTTGAAGAAGGAATAGTAGGAGCGCTAGACCTAGATATGATTAGTATCATGTGGGATTCGTCAATAGGCGATACCACACTATGGCGCTTGATTGGCCTGATTGGGGTTGCGATAGTAGTAATTTCTTCTCAATTTTGTGTTTGGAAGCTTACTAAATATGTCTTAAACGCCGTGCTTGTCATATGTCTATTTTTTCTTTCTTATTCATTTACTTTGGCTGGACACGTTTCCGTCATGGGGGTCTTTGAAAAAGGTCTATTAATGGTGCATGTCATTGTAATGGCGTGGTGGTTTGGTGCCCTTTACCCTCTTAAAAAAGCCTGCAATAAGTTGGAATTCGAAAAGCTTTATCAATTGATGGAAAGGTTTGGAAAACAAGCTAGTGTCATGGTAAGTCTGCTCTTAATCGCTGGCTTATTATTGGCAATTCAGTTGGTGGGTGGATTAGATGCTCTGCTATTTACTAATTATGGACAAACCATATTAGTTAAATTGTTGTTAGTGATTTGCGTAATGAAGATAGCCGCTACACATAAATTGAAATTAGTCCCGCAGCTCAAAAATAATGATGGCAGAAAAACATTATCCAAATCAATCTCAATTGAAATGTTTGTAGCTATTGCCATTTTATCTGTAACAGCAGTGCTTACTAGTATTGTCGGCCCTGTAAATTAAACCTGAAAAGAGAATGAAAATGAAAAAAAGAAATATACTACTCGTTTTATTAATGACGGTTAGCTTTGTAGTTCACGCTCATGGTGACAAACAAAAAGATAAAGGAATGCTTAAAGGGCTGGATACCCCAGCTGCAAAAGTTGTATTAGCTTTTCATGAAGCGTTAGAAACAAGTAACAAAGAGCTTGCGCGTGCTCAATTAGCTGATGATGTCACCATTTATGAGGGCGGTCGTGTTGAAAGAAGCGCAGACGAATACGCTCATCATCATATGTTGTCTGATATGAAGTACTTGGCGGCTATGAAGAGCGAAACATTAGAGCACCAAGTGACAGTTCTTGGTAATACTGCGATATCGGCCTCGCGTAGTCATACTACAGGCTCTTACAAGGGTAAAGAGCGCAATTACGAAGGTATGGAAACAATGGTGCTGGAAAAACAAAATGGTGAATGGAAAATCAAGCACATTCATTGGTCTCATTAATTTATTGGTAAAAAAGACTGAGAATAAAATTGACTTCACCACAGTGTTATCTGTGCGAAGCTTTGAGAAAAAATGGAACCCAGTATTATCAGGAGTGCGCTAAAGCTTGTCGCAACTTAATTGATATATGTCGGAAAACCGTGAAATCGTGCTGTTGTTCGTAAGAGTTTAATTGCTTTTTTTGTTTGGAATTTCTTGCGAAAAAAGTTTGTAATAAAACGTAGCAGACCATGTCAGCATCATAAAGCCTAGAAGTGATTGCATCGCTGTGATGAATTTAATATGGCCTTCGGGGTTGAACTCACTCAACCCTAGGGTCGTCATAGTCACTAATGAATGGTAAAAGTAATCTCTGAAAATTGGTTTAAACGCTTTAGTAAATTCACCAAGCTCAAGGAGTTGGTGAGCAGCCCAATATATGCCTGTAAAGTAAAATGACTCAACAATATGTACTGCAAATATTATAAGTAATGCAAGCATCGCCTGCCATACCGAAAGACAGCAGTCACATTTTACATAATACCGTTGAAGTCCGTACAGTACATAGTAATGTGTCAAACAGGCCGCTAAGACGCCAACTAGTGCGATTAAAACTGCTAAAACCATTGATCCCCTCTGCTTAACTCAAACTGTCAAACCCTCATAGGTTCATAATGTTGGTTCGTTATTTGCTATAATTCAAGAATTTGGTTTTAAATGGCTTAAGTACGGCCAGATTTATGTAAAGTTTACAAATCTTAATAAGGATTGCTAATGAAATATTCCAAGTTTGCAGCGATGATTATCACCTCTACTATTGCGATGTTCATTATGATGTATCTTAACACCTATACTGTTTCGCATATTTGGTTCAGCGAAACACGCTCGTATATGGCGCTCTATATGGGGGCGGGGATGGCCATAATTATGTTGGCGTTTATGCTGGGAATGTACACCAATAAGAAAATAAATACAGCGATTTTTATTGGGGCGGCATCTGTATTCTTGGTGTGCGTCTATTTGGTTCGCTCTCAGACAACGGTAGCAGATTCTTCTTACATGAAAGCGATGATACCGCATCACTCAATTGCAATATTGACTAGTGAACGTTCAGGCATTGAAGACGTTCGCGTCAGGGAGTTAGCCGATAACATTATCAAGGCCCAGCGCAAGGAAATTAAAGAAATGGAATGGTTAATTAAAGACATTGAAGCCAATGGTAAGGCGATCACACAGGCTGAAGCATCCCAAAGACCAGTTCCATCGTTTGAGGGTAAAGTCGGAAAAGGAGGGGAAGATGAGTAAAACAGTTAAACTATATAGAATGGTGACTGATGAGCATATTTGTCCCTATGGTTTGAGATCCAAAGACTTGTTAGAGAGGCAAGGATATGAAGTAGAAGATCATGAACTCACCTCTAGACAAGAAGCTGACGAATTTAAAGCCAAGCATGATGTACAAACGACCCCACAAGCTTTTATCGACGGCCAACGAGTTGGCGGGTACGATGATTTGAGAGAGTATTTCAATAAAGGCGAAGCAGGGCAAACGGGTACTACGTATACGCCTGTTATCGTCATATTTTCAGTAGCAGCGCTTCTGGCTATAGCCGTACAATACTTCGTTGCTGGTTCTTATATTTCTATCAGAACCTTGATGTTATTTATTGCATTTTCGATGACCTTTTTAGCGGTGCAAAAATTAAAAGATTTGTACAGCTTTACAAATTCTTTTATCACTTATGATTTGTTAGCGATGAAATGGATAAGATATGGTTATATTTACCCATTTATAGAAGCATATGCAGGGATCGGGATGGTTGCCCAACTGCCGGCGCTGGCAGTAGCTCCTTTCTCATTATTCATTGGAACTGTGGGTGCAATATCTGTCTTCAAAGCGGTGTATATTGATAAACGGGAATTAAAATGTGCTTGTGTCGGTGGTGACAGCAGCGTTCCCCTTGGTTTTGTATCGCTATCTGAAAATTTGTTTATGATAGCAGGCGCACTGATTATGTTGTTTTTATAATGTGTTTTAAGACTCGTTAGAGGTCACTAGACAGTTGCATAGCCGCCAACAGTCGAAATATTTAGAGCGTCTCGCTACCTTTTTTAGTGGCCGTAATTGGTACGAACACCACAGGCGGCTTGACGCTGCGCGGTGACGCAACAATACACAGTATTAAGATTCCTCTATTACGTCGTTTGGTGTCAACTATAAAGGTTATACTCAGGTCATATCTGACCTACCAATTTAAAGGTATGGATCCGATTTAATCGGTCAGTCCGTTCAGAGGGATTGCCCATCACGAAAGTGTCTAATAATCAGAAAGGAGCCAGCGAAAGACGCTGGAAACGCCTCTCACTGGTATTGCGACAGTACAATATCCTCAGCTTTACTATAGCTATTGCTCATGATTTAAGCAAAAAATTCAGTAAGTGGCCACTTAAGGGCTGATTCACCATAAAAAACCGCAACCGCGCCAGATCGCTCTTCGCATTGCCGTTAGCGTAAAAACGCTGATATGCGGGGCGAATACCGACTGAATCGCCACTACTAACCTAGACACTTCCCAGCCGTTCTTCGTAACGATTTTCATACTCTACTGGTGACAGTAGATTATTGGAACCATGTTTTCGTTTGCTGTTATAGAACATCTCGATGTAA
>NZ_BMXP01000019.1 GCF_014651815.1 Alteromonas halophila | reverse complement strand
GCTGTTTCGAGTCTGAATTCAGGGCTGAAATTCGGGCCTTTCTTCTTTGCCATTTTGTCACCTAATGTTGTTATGCTGCTATCATAGCAGCTCTAATTAGGTGGCCAAATTCACTATGCCACTACAAAGTGACAGGAGCTCAGTGGAAAGAGTTTGACTTCGATAAAATGATTTGGACTATTCCACCTGAGCGTGTGAAGCAAAACAAAGGAGGTGAGCGCATACACAAAGTACCTATCACTAACAATATGGTCATTATGCTTGATGAGTTGCGCGCTGCCTTCAGCTACCTCTGTTCAGCGTACGTTTTCCCTAGTACTTGTAGTGTCAAATGTAGACCAGGTGAGAAGCCCATTGATAGGCACTCTCTTTCTCGCGCTGTGAATAGAAAACTATCACTTTTCGAAGTTCCCAAGTTTACCCCTCATGACCTACGCAGGACTATTGCAACAAGGTTAGGTGATTCGGACATCGACACCGATCCCATTGTTGTTGAGAAAATACTGAACCATCAGCTACAAGGGGTACAGAAGGTCTATAACCTGCAAGAATATATGATGAAAAGAAAAGCGGCATTAGAGCACTGGGGCCACAAATTTTCTTTTCTAGACAAAGAGTAGACTTCCCGCACCTATACCACTATCATGTGAGACATAAAGCGCATTTTCGTCATTTTTTCGCAAAATGACCCACTAAAAAGGACGTCGAGTTGATTGTTGACTTCACTGTAGAGAACTTTCGTTCTATAAAGTCCAGCCAGTTATTTAGTATGTTTGCGGAACACAAACCCAAGCATCACTCAAACAATATACACTTCCTAGAGCCAGGCTTCGGTGTTCTTAGGACTGCAGCCATTTATGGCTCGAATGCTGCCGGAAAAACTAACCTCCTACTCGCTTTTGACACTTTGAAAGATATCGTCGTGGAAAGCGAAGGCTGGAAAGAGGGAGATGATATAGAGCAATATCAGCCCTATCTATTATCAAACTCATGCAAAAATTCTGACACGACTTTTGATATCGAATTTATCGTAAAAAATAATAGATATAGATATGAAGTTAGATTTAATAAAACTGAAATTACATACGAAAAATTGGAGGTTTACAAAACAGCTAAACCTTCAACATTGTTTCATCGAGAATCTATCGGCGAAGAGCACTCGCTAAAAATAGGTGAAACTTTCCGTGGTGGAAAGCGCACCTTTGCATTTTTCAAAAATAACTCATACCTGTCGATAGCTGGTAGTAGCCCTGAGTCTCCTAAATTTATAAGAGACATTTACAAGTATTTTTATCGTGGGCTTTTGATTTTAGAAAATGGCACTGATTTTACAGTCAACGACTGGGAAAATATTGAAGAAGTAAAAGGTTTTGTCAATTCATTTTTGTCTAAAGCAGACTTCGGAATTGATAGCTTTGACGTAAAGAAAAAAAGCCTTCATGAAGGCTTTCATCTTCCTCAAGAAATGCCTGAAAGCTTGAAGAAAAAAATTATAGGTAGATTCACTAAGGACATTGTTTTTTATCATAAAAATGAATCCGGAGAACTGGTTGAATTTCCAGAAAGCCTAGAATCCCATGGTACGAAAAGCATATTGAAGCTCATTCCATTTATCGCAATGGTTTTACTAACAGGCCGGACACTTATCATTGATGAAATTGAAACAAGCTTACATCCACATATTGCAGAACTTGTAATAAAGCTTTTCAATGACCCTAATGTTAATATACGTGGCGCCCAACTCATATATACTACCCATGATGTTTCGCTAATGGCACAAGACAAACTAAGAAAGGACCAAATTTACTTAGTCCACAAATGCCAGAATGAAGGTACAGAATTTAGATCGCTAGATAACTTTGACAGTGAACTTCGAGATAACAGCCCCTTCTCTAAATGGTATCATGAGGGAAGGCTGGGAGGCATACCAGAAATCCACTACAAGGATATCGCTGCTTCTATCATAGGAGCTATTGAAAATGCCTAAGCCAAGGAAAGGTGAGAAGAATAAAGAGCCAATAAAGCCTACTTTTAGAATCTTCTGTGAGGGCGAAAAGACGGAGCCACAGTATTTCAGAGCGCTGATTGATGACCTATTTCCTGGAAAGCGAAATTTGGTTGTGGTTGAAGATTGTAAACCGAACACCCCAAGGGAAATAGTCGAAACAGCAGCACAGTCACGAAAAGTGGGGCACGCCAACGACGTAGTCTGGGTTGTTTATGATAGAGAGGCGGTAAATAAATATCCTCACCAACTTCATAAGGATGCTAGCGATTTAGCAAAAAGTAACGATATCGGTGTTGCAATATCTAATATCTGTTTTGAATATTGGTTATTGCTGCACTTTGAACAAACTGATGCGCAGTATGGCTCTTATGCAGACTTGATAAAAAACAGCAATTTAAAAGAACACTTCAGTGCACTAGGATTAGATTATGACAAAGCTACACCACAAATATATGAGACTATTAAAGATAGTTTAGATAAAGCAATGAGACGCGCTACAATTACTAGACGTAATTCACATCAGGCTGCGGAACAAGGCAAACAACTTCCGCACTACCTAAACCCGTTCGTGAATATTGACGAACTAATAAACGAAATGAGGGGCTTTGTAGCAACTTACGGATAAGCCTTATTTTTTCAAAAATTTGTGTCAACTCTGGTCGAAACTAATTTAAATCTACGTACTCAAGATTAAATTCCTCAGTCGATATCTTTGCTTGCTTAACAATTACGTGCGGGTAATCCTCTCCTAACACATCTAGTATGTGGCTTTTGACTTCACTTTCGATGCAAGCGCCTAGTATAACTTCTTTGACTGCGGAGTTTGGGTACTTAAAGAGATGTATGGGAAAAGGCACTGAATTAATGAATTTCTCGCTATCCTCAAGCACGGCACACATTCGCCATTCCTGCTCGTACTCCCATGCGAGCGACTTAACAAGAAATAACTCAACACCACTCAATCGTGATGCAGTCCTATTGGGCCTCAACTTTCTATATGTGACTTTCCGCAAGTGATAGAACTCGTCAGATTCGCTTCTTTTTCTTTTAAAGAAAGGTGAATTACTATCAAAACCAATACAAAAACCTTTATGAGAACTTGCATAATGTGACCACATAAGTAAGTTATCTCTTTTTTCTGTAAGGGAGAGCACGCCAATTAATTCATTAGCCTTGTCCATAAACACTCTAGATGCTTCACCACCCATCTCTTTAAAGTTATTTTTAATTGTCGACCAATACTCTTCATAAAATACTCGAGTAGCTCTTTGCAATTGATTTGGAGATATTAGACATCGAACTGCCGCTGGAATTTTCTGAAGTTCGTCTTCAATAATTTCATTTAGATCTCTTTCAATTATCTCATCCATTTCTTCTTTAGAGGCAATAGACGAAATGACAGGCCGAAATTCAAATGGATCGTTGAAATCCGCGGGTTGAGTAAACCGTATGTGGCCTGATGTAAGAACATCAATTCTATCAGGGGGTAGATATTTAAAGAGCAACAATTTCTCCTTCGGTTAGTTCCCGCTATACCGTCGCATTCAGCGGCTTGTTAGGTTCAACGTTCTTTTTAAATCTTTGCCGTGCTCTGCGATTTGAAATTGAAAGCTTCTAACATGCTTGTTTATTGCATGACCAGCATTCAGCACCTTTGACATATTTGACTGCCAGCCTTGCTCATTCTCTGTAATATCAGTTTGAATCACTCCCTCTTGATAGCCCCAAAAGCTGTTCGCTTCCGCAAATATATCTCTAATGGATTTAGACATACCTGGATAATATAAATCAGTGATGGCTAATGCATCATGGAGGCGATCGCAATTTTCAATATACCTCTTGCGAAAATCAAATAAGTTGATTTCTGATGACTGGATGTAGCTCATCGTTTGTGAGTTTTCAAACGATATTACTGAAAGGATTTTGTGTAGCGTTTCAAGTTTGTTGCGCTCAAGCGCAACCTCACTTTTTAATCTTTCATCAGCAAGGCGAGCTTCTTGAAGCTGGACGTCTTTGTCCGAATTACCTTCTGCAATCTTTAGCTGAACGCCACTTGTAAATCTTGCTACCAGTAGACCAATTAGGGCGGTTACTAAAGCACCTAAAAATAAATATAGCTCCTTGGACATTCGAACCTCCATGTCGACTTAAAAATAAACGAGTATTGCTCTATAAGCGCCTCAGATTGACTTCTACCATACTATGCTAGCTCTGGCCATCTCTTAAAGTGCTTAAGGTTGTGCCACTGTATCTATGACTTAAATTTGGCATGCCAAATTTCTAGAGCCGACGCTGGCTCGTGGAAGGTGGCTGTCATCGCGACCTCAAGCTATAATCATCTCATTAAGCCACCGGAGGAATTGAGGAAAAAATGACACTGACAATTTGGATCATTGGCGTATCCTTAACCATTATCAGTCTATTTGGCATACTTCAGTATGAATCGCCACTGATTTCCTAGACACCTCTTAGTTAGATAAACTAACTTCAAATAGAGAGGTGCTCATGAGCGGAAAACGCTACCCCGAAGAATTTAAGCAAGAAGCAGTTAAGCAGGTTGTTGACCGTGGTCATTCTGTCGCAGATGTTGCCAAACGTCTCGATGTCACGACGCACAGC
>NZ_BMXP01000018.1 GCF_014651815.1 Alteromonas halophila | reverse complement strand
TCGATCAACTGCTTGTAACTCATGGTAATACTCTTGTTTTTTGGCGATTACAGAGTACCACCAACAGGCAGTTGATCTCTTCTCACCGTTTAACCATGAGTGGTGCACTTATTATCTGAATTCGGGATTACTCTACTTAATTAATGAACCATGAAGCCAAAGTTGTCCTTCTTCTTGTGACCATCTTTACCTAAGAAAGTGACATCTACGATGTAATTGGCTGGAGCCAACTGAGGTAGCTTCCATGAGAATTCACTGCTCGCTTCTTTTGAAGGTTGAAAGCCAAACTTTACTTTTTTTCCCTGCTTATTTTTTAACGATACTTTGACTAAACGCACTTCTTTACTGAACTTAAGTGTAAGTTCCTCTGGGGATGTCATTAACATTGCATTATCCGAAGGCGAACTTTTTTCAAGATTTACGTGTGCGAACACAGCGCTACTAATAACAACGCTGATTACCGCTAAGATTTTGATTAATGCTTTCATATTTACCTCTTTTAAAATTTATGGTTTAACGACTAAATTTAGCTTTTTTATAACTCTTGATTAAAGAAATTTATTTCTCTCTTTTTAACAATTGAATAAATAGCAGGCAGTACAATGAGAGTTAGTAACACTGCACTCGTCATCCCACCGACCATAGGTGCTGCGATGCGACTCATGACCTCCGAACCAGTGCCTGTTCCATATAAAATAGGTAATAGACCGATGATGATTGTTGCCACGGTCATCATGACAGGGCGTACACGCAAACCAGCGCCATGTAACAAGGCATCTTGATAATCTGCGTCAGAAATCTGTTCTGCTCGCTCGGTCGCTTTTTCCTTGAGATCTGTAAGAGCTTGATTCAAGTAAACCAGCATGATGACTCCAATCTCTACGGCAACACCTGCTAGCGCAATAAAACCAACACCTACAGCGACGGAAAAGTTAAATCCTTCCAAATACATTAGCCATAAGCCACCAATCATTGCCATAGGTAATGTCACGACAATAATGGCTACTTCGCTAAACGAGCGGAAATTCAAATAGAGCAAGATCAAAATAATGGCTAGCGTTAAGGGCAAAACAAATGTCAATTTTTCTTTTGCTCTTTCCATATATTCATACTGCCCAGCCCAAGAGATTGAGTAACCTGTTGGAATTTCTAGATTTTGCTCAAGGTACTCTTTAGCATTCGCTACATATGTCCCGACATCCACGCCTTCGATATCAATAAATGACCAGCCATTAATGCGAGCGTCTTCACTTTTTATTCCCGGAGCGCCATTCTCAACACGGATATCTGCTACATCTCCCAATGCGATACGCTGATCATTCGGAGTAATAACAGGCAATCTAGCGAGTTGCTCAGGCGAATCTCTATAGTCTTGTGGATATCTTAAATTGACAGGGTAACGCTCTTGTCCCTCCACAGTTTGAGTGACATTCATGCCTCCAATAGCCGTCGATACCACCTGCTGAACATCAGCAATATTTAACCCGAATCGACTCGCCTTTTCACGAGAAATATCTATTTTGATATAACGGCCGCCAGCTACACGCTCGGAATAAACCGATGCTGTTCCCTCTACCGCTGGTAACAATTGTTCAATTTGCTGACCTATTTCTTGAATCTTATCAAGGTCAGGTCCTGCTACCTTTATTCCAACAGGAGTTTTGATACCCGTCGCTAGCATATCTATCCGGGTTTTTATTGGCATCACCCAAGCATTTGTTAAGCCGGGTAATTTAACCAATTCATCAAATTCAGCTTTTAAACTTTCAGTGGTTACTCCGTCTCGCCACTGCTCTTGTGGTTTCAACTGAATGAATGTTTCAATCATCGTTAAAGGGGCAGGGTCAGTGGCGGTTTCAGCACGACCAACTTTGCCAAAGACGGTCTCGACTTCAGGCACTGTGCGAAGTAACTTGTCCGTTTGTTGTAATAATTCGCGAGCTTTACCAATGGATATGCCGGGGTAAGTTGTTGGCATATACATCAGGTCACCTTCATCCAATGGCGGGATGAATTCACTACCAATCTTATTAACAGGCCAAAAACCCACGGCGGTAACCAATAACGCAATTACAATGGTTGATTTAGGGAATTTCATAACCTGTCTTAACACAGGCATATACAGAGCGGTCAGTACGCGGTTCAATGGGTTTTTCTTTTCCGATATAATCTTTCCACGAATAAAATATCCCATAAGAACGGGAACCAGAGTTATTGCCAATCCAGCGGATGCAGCCATCGCATAGGTTTTAGTGTATGCAAGAGGGGCAAACATTCTTCCTTCTTGAGCTTCTAGAATAAAGACTGGTAAGAATGACACTGTGATAATAAGTAGACTGAAAAACAATGCTGGACCAACTTCACTTGCAGCTTTAGCAACAATTTGCCAACGGTTTTCATCCGTCAATGGCACGCCCTTTTTATTAAGAGCTTCCATGTGCTTGTGCATATTTTCAATCATTACAATTGCACCGTCCGTCATGGCTCCTATCGCTATTGCAATCCCACCTAATGACATAATATTGGCATTGATACCTTGCATGTACATGATGATAAAAGACACCAAAATTCCTAAAGGCAAGGTAATAACTGCGACAATGGAAGAACGTAGATGAAACAAAAATGCCGCACAAATTAGTGCAACCACAATTAGCTCTTCAATCAATTTATCTGATAGATTGCTAACCGCTCGTTCAATTAACTTAGATCTGTCATAAACAGGAACAACTTCAACACCTTCAGGCAAAGAGGCTTTTAATGATTCAAGTTTTTCTTTTACACCGTCAATTGTTTGCTGTGCGTTTTCTCCAAAGCGCATTACCACGACGCCACCAACAACTTCGCCTTCACCATTTAACTCCGCTATCCCTCGGCGCATCTGTGGACCCAATCCAACATCAGCTATATCGCCAATACGCAATGGCGTACCCTGCTCATTAACGCCTAACGGTATTTTTTCGATGTCACCAACGGATTGAATATAGCCAGTGGCAGTTACCATGTACTCAGCTTCGGCCATTTCAACAACAGACGCACCTGTTTCTTGGTTACCTCTTTTCAGCGCCATTTGAACGTGAGTCAATGGTATGCCGTAGGCTCGCAACTTATCTGGATCAACTTGAACTTGGTATTGTTTAACCATGCCACCAATTGCAGCGACCTCAGAAACTCCCGGAACCGTTTGAAGCTCGTATTTTAAAAACCAGTCTTGGATACTTCGCAACTGACTAAGATCATGATTACCAGATTTATCAGTGAGCGCATATATATAAACCCAGCCCACACCTGTTGCATCAGGCCCTAGCTGTGGTTTTGCTGCATCTGGTAAACTCGAAGCAACTTGACTCAAATACTCCAACACACGACTCCTTGCCCAATAAAGGTCTGTGTCGTCGTCAAATATGATGTAGACATATGAGTCGCCAAAGAACGAATAACCTCGAACCGTTTGTGCTCCCGGTACTGAAAGCATCGCAGTAGTTAAAGGAAAAGTTACTTGATCTTGTACTACCTGAGGTGCTTGTCCCGGATAACTCGTTTTGATAATTACTTGAACATCTGACAAGTCAGGAAGCGCATCGACAGGTGTATTTTTTAACGCAAATATTCCACCAAATGCGATGATAAGCGTGGTTAATAACACAAAGAAACGGTTACCCACTGACCATCTAATTATTGATTCAATCATTACTAATCTCCCTATTTAATGGTTCGAATGATCGACAACAGCTTTCTGTTCATGATTTGTCTCATGTTCGTCGCTGTTTTTTTCATTTGCTTCAAGGGAAATTTCAGTGATAACCAATTCATCTCTCACTTCAAACGTGAAAGTGACGTTGTCACCAACATTAAAGTCAGCTATTTCTATATTTTCCGCGACGATAAAATCCATCGTCGCAGCAGGTCTATCCCACTTCTCTATTGGGCCTCGACTAATATTGAAAGTGCGATTGCCTAAGGTTATTTCATTAATTAAACCTGAGACTGTTGCAGAGGATACTTCTGGCTGACTCATGATATGAATACCAGTTACTTCATATCCACTATCTTCGGTTTTAGACACCTCGAAGTGTAAAGATTGACCTGACTTTAAAGAGTCAACATCAACATTCTCAGCCACATTAAAGTCCATTGTCATTTCCGGCCAATCCCAAGCTTCAGCCGGGCCATGTGTAATATTGACCATACGATGTCCTGTCATGACGCTGTTTACTTCACCTTGCATCCAGATAGAGTTCGGCACCTCATCATGTGTCATACGCTTAAAGTCTGATGACTTACTTGATTCCGAATCAGTTAGGAATTGAGCAGACGTAACAACAACATCATCTTCATTTAAACCGCTCAGAATCTCGATACTATCTTTATCAACTCGACCAATAGTTACCTCAATTGATTTAAACTGTCCGTCACCTAAGGCGAGGACGACTCTGTCTTGCTTGCCTGTGCGTATGACCGCTTCTTTAGGAACAATAATCGCACTGTCGGCTTGATTCGCATGGATCGAAACTTGTGCGAACATATTGGGCTTTAATTGAAAATCAGGATTACTAAATTTCAAGCGAACTCTAAGTGTGCGAGTTTTACTGTTTAATGCTGGGTAAACATAGTCAACCACACCTGTCCAATCTTCTCCGGGCAAGTAGTCTAGAGTCATCGATACTGGCAACCCTTCTTTGATAAGCGCTGCATCTCGTTCAAACACTTCAGCCTCTACCCATACTTGGTCAAGTTTGCCGATACTAAGCAAAGTATCTCCCGGTTTCACATAGAAACCTTCTCGTATTTTTAACCCATCTACAACACCTGCTTGAGGCGAATAAAAGGTAATTGTTTGTTGAACTTTTTTTGTTTGCTCTAGTTCTTTAATCAAGCCTGCTGAAAGTTGTAAGGCTTTAAGACGATCTTTAGCTGCCGTAACTAACGAGCCGTTATTGCGCTTTAAGGCGATTAACAATTCTTCTTGAGCATTAACTAACTGGGGAGAATATAAGCTGTAAAGGGGTTGACCTTTTTCTACAGGGTCACCCTCAGCCTTAACGTATAGTTTTTCGATCCAGCCATCAACACGTGGGTGGATATGAATTAGTTTATCTTCGTCATATTGTACATAACCCACCGTAGAGATTTCAGTGTGCATATTTTCTAGCTCAACAGGTGCGGTACGAACACCAAGATTATTCACCACATGAGGAGCGACCCTAACAGCACCGGGGCCGAAGTCATCAGTTGATGATTCATCTTCATACACAGGAATTAAGTCCATCCCCATAGGAGATTTACCGGGCTTGTCCCGGCGGTAGTTAGAATCCATCGGGGCAACCCAATAAAGCGGCTTTTTCTCTTCAGAATTTGTTTTCGGTCCTTCAGAGTTAGGATTTAGGAATAAACCCAATGTCCCAGCACCTATTGCTGCACCAATGATGATCGCGATAATTATTTTTGTATTAGATGACATTATTTCTCTCCGAATTTACCAGTGTGTGCGGGTGCTGATTTTGAATGTGACTGTGCGAAGAAATAATTGATACGAGTTACTGTTTTCAATGCATCAACATCTATTTTTAGTGCGGAAATTCTGGCATTAAGCATTGCGATTCTAGCTCGAACAACTTCAGAAAAATCACCATCATCGTTGGTATAAGCAGTCAACGAAGCTTCTGCGTGGTCGTGGGTTTGCGTAAGCAATTGTTCTTTATATATTGACTGCCTTTCTGATAGTCTTTTCAGCTGCCTTAGCTCTTTTTCAATTTCGCTAATCATTTGTTTTGTTAACAGCAATTTCTCTGTTCTGACAGCTTCTGTTTCCGCGATTGATGCGGCAACTTGTTTATCTTGTCTATTTTCAGTGAATAACGGTAAATCAAACGTCACACCAACAGAAAACAAGTCTGCTCTATTATCTCCTGATGGCATATCATCACGATAGGCATAGCTGGCGTTTACTCCCCACTGGGGCTTATATTGTTGTTTGGCTATATCAACAGCTGTTTCAGTCACTTTTTTCTGAACATCAATTGAGCGAATCGCAGGGTGATTTTCTAATTCTAATGCCAGAGCATTTCGCGAATAATGAGCCTTCTTTAAAAATGCGGGGGTTTGCAATCGAATTTCAGGTAGAGTTTCTGAGACATTGAATGCCATTGGTTGCGCGTCAAAATCAAACGCTTTTTCATAGTTACTGTCATCATAAAGATGAAGCCATTCGTTTAGACGAGCAATTGAGGTTTCTAATTTTTGCCTCTGGACTGTCAACCTATCTTCCAATTGAACGATTTCTAGTTGTGCTCGAATGACATCTTGTTGTCTTGTTTTTCCAATCACATTTGAGTAACTGGCTTTTGCTATCTCCGCCATCTGCTCAAATAGTTCCCAATCGTTCTCGATTAACTTAATGGTTTGTTGCGCTAGAAAAGCGTCTAACCAAAGTTGGGAAACTTCACTTTTCAATTTCGCCTTACGATTTTCGCGTAACAGCGGGTATTTAGTTGATTCGATTTTTAGCTGTTGTCGTTTGAGTTCCAAACTATCTCCTCTAGGAAACATTTGAGAAACTCCAACTTTAAATTGAGTCATACCTTCCTGATCTAAGTTCCATGTATCTGTTGGTAAATTCATCATGCCCACAGACATAATAGGGTCAGGCAATGTTCCAGAAGCTATACTGTTATACTCAACAGCTTGCTGTTTCAACTTGCTGCCGTGCAGCCAAGGGTCATTTTGCTGTGCTAATGCTATCGCCTGATCAAGTGAAATGATCTTTTCTGCTTGGGCATAAAATGCAGAAAACCCGATCATTAAACTAACAGTAATCTTTAACAGACTTGGAATTCCAAATTTCATTAGAATTGCTCCTCATAGGTTTTCACCTCTGCATACACTTCGCTAGTACCATCTTTAAATAGAATCAACACGTTATAAGGCATAAAACGTTCACCTACTTCCATCCCCGGAGAGCCAACAGGCATCGCTGGGACTGACAAACCAATGGCGTTGTTGTGTTTTTCAGCTAAAAATTGTTTTATGAATTTGGCAGGCACATGCCCTTCAAACGCAAAGCCATTTCTAGTAACGGCTGTATGACAAGAGCGATAATTAGGTTTGATACCGTACTTAGTTTTTATATTGGAGATGTTGCGGTAATCTTTGGAGTGCGCAATCACCCCTTCATCTTCAATATGGGTTATCCACTTTTTGCAACATCCACAAGTCGGAGTTTTGTAGACTAATAACTCGATTAGCTTTGCTTCGACATGACTTTCATGATTATGCTCGGTAGCGTGAGTAAACGCTGGTATTAGCAGTATAGCTACCGCTAACTTAAAAAATAATTTGATCATTTTGCCCCCAGACAATGCTGGATAAAATATAGGCGCAATAGCGCTTAATTAATTAACAAGAAAAGTTATTCTGTGCGTAAATTTTGGACGCACTAACCCTGTGTTAGGCAAATATTGGTGGACGGAAAAGGGAAGTAGACATTGACTTTGGGTGTTCAGCGCCTTGGTTCACTATAGCTTCAGTAAAGCCCAAAATATCAGGTGAACCATTGTTTGAATTCAAAAATGTGACTGATGTACATGCATTTGCAGGACAAATACAGTCTACGTCGCAGCAGTCTTTTGAACTTGAAGCACTAGCCTTCATATCACCATGTTCCATACCTTCATGAGACTTCATTGAAGAGTGTTCCATAGTCATATGAGATTGATGAGAATCTGCCGACATTTCACAAGACATAGATGTATAAGCAAATGCTTGCCCAACAAAGGCAGTAAGCATGGCAACAACAACTAAGACTTTTGAAAGTGGTTTAAACATACAGTTCTCTTAAAATTACCTTATCATGATAATCTAAACTTGTGTTTGTGTAAATGATACAGAGCATTCCCTCTCAAAAAAAACTAACTGAGCACAACGGTTATCAGCAATTCAGATATGACTGTATAGACGAGGCTAGAAGTAGGCTCGATGCAGGTCGCCCAATTTAAGAAAACTGCGCTTGTAGATTAGAAAAATGGAAGCACAGCCACACCAATTGCAAGCCATCCATACGCGACAATTGAAAGCGACAGCAGTATCCAGTCGCCAAGGCTTCGATTAATTGACATCGATTTTTCTTTTTTATAGTACTGCCAAACGATGAATGCGGTGGTTAGCGCGAGAAAGAGCAAGTTCAAGAAAAACGTGTAGTCTATGTTAAAAAACTCACGATCTGTCATTGACTGAAATCCTGAAGCATCAGGCAAGTGTCCCAAGAGATCGAGTCCATAGTGCATGACGAGCGATACGCCCACAAGCGCACATAGAAATACAATCAGTATATAAATGGCCATTTTCCAGCCATAGTACTGCGCCTGAATCCGCAACACTGGAAATACCACCAGATCACTAAAGATAAACGCCATTACTCCAGCGAAACTTACCCCCTGCCCGAATAACACGGCCGCTAGCGGAATGTTGCCCATGGAGCCGATAAAAGTAAAAAAGGCCGCGACGGGGCCAACGATGGTTTGCGCAAGAATTTGCAAAAAGGAATTCGATTCTTGCCCGGCTCCGATGAAAAGTGATTGAAAAAATTCAGTGGGAACAAATACCGCAATGATACCGGCGACAGTGAATCCAATGGTTACATCTTTCCATACCATCTTCCATTCCATCGTGTAGCGGCTAGCAACTTGGTGCCATCCCGCTTTACTCACTATTTTATCTTTCCAGCTTTTTTCCTTGCTATTCGCTTGGTTATCGCCACCTTCTGCTTTTTTTGCATGCTCTCGCGACTTTTCCTCAAACTCTTTTTTACACGTCAGTTTGACCAACAGCCAAACGGCTAGGATAAGTAGAATACCACCGACATATTCTCCTACAACAAACTGCCACCCAAGAAAGATAGAAATGATTATGCCTAATTCCACCACCAAATTGGTGGACGCCAACATGAAAGCAAGCGAAGGGATTAAGCCTGCACCTTTTGCAAATAGAGCACGCGTTGTTGATAAAGCCGCGAAGGAACAGGAACTGGAAATAAAACCAAAGAAAGTGCCCAATGCGACGCTTTTGGGTCCGGTTTTTCCCATGGACTTTTGCATTCTCTCTTTGGTGACAAAAACTTGGATCATTGAGCTTATTAGGTAACCAAGCGCGAAGGCCCAAAAAGCCATCCAAAATAGGCCCAAAGTAGTGTGGGCGGCCTCTTGCCATTGCGTTAAAAACTCACTCATGTTTCCCCTCCTTTCGCACGATGTGAATCTAACCCTGATTCAGTTAAAAGCTTTATGGATTCCTGTTGATTTTTATATCCTAAACATTGGCTAAATGGCTTCGTACACTCTGTGTAGTCTTCCGAAGACTAGGCGCTTCGTTTTATCTGCTCAGTTAACAGCATTACCTGATAAAAATCTAAGTAACTAAAAAACGATTATAGTTTCTATACTATGAATTAAGTCAGTTTTGAGAGAAAGTATTGTATTCGCCAGTTACTTCTTATCAACGTTGATTTCTCTTGCTTTAGTGTAGGCCTCCCAACCTTCTTTTGCTGCATAAGGTACAATGAGCAACGCCGCCACAGGATCTGCCCACCACCAACCTAACCAATTTACCAATAGCAAACCAGCAAGAACAACGATAGTCTGGTATAAACAGATAAAGGTATCTTTGGCATCGGCAAGTAACGCTGGGCTGTCCAGCTTACGACCATATTTTCTTTTGAAATAAATAAGAATAGGGTTGATAAGCAAAGAAGTAACTAAAATGATTAACCCCATAGTGCTCCAGCTTGAAGTTTGCTGACTAAGAAGTTTTGTAATTGAATCATAAGATATAAATATACAGACCAAAGTAAATGTAGTGGCATAGTGAATTTGGCCACCTAATTAGAGCTGCTATGATAGCAGCATAACAACATTAGGTGACAAAATGGCAAAGAAGAAAGGCCCGAATTTCAGCCCTGAATTCAGACTCGAAACAG
>NZ_BMXP01000017.1 GCF_014651815.1 Alteromonas halophila | reverse complement strand
GCTGTTTCGAGTCTGAATTCAGGGCTGAAATTCGGGCCTTTCTTCTTTGCCATTTTGTCACCTAATGTTGTTATGCTGCTATCATAGCAGCTCTAATTAGGTGGCCAAATTCACTATGCCACTACAGCCACTAGTACAGTAGACGCATCATAACCATACTTTGGAGTGGTACTGAAACCTATTGCCTAATGGTTGCTCCGTACGTAAAGCTGGCGCTCTGGCCAACAGTCATTCCATATATTCGGTTTATATTTTCTTTGCCTGTTTTGCAAACGCCTCAGTAAAGTAAAGCTATACTATGACAATAGTGGTTCGTTCATATGTGAAAAGCGGTCCGCATATGAATTAGTTCACATCACTATGGTTAGATGATTTTCGGCCTTGAATCTAACACTTCAATTTTAAAGGTCGAATTTAAAACAAGGAGTAAGTTATGGGAAATAACCCTAATTGGCCAAGTAAAACTGGAAACCCATCTGGACCAGGCCGTGGTAACAACCCGCCAAAAGGCAAATAGCGGTCTGCGCTAAACCCTAAGCTGAGCCTTCGCGGTTCAAGGCTCTCTTTTTTGTCAGCTAGGTATCAAATACCTAACCAGCAACTACGAGTCTCTTTTTGCGCCCATCTTTGGGAGGTTTTGGGTCTGCTCTTTGTCTCGAGCAGACAGCCGTATTCGCAGTGATGCCGGCCTGGTTATCGCTCAACGCTCCCCGTCCACCTTTACATCCACGAACGGCGGGTCGATTCCACAGTATACAGGGTGTCATCGGCCAGCTGATAGGCCAGCGTTTGTGGTAAAAACGGCACGGTCACTGTGCCCGAGGCCAGCACAAACTGAACACTGGCGAGTTGTTTACGCGCCATAAATACGCTTTGCTTTACCACTACCTGCTGCACCTTGGCGCGTTCAAAGCAGGTGTAGTCAACGCCCAGGCGGCCGCTTCGCACATACACATAGGTATCATCTTCTGCTACGCCCCATCGCCACCAGCGCAATACCAGTAACGCCATTATCAGCGCTGATACAACGACGATAACCACCACCTCTTTGTAACTCATTATACTTGCCGCAAAAACGGTTAAGGCTATAGCCGTCGGTGCCACCCACAGTAAAAAGCAGTGACTGAGGTAGTGCCGGCTAATGGCAATGTAGCGCTGGTTGTAAAGCGCATTGTCCGGCAGTACCTCGCTGACAAGTTCTGCACATTCGGCTTCGGTTACCGATGGCACCAGTAGCTTGTTGGGGGACGTGAGTTCCTGATTATGCGTCTGCCCAGAGGTGTTTTGTTCAAAGTACAGGTTCACCCGCTTTAAGATCTTATCCAGCCAGTCCTGTTTCGCTGAGACAAGCTGAATGCGCGATGCGCGCATACTGACTTCCTGCTTATTCAGCAAGCCACTGCGGCGAATATACCGGTCCCCGTCACGGCTTAAGGTATAGCCATAAAAGGTAAACAACGAGCCGCCCACGCTAATCATCGCCAGGAGCGCCATTACCACTGTTGCTATCATCAGTGAATACAGACTCACCTGCCACCAGGCCATCGTTTGTTCGTCCACTAACTGCGTCAGGCTCAGACCATGAGACGTTAACCAGTCACCTACAAAACCGGCCAGTGAGTCATAAAAGGGCGCGGCGGCACCGAGCAGGATCCACACCCGGTTATTGGTAATGCCATGGATCACTAAGTCGGCAATGGTACGCCGGTTTAATACTTCTTCATCATCTGATAGTGCTTCTTCGGTTTTTGCCTGCCCGGCACTGTCTGATGGGACAGGGTCGCGACTCTGCCTGAGTACCTGTGCTTTCAGCGCATAGGCGTAATGCAGTGGCACCGCTACTATTTCCGCTTCCTCTTTGGCACTGCCAGCCGTATCCAGGATCACCAGGGCATAACCAAAAGGCCGGTAGTAAAACGGTTGCTCAATTTTCACATTCTGAATGCGCCAGAACGGCAAATTGGTATGGCGACGGCTAAGCACGCCACTTTTAATTTCAACGTGCTGTGCGTGCACACGAAAGCGGTACAGCCAGAAATGCAGAACACCACTGACCAGCATGGTCAGCACAATGCCAGCGAGGATCAGGTAGCCATATACGCCGTGGATGTTATCCATGACGTTGGCGGTTACCGCCAGTGCCGGAATAATATAAAGGGCACTCTGCGCCAGGTCTTTCACGTTCCCCAGACTGAAGTGCAGAATTGAA
Organism: Alteromonas halophila; assembly: GCF_014651815.1. Lineage (GTDB taxonomy): Bacteria > Pseudomonadota > Gammaproteobacteria > Enterobacterales > Alteromonadaceae > Alteromonas > Alteromonas halophila. The sequence goes on along the minus strand of NZ_BMXP01000017.1, from coordinate 14,591 downwards.
ATTGCCGACAGTCGTTGCCAGTGCTCGCCCGTATCGACCTGGGGGGAACCAGTGGAAGTCTCTGTAACCGGTTCCATAGGCTTACCTGGCACTCAGGTCTTTATGATCCAGAATAAACTGCCTGATCTGTTCCGCCTGCGCCACCGCTAACCCTGGAATCTCAAAAGTATGCATTGCGCCGCCTGCTGAAAACACCTGAAGACAGGCAAGACCTGCAAGCCGGTCCAGCGGCCCGCGCTTTAACTGAACATGCTGAACTCGCAGAATAGGCTGACACACCACTTTACGAAAAACTAACCCGCGCGTCAGGCTAATATCCTGCTCGCGCAGCGCATAGCCCACCCGGGGATCGGCAAGCCAGTGATAGCCCAGCCACAGACATCCGACAGTCATCACCGCAACAAGCGCAACAGGATACAGCGCAATCAGGGGCTCCGGTAACGTAAGCCAGGGAATAAAGCGGATGGCCGTGATCAGGCCCGCTACTACCACAATTACCAACGCGGCCACCGACATATTCAGTGTGCGGTAAGACGGCGACACTCCGGAAAAAGCTATCGCCGTCAGCGCAGGTATAGCGTGCGCCGCTACCGGCTCATTACTGAATGTAGGTTGTGCTGACATTGTGTTCATGTCCCTGTTTGTAATCACCCTAAGGCGACGTCAAAACTGCTAGTCGTCGATGTCCTGCTGATTTAGCCAGTCATGCAACGATTGCATGTCATGCGCCACAGCCATTTGCAGTTCCTCGACCCAGTCGTGCACGTTCTGCCACCAGGCTGGGTGGTCGCCCTGCTGAATTTGATTGGCAATTCGTTGTACCCGTGCCAGCCCTACCGAGCCAGCCGCCCCTTTAATTTTGTGAGCCTGAGAGCACACTTCCGACTTTTCATCCGCCGTCAGGCTCAGTTGCAGGATTTCCATATACTCTGGCATTTTATCCTGAAAGACTTTGACGCTGGCACGCACCATGTCCTCCCCTATTGTATCCACCAGCATCTGCAACAATTCCATATCTAAAATGTTACTTAATGTTTTTTCCGGATCCGGTTTCTCAACTTTCCCGTCAATTTCCAGCGGTGCTGGCGGGGCATGGAACAGTTCGTTAAAGACTTCAATCACTCTGCTTTTTTTCACCGGCTTGGCAATCACATCATCCATGCCGTTTTGCAGATATTCCTCACGCTTTTTGATGACATTGGCAGTAAGCGCGACGATGGGTGTCTGGGTGACCAGGTCCTCCTCATGCAGCACACTGGCTACATCAAAACCGTTCATATCCGGTAACTGAATATCCAGTAAAACAAGATCATAATGGTTAGCTCTGGCCTTATCGATCGCCTCCTGCCCGGTCATCGCCACATCGACCTTCTGTCCAAGCTTTTCCAGAAGTGCCTTAGCGACCATCACATTCAGTTCGATATCTTCAACCAGCAATATTGAAAGGCCTGTTACCTGCAACTCTGCCGGCTGCATGGGTTTGTGGCTGATTTGTACCGGCAGTTCGATTTCAAAGCGGGTGCCCTTGCCAACCTGACTCGAGACCCGAATGTCGCCCTGCATCAGGTCGACCATTTGCCTACATATCGCCAGACCAATTCCGGTGCCGGTTGCCGACTGATGGTCGGGATGATCAACCTGATAATACATGGCAAATATTTTATCCAGCTCTTCCTCCGGGATCCCGACCCCGGTATCCTCGATAACAAAGGTTACCAGACTCTTATCGTTGTCAGGGCGGGTAGCAGACACCGACAGGCTGACATGGCCTTTCTGGGTAAATTTCACCGCGTTGAACAGAATGTTCCACAGGATTTGACGAAGCCGGGTGCCGTCAACTTCAACCAGTTGCGGAAGAGGCTCATTAATGGCGGTTTTTAACTCCAGGTCCTTGTCTTTGGCCAGCAGCTTAATGATGCTACTTAGCTCTTCAGTAAAGTCTTTCAGCGATACTGTTTTCAGACTCAGTTCCAGCTTGTCACGATCCAGTTTGTCCAGATCGATAATGTCGTTAAAAATATTACCAAGAGTAATGGCACTGGCGTAAATGGTGCTGACCCAGCTGAACTGTTCCTGACTTAGCTCGCTATCACGCAGCATCCGGCTTAAGCCGACAATACCGTTAAGTGGCGTACGCAGCTCATGGCTGATGGTCGCAATAAAGCGGGTTTTATCGGTGCTGGCTTTGGCAGCGGCATTCTCTGCCTGTTTGCGTTCGGTCATATCACGTCCAAACGATAGCAGGCCCAGGCGTTTGCCATTGTTGTCGAAAAACGGCACGCGCTTCATTTCAAAGTAGCGCCTGCGACCATCGGCAAAGCGCAGCCATAACTCTTCTGTAATGCTGGCGTTGCTTTCCAGTACTTCATGATCGCTGGCAACTATCTGGCGAGCCAGGTCTTCTTCATACACATCAGTCGGGGTCAGCCCCAGCAGTTCCTGCTCGGTTTTCCCTGTCATCAGCTCCGCAGTGCGGTTGCATCCGGCGAACCGCCCTTCTTCATTGCGGTAATAGATAAGATCTGGTGAGGCATCAATGATTGACCGCAGCAACGTGGACAGGCGTCGGGCCTGCTCTTCCTGTTCTGACTTGTTCTTTATTTCTTTTTCCAGGTCTTCAAACACCGCCTCGCGATCTTCCTGTGCCCGTTTACGCTGTTCAATTTCGTAATTGAGCTGTCGGATATTGCTTTGCAGTTCGCGATTCAGGAACACGTCTTCTTCACGCAAATGCTCAAGCTGACTGACTACCTCTTTCAGGTTGGTGCGGGAGTTTTCCAGCTGCTTGACCAGCTCACTGAAAAAAAACAGCACCCAGGGCGCTGACAACATGGTCAGTATCACGGCACTGATAAAATCATCAGGCTCTACTTCCGAGCCAAGACTGACACGAATGACATACGAGCCACCAAGGGTAAACACCAGCGTCAGGGCGACAAATAGGATACTGAGTTTCAAAGTTCCAAAACGCTGAACAAACTGGGCAAAGCGGATAGCCCATGAGTCGTTAGGAGGATCTGCGTGCATAACAAACTACCTGAAATATTTGAGGTTATCCTATCAGGGTTTGTGCCAGTTAAAAATAACACAGCACAGCGGACCTGACTGCAACCTCATAATAGCGTGCGCCAGCGCGCCCCTGACAGCCTGATATGAGGCAGGCCACCCGGTCGTTCTGCACCGGATGTCACCGCTTACAAATCATATAATTCACGGGATTATCGGCATTTTTATTCAAAAATAAGCAGCTTCAACAAAATAAAAATTAGGATATACATCCTAATTTTATCCAAATAAAGGAAGTTCCCTCTTTTTTAAAACCTCCACAAAAATCAACCAACCAACTGATCAATATATGTTTTATTTTTTTAACATTTAATGTGGCCGATAGGATGTTTTTTACAGTTTGATTTTATATTTCATTCTGGGTATTTTGTACGGCCCGCTCAACAATAATGCATAAAAATGCGGGCGCGACTGGATACCCTCAAATAAAAACTAACGACAAAACAAGACGTGGAGAGTAAAGTGAGAACTGGCTCTCAGGTTTCGTCTGAACACTGTTGTGATACGCATCAAGCAGCGCATCGACATGCAACATACCTTGCCCAGTCAAAGGTTGAAGGAGTTAAGAGATGACTTTATACAATCCCAATGACTCGCGGGATAACTGTGGGTTTGGCTTAATTGCTCATACACATGGGGAAGCCAGTCACGAATTAGTGGAGACCGCTATTCATGGGCTGGACCGCATGCAGCACCGTGGCGGTATTGCCGCCGATGGCAAGACCGGTGATGGTTGTGGCCTGTTGCTGCAAAAGCCCGATGGTTTTTTTCGCACCATTGCACAGGAAAATGGCTGGAAACTGAGTAAAAAATACGGTGTCGGGATGATTTTCCTGAGCCGCGATGAAACGCTGGCGCAAGCCGCCCGCGATGTCATCAATGAAGAACTGGAAAAAGAAACACTGGGTGTGGTCGGCTGGCGTGAAGTTCCCGTCGATCACTCGGTATTGGGCGAGCTGGCATTAACCGGCGTGCCGCAAATCGAACAGGTATTCGTAAACGCACCGGCTGGCTGGCGTAAGCGTGATCTTGAACGCCGCTTATATATGGTTCGTCGTCGGGCCGAAAAACGCCTGGAACAGGATCCCGACTTTTATGTCGCCTGTTTGTCTGGTCTGGTCACCATTTACAAAGGGCTGGTCATGCCTAAAGACCTGCCGGCCTTTTATTCCGACCTGGCAGATGAACGCATGCAAAGCGCCATTTGTGTATTCCACCAGCGTTTTTCTACCAATACACTGCCGCGCTGGCCGCTGGCCCAGCCATTCCGGTTTTTAGCGCATAACGGCGAAATAAACACGATTAAAGGTAACCGCGACTGGGCCCTGGCCCGTACCGGTAAATTTTCCACGCCACTGATCCCCGACCTAAAAGACGCAGCCCCCTTTGTTAACCTGGAAGGCTCCGACTCATCGTCACTGGATAACATGCTCGAGCTGTTTCTGGCGGGCGGCATGGACTTATTCCGTGCCATGCGGTTACTGGTACCACCGGCTTACCAGAACAACAAAACCATGGACGAAGAGCTGCGCGCCTTCTACGAGTTTAACTCCATGCACATGGAGCCATGGGATGGCCCGGCCGGCATCGTGCTAACCAATGGCCGCCACGTGGCCTGTAACCTAGATCGTAATGGCCTGCGCCCGGCGCGCTACGTTATTACCAAAAACGGCTTTATCACCCTGGCCTCTGAAATTGGTATCTGGGACTACAAGCAGCAGGACGTGATTGAAAAAGGCCGGGTTGGTCCGGGTGAAATGCTGGCAGTGGATATTTATACCGGCAAAGTGTGGCGCTCAAATGAAATTGATGACGAGCTGAAAGACCGCCACCCTTACCGCGAATGGCTGGATAAACATATCCGCCGACTCACGCCGATAGAAAAGTGCGATGCCTCGCTGATTGGCCAGCGGGTGTTTGATGATGACACCATGGCGGTGTATCACAAGCTGTATAACTACAGCTATGAAGAAATCCAGCAAATTATCAAAGTCCTGGCTAAAGACGGGCAGGAAGCCGTAGGCTCGATGGGCGATGATACTCCGATGGCGGTCATGTCATCGCGGCAACGCACCATTTTCGACTATTTCCGTCAGCAGTTTGCGCAGGTCACTAACCCGCCCATCGATCCGCTGCGTGAAAATCACGTGATGTCACTGGCCACCTGCATTGGCCGCGAGCAGAACGTGTTTAGCGAGACCTCAGGGTATGCAGACCGGGTGCTGTTTGACTCCCCGATTTTGATGTATACCGATTTAAAACAACTGCGCGAATTCAACCCGGATAACTACTATTCCGAAGTTGTGGAGTTGCAGTACAAGCCCGAGGAAGGACTGAAAAAGGCCATTGAACGCGTATGTAACGAGGTTGAATACCTGGTTAAACAAAAACGCGCAGCCTTTGTGGTGCTCTCTGATCGTCACATCAAACCCAACCGCCTGACCATTCCTGCTGCCATGGCCGTAGGTGCAGTACAGCGCCGTCTGGTAGAAAAAGCGCTACGCTGCGACGCGAACGTTGTAGTAGAAACTGCCTCGGCGCGCGATCCCCATCATTTTGCCGTGTTAATCGGGCTTGGCGCTACCGCCATTTATCCGTTTCTGGCTTATGAAACCATTGAGCAAATGGTTGATAAAGGCGAGCTGGATATCAGTGCCATGCAGGCCACCCTTAACTACCGTAAGGGCATCAATAAGGGCCTGTATAAGATCATGTCGAAGATGGGCATCAGCACTGTGGCCAGTTACCGCAGTGCCAAACTGTTTGAGGCCGTGGGTATTAACCAGCCAGTTATGGACCTGTGCTTTAAAGGCGTGACCTCACGTATTCAGGGTGCCGGTTTCGAAGACTTTGAGCAGGATATTATTAACCTTAACCGCATCGCCTGGCTGAAACGCAAGAAGCTGCAACATGGTGGCTTGCTTAAGTATGTGCATGATGGTGAGTACCATGCCTACAACCCAGACGTGGTCACCTCACTGCAACGTGCGGTGGTGTCCGGCGAATACAGTGATTACCAGCAGTTCTCTAACCTGGTGAATGACCGTTCGCCGGCACACCTGCGTGATTTGCTGGCCATCAAATACCCCGAGAAAGGCATTGATATCAGCGACGTGGAAGAGGACCAGAGCCTGTTCCGCCGCTTTGATACTGCAGCTATGTCGATTGGTGCGTTAAGCCCGGAAGCCCACGAAGCACTGGCCATTGCCATGAACCGTCTGGGTGGTCAGTCAAATTCCGGTGAAGGAGGCGAGCACCCCTCACGTTTTGGCACCGAGAAAAACTCGAAAATTAAGCAGGTAGCATCCGGGCGCTTTGGCGTAACACCGCATTACCTGATCAATGCCAACGTCATTCAAATTAAGGTGGCACAGGGCGCGAAGCCCGGCGAAGGTGGCCAGTTACCCGGTGACAAGGTTAACCGGTATATTGCCGAACTACGCTTCTCGGTGCCGGGTGTAACCCTGATCTCGCCGCCACCGCATCATGATATTTATTCCATTGAGGATTTGGCCCAGCTTATTTTTGACTTAAAGCAGGTCAATCCTACCGCGCTTATTTCGGTCAAACTGGTGTCAGAACCAGGTGTTGGCACTATTGCCACCGGTGTGGCCAAGGCCTATGCAGACCTCATTACGGTGTCGGGCTACGATGGTGGCACAGGTGCGAGCCCGCTGACCTCGGTGAAATATGCTGGCAGCCCGTTCGAACTGGGTCTGGCTGAGACACAGCAGGCACTGATTGAAAACGGCTTACGGCATAAAGTGCGGGTACAAACCGATGGCGGCCTTAAAACTGGTCTGGATGTGGTGAAAGCCGCATTGCTGGGCGCCGAGAGCTTTGGCTTTGGCACCGGCCCGATGGTCGCACTGGGATGTAAGTACTTACGTATCTGCCACCTGAACAATTGCGCTACCGGTGTCGCTACGCAGGACAAGAAACTGCGTGATGATTACTTCATTGGTCTGCCTGAAATGGTAATGAACTACTTCAGATTTATTGCCCGGGAAGTGCGCGAAATTATGGCCGCGCTGGGTGTGCGTACCTTTGATGAACTGGTAGGCCGCACCGATCTGTTACAGGTACTCGACGGTATTTCCGCCAAGCAAAACAAACTGGATCTGTCACCGCTTCTGGCTACGCCCAAAGCCGGGGATCATACCCGTCTGTTCTGCTCGCAAACCACCAATGAACCTGCAGACAAAGGCGAGCTCAACGCGCAGATCCTGAAAGACGCTGGCGACGCCATTAAGCGTGCCTCGGGCATCAGCCTGGCGTACCCCATCCGCAACACAGACCGCTCGGTGGGCGCACTGGCGTCCGGTGAGATTGCCAGACACCACGGCAACCATGCCATGGAAGATATGCCCGTTGAGATTCAGTTTACCGGCACCGCCGGTCAGAGCTTCGGCGTGTGGAATGCCGGAGGGCTGCACATGCGCCTGGAAGGTGATGCTAACGACTACGTAGGTAAAGGTATGACCGGCGGCAAGCTGGTTATCTATCCGCCACAGGGCATCAGCTTTACGGCAACTGAAAGTGCCATCATGGGCAATACCTGCCTGTATGGGGCAACCGGCGGCAAGTTATTCGCTGCGGGCCGTGCCGGTGAGCGCTTTGCAGTGCGGAATTCGGGCGCGATTGCCGTGGTCGAGGGCACCGGTGACAACGCCTGTGAATACATGACAGGTGGCATTGTCGCAGTGCTGGGTCCGGTAGGCGTTAACTTTGGCGCCGGTATGACCGGGGGCTTTGCCTATCTGCTGGATGACAACGACGATCTGGACAACCGGGTCAACCCGGAACTGATCGAGGTCATGCCGATTGAGGATAAGATGATCCTTGTTGAGCATTTGCGCGGGCTGATTAACCAGCACTATGAAGAAACAGGCAGTGAACATTCGTTATCGTTGCTGACCGATTTTAATAAAACCTTGTCGCGGTTTAAGTTGATTAAACCTAAAACCAGTGATGTGAAAAACCTCCTGGGTCACATCAGTCGTTCAAGCGATGAGCTGCGTGTACAGGCGCAGTAGGAGGGAATACCGTTATGGCAAAGAATGTATATCAGTTTGTCGATGTCGAGCGCATCGACCCACCTAAAAAACCCATCTTTGTGCGCAAGCAGGAGTTTGCCGAAATATACCAGCCGCTCAGTCAGTCTCAGACTGAGGGTCAGGCAGATCGCTGTCTGGACTGTGGGAATCCGTATTGTGAATGGAAATGCCCTGTTCATAACTATATTCCGCAATGGCTGGATCTGGCGAACCAGGGCCGCATTCTGGAAGCGGCAGAACTGTCCCACAAGACTAACAGTCTGCCCGAGGTCTGCGGTCGGGTATGTCCTCAGGACCGGTTATGTGAGGGTGCCTGCACCCTTAACGATGACTTTGGTGCGGTGACCATCGGCAGTATTGAGAAGTACATCACCGATGAAGCCTTTAAAATGGGCTGGCGCCCGGATATGTCAGATGTGATCTGGACCGATAAAAAGGTAGCAGTCATTGGTGCTGGCCCTGCGGGGCTGGCCTGCGCCGATATTCTGGTGCGCAACGGCGTAAAGCCGGTTGTGTACGATAAGTATGAAGAAATCGGCGGCCTGCTGACCTTTGGTATTCCTTCCTTCAAGCTTGAGAAGGAAGTGGTTACCCTGCGTCGGGAAATCTTCACCGAAATGGGTATTGAGTTTGTGCTTAATACTGAAATTGGCAAAGACATCAGCTTTGAAGACATCATGGCAAAACATGATGCCGTGTTCCTGGGCATGGGTACCTATAAATCCATGCAGGGCGGATTCGATAATGAACGGGTTAATGGCGTGTATGAAGCGCTGCCGTTTCTGGTGGCCAACACCCGCCGGGTCATGGGGTTAAAACAATCCGACAGCGACTTTGTCGACATGAAAGGCAAGCGCGTGGTGGTGCTGGGTGGCGGTGACACCACCATGGACTGCGTTCGCACCTCAATTCGTCAGGGCGCTGAGCGCGTAGTGTGCGCTTACCGGCGTGATGAGCAGAGCATGCCAGGCTCGCGTAAGGAAGTAGTCAACGCCAAAGAGGAAGGCGTGGAATTCATGTTCAATCTACAGCCGCTGGACATTGAGGTAGATGACGAGGGCAATGCCTGCGGCGTACGCCTTATCCGTACCGAAATGGGCGAGCCAGATGCCAATGGCCGTCGTCGTCCGGTGGAAGTGGAAGGTTCCGAACATGTGCTTGACGCCGATGCGGTGATCATCGCGTTTGGCTTTTCGCCCAGCCCGGCCAACTGGTTTGCCGACCATGGCATTATTTTGGATGACAAAGGCCGCGTGGTTGCGCCATCCAAAGCGAAGTTTGCCTACCAGACCGCGAATCCGAAAATCTTTGCCGGGGGCGATATGGTCCGTGGCAGTGACCTGGTGGTCACCGCTATTGATGAAGGCCGTAAAGCTGCAGAAGGCATGCTGGATTACCTTGGCGTATAGCATGCCGTAATCACAGGGCGACGAATCGCCGTCGCCCTGCTTTTGTGATACTTACCTGATTAATTACATACCCAAATTCAGACAACCACAATTGCGCTGCGCCAACGGGCGGCCTACTATACGCTTAACAGTTAACAACACGCGTTTCTGCTATGTCATTTTTTTGTCGCGCTGTCACACTCTCTGCGCTGTTTGCGGTTTCCAGCCTGACAGCACACGCTGCTGAGGTTACCGGGGCAACGGCTACAGACCTGCCCGTCAGCGTCTGCAAGACGGCCTTTTACGATATCCCTCTGCCGGAAGATGCGAGCCTGTGTCAGCCATTCAGCACGCCGCTGTCTGCACGTGCAGCACAAACAGCTGACTCGCCGGCCAGCCTTGTCTATTACACGCCGTTATCGACTCAGGCAGTGATCGACTTTTACCAGCGTAACCTTAGCCTTAACGCCCAGTCACCAGTTAACCAGCGCACGTTGCTGCTGTCTGAAGATAACCTTATTCGCATTGTGGTGTCGCCAGATAAGAGCGGTTCGCAGGTCGATATTCTGGTAAGCCAGAACCGTTAATCCTCTCCCGGCGGGCGCCACGATAAAGGTGGCACTGCCCTTGCAAAACCTCTGTCGAGTTCAGCACCCGTAGGCAAAGTGTCACTTTTCTGACGCTTCCGACGATTTGATTATGTGAGGAATACGATGGAACTGGCAATTATTCTAATGATGTTACTGATGGTGGTGGCTGTAGGCGCCATGAAGCTGTCAGATAATGGTGTGACGTTTCCCTTTCGGCAGAAGCCGCAGTTATTTACGCCGGTCGAACATACCTTTTTGAAACTGATTGAGCAGGCCGTCGGTCAGGAATTTCGTATCGTATGCCGGGTACGGTTGAGTGATGTGATCACCGTGCGCCAGCAGGCTAACAAAAAAAAGGCCAGCATGGCGTTATCCCGCGCGGCCGCCCGGCAACTGGACTTTGTCCTGTGCGACCGCGAAGACATGCGCCCCATTCTCGCTATCGATCTGGTGCATTCACAGGGCAAGGACGGCTATAAAACGCAAAAAGACTGGTTTGTGACCGGTGCGCTGGATGCCGCAGGCGTCCCCCATGCCCGTATTAAGGTGAAATCAGGCTACAGTGTGGAAGACATTCGCGAATGCCTGGAAAACAAACTGATCCCTTATCGCCGGGTTCAGCAAAAACTGGCTCAAACGCCTACTCATAACCCAAAAACGCCTAAACGCCCTACCCGGCCCCTGCGTTCCAGTCGCGCTCAGGCAGCGTAACCCCCGCTTCGGCTTAGACTGAGCGGCGGCAGGCTTGTTCGTATCTTCTTTAGCGCAGCGGAATCTTTCCGCACCTTTGGTCAGCCTTCTCCCCCGGAGGCTGACTTTTTTCCTCTGTCAGTTTACTCCTATTCCCTTTACAATTGCCGTTTTACGTCTTTTGAATTTACCCATGCTCTGGGTGAACACGCAGGAATGGATTAATGAATAAAATTGGTATTCTTGGCGCAATGGAAGAGGAAATTGCGCTGCTTCAGTCATCCCTGGAAAACTGTACAACGACGACCTGGAAGCACCTCACTTTTTTTGAAGGTACCCTGCATGGCCTCGACGTCGTCTTAGTGAAATGTGGTATTGGCAAGGTCGCGGCGGCGCTGGCTACGACGGCACTGATTGAACGATTCTCACCGGATGCCGTGGTGAATACCGGCTCAGCAGGTGGTTTTGATACCGATCTGAACATTGGTGATATTGTAATTGCGGGCAAAGTCATGCACCACGATGTCGATCTCACCCACTTTGGTTATGCGCTGGGGCAACCCGCAGGCATGCCAGAGTCTTTCAGTTGCGATATGACGCTTATCAATGCTGCTGAAGCGGCCACTCACAGTATCAGTGGTATTCAGTCAAAACGCGGGCTGGTCTGTACAGGCGATGCCTTTATCGGCAGCGACGAAGCGGTTGCCGCCCTGAAAGCTACCTTTCCTGCCATGAGTGCAGTGGAGATGGAAGGTGCAGCGATTGGTCAGGTTTGCCATATGCTGGATGTGCCTTTTCTGGTGATCCGCTCACTATCTGACATTGCCGGCAAAACGTCTTCGCTTAGCTTTAAAGAATACCTGGAAACCGCGGCGCGACACTCCGCTGAGCTGGTGATGGGCATGATTGGCGCGCTGGCACAACGTCACTAAGCCATGGAGGCGTTGCTCAACCACGCGACGATTCAGTCGCTGGGGATCCTGCTTTTTGCCGTGTTGCTAAATGCACTCTGGCGCTGGCCGCCAGCCAGCCATCCGCTGACGCTGATGCGATATCTGGCATTACGAATGGCTCATAAGGTCTGCCCCAAACCCAGCGACGGCCCGCTTCAGCACAAAATATCTGGCTCACTTGGCACGTTTATGCTGGTCGCGCCGATCAGCGTCGCACTTGCGATCCTGGTTTCCATGGCGCAGTACCCGCTGTTCTTTCACGCGATAATTATGGTCGTGGTACTGGATTTTCATCAGGTTCGCTATCAGTACAAACAGGTGCTGCGCACTATTGGTCAGCACAAAAAAATGCTGGCACGAGAAAATGTCGCGGCCATGGTAGCCCGCGACTGTGATACCCTCACCGATGTCGGTATCGCCAAAGCTGCCATCGAATCACTACTTCTCAAGTTTTACTACCTGTATTGCGGTGTCATTTTCTGGTTTATCGCAGCAGGGCCGGTCGCTGCGCTGGTCTACCGCCTGTTACTGGATATTAGCTGGCAATGGTACACACGCATTCCCCGTTACCGCCTGTTTGGCCGCCCTGTCCGGGCGCTGGTACGCCTGCTTCGTTTTTTCCCCGCCCTTTTCGGTGCGGTGATTATGCTGATGGTCAGTCATGCGCCGCAGGCAATTCGCAGTATGAACGATGCGCGGGCAAAAGATATGACCTCGCGCTTGCTGGCGCTGTTTGGCGGCGGACTGGGGATTGAGCTTGGAGGCCCGGCATACTATGGTAAGCAGCGACTGAATCAGGTTCGGGTTGGCGGTTCGCGACAGGTTCGCTATTCGGATATGGTGTACGCCAAACGGGCGGTTTATCGTGCCATGATTTTACTCGTCACACTGGTGTCGCTTGGCATGCTGGTCATGGCGGCGCTCAACCCACAACTGACTGTTTCGTGATATGCGCCAGATTACGCTTTTCCTTCTTATGATTTTTGCTGCGCTGTCAGCGCAGGCAGGCAACGAACGTATTGTCAGTCTGGCGCCGCACCTGACAGAGTGGGTGTACAGTCTGGAGCAAGAACACGCATTATTGGCAGTCAGTGCCTACAGTAATTATCCGGCAGCAGCAAAAAAACTTCCCCGTGTCGCTGATTACCAGGGTGCGGATCTGTCGGCCATTGCGACGCTGGACCCAACCCTGATACTGGCATGGGAGGGCGGCAACCGCCCGCAGGATATCGCCCGTTTGCAGTCACTCGGTTATGACGTGTTTGTCTCACGCATCGACCAGCCCGTCGACATTGCCAGCGAAATAGAGCGACTGGCCATGCGCCTTGGCGTTAAAAATCAGGCGATACCGCTCACTCAGCACTTCCGGCAAGCACTGATCGGTCTGCGCAACCGCTACCAGACAGCATCGCCCATGGCTGCATTTTATTACAGCTGGACCGCGCCGCTAATGAGTATAGGCAGTAGTGCCTGGCCGAATAAGCTGCTCAATATCTGTGGCGCCACGACCATCTTTGCCGACTCACCGGCAGATTACCCGCAGGTCAGTCTGCAACAGGTAATTCAGCGCCAGCCCGATGTATTGATTGCCGCGTCAAACAAAGACCAGGCAGAACATCAGACCTTCTGGGCACCGCATCGTAAGGTTCTCACTGCACCACTGATTACAGTTAACCCGGATATCACCAGCCGTTTCACATTGCGCCTGCCCGCTGAGCTAAGCAAGCTGTGTGCGTCCCTCGCGCCCTATCGAAATAAAAGAGACCGCCACGATTGATGGTGTTAGTCCAAATGAAAAGGTATGATAAGCCTATTCACTGACCGGAGGCTGACGATGCGATATTTAGCAGTATTACTATTATCCATACTGGCGCTGGGCCTGTTGGCCTCTGTACAATGCACGGCCAGTGCCGAGCCCCCGGACAGTGTGTCTGCGTCTCCGTATCTGCTGGAGCGGGTGAAAAATAACGAATGGCTGCTGCTTGATGTCCGCTCTGAGCAGGAGTACCGGGAAGGTCATATTCCAGGCGCGATCAATGTACCGCACGACCGAATTGACGAATATCTGGCTGAACTTGATGACTATAAAGATAAACCGGTAATTGTTTACTGTCGCTCCGGACGCCGCGCAAAACTGGCAATGAAACAGCTTCAGGCAAAGGACTTCAATAAGGTCAGTCACTTAGAAGGAGATATGCTGGGCTGGAATGCGACTTCATTGCCGGTCGAAAAGCTGCCAAAGGAAATGATGTAAAGCGTCAGGCTCCAATCAGCCGCCCGGTCTGCTACACTGCGCATTTCAGAACTGAAGCCATACTACGAGGCATTTTATGAAAATCGATATCGCAACACCTGCGATGTTGTTCCCGGCCATTTCTTTGTTGTTACTCGCGTACACCAACCGGTTTCTGACACTGGCCACCATTATTCGTAATTTTAAATATGCCGGCTCAGATGAAAACACGCTGGCACAGATAAAAAATTTGCGGTTGCGTATTCAGCTTATCAAGCGCATGCAAATTGCCGGTGTCGGCAGTTTTTTTCTGTGCACGGTGGCGATGCTGGCAATTTACCTGACCTACCAGCAGGCCGGAAACTGGCTGTTTGCCACCAGCCTGATATTTCTTTTGTATTCATTGTGGATGTCGGTGCGCGAAATCCTTATCTCGTCAGAAGCGCTGGATTTTCATCTTGAAGGCATAAAAAAACGGGAAGAGTAAGCCCGAATTCAGATAATAAGTGCACCACTCATGGTTAAACGGCGAGAAGAGATCAACTGCCTGTTGGTGGTACTCTGTAGTCGCCAAACAAACAGAAGTAATCACCATGAGTTACAAGCAGTTGATC
>NZ_BMXP01000016.1 GCF_014651815.1 Alteromonas halophila | reverse complement strand
CTACGTGAACTGGAAACAGCGCAAGACCATCGCGGCAGACTTAAAACTTATTTATGGCGCGTCCACTCGCGCTGAAGCCGAGCAAGCGCTGGAAGACTTCGCGATAAAATGGGATTGCGAACACCCGACTATCAGCCGCTCCTGGCGAGCGAACTGGGAACGTTTATGCGTATTCTTCGATTATCCGGCCGAGATACGCAAGGCCATTTACACCACCAATGCGATTGAGTCGCTGAACGCGTCACTGCGTAAAATCACCAAGACCCGCCGCTCGTTCCCGAATGACGAAGCCGTCATGAAGGTGCTGTACTTAGCCTTGCATCAGGCTTCGAAAAAGTGGACGATGCCCATACGCAACTGGAAACCGGCCATGGCGCAATTCGAGATCATGTACCAAGATCGGATTTAACAGTGCAATCAGCCATTTACACAAAATATTTCACAGTCTCTGAGGTGCAGATTTTGACTGTATTCTTAACCTTAACAACAACACCGATGCAAAATATCTTCTAGCGCAGTGAGTTACACCACTGACACCCGGTTACTTCAGCTTTATTACTACGTACTATTCCAAACAACCTTATTGAATCGCCTTTTTTATTCTATATTGTCTGACAAGACATTTAGTCACTCCTGAATACTGCATATATCATCTTCCAGTTGACTCAGTAGCTCCATCGCTCCAAACGTATACAATACAAGCTCCAGAGGATCATCATCTGCACTGCTATTTCGGTAAAATGATAGCTTGTCTAAATCGCAATCAATCAACAGAGTATTCAAAACCTTCTTTAGGGACCTGAATTTTGAAAACAGTTGCCCGTTCTGCTCCAACGGAAAAACGGTGTTAGCGAGCTTTGACTCTTCAATCAGCAAGCTCCTCTTCACCCGTTCAAATTCAGGTCTGAATGATATAAGCATTTTTTCCAGTTGAGCCAACCTGCCGTTTTCAGACCAGGCTCTGTTCCATGTTTCACTCCATTGATGGGGAGACACCCTTGCATGACACTGAAAAAACGACCATCTAAACGCCTTGGCATCATTTATTTTCTCTTTTGGCGAAGGTTGTCCAAAAACACTCTCAAAGCTTGAGCAACAATGGTCTGCCTGCTTTAACAACTCTTCAAACTCACCCTCGGATGATATTGGCCCACCACTACGAACAATTTCAAACATCACATTATGAATGTAGCCGGAACCATTCGTTGCTGCCTGAGCGTGGCTGGTTAACATTTCAGCAGTATCGAATAAAACATGCCTTAAAGGGCGTGGGTCTTTACCTGCAAAGGAACGATTGTCGTACTTCTGTATTTCTCTGGTCCAGTCTACAAGGCTGTCATAGGCAAATTGAGAAATTTTAAATATATGAGGTTTTAACTCTTCAACAGCGAGCGTGAGCTGCAGAGCCGCAGAACTGTGGTGTGTTGCCAGTGCGCTGCGCGTTGCAAGAAGTTTTGATTCCCTGGTTATTTTCAGTGCAAAAATAGCAGTTATAGCGGCTGCCACGCTTGCTCCTGCAGATAAAAAGGAAGGTAAAATTTTCAGCCATTCGTCCATGTATTTACTCTACTTCATAGTGGAAGGCACCACAGGCTTTTCCTTAAGCTGGTTTTCGCTTGTACTAAACTTTTCCATGAGATCGACAAGAGTATCTTGCAGCCAAGGGGCAGCATAGGGTGATACTCTTACTTCTGCGATCAGAATACTTAAATCAAGGGGTAGGTTTACGCCTATGGGGTATCGTTCAATGTTGCTTTTAATGAGTTGGCCATCTGTTGCATATGGCTGTTCAGAACCCATCAGTTCAGAAACAAAACCATGGTCGGTAAAACAAAGCCTGAATTCATTCTCGAATTTATATGGGTAGCTTTTGCAAAACACATGTGAGTTAAAAAAACTGGAGCTAGCGGGCCGCTCGGACTCATGATCCAAATATTGAATCATCCCTCCGGATAAAGTGAAATCTTTATTCTTCCCTATGGAATCAATCAGTCTGCCTACGGAAGTTTTTACCGCGACGCTATTGTCACTATCACAGTAAGCTTTCCACATACCATATGACTCGCGTTCATCTTGATTCCAACAAGACACATATGAATTATAGACAGTTACCTCGGCTAATTGTTTACTCATTTCAATTTGTGACTTGATTATTAAATCCCGAGGTATCTCGGTCATACCCAGTTCAGGTTGACCACCGAATTGATGTTTTTCTTTTCCAATGTACTGAGGAGCCCAAGAAGTATTAAGGATCTGCTCCTCCTCATCGATAAGGGAGAGACGAGGAACCTTTCCTTCCAGCGGATCCAACGCCCAGTTCTGATCCAATCTGGAAAGCCAAATTCCATTAGAGGATATAAGTGACAAAAATTTTGCTAACCCCATGTATCGCCACAATGAGGCATTATTACTAAGCTGCCTTTTCCCTCCATGCCATTGAAATGGCTCTTTTTCGCAACACTTACTCGACTTAATAATCTCTACATTAGACGATGCCGCCCAATCTAAAGTCGCTTGAAATTGTTCGGAATCTGACTCTTCGACGTTGAAGTTGTGTGTAGATTCACCTTCTTTCACAGAAACGTTCAAATGCCTCACAACACCATAAATGGCTCTTTGATCTGTCACATACTTCACCTGCAACAGCGAGGTCATTTTATTTTTTGCTAACGTCAAAACGTTCACTCACGTATTCTCTCAAAATATACATAGTCCATTCTAAAAAAGTCTCAGTTAGCATTGGGATGCATGTCAAAGCTTCTTCATCTGCTTTAGAAACGCGACTATCTTCCCAGTATTTATCGGCAGTTCTGATACCTTCATTCTACGCCAATACGCCAGAACATCTTTCGTGTGTGAGTTCGGTTCGGGGGCTCGTCCTGGACTCGTTTTACAATCTCCCACAGGTAAAGCCAGGTTCACGTCTCCCTCGATGATTCGGATTATTACGCAAACAGATGTGCCTTGAGCATGCAGCTCTCTAACTGTGTTGTGGATCCAGTTTTCATGGATTTCATCAACGTTCTTTTCTTCGCCGTTAATACTAATCCGAATCATAATTCTCTCCCTGATAGGTATGTGGTTATGTGGTCATTTTTCAAAAAAATTTACTGGAGATTACGAATAAACAATCCCCAGAACATTTCCGCACAACCTTGTTGGGTGAGCTCTTTATCTCTGTCTTGTCCGAACGATTGCATACCCATAGTGCATAGCTTCAGGATGTAACCATCGTCAGTAACGGTTGCCATTTCATTGAACGAGTTGGATCTGCCAGAATCGTTGTGTGAAAAGTTAATGCTTCTGCTGCTGCCGAATTCACTACCGCCGTACCATACTGAGCAAGCTGATTCTTTATTTCCGTTTAAATATATAGACGCAGTAAAACTGGTTTCATCCATCCTTTTAAAACGTGTCTGGATTTGTGAGTTGCGTATTGCAAGCTCATCAAGTGAGCCGTCGAAAAACCGTGCTATATATTCGTAGCTGTTTTCCAGAAAAACGTCACGGTCGTGGTCGTTAAACTGCTTTTTAATGGCAAGGTTACTTGAACGTGGATGCGAATCAATCACACCGTTACCCTCTTTTGGTGCGACTTGGGGCTTTAACGCTTTTTCTTGGGTTGGAAACTGTTCCAGAGCGTCCCGAATGTCCTTCGAAACAATAGAAAATGCCTCATGCATATTTGCGTACATCGACACTGGCTTACCGTCGGTAGGTGTCGCCCTAAGCTCACCAAAAGGCGCACTGTGCCAGTCGCACGGGTGTAGAACAACCGGTATAACTATGGCTGTGCCGTCGCTATGTTTATCAAGCGCTCGTTGCATTTCAATGTCATAACAATAGTCAGACGCCAGGAAGTGCGCGCTTATTAGAAGCAAGATAACGTCGGCATTTTCAAGCTCTGATGAAATGGATGAGTCTATATCGCTACCAGCGGTAATACGCCGATCATGCCAGGTGGTAATTTTGCCTTGACGCTTAAGCATCGCGAGATGTGTTTCAAGCTCATTGCGAAGCTCTTCATCTTTGTGCGAATAGGAGAAAAACAGGTTAGGCATGAAAATTCCTTTTTATAGTAAAAATGATTAGCAACTTGATAAAAAGCTTGTATTGAAACCCACGGAAAGAATTTAGCACCTACATCCAAGCTCTACAAAGCAACTCTCAACAGGCTTCCTATGCCGCTATCTATTATTTTCTATCCAGCAAGCTATTTCTTCCCTGCTGCATTGTTTTAGCACGCAACGTCTTTTAGGCATCGAAACCTGACAGCCCAACTCTTAGAAATTATAATATAAGCCATCTACATCAAACTCTAAATGCTTGACGCATAAAGATTCGCGGCACCGATTGAAAATCAGCAGCCTCATTTCATCGAGTAATTGAAGCTAAAAATAGAGAAACGTCATCCTAATTAATGACTACATAACAGCATATTCAAAACAGTTAAGGCGGGAATAACTGATGTTACCTGCTCAGAAGAGGTAAACTTCAGTTATCTCGGGCCTGAAATGCCCCATTTCTTGCGAAACCGTTTCCAGAGCAACAGCTCGCCTAAATTGAATTAGTCTCGACTTAATCTGACACTTCTTCTTGAAAAGATGAGAGTTACCCGTTTTGATAAAGGTGTCGAATCTTTAATCAAAACAAAATAGGTAACTCTCATGTTGCATACTAGCAATCCAATCATCAAACACAAAGCAGGACTGTTGAATCTGGCTGAAGAACTGGGCAATGTTTCTAAGGCCTGTAAAGTAATGGGCGTATCCCGCGACACGTTTTATCGGTATCAGGAGTTGGTCGAGGAAGGCGGGGTCGATTCGCTGATTAACCGCTCAAGACGCACACCTAACCTCAAGAACAGAGTCGATGAAGAGACCGAACAGGCTGTCAGAGCACATGCTATTGCGTTTCCTGCGCACGGTCAGGCGAGAACCAGTAATGAGCTACGTAAAGCAGGCGTGTTCGTTTCAGGCAGCGGTGTTCGCTCGATATGGCTCAGACATAATCTGGAAAATTTTAAAAAACGGCTTGCTGCACTGGAAGCCAAAGTTGAAAGCGACGGCATCATTCTGACGGAGGAGCAGGTTGCCGCGCTTGAGAAGAAAAAGCAGGATGACGAGGCCTGCGGTGAGATAGAAACACACCATCCCAGCTACCTTGGCTCGCAAGATACCTTTTACGTTGGCAACCTCAAAGGTGTCGGTCGCATTTACCAGCAAACCTTCGTCGATACCTATAGTAAAATCGCGTTCGCCAAGCTCTACACGACCAAAACGCCAATCACCTCGGCAGACATCCTCAACGACAGAGTATTGCCGTTCTTTAAAGCGCAGGAGCTGCCTATGTTGAGAATACTGACAGACAGGGGCACAGAATACTGCGGCAAAGTAGAACAGCATGATTATCAGCTTTACTTAGCCATCAACGATATTGACCACACAAAAACCAAGGCGCGACATCCGCAAACCAATGGGATCTGTGAGCGATTCCACAAAACTATTCTAAACGAATTCTACCAGGTCACCTTCCGCAAAAAGCTCTATGACTCGCTGGAAGCATTACAAAAAGATCTGGACGAGTGGCTGGAATACTACAACAATGAAAGGACTCATCAGGGCAAAATGTGCTGCGGCAGAACGCCAATGGAAACATTAACCGATGGGAAGCAGATTTGGGCTGAGAAGAACTTAGCTCAAAGCTAATCTGACACTGGCACCGTGAAACGGGTAACTGTCAGATCAGGTCTGAGCTAGTACACCTAAATCCTAACGCGATTAATTCGCTCATACGCTCTTGCGCATAGCTATGTCGCAGGCCATGGGCACCTGTAGAGAAAAACAGAGCGCGCTTAGATGCTTTACTAAACGAATCTGACCATCGCTTCCCGGCTCCAATATCATAACGTTGGAGGTAGTTTATTCTTCGGTCTCTGACAGTCACTGGATAATTAAATCTGCGTTTTTCCAGCTCCACGACAAGGTCGTTAGGAATCAAAACGTGGCGTATCAATCCACCTTTTCCTTGAACAGTGTACAGCTGACCTTCTCGCCCTGCCCACTTTGAGTTTAATGCTGGACGGTTATCAGGGCTTCGCTCCTCTGCTCTGGCAAGTGTTAGAAGCTCATGTGCTCTTAATCCGGCAGCATATGCAATTTGGGTGGAAAGTTGATGCGTTTCACTTTGATGTTCGGATACCGCTTGTGCCTGTTCTGACGTGTAGGCTCTGGACCTTTTAATTTCGTCCAGCTCTGACTTTACGCGGTACAAGGTTGCTTTAGGAGTGAGTTTGCCATTCAGTTGCATCATTGCCTGAATGGCCTGTCGCTCCATATCCAGTGCTTTCTGCCCTACAGATTCCGCGCGATATTCAAGATAATACCTGGCAACGTCTGGCGTCAGCGACTGAAGTCCGTTTACTTTATTTTCCTTTGTCCACTTTGCGACAGTTCTGAGAGCTTGCTCGTAATTACGGGCTGTACCATATGACTTGATAATTCTTGTTTTTGTCAGCCCTTTAACGACATTTTCCGCCTGCGTTTCCGCTTTGGCGAACTTAGGCATTTCTGTCCAGCCAACGTTTCACAGTAGTCCAGTTCACCGCAACACCTTTACGAACAAGCCAGCGCTGTAGCTCTGCTTTACTTGCTCCCTCCTCATACAGTTTACGCAAGTGAACACTGTATTTATCTAGCTTCGATGGTTTATGCCGCTTTCTGGCAATTAGTCTGGTCTCGACTTTGAGCTGAGATACTTCGTGTACTTCATTAAACATTATGTCATTCCTAAGGTTGTAAGATTAACTGGCTGTAAACAGCTCAGCGACACTTAAGCCTATTCGCCCCTGTTTAGCGCATAACGCAAGGCTCGGACCGATCTCGCCTGGGATTTAAAAATCAAATTAGATAGAAACGGCAGCAACTAAGCGCCGAACTTGAACGCCGAAAATGCGGCGTGGCATGACATATATAGAAGGACGTGAGGGTGCCTCACTACGTGGAAACGGCAGCTGGAGAGCGCCGACTTTTTTCGTTGCCCGAACGGGCTAGTGGTTCAAAGATTACCTGCATATAAATCAGGATGCAATCTGCAAATAAATTTCTGCGTGTAAGCGCCAGAACTCAGGCGCCCGCTATGTTGAAGGCGATTTTTCGACTTCGACATAGCGGGCGGCGGAGCGCCCGAATAAAAGAGAGGGATATTGCTCCTGATGCCTCTTTTTTACGGATGGGTTCTTAGCGAAATTTACCAGGCAATCAGGCAAATAAGATGAAAATATAGGAAAACATGAAAAGGCTTATTATTGGGGTCACGATACGTCGCTATTGTCTGTTTTGATGAAACTCCAATATTGCTTCAGCTAAATCATCTTCCACACAAAACAGAAATGCAGTGGGCACGTTAAGCACTGCACTTAAGGACATCACCGTTTTAAAGTCTGGTGTATGAACACCGCGCTCGTACTGGTTCATGCGCGCAGAGGCTACAAAATTGTCCATCCCTGCCTGTATCCCTAATTGCTTTTGGGATAGACCTACCCTTGTTCTTGCCTGTTTTAACCGTATTGGGAACGGCGAACCATCATTTGCTTTCAATTGGTGTACGACATCTGCTATTGAAAACTAAGATTTTCTTAGCTTTAATAGCACCTAGATACTAAGGAATACTTAGCCATCAATTTGGCATGCCAAATTGAGCGTGGAGGTAAAAATGGGATTCGAAGGTTTTTTAGGGATTTTAGCGGTTGTCGCTTTATTCGTCGTAAGTGCCTTTTTTGGCAGTGATGGAACAGACAGCAAAGGAAATGAACAATTGGATAAGCTGGATGATGGTATGGGAAATGTTATCGCTGATGGTGAGCACATGACTCGTGAAGAGGCTGAGGATGCTCAGGCGCGAGGCGAGCTTTACGATACCTATCTATAGAAATTAGGCATGCCTAATTTTGAGCGGTCTTTTTTTGACTAATGAAAAAACAGGCACTAAATCAGTAAGAGGCTGACATGACAGCATATGAATGGTTTCAGGTTTGGGTATTGATGGTTTTGGCTATTCGAGCTACCCGACGCTATGACAAACTTAAGCACGATCTTTTTGATGCAATTAAAGCTGGGAGAATCTAACTATGGGACCTTTACTTGCTGGCTGCGCACTGATTCTAGGCGTTGTCATTTTCTTTGCGTGTTTATTTCATCTAAAGGTGAATAAACAGCATTAAAGCCGCTGTTCAGGCCTGACTTTTCCATTTTTTAATTTGGCATGCCAAATTCACAGTTCATTTTTTAATCAAAGCTACGCCTCAAATTGGCAGCTTAATGTCGCTTTTTCCTAAAAACAGAAAAACCCCCTCAAAGTCACCCTAGTTTTTCGACCACCCCGTTGCTCATTGCGTTGTAGTTTCATCGGTAAGCATTGAACATTACCAGTGAACAGAGGTAACTACTGTGATGAACCGACACTTAAAACCAAAGCCTGACTTCTATTTATTAGAAGAGGTAGCGGCCATACTCCGCTCAAGTAAAAGAACCATATACAATCGCATATACAGAAACCGCGTATATGGTGAGCAAAACCCCGTCCCCCCATACATAAAAATGAATGGGAAGTTACTCTTTCCTTCCAAAGATTTTGACAATTGGATAGATAGTCAGAAAACAAGCGGTTAGTTTGCGTATAGGATGTAAATATCTAATGAAATCCGCAAGCGAACTAATCCGGGAGTTATCTTTTTGCGAAGATGTCCCCAAAAAATATATAGCGTACTACCCGACAGTGCTTATTGATCCGGTACTACTACCTTTGCACCAAAAGCAAACCGTACCGATAACATGGGCTGAAAAAGAAAACGCCAGGCGAACTTTAAAGTTGGAATGCGAAAGCGGTATTCCAGGTGGCACATTTGGGCGAATGAGTATTTGTTACTGGCAAACTCAATTCACAAAACTTGAGAAGACAACGGGAATCGAAGAAGTAATTGAGGAAGAGCTTAAAAAGTCTCAACGACAAGCATTTTTCGATGTTGTGGGAAGAGAGCAAAGTGGATCTAGCCAGTTGACAAGCTTCTATTCTAGTTTCCGCTCAGCTCTCGATATGAAGATCTCCAACGAAGAGCGGTTTACGGCAGCAAAAATGTATACGAAAGGAACAACCAAACCTTTCTCAATTAGTGATGTGAAAAAATCCATGCCTGTAGACTCTAGAGCACTTCAATTACTTTTTCAGCGGAGATCGCCACTAGGAATCGATTTGTATCTGTTTTTAAATATGAAAGCTTACTCTATGAATAAAGAGGGCAATAATGAAAGTAATTTCATTCCTTGGGCAATTTTTGAAGCTGTATTTCATAGCCAAAGAAGTAAATGCAAGAACCTGTACGAATTTAAAGCTAAAGTCATCAAGGCTCTCAGGCATGTGATCTACTGCCTACCAACATGTTCTATTAAGGTAAAGGAAAAAGGAATAGCCTTCAGAAGCGGAAAAACAGCGGTTCAACCATTACAACTGGCTTCATGAGCTTCATTCAAATTTAGTAATTGGACAAGGCCTGCAAGAGCTGCTGTCGCTGTGTACCAAATAAGTTCGCCGTGTGTACGAAAAAAGTTCTGTTCGTGTACGAGAAAGGTTTGAAATCGACTTATCAACGTACGAAAAAAGTTTTGTTCGTGTACGAGAAAGGTTTGAAATCGACTTATCAACGTACGAAAAAAGTTTTGTTTGTGTATCAAAAAAGTTCTATCTTCTGTGAAGCCCTTAATATGCTTGGGCTGTAGAGGGTCGCTATTAGTTATCTTTTAGTTTTTATTTATTTATCTATTACTGAACGTACTTATTTTGTGCATAAAACTTTGTTGTAATGTCCACAAAATTCAATATGACTTTCGCCTTCTCTTGATCTCCGGCGCTAAAGCTAATAGGTTAATGCAGCCAATAGAACGAGGAACGCAATGAAATCGCATCAAAACAACAGAACTAGCAGCAAGGTGGTGATTACCGCCCTTATGCTGTTTGCACAGTTGTTTTTGTTTGCCTCAGATGCGTTTGCTTTTGATAGCTTCTTCGAAAGCGCCTCAGAATCACACCATGAACTGTGTGTTCAGGACTCCAGTGTTTGCCAGCCAGATAAAGATGCTGCAGACAACGCAGGTACAGACAACTGTGACCATTGCTGCTCCTGTCACGGGCATTTTACCCATATCGTATTATTTAAAAATACTGATAGCCATTTAGGTAAATTTGGCGAGATGGCACTAGCTGCATATCGTCCTTTCCCTCCCTCTCACTTACAACCTGGTATCGACCGTCCTCCCAGAGCCTGAATCCTAGTCATTTTTTATCTATTTAGTTACTGACCAGGATTTACAATATGAACTCTTTTATTTCGCATGCGCGCAGGCGTATGTGCACTGTGATCGTGAGTAGTGTGTTGCTATTCATATCACCCACTGCAATAAGCAAAACGATAACGCTCGAACAAGCGGCACGACTGACATTGCGGCAACACCCGGATTTACAGCGGTATCAGTCGCTGCTCACTGCTACAGAGGCAGATAGAACGCTGGCTAATCTCACTCCGGCTTATCACGTTGGCGTTGAAGCAGAAAACCTGCTCGGTTCAGGAGATGCATCAGGCATTAGTGATGCTGAGCTGACGGTCTCACTCTCCTCTGTTTTCGAGATGGGAGGAAAGCTCGATGCAAGGGTATCCTTAGTTGACGCCAATTTATCCCTGTTACAGTCAGAGCGCTATGTTGCTTCTCTCAAACTGTTAAGCGAACTAACCCGGCAATATGTAAAAACACTCGCAGCTAAAGAGCGGCTGACATTGGCACAAACGTCTGTTTCTCTCGCGGATGAAGCCTTATCTATTGTTAAACAGCGCGTTGAGAAAGGCGCAACCAATAAAGCTGAATTTCTGCGCGCCAGAGCCGCACTCAATCAAGCCAGAGTCGACAAAGCATCCGCTGAAACGGCTCTCGCTATTGCCAAGCAGTCACTTGCTCTATTTTGGCAGGGAGATGCTGAGGCAATCGATAAAATCTCGGGTTCACTTAGTACCCTTCCCGCAAAACGGCAGTATTCCGCTGTTTATCAACAGTTTCTTGAATCAGCAAATGTGGAACGACTCACCCAAGCTATCAGTGTGAAAGAAGCTGAACAAAAGCTGGTAGAAAGTAATGCCAGTGCTGATATTTCATGGCGCATAGGTGTACGGCGCTCTCAGGCAGTTCAGGATACGTCTGTTGTTGCTGCTGTTTCCATGCCGCTTTTTGCCGAACAAAGAAACCAAGGCGCGACTCAGGCTGCCCTGGCGAAAAAAGAAGCCGCGGTAATTGCCAGAGACAGTCAGATACTTGAGATAAAAGCATTACTGTTTAAAGCACAGCAATATCTCAATTTCACCATTGATGCTGTAAAGCATATCAACGACACCGTTTTGCCCGACCTTGAAACAGCTACCACGCTCGTGCTCGAAGGTTACCAGCGAGGGGCATACAGCTACCAGGATTGGATTGCATCCAGAGATGCGTTGATACGGGCACGTGCAAAGGTCATCGAATTGAGCGAAAGCGCGTTAGTGAACCAGTCACTCGTTGAACAGTGGACCGGAGTATCCGGTCAGGCTTCTCCTACTCAAGAATTCCGGAATAACCATGAATAGACTATTAGTTATTATCTCACTACTACTGTGTCTGACGGATGCCAATGCCGCAGCAAGTGGTAAACAATCCCACACGGCTGAATCGAAAACATTAACCAATAGCAGCGTATCGTTGACATTACGCATTCAGGATACGAAAGAGGGAGCATATTTACTGGCCGAAAGGGCTGATCGCTCCCAGCCGCTGCCACCTGACGCGCTTAACGTCACGCTCAATCGTATGGGAGGACGTCAGGACATCATCCATTTTGAAAGCTATGAAAATGGGCTCAGGTCCACAAGTTTTATCGCTGAGCCGCACTCATTTCTCGCGAATATTGCACTCTCACTGGGAGAAAATAGCTTTTCGTGGGATTGGGAGAAGCACGAAGCCCGAACTGAGATAGATGATGCGTATTCCAGTCAGGCTGGCGTAACCACAAACGTTGCTACGGGCGGTGAAATAAAAAAGCACACCGAGGTTTATGGTCAGTTGACTATACCGCCACAACAGCGTGCCGAGGTTCACGCCCGGTTTACGGGAATTGTTGAGCAGCTCTTTACTGATATTGGCCAGACTGTGAAAGCCGGGGAGGCAATAGCGCAGGTGCAGTCAAATGACAGCCTCCAGTCTTACGATGTAAAAGCGCCAATCAATGGCGTTGTCGTATCGCGCAACCTGAATATCGGAGAGCTTACCCGCACAACACCGCTTTTTACGATTGTTGATACTTCAGTGCTTTGGGCGGAATTAAAGGTGTTTCCAGCTCACCGTGGTCAGGTTGCTGAAGGTAAATCAGTTCACATTATCGCAAATGGTCGTCAACTCGAGAGCACGATTACCAGCATTGTTCCTTCTCACGAAGGGCAACCCTACCAGCTAGCACTGGTAAAAGTGGTGAACAAGGACGGCCTACTCTCTCCCGGCGATTTAGTCACAGGCATTGTCGACTCACAACAAAAATCGGTGCCGGTAAAAATAGAAAATCGGGCCATTCAAATCCTGAACAATAAGCCGGTTGTGTTCCTGAATGAAGGCAATGCTTATCAGGCAACACCTGTAACCTTAGGATTGCAGGACGACAACTTTTCCGAAGTCGTCGCCGGACTATCTGTCGGACAAAGGTATGTTGTCGACAACAGCTACTTAATCAAAGCGGATATACAAAAATCCGGCGCATCTCACGCGCACTAATGGGGGGAGAAAATGATAGATAATATTGTTCGCCTCTCAGTCGAGCGGCGTTACCTGCTGTTAACCCTGGTGCTCGTCATCATAGGCATCGGCATTTGGAGTTATCAGCGGCTACCGATAGATGCGGTGCCGGATATTACTAATGTTCAGGTTCAGATAAACACGGAAGCACCTGGTTATTCGCCACTTGAAGCTGAGCAGCGGATCACCTTTCCGGTTGAAACGGCGTTATATGGTCTGCCCAATTTGTCCTATACGCGCTCTATTTCACGTTACGGACTTTCTCAGATCACCGTGGTATTTGAAGAAGGAACTGACATTTACTTTGCCCGGAACCTTATCGATGAGCGGTTAGCAACGCTGAAAAGCGTACTCCCGCCGGGGCTTGAACCTGAGATGGGACCGATTGCAACAGGTCTGGGTGAAATCTTCGTTTACACGCTGGAAGCGAAAAACGGCGCCAAAATGCCGGACGGCTCGTCCGCTACGCCTATGGCACTTCGTGAAGTTCAGGACTGGATAATCAAACCACAACTGGCTCAGGTTAAAGGCGTGGTGGAAGTGAATACCATAGGGGGATACGACAAGCAGTATCACGTGATGCCACATCCAGCGAAGATGCTTGAAATGGGTGTGACTATGGCAGATATCCGCAAAGCGTTGGTAAGCAACAATGACAATGCTGGAGCCGGGTATATAGAGAACAATGGCGAACAATTGTTAGTCCGCTCA
The DNA here is from genome assembly GCF_014651815.1 of Alteromonas halophila. Lineage (GTDB taxonomy): Bacteria > Pseudomonadota > Gammaproteobacteria > Enterobacterales > Alteromonadaceae > Alteromonas > Alteromonas halophila. Next base: position 10,166 of record NZ_BMXP01000016.1, on the reverse strand, counting down.
CCGGGCCAGTTAAAATCAATTGAGGATATCAGGAACGTTGTTGTCGGCCGTAAAGGTTCCGTGCCTGTTTTAGTCAAAGATGTCGCCGAAGTGGGACTGGGCAAAGAACTGCGCACAGGGGCAGCAACCCGAAACGGCAAGGAAACCGTGATGGGCACCGTGATGATGTTGGTCGGAGAAAACTCGCGTGAAGTTGCAGCGCTCACCAATGATAAATTTCAGCAAATACAAACATCATTGCCTGAATGGGTTAAGGCAGAGGTGGTATATAACCGCACTACGCTAGTAGACAAAGCCATCCAGACTGTGCAAAAAAACCTTCTGGAAGGCGCACTGCTGGTTATAGTCATCCTGTTTTTACTGTTAGGAAACATCCGTGCCGCCCTCATTACGGCGGCTGTTATTCCTATCGCGATGATGATGACTATTACCGGCATGGTTCAGCGGGGCGTCTCTGCCAACCTGATGAGTCTCGGAGCGCTGGATTTTGGTCTGATTGTGGATGGCGCTGTCATCATCGTGGAGAACTGTATTCGCAGGCTCTCAGAGGCGCAAAAGCAACAAGGGGGTACACTGGCGCTTAAAGCGCGCTTACAGGAAGTTAAAGAGGCCACTATTGAAGTTATTCGCCCCAGTTTGTTTGGCGTGGGTATCATCACCGCGGTGTACTTCCCGATATTCACCCTTTCTGGCGTAGAAGGGAAAATGTTTCACCCCATGGCAACAACCGTGGTAATCGCACTACTTTGTGCGATGGTATTGTCGCTCACAGTTGTGCCTGCTGCGATCGCCGTGTTTATGCGCGGAAAAATCAGCGAAAAAGAGAGCATTATAATCCGCGGGGCGAAAGCCATTTATCGACCTGCGCTTGAGTGGGTGCTTAAGTTCAAATCGCTTATTCTGGCAGGCGCGCTGGGTCTCGTTATGGTTTGCTCATGGCTTGCCTCCACATTAGGTTCTGAGTTCATTCCACAGCTGGACGAGGGGGATATCGCACTGCATGCATTGCGTATTACAGGCACGGGGTTGGAGCAGTCTGTTGAAATGCAGGAACTCCTTGAAAAAACCATTATCGCCTTTGAAGAAGTTGACAAGGTGTATGCCAAAGTAGGGACGCCAGAGGTGGCCACTGACCCTATGCCACCTAATGTCGCTGACACCTTTGTCATGCTCAAGCCCCGCTCTGAGTGGCCCACTCCTGATAAGCCCAAATCACAGCTCATTAAGGAGCTTGAGAAAGCAGTCACTGCGCTACCCGGCAATAACTACGAGTTTACGCAGCCTATCCAAATGCGCTTTAACGAGTTAATTTCAGGTGTCAGAGCTGATGTCGCGATTAAAGTGTTTGGTGATGATTTGTATACCTTACTGGCATCAGCGAATTCGGTTGCATCACTGACGAAAGGTTTACCTGGCGCAGCAGATACCCGCGTGGAACAGGTAGCGGGTCTGCCTATGCTATCAGTAATTCCCAAACGTGAAGTAATGGCGCGGTATGGCCTCAATATCGACGACATCCAATCTCTGGTTTCGACCAGTATCGGTGGTCAGCAAGCAGGCTTGATCTATGAGGGAGACCGGCGCTTTAAACTGGTAATTCGCCTACCAGAGCAACTGCGACGCGACGTTCAAAAACTGAAGGTACTGCCAGTCCCCACGCCCGATGGATATGTGCCGCTACAGGAGGTAGCCACATTAGACGTAAAACCAGCGCCAGCACAGATCAGTCGCGAGAATGGTAAACGCCGTGTGGTAGTTACAACCAACGTTCGCGGGCGTGATCTAGGCAGTTTTGTCGCAGAGTTGCAGGCTACATTGCAGACTGAACTGGAACTTGAGGATGGCTACTGGCTGGAATATGGCGGAACGTTCGAGCAGTTGGAATCGGCCAGCAAAAGATTGTCCTGGGTGGTACCGGTGACGCTGGCTCTCATCGTCGGGATTCTTATTCTTGCATTTGGTTCAGTAAAGGATGCCTTAATCATCTTCACCGGTGTGCCGCTGGCACTAACTGGGGGTGTACTTGCGCTGTGGGTACGGGGTATGCCGCTGTCTATTTCTGCCGGTGTAGGGTTTATCGCATTGTCAGGCGTTGCCGTATTAAATGGTTTAGTCATGCTCGCGTTTATCAGGCAGCTGTGGTTTGAGAAAGGCGATCTGTACACCGCTGTCATTCAGGGGGCAATAGTCAGACTGCGACCCGTTTTGATGACTGCCCTGGTAGCAAGTCTTGGCTTTGTGCCCATGGCACTGAACACAGGCACTGGTGCTGAGGTTCAAAGGCCACTCGCGACGGTAGTCATCGGCGGCATTATCTCATCAACTTTACTAACACTGTTCGTGCTCCCAAGTTTATACCAATTGGTGCACAGGAAAGCGGATAAACAGTAAAACAACAATGTCCTGGATAAAACCAGGGCACTACAGGAGTATGTATGGCGCACTCACATTCCCATAGCTCAGAAAAAATTGGCTGGGCTTTTTTCCTTAACTTTGGCTTCACTATCATTGAGTTCATTGGAGGATGGTTAACAAACAGTACCGCTATTATGGCGGATGCCGTGCATGACTTAGGTGACACATTGTCAATTGGCAGTGCGTGGCTTCTGAATAAACTCGGCACTAAAAGCGCGACGAATGAGTTTACCTATGGCTATCGCCGGCTGAGTTTACTTGGGGCGCTGATAAACGGCATTGTTTTAATCGTTGGTTCCGCCTGGATCCTTTTTGAAGCTGTGCCACGCCTGAGTAACCCGGAGATGCCAGAAACAGAAGGCATGATTGTACTGGCTATTCTTGGCGTATTGGTCAATGGATTCGCCGCTTATAAATTACACGGTGGTAAATCGCTGAATGAAAAAGTTCTGAACTGGCACTTGCTGGAAGACGTTTTAGGTTGGGTAGCGGTACTCATTGTCGCTATTGTTATGCAGTTCAAAGACTGGCCCGTTCTGGATCCTGTCCTTTCTATCGGATTTACCCTTTTCATTCTGTTCAATGTTATCCGAAACCTCATCAGCACCGTAAAACTGTTTTTTCAGGCGTCACCAGACAACGACCTTTTACAAAACGTGACTGATAAACTGCTTGAACTTGATGCTGTGAGCGATCTGCATCACCTGCATATCTGGTCATTAGATGGAGAGCATCATGTCGCTACGGTTCACGTCGTTAGCCAATTTGAATCGAAAGCTGAATACCTCGAACTAAAAGAAAGTGTATCCAACGCGCTACAAGGGTTTGAGTTATCGCATACCACTATTGAAATTGAGCTAACCAGCGAAGAATGCCGGGATGCTGATTAATACCAATTAAGTATTTTAAAAAATGGGCGGTGTAGCCACTATGAAACGACTTTTCACTTCAGTAATGGCCCCCCAATTTTAATTGTGAGATATACACTAGGCCAGTAATGCTGACATTAATTCAAGCCTATGCGATTTAGACAAACTCGCAAATTTCCTCGTCAAGTCATCAATGGCGTTATCTTTATCGGTTGACTTTACGCCTGCGCACTCCAATAACCTCTGACAGATTCTATCTGCAGGTTCTCTTAGCTCTTCTGCTGTTAGCACGGTGTAGCCAGCAGTAACATCACTTCTGCTTGTTTTGTGATTAAGCAGCCGTTTTAACGTGTATGGTAAAATCATACTACTCTCTCAATGTAATTTTTCAATTTTGTCTTTCTATTGATCTAAATCAGCACATGTCCCCTCAACTCAGACTATGATTAATAATCAGGGAGGGCTCATGTTTACCAAACACCGTTGGGTAGGAATCTTTGTCATTTTTATGCTACTAGTGCCCCATGGGCAGTCTGGTGCTCATACTAGTGAGTGCAACGATGGTGACTCTCTAAAAATTCAAGCCAGTCAGCCACATTCTCCTTCCGAAAAGAACCTTATGCCACATCAACATAAACAGCACCTCGAGACAAACTGCAAACATTGTGTTTCTCAATGTGAAATGTGTGATCCTGACCAATGTTCGTGTTGCGAAGGTTTGTATACAGGCTTTCACTTCTTCGCACTCAGCCCCATTGATAATGACATTTGGTTTGAGAAGGCGTTTTCCTTTTCTTCGATAACCATAGAAGCTCAGTCACTTGCGTCTGGCTTTTCAGCTCCACCATTTCACCCTCCAATTAGTTGTTAACCACGGCATCGCTGCGCCGGAAAGCCGTAAATATGGGCTTGGCATAGCAAATAGCGCACTTTTTCGCATCGGGTAATCAGAAAGGCTTGACCTGTGAGTAAGACACAGGTTTACGCTATACATCGAGATTACCCATTTTAAATAACTGCGGAGCAAATATGACAGTTAATGAAATTGCCATGTCACTAGCGACAACCGCCGATACTGTGCGTTATTACACGCGCTTGGGGCTGGTAACACCCGGTAAATCGGACAACGGTTATAAGTTCTATTCAAACAACGATCAGTCAAGACTTCGGTTCATTCTGAGTGCCAGACAACTGGGCTTTTCCGTCAAAGATATCAAGCAGATCTTACAAGAGGCGGATCATGGAAAGAGCGCCTGTCCGCTGGTACGCAAACTTATTAAAGCGCGGTTAGATGAAACTGAAAAACAATTTCAGGAAATGTTGCAACTGAGAAAAAGGATGAAAAGCGCTCTGAAGCAGTGGGACGAAATGGCAGACAAAGCGCCTACCTCTCATATGGTATGTCATCTGATTGAAAACGTTAATAGCTCTGATATCGGGGAGGTGCAAGATGAATAATCCCGCTACCGAACAACAACTGGTTATTGAAGGTGCAGGCTGTGCCAGTTGCGTTGGAAAAATAGAAACGGCGTTAAAAAATACGCAGGGCGTTGAACGTGCCGAAATGAACTTTGCAGACCGGACTGTACTGGTTTCAGGCACAGCCGAGACAGAAGCCCTGATTACTGCCGTTGAATCTGCTGGGTATAACGCAAAAGCTCTCAACGACTCGCACGGCAGTGACGCGCTGGACGACAAAGAAGCCGCTGACTGGGCGTATTATAAAAAGCTGATCAGAGACACCGTTATTGCGTTGTCACTGGGCATTCCACTTATGATTTACGGACTCCTAATCGGCGAAATGACAGTGGAAACACCGTTCCAGCGTGGGGCGTGGCTTGTTGTCGGATTACTGACTCTTGGTGTTATGTATTTTTCAGGCAAGCATTTCTATGTTGGAGCGTGGAACAGCCTGAAGAACCATTCAGCCAATATGGACACGCTAATTGCACTGGGTACCGGCACAGCCTGGGTCTATTCCATGCTGGTAGTGTTTATTCCTGACGTTTTTCCATTAATGGCAAGGCATGTTTATTTTGAAGCCACTGCCATGATCATCGGGTTAATAGATTTGGGGCTTGCCCTAGAACTCAAAGCGCGAGGAAAAACCTCAGAGGCAATTAAACGATTAATTGGATTACAGGCGAAAACCGCCACGGTCATTCGAGACAATAAAGAGGTCCAGGTTGCTATCGAGAAGGTGCTTCTGAACGATGTCATTAAGGTCAGGCCCGGAGAGAAAGTGCCCGTAGATGGTGTGGTTGTCGAAGGCCACACTTCAATTGACGAGTCCATGCTTACCGGCGAACCCATGCCGGTTGAAAAAGAACAGGACGATGAAGTCGTTGCAGGGACTCTCAACAAGTCAGGGATGATTCTGTTCAAAGCAACACGCGTCGGCAAAGACACCGCGCTGGCGCAAATTATTTCAATGGTTAAACGGGCACAAAATTCAAAGCCGCCCATTGGACGTTTAGCTGACGTCATTTCCGCTTACTTTGTTCCTGTAGTCATGATCATTTCGGTGCTCAGTGCACTGGCATGGTTGAACTTTGGCCCTGAACCAGCCGTGGCCTTTGCTATCGTTTCAGCCACCACCGTATTGATTATTGCCTGCCCCTGTGCGCTAGGTTTAGCTACCCCGATGTCAGTCATGGTAGGTGTGGGTAAGGCCGCGGAAGCTGGCGTGCTAATTCGAAACGGCGAAGCGCTACAAACGGCCTCGAAAATTACCGCCATGGTACTGGATAAAACCGGCACCATTACGGAAGGTACCCCGAAAGTCACTGACATTATTTTAGCCAATACCAATGATGAAAAAACCGCGTTGCAATTGGCAGCCAGCCTGGAAAGCGGATCAGAGCATCCGTTGGCAATGGCGATTGTAGAAAGTGCCAAGGACCAGGGTATAGAGCTGATTAAAACCGAAGGGTTCAACGCGATTACCGGAATGGGGGTTGAAGGGCGTTGTGAAGGAAAAGCCTTATTGTTTGGTAACAGCAAGCTTATGGCAAAAAAAGAGGTGGACATAGGTAATTATTCAGAGAAAGCACAAGCACTGGCCAAAGAAGCCAAAACACCGATGTATTTTGCTGTCGATGGACAGCTTGCTGCCATCATAGCGGTTGCCGACCCGATAAAACCTGACTCTGTCTCTGCTATTAAGCGCCTTCAGGCCAATGGTATCCGGGTAATCATGTTAACGGGAGATAATAAAGAAACGGCTGCTGCCGTGGCAAAGAAGGCGGCAATAAGCGAATTTTTTGCAGAGGTATTGCCCGAAGATAAAGCCAACAAAGTACAGGAGTTACAGCAGCAGAGCGACGTTGTTGGTATGACGGGCGATGGCATTAATGATGCTCCGGCTCTTGCCCTGGCTGATGTAGGCTTTGCCATTGGTACAGGGACAGACGTTGCCATCGAAAGTGCCGATATCACGTTAATGCGCGGCTCGTTGCATGGTCTGGCAGATGCAATAGCGGTAAGTAAGGCCACGTTGCGCAACATTAAGCAAAATTTGTTTGGTGCCTTTATCTACAACGTTGCAGGTATACCTTTCGCTGCTGGCGTTCTCTATCCCTTCTTCGGGGTGTTGCTAAGCCCGGTTATTGCCGGAGCGGCCATGGCATTTTCTTCGTTGACGGTGGTGTCGAATGCGAATCGGCTACGCCTCTTTAAAGCAAACGACCACTGAGGAGCGTTCTTATGATGATAATTAATATTGCCGGACTTACGGTGATCGCCCTGATCGTTTGGTGGTTTTGGTTATACAAACCTGATCAAACAGTCACTGACAGCAATGAAGTACTCATAGAAGTAAAAAATGGCGTGTACTCACCAGCCTCAATTCAGGTAAGCGCAAACAAACCGGTTACGCTGAAGTTTTTGCGCAAAGATGAGTCTCCCTGCTCCGAGGTACTGCTGATCCCTTCATTAGATATCAGCGAGCAACTAACGCTTAATGAGCTAACACCGATACACCTCGAAAACGTCCCACAGGGCGAACATACCTTCCACTGCCAGATGCAGATGTATCGCGGTGTTCTTAAGGTGGTATAGGAGGAGTCATGAAAAACAGTCACCCCAGATTTTGGTCAACACCTACAGGGTGGGCAGCATTAGCGATGATCGCTGCCGTTACTTATTTTTTAATTTTTGAACATGGTCACCATGTCCTTCAGTTTCTCCCCTATTTGATTTTATTGCTATGCCCACTCATGCATATCTTCATGCACAGTAGCCACGGTAAACATGGTCACGTCCACGAACATTCTCAGGGCAGTGACAACAAGCAGAAAAGTTTTCAGGAATTGAGTGATAACAACGCGGCGTATCGTGATGGATACATTCAGGGGTTGGAGGAAGGGCGAAAGGAATCGCTTAAAAAGGACAACCGAGATGAATGACACATACGATTATGGCTTATGGTCAATGGTGATACTGAACTCAGCGATTTTTATCTTTTTTGCATTCAGTTTTGTAAAGCCAAAATCTTCCACCGACTGGCGAAGTCTGGGGGTATTCTCTGCATTTATTGTAGCCCTGTTTACCGAAATGTATGGGTTCCCACTCACTATTTATTTCTTGTCAGGGTGGCTTGCTGAGACTTATCCAGAAGTGAACTTTTTTGCGCACGAAAACGGACATCTGTTACACACCTTCTTTGGTTTTGAAGGCGACGCCCACTGGGACCCATTTCATATCGCCAGCATGATATTTATTGTTGCAGGATTCTTTATGTTGTCCTCAGCATGGAATGTGCTGCACTACGCTCAGAAACACCAACAGCTAGCAAAAACTGGATGGTATGCGCGGTGTCGCCACCCTCAATACTTAGCTTTCATACTGATCATGTTCGGCTTTTTGTTGCAATGGCCAACCATTCCCACACTGGTCATGTTTCCAATTTTAATTGTTGTGTATGTAAAACTGGCAAAGCGTGAAGAAGCTCTAGCAATTGCTGAATTTGGCGAGGAGTACGTGAACTATATGAATACGACACCAAGCTGGCTCCCAAACCTCAACCTTAAATTAAAAGGTGAAAACCATGAACAAACTCACTAAATCAATCATTTTTTCAACCACATTAGTAATGGCTGCAACATCGCAAGCTCAACAAATGGAAGAGCATGAGCGTAAGGGCTCAGACAAGCCAGAGATGCAAACGGGAATGCATGTGCGTGGCCAAGATATGCATATGATGAATGCAAAAATAAAGTCGATGAAGGAAGAAGTTAACGCTATCAAAGAAGAAAAGGATCCCGGCAAGCAGCGTGAAATGATGAAAAAACACATGCAATCCATGATGGGAATGATGCATATGATGCACGAAAAAATGGAAGGGCAACCCATGCAAAACCAAATCGATATGGCAGAAAGGCATCTTAAGATGATGGAAATGATGATGTCGAAAATGGATGGAGGCCATTCACCCGAATCTCAGAAACATTCAAATTAACACCGAGGAGAAAGATATGAATGATTTAGACCACAGAGTCGGTGTCAGAGAAGCAAATTTAGTCGTTCGGAATTTACGGCTCAGCAATGTCAATGAGGCAAATTGCGATGCCCTAATTGAAGAGATTGACAAGCTCTTTGGCATTGATGAGGTGAGTTACAACATCAAAGAAGGCGTTATTCACCTGGCATATGATGCGACACATGTAAATCTGGATGGTATTGAAGAAGTCATTCGAAGACACGGTGCCGACCTTCACAACGATTGGTGGACGCACACGAAAGAAGGCTACTATCAATTTGTCGATCAAAATATAAAAGAAAATTCGACGCACAAACCCTGGAGTTGCCACAAAGTGCCACCGGGTTCCCATAAAAAGTAAAAAGAACGTAATGCGTACTCTCAGAATCAACTCAAGGGGGAGCCCCAACAAAGGAGAAAGATGATGAAAATTCAAGAAAATGCATTTGCCTTCGCTTGTGCAGCAGCGTTTGCCCTAATTTGGATTGTGTGTTCCTTATTCGTTGTTGCATTGCCGAACATGATGTCTGATATGACAGGCAAAATGTTACACACTGACTGGCAGGCCATGGGCTGGCACATGTCGGTATTGGGTATATTGATAGGAGGCGTTTTTTGGGCTTTTCTGGCTGGTATATTGGGTTGGCTTATTGCAAAAATTTACAATATGCAGCTTCGGGATTCATGATGGAACTATTGCGCAGTTTTTTTACAAGCATAGGTCTGGAACAGTATTTGCTCGAGTTAGCTTTTAAGTAAAAAGTGAGGCACTATGATAACGAGCAATACAGAAAACGGACTACAAAAAGCCGTGCAATTACTCGATCAGTCGAGCACGGATAAAAAGGGCTGTAGGCAGTCATCTGAGCCAAAACAGCAGCAGGAGTTTGCTACGATTATGAAAACATTAAACCAGCAACGTGATGGTTAGACATTCCCATATTAAAAATAACCGAGACTGTGAAATATTTTGTGTAAATGGCTGATTGCACTGTTAAATCCGATCTTGGTACATGATCTCGAATTGCGCCATGGCCGGTTTCCAGTTGCGTATGGGCATCGTCCACTTTTTCGAAGCCTGATGCAAGGCTAAGTACAGCACCTTCATGGCGGCTTCGTCATTCGGGAACGAGCGGCGGGTCTTGGTGATTTTACGCAGTGACGCGTTCAGCGACTCAATCGCATTGGTGGTGTAAATGGCCTTGCGTATCTCGGCCGGATAATCGAAGAATACGCATAAACGTTCCCAGTTCGCTCGCCAGGAGCGGCTGATAGTTGGGTGTTCGCAATCCCATTTTATCGCGAAGTCTTCCAGCGCTTGCTCGGCTTCAGCGCGAGTGGACGCGCCATAAATAAGTTTTAAGTCTGCCGCGATGGTCTTGCGCTGTTTCCAGTTCACGTAG
>NZ_BMXP01000015.1 GCF_014651815.1 Alteromonas halophila | reverse complement strand
CGGCTGTGCACCCGGGCTTTCCTGCCCGGTTGTCGAACCCCAGGGATCCGAACCAAGTCCGCACTCACACGCACAAACAAAAACGCCCCGCTGGTGCGGGGCGTTTTTGTTTGAATATGGCGGAGAGTGAGGGATTCGAACCCCCGGAAGGTTTGACCCTTCGCCTGATTTCAAGTCAGGTGCATTCAACCGGACTCTGCCAACTCTCCGTTGAGTGGTGCGTATCTTAATGAAATTTTGATGGCTGTAAAGCATTAAATCTCAGAAATGGTTTAACTGATGCGTATTTAATCAAATCTAAGCGTTAATCACGGCCGTATACACCAACAGGCTGCGGTGATGTACATTTTTACTTATCAAGCTTGAAAAACGGAACCAAAAGCCATACAAAGTCTCTAAGTTTTAGTTTACCATCGTGGTCAACAACTTAAGTCCTGCTGGAGGAAACAATGGATCAACGTTCGGTGTATTCAAATGCATCATCACAATCGTCGGTGTTGCAAACCAATAAGGTTCTGCGCAACACGTACATGCTATTGGCGATGACTTTAGCATTTAGTGCCGTGTGTGCAGGGGTTGCTATGGCAGTGGGTATTTCACCCATTATGTCACTGCTGATGACAATTGGCGCCTTTGTAACGTTATTTGTCATTCACAAAAAAGCGGAGTCGTCGTCTGGTATATACTGGGTCTTTGCATTTACCGGACTTCTGGGCGCGTCATTGGGCTACACGCTTAACTTTTATCTTGGCGTCGCCGGGCCTGGGCTTATTATGGAAGCGCTGGGTGCAACAGCACTGGTATTTTTTGCCCTGTCAGGGTATGCCCTGACCACTAAGAAAGATTTCTCCTTTATGGGTGGCTTTCTGGTAGTTGGTCTGGTTGTCGTTCTGATTGCGGCGATTGCAAATATATTCTTTGCCGTACCTGCAGTTAGTCTGGCTATCAGTGCAGCGATTGTCTTTATCATGTCAGGGTTTATCCTGTTTGATACCAGCCGTATTATCCATGGCGGAGAGACCAACTATATCCGGGCGACCGTGTCTATGTACCTTAACCTGTACAACCTGTTCACGGCGATGCTGCACCTGTTAGGTGCGTTTGGCGGCGACGACTGATCGCAGCAAATTTTGAGGAAAACACCCCGGATTCGGGGTGTTTTTGTTTATGAGCAATTTTTCCGTCCTTATCACCACCCCGCCCTACGACAGCAGCGCTGGCGCGTCAGCCCTGACTTTTATAGAACAGGCTATTGCTCAGGGAAATGTGGTCAATCATGTGTTTTTTTATCAACAGGGTGTTTATCACGCCAACAGTTTTATACGTCCGCCGGGCGATGAGATAGCAATGCCTGATGCCTGGCGATCGCTACATGAATCTTTCGGCGTGCGCTTGCTGGTCTGCATCACAGCCGCGCTAAAGCGTGGTGTCTGTGATGTTCACAATGCACAGGAACATGAAATAAACGCGGCTAATATGACTGCACCGTTTGAACAGGCCGGGCTGGGTGAATTTTTTACTGCACTGCATGAGTGTGATCAGCTGGTACAGTTCTGATGAAACGTATTCTGGTCATTCTTACTACGCCCCCCTATGGCTCAGGCGACGCGCAGGACGCACTGGATTTTGCAGTGGCGGGTGTCAATTTCGGCCATGACATTGTTGTCCTGTTCGAGGGCGATGGCGTATGGCAGCTAACGCCTGAGCAGGCACCGCCCAAAGGCATTAAAAATGTGGGGAAACGAATTAAATCGTTACCGCTTTTTGATGTGGAAGAGATTTATGCCTGTAAAAGCAGTGTGGTTACGCGTATGGATAGTGCTGTGCTCCCCGCGTTCGTCACGCCACTCACAGAGGCAGAAAAAGCAGGCTTGCTTGAAGCTGCATCAATGGTTGTGAGGTTCTGATGCTGGTTTACTTAACGTCCAGTACATTGTCGGCAGCCAGCGCGGAACTGCTAAAAAAGTGCGCACCAGCTACACCAGTTTTACTGACACAAAATGCTGTGTATCAGTACGACTCACTTTGTCAGAACTTTCCGACACTGTCTGTCAGACTGTTAAGAGAAGATGCGACGGTGCGGGGTATCGGTATCACAGACAAACATCACTGGAGTATGGCCGACTGGATAAGCCATGGTCTCTCCTACAGCCCCTGGGTAAAATTAACATGAGTGAACATTACTACCTTGAGCATAACGGCAGCCAGATCCCCACCGACAAAGGTGGCTACCTGCTGGATTTTGAGCAGTGGGATGAATCGATGGTGCCGGTACTAGCCGAACAGGAAAACATTACGCTCACTGATGCACACTGGGAGGTAGTACGCTTTGTTCGGGCCTTTTACTTAGACTATGATACCAGTCCTGCGATACGGGCACTGGTTAAAGCCATGGCTCAGCAGTACGGGCCCGAAAAAGGCAACAGCCGCTATTTACAGCGGCTGTTTCCAAAAGGTCCGGCCAAACAGGCCACCAAGCTCGCGGGTTTACCCAAACCCGCGAAATGCCTTTAAATTTAAGCGCGCAGTTCGGTTACTCCGCCCATATAGCTCACCAGCGCTTCCGGGACTTTAATGCTGCCATCGGCCTGCTGATAGTTCTCAAGAATGGCCACCAGGGTGCGACCAATCGCAAGTCCTGAACCATTAAGGGTATGCAGCAATTCTGGTTTGTTGGTTTGTGGGTTACGGTAACGCGCCTGCATACGACGGGCCTGGAAGTCCGTCATGTTCGAGCATGAGGAAATCTCACGGTACGTGTTCTGTGCCGGCAGCCACACTTCCAAATCGTAGGTTTTTGCCGCACCAAACCCCATATCCCCTGTACAGAGAACCACTTTGCGGTATGCCAGTTCCAGTTTCTGCAGGATTTTTTCCGCATGTTCGGTTAAGGCATCCAGTGCAGCGAAACTGTCTTCGGGTTTCACCAGTTGCACCAGTTCTACTTTTTCAAACTGGTGCTGACGGATCAGCCCACGTGTGTCACGGCCATAAGAGCCGGCTTCAGAACGAAAACACGGTGTGTGCGCTGTCATTTTCAGTGGCAGTTGTTTAGCATCCAGGATCTCACCGCGGGCAATGTTAGTCAGCGGTACTTCCGCCGTTGGGATCAGTGATAACCCCTGCCCCTCTTCGGTGGCGGGTTGCGTGTGAAACAAATCTTCACCAAATTTTGGCAACTGACCCGTGCCATACAGGCTGTCATGGTTTACCAGGTACGGTACGTACGTTTCCTGATAATCGTGCTCGCACGTGTGTACATCCAGCATAAACTGCGCCAGTGCACGGTTAAGACGCGCCACCTGGCCCCGCATCACCACAAAACGACTGCCGGTTATCTTAGCCGAGGTATCAAAGTCCAGACCATTGGCCAGACCCTTGCCCAGATCCACATGATCCTGCACCTCAAAATCGAACCTGGGCGGTGTCCCCCACTTTAGCACTTCTACGTTCTCGTCTTCGCTTTTACCCACCGGCACACTGTCGTCTGGCAGGTTTGGGATGCCGGACGTAAATGACTCAATCTCTGCCAGCACTTCATCAAGCTGCGATTTGGCTGCATCAAGTTTATCGCCCAAGTCACTCACTTCGGCCAGCAGTGGCTGAATATCTTCGCCATCCCGCTTAGCCTTACCAATGGCTTTGCTACGTACATTGCGTTCGTTTTGCAGTTCCTGGGTTTCAGTCTGTAACGACTTGCGCTTTTCTTCAAGCGCAGTAAATGCCTCTGTATCCAGGGTGAAACCGCGTGTTTTCAGGCGCTGCGCAGTTGTCTCAATATCACTTCTCAGCCACTTGGGATCTAACATGTGTCTCTTATTATCCTTTCATCAATTCAATGCCTATCCAGCCCGCCACCAGGCAGGCAGTGACATTCAACAGCACATTAAGCAGTGCTTTGAACCACAGGCCATTTTCTAACAGGGTTAACGTTTCGATGGAAAACGTAGAAAACGTGGTAAATGCGCCAAACAAACCAACTCCAATCAGTAACCGGTAAGGGGAGTCTGCGATATCATGGCGCTCAATAAACCCGTATAACAGTGCCAGACCAAACGATCCCAGCACATTGACGGTAAGTGTACCAAAGGGAATGTGTTTTCCAAACCAGGAATCCACCGTCGTGGTCAGGAAATAACGCAGGCAGGCCCCGGCAGCACCACCAAATCCAATATACACATACATCAATGCGGTATTCATTTATAGCGTTTCCTGTTACTTCTGGCATTTAAGTCATCCAGATAGGCCCGTTTGGCCTTCACCGACTTTTCCATACCCCGCTCACTGGGTGTATACAACCGTGTGCCAGCCAGTGATTCTGGCAGGTACACTTCGCCGGCAGCAAAGGCATTGGGCTCGTCATGGGCATACCGGTAGCCCTCACCATGCCCCATCGACTTCATCAGTTTGGTAGGGGCATTGCGTAAATGCATCGGCACCGGGGCATCAGCAGTTTTACGTGCCAGCGCTTTTGCGTCACTAAAGGCGCGGTACACGGCATTGCTTTTGGCGGTCAGTGCACAGTATACCGTCGCCTGTGCAATGGCGCGTTCACCTTCCGCCGGTCCTACGCGATGAAAGGTATCCCACGCGGCTACGCATAACTGCAATGCTTTAGGATCGGCATTACCAATATCTTCTGAGGCTATTGCAAGCAGACGCCGGCCCACGTACAGCGCATCGCCGCCGCCATCTAAAATACGGGCGTACCAGTACAGCGCTGCATCAGGATCTGATCCACGTACGGATTTGTGAAAGGCGGAAATAAGATCGTAAAAGGTGTCGCCTTTATTATCGTAGCTTGCAACTTTCTCGCCTACAGCCTGTTCAATATCTCCCAGGCTGATTTCGCTGGCTTCCGTGAAGTCAGCGGCCAGCTCCAGATACGTCAGTAACCGTCGCGCATCGCCACTGCACAGACCTATCAGTGCATCACGGGCATCGCTGGCAAGCGTCAGCCCTCGCTCTCCCAGTCCCCGTTCGTTGTCGCTAAGCGCTTTGTCCAGAAGATTATTGAGTGAGTCATTTTCAAGCGGCTTGAGCACGTAAACACGCACCCGTGATAACAGTGCGTTGTTCAGCTCAAAAGACGGATTCTCGGTAGTGGCCCCCACAAACGTTACCGTTCCTGATTCGACAAACGGTAAAAATGCGTCCTGCTGACTTTTATTGAAACGATGTACCTCGTCAATAAATAATAAGGTGCGTTGCTGATACTGCGCGTCCTGCTGAGCCTTCTCCATGGCCTGACGTACCTCTTTTACCCCAGAGGTGACCGCAGAGAGGCGGATAACATTGGCATTGGTATAACGCGCAATCAATTCAGCCAGCGTCGTTTTACCGGTACCCGGCGGCCCCCATAACACCATAGAATGGCAGTGGCCGGCCTTAAGCATTTTTGCCAGTGGCTTGTCATCACCCAGCAGATGAGTCTGACCGGCGTAATCTTCGATAGTCGCTGGCCGCATGCGCGCTGCCAGCGGTGCAAACGGATCGGGTGTAGCGGTATCCATCAACGCTGATCGTCAATCACATAGCTGTCTGGTGCATCCACCTCAAACAGCGATGCATCCGGATTAAAATCGGTGTCAATAGCACTGAATGTCAGCTTATTGGTCTGTAACTGCGCATCAGTCATGGTCAGCGAGGTAAGCACATTATCGTCAAAAAACAGCGACAAGGACTGCACCTGCCCGTCAGCTTGTACGGGGTTAATCACAAAGTCCTGCTGCGAGTCAGCATAGGCAATATTGAAATCATTCCAGACCTCAGCCGATTGCGTGGTAAGCAAAATAACCGGGTTGTGACGCACAGCCTGGGCCTGATCGATGATAGTCACCTGTTCCACAAAGCTGTCGACGTTAAACACTGATTCCCCGTCGGCAATTAGCAAAGTTTCATCTGGCGTTTTGGTATGCCAGCGCAGTTTGTCCGGGCGTGCCATAACCAGCGAACCTGACGCTTCGCTAATCAGTGCGCCTTCATTATCCGTTACGGTTTGTTCAAAGTCAGCGCGGTACTGCTGCATCTCATGCAGCTTTTGTTTTAGCGCGCTACGGGCACTAATCGTATCGTCGCCAGCCCACACTGACAGGCTTAGTAACATCATTGCACCCAGCGTGGTAATTTTCTTTATCATCATTTTTACCCTTTTGGTGGTGGCGGTGCCAGCACTTCCCGGCTGCCATTGTGTCCCGGTGAACTTACGACGCCACTGGTCTCCATTTGTTCCACCAGACGTGCGGCCCGATTGTAACCAATTCTGAATTTACGCTGCACGCTGGATACGCTGGCCCGCCGGCTTTCTGTGACAAATGCCACGGCTTCGTCGTAAAAGGTATCCAGCTCCTGATCGCCGTCTTCGGCCTGTTCACCCGGCAACAGTACCTCAGAGGAGGCCTCACCGTTTAATATCTCATCGATATATTCAGGCTCACCACGTTTCTTCCAGTCAGCCACTACTGCATGCACCTCATGATCATCGACAAAGGCGCCGTGAACACGGGTTGGAACCGGGCTACCAGGCGGCAGATACAGCATATCCCCCATACCCAGCAGTGCTTCTGCACCCTGCTGGTCTAAAATGGTACGCGAATCCACTTTACTGGATACCTGAAAGCCAATACGCGTGGGTATATTGGCTTTGATGAGGCCTGTAATCACATCTACTGACGGGCGCTGAGTGGCCAGAACCAGATGAATACCTGCCGCCCGCGCTTTTTGGGCTATCCGCGCAATCAGCTCCTCAACCTTTTTGCCCACAATCATCATCATGTCGGCGAATTCATCGACCACCACAACAATACTGGGCAGCTTCTCAAGATCTGGCGCCTCGGTTTCCATGCTTTCCTCGGACTTCCAAAGCGGATCTTTAATTGGCTCACCATCTTTTATGGCTTGCGTCACTTTGGCGTTATAGCCTTTAAGGTTTCGTACGCCCAGCGCGCTCATCAGCCGGTAACGACGCTCCATTTCGCCCACACACCAGCGCAGGGCATTCGCTGCTTCCTTCATGTCGGTTACCACTTCAGCAAGCAGGTGAGGGATCCCTTCATACACAGACAGTTCCAGCATCTTGGGATCAATCATGATCATACGCACATCTTCCGGCGTGCTTTTGTACAGCAGGCTTAGGATCATGACATTGACCCCTACTGACTTACCAGAGCCGGTAGTACCCGCTACAAGCAGGTGCGGCATTTTGGCCAGATCAACCACCACAGGCTTACCGGAAATATCGGCGCCAAGTACCATAGTAAGTGCAGAGTCATTAGACTGAAATGTATCGCAGGCTATCACTTCGCTTAAGCGCACCATTTCACGCTTCTTGTTGGGAAGCTCCAGCCCGATGACAGACTTACCTGGGATAACTTCCACTACACGTACAGAAATGGCTGACATGGCCCGCGCCAAATCTTTAGACAGGCCGGTAATTTTGCTGACTTTGACGCCCGGCGCTAAATCAAGCTCGAACCGCGTAATAACCGGCCCCGGGTAAACTCCCACAACCGTCGCTTCAATATTAAAGTCTGCCAGTTTATCTTCTACCAGACGAGATACTGCATCGAGCTCTTCCTGAGTGATGGGATTCTCATGTCGATCGGGACGTTCCAGAAGATCCACCGACGGCATAGGTCCAACCGCTTCATTGGTACTCCCCTGCCCTGCTGATGAAGGTGCAACTTTTGTTGCCTTACGCGGTGCAGGCTCAGGCGCTGGCGGCGGTGTAGCCTGAGACGGGCCTGAATCTGCGTTCCCGGGCGCGTTATCGGTGTAAAATGGTGGCTCGTCCTCGTCCACAAACACATCATCCGGAATAGAAAATGTCGGCTCACTGCGTTGTGGCTGGCTGTGGGTGTCACGTGGCGTTCCAGGCTCCGGCCTGGCTGATGAGCCAGTATCATCTGCTGCAGGCTCTGCGCGCATACTGGTAATATCCAGTTCATCTGATGACGGCTGAACTTCATCCTGTTTAGGTTTAGCCAGCCTTGGCATATCAATATCCAGTAACTGCTGGGGCAGCCGCATTACTTTACGCCCGCTCCATAATGTCATATCCCCTATTGCATCAATAATCGCCAGCCAGGAAATACCTGTCATTAACGTAAAGCCGGTACAGAAGAAACACAGCAGCACTAAAATGGTACCCGCGATGTTGAAGTAGGGAATAAGCGCTGAACTGATCACATCGCCTACAAAGCCGCCTGCCGAGAAATTATAGATATCGTTGAAATTGACACTGGCAATTCCGGTCGCACCCAGTGCCATCAGTAATCCACCAATAATACGCAGGCCAATAGTCAGATAATCAAATTCTTCCAGAGTTTTAATGTGCTGAAACAGAAACCAGCCCAGAAACGCACTGACAAACGGTAACGTATAGGCAAGATAACCGAAGCTAAAAAGCAACAGATCGGCCACCCAGGCACCACTGGCCCCTACCCAGTTGTGTACATCCAGTTGCAAGCCAGCCTGGCTCCAGCCAGGATCACCAGAATTGAAAGAAGCTAATGCCAGCAGCAGGAAAAATGCAAATACGCAGGCGATAATCATGCCTGCTTCCAGAAGCCGCTGGATCCCTGTTAATCGCGCCATAACCCTAAAATCACTGTTTTTTTTACCACGTAGTTTCAAAGAGAAGATACCAAACTCACTTTTTGTTAGAAGACAGACGTGACGTTTGGATCCACGATTCGTGCCGCTTTGGAAACTGTTCGTGGTGGACTACTGTTTTTATGTACAACAGCCTACCACAAAGCTGCGGACAAGACCTATCAATTGTTTACTTCAGATTTATGCGTAATTCGGTAGTGCTTTTCACTTCTTCCATTACCACATAAGTGCGTGATTCACTTACGCCGGGCAAGCGCAACAAGGTGTCACCGAGGAGCTTGCGGTAACTCGACATATCAGCCACACGCGCTTTGAGCAAAAAATCAAAGTCACCGGACACCAGATGACACTCTTGTATGTCGTCATACTGGCGAACCGCAGCAGAAAATTCTGCGAAAATATCAACCGAGGTTTTGGTCAGTGTGATTTCCACAAATACCAGCATTGCGGCCCCAAGCTGCTGAGGATTGACGTGTGCATGATAGCCCAGAATATAGCCCTGTGTTTCAAGCCTTTTAACCCTTTCAAGACAAGGACTGGGACTCAGGCCAACTTGTTTAGCTAATTCCACATTGGATATACGTGCATTTTTCTGCAATACGTTAAGGATATTGCGATCGATACGATCGAGATGTTTCGGCGTTTTTACCAGCATATAATATTCTTCACATTGTCAATATGGCAGAATATAACACTGCGGAAGGTGGCTTTTCAGCAGATACTTTGCTTTTTTTTCACGTATACTGCGCAGCCTGTTATTCTGCGATATTGAAAAAAGAGGGCAAAACATGCTTGTCGGTGTACCTAAGGAAATTAAAAATCATGAATACCGCATTGGCTTAACCCCA
This sequence comes from Alteromonas halophila, assembly GCF_014651815.1. Classification (GTDB taxonomy): domain Bacteria; phylum Pseudomonadota; class Gammaproteobacteria; order Enterobacterales; family Alteromonadaceae; genus Alteromonas; species Alteromonas halophila. The sequence continues at coordinate 35,824 of NZ_BMXP01000015.1, read as the reverse complement.
GCCGCGGTGAAAGAATTTGTGACCCATGGTCACAGCGTTATGGTTGAAACCAATGCCGGTGATGCAATTGGTTTTACTGACCAGATGTATACCGAAGCCGGTGCGACGATTGCGCCGTCTGCACAACAAATTTTTGCAGAAGCAGAAATGATCGTGAAGGTAAAAGAGCCACAACCTAATGAGTGTAAATTGCTCAGTAAAGGTCAGACGCTTTACACGTACCTGCATCTGGCCCCAGACGCGACACAAACCGAACTGCTGGTCGCTTCTGGCGCAACCTGCATTGCCTATGAAACAGTGACCGATGGTCACGGTGGTCTTCCCCTGCTCGCGCCTATGAGTGAAGTGGCTGGCCGCATGTCTGTTCAGGCAGGCGCACATTATCTTGAAAAGTCTCACGGCGGCAGTGGTACATTGCTTGGTGGCGTACCGGGCGTTGCGCCAGGCAAGGTACTTGTAATTGGTGGCGGCGTGGTTGGCACTAACGCTGCGAAAATGGCGCTGGGACTGGGTGCTGATGTCACGATTCTTGACCGTTCACTACCACGTCTGCGCCAGCTAGATGATATTTTCCGTGGCCAGATAAAAACCGTATTTTCTACTGTTGATGCCATTGAGCATTACTCATCAAAAGCCGATCTGGTGGTCGGCGCCGTGCTGATTCCTGGCGCAGCGGCACCTAAGCTGTTAAATCGTGAACATATTAAAGCCATGAAGCCTGGCTCGGTACTGGTCGATGTTGCCATTGATCAGGGTGGCTGCTTTGAAACATCAAAGGCCACAACCCATCAGGAGCCAGTCTACACGGTAGATGACGTGGTTCACTATTGTGTGGCTAATATGCCAGGTGGCGTTGCACGCACCTCCACCATGGCACTCAATAACGCCACCATGCCATTTGGTCTGGCGCTTGCCAATAAAGGGCCAAAACAAGCGATGCTGGACGACAAGCACCTGCTGGCAGGCCTCAATGTTCATGAAGGCAAAGTCACCTATAAAGCAGTGGTTGATGCACTGGGTGAAGAGCTTGGTCTGAGTTATACGCCAGCGGAAGACGCGCTCAAATAAATCAGACTAAGTGTCAGACTAGGTCATTGAGAATTAAGCCCCGCTGAGCGGGGCTTTTTATTGCGGATAATCAGGATAGTTGATAGCGTACGCGGGAAACATTTCGACAATAAGGATTTTGACGATGAAGTTACGTATTTTAGTCGCAACGTTAGTTGCCCTCACAGCGAGTGCCTGTAGCAGTTTATCTCCCACCCTGACCCGCGCTCCTATCACAGTTGAGAATGATGAACTCGACAAATATTGGAAAAGTAGTGGCTTTAGTTTCAATATTGCATCACTGCCAGGACCCGCAGGCAGTGTCAAACTTCGCTACCTCATTGACTCAAATGGCGATGTCCACGATGTAGAAGTGATTGATTTTCAACCCAATGAAGACTGGGTCGTTGCAGGCAAGCGGGCCCTGGGTAATATTGAATACAAACCCAGTGAGCAGAACACCACAAAGCAGCCGGTGATTGTTGAAACCGAATTCACATTCATTAACCGCTAGAGAAGTGTCTTACCAGAGGCGACGGCCATCACTTGCGAAACCTGCCATGCGGCTGCGCCCTTCAGGACTCGCTAAGTGATGGTAAACTTAGCCGTATCCTGGGCTTGTTAACGACGCATTCACTTCAGTGAGTACCGACAGCGGAGCGTCAGCCTGTGTGACAGGTCGGCCCATGACCAGGTAACTGACACCATTTTGAATGGCTTCAACGGGTGTCATAATACGCTTTTGGTCGCCGGCATCACTGCCGACAGGCCGGATCCCAGGCGTTACCAACAGAAAATCGTCATCAAATACCTGACGTAACGCCATAGCTTCCTGGGCGGAGCAGACAATCCCGTCTAGGCCTGCCTGATGTGTTAATCGTGCCAGTTTCATAACCTGCTGGTCCGGTGTTACGCCATCAACAACCTCACTAAGTTGTTGCCGGTCCATACTGGTCAGCACAGTAACTGCAATCAGTTTGGTTTGCGGGTGCTGGCTTTCTGCGATTGCCTGTTTTGCAGCTTCCATCATTTCACGGCCTCCGGATGCATGAACGTTTACCATCCAAACGCCCAACTCCGCTGCGGCGCGGCATGCCTTGGCGACGGTATTGGGAATATCGTGAAATTTAAGGTCAAGAAACACATCAAAACCTTTGTCGATAAGTTGGCGCACAAAGTCCGGACCAAAAAGCGTGAACATTTCCTTGCCCACTTTTAACCGGCACAGTTCGGGATCAAGCGCATCGACAAATGCCAGTGCGGTCGCTTTGTTATCATAATCCAGCGCCACAATGACGCGAGGGTTTTGCATAGTCATTATTCTCCGTCGAGACCTTTGATGGGTTTAACGACCCCCCACTTTTTACAGGAGGGACATAACCAGTACAACTTTCGCCCTGAAAAGCCACAGCTCTGACAGCGGTATTTTGGCCGCTGCTCCATTTGCCGCTCAACCAAATCCTTCAATAACCGGAGACTGTTGGCGGAAGCAGGATCGTTAACCTGATCGATATACAGGCCCATCAGTGTTTTAAACCCGCGCATTGTAGGGCGTTCACCGAGTTGTTCAAGCAAATAATTGGCAGCCTGCTCCGTCTCACCCTTTTTAAGCAGCACATCGACCATGGCCAGATAGGACGTGGCGCATGCCTGCCAGTGAGCCTGCAAATGTTCGGAAAACCCGTCCCAGTCGTCAGTTTCCTCGGCTATTTTTTCCAGATATGGCACAGCTTCGCTGAACCAGCTGATATCCCGCTCGGCAACCTGACGATAATATGCCACTGCATCACTGTAGCGCTGTTGTTCCAGCGCCTGCTGGCCAAGCATTAACCACGGCCGCACAGCTTTTTCATCTGCATTGACCGCCTTTTGCAGCAGCGTTAAAGCCTGCGTCGTATCCTGCTTGTCTAGCAACACCTGCGCCTGTTCACAGTAAAAATGTGATAAACGCCCGCTGACTTCGTCATTATCACCGTGGCAGGCGACCATACGTTCAGCCAGTTCAATTGCCCTGTCCCATTCTTTGGTTGTCTGGTAAATGCTAAATAACTGTTGCTGCGCAATCAGGTAGTGTTTATCGCTGTTTAACAACTGCAAAAATGCATTTTCTGCCCGCTCAAGAAAGCCCGCCTGCGTGTAGTCAAGACCCAGTTCCTTAAGGGCGTTTTCCCGTTGTGTTGGTTGAATTTCATCGCGGCTCACCAGGTTCTGGTGCACCTTAATGGCACGGTCAATTTCTCCCCGGTGGCGGAAAAAGCTGCCCATAGCGATATGGGTTTCAACCGTATCGCTATTCATGTCAATCATCTTAATAAGGGTATCAACCGCTTTGTCAGGCTGATCGGACAATAGGAAATTAAGGCCTTTATAATAATGACGGGACAGAATGCTCGACTCTTTGCGCTGTGCCTGACGAACACTGTTACGGCCCATGATCCAGCCATAACCTGCAGCTACCGGCAGAAGAAGGAACAACAATTCGAGCATGTCAGGTTTCTTTGGTTAATCGCCGGACTTTCGCACGCAGCGCAACCACTTTCAGACGAAGGCTGAGCCAGCTTGCCAGCATAATCAATACGCCAATAACAACCCCCATCGCCAGAGCAATGGCAATTAAGGTTGATAGTCGTGTGTCTGACTGCGCAATTAAATAATTGACCGATACAACGGCGTCATTCTGTGACCCTACAGCAAACGCCAGTGCAAGCAGCACGACGATAACCAGTACGGAAAGTATAGCTCTCAATCCCTGTATCCTTTTTACAAACTATTGCTAGAGAATAGCAAATCAGGGCGCAACATCCTACAGGATAAAATGTTGAAAACCAGAATAGTTTCAGGCGGCATCGCCACTTTCAGCAGCATTTGGCTTTTTCCGGATCATACGCATACGGGCCCGTATTAAATCATTTTGCAGCGCTGAAATATTGGTCACATAAATACAGTGTGTGTAGCCGTCCTGCATACCGGAAAGCTTGTCATACATGGCTTTATCAAGTTTAGATAACTGTGCCAGACGCTTCTTAGTAAGCGGCGTGGTGGCATCATGGCAGCGCACCGCGGTCACCTCAGAAGTACACAACTGAATCGATTCTTCATCCAGTTTATGCTGAATTTGCTGGCGCATAGTACCAAAATTAAAGTCTTTTTCAGATATATAGACCAGCTTGTCATCGGTCTTTCTGACGCAATGTACAACCAGTGCCCCGGTACGTTTCCCTTTAAATAATAATTCCAGTAACTGAGATTTCGGTTTAGTGGCATCTTTATCTGCAAAAAAGCCGTGCAGAGGCGTCACACTTTGGGTTTTTGAAAATGGATACAAATCATCCGAAGATTCACTCTGATAGACCGTCTTCATTCGGTCCAGAATATGCCGGTTCATGACACAAAGCACAGACAGTGACGGCAAATGGCGTATCGCCAGATCCCAAAGAAAACGGTGCGTGGCCCGTTGCATACGAGCGATATCACGCATTTTAAAATACGCAGAGTTATCTTCGACAATCGCATCCACATTGGAGCCAGTTTTAGTTAGTTTATTTTCATCAAACAGGCATAGCCGCAATACACCGGCCTCACGGTCAAAATGTATAACCCGGTAGCGTTCGTTTCTGATCTTTAACTCTGGAATCGAGACACGAAGTTCATTGCCAATTTTATGATCGCCCGGCTCGACGGTTAGTTTCATGCCTTTGGCAGACAAGTCATTGACTGTTGCATCCAGTGATGACAATAGCCCAAGCTTTATGGATGCCGCCTTATCAACCAGGTAGCGGGTTTCGCTGCGACGATCCAGGTCTTCCTCCATTACATAGCCAATTGAACTGTGGCGCGTATCAGCAATATACCGCTTGGGGATCGATTTGAACTCACACCGTTCACCCAATGTGAGGTTTCTGAGCATATCGGATATATCGCGGCAATAGACAATATGGCTAATCTTATCGAGTTCGGGATACGTCTTGGCAGACATGTCGTGGATAGAAAATGCTTTTGATCGATCTTCGCTGGTCACTTCGTCAAGGCGACAATGCAGGCAGGCCAGACTTTTGCTTTTGTTCAGCAGATACACCAGGCCTGCAAGTTGACCATCGGCGGCGAGTTGCCGGTGGGTGACAACAATTTTGGTATCGCCCTTCTTTGTTTTAAGCAGACCATAAAATAAAAAGGCTTCGCGATAGGTCAGTAACTCTTTAGACAACGCACTAAAATTTTTCTGATGACCAAGCACATCCAACACATTATTCACTGAGTTAAATTGTGCATTGGCTTTGGTAAGCAACGCTATTTCTGGCTGAATACCTTCCAGCCCGCGTTTTGCATAAACGGGTAACCAGGGACTGTTTTCCAGCAAGCGATCGCGTTCAAGATCCTGCATGGCACGCTCAATTTCCAGCTCACGCTGCAGCGGTTGCTGATAGGCGGTTGCTTTAATGTATCGCTTAATCGCAGCTTTAATCTTTGGATCGGTGTCTGATGATATCGAGAAGTGGGAGTCGTATTTGCCGGTATGCTTGTTATATTTCATCGCGTCGAGGCGATATTTAATTTCTGTTGGCTGAGACGTCAGACCGCGTATTTCAGGAAACGTAAACGTAATTTCATCACCGGTTGCTGCACTGGGAGGGCGTCGTGTTTCCACCTCCATGGACTCAAAGGCGAGCGAACTCAGCGAACAGTGACGGCCTTTCTCAAACTCTGAACTGGCAACGGTAAAGTTGGGCTTTACCGCAATGTCATCACCAAAGTCGATATCGGTAAACGACTGCCCTTCTACTTTAAAGGCGTCCACAACCTTTTTAAATTGCTCGCGCTTCATGTGCGCCTGGTAGTGATCAGAATCCATGATGGATTCGAAGACACCCACCGTATAGCGGTCCTGATAAAGCGCTGTTTCATTCTTAAGAATTTGTGCGCCGACTTTGTCCAGGCGCATAGAAATGCCGAAGTGCTTAAACTTCATAACCGGGAATTGAGCAAACGCTGAATTGTCGGCAGGGGCATCTGTCAGCGATGTCAGCCGAATTACTTCCTCTTTAACAATGCGTCTGACACTGCTTGGCAGCCGTTTAGAAAACTTGTTGATCCCTTCAAGTAATCGGTTTTGCTGCTCATACGGCACAAGCGCACGAATAAGAGGTTGATACTGTTTTATTATTTTGTCTTCTTCAACAGCAGACATGAGCGGGACCACGCCTTTTAAGTACACCTCGAGAGCTATAATAAGAGGCGGACAGACAAATGGTCAATAGATAATCTATGCAATAAGATCATTAAATTAACTTTGTCAAAGTTATTTAGCTAAATTACATAAACTTAAGCTTTAAGCGTTTGCCTTTGCGTTGTTTTTAGAGAAAAAAAAACCGCACTGCGTGCGGTTTATTTATTAATCGAAGCGTTAACACGCTCGCGAAGTTCTTTTCCGGGTTTGAAGTGCGGGACATACTTACCATCCAACTCTACCGTTTCCCCGGTTTTAGGGTTTCTACCAGTGCGAGGAGCACGATAGTGAAGCGAAAAGCTTCCAAACCCCCGAATTTCAATGCGATCCCCTTTCTGAAGGGTCTGCGCCATTTGTTCAAGAATTTCCTTGATGGCGGCTTCAAGCTCCTTCGCAGGGATATGGCGAGCCTGATCCGCGAGCCGTTCTATCAGTTCCGACTTGGTCATAACAACCTCACTGTCAAATGAATACGCAAACAGCCACTACGGACGTGGGTGTGGTTTCAAACCACACCCAAGACGTTATTACTCGCCTTTCGCCGCTTTAAACGCTTCCGCCATCGCGTTAGCAAAGCCAGCTTCGTCTTGCTGGTTCACTTTGTCGATCGCTTCTTTTTCGTCAGCCTGGTCTTTCGCTTTAACAGACAGGTTAACGGTGCGGTTCTTACGGTCAACGCCCATTAGCTTGGCTTCAATGCTCTCACCAACGCTAACTTCGTCAGAAGCATCTTCTACACGGTCAACAGATAAATCTGCAACACGAATGTAGCCATCTACTTCTTCCGCCAGGTTAACTGTAACACCTTTCGCGTCTACAGCAGTAACTGTACCGTTAACGATAGCACCTTTCTTGTTGTCTGTCAGATACTTGTTGAACGGATCTTCTTCGATTTGCTTCACGCCCAGTGAGATACGCTCACGCTCTGGGTCGACTTGCAGAACCACTGCTGAGATTTCGTCACCTTTCTTGTAATCACGAACGGCTTCTTCACCTGGCTTGTTCCAGCTGATGTCTGATAAGTGAACCAGACCATCGATACCGCCTTCAAGGCCGATGAAGATACCGAAGTCAGTGATTGACTTGATTTTACCGGTAACTTTGTCGCCTTTCTCGTGAGACTTGGCAAACTCTTCCCAAGGGTTAGCGATGCACTGCTTAAGGCCAAGTGAAATACGACGACGCTCTTCGTCAATTTCCAGAACCATAACTTCAACAGTGTCACCCAGGTTAACAACCTTAGACGGGTGGATGTTCTTGTTCGTCCAGTCCATTTCTGAAACGTGAACCAGACCTTCAACGCCATCTTCAATTTCAACGAAGCAACCATAGTCTGTCAGGTTAGTAACCTGGCCAGAGATCTTGGTGCCTTCTGGGTAGCGCTGAGAAATATCCTGCCAAGGATCGTTGCCCATCTGTTTCATACCCAGAGAAACACGTTGCTTCTCTTTGTCGAACTTCAGGACTTTAACGTTAATTTCGTCGCCAACGTTGACGATTTCGCTTGGATGCTTAACGCGCTTCCAGGCCATGTCAGTGATGTGAAGCAGACCATCTACGCCGCCCAGATCAACGAACGCACCGTAGTCAGTCAGGTTCTTAACGATACCTTTAATTTCGTGACCTTCTTCCAGGTTCGCCAGCAGTGACTCACGTTCTGCGCTGTTTTCTGCTTCGATAACGGCACGACGAGAAACAACCACGTTGTTACGCTTGGCATCCAGCTTGATAACTTTAAATTCAAGCTCTTTGTTTTCCAGGTGCGTGGTGTCGCGTACAGGACGTACGTCAACCAGAGAACCCGGAAGGAATGCGCGTACACTGTTAACTTCAACAGTGAAACCGCCTTTAACTTTTCCGTTGATAACGCCTTTGATGGTTTCTTTATCATCATAGGCTTTTTCCAGCTCGACCCAGGCTTCGTGACGCTTCGCTTTCTCACGTGACAGTACTGTTTCGCCAAAGCCGTCTTCTACTGCGTCTAGTGCTACGTCAACCTGATCGCCGATCTCGATTTCCAGATCGCCTTCAGCATTCTTAAATTGGTCAGCTGGGATAGCACTTTCTGATTTCAGGCCTGCATCAACAAGAACGATATCTTTGTCGATAGAAACTACGGTACCTTTTACAATTGAACCAGGACGAGTTTCCAGTTCCTGTAGGCTTTCTTCAAAAAGTTGTGCAAAATTTTCAGTCATAAGGTTATAAACAATCAATTAAGTTGAAATCCACATTACATTCCGGCTAACGTGGGGTTATTAACAAACGTTGTCACTTCCTGTGACAACAGGCGCGATGAAAGCGATAAATATGCTGGCTATTTAAGCCTTGCTTTTACAACTTCCATTGCTTTTTCAAAGACCTGCGATATATCCAGGTCTGTCGAATCAATTACTACTGCATCTTCAGCCGGTACCAGAGGTGCGACGCTGCGTTGTGTATCACGCTCGTCCCGGGCCTTGATATCGGTTAAAAGGCGCGCAATATTAACATCCATACCCTTCTCTTTCAACTGGCTATAACGCCGCTGGGCTCTGGCCTCGGCGCTTGCTGTAAGAAAGATTTTTATGGCCGCGTCAGGAAATACAACCGTTCCCATATCACGGCCATCGGCAACGAGTCCCGGCTCCTGCTGAAACGCACGCTGACGGCGCAACAGCGCTTCACGAACGCGAGGCAGTGCAGCGACCTTTGACGCTACGGCCCCCACGTCTTCCGTGCGGATATCATCGGTGACATCTTCGCCTTCTAAAATGATCCGGGTAGCATCATCATTGGTGACAAAGTTCACATCAAGGCCGGTGGCCAGCGGCACAATCGCTTCTTCATCTTCGCATGGAAGGTCATGATGCAGTGTTGCCACAGCCAGCACACGATAAATCGCGCCACTGTCAAGAAAGTGCCAGTCGAGCGACTTGGCCAGCAAACTACTTAATGTGCCCTTTCCAGCACCACTTGGACCGTCAACCGTGACTACGGGGGATGGATGCATACCTGCTCCGGTTTATTTACAATCTGTTAAAAAACGCGCGCAATTATACGCGTTCACGACGTTTTCGCAACGTCACTGCACATGCAGTGACGCAACACGGATGAAAGCACAAACACTTGCTTTTACTGGTTACCGGCAAATCGTAGCAAACCGTGTAAAAAAGTCCGGAAAGGTCTTTGCGGTACAGCCGGGATCATTGATCGTCACCGACGCATTGCTCAGAGCAATGAGAGAAAAGCACATCGCTACGCGGTGATCATTATAGGTGTCGATCGCCACTTCGTCAGGGTTCGCCAGTGGCCAGACTTTGATATAGTCACGCCCCTCCTCGACGGTCGCCCCCAGCTTCTTAAGTTCTGTCGCCATGGCGTGCAGTCTGTCCGTTTCTTTTACACGCCAGTTATAGACATTGCGAATGGTCGTCGGGCCATCTGCAAACAGGGCTGTTGTAGCAATAGTCATGGCTGCGTCAGGAATATGATTCATATCCATATCGACCCCCTGCAGCGGACCGCCAGTTACCGTGATCGCATCGGGCTGCCAGTTAATGGTTGCACCCATCGCTTCGAGTACGTCAGCAAAATGAATATCGCCCTGAACACTGTCCTTTCCTACGCCGGTAACCCGAACCGTACCACCTTTAATGGCGCCGGCTGCCAGAAAATATGACGCCGAGGATGCATCGCCTTCTACCATAAACCGCCCTGGCGACTGATATTGCTGGCCAGCACGTATATGAAACGCCTGATACGCATCGTTTTGTACTGCTACACCGAATTTCGCCATGGTATCCAGCGTTATATCAATGTAGGGTTTTGAAACCAGTTCGCCTTTGATGGTAATTGTCACATCACCGTCAAATAACGGCGCCGCCATCAGCAGTGCGGTAAGAAACTGACTCGATACACTGCCCTCCACACTCAGTGTCGTGCCTTTTAGGGTTTTACCCTTGATCGCCACAGGAGGGAAGCCAGTCTGCTTGAGGTAACGGATATCGGCGCCTGCGTCATTCAGTGCATCTGCCAGATCGCCAATCGGGCGTTCTTCCATCCGCGGCTCGCCGGTCAGCACCACATCGACGTCACTCAGCGCCAGCGCCGCACACAGCGGGCGCATTGCCGTGCCAGCATTGCCCAGAAACAGCTCCAGCGGCTCAGAATGTGTGAAGCGACCACCCAGCCCTTTTACTGCACACTCGGTTTTGTCGTCACTCAGTTGATATTCAACCCCCAGTGCCCGCAACGCGGTTAACATATGCTGAATGTCTTCACTGTCCAGCAGGTTGGTCAGAACCGTCTCGCCACTGGCCAGCGCCGCAAGTAATAAGGCGCGGTTAGAAAGGCTTTTTGAGCCTGGCACGTTGACTTCGCCCTCAACACGCGCCACCGGCTTAAGTGTCAGTGTCTCTTCGCCACTCATCCGTTGACCCTCTCGAACTCCTGCATAAATTCAACCAGCGCAACCACACCTTCAATTGGCATGGCATTGTAGATGCTGGCACGCATTCCGCCGACGAAACGATGACCTTTCAGCGCAACCAGGCCCGCTGCATGCGCCTGCTCAAGAAAGCGGGTATCCAGTGAGTCGTCATGCAGTTGAAACGGTACATTCATTTTTGAGCGATTGTCAGGATGGACGCGACTTTGGTAAAAGTCAGAGTTGTCGATTGCGGCATAAAGCAGGTCTGCTTTTTCGGTATTATTGGCGGCAACGGCCTGCAGTCCGCCCTGTTCTTTCAGCCATTCAAACACCAGCCCGGACAGATACCAGGAGAACGTTGGCGGTGTATTGTACATCGAATCGGTTTCAGCCAGTTTCTGGTAATCGAAAATTGATGGGGTTTCCTGACGTGCCTTGCCAAGCAAGTCATCGCGTACGATCACGACAGACAGGCCTGCAGAGCCAATGTTTTTCTGAGCGCCTGCATAAATAATCCCGTACTGACTGACATCAATCGGCTGAGACATGATCGTCGATGACATATCCGCAACCAGTGGTACGTTACCCGCTTCCGGAAGCCAGTCATAGGCAATCCCATCAACGGTTTCGTTGGGACAGAAATGCAGGTACGCGGCATTCAGCTGATCGCCGCTAAGTTGCGGCTGCTCGACAAACTGTAACCCGTCTTTTAATACAGTTTCACCAATGACTTTGGCGGTATTGTATTTCCCGGCCTCACTGACCGCGCCTTTGGACCAGGAGCCGGTGACCAGATGCAGACTGGTATCATCCGGCGCCGAAATATTCAGCGGTACCGCGGCGAACTGGCCCCGGCCACCGCCGTGGGTAAACAGTACTTTGTAATTTGAGGGAACCGCAAGCAAGTCCCGTAAATCCTGCTCAGCTTTTGATGCGATAGTACGGAAATCATCGCCGCGATGACTGACTTCCATGACTGAGCATCCTGTATCGCGCCAGTTCAGAAATTCATGCTGGGCTTTTTCCATCACGGCCTTGGGCAGCATGGCTGGCCCGGCACTAAAATTATATACCTCACTCATTGCCGTTCTCTTTACCTATAAACACAACAAGCGGCACAATGCCGCTTGTTAATCAACGATTATGCAGCAGGCAGCAGTTAATGCTGCCGGGCTACCCTACTCTTCTGTCGTTGTATCGTCGCTGTCTGCTGCAGCGTTTTCCTGTTCGATTTGCGCGGCATCTTCTTCAGAAAGCTCAATCGCCTCCTCGACTTCTTCAATGCGTTGCAAGCCTACAACAAATTCATCCTCGGCAGTACGAATAAGACGGACACCCTGCGTATTCCGGCTCACCGTAGACACCTCAGTAACCCGGGTTCGCACCAGCGTGCCCTGATTGCTGATAAGCATGATTTCGTCGTTTTCATCTACCTGAACCGCACCAACTACCTTGCCGTTACGCTCAGACACCTTGATGGATACCACACCTTGCGTGGCCCGGCTCTTGGCGGGGTAATCAGCCAGCGGCGTACGTTTGCCAAAGCCATTTTCGGTGGCAGTCAGAATAGCACCCTCACCATTGGGCACAATCAGTGACACAACACGCTGACCTTCAGGCATCTTAATACCACGCACACCTGTTGCTGTACGGCCCATGGGGCGCAGCGCCAGCAACTCTTCGCCGGTTTCCGGATCGCGTTTAACCTCACCGGTTTCAGCGTCACGCAGTTTCTCGTTAAAGCGTACTACCTTACCGGCATCAGAGAACAGCATAATGTCATCGTCACCGTGGGTAATAGCGACGCCGATCAGTTCATCGCCGTCATTCAGGTTCACGGCGATAATGCCGTTAGACCGCGGACGCGAATAAGACGTTAAATCGGTCTTCTTAACCACACCATTGGCAGTGGCCATCAGCACGAATTTGTCTTCCACAAACTCTTTGATTGGCAGAATGGCGGTAATACGCTCACCTTCTTCGAGCGGCAGAATATTTACAATTGGACGACCGCGCGCGTTACGGCTGGCAAACGGTAACTGATACACCTTAAGCCAGTACAAACGGCCACGGGTCGAGAAGCACAGAATATGATCATGGGTGTTAGCAACCAGCAACCGCTCGATAAAGTCTTCATCTTTCATCTTGGTGGCGGACTTACCCTTACCACCACGGCGCTGCGCTTCATAATCGGTCAGTTTCTGATATTTTACATAGCCTTCGCGCGACAGGGTGACAACTACGTCTTCCTGCTCAATCAGATCTTCGATGTCGATATCATGGCTGGCAGCCGTGATTTCCGTTTTACGGTTATCGCCAAACTCGTCACGCACTTTTTCCAGCTCTTCGCGGATCACTTCCATCAGACGCTCAGGGCTGTTAAGGATATGCAGCAATTCTGCAATCTGCTCAAGCAGCGCTTTGTATTCATCCAGAATTTTTTCGTGTTCAAGACCGGTCAGCTTGTGCAGGCGCAGATCCAGAATAGCCTGAGCCTGCTGCTCGGTAAGGTAATATTTACCGTCACGGATGCCGTACTCCGGCTCCAGCCAGTCAGGTCGCGCAGCATCATCGCCAGCACGTTCCAGCATTTGTGACACGTCACCCAGCGCCCAGCCTTGTGCGACCAGCGATTTTTTCGCGTCGGCCGGACTGTTTGATGCTTTGATAAGCTCAATGACCGGGTCGATATTTGCAAGCGCAATGGCCAGACCTTCAAGCACATGCGCACGGTCGCGCGCTTTACGCAGTTCATACACCGTACGGCGGGTAACCACTTCACGGCGATGCAGAATAAAGGCTTCCAGCACTTCTTTTAGATTGAAGACTTTTGGCTGGCCATTATCCAGCGCCACCATATTAATGCCGAACACGGTTTGTAACTGAGTCTGGGCATATAAATGATTAAGCAGGACTTCCGCTGACTCATTTCGCCGCACCTCAATAACAATGCGCATGCCGTCTTTATCCGACTCATCGCGTAGTGCTGAAATGCCCTCGATCTTCTTCTCTTTCACCATTTCGGCGATACGCTCGATCAGACGCGCCTTATTCACCTGATACGGGATTTCATTTATGACAATGGTTTCTTTACCGTTGTCTTCGGTTTCGATCTCGGCTCTGGCGCGCAGATAAATCTTGCCACGACCGGTACGGTAGGCATCATCAATACCTTTGCGGCCACTGATCATCGCTGCAGTCGGGAAGTCCGGCCCAGGGATATGGGTCATCAGTTCATCAATGGACGTATCCGGATTTTCGATAAGCGCAATACAGCCATTAATGACTTCCGTCAGGTTGTGAGGCGGAATGTTGGTCGCCATTCCTACGGCAATACCGGAAGAGCCATTTACCAGAAGGTTGGGTACTTTGGTTGGCAATACTTCAGGAATGAATTCCGTACCGTCATAGTTCTGAACGAAATCAACCGTTTCTTTATCCAAATCGGCAAGAAGTTCGTGCGCAATCTTAGCCATACGCACTTCGGTGTAACGCATGGCAGCGGCGGAATCACCATCGACAGAGCCAAAGTTCCCCTGCCCGTCAACCAGCATATAGCGAAGCGAGAACGACTGCGCCATCCGCACGATCGTGTCATAAACCGCAGAGTCACCATGGGGGTGATATTTACCAATGACATCACCCACCACACGGGCCGACTTTTTATACGGTTTATTGAAGTCGTTTTTTAATTCATTCATGGCGAACAGAACCCGTCTGTGCACGGGCTTCAGGCCATCTCGTACGTCGGGCAGCGCGCGCCCTACAATAACGCTCATCGCGTAATCGAGGTAAGAGTTTTTCAGCTCTTCCTCTATGTTTACGGGGAGGATTTCTTTAGCGTTATCAGTCATAAACTGCTTAATCCCTTATTTTGGTTTGTCGCCGCTCTCGCTTACCAGACCCGATTTTTGGCGATAAGTGAGACAAGACACATTATTATTCAGCGGGTCATAATCACACGCCAGTGTACCACTGCACTGACAAATAATGTAGCGGTTAATCGTATGCGTTTGGCCTGTGTGTCTCAACCGTCTATTTTTCCATCAGGTTGTTTGCTTACCTGTTTTTTAATATCCAAACTTGACGCAAATTGCGCTATGTTAGCGCAACGATTTATTACAGGAACCTTGCCCGGACAACCAACTATGAGCAATGTCGATCAGAAGGAAATCAATAAGTTTTCAGAACTCGCTTCCCGCTGGTGGGATCCTGAGGGAGAATTCAAGCCCCTGCATGATATCAATCCGTTACGCCTGTCCTTTATTAACGAACATGTACAGGGACTGAGCGGTAAGAAAGTTGCCGACATTGGCTGTGGCGGCGGTATTCTGTCAGAAGCGATGGCGCGCAGCGGAGCAGAAGTAACCGGCATTGATATGGCGGAAGCATCGCTTGAAGTGGCCAGGCTGCATGGTCTTGAATCGGGTACTGAGGTGACCTACGAATGTACGACGGTGGAACAGTTTGCCGCACAGCACCCGCAACAATTTGATGCTGTCACCTGCCTGGAAATGCTGGAACACGTGCCGGAGCCTGCCTCTGTAGTGGCCGCTTGTGCAAAACTGGTCAAGCCTGGCGGGCAGGTTTTTTTTTCTACCCTGAACCGCAATATAAAGTCGTACCTGATGGCCATACTCGGTGCAGAGTATTTGCTTAACCTGGTACCGAAAGGCACGCATGATCATGGACGCTTTATCAAGCCTTCAGAATTGATGAGGATGACCGATGCCGCAGATCTCAAGGCAACAGACATCACAGGGCTACATATGAACCCGCTCACTCGTCGTTATTATCTGTCTGATCGCAATGTGGACGTGAACTACCTGCTCTGTACCCACGCCATCTGAATCGTCGTGTCGCCAGGCATAGAGAAATACGCCATATATGGAGAGTAAAAAGTGCAAGAGGCACTATATATCGTGTTTTTATAAAAACAGGCTTTTTGGAATAATTTATTTTATAAGACGATCAATTTTTCAAAATTGCTTGCATTTAAGATAGCGAAGGGTCAATCCCCACTTTTAGGTGAGTCGTTACTAACGTTAAAATCTCTTGTGGTTAAATGCTGGAATAACCACCAGATATTGGGTTGCATAAAACACCAAACCTCACTATCTTGTGTTTGAACCTAATTCGACATATCGACTGTCCGGGTAGAGTCTGCATCCGTGTGTGAACTTCGCCCTGACGGGATCGTTACGATCGTCTTTGTGCAGTATTGCGATCTCAACGATGTACATAACTAGAATCGGGCATCAAGCCCACGCATCCATGCGCTAAAACAAAACGGCCACGACAATGAACAACAATCTTTACGTCACGAAACGGGATGGTGAAAAAGAGCCAATCGATCTGGAGAAAATCCATAAGGTCATTACCTGGGCATCAGAGGGACTGAATAATGTGTCCGTCTCTCAGGTAGAGATTAAAGCCCAGATTCAGTTTTACGATGGCATTTCTACCAGTGAAATTCATGAAACGCTGATCAAATCTGCGGCAGATCTCATTTCTACCGATGCACCTGATTATCAGTATCTGGCAGCCCGTCTCGCCATTTTCCATTTGCGTAAGCGCGCTTATGGCCAGTTTGAACCACCGACATTGCTTGAACATGTGTCCAGCATGGTCGATATGGGCAAATATGACCATCATCTGCTGGAAGATTATACGCCTGAAGAATTCGCAGAAATGGACAGCTTCATTGATCACTGGCGTGATATGAATTTCAGTTATGCGGCCGTCAAGCAGCTGGAAGGTAAGTATCTGGTACAAAACCGGGTCACCGGCGATATCTACGAAAGTGCGCAGTTCCTGTATATTCTGGTCGCCGCTTGTCTGTTTGCCAACTACCCTAAAGCAACACGACTGGACTATGTACGCCGCTTTTACGATGCCGCGTCGACGTTTAAGCTGTCACTGCCAACACCCATTATGTCAGGTGTGCGTACCCCTACCCGCCAGTTCAGTTCCTGTGTTCTGATTGAGACCGGTGACAGCCTAGATTCCATTAATGCCACCGCCAGTGCCATCGTCAAATACGTCAGCCAGCGTGCAGGTATTGGTGTCAATGCCGGGCGTATCCGTGCACTGGGCAGCCCTATTCGCGGCGGTGAAGCCTTCCACACAGGCTGTATTCCATTTTATAAATACTTTCAGACGGCGGTTAAAAGCTGTTCTCAGGGCGGTGTACGCGGCGGTGCAGCCACCCTGTTTTATCCGTTGTGGCATATGGAAGTTGAATCGTTACTGGTGCTCAAGAACAACCGTGGCGTAGAAGAAAATCGCGTACGTCACCTCGACTATGGTGTGCAGTTTAACAAGCTGATGTACACACGCATGATGAAAGATCAGCACATCACTCTGTTCAGTCCATCGGACGTGCCAGGGCTATATGATGCTTTCTTTGCGGATCAGGACCGCTTTGAAGAGCTGTACATTAAATACGAAAATGATGACAGCATTCGTAAAAAGCAAATCCGCGCCATGGACTTATTCAGCCTGTTCATGCAGGAGCGGGCCAGCACCGGACGCATTTATCTGCAGAATGTGGATCACTGTAATACGCACAGCCCGTTCAATCCGCAAATTGCCCCCGTCAGACAATCGAATCTGTGTCTGGAAATCGCCCTGCCTACCAAGCCGCTTGAGCATGTGAATGATGAAAATGGTGAAATCGCGTTATGTACGCTGTCTGCTTTCAACTTAGGCGCGATTAATTCGCTGGATGAGTTTGAAGAACTGGCGGATCTTGCTGTACGAGCGCTGGACAGCCTGCTGGACTACCAGGACTATCCGGTTCCTGCAGCCTTCAATGCGACGATGTCACGCCGTACGCTGGGTGTAGGTGTGATTAACTTTGCCTATTACCTTGCCAAGCACGGTGTGAAATACTCCGATCACAGTGCTAATGGCCTGGTTCACCGCACCTTTGAAGCCATGCAGTATCACCTGCTTAAAGCGTCAAACGAACTGGCAAAAGAAAAAGGCGCCTGTCCGAAATTCAACGAAACCACCTACGCGCAGGGCGTTATGCCCATTGATTCCTACAAGCGTGATTTGGACAAGGTTTGTGACGAACCGCTTCATTACGACTGGGATGCATTACGTGAGGACATAAAAACGCACGGCCTGCGTAACTCTACCCTGTCAGCGCTGATGCCCTCTGAAACGTCGTCGCAGATTTCCAATGCCACCAATGGTATTGAACCGCCGCGCGGTCACATCAGTGTGAAGTCAAGTAAGGACGGCGTACTGAAGCAGGTGGTTCCGGATTATGAAAACCTCAAAGACAAGTACGAACTGCTGTGGGATATCCCGTCAAATGATGGCTACCTGCAGTTAGTGGGGATCATGCAGAAGTTTGTTGACCAGACAATTTCGGCCAACACCAACTATGATCCCGGTCGCTACGAAGGCGGCAAGGTCCCAATGAAGCTGTTGCTTAAAGATCTGCTGACAGCTTACAAGCTGGGTGTGAAGACTATGTACTATCACAATACCCGTGACGGCGCATCAGACAGCTCTACCGTAGAGGCGAAAGCGCAGGAAAGTCAGCCTGCCAATGCTCAGGAAGCGGTAGTAGAGGAAGATGATGATTGCGCAGGCGGTGCGTGTAAAATCTAAGCCTTACTCATTCCGCCGTACGCTTAATCATTGCGTGCGGCGGTAACACAGCAAGAACAATCATAATAAACGCGTTAAGTACAATCGGTGAATCAATTCGCTATGAAATATACAACGTTTAATCAGAAAACCACGGATCCGCTGGTCGAGCCCATGTTCTTCGGCAACCCGGTCAATGTTGCCCGCTACGATCAGCAGAAACACGCCATCTTTGAAAAACTCATTGAGAAGCAAATCAGCTTTTTCTGGCGCCCGGAAGAAGTGGATGTGACCCGCGATCGGGTCGACTTCCAGAAGCTGACTGATCCGGAAAAGCATATTTTTATTTCTAACCTGAAATACCAGACGCTGCTGGACTCTGTGCAGGGTCGCAGCCCGAATATTGCCTTTCTGCCGATTATTTCATTGCCGGAACTGGAAACCTGGGTTGAGACCTGGTCGTTCTTTGAAACCATCCACTCGCGTTCTTACACGCATATTCTGCGTAACCTGTTTTCCGATCCCAGTGAAATTTTTGAAGATATTGTGGTTAATGATCAAATCAAGCGCCGGGCGGCAGATATTTCCCGCTACTACGACGACCTGATCTTTGCCACACAGCTCTGGCAGACCCTGGGGGAAGGTGAGCACAAGGTTAATGGTGAGACGCATGTCATTAACCAGTATGAGCTGAAGAAGAAACTGTTCTTGTGCATGAATTCAGTCAACGCGCTGGAAGCGATTCGCTTTTACGTTTCCTTTGCCTGTACCTTCGCCTTCGCAGAGCGCAAGCTGATGGAAGGTAACTCAAAGATTATTCGTCTTATTGCGCGAGATGAAAACCTGCACTTGTCATCTACCCAGCACATTCTGAATTTATGGGCCCGGGGCAAGGATGATCCCGACATGGCACAAATTGCTGAAGAATGTAAAGACGAAGCCCGTGCGATCTTTATGAATGCTGTACAGCAGGAAAAAGAATGGGCAGATTATCTGTTCCAGAACGGCTCTATGCTGGGCATGAACAAAGACATTCTGTGTCAGTATGTTGAATACATTGCCAACGAACGGATGCGGGCCATTGGCTACGAGCCGCCTTTCGAAGTGAAAAGTAACCCGCTACCCTGGATGAATAACTACCTGCAGTCTGACAATGTTCAGGTTGCGCCGCAGGAGTCTGAAATCAGCTCGTACCTGGTGGGTCAGATTGATTCATCTGTCGACGAGAGCGATTTCGCAGACTTCGAACTCTGAGTCTGTCTGATACATGGCCCCTCCGCCCACGTCCTACCGCATCGACGTTGTCGATGTGGGGACGCTTGATGCGTCTACCGAGGATACGCTGCTAACCTCACTGGAAAAAGCCGGCGTACGGGCGCAGTTTCACTGCCGGGAAGGGTTTTGTGGGGCCTGCAGGACCACCTTACTGTCAGGCGACGTCGATTACACCACAGATCCCCTCGCCTTTATTGATGACGATGAAATTCTGCCCTGTTGCTGTATCCCCCTAAGTCCGTTAAAGGTTAAAGTACCGCTTTAACGTCGGCGAAAGTGGATCACCAGAGCAATGCCTCCCAGCACGGTGATGGATGCAACTAACATTCTTACCGAAATCGGCTCTGACAAAAACGCCCAGCCCGCTATCGCCGCTATAACCGGCACACTTAACTGCAATGTTGCCGCAATGCTGGCCGTGAGGCTGGGTAGTACCAGATACCAAATCGCATAGCCAAGCGCCGACGCCAGCGTGCCGGAAGCGATGGCCAGCAACACCCCTTCCCTATCCCAGCCGGGTTCATCAACAGCGACAAGCACAAGCCCCAAAAGTATAACCATGGGTAAGGTACGCAGAAAGTTGCCGGTCGTCACAGCCAGCCCGGAAAATGCTCGCTGGCCAAGTAATGAATATACTCCCCAGGCGATCCCAGCAACAATCATCAGCAAAGCTGGCCCGGGTTCTGGCGCACTCACGCCAGGCAAAAGTAAAATAACCAAGCCCAGAATGGCTAAAACGATGCCCAGCAGCTGTGGTGGCGCGAATGACTCTTTGTTCATGATCCCCGCCGTCATCATGGTTAGCTGAACAGCCCCAAACAGCAGCAGTGCGCCTGTTCCCGTACTCAGGCCAACATAAGCGTAAGAAAACCCGGCCGCATAAATAAATAAAGCCAGCGCCCCTGTCCAGCTACCGGACTTAAGAGCAGGCTGGCGACGCAATAAAGCCAGTAGCAAAAGCGTTACCGCGCCGCTTACCAATCTCACTTCGGTAAACACACCCGGCGACACAGTGGTTTGCGTTAAGGCCATTCTACAGAGCAATGAATTACCCGCGAATGCCATCATGGCCAGACTCGCGAGCAGAAATAGCGTCAGTCCATTAGGACGATGATTTGTCATAATATTCCAGGTGGTTGTACGAATGGTGCATTGTAAACGATAACCTTGTCGCTTGCGCATTATCACTGTTCAATGAAAAACATTCCGCCCTGTATGTCCGACACCTGGTATACCGATGTGGTGAGCCTGTCTTTAACTTTGCACGTAACAACGATGAATTCATTTACAGGGATCAACGGTGAGCAACGCATTTCAAACTAATACACAGGTAAAGTGGGAGTGGGGAAACGGCTGTGGCAGCGGCTATGTCCGGGACGTATTTCGTCGTGAGGTTACCCGCACATTTAAAGGCGAAGAGGTAACCCGGAAAGGCAGCGACGATAATCCCGCCTATACCATTGAACAGAAAGACGGCGATGAAGTTCTGAAGCTGCATTCTGAACTAAAAAAGGTAAATGAATAACTAAAAAAGACTAAAAGCATTTTCCACTAAGGATAGCTATGCAAAACACCGTCCGCCGCTGGGTGTATCGCCTGGAACGGCGTCTGGACAAGCTAAGACACCGTTTTAAACGCTGGTATGGATATTCGCCTGTCATTGTACAACCTTACATGACATACGGTACACAAGACGCGTTATGGGTGGCAGGCAGGCTTCTGGAAGCCAAAGGTGTCCAGGGCAGGATTGATGATAGCCGCTGGAAAAACCTGATACATATGCTGCGGCGCTACCAAAGTGATGAGATCCCGTTTACCGATATTGTTATAACACTCGGTAACGAGGAGCGTACTGTTACCACCGATGCCGATGGCTATTTTCACTATCAATGGAAAGCACCCGCTATCGCAGATATTCAACGCCCATGGACGAGGTTAACATTACGCGCCGCTGATCCTGAATTACCCAAAGCACAGGCGCAGAGCATTGTAGAAGTCTCAGTCCCTTCAGATAGCGCACAATACGCTGTCGTCAGCGACGTCGATGATACCATTATGCGTACCGGCGCCACCAACTTCCTTCGTCATACAAAAACAGTACTGCTTAATAACGCTCACAGCCGCGAATTATTCCCGGGGACGTCTGAGCTTTACAATGCGCTGCAACAAGGTGCGTCAGGCCACGCCGGCAACCCCTTTTTTTATGTCTCCAGCAGCCCGTGGAATATTTACGATCTTATCGCTGAGTTTATTGCGATTCATGACCTGCCCAAAGGCCCAGTGTTACTGAAAGATTTTGGTTTACGCGAAGATCGCTGGTTCAAAAGCGGCCATGAAAGCTATAAAACAGACCGCATCGAAGCAATATTAAACACATACCCGCACCTAAATGTTGTGTTGATTGGCGACTCAGGACAACAAGATGTGTATGCCTATTTAGAGGTGGCCAAAGCGCACCCGGACAGAGTATTAGCGGTGTATATTCGAGACCTGAAGCCCGCCGCCCGATCACAGAAGATTAACCAGGCGGCAGAGAAGTTTGCCGACTATAACGTGCCCTTTCAATTTATCGAAGATGCTGAAGACGCATCCGAACATGCGTTGGCCCTGAACCTGGTGACAAAAAACGCAGTTCAGGCCATCAAGCATGACGTTGCTGCAGCGCAGGCATCCACTGGTACGGATTAACGGTAGTTATCTCTCCCGTTGCGTTACTTACCCGAATGGCCCTCTTTTTTATAAACCAAAAGCACAGCGTCAGCTTTATTTAGTGCGCCTGTTTATCCTGTGTAACAGGCGGGCACCTGTCCCTTGCACTGTATGACAGGGGCTCAGGCTAAAACGCAAAAAGAGTATGCACAGTCAGTCAGGTAATAGCAGCAAAATAACGCCGTAGCGTGCAGCTTTTCCCAGGGTCACCAACGTCAGAAACAAGACCAGCCGGACCCGAATAACCCCGGCCAGCATAGTAAGAGGATCGCCAATCACCGGCACCCAGGCCAGGCAAAGTGAGCCAACCCCATATTTAGCGAAGCGGGTTTCAGCACGGGCAAACTGATGGTCACTGACTTTCAGCACCCGTTTTAGCCCGGGACGGCCAGCTTTGTAGCCTATAATGTAATTGACACACGAGCCGGCGACATTGCCGGCAGTCGCCACAATCAGCAGGGCCGGCCACCAGTAACCATGCTGCTGCAACGCAATAAGCATGGCCTCAGAGCCCAGCGGCAATAACGTTGCGGCAAGGAAAGCACTGACAAACATACCACTTAGTCCAAGACTCATAAGCATACTATGGCGCCTACTTGCCTGATCTATGCGATCGTTCCTGCCGGATTTGCGCGTTGCTACACCGGGCGGGCCGACAAAACGTAACCTTCATGCACTGACCATCATCCGCCTGAAACGGAAAAGCCAGGATTTCGTTATTTTTGAGCATCAACTGCCGCTTTGTGGAGAAATGCCTGATGACTCCTGGGCATCCACGAATACATCGGGGGGTAAATCCGCTTAACGCAAAATCTGACATACCATCCTATCGGTGAAAGCGTTTACCGCGTTCCATCAGGTGATTAGCGTCGTCATCATCAACCGGACTCACAGTAAACTGAAATTCTGTTATCAGATTTTCCGGATTACAGGCTTCGGTGGCAACCAAAATAAATTCGGTATCGATTTCGCCATTAATCGCGGTATTCGTCTGGACACAGATGCTTCCCCGGAAAAGGTAAACTTAATATTTACGACAACTCAGCTTAATTTTTGAACAACCTTGCCGAATGTGCCATGATTTAGCTCCACTATTATTGCTACGGCTATTATTCCGATGACACGCACCGCAACGTATATTTTGTTTTCAGTATTCCTTTTCACTGCACTTATGTGTACCGCGCCGGCTTCGGCGGCATCCGATGAAGCAAAACTGGGCATCGGTTTAGAGCAAGGCTATGACTATCCTTACATTTTAGAAATTGACCCGTACGGCCTGGGCGCTGCGGCCGGACTGATGCAGGGAGACCATATAAAGCAGATTGGCAGCGTGTCGATGTGGTTTACGGATCAGGCTGAAAAGTTTTTTAAACATCACCTTTCTAAGGACAAGCCTTTTATTGTATTAATTGAACGTAATGGTGCCCTGAATCAAATCGTCGTAGATAAGAGCAAAGCGTCTCGTGTATTCCCCAAAAAACCGGGAACAGATGTTTACTCAAATTGCTACTTCGCGCCTGAAGCTGCTTGCATACAGAGCATAACAGAGACGATGCGACCGGATGGCAGTTCGCACTCTTCACAGCTGCGACACTATTTTTCTAAAATTAAAAGTCTTATGTTGCTGAATGAAAAGCAAAAAGCAATGGCTGTCTTTAAAGACATGGAACGGCTCTTTTTTAACGACCCCACGCTCGTTATTTATAACAGTTGGTCGGTTTTAGAAAGTAGAAAACTTTTAGGTCTTGCCCCAGAAAAGCGTCATTTTGACTATATCTACAAGCACACAGACAAAAGAATCAGTGCCCTCGCCCAAAAGGCATCCATGTTTGCGAAATTTGGTCAGGCTGGGTACGCCGATGTTTTTTACAACGACACTATCAGCCTGATCGAAAAGAAACCTGACGAGCTTAAAAACAAATTCATGTATATCGCGCCCATGTTAGCGAAGCTGGGTAAACAAGAGCAACTGTTGAAGTATCTTCAGGCAGACAACTATTCTTCCACTGTGCGCAACAGTCTCCTTGCACGATATATTACCGAACTCATGAAAGAACAGAAACACGGGCAACTGAAGGACGCTTTGTCGATGATATTCAGTGTAAAACGTCCCTGGACGAATAAGGACTATGTCCTTTTCGCAAAACTTTTTCATAAGTTACATATGAACGATGCTGCTCGCAACATGGCTAAACGCCTGGAAAAGCTTCACGAAAAGAATAACGACAAACCGCTTTTTCAGCCCATTACTGCCCGCAGCCTTATAGAGGTCAACGGCGCATTAGGCAGAATACATCTGGCTCGCGAATACATTGATAAACATTTTAAGGACCAGCCCCTGGAGATGCTGATGAAGCTAGCTGTAGAGACTGCAAATTCCAGATCGTCTAAAGTGTTAGCTGTTCAGTATTATAAAGACCTGCCCAAACTGATTGATGAGGCTTACGCACTGTTAAAAAAATTACCAGCTGCACAAAAGAAGAAACTCAACAGGCGCATTGCTGTAGATTTTTATGAAGTTTTAGCCGCTCACCTGTACTCTAATCCACAGTATTCAGAACTAAAAGCCTACACGCAGTATAAAGATGATTATAAAGGTATTATTCAAACGTTTATAGAAGCCAGACGCTTCGACGACGCAATGACATGGGTCAATGCCGCGGAACAAGAGTTTGGAAAAACATACTGGTATGGTGATATATACAGCGCCCTTGGCGCACTTTCACCTTCTCGCGAATTTAGTGAGAAGTTTAAAAAATACCCATCGTTTCAAAAAAACAAAATCCGCTACTATAACCCGCATATAACCCGCCTGTACTGGAATGGCTACTTTGAGGAAGCATTATTAAACTTTAATGCATTAAATACGGCTCAAAAAGTGTATCTCACTCTTAATCAGGCCAGATTTGTCATGCCCTGCAAAACGTGCACTATTTAAAATGGCTGGTTGTAATTGAATGTCTAAAAAAGTCGGTAATACAGCGTTTTGTCTTTTTATCTGCGACTGTTAGCGACCTGATGTCAGGCAGGCGTTGGTGATAGTTTATTACCGATCGGCCGCTGTCTTTCGGTACAAAAAAGCACAGCGTCTGCTGTGCTTTTTCTGATTAAAATGAAAGCGCCTTTTTAAAGCTTTAACCCCAGTCGTTCTGCGACTTCGATATAGGTTTCAACCACCGATCCCAGCCCCTGGCGGAAGCGGTCTTTATCCATCTTCTTACGGGTTTCTTTATCCCACAGTCGGCAGCCATCGGGCGTAAATTCATCGCCAAGCACGATGTTGCCCTGCCCGTCCAGACCAAACTCCAGCTTGTAGTCGACCAGAATCATGCCTGCATCATCAAACAGCTCTCTCAGCACGGCATTCACTTCAAAGGTAAGTGCCTTCATTTTCTCGATCTGCTCTGCCGTCGCCCAACCAAATGACACAACGTGATAGTCGTTGATCATGGGATCGTGCAGAGCATCGTTTTTCAGGAAAAACTCGAAGACAGGCGGATTGAGGGTCAAGCCCTCTTCAACGCCAAGACGGCGAACCAGCGAGCCAGCAGCAACGTTACGCACAACACATTCTACCGGTATCATATCCAGTTTTTTAACCAGCGACTCTGTATCAGAGACCAGTTCTTCGACCTGTGTTGCAATCCCCGCTTCTTCCAGCTTTGACATGACAAAGTGATTGAACTTGTTATTCACTTCCCCTTTACGATCAAGCTGTTCAATCTTCTCGCCGTCAAATGCTGATGTATCATTACGAAAATGCAGGATCAGCTTGTTGTCATCGTCGGTTGTATAGACGGTTTTCGCTTTACCCCGGTAAAGCTCATCTCGTTTTTCCATTGTCATTCCAGTTAAATATCCAGGTTGTCTTCCGCCATAACCTCAGCGAAAGGCTTGTACAGATCAGACACCTGATTAGCTTCGAAAGGCTCACTCTCTTGATTCATAAAGGTGATAACCGTTTTTTCGGGGCCGGCTTCGGCGACTTTCAGACGGTAATCATCTTCTTCCAGCAGTTCCTCATCACTGCCAAACCAGTTATTCCACCAGCTCTCGTTATCGCCGGTGTAGCTCACGAATATTAAACCCGTAGATTTATCCAGATCTTTTACGTCAAAACCCATTTTACGCATAACCAGTAACAGTCTTGGCCAGGCAACATCGTAGGTCGCAGAGACTACATACGCGGGCTCGCCATCGGCGTTAAAGCCCATTTCGGTATCCAGACCTTCGCGGATACGGGCCATTCTGCGCGAGTCTTCCAGCTGGATCTGATATTCATAATGCGTAATTACCTGGTTAAGGATTGCCACTTCTTCGCGACGCTCTTCGAGCTCGTTCACTTCAGCGTCAACATCGTCACCGCGAGTAGCCATGTAATCGCGCAGGTTCACGCTAAGTGACGCTGAACGGCCATGTGGCTTCATGGTCAGGTTGAACTCAAAGCGTCTGCCTACCTGCTTCTCTTCAGAACTGCTCCAGTCGTACCAGGCACTGTCTTCATCCGAAGTAATCAGCATCCAGTCTGTGACCAGTGTGCCCGTCTCGGGTTCGAATTTATCGACACCAATTTGCTGTCTATCCAGATAGCTAAGCAACGAATTCCAGATGGCTTTATCCAGCGGCTGACTGTCGTCGACCTGGTCAAACAACACGGTTGCAGAGCGGCTGCCTTCTTCCACATGCGAACCAGTCACCAGCGGCAGCACCAGTGGGGGAGACTTGACGGTTATGTTTCTGCCAAGCAGCGACGTATCGGCCTGCTCACCCACCGGCGGCAACGCGTAGTCGTCGGAATAATCGGGCTCTTCCAGTCCTTCAGGGATTTTAAGCTTGCCACTTTGCTGCGTCTCCAGGTAATCATAGTTACCTGATGCCGTCTCTTTTTCCAGTTGGCTAGAACAAGCTGTAAGCGCCAAAATGCCGAGGCTACTTACCAAAGCCAGGGATGTTTTCATTCGTATTCCTTATTAACCAGAAATCAGTGCGTAATTTTTAAGTATTTGTTCGAGTTGTTTTTGACTCGCAAGTTCCGGTTGAACCATCGGTAATCGTAAATGCGCACTTTGCATCATGCCCATGCGGTACAATGCCCATTTAGGCATCACGGGATTGGGCTCGATAAAGAGCCCGGTATGCAAGGCTTCGATCGTCTCATCAATCGCTTTACACTGTGCTTTGTCACCCGCCAGACCTGCCTCACACATCTGTGCGATAGCTTTGGGCACAA
Organism: Alteromonas halophila; assembly: GCF_014651815.1. Taxonomy (GTDB): domain Bacteria; phylum Pseudomonadota; class Gammaproteobacteria; order Enterobacterales; family Alteromonadaceae; genus Alteromonas; species Alteromonas halophila. The sequence continues at coordinate 8,323 of NZ_BMXP01000015.1, read as the reverse complement.
CATTCGCGGTAACGGAAATGACACCGTGACCGCCCTCGCACATAAATTCGCAACTCGTGCCGTCGTCGCCACTAAGCATAATGAAGTCGTCTGAAACCAGAGGCTGGGTTACTTTCAGCCGTGAAATATCGCCTGTTGCGTCTTTCAGGCCAACAATATTGTTGTGCTGTGAAAGTTCGGCAACGGTTTCCGGCAACATGTCAGCCACCGTGCGCCCTGGCACATTGTAAAGTAAAATAGGAAGTTCAGAGGCATCAGCAATAGCATTGAAATGTGCCACCATACCCGCCTGCTGAGGCTTATTGTAGTAAGGCACCACACTTAAAAAGCCATCAACGCCGACACTGGCCATTTGTTCAGTAAGAAAAATGGCTTCTGCCGTCGCATTGGCGCCGCTACCCGCGACCACGGAGATGGCACCGTCAGCCATGGCAACCGTTTCCCGCACGACCTTTACGTGCTCTTCGAACGGAAGCGTCGCCGACTCACCCGTGGTTCCCACAGATACAATGCCATGGGTACCCTGGTCGATATGAAATTTTACCAGTCGTTCAAGGGCCGGATAATCGATGTCGCCATTATCATGCATGGGCGTCACCAGTGCGACGTAACTGCCTGTAAACATAATCTCTCCGCTTTTTGTGAGCGCCCAATGGTAATTATCTCAGACCATAAACACAAGCATTGGCAGCGTATCGCGGCGAATATTCTTAACCATGGCTGGGTCGCGCGCATGAGGACAGCAATAAAAGCCTGTGCTAGTATCTCCGCCTCGCGAAATTTGAAGTATGAGATCATGGCGCAACATCAGTTAATTGTAACGATTTTGGGGACAGACCGAAGCGGAATTCTCAGTGAACTGGCTTCGATGGTTTCTGATGCTCAGTGTAATATTCTTGACAGCCGTCAGGCGATTTATGGCAAAGAGTTTTCTCTTACAATGATTCTGGAAGGATCTCACCAGGCAATCACCCGGGCTGAATGCCTCATCCCCCCACTTTGCCAGCGTCTTGATTTGCTTTCTATGATGAAGCGGACCAGCCATCACGCAAAACAGAACCTGGCACACTTATTTGATGTAGAGTTTAGTGGTGACGATACCGCGGGCCTGATTGAGGCTGTCACTGGCTTTTTTGCCGAGCGCAGTGCTTCTATTAGTGCTTTCAGGCAACGCACCTTCACTGACAGTACCTCAGGCAAACACACCATGCGTTGCAAATTTGTGGTGAATATTCCCTCCGCTGAAAATTATGCCGACATCGAAACCTCGCTGATGGCGCTGTTTGATGAGCTGAATGTGACCGGTAAAGTGGTTGATAAATATAAACGCGACGAACAGGATGATTCTGCAAACTGGTAAATATCACCGCGACACCGTCAGTTTTCAGTGCTTCTGAAGCGGGCGTGGTTCTTAAAGCCGGTCGCCCGCCTCATGGTGTCAACGCAAAGTCGTGACTGCCAGCCGCTCTTTTTGCTACACCGGTCGCAGTGTGCCGGTTGTCTATGGACATTTTACCTATCGCCGATTAGGCTTTCTGGCACTAAACCTTGAACAACAAGAAGGAATTCTATGAAGACACTTCAGGCAGGCGACGCAGCACCACAGTTTACGCTTCCTTGTGAGACCGGCGATGATGTTTCATTGGCCGATTTTTCGGGTAAAAAGGTGCTGGTGTATTTTTATCCGAAAGCAATGACACCCGGCTGTACGACCCAGGCTCAGAATCTCAGAGATGTAAAGCCAGAGCTGGACGGGCATAATGTGGTGGTATTAGGTATCAGCCCTGATCCCGTGAAGCGGCTCCCTAAGTTCATCGACAAAGAGTCACTTAACTTTACGTTGTTGTCTGATGAAGATCATGCGGTTGCCGATGCGTTTGGTGTGTGGGGCCCGAAGAAATTTATGGGTAAAGAGTATGATGGCATTCATTTATACCCCCTCTAATAATTTGCACATTACGTTCTAAAAAATCCTCATTTCCTTTTCTAAAATCACTCTTTACTACTACGCTTAAAAACTGCACAGTCCAAACGGATAAAGTAGGTTTCCATGAAGGAGCTCAGTTCTTTTGTTGCTGCTAAAGAGCCTGTTGATTTATCTAAGTCTTTACTGAATGAAGATGATGATATTTGGTTATCTAAAACCGAGTTACTTACTGGTGTTGCGGCTTTTGATGATGAACTTCGAGTCCTACCGTTGATTTCAGAGTTTCTCTCATACAGCTTGAGAAACAATAAGATAAGCCCTCACACCGCAAAAACATATGCAAAAAATCTGACCTATTTTTTGGCTTACCTGAGAAAACGACCAGAATTCAGTGACTCTTTGCTTGACGAAGCCTACCTTACTGTATCGAAATTTGTCATCGAAGAGTATCTGGCAGAATTAAAAACTATTCATAACCTGGCTTCAGCGACAATAAGAAATAGGGATGCGACACTGCAAGCATTCATTCATAAATTTCTTTATCAAACCCAAGAACATAGAGATTCGTACATCGAGAAAAGTCCATATGAAAATGGATTAATTAGTGGATCCGTAAAGCAAAAACTTGTTGGATCTTGTTCAATTAATGAGCTCACAATATTAATGATGCAAACCAGCTCGGAAAGAGAAAGACTGATACTTCAGTTTATTTTTGATTCTGGTATTAGGAGGTCTGAGTTACAAAACGTAACTCAGCAAGACATCATAGATGCCACTGAATTTAATAGTCAAAAGCTAATATCCCGAAACTCTGATACACCAACTATATCTTCGTATGCTCCTCTTTCTATAGACGGTGTAAAAGGTCGCCATAATAATAGAAAACAGAGAATGACCCTAGTAAGCCGAGCGGTGTTAGACCGAACAAATAAATATCATGCTTCTCCGCTTTATAAAAAGTACGCGAGGAAATACGTTTCACCAGATGAGTTGCCTGCATTTTTTAATTCCAAAGGAAGACCCATTACACCTAAATGCTTGTCTAAATTACTGGATAGGCTTTCAAATCGTGCAATACAAAGTGGAGCGCTGCATAAGCCCATTTCTCCACATAAACTAAGGCATGGCTATGCTTATGACTTACTTCAGTCACCTGATATAGGACAAACCTATGTTGACAGACTTGCTGTAGTGCAAAAATCATTAGGCCATGCATATCTGAGTAGCACCGAGGTGTATACAAAAATACCGGTGGAGCTATATAAAAAAATATCTGATAGCGAGGGTGAAGTAATCACAAAGGCGGAACGAATGGAGCGGCTAGTAAAGAAAACACAACTGAAAATATCCATCAAGGACAAAAAGTGAACATTGCAACAGTCTTTATGGATGAATGGGCACAACTGCTAAAAATACCACTAAATAGCTTTGATGATTTGGTACAACCTACTGAAAATTCGCCGCATCGCCAACTAATGCACCTCTTCACGTCAGTGTGTAAAGTCAAAAATAGTCAGTCGCATCGAAACGATATTAAGTTGGCTTTCAAGCATGTGTCAGCGTTGATGAAAGAGAAATTTAACGACGAGCCAATTTATCTCTGCAAAGCGCTGAATGAATTCTCATTACATGACTTTAATGCATACTTAAAACGATGCATATTGGAGGAAAAAATACATAATCGTTATGCAAATGTTTTGCAAACTACGTACAAAAACGTCTTAAACAAAGCAATCTTTATTAACACTCCGAATTTTGAAAGGTTCTATTTACCAAGTGCATTTTGCTATCACACTAGAGTGACGGATCGCTACAAGCCCTACACCGACCGTGATAGAAAATTGATTATAGATGCTATAGACAGAGATATCAGCGAAATTTCAAAGCTTCTTCCTTCCTACAAAAATACAAGTAAGAGATCTGTTACTGCCTTTGGATATTCGGCCGTTCCCTGCAAAGTTACCATGAACCAGTTACTCCCCTTTCTACTTAAGCTACTCCAAGTAACCGGAATGAATGTTGAATCAATATATTCTCTTTGTGTTGACGATCTGGTTGATGCACATCCAGCAACAGGTAAACCATGTTTACGGTATTGGAAAGACCGCTCCGATGGACAAAAGCTGTATCATTTGGATATTTTCAAGGCAGATCTTCAATGGTTAACTCATAGCCAAGGAAGTCAGGTAAAAGGCATTTTTGATGATGTATTAAAACTAACTAATCGGATAAGAGAAAAGGCCCCTCCTGAACATAAAAATAAACTATGGTTATTTGAAACTCATAACGGACTCATAAAAAGTCTTCCTCTTGTCCATCATGTAACTAAAGCCATAAAAAATTTTACTACGCGACATCAGATATTTGACTATCATAGTGGCGTAAAAATCTTAGAAACAACGAGGTTCAGACCAACATTTGTTAGTGAACTAATAGAACAAGGAGTATCAATTAGAGAAGTTCAGTTGTTAATGGGTCATAAGAGCTTATATGCGACTATGCGTTATCTAGATATACATGATTTTGGAAGAATGGCTAGAGAAAAAATCCGAAAAAAATTATTAGAGATTCATCGCAACGCACAATCATCAGTACGCAAAACGCCGAATAAGAGAGTGAGTCAGAAAAATAAAGAGCACTCTATACCCATATCAACGCCTTTAGCTACATGTAAGAACATTTTTGATCCCCCTGAGTCAGTTAAGAGTCTTTCCAACTACACACCAGGCAAGCCATGCAGTACATACAATATGTGTCTTAGTTGCCCAAACATGATCATTACTCAGACAGATTTACCTCAACTCTTTGCTATGAAGCGCGACTACTTAACCAAAATTCAAAATAGTAGGATCTTAGATACGCCCTTTGGCAAGGTAATAAAGAATAACCTTGCGTTGCTAAACCCAATTTTAGATGCACGATATTCAGAATTTAGCGCGCAAGAGCTAGATGAAGCCGAAAGGTTGTCTCTATATGTCGAAACAACTGAACTAATTTGAGGGAATAGAATGGAGAGACAACCACACTACCTCAACATCCTTAGTACTATCGCTAAGCTAAAAAAATACAGAGCAGATTTTTTACAACCTGAGCAATATGAAGCCGCAACGAAAGAAAACATAGTTTATTTTACTGAATTACTCAGCCTGCCAGTCTCTAAAGCATCAATATTCTCCGATACGGCCTGGGATTTTAACCTTGAAAACCCAAATGTCTCAGCAAACATCAGAGGTAGTAAACTTAAAATAAACTTCAAAAAATATAGAAACATTCCCTCAGAGGTGGTTATAGAGCTTAAGTGCTTACTTCTGAGTGTTCTACTAACTCCAGAGGTCTTTATAAGCAATAGGAAAAAAGCCAAAAGAAAGACTATGAGCAAGCTTGCTACAAGTACTGTCTTGGCACACATGAAGTCTGGTCTCCGTTTTTTTGAAACTCTATTTTACATTCTAAAAAATAAACTTGGAGATGAGCATGTTGAAAGAAAATATTTTTCGCTAACTCAAATTCAAGCCAATGATTACAGGGAAGCTGCCAAACTTCACACAAGTACCTATAACGATGACTTAAAACAATTTTTCTCTTACATTCAAAACCCCTACACATCTGAGAATATCTTTGGTGAGAGCGTTCCAGCGTTCGACTCTGACCAATTCACTTGGAAGAAACGCTATAGCAAGCAGGTTACTAGTCAAGTTATGCCAAACTGGGCGTTTGATAAGCTCATAAGGGCAGCATCAGTACTTGTGCACGACTTTTTAATGACTATGGAAAAGGATGTATTGGACTCGTATGTAAGTCGATATACGCTTAAAGATACCCACCAATATTGCAAGAATGCCGGTGTCACTAAAGAAACCTTTCATATATATAGGGCATATCGGCTTCTAAATGCAGGATATTCTGAGCAGTTTGTCGACTGCAAATACGGCATACCGAACGACCTGCGAAACTCCAAGGGAAAATATAACTTGAAAGATATGACCCTCTTTCTCGCCAATCATCAAGGAACTGGGTTCTCACTATCAATTGTTTATGCGCATTTAACACTTGTGGCCAGTGCTGCAAGATACTTAATAGGTCAATATACCGGGATGCGCCCATCTGAACTGGCCGTTATAAACTTGAGGACTTGTCTGACTGAAGAAAATGGAATAAGACTTCTTCGTTCACATGTTTTCAAAGGAAAGGATAGTTTTTCCAAAGGCCTTTTCGATGATAAGTGGGTTGTTATTCCAATCATTGAAGACGCGATAAATGCAATCAGAATTTTGAGTTCAATAACTCAAAGAGAATTAATATTTAGCTCTATTCATACCAAGAAATTTAAAGAGAAGGAAACAGCCCAGAACTCGGTTTCAATACGGCACCAATTAAAGATTTTTATAAAGTATGCATCACCCGATGATGACCTTTGCTTTAGTAATTACATGATGCGCCACACGCTCGCATATCAACTATACAGGTTGGAAGCAGGCCTTCCTCTAATTTCATTTCAACTAAAGCACCTGGTCAATACTGTAGATAAATTTCTATCCCGAGGCTCTACAAGCGATGTCACAATGGGCTACGGCGGAATTGCAGACAGTTTAGTTGAGAGCCAAACAGCACAGAGACTAAGGAAACAGTCTGAAGTTGAGGTGATAAAAGCAACTGCAGACCCAGATGGAAACTATCTTGGAGGTAAAGCAGCTGAACATAAAGAGCGATTACGTAATGCCTTCAAAGGCTATATGGCAAGCGGTTATTCTAAGGATGAGATCTTTAATGCAATGGCGGACCAAGGCCTAGGCGTCATTAATGTAGGATTAGGATATTGCTACGGTTCTGATAGCACTAATACTGATCTTCCTTGCATCGGCTCCCTCAGATGTAACCCAAACCGTTGTTCAAATGCTATTGTAAGTGAAGCAAATGCTCCCTATTGGCGAGAGATATACAACACTAATCTGGCAAACCTCAACAATCCGAACTATCAAGACAATTACGAGCAAATAAATGAGGTGATTAGCGAGGCTAAACAAGTACTAGAACTACTGGGGCATAGTGTAGACGATGAATAACTTTGATGAGAGAAACCAGCGAGATTTTGAGGAAAACACGAAGCGTCTAGTCGAAGCCATGGACAGGATAGGCTCAAGCTCCGATCTACCAGCCACTATCGCACAATTGTCTCAACTGACGGGGATGCATAGGAATGCAATCAGCAGAAGGCAGTGGCCTATGGTTAAGCTCAAGGAAATAAAAAATAAACGAAAAGCTCTAAGGCATCTACAGTTTGTTGAGAAGAAGCAGATTGATCCGTTCACTATTCTCGAAGATAGACTCGATAACGCCAAGCGCGAGCTTGTTTATTGGTTCAACAAGAGCTTAGACAACGAGAAAAAGATCAAACAGCTCGAACAAAATCTACAAAGAATGACACAAGCACGAACCGACTACGAATACATGTTGAAGCAAGAACGCCAACAGACAAATGAGCTCACAAAGCAGTTAACTATTATGCGAGACTTGTTATCATAAGACGCAAAACTCTACGCCTCTAACGAGTTTTTTACTCAATACAATTGCTAGAGGTAATTCTACAGAACTCCATTCACTGGTGTAAGAAAGAAGGATTAAATAATGGTAGAAGCAGGCCAAAAAGCCCCAGAGTTTACGTTACAAGATCAGAATGATGAATCGGTTTCCCTTGCAGATTTCAAGGGCAAAAAAGTACTCGTTTATTTTTACCCAAGGGCCTCGACCCCTGGTTGTACTGTTCAAGCTTGTGCTCTAAGAGACACAAAGTCAGAACTAGACGAATTAAACGTTGTAATTCTTGGCATTAGCCCAGACACACCGAAAAAGCTTACAAACTTCACCAACAAGCAGGAACTGAACTTCACCCTACTCGCAGATGAAGATCACGCTGTTTGTGAAGCATATGGCGTTTGGCAACTAAAAAAATTCATGGGCCGTGAGAACATGGGGGTGGTACGAACTTCATTCCTTGTTGATGAAAACGGCGATATTGAACATGTTTTTGATAAATTTAAAACCAAAGATCATCATGAAACTGTCCTGAGCTATCTCCAAGAAGGCAAATGAAACCTTTGACTGAAGAGACAGGTAGTAAGGATTTTGCATGGCAAGCATTATGCTCAGAAAATTACACTGTAAGACATTTTCTATAGCCAAGCTTATTATAGTGGTTTGTAATTGAACTCAATTTTTTTAGAGAATTTGGTGTGCCAAATTCTCTTATAGCTATCGAAAGGCGAGCGATATATGTAGTGGCATAGTGAATTTGGCCACCTAATTAGAGCTGCTATGATAGCAGCATAACAACATTAGGTGACAAAATGGCAAAGAAGAAAGGCCCGAATTTCAGCCCTGAATTCAGACTCGAAACAG
>NZ_BMXP01000014.1 GCF_014651815.1 Alteromonas halophila | reverse complement strand
TGTTGAGCGTGCGCTGAATGCAAGACCCAGGAAATGCCTAGGGTTTAAGCAGCCATCGGTCGTGTTCAATGCATTACGAAGAGCAGCTTAATTTAGCGAGTGGTGCACTTCGGGGTTGAATCCGCGGGTTCAATCTAACCATAAAACACGCATACCGATTTTAGCAGATAGATCTGGCTTACGATTACTGCCGCATAATGAAGGAGCAATAGTCAAAGATGTCGCTGTTGGTACAGGCGCGGAATCGTTGACTATTTCCAAGAACAGTATTGTAACCAGCATTGACGGCATTAAAATCAATAGTGGCAATTTTGATCAGGTTACCTCTATGCTGAGTAACCGCAATGTGGATAGCGTCACCGTCTGTTGGATTGGACCAGAAAATCAAACCTGCAAAGAATTGGTACTTAATTCGAGAATTTAAATGTGATTCCAAGCGCCGCAATACAGATCAGCACTAGACTTTCATTTGTTGATTTAGTTTACGATTCAAAAGCCGGCAATCCGCTAGCGGTACAAAATTTTGCATTTAAAAGATGGTTTCAAATGACCTCTGTTGGGATCAAGATGATATAGAATCTATATCAACTAACGTCCGTTCCTTGTCTTAAGCAGACAACCGCCCTCGCGGTGCTGACGGTCTGTATATCGCTCATAGCTGACCGTTAGACCGATTTAGATTCACCACAGCTTGCCCCTCCCAAACAGAATCCCGCGTCAATAACCATGATTGCTTGCCTCAGCATGAAAACCCTCCTACTCTGCTAAGACTGCCAGGGTCTGCGTCTCCGTACTGCGGGGATAGAAGCGCTTGCCGACTGATTTATGGAGCAAAGAATGTCATCGAATTCAACCTACCCGCATATGCTGGCCCCGCTCGATTTGGGCTTTACCACGCTGAAAAACCGCGTGCTGATGGGGTCGATGCATGTGGGGCTTGAAGAAGAGAAAAACGGCTTTGAGAAACTTGCCGCCTTTTATGCCGCCCGTGCGCGCGGCGGCGCCGGGCTTATTGTCACAGGGGGTATCAGCCCCAGTATTTCGGGCTGGCTGGGGCCATTTGCCGGGCGCATGAGCAGTAGCCGACATGCCAAAAAGCACCGCGTGGTGACCGATGCGGTGCACGCAGAAGACGGCAAAATATGTATGCAAATTCTGCACGCCGGACGTTACGGCTATCATCCGCTGGCGGTGTCCGCGTCGGCGATTAAGTCGCCCATTTCCCCGTTTAAGCCCCGTGCGCTGTCTTCACGTGGCGTGAAAAGCACCATTAAAGACTTTGTGAACTGCGCCAAATATGCACGTAAAGCGGGCTACGACGGTGTTGAAATCATGGGCTCAGAGGGCTATCTGATTAACCAGTTCTTTTGTGAGCGTACCAACCATCGTGATGATGAATGGGGCGGTCCGGTTGAAAACCGCGCCCGCTTTGCCATTGAAATTGTACGCCAGACCCGCGAAGAACTGGGCACCGATTTTATTATTATCTTTCGCCTGTCGATGCTGGATTTAGTCGAAGGCGGTTCTCACTGGGAGGATGTGGTGTATCTGGCCAGGCAAATCGAGGCCGCGGGTGCCACACTTATCAATACCGGTATTGGCTGGCATGAAGCGCGGGTTCCTACCATTACCACGCCGGTGCCTCGCGCCGCCTTTACCTGGGTAACGCAAAAGTTGCGTGAAGAAGTCAAGGTGCCGCTTATCACCACTAACCGAATCAATATGCCAGACGTTGCCGAAAGCGTGCTGTCTGAGGGGCATGCCGACATGGTGTCGATGGCCCGGCCGTTTCTGGCCGACCCGGACTTTGTTGCCAAGGCCATGCGCAATAAGGCCGATCTCATCAATACCTGCATTGCCTGTAATCAGGCGTGTTTGGATCATGCCTTCGAACAGAAGCGCGCCAGCTGTCTGGTAAACCCACAGGCCTGCTATGAAACCGAACTGCACTTTCCAAGCACCACTAACGGGAAAGTCATCGCGGTGATCGGCGCCGGTCCTGCGGGGCTGGCGGCGGCCACCTATGCGGCGCAGCGCGGGCATACCGTGCACCTGTTCGAGCAGGACGCCAACATTGGCGGTCAGTTTAACTATGCCAAACAGATCCCGGGCAAAGAAGAGTTTAACGAAACACTGCGCTACTATGCCCGGCAGATAGAGGTCACTGGCGTTAACCTGCACGTAAACACCCGTGCCGACAGTGACACACTGAAAGCGTATAATATTGACGAGGTTATCGTGGCCACCGGCGTATTGCCACGGGAACTTGAGATAGACGGCATTGCTCATCCAAAAGTCATGAGTTATCTGGATGTGCTGCGCGACCACAAGCCGGTCGGCAAAAAAGTCGCCATTATTGGTGCCGGCGGTATCGGGTTTGATGTGGCCGAATTCCTGGTAGAAGACGAACACCTCACCCTGCAGCCGGATAAGTGGCTGGCACACTGGGGCATTGATAAAAGCTACCAGTCACCCGGCGCCCTCACAACGCCAGAAGACGCAGAGCCGGCCAGGGATATTTACCTGTTACAACGTAAAACCAGCAAGCCGGGGAAAGGGCTGGGTAAAACCAGCGGCTGGATCCACCGGCTTACCCTGCGAAAGTATCAGGTCAGCATGGTGCCGGGCGTGACGTATGTAAAAGTCGACGATGACGGACTGCATATCCGGGTGAACGATAAGCCGAAAGTGCTGGATGTGGATAATGTCGTAGTATGCGCTGGCCAGTTGCCCAACAATGCGCTTGCAGAATCCCTTAAAGTGGCAGGCTTTTCCGTTCACGTTATCGGCGGCGCCGATGTGGCGGCTGAACTCGACGCAAAGCGCGCAATCCGGCAGGGCGCCGAAATAGCCGCCACGCTGTAACGTTTAAAACTGATCAAACATGATCAGATTGCCGTCCGGGTCTTTAAGCACGCAGTGACCCGGACCACTGTCGCCTTTAACCGGCGTTTCTATTTCAATGTCGTTCTTTTTCAGGTGCGCCTCTATGCTGCGCACGTCTTTGGGGTTAAAGGTCAGAATATTGTCCTCAAACATCCCTTCGAACAGGCCTATTACTGTGCCGTCTTTTTCCATGATCAGCCATTTGTCTTTCACCGAACCACAGTCAGGGAAGGCGGAAAACCCCAGCACTTCGTAAAAGGCTTTGGATTTGCTTATATCTTTTACTGCCAGACTTACCGAAAACGTACCCAGTTCCATTGCAACCTCCATTAATGACGCCCGACAAGCAGTGAAATGCCAGCCGGGCGTCCCGCTGTTTTTTCATCTTCATTCCCATTGTAGGTCACTTTTGAAAAAACAGCCGGTGATTGCTTCTTTTAGCCATACCCGCAGATGGTTTTAAGTCGCCAGCATCGGCACCAACGCGCTCGGTATCGCCTGGTTTCTGCGTTAGCTTTCCTGATTACGCAGGAATACCAGCTCAGAGGCACTGCTCTGGTCTTCATCAAACTGATACCCGTCAATGTCAAAGTGCTTCAGGCCATCGACGTCAGATACCTGGTTTGCAATGATATACCGTGCCATTAGGCCCCGGGCCTTCTTAGCGAAAAAGCTGATGACCTTATATTTACCGTTTTTGTAATCCTTAAATACCGGCGTTATCACCATGCCGTCCAGCGAGCGCTTCTTGACGGACTTAAAGTATTCGTTGGACGCCAGGTTTATCAGCACGTTGTCACCCTGCGCCTGCATCGCGTCATTGAGCGCATCCGTGATTTTTTCACCCCAGAAACTGTACAGGTCCTTGCCCTTTTCTGTATCCAGTTTCGTGCCCATTTCCAGCCGGTATGGCTGCATTAAATCAAGCGGGCGCAGCGCGCCGTATAATCCCGACAAAATGCGCAGGTGCGCCTGGGCGAACTGCATGTCTTTATCGTTCAGGCTGTAGGCATCAAGGCCAGTATACACATCACCATTGAACGCATAGACCGCCTGACGGGCATTGCCTTTCGTAAACGGCGTAGAAAATTCCGCAAAGCGATTTGCATTCAGCGTTGCCAGTTTGTCGCTTATGCCCATCAGAGAAGACAGCTCAGCCGGTGACAATGTTTTACACCGGGCCACAAGTTGCTCTGCGTCATCAAGCAGCATTGGGGTAGTTGCGGCATCGGTAGGAACGGGGGTTGAATAATCCAGGTTTTTCGCAGGTGAAACAACAACCAGCATGAATATCTCCTCAACAAATTAACCTGGCGAGTATAACACTTCACGCGCCTGCGGCAGCCCGTATGCTAAGACAAATAATCAATCAGTCTGAGCAGTGAAACCGATTAACCGCAATGAACCCGCATACACTCGATTTGTGCTACAAATCCGACAGCGGGTTTGATATAACGTGCAAAGCAAATAAAAAACTGACCCCTACAGAAAAACTACAATTTTAAAGCGGTGCAGTGTGCCTCTGGCATTGGAGGAAGAACCACACTGACACAACGCATTTCTATGGCATGCCCGCTCTTCCACATAACCGGTTGTGCCGTTTATTAACAGAATAAGGTTTACGAACTATGAGCAACCAGCTAGCGTCGCTGCGCGACATTACCACCGTTGTTGCCGATACCGGTGACATTGAGGCTATCAAGAAGTACCAGCCGGTGGATGCCACTACAAACCCGTCTTTATTGCTAAAGGCTGCAAGCCTGCCACAGTACAGCCAGTTGATTGATGACGCAGTGGCCTGGGCTAAAATCCAGTCAAATGATGCCGACGCTCAGCTTACCGATGCGGCTGATGCCCTGGCCGTATCCATCGGTAAAGAAATTGCTGCCATTGTGCCTGGCCGGGTGTCGACCGAGGTGGATGCACGCTTATCGTTTAACACACAGGCAACCATCGAGAAGGCGCGTCGCCTGATTCAGCTTTATAAAGATGAAGGCGTAGATAAATCAAAGATCTTAATCAAAATCGCATCTACCTGGGAAGGTATTCAGGCCGCAGAAGTACTGGAACAGGAAGGCATTAACTGTAACCTGACTCTGCTATTCAGTTTTGCTCAGGCTCGCGCCTGTGCCGAGGCAGGTGTGTTTCTGATTTCCCCGTTTGTCGGCCGTATTCTCGACTGGTACAAAAACCATACAGGAAAAGACGAGTATGCTCCGGATGAGGATCCAGGAGTCCAGTCTGTGACTAAAATCTACAACTACTACAAGGAACACGGCTATGAGACGGTCGTGATGGGCGCCAGTTTCCGTAATATTGGTGAGATCCAGGCACTGGCAGGTTGCGACCGGCTGACAATTAGCCCGCAACTGTTAGAAGAGCTGGCAAACCAGGACGGCGGGCTTGAGGTGAAATTAACTGATCAGGGAGCAAACAGTACGCCTGGTGAGCGCCTTGATGAGATGAGCTTCCGCTGGGAAATGAATGAAGACCCCATGGCCACAGAAAAGCTGGCTGAAGGCATTCGCAACTTTGCCGCCGACCAGGTCAAACTGGAAACCATGCTCAAAGAAAAACTGGGGCAATAACGGTAGTAACCGGATCAATAAGGACACTATTACTATGAGCAGACTCACTTCGCTTCCCGAATGGACAAAGCTGTCTGAACTGGCGCAGGCTATCAAGCCTGCGCACATGCGTGACTGGTTTAATGATGATCCGTCCCGCCCAGAGAAAATGCAGGCCGAAGCATGCGGCCTGTTTCTTGATTATTCTAAAAACCGGATTAACGACGAAGCTCTCGACGCACTGATTGACCTGGCCAGAGCACAGGACTTTGAAGCCCGGCGTGATGCTATGTTTAACGGCAGTCACATCAACACGACCGAGGGCCGTGCGGTGCTGCATACCGCGTTGCGTAACTTCTCTGCAGATGAGTTACATGTTAACGGTGAAGATGTCATGCCCGCCGTACGTAACACACTGGACAAAATCCGCACTTTCACCGAGGCCCTGCACAACGGCGAGTACAAGGGCTACACAGGTAAACCACTGAAGCAGGTGGTCAGTATTGGCATTGGCGGCTCATTTTTGGGGCCAAAAATCATGACCGAGGCGCTTAAGCCTTATCATCAGCATGCAGTAGACGTGCACTTTGTGGCAAATGTCGACGGCTGTCATATTAAAGACGTACTGGCCGGACTGGATCATGAAGAAACCCTGGTGATGATGTCGTCCAAATCCTTTTCCACTCAGGAAACCCTGCAAAATACGCAAACAGCGAAGCAATGGTTTCTCGATGGCGGCGGCAAGCAGGAGGATATTGCCAAACACTTTATCGCGGTGTCCTCTAATGTAAAAGCGGCTACTGAGTTTGGTATTGATGAAGACAATATCTTCCCAATGTGGGACTGGGTAGGCGGGCGCTATTCATTGTGGTCAGCCATTGGGTTGCCCATTTCAATGGCACTGGGGTATGAGCATTTCGAAGCGCTGCTTAAAGGCGCACACGACATGGACACTCACTTTCAGGAAGCCCCGCTGAAGGACAATCTGCCGGTACTGTTAGGCCTGCTTGGGGTCTGGTACCGGAATTTTTTCGATGCGCAGTCGCATGTGCTGTTGCCATACTACCACTACCTTCGCGGACTGCCGGCCTATGTTCAGCAGCTCGATATGGAAAGTAATGGTAAGGGTGTCACACAGCCTGGCGAAGTGGTCGACTATGCCACAGGACCGGTAATCTGGGGCAGTGAAGGAACCAATGGCCAGCACAGCTTTCACCAGCTTATCCATCAGGGCAACACCCTGATCCCTGCTGACTTTCTGCTGCCACTGACCGTGCCGAATCAGGATGATACGCACCATGCCATGCTGGCGTCGAATTGCTTCGGGCAGAGCCAGGCCCTTATGCAGGGAAAAACCTTCGACGAGTGCTACGCAGACCTGTCTGACAGCGACATGGAAGCATCTGAGCGGGAACGTATAGCGCAACACAAAACCATGCCAGGTAATAAACCCAGCAATACATTGTTATTTGAAAAGCTGGATCCGTACACACTTGGCTCACTGGTTGCAATGTATGAGCATAAGGTTTTTGTCCAGGGCGTTATCTGGGACCTTAACTCATTTGACCAGTGGGGCGTTGAGTTAGGAAAAGTGCTTGGAAATCAGGTTCTTGATGGGATAAACGGCGAACAGAGTGCAGACGCATTCGATGCCTCCACCCAGCAATTGATTGACCGTTTTCGTGCACGCAATGCACCAGAATAACCCCTTGCACGGTACCAGCTAACCATGCTGGTGCACAGGCATCAGGATAACGGCCGGGAAACCGGCCGTTTTTTTATCTGCAGGACATGACGTTGCGCCACTATCAATGCGCAAAAACGGATAAAACCTTGGGCTGACCACACCAAAGCTGAGCCTGTTCACGCTTTGGCGCGCCCACCAATAATTGTCATAGGAATGTCACAAACTGTTAATAAAAGGTAAATTTTCTTATTTTATTTTCTTTGTGGCTATGATAAAAAATAGACAGGGGAACATTTGTACACCTGTACTGTTGTAAATGGTAATAAAAAGGAGATCCTCGTGGATAAGTCAGATCTGTTTGCCATGTTAGACATCGAAGCAAGCCCAGCAAAAACGAAAAGTAAAAAGCGCAAGTGGAGAGAAATAGAAGCCCTGCAAGACCGATTCAGACTTGAAAAAGAGCTCGCCGAACTGGACTGCGGGTTCGAATATGAACTGGAAACACTGGAAAGATAAACAAAAGGCCGCCTGATTTAATCAGGCGGCCTTTTTACTTTTCAGCATAAGCCTCTAAAACAGGGGGCATGCGCGTTACTGAACTGTACAGGTCTGTCTGTCAATTTTGCCAGCGTATCGGTGTTCTGCCGTGCTCGGACAGGAAGGCATTGGCCTGACTAAAATGACGGCAGCCCAGAAAGCCGCGATGCGCAGACAACGGTGACGGATGAGGCGCCTTCAACACCTGGTGACGGTGCGTATCGACGACCCGGCCTTTTTTCTGCGCGTGGCTGCCCCACAGCAGAAAAACCACGTTTTGCGTGTGTTGATTAACCGCTTCAATGACTGCGTCGGTAAAGGTCTCCCAGCCCCACTTTGCGTGGCTGTGAGCTTTGCCCTGCTCCACCGTCAGCACTGTGTTAAGCAATAAAACACCCTGCTCTGCCCACGTCGTTAAATCACCGTGCTCCGGACGGCTGAATCCCTCTATATCTGCAGCAAGCTCTTTGTAGATGTTATTCAGTGAGGGCGGCGGCTTCACACCTGGCAATACCGAGAAGCACAATCCGTGCGCCTGGTCAGGCCCGTGATACGGGTCCTGCCCCAGAATAACCACTTTCACATCTTCCAGCGGTGTAAACTTCAGCGCGTTAAATACATCAGAGCGCGGCGGATAAATAACTTTGCCTGATTCACGTGCTTCATCAACACGGCGCATCAATTCAGCAAAGTACGGCTTTTGCTTTTCCTCACCCAGCGCGTCCTGCCAGCTATGAATCACAGATGCTCCTTATTCTTACTTACCTAACTTTTCCAGCATAAAGGCTTTAAGCGCAGCATAATCGTCAGACAGTGACTCGGCCAGGCTCTCCTTACTGGCCACCGCTTTGAGTTCAGGCGGCAGACTGATCGGCTGTCCCAGAGCATTTTCAACTGTTTCGCGGAATTTAGCCGGATGTGCGGTACCTAAGAAGATGCCTGTTTCGTCGTCTTTCAAATCATGACTAAGCGCCCGGTAGGCAACCGCCGCATGCGGCTCACTGGTATAACCAAGCTGCGCCAGCTGACGCAGGGCCAGGTGTGTGTACTCTTCATCCACGGCGGTGCCGGTCAGACACGCTTTATCAATGTAGCCTTTTTGCATCAGGGCTTCGATACGCGGCCAGTTATTTGGCTGACTGACATCCATGGCATTAGACATGGTGGCCTGTGTCGGTTTTGGCGCCCAGTCATTGCTTTGCAGGTAGCGTGGTACCGTATCGTTGATGTTGGTAGCGGCGATAAAACGCTTTACAGGCAACCCCATCGCTTTAGCGATCATACCGGCAGTAAGGTTACCAAAGTTGCCACTGGGCACCGATACCACCAGATTATCACGCTTCGACGCAGGCACCTGACTGACCGCTTCAAAGTAGTAGCAGACCTGCGCCAGCAGACGACTGATATTGATTGAATTGGCTGAGTTTAGATGTAATCCCTCTCGCACGTCGGCATCGTCAAAGGCCGTCTTCACCAGTGTCTGGCAGGCATCAAAGTCACCGTCGATGGCCACTGCATGAATATTGCCTCCCAGCGTGGTAAACAGCTTTTCCTGCAAGGGGCTGATTTTGCCTTTTGGAAACAGGATCACAACGTTGATATTGTCGATACCATGAAAGGCATGCGCCACCGCTGCGCCTGTATCACCGGATGTCGCGGTGAGGATCGTGATCGGTTTGCCTTCACTGATGGCTGACAGTGTCTGGGCCATAAAGCGCCCACCAAAGTCCTTGAAGGCCAGCGTCGGGCCATGAAACAGTTCAAGGCTGTAAATATTGTCGGTGACTGGCGTCAGAGGCGCCGGAAAAGCAAAGGCCGTGCGTACTATGTTCTCAAGCGTTTCTGCTTCCAGCTCATTACCAATCAGCGTGCGTAATACGGTGATACTGCGCTCGACAAACGGCTGACTGAGCAGCGCGTCGAGGTTGTCCAGTTTAGGAATGTCAGTGGGAAAATATAACCCCTGATTTTTGCCCAGGCCACGTTGTACGGCCTCTGCGAAACTTGCTGTGTCCTGTGCAACTTTAAGATTAACCAATTCCACGAAGCTACCCTTGTCGTTATAATTCTGTAGTGAGTGCGCCTTGCGCCGGTACCCGGCAAACATGCGCAAACCCGTCATTGTTCTGAATATACGTTTGTGTGAGTGTGGCGGCAATGTTGCTGGCGTCTGTTTCACGCTCACACAGTGCAAAAACAGTTGGGCCCGACCCCGAAATACCGAACGCCAGCGCGCCCTGGCTTAGGCTCTTCTCACGGCATTCATCAAAGGCGGGTAACAGTTGTTTGCGCCATGGTTCAGCAATAACATCGTTGACCACCGCCGCGGCCTGCTTACTTTCCCCCTGATACAATGCATGAACAAACACCGCCAGTTGTCTGCCAAAGGTCAGTGTGTCCTGCATTGGAATGTGCTTAGGCAGTATGTCTCTGGCCTGCGCCGTAGACACGCTTATACCAGAGTAACACACCGTGACATACCAGCTGTCTGGCACTGGCAGTTTTACTGCTATCCGGCTGTCACCGGTCATTAGTGTCATGCTGCCCAGAAAACAGGGCGCCACATTATCGTAGTGAATACTGCCGCTTATCTGGCCTTCCAGTTCCCCCATCATAGCCAGTAACCGGTCATCGTCAAACGGCGAACCGGCACTGACGTTGAGCGCCTGAAACGCGGCCACAATTGAACTGGCACTGGAGCCAAGACCACTGCCAATCGGCAGGTTTTTATGCAATGTCATGGCACAGGGCGCGGCGCGGTGTCCGTGCTCCTCCAATGCCTGACAAAAATAGTGATAACAGCGCGTAACAATATTACTCTGACTGTCGCCTGGTAATTTGTGGGCGAACGGCCCGTCAACACGCAGTGAGAATTCCTGCGCCGGCTCAACGGTGACTTCATCACCCAGCGGCGTGCCATCTACCGGCGCCAGTGCGGCGCCCAGTACATCGTAGCCAACACTGAAATTTCCGATTGATGCAGGTGCATATGCACGAACTGCTTTCATGGGCACTCCTTTACTGTGCGTTTTGTTTCCATGGCATGGTACGCAGGATGTCTGCAAACACCCCTGCAGCTGTCACAGTGCCCCCTGCGCCATAACCCCGGATCACATACGGGATTGGCTGGTAATAATCGCTGCTGATCGCCAGCGCGTTTTCACCATCTTTAACCGCACTGAGCGGATTTGACGCCGGTACAGCATCAATTGATACTTTGCATTTGTCGCCTTCAATGCTGCCAATGTAGCGCAGCACCTTGCCATCAGCTTTCGCTTTTTCCACACGTTCAGCAAAGTCCTGGTCGAGCTCAGGAAGCTGCGCCATAAACGTCTCGACATCGCAGTCTGACGCAAAACCATCGGGTAATACAGACTCGATTTCTATGTCTGACAACTCCAGTTCAAGGTCGGCTTCACGCGCCATAATCAGCAGTTTTCGGGCAACATCCATACCACTTAAATCATCGCGCGGATCGGGCTCAGTATAGCCATTCTCGCGCGCGGTCGCTGTGGCTTGTGATAAACTCATCCCTTCGTCCAGCTTGCCAAATACATACGACAGGCTGCCGGATAAAATGCCCTCAAAGCGATGCAGCACATCGCCGGCACTGAATAGCTTCTGCAGGTTATCGATAACCGGCAGACCCGCCCCAACTGTTGTTTCATAAAGGTACTGGCGGTTGGTCATCAGCGCGGTACGCTGCAACTGCCGGTAGTAACCCAGCGAGCCGGTATTGGCTTTTTTGTTTGGCGTAACCACATGAAAGCCCTGCTCCATCATGGCCACATATTGCTCGGCAATCACTTCGTGACTGGTACAGTCTACGATCACCGGATTAACCAGGCTGTTATCATTCACAAATGCCTGCAGACGGTCGACGGAAAAAGGCTCACTGGCCTCACTTAACGCACTGCGCCAGTCGCCGCTGACATCAATACTCTGGCTGTCCAGTAAGCACTGCCGGCTGTTGGCTATTCCGTATACCCGCAACTGCACGTTACGCTTAAGCAACGCCGGCTGCTGACGGGCAATCTGGCTTAACAGTTCGGTACCGACATTGCCACACCCCACCAGAAATACATCAATGGTATGGCGATCTGAGAAAAAATTCTGATGAATAACCCGTACCGCTTTCCTGGCGCGCTTGGCTTCGATAACCGTAGAAATTGAACGCTCTGACGACCCCTGGGCGATGGCCACGTTATTCACTCTGGCCTGTGCCAGTGAACCAAAGAAACGGGCAGCCAGCCCCTTCGCATGGCGCATGCCGTCCCCTACCAGCGTAACAATGGCAAGCTCGTGTCTCACTTCAATGGGATCCAGCAGCTGATTTTGCAGTTCCAGCGCGAAGGCATCTTCCAGCAGATTAAGCGCCTGGCGCGCATCCTGGCTTTGAATACAAAAGCTGATGGAATACTCAGACGATGACTGGGTAATGAGGCTGATAGAAATATTGGCATTCGACATCACCTCAAAAACACGACTGGCCATACCCACCATGCCCTTAAGGCCCGGTCCGGCAACGTTGAACATGGTGATGTCTTCAAGCTGCGAAATGCCTTTCACCGACGTCCAGATATCACTGGCCTGATTACTGATAAGGGTGCCCGGTGCCGACGGATTCAGGGTATTTCTGATAAGGCAGGGAATGTGATGCTGGGCGATTGGCCCGATAGTTTTGGGATGCAACACTTTCGCGCCGAAGTAGGACAGCTCCATGGCCTCCTGGTAGGTCAGTTTATCCAGTAACACTGCACCTTCTACCTGGTTGGGATCAGCGTTATATACCCCGTCAACGTCGGTCCATATTTCACAGCAGGTTGCATCAACACAGGCAGCCAGCACCGCGGCTGAGTAGTCTGAACCATTGCGTCCCAGCGTGACTTTTTCACCTTTTTCGTTTGCAGCTACAAAGCCCGGCATCACCAGAAGTTCACTACCATCGGCAGGTACATCGGAAAAACGCGCTTTACTCAGCGCCACATCCGCGATGCTGTCTAAGTAGTTGCCCTCGGCCAGCAGATAGTTGACCGGGTCAATCACCCGGTTTTTAATACCTTTGCCACGCAGCACGGCGGCAAACAGGGTAACGGAAATGTATTCACCGATACTTAAGATCCCGGCACTCACTGGATCAGGAGCAACGCCCAGTAATTTTATACCATCAAGCTGCTCTTTCAGCCGGCTTAATTGTGCACGAATAAACGCCACGACCTCATCATGAGGAAAACCCGACACGGACTCATGCAGCGCATTGGCAATGCCCTGCACGGTCATATCCAGTTTCTCAAACAGCGGCGAATAATCCTCGCCGCCTGCCGCCTGCTCACACAGCAGCGACAGCGCGTTGGTAACCCCCTTTGGCGCTGACAGTACCACCGCCGCACCTTCAGTCTTGTGAGTGTCCAGACTAATGTCGGCAACCCTAAGATAGCGCTCGGCGTCGGCGAGTGACGAGCCTCCAAACTTTAAGACCTTCATATGCTGCTCCTTTTTATGCCCGGTTCACCGCCTGGCAATCGGTAAAAAAAAACCCGCTCCTGGTGAGGGCGGGTTTCTCTGGAATTTGCGTTAAGCACTAACCAGCGACCGCCCTCTGTGAGGTGGTAATCATCATGCCGGTGGTGCGAATCATCATTTTCTGTTTCATGGCTTAAATTTGCCGTATAGACGTCTAACTGTCAACTGCATATTCTCGCACACTCTGTTTCACTCAGTGAAATATTATAAATTACCGTTTCTCATTCTGAGATAACAGGCCCTGCCGCCTCACTGCAACTTGCGATACGCTCATCGCTCACGTAGATCGGATCCCTGCCCTTATGGGTATAATTCACCAGAAAGATTGCAACCTATGCATTAATTCTTCAATGGAGTTTATTATGACTGAAAAAGTGATCCTTATTACCGGCGCCTCCAGTGGCATTGGTGCCGCTTCGGCCAAAAAGCTGGTTGCCGACGGTCACAAAGTGGCGCTCACTGCCCGTCGCGAGGATAAACTAAGTGAACTGGTTTCCGAATTGGGTGCCGACAACGCTGTCGCCTTCCCTGCTGATGCCACCGACTATCAGGCCCAGTGCCACGTGGTCGAAAAAACGGTCGCTCACTATGGCAGGCTGGATGCGGCGTTTGCCAATGCTGGCACCGGTGTGTCAACACCCGGCACCGAAGACGGTAACGTAGAGGAGTGGGACGCGCTTATCGATATTAATGTCAAAGCGCTGCTGTATACCGCAAAAGCAACGCTGCCTCATCTGCGTAAAACAGAAGGACACTTTCTGCTGACCAGTTCGGCCGCGGGCCGTCGCCCGATTAAAGGCTCAATCTACGGCGCCAGCAAATGGTTTGCTTATGGCTTTGGTCAGAATCTGGCTGAAGAGATGGAAGCATGGAAAGGACGTTGTACTACGATCTGCCCGGGTGTTGTTAACACCCCCTTTTTCGATGAGCCCAAAGACACCAAAATTCAGCCCGAGGATGTGGCAGATGCGGTATCCCATGCGATTGCTGCGCCTCACCGGACCAATATCCGGGAGGTCTATATGATGCCAACCTATACGGGTTAATTAACCACCGCACTGTAGCGGGAAAAACCGTATTGCTCCAGCACGTCACAAAGCGTGCTGGCACTCACCGGCTTAGGCAGAAACGCCAGGGCCCCCAGTTCAACCACTCGCTGACGCATTACCGGCTGAACATCGCCTGATACTACGATAACAAACACCTTTTGCTGGCGACGACGCAACTCTTCCAGTACGCCAATACCGTCCAGCACCGGCATGGTCAGATCCAGCAGCAGTAAATCGATTGGCTGGCTACTGATAACGTCAAGCGCGTCCAAGCCGTTTGCGGCCTCTGTCATGGACGCAGAAAATCCGCTCGGTAGCGCGCGTTTGGCCATTTTCCTGGCCATCGCAGAATCATCACAAATCAGTACGTTAAAACTCACGTTTACCTCAATGATGTAGAAGGCGATAACGCCATCTCCGCTGCGCTGCAGGGCTTCCTTGCATCGCACATTCAACGTCTCAGGTCACCATGTCAGGTGACAGGCAGACCCCCCGTTATTCCATGGCTTGCTAACCTTTGCTGTAAATTTTGCATTAAAGATCAACAGGCCGTAGCAGATTATGCTAGAAATAAGGGTCTGTCCACTACGGAGCGATGAACGTGGGTGAGCACGATCTTGCCAGAAAAACAGCCTTTCTTATTATCAGTAACTTCGATAAAAGTTACCGTTGGTTCAGTCGGATTACCCGTGGAGCGCAACAGCGCTTTGAACAGGGATTATGGAAAGAGACACAAAGCGCTTCTAAAGAGCGCATTACCATTTATGAACAGAGCCTGTCAGATGCGGTAGCGGAAATATACCAGCTCACCGACGTGCACAAGATGGAGGACACATTCTGGTCAGAAATGAAAAAGGTGTATACACGGCTGCTGGAGGGTCACCCACAGTTTGAACTGGCAGAAACCTTTTATAATTCGGTCATAGGCCGAATTTTTAAACACCGCAAAATTGATAACTGTGTCATGTTTGTGCTTCCCAGCCGCTGCTACCTGCCAGGTCAGGACCGGCAGAAAGTCATACACAGCTTTGACGTTACTACCACGGTCCGCCAGATGTACGAGTCCATTTTTCGTGTATACCGTTATAATGTTCCGTTTGAAGATTACCAGCGCGACCTGGACAACCTGGAAACGGCACTACGCAAACGTCTGACCCGCGAACAGCTGGCCAGTGTCACCGCGGTAGAAATACTCCAGCCGACGTTTTTCAGAGGCAAAGCCGCCTATATTATTGGCCGGATTTGCATGCCCGATGAAACCCTGCCGTTTGTCATTCCACTGCGAATTAATGATCAGCATGCCTTATTTGTTGACGCCCTGCTCACCGACCGTAAAGATTTGAGTGTGGTATTCGGCTTCGCGCGCAGTTATTTCATGGCCGATACCCAGTATCCTGCTGAACTTGCCGCGTTCTTGCAGGAACTGCTGCCTAACAAAAAGCATTTTGAACTGTATATGGCACTAGGCCATTACAAACATGGTAAGACAGTCTTCTACCGAAACTTTCTGCAACACCTTGACCAGTCAGACGACCATTTCGAAGCCGCTCCCGGGATACGTGGCCTGGTCATGATGGTCTTTCATCTGCCTTCATACGGTGTTGTTTTTAAAATAATTAAGGACGAATTTGCTGAGAGCAAAAAAATCACACGGGAGCATGTGAAAGACCGCTACCGGCTGGTGAAAATGTCTGATCGGGTTGGCCGTATGGCAGACACCCATGAGTATGTCAATTTTCGTCTGCCACTATCACGCCTTAGCCCGGAACTTATCAGTGAATTAGAAGCGACCTGTGCATCCAGCCTGGTTTTCACCGAGGATGAACTGATCATCAGGCACCTGTATATCGAACGTAAAATGACGCCGCTGAATTTGTTCCTGGAGCAGGAAACCGACGAAAACAAAATTAAAAATGCAATTAACGAACTGGGTCTTTGCATCAAACAGATTGCACTGGCGAATATCTTCCCCGGCGACATGTTGCACAAGAACTTTGGCATCACTCGCCATGGCCGCGTCATCTTTTATGATTATGATGAAATTTGTCTGATGAGTGAACGTAATTTTCGCTCGCTGCCGCAGTCGGACGACCCCTATGCCATCGACACGATGTCCGTCGCTCCGAACGATGTTTTTCCGGAGCAGTTCGAACACTTTATTGTCGGTAAAAAACCGTTCAAGCAGCTACTCAAAACGCTGCACGGTGACATTATGAGCCCTGACTACTGGAAAA
This sequence comes from Alteromonas halophila, assembly GCF_014651815.1. Taxonomy (GTDB): domain Bacteria; phylum Pseudomonadota; class Gammaproteobacteria; order Enterobacterales; family Alteromonadaceae; genus Alteromonas; species Alteromonas halophila. Next base: position 52,106 of record NZ_BMXP01000014.1, on the reverse strand, counting down.
ACGTGCAGCAGATCACCGCACGTGGCGAAGTCCAGAATTTTACACCGTATAATCCGGCCATGCGCTTTGAGCGAAAGTGATCGCTTTTTTCTGCAAAGGGTATAAAAAAATCGCACTAATACAATAACGCAGTAACCATATTCATGGCAGATGATGTGATGGCAATTAATGTTTTACTGATAGAAGACGACCCTACAGTCGGTTCCCATATTCAGCAGGGGCTGGAAAAGGCAGGCCACAACTGCCATGTGTTTAATGATGGTGAAGCCGGCATGTATGAAGCGATGGCGCAGCGCCATGATGTTATTATTCTCGACATCATGCTGCCGTCACGGGATGGCTTCAGTGTACTGGAGCAGCTTCGTAACGAAAAAATTTCCACGCCGGTGCTGTTACTCAGTGCCAAAGGTCAGGTCGAGGATAAAGTGAAAGGGCTGCGCACTGGCGCGAATGATTACCTCACTAAGCCCTTTGCCTTTGAAGAATTACTCGCCCGGGTAGAAGGACTGGGCGCGCGTCAGGCCGACGCGGATACCACCACCCACATCCACGTAGGTGATTTGACGCTGGACTTACTGAACCGAAAAGTCACCCGTGGTGACACTGAAATTGAACTGCAGTCAAAAGAGTTTCAGTTACTGGAATGCTTGCTGCGCCACCGTGGCAAAATTGTTACCCGTAGCATGCTGCTTGAGCACGTCTGGAATTACCATTTTGATCCACAGACCAATGTCATCGATGTTCATATCAGCCGACTGCGTCAGAAAGTCGATAAAACCTTTAATGTGCCATTGATTGAGACCGTACGGGGAACCGGTTACCGCATTGCGGATCCACTCCCGTGATGGCAATTGGCACTTTCACCCGAAGCTCAAGTTTTCGGGTGGGTGTGATTTTAACTACGCTGGCAGCCGCTGCCACGATATTTATTATCTATTTCTGGCGTCTGGCCAGCAGCGATATTTTTGACCGGGAAGCCCGTGCGGCTATCTCATCTGAAACCTTTGCATTTGAGCAACTATACCGGCACGGCAGCCGCGCAGCGGTGACACGTGCCATTGCAGAACGACTGGCTAATCCACAGTACCGGGGATTGTTAGCCCTGTCGACTCAGGATGGTCAAATCCTGGCGGGCAACCTGACGCGGATCCCAGACATAAACGGTAAGACCCATACGCTGCTGCGCCGTGAACTGCCCTTACATACCATTACTACCGCACCGTTTAACAAAAACATAAACCACCCGCAGGATGTTCTGCTTACACATATTTACCTTGATGATCTGCACATGCTGGTGGGTCGCAATATCGACGAAATTTACAGCGCACAGTGGTTTGGCAAAACCTTCAGCTGGGTGTTTGTTGGCTTTCTGTGTCTGACCGGAGTACTAAGTTTTGCGGTGGCCTTTTATGTGGTCAAGCGAATAAACCGGATGTCAGAAACGGCGGACAGCATTATTCGTACCGGCAGCCTGAAAGAGCGGCTGGAAATCGACAGTTCCTGGGATGATTTAAGCCAGCTGGCTGTGGTGTTTAACCGCATGCTGGACAAAATTGAGCAAGGCGTAGACAACATTAAGGCTGTCACCGATAACATTGCTCATGATTTACGCACGCCGCTCTCGCGGTTACGTTCAACGCTTGAACAAATTGCCGATCCGGACTTGCGTCACAAAGCCACCAGCGAAGCCGACAACCTGCTTAATATGTTTAACAGTCTGTTGCGCATTAGTGATCTCGAAACACGGCGTCATCGCGAGGGATTCACCACGGTCTCACTCAATAAGCTGCTTGAGGATGTTATCGACATGTATCAGCCCCTGGCTGAGGAAAAAGATATCGCCCTCTCTTCCCGCGTTACATCTCAGACAATGGTGGCCGATCCCAACCTGCTTTTTCAGGCGATTGCGAATGTGATGGATAACGCCGTCAAATATGGCCGCTCCGGTGGTCGCATTGACGTGCAGTTATTCAGTACTAAGTCGCGCGTTGTGCTGAGTGTGAATGATAATGGGCCCGGGGTGAGTGACAAAGATGCCGGTGAACTGGAACGCCGTTTTTACCGCACCCAGTCCAGTCGCACGACGCCAGGCAATGGCCTTGGGCTGTCACTGGTTTCTGCTATTGTCAGCTTACATAAGGGAGCACTGTGGTTTGTCTACGACCCGCTAAATGAAGGCCACGGACTGGGCGTAACCTTCACCTTTCCCGTGGATCTATGACTGCTTTTGCATAAATATGGTGACTTCCGCCATTACCAGCCCAAATTTTCTGATGTAAGAGCGGTTCATCATTGCGTTTTCATTAAATGCCCAGAACCAGTCATCAAACGTGACCCGATACGTTGAGCCATCTACCGGCAAATCCATTTCATATTGAAAATTAAACGCGTTGCCGAATTCCTTTCCGGTCGCGGTCCCGACGATATCCCCGGCTTCACCACGGTATGTGCCATTCCCCGTAGACTGAATTTTCCAGGTACGCGAGTTCACCCCTTCCCCTAGTCCGTAATCAAATGACTCATCCAGAATAAGCGTGCCGTTTTCCATGCGCCCGTCAATATCAACAATGAAGCGTTGCATGACTTTGCCTGAACGGTCCTGCACGATCCCCCAGGCTTTTACATTACCGTCAAAAAACTCATTGATATTAAAATCCGGTGATACTGTGGTGTAATCGTCACCATCCACGGACACAGTGCACCCTGTCAGCATTAGCGAAAAGGCCAGTGCGGCAATTATCGTTACATTTCTCATGATGTGACTCCTAGTTTCCTGCCTGATTCAGTAATTGTTCCCGCAGCTCAGGTTCGAATGTGTCGCTGCCTAACCAGATATTAAAAAAGTGATAGGTGAATTTTTTATCACTCACTTCGCCCAGCAACGTATCGTCGCGAAAAAAAAGCGTGCTGCCTGTGTCAGTTGCCACACCAAGCAACGTATCGCCTTCACTGACATCGGGGAACAGTGATGTCATGGTGTCCCCCCATTCAGAGAGCATTTGCGTATCATTGAGTCCCTGACGGCGCATTTCTTTCACCGACCGCTCAGCGATGTCCTGACCGTCAAAGTCGCGCTGATAGGTTAATGCCAGGGCAAAGGGCGCGTCCTGCGACCACTTGCCCCCGGGTGCATAAAGCGTAGCCTCATACACATCCCAGAAGTAATAGGTAAACATCGCCTGACCAACCTGGCGGGCATCAGTCACGTGCTTGTCGACCGCCTGTGGAACCGCGCCCGCACAGAGTGAGGAAAACAGCATCAGCATCAGTGTTATCTTTCGCATAGCAGGTCCTAACTGGTAATCTACATCTATTACAGTCCGCTATAACGCCTCGATCAAACATTACAGGGTATTAAGAAATGTCTGCTTTTCGAGAACGGCTCGACGCGCTTTGTCGCGAGCTGCATGTCCCTTCCCCCGTTCAGTCGCTGACGCCAGACTGGCCCGGCGCGCAGGCAGTACACATCAGTATCAAACGTGATGATCTCATCCATCCGGTGATATCCGGCAATAAATGGCGAAAACTGTCACCCACATTGTTGTCTCTCTCCTCGCCGCCTTCCAGACTCATCAGCTTTGGCGGCGGCTTTTCAAACCATTTGCATGCGCTGGGCTATGCGAGCCATCGCCTGCAACTGCCTTTTACTGCATTTGTCCGCGGTGATTACCGGCAACACCCAACACCAATGCTCAGGGATCTGCACCACTGGGGAACAGATGTCCGCTACCTGACCAAAGCCGACTATCGCAGGCGACACGACCCTGCCTTTGTCTCGTCGCTGCACGGCGACGCGCCACAGGCACTGGTCATCCCCGAGGGGGGCAGTCAGCAATCTGCGCTTGCTGGCATTCAGCATAGCCTCAAAGAACAACCGCTTGTCTTTGATACCGTGATTTGTCCGGTGGCCAGTGGCGCGACTCTGGCGGGGCTGGTTTCAGCACTTGAGGGCCACCAGCAGGCAATGGGAATAGCGGTTCTTAAAGGTCAGCAGTATCTTGAATCTCTGGTTAGTAACTTGCTTGACCGCCCATATGCTAACTGGCACATCGAGCACGCCTACCATCATGGTGGCTATGCAAGGAACACTGACGAACTCATCGCCTTTTGTGACGCATTTGAGACACAAACCAGTGTCCCTGCAGAGCCCGTTTATTCCGGAAAAATGCTGTTTGCCGTCCGCCATATGATCAGCAAAGGCATGTTTCCTGAGGGGCATCGCGTCTTGCTTATTCACACCGGCGGGCTACAAGGGGCCCGCTCATACTGATCTAGTCGCATTTTCAGTCGGTAACAAATAGTGACAGCACGAGAAGGAAGGTATTCATTAATCTGTGGCTGGCGAGGCGTTTTACGTAACAGCCAGTCTGCGTATACGCGCAGAGCTCTGATACGTTGCGGTGATAAGACACCAGGCGCAGACACGGAACCGTATTATGTTCCAGATATACTGGCTGGCCGCAAGCGCTGCACACCTTCCTAAATGCACACTAAGTCGAGGTAGTACATGGTTCGCTTTGATGACACATTGCCCAAACCGCTTCAGTTGCTGGTATCCCGCGCGCTGACGCTGTGTGACATTGTTCTTCCGCACAGCCGCGCATTCTATCCGTTTGCGGCAATTTACGAAGAGGGGCGCATTGGCTGTTTATTTGCCGATGAAATTTCAAAAACCACCGATACTGCGCAGTTAATTGAACAGTTGCAATGGCGCATAATCGATACCACCACCGATACCAACAGTTACAGTGTGCTGGTTTACACCGCCTCCGTGGAAACGCATGATGATCGACAGATTGATGCAATTGCCATTAATACCTCTGACCCCACAGGCCAGGAATCATTGCTGCTGTATCCGTTTCAACGTGTAGGTGAACAGATCGTGGTGTCTCCGCCTATTCATGGGTAGCGTTTAGCGGTGTACCGTTTAGCAGCTTCGGCCAGCTGTCACTTTTTACGGCTGTTAGCAGGACTGCGCTTGCCTATTTAACGATGTCTGCTAGGATTCAGCGCAACGTAATTTGACAACATTTGCAGGATTGAAACTATGTCTCGTGTGTTAATTATTGGAGCCGGCGGTGTTGCCGCGGTAACGGTAAAGAAGTGTGCCCGTCTGCCTCAGTATTTTGACGAAATTTATCTGGCAAGCCGCACTGTCTCGAAATGTGAAGCATTGCAGAAAGAAGTAGGCGAGGATCGGGTAAAGGGCGTGTTTGCCCTGGATGCCGACAATGCCAAAGAGGTGGAAGATCTGATCAATCAGGTTAAGCCCGAACTGGTGATTAATCTGGCCCTGCCGTATCAGGATCTGCCGATCATGGACGCCTGCTTAGCGACGAAGACACATTATCTTGATACTGCGAATTATGAGCCTAAAGATGAGGCTAAATTTGAATATTCCTGGCAGTGGGAGTATCAGAAGAAATTTGAAGACGCAGGGATCATGGCGCTGTTAGGCAGTGGTTTTGATCCGGGCGTGACCAACCTGTTTACTGCGTATGCCGCCAAACACCACTTTGATGAAATTCATTATCTGGATATTGTTGACTGCAATGGCGGCGATCACGGCCAGGCCTTTGCGACCAACTTCAACCCGGAAATCAACATCCGTGAAATTACCCAGCGCGGCAAGTTCTGGGAAAATGGCGAGTGGAAAGAAACCGACCCGTTAAGTGTGCGCGAAGATCTTGATTATCAGAATATCGGCGTGCGTGCGTCCTATCTGATGTATCACGAGGAACTGGAATCACTGGTTAAGCATTTTCCGTCGCTTAAACGCGCCCGGTTCTGGATGACCTTCGGTGATGCCTACCTGACGCACCTGCGCGTACTTGAGGCCGTAGGGATGACACGCATTGATCCTATTGAATTTCAGGGTCAGCAGGTGGTTCCGCTGGAATTCCTTAAAGCTGTACTGCCCAACCCAGGCTCACTGGCAGAAGGTTATACCGGCATGACCTGTATCGGTACCTACATTACTGGTGTCAAAGACGGCAAAGAGAAAACCATTTTTGTGTTCAACAACTGCGACCACGCCAAAACCAATGAGGAAGTGGGCGCACAGGCTGTCTCGTACACCACGGGTGTGCCTGCGATGATCGGTTCCATGCTGATGTTAAACGGTACCTGGATGAAGCCCGGCGTGTGGAATATGGAACAGTTCGATCCTGATCCGTTCCTGGACCAGCTTAATCAGCACGGTCTGCCCTGGCAGGTCATTGAGTGTGATGAGAGTCCGTTTAAGCGTTAACAGGAGTCCGCTACCGTGACCGATCTTACCCGGCGTACGGATATTCCGTCGCCGTGCTACGTGCTTGAAGAAGAGAAGCTGCTGAACAACCTGTCACTGATGAAGCGTGTACAGGATGCGTCAGGTGTGCGCATCATACTGGCACTTAAAGGCTTTTCGATGTGGTCAAGTTTCGACATCATTAAGCCCTACCTGCATGGTGCGACGGCCAGCTCAGTCTGGGAAGCAAGGCTGGCGGCGGAGATGGGCAAAGAAGTGCATGCCTATGCACCAGCCTACAAGCCGGACGAGATTCAGGCTCTGGCAGGACTGGTGAATCACCTGTCTTTCAACAGCCTGTCGCAGTGGCAGCGCTATAAAGATGATCTTGACGGCGTGTCGCTGGGTCTGCGGATCAATCCTGAACATCAGGAAGCAGAAACGCCTCTGTACGATCCGGCTGCTCCTGGTTCCCGACTGGGGATCCGTTCCGCGCAGCTTGACGGTGTCGATCTGACCGGTATTGAAGGTTTGCACTGTCACAACCTGTGTGAATGCGACTCCTTTGCGACGGCGCGCACACTTGAGGCAATTGAAGCACGGTTTGGCCAGTGGCTGGGGCAGATGAAATGGCTCAATCTGGGTGGCGGGCATCTGATGACCCGGGAAGGGTATGATGTTGACCATCTCATTGAAACACTTAGCCAGTTCAAAGCACGCTATCCGCACCTGGATGTCATCCTTGAACCAGGCTCGGCTGTCGCCTGGCAAACCGGACCGCTGATTGCGGAAGTGGTGGATATTGTCGAAAACGAGGGCAAGATTGCACTGCTGGACATCTCAGCCACTGCCCATATGCCGGATGTGCTGGAAATGCCCTACCGGCCAGCTATCCTCAATGCTGGCATGCCCGACGAAAAGGCTCACACCTATCGCCTAGGTGGCAACTCCTGTCTGGCTGGCGATGTGATTGATCGCTACTCCTTCGATGCCCCTCTGGCCATCGGCGACAGACTGCAGTTTGAGGACATGATGCACTATACCATGGTGAAGACCACCTTCTTTAATGGTGTGCAGCATCCCGGCATTGGCATACTGCGTAAGAACGGCGAGTTCGAGCTGGTACGGGCGTTTGATTACGCGGACTTTCGTTCCCGACTTTCATAAAAAAGGGCAGCCAGCGCTGCCCTTTTTATTTGTTTCAGGACGGGAGTTAAATTACTCCCCGGCCTTCTTTCATGCCACTTTCATCCACTTCGCCTTCGGCCAGGACAGTGTCATCCAGCTTTATACAAAACGCAGTGCGCGGTGCTCCCGTCAGATGATACCGGAATCCGTACATATCGTCGGGATCGAGGCTGACCTCAGCAGACTGATTGGGTGCAATAAGCTCGTAAATCCCGTCATCACGGTTTTTGGTGAAGACATCAACCAACCATTTGCCCTCATCCATTTTTATTGAGAGTGTCGATTGTTTCATTGTTGCTCCTTTCCCAGTCTGAATTAATCGTTACGTCAAATCCTGTCAGGATTAGGGAAGATGCGAATAAGTCCGTCATCACTCAGCGAGTCCTGAAGTGCGCAGTCGCAAGGCAGGTTTCGCAAGCAATGGCTAATCCCTTGGTAAGAAAGCTAACGCAGCGAATGCGTGCTTCAGGGCTCGCCCTTCGGGGCTTATTCGCATCTTCCCTGGTCTTTAATATGGGAAAGGCGCCGCCAGGGGATCACCATAAAAGTGTTACTGTCTGCCCTGCTCCGCTAACCCGGCCTGATACAGCGCATTTTTCTTTAGCTGATAGTGCTGGGCGACAATCGCTGCGGCCCGTTTCAAAGGCAGTTCCTCACACAGCGCACTGAGCAGTGATAATGCCTCACCTGGAACCGACTGCTTGTCTTTCACAGCCGGTGATACCATCAGCACAAACTCGCCCTTTTGCCGTGCAGGCTCGGCATCAAGCCAGGCCAGGATGTCTTCAGCGTTACCGCTGACATAAGCCTCAAACGTCTTGCTGATTTCTTTTGCCAGTACCAGGTGACGATCTGGTAACAGGACATGTATATCCTGCAATGTTGCGACGATACGCCGCGGTGCTTCGTAGTAAACCGTGGTGCAGGTTGCGTCCTGCAAGCGCTGTAATATCTCATTGCGCGCCTGAACTTTTACAGGCAGAAAACCCTCAAAAAGAAAGCGATCGGTGGGTAAACCAGAGCCACTTAATGCGGTAATTGCTGCGCACGCGCCCGGTAAGGCGACCACATCAATGCCTTGCTCACGACATGCTCTGACCAGCACAAACCCAGGATCGCTGATAAGCGGTGTACCGGCATCACTGATAAGTGCGACAGACTCACCGTCTTTCAAGCGCTGACAGAGCATGGCCACGCGCTTGTCTTCATTGTGATCATGCAACGACAGGGTGCGCGTAGAAATCGAGAAATGCTGCAACAGTTTCTGGCTGTGACGGGTGTCTTCAGCGGCGATCCAGTCAACAGCAGCCAGCGTCTGAATTGCGCGCTGGGTAATGTCATCCAGATTGCCAATCGGCGTCGGAACTATATACAGGGTAGCTGAGTCAGTCATAACAAAGGTATCAGAACAATGATACGCGTAGTGTATCACGCCAAACGGACAGTTTATCTGCGCAGGCATAGATTTTCCGCCGTGTTCATATACACTTGGCGCTACAACAGTGTGAAGGAAAGTGAGTCGTGAAGAACACCGGTTTATTCCGTTTACTGGGCGTAACCCTGATTGCCACGGTACTTGCAGCCTGTGCCGCTAAACAAACACCGACACAGCGCACAGCCAAGCCTGTCGAAACAGTGACTGAGCAGCCCGCCCGCGAGATTGAGGATGCGCAGCAAAAATTGGCGATGGCGCGAACCGTATGGCAGGAACAGCGCGATCCTCTGTTAAGGGATTCGTACCTGATCGATGCGGCGGACGCCTACATTTCCACGGGGGATTCAAAGCGCGCCCTGCAGATTATCTACACCTTGCGCGAGCGCGGCGTCAGCCAGCAGTTGCAGGATGAGCTGAACTTAGTCACCGCTGCGGTTTACATAGATGCGCGTGTCGCGCCTGACAAATTGTTACCGCTGGTAACGTCCACACAACTTAACGGAAAATGGCAGCGCCGTCAGCTGCTCCTGCAGCATCAGTTATACCTTGCCAGTAATCAGTATCTGAATGCCGCTAACAGTAAACTGATGCTGGATGATGCCACGGCTGAAACGGTGGCCGATGTGTGGCGCTGGGTAAATCTGGCCAGCGACAGTGAGCGTAGCCGCGCCTCGTCACAATTTCCGCTGTTACGCCCTTATCTGGTGCTCTACGACCTGCTCAAAACGCAAGGCCTGAACACCACACAACTGCGTGAGTCGATTGATCAGTTCCGTCAGGTTTACCGGGGGCACCCGGTGGCAGAAAATTTGGATGTCCTGATCCGGGATCCGGCGTCTATCGACGCCCTCGACATGGATGAACTGGTCGTATTACTACCCCTTTCCGGTCGTTTCGAAAATACCGGTAACGCGGTGAAAGAAGGTATATTGTCAGGCTATTACCGTCAGCTTAAGAGCGCCTCGGCGTCGTCGTTACCACAGCTGCGCTTTATCGATACTCAGGGAAAACCGCCTGCCCGGCTTATTGAAGAGATTGGCGAGGCACAATGGGTACTGGGGCCACTGCTCAAAGACACCCTCGATGCCCTGCTGCCTCTGCTTCCGCCGCGGGTAAGTATGCTTGCCCTCAACCGCCCCATACAGCTTCCGAAATCCGTTCAGGCGTCGGACAGCGAAGACAATCTGGCATTACTGCCCGATTCGGCGCTTAACACGGAAGAAAATCCCGCCGACGCAGAGCAACATTCGTCTGCCGGGTTACTGGATGAACCTCTGACTGGCAAACAGGAAGGTATTCAGAAAAGCCAGGGCCAGGCCCTGTTTTTTGCTCTGGCACCAGAAGATGAGGCGTATCAGTTAGCCGAAGTCATCTATGCAAAAGGTTACCGGGCACCAATCGTAGTCAGTGCTCAGGCCAGCCTGTATCAACGCATGCAGTCGGCCTTCACTGAACGCTGGGCACAACTGAACGCCGGAAGAGTAGCAGACAAGCGCGTCAACCTTACTCAGGTCAGCTTTACTGACAGTGCTTCGCTGCGGGATGGGATCACCCGTGCGCTGGACGTCGCACAGAGTAATGACCGGATTTCGCAGATCAAATATATGATCAATGAAGAGGTATACAACATGCCCCGCAACCGCCAGGATATTGATGCGGTTGTTGTTTTTGCCTCGCCTCAACACACCGAACTGCTTAACCCGATGGTGGAAGCGAGCCTGCTGCCTGCGAACAATGCCCGGGTGCCGGTTTATGCTACATCCCGTTCCATGGATTATGACAGTGGTAAAAATCAGTGGCGGGATTTGCAAAATGTGCGCTTTTTGGACATGCCCTGGATGTTGCCAGATCATCCCTGGCAGCCTCTGACTGATCAGGTCAGTCAGATTTGGCCTAACCGGCTGACGCAAAGCAGAAGGCTGTTTGCCTTTGGCGTTGATGCCTACAACCTGCTACCTGACCTTGCGAACATGCATGCGTACCCGCAAACTTCGGCGCAGGGGCTGACCGGTGAGCTTAAGCTGAAAGACAATGGGGTTATTACCCGAACTCTGCCACGGGCCATTATCAACGATGAAGAAATTCAGATAATCACGGAGTAGCAACAATGTCTGTCAGGCAGGGAAACGCCGGCGAAGACGAGGCACTAAGGTACCTTGAAGGACAAGGGCTGAAGCTAATCACGCGCAACTACCGGACGCGCTCCGGTGAGCTTGATTTAGTCATGCAGGATGGCGACACCCTGGTCTGTATAGAAGTAAAATGTCGCGCTAATGCGGATTACGGCAATGCGCTTGACTATGTCACTGCCGCCAAACAACGCCGCCTGCGCAGCGCATTTACGCACTATCTGGTAACCCAGGGGCACAATCCGTCAGCAGTGAGTAGCCGATTTGATGTAATCAGTATACAAAGCGGCATTCTGAACTGGCTAAAGAATGTTATGATATAACCAATTTTAAGAAGTAACGACACCTCCATGATAGATAATATTAAAGCGAATTTTACTGAAAGTATTCAAACCAAAATAGCCGCCTCCGAGATGCTGCCGGAATCCATCGAGAAAGCGGCGATGATGATGGTAGAAGCATTGATCCGCGGGAATAAAATATTAAGCTGCGGCAACGGCGGCTCGGCAGGCGATGCCCAGCACTTTTCTTCTGAGATGCTGAACCGCTACGAGCGTGATCGCCCCAGTCTGCCTGCGATAGCGTTAAGTACAGATACTTCGACGCTGACCTCGATTGCCAATGACTACAGCTATGATGAAATTTTTGCCAAACAGGTACGTGCGCTGGGTCAGTCGGGCGATATTCTGCTGGCCATTTCCACCAGCGGTAATTCGCGTAATGTGATTGCTGCTATGGAAGCCGCATTGTCACGGGATATGACGATTGTGGCACTGACCGGTAAAGATGGCGGAGAAATGGCAGGCTTTTTGAGCGAACACGATGTTGAAATTCGGGTTCCGTCGAACCGCACAGCCCGTATTCAGGAAGTCCACCTGCTGGTGATCCACAACTTATGTGAATGTATTGATGACAGTTTATTCCCGGCTGACCATGCTGACAGCTAACGTAAATACACCACCTAAAAGTTATTTGCTGGCACTGCTGATGCTGGCTGTTATGACGCTTCAGGGCTGTGTTGTCGCGGTTGGCGCGGCCGGCGCAATGGCGGCCAAGGTTGCTAATGACCGTCGCACTGTCGGAGCGCAGCTCGATGATCAGAATGCCTCCTCGGCGGTTGCTTATCAATGGTCAGGGAATGAGACATTAAAAGAACAGGCGAACCTGCAGGTCGATATTTACAATGGTGTCGCCCTGCTCACTGGTCAGGTGCCTGCCCAGCCTCTGGTCGCCGAAGCGGTATCTCTGGCCAAAAAGGTGGAATATGTAAGGAAGATCCACAATCAGATTCGGGTCGCCGAGCCTCTCAGTGCTTCCCGTCAGGCCAAAGATATCTGGATCGCTTCTAAGGTCCGCGCCAAGCTGCTTGCCGATGAACGTATTCCGGCCATGCAGGTGAAGGTGATAGTACAGAACAGCGAAGTATTTTTAATGGGCAGGTTGTCGAATCAGGAAGCAACAGCCGCAGTGGATGTGGCACGCAATGTCGAGGGTGTCAGCAAAGTTATCCGGGCCCTTGAAATAATGCAGTAGGTGTTGTGATAACAGCGAAACAGTCCGGGCTCGTAGCTGCGCTTATCCTCGGGCCACACGCTACGCCTGAAAACTGATCCTTTTTCGCTACCACAGACGTTACAACTTCTACCCTGTTCTTATCCTGCATCATTTTGCTACACGTTCCCGTTGCCCGCGGCACTGACTTCAGTGGATGAAGTGCTCACCGACGTAACGGGGACCTGTTGATTTCTGATGTACAAATTTAGTCTCAATAAACGCATTATCATCCCGAAATGACGTTGCAGGCCCTAATCAGACAATGACATTATCACGACAAACAGCCACAGCACTGCTGGTTGCGGCGGCGCTGTTCATGGAAATTCTGGATGCCACCGTTATCACCACGGCAATCCCCGTAATCGCCAAAGATTTCGGCGTACCGGCTACGCACCTTTCCGTCGGCGTGTCCGCCTACCTGGTGGCTGTGACCCTGTTTATCCCACTCAGTGGTTACATTGCGGACAAGTATGGTGCAAAACGTATTTTCATGCTGGCCATCTGTACGTTTGTGATGGCATCGGTACTGTGCGGTATCAGTGATAGCCTCGCTGAATTTACGCTGGCCAGGATCCTGCAGGGGATTGGTGGCGCGATGATGGTTCCTGTAGGCCGGCTGGTAGTATTGCGTGACGCACCTAAAGCACAACTGGTGCATCTGGTTGCTATAATTACCTGGCCAGCACTCAGCGCTCCCTTGTTAGGCCCTGTGCTAGGCGGCTGGATAGCGACGCACTGGGGCTGGCCCTGGATATTTTATATCAATGTGCCACTGGGCCTGATTGCATTACTTTTTACCAGCCGGTTACTGACAAATCGGCCAGGCTCTGTAGGCCGCTTCGATACACTGGGGTTTGTATTAAGTGGTGGTGGCTTTGCGCTGTTTATGACCGGGCTTGAACTGCTGGCCAGCCATACAAGTTCCAGTGTAATAGCAGCGCTGTGTTGTCTCACTGGTCTGAGCTTGCTGGCCGCAGCGATTTTTCACCTGCACCGCGCACCATCCCCATTGCTGAGCTTTGACGCACTTGCATACCGAACCTTTCGCATCACTTTATTTGGCGGCTCTGTCGTTCGCATAGCGCTGGCCAGCGCACCTTTTCTGATCCCTCTGATGCTGCAGTTAGGCCTGGGATATTCCCCCATAGAAGCAGGTACACTTTTACTCTGGCTGTTTGCCGGTAATCTGGCAGTGAAGCCCGCTACGACCTGGCTGATGAATGCAACCGGCTTTAAACGTCTTTTGATCGCTAATGCAATATTGATAGCACTGGGCTATCTGGTATTAGGCCTGTTGACGCCGCAAACGCCCTATGTCGTTATTGCCGTCTTATTATTTGTATGCGGTATGAACCGCTCCATTCACCTTACCGCACTGAACACTCTGGCCTTCGCTGATGTGCCGCAAAACAACATGCGTGACGCCAATACACTGGGCGCTATGCTGGCACAAATGAATCGGGGGCTGGGGATCACCATCGGCGCACTGGCCGTCACGCTGAGCGGTATTCTGATAGGCTCGACAGGTGATCCTGCACAGCTCCATTTTCAGATTGCTATGGCTGTCATGGCCCTTTTCGCGCTGTTAAGTACGGTTGACTGTTTATTATTGCCCAGCAACGCCGGTAACGCGGTTTTGAAAAAAGCGCGTTCAGGATCCCAGATGTCTTGATACGCATGACCTTCGCAAAACGATGCCAGAATAAATGCATCGTTATCCAAACTGACTTCCAGTGCCCGTACCTGCACAGGTTATTGCGTGTGCGTATGCAGAGGCTTGCTGCATAGTAGCGACTATTGCCTGCTACGTTTGCTGGTGCGCGTCTTATTCGGGCGCATCGCGCCATGGTCTGGTTCGCTCAAAGAAAAGGCGATTTTTCTTTGCGCCATATCGACCTGATCGACCTGAACCTCGACAGTATCCCCAACGGTAAACGTCTCATTTGTGCGTTCACCCCGCAGGCACTGGGCATGCTCATCAAAATGATAAAAGTCGTTATTCATCGCACTGATATGGATTAGCCCTTCCACGCCTAAGTGATCAAGCTCAACAAATGCACCAAACTGCGTCACCGTGATGATAGTCCCGGTGAACGTATCGCCGACAAATTCACGCATGTAATCGCATTTTAGCCACGCTTCAACATCCCAGCTGGCTTTATCTGCTCGCCTGGAGAGTGCTGAGCACTGCTGTCCCAACGCCTTCATATCCTCAAGACCATACGGATAGCTTTGTTGTGGTGTCAGCGCTGGGGCACCGTCTATACGGTGAACCGGGTCACCACCGCGACCAGAAACGGCATTCAATGCCCGTCGCAGCAGACTGCCACTTTCCTGACCCCGAATGACAGAACGAATAGCTCTGTGAACTAACAGATCAGGGTAACGTCTGATTGGCGACGTAAAATGCGCATAGGCAGTATAAGCCAGACCAAAATGGCCGATATTGTCAGGACTATACTCCGCCTGACTGAGTGAGCGCAGCATCATTGATCTGATTACACCCGCATCAGTTCGATTGCTCAGACTGCTTAATAGTCTGTCAAAGTGTTCTGGCGTGGGGCGTGAACCACCAGCGAGCTGTAATTGCCGGCTTGCAAGAAATGCACGCAGATTCTTTAGTTTCTTCTGTTGCGGGCCGTGATGGTTGCGATACAGCGCAGGTAGTTTCATTTTTTCCAGGAACTGAGCGGTCGCCACATTCGCACATAACATACACTCTTCAATGAGCCGGTGTGCGTCGTTGCGCTCTACCGGCGTTATCTGGTCAATCTTCCGGCTTTCGTTGAACGTAAAGGCCACTTCCTGCGTGTCAAAATCCACCGAGCCTCGCTTGGCTCTGGCATCGCTCAATGCACAGTATAGCTCGTACAATGCTTCGATCTGTGGGCGTCGCTCCCACAGGCCAGTCCGTTTATCAGCAGCCCCTTTGGTGTTCAGCATTTGATTAGTCTGAGTATAGGTTAGCCGGGCATGTGAATGAATGACTGCTTCTGAAAACTGGTAGCTGGTCATATTGCCGGCCCGGTTTATCTGCATTTCGCAGGCTAGTACCAATCGATCAACGTGCGGATTGAGAGAGCATAACCCATTGGACAAGACCTCCGGTAACATGGGCACAACCTGTCCGGGAAAGTACACGGATGTACCCCGCTTCTGAGCTTCTTTATCCAGCACACTGTCAGGCGTGACATAATGCGACACGTCCGCAATCGCAACCCAAAGACGCCAGCCATCGCCATTTCGCTCACAATATACGGCATCATCAAAATCTTTGGCATCTTCACCATCAATGGTGACAAATGGCAGCTGTCGTAAATCAGCTCGGTGTGATTTATCAGCTTCGGTCACATAATCGCCCAGCGCATTTGCAGCAGTCAGGGCTTCGTCTGTCCAGGTATTGGGAATGCCGTGCGTCCGAATAGCCACATCAATTTCCATCCCCGGCGCACGTTCATCACCAAGCACCTCGGTAACCTTACCCAGGGCCCGATAGTGTTCACACGGATAACCTGATAAGGCTACAACGACATACTGGCCCTCTGTTGCTCCCATCAGGTGATCATCTTCGATATCAATCTCCTGACTGATACGCGTATTCTCTGGCCTGACAAAAAAGCTGTCGCCATCCACGTACACACGCCCAACAAGATGCTCGGAATTTCGCTGCGTTACACTAAGCAGCGCTGCTTTCTGGCGACCCCGGTTGTCCAGGCCGGAAATACGGACCTGAACGCGATCACCATCAAACAACGTCAGCATATCGCGCTGAGTAAGCAACAAATCGTCGCCGCCGTCATCACGCGCCAGAAAGCCAAAGCCGTCACGGTGACCAATCACGCGGCCTTCAATTTTATCTTCCTCACGTAGCACGCTGTAACCTTCACGCGGATCGAAGCTGAGTTGCCCATCACGTTCCATAGCGCGCAATCGACGACGTAACCCCTCCTGCTCTTCAGCGCTGTCAAGCGCCATTTGCTCGGCCAGCTGGCGCCGGGTGAGCGCTTTATCATGCATTTTGAGCAAGCTTAAAATATAGCTGCGATTTGGAATAGGATGACTGTGTTTGTTGGTATCTGTCGCGTTATACGCGGATTTTGAAGCTGGTAACATTAATTTCCGTTCTCGATAAAAGTAGCCTAAAACGTTGCAATTTTTAAGTAAAATAAGCGTGTATCAATGCAGAACAGCAATAACGAAGGCAAGGTATGTTGGCTAGTGTCACTCGTTAAATGGAGTGATAAAAAGTATAAGTTTGCCTTCATGAGGCATGAATAGCGGGAAATGAACGTAAATTTAAATTCTTCAGGACGAGGGACAGCTAAGATCTAACGTAGTGGAGGATGTAAACTATAAGGCTCTCTTTCAAGCTGCGAGCGATAGTAGAGACTATCCTCGCATGAGTCAATCACTTTCGAACATTAATTAATCACACGCCAACGCCCTGTCCCGGCAAGCCATTGTCATTGTGGGGATACGCGCCGTGTGTTGGTTATGTTACCCGGTAGTCGCAGCGTGATGCTGCGTTACTGTTGTGTCTGAAAGAAGCTTCAGAACGGCCGCTGGTAACACACGTTTGCGTTCTTTGCCGGATAACGGTTTGCCCTCAAGCAGTACAATGGGAGCCTGGTGGTCAAGTGTACCGGTTAGCACGCGAAACTCTGCCTCCTGAGAACTTAGTGGCTGCTGCTTATCGAACACGTACCAGTTAAACTGTGTCTCGTTTAGTAAAACCCGCTGCAGGTCATCTCCCAATGAATGGTTAAGTACAATGCCAATATTGTAGCGATCCTGAAAAGGCGTCCTGATGACTGCGGACGGATAACGGTGCCAGGGGATCTGCACAGTACTGGATTCAGCAAGAAGCGCAACCTGCTGCGCCGTGCTCATCGACAGTTTAAGTTGCCCGATACCGACACGTTGACCGCCAAACCAGTACTGCGGCACAGAAGTAGGATTATACTGAGCAACAAAGGCGTCATTGCGCTTCGCCAGGTCACTGTTAAATTGTCCGTCACAGTCTGGGGAGCGACGCTCCGTAACCGCCTCAATGACCTGAGGGCTCGCCGGTGAATCACAGTAAAAAAAGACATTCACATCGCGCTGGCTGCGATCTCCTAAAATCGGCGACCAGAACAAATAAACGTTGTAGTTACTCAGCTGGTATAAGCGCTTCAGCGCATTAACGCAATACGGGCAGCGTGGATCCTTAAACGCCACCAGGCTGGGCTTAGCAGCATCGTACTCAGAAACCAGAAAGTCTCCATAAGTGTCTGGGTCCGGAATAAGCTTTTGCGTCGGCTCCTGCGCATACACACACAATGTTGACAACGTCAGCCATGCAAGTCCCAGCCTAATCAGGCTAATTTTACCCACCGTGAGATGTATCCTCTTGCTTCATTTTTTCCAGTGCAACCGGTAACACCAGCTTATCGTACTCACGCAGTAACTTATCCATTTCGCGCTTTATCTCGCTCCGTTTTTCAGGATTACTGAGGTTGTCATTATATGCCAGCATCAGGGCATCAAGCTGTGTTTTGGTGGCAGTCAGCTGTGCCTGCCTGTTTTCAGCATCAACACTGTTTTTTTGCTCGTCAACATTAAAGGCCGCTTTAGCCGGCGTCTGTACTGGCTGTGTTTCAGGCATATCACTCACATCGCGCAGAATAGAATCCGGCGTTGTGTCATCCCTACTCAACCATAGTGCTGCAACAACCAACACAGCAACAAGCAGTACCATTAAGCCTTTCATGTTTCACCTCACTGGGTTGTAAAGGTCGTGTCGCTGTTCCAGCGCTGCGTACCAACAAAGTCATTCACATTATAGCGTATTTCAATCCTGTAGCTGGTCGCTGCATCAAGGTCATCGCTGGGGGTAAACACCAGTTGATTGCCACTGACCGCGTTAGCGCCAGGGATCTGCGTACTACCCTGCCACAGCACGATAAAGCTGTTCTCAGCAATGTCTTCATTAAAGGTCAGCACTATCTGAGTATCAAGCGCGACACCGGTCGCATTATTCTCAGGAGTCACGGTCTGTAGCACAGGCCCAGACGTATCAGGATCTGAATCAGATGACGTTGTAAAACTCAGTACATCATCGTCAAGCGTATTGCCCGCATAGTCACACACAGCGGTAAAGCGCATGGTGTAGCTGCTCGACGTGTCGAGCACCGACACTGGCGTCAGTGTGATCGTTTTACGATCAGACGATAAGCTTCGGCTTACCGGCACCTCACTGCCGCCCGATACCAGAGTCACACCTTCTGTACAGGCGCTGCCAAGCACATCACTAACCTGCGCCTGAACGCGTGCATTGACGGGGACATCGGTCTGGCTATCCGGAATGTTGCCTTTAATAAACAAGGGCGCGGCATTGTCCTCATCACTTCCCGTCACAAACTGCCTGAACTGATTCTGTGCAACCCGGTTACCCGCCATGTCCTGAAGATAGGGACTGTACCCCACATACCAATAGTGTCGGTGGTTGGCGGCCAGATTATTGTCGGGGATAAATTCAAGTTGCGTGCCGTCGTCAGACAACGCGTAACTACCGGCAACATTCACCCCGTCATCGGTATCATACAACCGCAGCGAACTGTCGATTATTACCGTGGTCGGGTCAATACGCTCGGAAAGGCCCACAATCATTCTGGCGTTGACAGGCACATCGCTAACATTATTGCCGATGTTCCAATACGTCAGGCCTCCGGTTAACAGGTCGACATCATCAACGGTGGTCACAGTAAACACCAGATCTGCGGCCCTTTCATTGGCGCTGAGATCCTGAATACCCGATAACGTGATGGTGTAGTCAGTCAGGCTATCGAGCAGCACCTTAGGCACAATATGCACGGTATCGCGGGTGCTATTCAGGCTCACTGAAACTGGGACGCTGTTGCCTACACTGTCCTCTACGCTTACGCCATCCAGTTGCAGCGAACTTAGCGGTTCATTGAACCGGAAGCGGAACCGTGCGTTGAGCGGCAGATCAGACTGACCGTCTGTGACTGAGCTGTCGACAAGTGCAGGCTCAGTGGTGTCTTCCTCTGCACCGGTAGTGAACGAGGTGAACAGGTTGATCGCATTGTTGCCGCTCAAGTCACGTAAGCCATAGGTGTACACATACATCAGCCGGTTCATCGGTAGCGCTGACTCCGGCACCATGACCAGGCGGGTACCGTCGCTGGAAAGTGTAAGCGTGACCGGCATGTTAACCCGATCTACGGTGTCATATAGTCTGACGGATGACGTCACACTGGTCGGATCAAGTGGCTCATTGAACGCCGACTCAATGACCGGGTTACGTGCAACGTTTACCGCTCCATTGGCGACAGAGATATCCAGCCTGCCCGGGCTGACAATGTCAGGGCCACTGCCGGTGGTAAATACAGACTGCTGAGATACCCGCAGGTTGCCCGCCAGATCCACCATTACCGGCACTGTTTCGGTAACGTCAGACTGTTCAGGCAAGGTGCCCAGGCGCTCGTACCGCACCACTTTGTTCTCTTCGGAGAATTGCGCATTGAATCTGCGGGTCACGCCGCTGCCAGTCTCGAACGTCAGCGGATTCATAGGCTCGTCAAAGCGCGCTGAGTAAAGTGTATTGACGCCGACATTCTGCTGGCCATCAATCGGTCCCATAGCCAGAACCGTGGGCTGCCGATCATCAAGTGTATCGCTGACGGATGTAAAGAAGTAGGTGGCATAGTTCGACCACTGGTTATCTCCGTCAGTATCCAAAATGGCGTTTGACAGCCACAGGTAATACCGGGTATCCGGCTCAAGCGCTGCATCCGGGACAACTTTCAGCAGTAACTGGTCTGCATCAAAACTCACTGTCACCGCAACATCCGTAAACCCATTGTCGGCATCCTGCAGTTTTACATTGGCCGCGGTAAGGGTCGATTCATCCAGCGCCTCAGTATACTGCACGTAGATTTCCGGATTAACCGGTACATCTGTCTGATTGTTGCCAGGGTGATAGGCGGTAGGATAATGCCGCGTTCCTGCAAGATCAGACGGAACACCAATGGTAAAGTAGCCCGCATAATAGATAACCGGATTCCCGGAATCATCCTGCGCCTGGCTATCTAAGAACACCTGCACATAAGCACCATCGGTGAACGGCGTGTCTTTAGTGAAGCGGATAGTACGGGCGTCACCCAATACTTCCAGGGTACCCTCGTCATCAATCAGGACGCCGTTTTCACTGATATGGAAGCCATCACTGATGGAGTCTGCATCCATTGGCTCATTCATGTACAACACCACCTCGTCGAGATCGAACCATGGGCCAGAGCCATTTGAAGGCAGTTGTCGGCTGACACTGGGTCGGCCACCGTCACCGTCCACAAAGCCGGTTGTGAAGCTACTGGCATACGGCGCAAGACGGTTTCCTGAGATATCTTTGACATCATCCGACATCACCACTGTTACTACTTCACCGGCAGGTTTTCCAAGTGAAAGCGTCACCTGACGCCCATCTCCAGAGCGCGAAACGCTTGGCCGCAGGATTGCACCATCAGCAAAGAATGAAATATTGCTATTGTTGATAGTATTAGGATCCATGGGCTCGCTGAAGGTCGCAACGACCACGCCATTGGGGTTCACGTCCACACTGTCTGCAACCGGTGAAATAAACTGCACAGTCGGTGGGGTTACGTCAAAATCACTGACCGTTGTGAAATAGCTGTCTCCATTCCAACGCTGTGTACCGACAAAATCTCTCACATTGTAGCGAATTGCAACACGGTGATACGTGCCACCTAGCAGCGGCTCGTCAGGTGTGAAAGTGAGTTGATTACCATCCACCTCACTGCTGCCCGCCACCAGCACACTGTTGGTATTAATATAGAGTTGAACAAAGCTATTGGCCGCAATCGGTTCATTAAAGGTCAGTACCAGTTGCGTATCCCTTGCAATGTCCACACTATTACTGGCCGGTACAATTGACTGCAGTACCGGACCACTGGTGTCACGGGTTCCGCCTGCATTGATGGTAAATGACAGAGTTTGCGTCGCAATCGTGTTACCAGCATAGTCACACAACCCGTCAATAGTCAGGGTGTAGGTAGTCGCCGCATTCATGTTGTCGGCAGGCGTTACCACCAGCTGA
The DNA here is from genome assembly GCF_014651815.1 of Alteromonas halophila. GTDB lineage: Bacteria > Pseudomonadota > Gammaproteobacteria > Enterobacterales > Alteromonadaceae > Alteromonas > Alteromonas halophila. The sequence continues at coordinate 30,453 of NZ_BMXP01000014.1, read as the reverse complement.
CGACCATCGTTATCCAGCGATACGCTGATTGCCACATCACTGACACCATCAGACAGCCTGATGTCGGAGAGACAGGCAGCACTGGTGCGCTCATCCAGATCAATTCTCAGTACCGCATTCGCAGGGATGTCCACCATGCCGTCAAGAATGTTACTGGAAAGGGTTTGTGGTGCCGCGCTATCGGCGTTCTCACCCGTCGTAAACTGTCTGAAGCTGTTTTGTGCAATGCGGTTGCCAGCCATATCCTGCAGATATGGACTGTAACCAAAGTACCAGTAATACAGGCGTGATGTGGCCAGTGGCTCATCAGGAATGAACTCCAGCGTCTGACCATCATCACGCAGTTCAAAACTACCTGGGACGTTCACATTAGACAAGGTGTCGTACAGACGCAGAGAACTGTTGATTATGACAGTGGTCGGGTCGATACGCTCACTGACACCAGCAATAATACGGGCATTGGTCGGTACATCCGTTGCGCCGTTGGCAATACTCCAGTAAGTCAGTCCCCCTGCGAGAAGGTCAACCTGGTGCGCCGTGCTGAAATTAAAGACCAGGTCGCTGGCCTGTTGATTACCGTACAGATCTTCGACCTCACTGATTACAATCCGGTAATCACTGTTCGCACTTAGCAACGCTTTAGGCGTAATCACCACGGTACCACGATCGCTACTGAGGCCAACTTTGGTCGCCAGCACATTGCCTACGCTGTCTTCAAGCGTTACACCGGCAAGCTGCAGCGCGTTGAGCGGCTCGTCGAAACGGAACCGGAAGCGCGCGTTAGTCGGCAATTCGCTCTGACCATCAAAGATACTGCTATCAACAAGCTGTGGCGCACTGACGTCGCTTTCAAAGCCGGTAGTAAAATGGGAGAACACATTTAGTGACCCGTTACCACTTAAGTCACGCAGTCCGTACTTGTAGACATAGTGTGTTCTGCCCACGGCCAGCGGTTGTGTTGGTACCATGACCAAACGCGTACCATCGGCTGAGAGAGTCACAGTAGTGGGTACATTCACTCTGCTCACTGTGTCGTACAAACGCACAGAAGAAGTAATGCTGACTGGATCCAGCGGCTCGTTGTACACCGACTCAATCACCGGATTGGTCGCCACCGATGTCGCCCCGTTAGCCACTGAAATGTCGACCAGCGCTGGGTTAATAATATCCGGCCCGTTAGCGGTTTCAAATGTGGTAGATGCTGCTACCACCGTGTTCATCGCCAAATCCTGCATCGCCGGTACATCTTCGGTTACCTCTGACAATTCAGGTAAAGTGCCCAGCCGTTCGTATCTGACCACCCGGTTATCTTCACTGAACTGCGGACCATATCGGCGGGTGTTGCCACTGCCATATTCAAATGTCAGCGGGTTCATCACTTCATCGAAGCGTACCGCGTACATGGCATTCACACCTACCCCAGCCTGTCCTGAAATTGGGCTTTGCGATACCGCCACTGGTTGACGGTTATCCACAGTATCGTCCGCAGAGGTGTAGAAGTAAGTAGCGTAATTAGACCATTGGCTGTCACCATCGGTATCCAGTATGTCTCTGGAGAGCCACAGGTAGTAGCGGGTATCTGGCAACAGTACGGTATCCGGCATCACTGACAGTAACCGGGTTTGCGCATCAAAGCTTATGCTGACCGATACATCGGTAAAGCCATTATCAGCATTTTGCAGCTTCACTGTATCGGCAGTCAGTGTCGCTTCATCCAGCTCTTCTGTATATGAAACATAAATTGTTGGGTTAACAGGAACATTGGTCTGATTGTTACCTGGATGGTAAGCCGTCGGATAGTGACGCGTGCCAATTAACTCATCGTTCACACCCATTCTGAAGTAGCCGTTATAGTTGTTGGCTGCGTTACCTGAATCGTCAGTTGCAGTCGAGTCCAGGAAGACCTGCACATACGCGCCTTCTGTAAACGGTGTATCCTTCACAAACCGCAGTGTTCTGCCATCACCCAGCACTTCAATGCTGCCCTGATCATCAATCAGTACACCGTCCTCGGTCACATGCATGGCGTTTTGGATACTGGCTGGATCCATTGGCTCGTTCATATACAGCACCACCTCGTCCAGATCGAACCATTCGCTGGAGCCATTGGTTGGCAACTGGCGACTAACAGACGGACGCCCGCCATCCGTATCAATAACGCCCGTGGTAAAGCTACTGACAAACGGTGCCAGCGCATTACCGGACAGATCCTGAACATTATCGGTCATGACTACACTGATAATGCTGGACCAGGGTTTTGACGCAGACAGGGTTACTTCTTTACCGTCAGATGAGCGGAATACACTGGGTCGCGTAATGTTGCCGTCAACAAACAATGCAATATTGTTGCTGTTCAGGCTGTTGGGGTTCATAGGTTCGCTAAAGGTCACCACTACGGTGCTGTTAGGATGCACGTCTACCGTATCCGCCGCTGGCGAGATAAAGGCAACTTCCGGTGGCGTCAGATCCTCCAGCGCTTCGGTAGTGAAGTAGCTGTCGCCGTTCCAGCGACGTGTACCCACGTAGTCGTTTACGTTGTAGCGTATTTCAATCCGGTGATACGTTCCTCCACGCAACGGCTCATCCGGGGTAAACGTCAGTTGATTACCATCTACAACGCTGCTGCCAGGGACAGAAATACTGTTCTGATGGTTAAACAGATTCACAAAGCTGTCAGCAGCAATGTCCTCGTTGAACGTCAACACAATATCAGTATCAAGCGCCACATCTACCGCACTGTTTGCAGGCGACACGCTTTGCAATACAGGTCCGGCGGTATCTCTTTCACTGCCGGTTGTAAAGGATAATTGTGAAGATGTGACGGTATTACCCGCGTAATCACACAGCCCGGTAAGTGACAATGTATAGTCGCTGTTCGCGGCCAGGTCTTCATCCGGTTCTATAACCAGTGTTCGGCCATTGTTCTGTAAACTTACGCCTACCTCAATATCACCGTTATTAAGCGTCACACCGGCCAGGCACGCCGCACTCAGCGTTTCGCTGAAGTTCACAGTAATCCGGCCATTCAGCGGTATAGCAATATCGCCATCGAGTATGTTGCTTGATTCAATTGCCGGTTCGGTATTATCTGTCTGCTCACTCGTAGTGAACTGTCGGAACTGGTTTTGAGCAATACGGTTACCTGCCAAATCCTGCAGGTAAGGACTGTAACCGAAATACCAGTAGTAAAGGCGCAGTGACTCCAGCGGCTCATCAGGAATAAATTCCAGCGTCGTGCCTTCATCACTTAGTGCAAAACTGCCGGGCACATTTATACCGGCGGCTGTATCATATAGCCGCAAGGAATTGCCCAGCAGCACAGAGGTCGGATCGATTCGCTCGCTAACTCTGGCAATAATACGGGTGTTAACCGGTACGTTGGTATCGCCGTTGGCAATGCCCCAGGCGGTCACTACGCCTGTTGTGGTATCCGCTTCATCACCAGTCGAGAAGCTGATAGAAACAGGCACTTCCATAAGGTTACCACCGAGATCCTGCACCAGGTTCACGCGCAGCTCATAAAAACTCAGTGACGTCAGCGGTACGCTGGGCGTGAGTGTTACCACCCGACGATCACTACTCAGGCTACGGGCAACATGAACCGGATCACTTGCAGCATCCAGCAGACGGATCTCAGAAAGCGACAACGGATTAATCGCTTCATCGAAGGTCACATTAATACGCACATTGGTAGGGACTTCACTGTCGCCTTCATTCACTGTCGTGTAGGCCACGGTAGGGCCCTGCGCATCAGTTGCAAAGCCGGTTGTGAAGTAAATAATGGTACTGGGCAGCGTATTTCCGAACAAATCTTCAATGTCACTGGTCAGGCGCAGGTAATAACGACGCCCGTTGAGCAACGCGGCATTAGGCACCAGCGTTAATTGCGTCTTATCATCCGACACACTTACAACGGCCCCGACCTGTTGATTGAGCAGCGTGTCGTACAGCCAGAACGATCCGCTATCTACGGTCGCCGGATCAATCGGTTCGCTCATCTGCACGCCCAGTGCGGAATTAACCGGTACGTCACTGGCGTTATACGCCGGGTTAGAATCAATCACTGATGGCCTGACGGTATCAACCAGATTGCCGGTTTCAAACGTCGCCACAAAGTCAGCCAGAGGGTTACCGGCAACGTCACGAACGCCGCTCACCTGAATTTCGTGCACCGTGTAATCCGGCATCAGGTTGGTGGGTGTGAACAGCATTTCGGTATTGCCTGAAAGAAGCTGCAACGAACCGGAAATTTCAAATTCGCCATCGCTTTGCGCCATTAACCGGAATGCCCCTGCACTCACTGACTGCGCTTTTAAAGGTTCGCTGAAGATAACACTGATAGCAGTATTCTCCGGCACATCCGTTTCACCGTCGGCCGGCGCAGTGAGCGTTACGGTTGGCGGGGTAGTATCAGGGTTGGTTGGATCGGTGCCATTGGCAACCTCAGTACCGTCATCAATACCGTCGCTATCGGTGTCTTCCTCAGTCGGTGAGGAACCAATAGACACTTCCTCACCATCGAGCAGCCCGTCGCCATCAGAGTCAGGGTTATTAGGATCGGTATTCCAGGTATCCAGCTCTTCGTCATCGCCCAGGCCATCACCATCCGCATCCGGCTGTATTTCCAGGGTGACCGGCGCACTCAGGGTACTATTACTGCCTAAGTCAACCGCGGTTGCCTCAAGTACCAGGTCTTCACCCGGTGCTGGTACTGTCATTGAGAAGGCATACGGCGCTGCAGTATCCGTAAACACATCTGCGCCATTCACAGTAAAGCGTACATTGGCCACCGCCACATCGTCCTGTGCCTGTGCAGTCACAATCAGCTGACGGCCTTCCACGACAACCGCGCCGTTTGGTGGCGAGGTGATCTCGACACTTGGTGGTACGCCATTGTTATCGTTAATATCGCGATATTGTGCAATGAACAGCCGGGTTGTGCCTGTCACACCGTAGTCGCTGCGCACCACAAAGCTTTCTTCGGTAATATAGGCATAGCTGGCATCCAGGGCGATACCGGTTCCCGCGTAGTCACCAAACGGCGAAAGGTTAATGGTGCCCGCGAAGACCGGATCTTCCGGATCGAAGATATTAACGAAGGCCACCACGTTCGGGAACAGTTGCTCAGCATAGAACGCGAAGTCACGGGTCAGGGCAACGTCACGAGGCGCAATTACGCGGTCTCCACCCGTGATACGCGGTGACATTGGGTTGGTTACATTAACAACCCGATAGCCGGTGTCATAGGCGGCCACATGGGCATAGCCATTACTCAGCTCGACATCTTTAACACTGCCGATATTAATGCTGCCCAGCTGCATCGGACTGAATGGATCGCTCACATCCACCATACTCAGTGCGGAACCACCCACTACCGCCAGCATATTAAGCTCGACCGACAGCCCTTTAACATTACCCAGTCCGCTCAGAATAGCGCGTGAGACCGGTGCTTCAGGAATGCTGATATCAATAATTTCGATACCGGCCTGTCCATTGGCCATATACAGGGTATTCAGCTGCACTGATAGATCCTGCGCCAGACCTGCAGTCTGCAGACTGCTGATCAATACCGGATTGAGCGGATCAGACACATTCATAATTTTCAGTCCGCCATCGCCATCGGCAATGTAGGCAAGGTTGCCACGCACTTTAATATCAATGGCGGTGCCGTCAGTATCGAGCTCTGCCACCACTTGCGGATTTTCTCTGTCTGCAACATCAACAACCTGCAGGCCTGCTGCACCCGCAGCAATGAAGGCATAATCGCCACTGATATCGACATTGTTCGCGTAGCCAGGAATATCAATCGCCGACAGCGCAGCGGCTTCAAAGGTCTCGACGGTGACATTTACATCCACTGACTTACCGTTATTGGACACCGTTACCACGGCATTACCAGGCTGACCGCCAAATATCTCTCCGGGCGTTGCGCCAAAGCTGACAATCGTTAAATCGCTTGACTGATAACTGGTATCTTCGGCATCTGTCAGATCAAGACTATTACCGTCGATCAGATTACCGATTATGGCCAGTTGCGCACTGACCTCGCTGTCTATGCCGTTAAAGGTCATAGTGACACTGGCGGGTGTAGACTCAAGACTGACCAGCGCAGCGCCAAGGTTAGTGTCATTGCCATCGCCAGGATCAGAACCAACGATGATCTCCAGGCCATCCGAAAGACCATCACCATCAGTATCAAATAAGAGTGGGTTGGACACAAAGCCGTCTTCGCCTTCGATGACCTCTTCACCATCGTCAATACCATCACCATCGGTATCGGCAACATTGATGTCGGTACCCAGCTGATACTCTTCAAGCGCAGACAGGCCGTCTTTGTCCTGATCTTCCAGGGCGTCGATAGGATCGTTCGGATTGAGTCCGTTGGCAGTTTCTATATCATCGGGAATGCCGTCACCATCCAGGTCACCGCCGGTATTAACTATGACCAGCCGTGAGGCCAGTACACCATCTTTGCGGGCAACAATCAGAGAGACACCATTTCCCCGTGCGGTCACCAGACCATTACCGGAAATTGAGATAACGTTGGGATTGGTGGCAGTATAATTAATACCGTCGAACACGGTCGACACATCTTCAGTACTACCATCGGGGTAGGTGGCGGTGACACTTAACTGGAACTCTTCGCCAAGATCCGACATTTCAATGGAATCCTGCCCGGCAAAGCTTATCGACTCTGGCGTGATGATGGTCTCTTCAAAGACGAAGTCGCCGACCCGGGTTATGCCATTTTGCTGCACCCGGAAATAGTCTGTCTGACCGGAGACCGTATCACCATTGTCTAATGTACAGGTTACGCGTGCACGAATATTTCCCTGCGTCGACGGGATATTGGGCAACGACCAGCCACCATCCGCATTGACGCTGATGGTGCGGTTCAGTACGTTGATGACGCAGTTTTCGTCGACCTCAACGATCTGCTGTGCATATAAACTTGCCTGGAATGCAAGCGGCGCACAGAGAATCAGTGCGCCCCGCATGCAGTTCTTTGTTAAAAATTTCATCGCAAATGTCCATCAGATTAAGAGCCAATCCAGCCGTAAAATCCAGATATCGTAATGACAACAGCAACTACTAAAACAACACCCGCCAGGATAACTTCACTGTACTTCTTACTGGTCCCGTGACCTGTCACTAATACCGCTTCTGACGGCGCCTCTGGGTTATAAAAGACATCAACATCCGTCCCTTCTTTAAACCGCGCCAACAGTGCTTCGGCATCACGCTGGTGAATAATGGTATAGAGTGCAGCACGATTGCTTTTGTACTCTTTACCCTTCACCTCGTAGACATAACTCACCAAGAAGTCATGCCTGCTACTGGTAGCCTTATACCGCACTACCTCACTGTTTAAGATGCGCCCTTTAGCCGTTGGCCAGTGCGCACTCTGGTCGAACTGCTGTAACGACCTGATGGCCCCTTTAAGTAAATACAGCGCCACCAATAGTAAAAATATTCCGCCCCAAAATGCCGTATTGGTCATCCACAACTCCACATCCTGACCCGTTAACTTGTTACTTGTTACTTTGTTACTTTGTTACTTCGTTAACTTTGTTTCCGTATCGCCTCTAACAAGTAGTCATTAGACAGCAAGGCACCAATCCAGTCTGCCTTCACACCAAGCTCCATGGTTAACGGTCCATCCAGTTGATATTCAAATACGGTAACCGCCGATTTCTGCAGTACGGCGGTATCACCTTGCTCTACCAGCACAGTAGGCTGAATAAACAGGAAACCACGATTAGCCAGTTCAAGACTGCCAACGACATCTACTTCCTGCCAGTTGGTTACCATTTCAACAAGCTGCTCCTGATAAACCAGCCGTCTCGATTGCTGTTTGCCATTTCCTTCATCCACATAACGCACAAAATAGCCGTAGCCATTATTTGCGATGGGCTGGACATATTGCTCGGTTGGCCCGGACTCCTCGGCCAGGCCACGTTCAAACCGTTCCTTCGCCAGCATCCGGTTAACCGTGCGTGAGAAAAGCGACACTATCGCGGGAGCCTGCTTTTTCTCATCATCACCCTGAACAACAATTTCACCTTGTTTCCAGATCAGCGTTGCTGTGAGAGGAGAGAGCTTTAATGTCCATTGTAAATCGGAAGAATCGGGCGCAGCCTCTGCGCCCGAGTAGTCAGGTCGGTTATCGGGGTCGCTCCAAAGCACGTGATACGCCGACTGGGATGGCGTTTTCTTAGTGAACTCAGAACGAGCAATGGTCTTTGCCTGGTTTTGTTTGTATTGAAAGTAACTTAACTCAAAAAACTGCGTCTGCGGCTGAGTCAGTAACTGACAACCCGGCGTCTGGCCGCACTGATAGTCACTGCGCCACGGTATCAGACGCTTGGGTAGCTGATAACTTACATCCAGCAACGCATTGTCGCCCCAGCGCCAGAATGCTTTATAGGCGACATCTGTCGCATCAAGTGGCAGCAACGCCGGCGTTTTTGCCAGGTCCTTGCCACTTTTGCCACCGGCAATCATCGCAGGCTTCACCTGTTTGGCGTCCGACAATGCAACGAACCGGTTGTTGGCGACAACGGCGTTTTTAACCACCGCGTCATCCGGTACATCATCATTCAGCCACACCTGCGCGCTTAGCCATAAGCCATTGCCATCGTTTCCATCTACCAGGCTAAAGACTTCCCTGGCACCGGTGTGTGCAGAAGCCAGCAAAAGCAATATTGCCGCTATTCCATTACCCGGTAACCATTTTAGATGCAACTTGTTACCCATTTCATACCTCATTGCTGTTACCTACAGTCGATTGACTTACCATCCCACAATGGAACTTCCAGTTCCCAGTTAATATATTCGTTGAGGTTGACCGTGAGTCGCTCAACATCAAATAGCTGAATAGATCCGCCCTTAAAGGTAAACACCAGTTTTCCGTCACCAAGGGTTACATTACAGTTCGCTGAGTCACAGCCCTGCGCTGCACCAAAACCTGCTCTTACTGAGCCGGAGATCGCGCCAACCTGCAAACCACCGGTTATTTCAGGGCCGTTAATTTCAACCACATCCCAGTCACCCACACTGCCAAACTTCACTTCTGCTTCGGCCTTGCGTATTTTTGCCGACACGCCACCGAATATTGGGAAGGCCAGTTTTGCCTCGCCCTGGACACATCCTTCTTCACAAGTGAAGTTGTATTTGCCCGAGGCTTCCAGTGACAACGTAGGTTTGAATGTAATACCTACTTCCGCTTCGCCCTGAATTTCAACCTGGATACCCCAGCCAAATGCGGTAATCGGCCAGTCAATATCCAACGGTGGCGCACGTTTTCCCAGTACACAGTCACTGGTAATTTCACCTGCACCCGCTACCTGATGATATTCGCCTTTGTCATCTTTCGAGCAGTCCTGACAGCAGTCTTCACCACGCTTATACGACCCTTTGACATTAATCGCCGGCACCGTACAGCTCACGGGCAGGACGTTAAGGGCTTTTTCTGCCAGTGACACGATTTTACCCAGGCCCGGTACTGATTTAGGATCAATTTCACCGCCAATGGTCAGCGAGACCTGTTCGCCCGCTGCGTCACAATCGGGCTGTGTGCAGCTGCCTTCTTTACAAATCAGGCATTCCTGCTCAGGTGAGCCATCACCACATTTCACGCCTTCTTTCGCGGGGTCCGCTTTGGTTTCACCATTTTCACACTTCTTACACTTGGCCTCTTCCTCAGCAATGTCGCTGTCGTCGGGCACATCTTTTGGTGAGCCGTTCTCACAACCCGGCATTTTACAGTCGCCTTTAACATCGCCGGTTTGCGGGACATCACTGTCATCGTTCACCTGTGTAACACTGCCGTTCTGACACTTCGGTGTTTTACAGTCACCTTCCACATCCTGTGCGCTGGCCCGCGGATCGCTGCCAATCGGTACACAGTTACAATCACCATCGCAATCCTGACAAATTGGACAGTTGTGCGCACAGCCACTGCCACCAGGCTGACTACCACAGTGCCAGCCAGCTTTCACCACCCCTACACCAGGGTTTGAGCGCACCACCGATCCATCTTCGCTAACGGTGCCAAGGCCTATCGAGACAAATTCTTCCAGATCATGATCGTACGAGTACATTTCGACCTGCGCCCCGGGTTTATGCGCATCCACATTCGGCAGCGTCAGTCGCGCTGGGGCATCAAATAAAGTGCCGGTTGGCTGAATCGTAACGATAAACTGCGGCTGCATACCGTTAGGTGGCGCCATTGGTACTTTCTCGGCATTAACCGCCGTCACTGACACATAGCCTTCCCGGCTGCCGTCGGGGAAGGTGACAGAATCTTTGGCAATTTCCAGCTTGAAGCCCGGGTAGTCGTTAAGCTCAAGTACCGCATCTTCAGGCCCTGCATACACGGCATTTTCGGTATTCAGTTTTACCATGTAGACAGGCGACGACAGAGGATTTTCGGCACCGGAAATGGTGACGATATTGTACGCAAGTGTAGGAAACTCGCCGGGTACACTGGCGGTTGAGCCGTCAACAATTAAATGCACGGGTCCTACCGGTGCCTGCTCTACAACAAACCGCCCTTCTGCGTCTGTCACTCCCTGACGGGTAGTTCCATCAACCCGCACGGTAACACCAGGGATGGGTTCGTCCTGATTGTCCAGTACCACACCCACGATGCTGGTATCGCCAGGGTCGGCGGCAACAAACCCGGTAGCACTAAAGCCAGCAGTCAGAACCAGTCCATTCGGATTATTCAGGACTTTTGCGGTGACACGCTGTGCATCCAGCCCCTGCAGGAATCCCAGCACCAACTCTGCTGTGGCGCGACCGTCACTGTCAGTGGTTTTCTGAATTTTGGTTTCACCATTAGTAAATGTGCCGCCCCCCTTGGTGACAGTAAACTCAATGGTGGCGCCCTGAACGACGTTTGCACCTTCATCAGTCGCCACTACCACCAGCGGCTCTGGTAACACCTGGCCCACACCACCGCGCTGGTTATTGCCGGAGTTTACGCTGAGCTTATTGGTCGGCAAGCCCAGGCCACTGGCACTGAATGTGACTTCATCATCGTAACCGACAACCGCGGCGCGTACTTTATGATTCAGTGTTCCTACCCGCTCACCGAGCCTGAACTCCGTCATTGCCATACCGTCGGCATCCGTTTCGATGACTACGGCACGCCCTTCGAACTCAGTCCCAACGCCCACTACGCCTGAGCCCTGAATGACGCGGAATACCACCGAGGCGTCACTGACCGGATCAAGGTTATCGTCCAGTACGTTCACTACCAGCGGCTCTGGAAGTACATCAAATATTTCTGCGGCCTGAGTCTGCCCGGATACCTGTTCAATACGACGACCAGAAGGCACCACATAATTCAGTGTAAACTCAATAGAGCTTAAGTTGCCCACCTGATCCGTACCACTGACCGTGACCGTATTTGCGCCTTCATTCAGCAGTATTGATGCCGAGTAACTGCGGTTAGAAATAGAGGCTAGCTGACCGTTTACCTCAACATTCGCCTGCTGCTGCTCAACCGTGCCACGTACAATATCGTTGATAAGTCCGGTGATCGTGACTGAGTCTTCATAGACCTCGTCGCCATCTTCATGGGACTCGACGGTGAGAAACGGGGGGGTCTGATCCAGTGATACAGAAATGGTATCGGTCACCTGATCGGCGTTTCTGACGCCGCGGGCGACAATAGTGTTATGTCCTTCATTTAAGGCCACACTGGCTGTAAACGTGCCGCCCACAATGTCGACCTCGATACCATTGACGGTAAGGCTGACATCATCGAGGTTCTGAATGGTCTGGTTACTGTCTGGCCCATCCTGGTTTTCACTGACTGTGCCGGTGATTTCGATAGGGGTCGCACCAACAGTGATCAATGACTCTGGCGAGGTAATCAACACAGAGAATGATGGCGGTATGATCAGGTCGCCGTCGACACAGTCTTCATCAATGCCATTATTTGGAATTTCGGTCGCACCTGGGTAGATATCGGGGTTGTTGTCATCACAATCACCGGCCTCTACTGTTACCCCATCCCCATCATTGTCAGTGCCGACAACCACCACATCATCAAAACTAAAATCATATTCCAGCGCATCAGGATTAAACGGGAAGCGCCGGTTATGTTGCAGAATGAATGTCGTGGTACTCACCGCGGATGCGCCCGCCGACAAATCCGGGAAGCTCATTTCTCCCTGCACGATGGTCGTATTAGGGTCGGTCGAGGTTATGACAGCGGTCACATTTTCAACATCCCCATCGGTATTGGTGATGTGTACGAGGTACTCGTACTCAAACACAAACCGGCTGATACGTCTCGAATCCGTCTGCTCTAATTCATCTACCTCGATATCGGCCATGGCGGGTATCGCCAGTAACATCGACAGTGCAGTGAACATTGAGAGAACGAGTAATTTTCCAGTACGCATGTCACTCTTCCCAAGCAAGTTACATTGTGTCGTAATTGGTCAATTAATAACTGCGAAATTGTCCTACCGTATGCGCACGCACCAACGCCCACGGGCTCTCCCATGGCAACTACGCGTGCATTTCTTTTACAACGTGTACAACAAGGCCCTGAATGTCGGCCGGTAAGGGATGATATGTTGTGCTTCGACAGCAAGGTTCCGAAGCGGAAGGTAATGCGGGCTTACATTTTTTTATTTATTCAGTAAGCCACACCAGTCAACATAACAATTATAAATTTAGCAGGCTTTATTGTGCCTGCTCTTATTTTTATCGATTATTTGTTTCAGACTCGCCGACGCACGGCTCTGCTTAAACCCGCTAAGCCAAGCAACAACAGCGCTAACGCGCCAGGCTCGGCAACGTCCGCTGTATTCGCCCGCTGCGTATTGCCTGCAGCCACGACATTAAAGCCGATGTCATAAACTTCGAAAAACTGCGAGCCAGGCATGCCTGCGCCGATATACTGGGCAACCACCGAAAAGCCACCGAGCATATCGCCCAAAGCAATGGGGCTGGCCAGATCAATAAAGGCCCCATACAGACCATCATCAGGCAAGCCGAGATCGGGATTGAATGCGTAGGTCAACCAGCCTGTTGGGCCGGTATCCAAAGACAAACTTGTAAACAGCGTATAATCAAAAAAGAGACTAAATTCTTCAACACCGGCGACAAGATCATCATTGATGACCGTGTAATCATACTGGTAACTGCCCCCACCTAAATCTGTGACATCGTACTCAATAATGACCGCCTTACTGCTGGCGGCAAACAAAAACAAACTGGTTATGACTAACGTGCGAATGATTTTTGGTACCATGATATTATCCACTTCGGTTGCCTGAATCTGCCAATGTGATCCAGTCTTAGCAATCAGAAAGCCCACTACACGAACTGTGCCAGCTATTATTTAAATACGTAAAATCAATAAGTTAATTTTTCAACGCTGTCATAAACAGAAAAAATGTAAAGAAACCTGACAATTTTTCAGATTGATACCGAATCCCTCACTGAAACATTTTATTAACAAACGTTAAATCTGGCTTTTTGTTTCAAACAGTTAGCCAACTTTCATACCTTACAGTCCGGCAATTTCTCCGGTGTTTAATTTTTCGTCAGTATCTAAGCATCTGTGTCATGCGTACCTTAATAACAGACTGCATCACTAAATTGCATTGGCGATGAACAAAATTTGTGCAATAGTCAAAAGACAATGAGTCACTGAAAAACCTTAAATCAGGATGATGCTGCGATACCTGTGGTTCCCCGTCTCTGCCATCGTGGCAGCAGTGTGCTGGCTGCTTTTAAGCGGCAGGCCACCTCCCTCGTATGAAGATACCGTGCCGCCTTACCAGCCTGTTGTTACAACCCGTTCCTTTTCAGCTACCCCAGACACCATGCAGTTCAGGGATATCAGCGCGCGCTGGAACCTGTGGTCTGAACACCGCCAGTCTTCTCATGTCCTCACGTCTATAGAGGAAACTTTATCTGCAGGTGCCTGCATAATCGATACAAATAGCGACAGCTTTATGGACATAGTCATTCTGGGGGGCAGCGGCTTTACCCGGGATTACGGTAAAAAAGCCTGGTGGCATACCGTCGTCGGCAACCATATTCTGCAAAATAATCAGGGCCACTATCTAATGCCAGAGGCCGGCGACTCGGGGATCGATCAGCATTTCTCAGCCACCGCGTGCGCTATCGCTGATCTGGATAACGACCGTGACCAGGATATTGTCTTAACCGGTCCCGATGGCGTGCAATTATATCGCAACGACGGCACCGGACATTTCGATCAGGTAGCGTTACCTTCCGGACTAGACCTTAGCGCCTGGACGACCCATGCCGCAATTGCGGACTTTAATCAGGACGGTCTTGCCGATATCTATTTGTCACGTTTCATTGATTACAATAAAGGGGCTCGAACCTTCGAAACCCTGTCAGGGTATAAGTCGGTCACGGATGTCGACTTTCAGCCTGCGTTTTATGATGCTGTACCCAACCTGTTACTGGTAAATCAGGGCAACCTTGCGTTTTCAGCACACCCTTTCTCAGATGATATTAATGACGCTGCAGGCAGAACATTGTCATCACAATGGCACGATTTTAATGATGACGGCTGGTTGGATCTTTTGGTACTGAACGGGTTTGGATCACCAGCCCAGGTCTATCTGAACGAACAGGGACGTACCTTTAAGGTCGCTGAACAAGCGCTGAGAAAACTGCATATTACAGATTCACGCGCGGTGCTGATTGATCATTTCAGCGACGCCGAACGACCATCCTATTTGTTCAGCCGGCCACGGGCACAACGCAGCATTAGTCTAAGTTACCAGCACAGCCAGTTGCGGGATACCACCTATCAGGACGGGTTTGATAAACCGAATCTTCACTTTGACAACTGGGGTATGACGACGGGCGACTGGGACAATGACGGCGACCTGGATGTGTACGTGTCGTCTGGTGGCGCAATGCCCGATGCAGATGCCCCTAATATATCGCAGGCGCAGTCTGATTTGGTCTTTAGCAATCAGCACAACACTCACTTTTCAGCGATGCAAACCGTCAGTATGGCATTACCATCACATTCGGGTCGCACCGCATTGCGGGTGGATCTGGATAATGACGGCCAGCTTGAAGTATTGCAGGGCAATAATAACGACGGCTTCCGGCTTTTAAAAAGCGTCCCCCAAACAGCGGGCAACTGGCTGGGCCTGGTCCCGGAAAAGCCGCTTAGCTGGATTGATGCCACCATTACCGTGGAGCTGCCAGACCGGGTTATATATCGGCGGTTCAGCGGCCAGGCGGGCCTTTTTGGTACGGACGATGGCCGTTTGCATATCGGTCTTGGAAAGGCCCAGTCCGTGAACAATATCGCCATCACCACAAAACAAAAAACGGTCAACCTGGGCGCTGTTGAGATTAACCGTTATCATCGCGTCGACCTCATGAATGGCACTACGCAGCGTGCAGATATTGCTGCCGGGGAGGACCCCCTGATGCAACTGGTTGATTCGTCTGATCAGCGTTCCCTGATCGAAATCGCGTCGATACTGCAAAAAAACAATGATCTGGCCTCCTATTACATTGATCGAATCTGGCAGCGCGCCAGCCCCGACACTCGCCTGACATTGCTAGCCCGGCTGACACCTGCCAACACGCCACAGACCAGCACATTGCTTTTTCATGCGCTCGCATCCAGTAGCAGGTCGCTGATCCTGTCCGCATTGCATCACCTGAAACAACGTGAAATGGAAAGCAGTATTGCCCGCATCACTCCGCTTCTGGCGTCTGACGACCCGGAAATTGTGTGTGCCACGGCCGGCATGCTGGCACATTTTTATGAACAGGAAGAAGCCGTCATTCATCGCAAATACCTTGCTGTCGCACCGCTTCTGCACGCGCTTAACGACACCGCCGCGCCGCAGGCTCAGCTATGTATTATGAATGCGCTGGCGCATGCCGAGCATCAGCGTGCTGTGCCCTTTTTACTCGCGAAACTAGCGCGAACAACGGATGAAGATATTCAGACCGGGCTCATCAGAGCACTTGGCATGATAAGAAGTGCAACCGCAACCGGACAACTTGTTGCTACATTGCCCCACCTTTCTGGTGGCAGAGCGAAAGCGGCCGCACTGATAGCATTAGAGCGACTCAGTTACGCCGATGTCAGTCTTCTCGCGCAGCGCTACATTCCTGAACACTATGACAATACAATCGACGCTGAAGTACTGCACAGGCAGCTTAACCTCTTTTCATATCTGTTTACCGAAAGTGATGGGCTGGTCATCGCTAAATACAAGGTAAAGCAACGCTTTTCCACACTTGCTGAAACCATCCTTGCAACCCGAAATGAGCCGTTGATCGCAGCAATGCTGACCATTGCCGGACGCAGTCAGGACAACCACCTGTTACCGGTCGTCACGCAAGTGCCTGAAACATTATCCGATACCATCAGGCTCAAGCGACTGGGTATTGCGCTTACGCTGGCCTCCCCTGCACAACGTCCTGACTATGAAGCCGAGTTACTGGCCTGGAATGCCCCTGCACGGCTGTCGCTGTTAAAGGCCTTCCCCCACTCTCTGCCGCTGTCCCGGGCGACCGTGCAGGCGCTTGCTCAGGCATGGGCGCGAGACGCTAACGACAGTGAAGAACTCGTCCGTGCGGTGAGCTTGCTTAAAGCTGAGTACCGACCACTGGCCGTTGCACACCTTTTGGACCGAAACCTGGTCCCCCTCGCCGCACCGCTGTTCAATGCCCTTACCCATGCGGGTATTCCGTACACAAACAGAATGCAGTCAGCACTGGATAACACGCCAGACGATGCACACATTGCCCTGCTTCGCTGGATATATGCCGATACCGTCGATGCGCTGTCTGCCAGTTCTCGAATCAAAGTGCGCATGATATTTAACCAGCTCATGAACAGCGAGTCTCAGAGCTGGGCCAGTAAGCAAGCCCTTTTACAGCTGGCAGCGTCCCGAGAGATGAGTATTGCAGAGCAATTTATTCCTTTGTATGCAGAGAACCTCAAAGGCAGTGATATCGTCGATATGTTACTTGCCCTGCCCACACCACTGGCTTCCGATTCCCTGCGCGCGATTCAGTCTGAGGTGTTTAATGACACCGGCAACAGCCGTTATACCCGCCTTAAAGCAGCGCAATTAATGGAACTGCCAGACCATCAACTGCTCTCACTGATGGGAGATAACACATGAATACGCCGCTCGATACGCTACTGCGCAGTGACCGCCAACTGTCTGTCGGCATGAATATTTTCCTGCTGCTGGCGACATTCAGCGGCGTCATTATTCTTTTTTTCAGTTCACACAGCGTATGGCAGCAGTGGAATATACTGGCCCACCTGTTCAGTGGCCTGGCGTTTAGTCTGTTAGCCCTGCCCTACTTTCTGGTTCACTTCAGGCGCACACTGGGATTTCGGCGGGCCGGATTACTCGCCAGCGGCCTGGTACTGTTTTTCCTGTATCTGGGCGGTGCACTGAGCGGCTGGCACCTGTTAGTTGCAGGTCAGTCTGAAGCGCTGCGCTGGGTTGTTGATGCGCACCTGTTTTTTACCTTTAGTTTCCTGACTGCCCTTATTCTGCATATTTACTGGCATATTCGTTATCTGCCGGAAAAGCGAAAAAAAGGGCCCTACGGGGCGCTGCCCAGTGTCACCAAACCCATGCTCATCAGGATCTCCCTGTACAACGTGAGCTTCATCGCGGTACTGGTGCTGCTTACCCTGTTTTACCCGGGCAACCTGCAGCCGCAGGCCAGCGACGGTGTTGTTGCCTCCTATCAGCAGGCCTACGGGCCGCATCCGTTCAGACCCAGTCAGACGGAAACCGTGCATGGAAAGTTTGTGCCTCCTGAGCAGTTGGGTAATTCCTTTGAATGTATGGCCTGCCATGCCGATGTTGGCAAGCAGTGGGTTTCATCCATGCATCAGCAGGCCGCATCCGACCCTGCCTACGTAAAAAATATTACCCTGCTGGTAGAGAATAAGGGAATTGCGGCGGCCCGGTACTGTGAAGGCTGCCATGCGCCTGTCGCACTGCTCAGCGGCGAGCTGACACCGGGCGGCGAACACGGGGGAATTTCTGGTACGTTGTCGAATCAGCAGGGCGTCTCGTGCATGAGTTGCCACGGGATAAAAAACCTGCCGCACATCAAAGGGGTGGCCAGTTACGAGTTTACTCCCGCCCGCCATTATCTTTTTGAACACAGTGACAATCCGCTACTGGTAGCACTGAATCAGCGCCTGATCAAAGTGAAACCAGACCAGCACAAGGCCGATATGATGCACGATATTCTCAAAGATCCTAAGGTTTGTGCCAGTTGCCATACACAGTTTATGGATGCCGACATGAACAACTGGGGCTGGGTAAAAATGCAGGATGAGTACGGTGCCTGGCTGCAGGGTCCGTTCTCTCAGCATCATCAGGAAAACTTTGCCAGTGCTGAGTACACCCGTTGCCAGGACTGCCATATGCCGCTGATGGCGCTTAATGATCCGTCTGCGGACAAGGACGGTCAGGTGCGATCGCACCATTTTCCTGGTGCTGCGACGTTTTTACCTTTGTTGCGCGGTGATACCGAGCACTTCGAGGCAACCAAAGCTTTTTTGCAGACCAACAAAATGCGACTGCAAATTGAACCGCCTCACCGCAGCGATGCGGTACAAAACCTGCAATTTCTGGATGAAGCTATTCGTGATCGCACCGAAACGCCATACTTCTATTACCTGGGTGAACTGGCCCGTATCCAGCTAGTTGTCACCAATCAGGGAGTTGGCCATAACTTTCCCGGCGGCACTATCGACATCAACGAAGCCTGGGTAGAGCTGACGGTGACCGACGCAAGCGGTGCCAGGGTGTATGTGAGCGGTGAAATTCAGCCTGGCGGAGATGTTGATCCCAGCGCCTATTTTTATCGCTCGCTGCCGGTTGACCGGCAAGGCAAGCTGGTATGGAAGCATGATTTATTTAACCGTATTGGTGAGTCTTTCAAACGCGTTATTCCCGCCGGAGAGTCTGATATTGTCACTTATGAGTTCCGTGTACCGGCCTGGGCGAAGACTCCGTTAACGGTCACTGGACGTTTGCGATACCGTAAACTGAATAACCGCTATGCCAGCTGGGCACTGGCCAACCATGATATTGAGATCCCCGCCATCGATATGGCCTGGGATAGCCTCAATATTCCGGTCAAGGTGCGTAAAGAGGTCACTATCGCGGGCTATTAGGTTTGCGGCGACGGTGCAACCGCCACCGAAAACAGGGAGCGTCACGCTCGTCGCTTCCCGCAGCAACTGCATAAGACATTGGCCTCATCAGCCTCAGTTGTCGACAATATAGCTGTCTTTTATTTGACGAAGCGCTATTCCACCACTATATTGTCGACATCTAAATCAACAATCATCACTTCAATGGCTATGAGTCTCGGTATAGAACAACCCGTCACCAACGCAGATAAGACGTTCTTTCAGCTGCGTAAAGATATCGTTGAAGGACTGATTGCGTCTGGCAGCAAGCTAAGCGAAACCGAATTGTCGACAAGGTATGAGGTCAGCCGTGCGGTTATCCGCGAAGCAATTAACCGTCTGGCCAGTTGTCATCTTGTGGAACGTCGTGCCAACGTCGGCGCAAGGGTTGTCGACCTGTCACCGGACGGACTGATCCAGCTTTATCAGGTACGCGAAGCACTGGAAGGTATGGCCGCCCGGCTCGCTGCGCGTAATATGCAGGATGAGGAAATTGCCTCACTGCAGGGCCTTATCGACAGCCATTTTAATAAAGTCAAAGACGGTCAGTCTTACTATCAGGAAGCCGGTGACGTAGATTTTCACTATCGTATCGTGCTGGGCAGCAAAAACGCCCATCTCATCAGTGTGCTGATTGACGGTCTGTACCATCTGGTACGCATGTACCGGGTGCAACTGGGCATGGCTGGTCCGCGGGTCACCCGTGCCTATGACGAACACCGCAACATTGTGCATGCCATCGCGAATCGCGATGAGGAACTCGCAGAAATCCTGATGCGCCGCCATATTCTTTATTCAAAAAATAATATCGAAGCCAAGCTTCGTTCACCTTCTCCTTAAACCACTATAAGGGCATTGATTATGAGTGCAGGAAAGAAATTCAGAAACGCGTTAGCGAACAACAAACCGTTGCAAATCGTAGGCACCATTAACGCCTATACCGCGATCATGGCGAAATCCATCGGTCATCAGGCGATCTACCTGTCTGGCGGCGGCGTGGCCAATGCCTCGTATGGCCTGCCTGATCTGGGCATGACCTCGCTGAACGATGTTATTGCTGATGTGCAGCGTATCACCAGTGCCTGCGACCTGCCGTTACTGGTTGACATCGATACAGGCTGGGGTGGCGCATTTAACATTGCCAAAACCGTCAGAGACATGGAGAAAGCCGGTGCTGCAGCGGTTCATATGGAAGATCAGGTGGCGCAGAAGCGGTGTGGTCACCGCCCCAACAAAGAAGTGGTGTCAGTTGATGAAATGGTTGATCGCATCAAAGCGGCGGTGGATGCCCGCACCGGTCCTGATTTCTTTATCATGGCCCGCACCGATGCTTTTGGTATTGAAGGACTGGATGCCGCCATCGCGCGCGCCAAAGCCTATGTAGAAGCCGGAGCTGACGGGATCTTCGCCGAGGCAGTGCAAACCGAAGAACACTACCGTGCGTTCCGTGAAGCACTGGATGTACCCATTCTGGCTAACATTACCGAGTTTGGAAAAACGGAACTTTGGAACAAACAGCAGCTTGGCGAATGGGGCGCAGACATGGTGCTTTATCCGTTAAGTGCATTCCGCGCCATGAACAAGGCGGCAGAAACCGTGTATCAGTCTATATTGGACAACGGCGATCAAACGGCAGTAGTCGATATGATGCAAACCCGCATGGAACTGTACGATTACCTTGGTTATCACGAGTACGAACAAAAACTCGATGAATTATTCAGTAAAAACAAAGACTAAGTCGAACAACCCTACTTTTTAACGTATTCAGGAGACAATCACATGGCAAAACAACTTGGTGGAGCCGGACTGCGCGGCCAGGTAGCCGGTAAAACAGCCCTATCAACCGTCGGTAAATCAGGCTCGGGCCTGACGTACCGTGGCTATGATGTTAAAGATCTGGCGAATAACTGTGAGTTTGAAGAAGTCGCGCACCTTATTTTAAAAGGTAAGCTGCCCACCCAGGCCGAACTGGACAGCTACAAAGAAAAGCTGCGTTCACTGCGGGGGCTGCCAGATGCGCTTAAAGAAGTGCTTGAGCGCATTCCTAAAGACGCGCATCCCATGGATGTTCTGCGTACCGGCTGCTCAATGCTGGGTAACCTGGAAACCGAAGAAGACTTTTCTGAACAACAGGATGCCACCGACCGCATGCTGGCCTGCTTCCCGAGTATTATTTGCTACTGGTACCGCTTCAGCCACGACGGCGTGCGTGTCGATGTTGAAACCAACGACGATTCTATTGGCAGCCACTTCCTGCACCTGCTGCACGGCGAGAAGCCCAGTGAACTGCACGAACAGGTTATGCATGTATCGCTTATCCTGTACGCTGAACACGAATTTAATGCCTCTACCTTCACGGCGCGGGTATGCGCATCGACCCTGTCTGACATGCATTCGTGCGTGACCGGTGCCATTGGTTCTCTGCGCGGACCTCTGCACGGGGGGGCCAATGAAGCGGCCATGGCTATGATTGAGAAATTTGAGTCGCCGGATCACGCCGAGCAGGAAATGATGGGCATGCTGGAGCGTAAAGAGAAGATCATGGGCTTTGGTCATGCTGTGTATTCAGACTCTGATCCCCGTAATGAAATTATCAAACAGTGGTCTGAAAAACTCGCCAAAGATGTTGGCGATGAGGTGTTATACCCGGTATCTGTGCGTTGTGAAGAAGTCATGTGGCGCGAGAAAAAACTGTTCTGTAATGCCGATTTCTTCCATGCCTCCGCGTATAACTTCATGGGTATTCCCACCAAGCTGTTTACCCCAATTTTCGTGATGTCGCGTCTGACCGGCTGGGCCGCACACGTGATGGAACAACGTGCCGACAACCGTATCATCCGCCCCTCTGCGGACTATACCGGTGAAGAACTGCGCAGCGTTCCACCCATTTCAGAGCGTTGATTATCTGACTTTTCGGCGGGGTGCCTACCCCGCCTGCTTCACGCTAAGACAGGCTGCACTGACCCTACCTCGTGCAAGGAGACCTAAATGAATTTCGATTACCGTAAACCATTGCCCGGCAGTAACCTAGATTACTTCGATACCCGCGAGGCTGTGGATACAATGAAACCCGGTGCCTATGACACCCTGCCCTATACCTCCCGCGTGCTGGCCGAGAACCTGGTCAGACGCTGCCCGCCAGAGCAGCTTAAAGGTGCACTGGAACAACATATCTTTCGCAAGCGCGATCGGGATTTTCCCTGGTATCCGGCCCGCGTAGTATGCCATGACATTCTGGGGCAGACCGCGCTGGTTGACCTGGCTGGTCTGCGCGATGCCATTGCTGAGAAAGGCGGCGATCCCGCCAAGGTCAATCCGGTGGTCCCCACGCAGCTGATTGTTGACCACTCACTGGCGGTAGAGCATGCCGGGTTTGAAAAAGATGCCTTTGAGAAAAACCGCGCCATTGAAGACCGCCGTAATGACGACCGCTTTCACTTTATCAACTGGACCAAAACCGCGTTTAAAAACGTGGATGTGATCCCGCCGGGTAACGGCATCATGCACCAGATAAACTTAGAACGTATGTCACCGGTGATCCATGCCCGCGACGGCGTAGCCTTCCCCGACACTCTGGTCGGCACCGACAGCCACACGCCGCACGTGGATGCGCTGGGTGTGATAGCACTGGGTGTTGGCGGTCTGGAAGCCGAAAGTGTGATGCTGGGACGTGCGTCTTACATGCGTTTGCCTGACATTGTGGGCGTTGAACTGACCGGTAAGCCACAACCGGGGATTACCGCCACCGATATCGTACTGGCACTGACTGAGTTTTTACGTAAAGAACGTGTTGTCTCGGCGTACCTCGAATTTTATGGCGAAGGCGCGTCACACCTGACGTTAGGCGACCGTGCCACCATCTCGAATATGACACCGGAGTACGGTGCCAGCGCGGCGATGTTCTACATTGATGAACAGACCATTGATTACCTTAAACTCACTGGCCGTGAAGAAAAGCAGATTGAACTGGTTGAAAACTACGCCAAACATACCGGTCTGTGGGCTGACTCACTGAAGTCAGCAGAATACGAACGCACCCTGCAATTTGACTTGTCTGCGGTTGAACGTACCATGGCCGGACCTTCTAACCCGCATGCCCGTTTACCGACTACAGAGCTGGCCAATCGCGGTATTGCAGGCGACTGGCAGGAGGAAGACGGCAAACTGCCCGACGGCGCGGTCATCATCGCCGCCATTACCAGTTGCACCAACACCAGTAACCCGCGCAACGTGATTGCCGCCGGACTGCTGGCTAAAAAAGCCAACGAAAAAGGCCTGATGCGCAAGCCCTGGGTGAAATCCTCACTGGCCCCAGGCTCCAAAGCCGTTAAACTGTATCTGGAAGAGTCGAACCTGCTGTCCGAACTGGAGACTTTAGGTTTTGGTGTGGTGGCCTTCGCCTGCACCACCTGTAACGGCATGAGTGGCGCGCTGGATCCAAAAATTCAGCAGGAAATTATCGACCGCGATTTATATTCCACGGCGGTGTTAAGCGGTAACCGTAACTTTGACGGACGCATCCACCCTTACGCCAAGCAGGCCTTTCTGGCCTCACCGGCGCTGGTCGTCGCCTACGCGATTGCCGGTACCATTCGCTTTGATATCGAAAAAGACGTACTGGGCACCGATCACGACGGCAACCCGGTCACCTTAAAAGACTTATGGCCCAGCGATGAGGAAATCGATGCCATGATCGCCGAACATGTGAAGCCCGAGCACTTCCGCAAAGTGTACGAGCCAATGTTCGATTTGAAGGTGGATGACGGCAGTAATATCAACCCACTGTATGACTGGCGTGAAATGAGTACCTATATTCGACGTCCGCCTTACTGGGAGGGTGCCATGGATGCGCCGCGCACCATGAAAGGCATGCGTCCGCTGGCAATTTTAGGGGACAATATCACTACCGACCACCTGTCACCTTCTAACGCCATTCTGGCCAGCAGTGCGGCCGGCGAGTACCTGACCACAATGGGTGTGCCAGAGGAAGACTTTAACTCGTATGCCACTCACCGTGGTGACCACCTTACCGCGCAGCGCGCCACCCTCGCGAACCCCAAAGTGTTTAACGAAATGGTGACAGAGAACGGCGAGGTTAAACAGGGCTCACTGGCCCGTGTTGAGCCCGAAGGTGAAGTGGTACGGATGTGGGAAGCCATCGAAACCTACATGCAGCGCAAGCAGCCGCTGATCATTGTTGCCGGTGCCGATTACGGGCAGGGCTCGTCTCGCGACTGGGCAGCCAAGGGCGTGCGTCTGGCCGGCGTGGAAGTGATTGTCGCCGAAGGTTTCGAGCGTATTCACCGTACCAACCTGATTGGAATGGGTGTACTGCCGCTGGAGTTTAAACCCGGCACTACCCGTAAAACGCTGGAATTGGACGGCACCGAAACCTACGACGTAGAAGGCGAGCCGCAGGCCGGCGCCACCCTGACCCTGAAAGTGACACGGCAAAATGGCGAGACCATGGACGTACCGGTCACCTGTCGACTGGATACTGGCGAAGAGGTATCCATTTACGAAGCGGGCGGCGTACTGCAACGTTTTGCCAAGGACTTTCTGGAAGCCGAGGAAGCGGCTGACGCCTGATTGCAGTGGGCACTTCGCAGTGAGCTGGGAGGGGGCGCTTTCCCCTTCCGGGCACGCGGTGGACCTATCCCTGGGCGCTACGCTGCCGCCTCCCTGCGGCAGAGGGCCCGGAGAGTGAAAACCGCCCTCTCCCTATCGCTGCCGTTGGTAGCAACATTAAAGAGAATATTGAATCTGATAGGACCAAAACAGATATGACACAGCATGCACCACAAATTAAAGTACCCGCGACCTACATGCGCGGCGGCACCAGTAAAGGTGTGTTTTTCAATTTAAACGATTTGCCAGAATCTGCGAAGACACCCGGCGCAGCCCGGGACGCGTTGTTACTGCGTGTGATTGGCAGCCCGGACCCGTATGGAAAACAGACCGACGGCATGGGTGGTGCCACCTCCAGCACCAGTAAAACTGTGATCCTGAATCGCAGCGAGCGGGACGGGTACGACGTCGATTATCTGTTTGGTCAGGTCGCTATTGATAAGCCCTTTATCGACTGGAGCGGCAACTGTGGCAATCTGACCGCCGCAGTGGGCGCGTTCGCTATCAGTCAGGGCATGGTGGATAAAAGCCGGTTGCCGGAAAACGGCATTGCCGAAGTGCGCATCTGGCAGGTAAATATCAGCAAAGCGATTATTGCCCATGTGCCCATGACCAATGGTGAAGTACAGGAAACCGGTGACTTTGAACTGGACGGCGTCACCTTCCCGGCCGCCGAAGTAAAAATTGCGTTTAAGGATCCGGCCGACGGCGAAGGTGCCATCTTCCCTACCGGTCGACTTATCGACAAGCTGGATGTGCCCGGTGTTGGCACCCTTGACGCCACCATGATCAATGCCGGCATCCCCACTATTTTTATCGATGCCGCCGACATCGGCTATACCGGTACTGAACTGCAGGACGATATCAACAGCGACCCGGACGCCCTGGCCCGGTTTGAGGCTATCCGCGCCTACGGGGCGGTGAAGATGGGACTTATCAGCGATGTGGGTGAAGCCGCCGCACGTCAGCATACACCGAAAGTAGCAATGGTCGCGCCGCCCCGCGATTACAAGGCCTCAAGCGGTAAGGATGTGCTGGGCAATGACATTGATGTATTGGTTCGCGCCATGTCCATGGGCAAGCTGCATCATGCCATGATGGGCACCGCCGCCGTGGCTATTGCAGCGGCGGCTGCCATTCCTGATACGCTGGTAAACCGCGCCGCTGGCGGCAAGGATCGCAGTGCTGTGACATTCGGTCACCCGTCGGGCACCCTTCAGGTTGGCGCCAAAGCAGAGCTGATTGATGGCCGCTGGCATATTGAAGAAGCGGTGATGAGCCGTTCAGCGCGGGTACTGATGGAAGGACATGTGCGTGTCCCCGGTGATGCCTTCTAAGCTGTAACGGATTTTTACTCAGCCAGCATGGCTGACTGAACGCTAATCACGCCTCCGGCCGTAGGCGTTTATCGCACGTTTTTAGTTAATTAATGGACATATTAAGACGTTCTTCGCTTTCAAACGATGACGTCTGAAGCTTACCAAACTCAGTTCGTCACCCTCGCGCAGGCGAGGGTCTCCTTAGTACGTATTTCAGCCGTTCAGGAATTTTCAGAGTGAACTGTTAAATTGAGCGAATAGCGGATCGTCAACACCTTAATGGTGATGCTCTGCTGAAGCCAAGAAGTGGAAATTTAGTTTACTCAACCCTTTCTTTAAATGATTAGTACTCCGCACTATGGTATTTAAAGTGGATCTGACCCCATTTATTCAAAATTCAACAAACTGAGCTAGTCTATAAGATAGCTGTAGAGCAGGGGGTGAATACAGCTTGTATTTTTCTTATACTCTTGACAATCCGAAATTTTAAACTATCTATTAGGTTATAGTACCTAGCGGCAAAAGCTTAATATAAACTTTGTGAGGGAGCACTGTGATTATTATTACTCGCTTTTTGTTTTTATTACTGCTTTTCTATAACAACCTCGTTTTTGCGAACTCTCCTTCAATCAAAGAACCAGATATTAGATTCCCATCTCAATCGACGTTAGAGTTATTTGAGAAAACAAATTGCGATGAAGATAAAAACATCAACAAGGGACAATCAATAAGTAAAATTTGGATTGTAACTTTCAAAGAAAATTATGAATACTCGTCTGCGCTACGTGTATCAGAAGGCACATTTGTTGGTGATTCAGATATTCATTCATCGATATCAAGGCTCGACTTCCATGAGCAGGGAAAAAAGCACCCTAAAAAAATAGCTGATGGTATATTTAAGCGAAAAAGTTGTGTCTACGATGATGACTCAGGGGTTCTTTTAGTTTCATTGAGATTGAAGTTCTGCTCGGCAGATCCTATAAATAATGATTGCAATTCAGCTAGTGGCTACTTTAGCGTGGATTATATAAAAGAGCAGTTTCAATTAAATGAGCCAACTACTATATCCGTTAATGAAATAGGGATAATTTTTTTGGCTACCAATAGAATTGAGCTAGTTGAGAAAACTTTGAAAAAATATAAGGAATTGTAACTATGAAATACAAATATTTATCTGATAAAGATATTAAAGAAATGAACTTGTCTGATGATCGAGCTAAGGAACTAGAACAAAGTATTTCCTTAGCTATAGAGAGAGGTTCTAAATGCAATAAATGCAATTGTTCAGGTTTTGAAGTTGGTAATCCTACAACTAAATGCAGAAAATGTGGGCACTCGGTGCAGAGTCATATGTAAAAGTAAAATTTTCGATAACTGAAAATAAAATGGATCAGATCCACTTTATTCCTTTTTGGTCTTTCCATTAGAAGCACCCAACGACTGCTAATGGCACAACTAGGAAGTCCGATATCCCCCCCTGACGCTCTGCTGTTTGTCTCAAGAAGGCTCTGACGCTGTTAGGCTGCTCCGTACGTATTGCTGGCGCTGAGGGAATCGCTGAAAGCATCAATTCGCTTTATTTTTCACTCAC
The DNA here is from genome assembly GCF_014651815.1 of Alteromonas halophila. Classification (GTDB taxonomy): domain Bacteria; phylum Pseudomonadota; class Gammaproteobacteria; order Enterobacterales; family Alteromonadaceae; genus Alteromonas; species Alteromonas halophila. The sequence continues at coordinate 2,693 of NZ_BMXP01000014.1, read as the reverse complement.
CAGTATTGCGAACGCCTAAGCGTATGACTTGGCAGCGTGAAGCTGTTTTATGCCAATAGTGATTTATTTATATGCGAACAGTTGTTCGCATATAAATAGGTTCACAAAATATTAAAAGTGATGCCAGCGCAGTCACGGCAAAGGATAGCGGGAAATGTTCCGGTATGATAAAAATTAATATGCGGTTCTTAGAGTCCGCATCATTTAAATATAGATTTCGTTTAAGTGGTAGTAATGAGTACTAGTGGTTGGAAGTAAGTATGCTGTAAAAAATATATCTAAATCAAGGAGATAAAAATGGATGATGTAAAGGTTTTCATTAGTGTATGTGATGGTGTTGATGACATAGAGGTTTCTGGAGCGCAATTAAAAGGGGGAGATAAAGCTGTTTCTATAAAAGCAAATTTATTGAGCCTCAATGACGATAAAGTCAAAATTGAAATACCTGAACTAGATGTGAGTGGCCAAGTTGGTGATGCCTCAAAATTAAAATCTTTATCGGTGTTACTTTGTGAAGGTGCAGTAACTGTCATACCACAATACGTTGATGAATCTTTAAATATAATGAGATGTTGTTCATGCTGTACTCGTAATGGTGTTAGGCACTGCGTATACGGCAGTAGTGGGTGCGTCTGTTGTTAAAACCTAAAAATTAATATGCGGTTTTTAGAGTCCACATAATTTAAATTATATATTGCTAGGGAGTTAATTTTAAGCACTGCTTAATCGCAAGCTTTTATGCAAGTTTAATTTTCGCATTGGCGTTGATAACTATTGCACTCCCCGATTATTCTGGGGCTTCAATATTATTTGGCTTGTTTGCTTTTCCTGTAGCATTTATTTGGTCTGTGGCTCTTGCCTATCCGCTAATTTATATTCGTTCGAAGTTAAACCTTTAAAAATGGCGAAGTGGCTTGTTATTCGCAATTTTGGGGTTGGCTTTGGGAGCTATTACTCCAATATTGTTGCTGGATTCGGTGTCGGTAGGCGTAAATAGTATTGTATTTGTAATGCAGTATAGTTTTATTGGGTTAGTGGCTTCTTCTACTGCCCCTTATGCGGGCGTAGAACGTCCGTTGATTGTCTTGAAGAGACCACCGCCTTCGCGGTGGTGACGGTCTGGTTATCGCTCATTGCTGCCAGTACGGCCAAATGGAAACTTTCTCATCATGTGTCAGATCGGATATGAGTCACTACAAATTAAAATTCAGATAAGGTAACAGCCCGGCTTTCAATTCAAGATGTCGCGATCAACATCGTTACTCCCAAAAGTAATACAACTCCCCACACCCAATAACCAAGCTTTGCCATAAAATAATGTTTCACTGTTGAAGCGCAGTAAGGACAGTAGCCTTTATAGGGTTTACCTTTGTAAAACCCCATCCGAGGCATTACGCTCTTCTTGCAGCTTTTACAATATGGCAGGCCATTACTAGTTCCTGTTGCACTATCGGCTTTCGCAACTTTTGGAACATCCGCACGTTCAGTCATCATCTGAACAGCTCTGAACCGGCCTTCATTATCTTTATCTAAGGAAAAAGTTACAGCCTCACCCGAATTCAAAAATGCGTGATCACCTGAGTACCCCGAGATGTGAAAGAAATACTCCTCCCCGCATTCAGCGCGAACAAATCCATAGCCTTTATCATGGCGAAAACTTTTAATTGTCCCTTTCAAAAATGCAACTCCTAACTATTGTCGTTATTATCTAATTTGTCAGTCTTCTATGAGCGCCACTTCGCCGCCATTATTGACAGATTAACTGCTTACTGCAGTCTTCAGCATGTACCATCATCTCAACAAAGTAGAGTAAGGTGCTCAAAATCATGTATGAGCGCGTACACATCTTTGACTTCCCTGCAAAGTACACGGAGGCTTCATTAAATATGTCTTGGTCCCACCGGGTAACTGTCAGATCAGGTCTCAGCTAGTACAGTTAAGGAACAGAGGTATATTCTGCCCGTTCGTGTAACTTAAAGCTTTTCAGCCATCTCATTTACTTTGTGATTGTAGAACGCTTCAGCGAGTTTCTTGTCTTCAAGTGTTACTGTGATTTTACGATTGTTGGAGCTAATTTCGGCATCGCCGTATTTAGTGACAAACGCATCGGCAAACATTTGGAGGTCAGCATTATCACCAAATTGATTTTCAAAATCATTTTTTGAGTATTGCAATTCCATCTTGTAAAGATGGTCATTGTGATCGAAAAAGGTTCTTACTGAAGGTTTGAAGTCGATGCTTTTGAGGCTACTGGGCATAATCGATGAAGTTTGAATGCTGTAGTTCGATGCACCCATCGCTTCGAGTTTGGCCTGTACCTCTTCTTCACTTGAGCCGCTTTTGAATCCAGCGAACTCAAAAGCTGAGGCCTGAGCAGCCAGTAAAGAGAGCAGAATAATTGCAAAACGCATTGGCACTTTCCTTAGTAATCTGATTTATATTGATTTTCCGACGAGTATTGTCTTACGTTTCAGGTGATAACTTCAAGGATGAAATTTTATGAAAGCCTCAGCTATAGCGATTTTAGCATTACTCTCATGCTCTGGATCGGCCGCAATTTGAATCGCCTGTAGTGGTCAAGTCATTTTGGCCACACCGTTGTAGCTATTCCAGTAACGCTTCTCCGATTCATTCGGCGTTAAACCACCGTTGTATGAATGCGGTCTCAGTCGGTTGTAATAGCCAATAATATA
>NZ_BMXP01000013.1 GCF_014651815.1 Alteromonas halophila | reverse complement strand
GATCAACTGCTTGTAACTCATGGTGATTACTTCTGTTTGTTTGGCGACTACAGAGTACCACCAACAGGCAGTTGATCTCTTCTCGCCGTTTAACCATGAGTGGTGCACTTATTATCTGAATTCGGGGAACGCTATTTATCCATAATAATATTTCGGAAAGCAGCCAACGAGACTTTCCTTTACAAATGCTAGAGGCGGCCGGAGTTTGCCCGGCCTTTTGCATGCGCCACCAGGTAGTTCGGCTTATGCCGGTTCTGCGGCAGCGCTCAGTCTCACTTATCAAGCGCTCTTCTTCGCCATAAAGCTTTAAAATTCCCGCTCGTTTTTCAAATAGCTCGTTATTCATGTTCGTCTCCCAATTCCACGCGATTCTTTAGTACCCAAGCATCAACTTCTTTTCTCTTGAAAAAGGTTCGCCGTCCCCCAAGCTTGTAACAGGACAGCCCATCCCGCACTTGTTGGCGCAAGAAGTTTGGGCTTAGTGCTGTGTACTGAACACACTCGTCAAATGTCAGGAACTCTTTGCTATTGAGTGCTACTTTGCAAAGTTGGCTTTCAATCACACATCTTATTTCGTTAAATCGTTGATCAGTAAGCATTAGCAATTCTCACTCTGGGAAAATGGGAAATCAGGAATAGCATTACTATTCAATGAGTTATCATTTGGATAAAAGTGGGATAGATCGATATTTTCACCGCATTCTCGGCAAATTTTATCGGGAAAGAATTTGATAAACCGTTCTCCACCTACTTTAAATGTGCGTCGCGCCCCCTCATTAGAAACGGCCCAACCTTTTTGAAGCATGTAATGGACTGTTTGGCTGTATTCATGAGCAACGGACTCTATCACTTCAGATTTGAAAAGCTTTTGTGGGATGTACCAAGCTAGCTCAGACTCTGATTCGAAGAATCCAATGGTTCCATTATGAGATTCGCCTTTAGCACTTAGGCTGTGCCGCCACTTATTAATTAGCTTCGTAAGCTTTTTAATAATTTTCTTACTTTCTGAGTTTTCAGTGCTATTGCGATCATCTAACCAAATTGTTGCTACTTGCTCTAAAGCATCTCTCGCTTCCCCTAAATGCCATGGTAATAGCCCAAGATTAATTGCTATTTCTCCAGCCGCTGCTAACAGAGCAAACTTGTCCAAGACGTTATTAGCTTGGCTTTCGATATTTTTTGGCCAAGGCCACTGTTCCCTAATACTTTTGTACTCATTGATGACTTCATTATTTGGGCAGTCTAACTTCGAGAGAGCTTCCACCCACAATTTAATGAATGATCCGTGATACTTACCTATGCTGGCTGACAAGTACTCAGCAAACTCTTTCGCTGAGGTAAATCCATGAGTATTTTCGAAAGCATCATATTGGCTAAATACTGGGATCTCTACCAGTCGAACTGACTGGCCTGCACTGACACTTTGATTAATATCCAGTAAAAGCTCTTCAAGGGTAAGTTCGCCGGTACTAAGAAATATTGTGCGCCAACGATACCGCTTATCCAGGGCGCCATCTTGCTGACTTCTCAGTTTCGATACGCCATTACACAAGTGATAAATTATCTTGCCAATATCTTGTGCTGGGCACTGCTTAAATTCATCAAGACAAAGCAGCATGTTATTTCGTGCACGAGTTATAGACTCAATACCGTTGGACGTAGAACTCCAAGTCTCCCAGTAGGTATGATCTGAATAGATACTGGCAGCAACTTTCATCACTGTAGACTTACCTGATTTTGAACTTCCAACGAGTTGTATTCCGAAGCTCTCTAAATCTGTCCATCCAATAACGGGTGCCGCTAGAGCAGTGCATACAGCAAGAATCATGATTGGATTGCCTCTGCAGTACTTCCCAATATTTTGTTGCCATTCCAGCAGTGAGCCTGATTCAACTAGGCTGTCACCTGCAAAATCGCCAACATAAACAGCCGGTGTATCGTATTGGCCAATACTCCAATCTGGTGTAACAAATTGACCATCGACCCAACCACTTTGCCTTGCGCTGTAAGCATGGTTATTACAAGGAGTTTCTATTAGGTAGGCTAGAAGAGATTCCCACGAGGTTTTTCCTGGTTTAAGTTGAAAACCAGAGCTAAGCAGCCTTTTTTTATATTTTTTTGCGAAGTTTTCATCAACTTCTCCCATTGGAAGTACTTCACGTATCGGTAAGCCAAAGTAGTTTTTCCACTCAAGAAGCCGCCCAAAGTCGTCTCGCTTATCTTGCGAAGAGACGATAGCTTTAACCTCTATAGGGCCTGATATTTTTTCTTCTTCACCATCCTTGCCAAGCATGTACATCCCGTCTGATTTTGACTTAATCATGCGATTCACCTCTTTCTATTCTGTTTAAAAATGTTGCAAGCAGTAACGATTCGAGCATGGCACGAGGAGGGGCTAGGAGTCCTTCAAAAGCTAGGGTAAGACGAAGCGGGTTTTTCAGGCCCGATGTGGCAAGTGATCCATAAAAGTCAACAAATCACAGACACTTTTTCAACCACTTTTAATCTAAATTGACGTATCAAATGACGCTTTTAACTAGTTTTAAATTCGCTTAAATCGAACAGGTTATTTTTTAACCAGTTAAACTCTGAAAAACTAATTTTGAGTTCATTCAAATTTGGCATGCCAAATTTACTTAAGCTGATAACTGCAGCTGTCGAACTGTCCTGGGACTTTTCAAGTAGAATTAAACCAAGACTGCCAGGCGGCTCACAGGGCTTTGCAGACCTCCCTGAAAGCCGCAACGAATGGGGCTAAGCGTACTGAGCACAACCGGTAACGTTGAGGACTACCTCTGTAAGCGACAATTGCTGCCGGTCCAGCAACGACTTTACGGCGACTATGTGATCTCAAGCTCTAGTGATACAAATTTTTTGGCGTAGATATTTAAGTAAATCATGTAACATGGCGATGTCACGTATGATGCGCTGTTCTAAATTTTTGGCGAAATGAAGGAGAAAGGAAGTAAATATGGACCTCGGATTCTTAGATCGTATTGTCTCAAGTATTGAAGAAGGCAATATATTGGTTTCAGTGATAATAGTTGTAGTAGCTATTATCTTTAACTATAAGAAAATTGCGGATTACCTAGAAGAAAGAAAGCGCGCCAGAATCTTGAAGATATCCGAGGCGCTTGGTTGCGAGCATGTCGAAGGCCTTACGAAAGAGCATTTGAAAGAGGAGCTTGCAACAGAGCACTTCAAAATAGCTACTGGACTGCGACTCGAAAAGGAGTTCAGAGAAGCTATTATTAGCCTACACAAAAAGACAAAAGGAAACCTCGGTTTTTTTCACTTCAAAAGAGCGATGCCACATCTCGAATATAAGTACTCGAATCTGAAGGTAAATCTGACAAGGTTCGACAAAGCAGGGTTTTGGTTCAACTTAGTTTTTGGGTGTATTTTGACGTTTTTGGGGCTAATGACCTTCGTAGTCCCAGCTCAAATCGACAAAATAAGAATAGTTCAAATTTTCATATTTATAGGTTTGGGAGCTTTATTCTTTACTATTGGCTTAATGATGTTGACGCAAACGTTTCCGGTAAGGTCAGCAAAGTTAATACAGGAAGAAATGAAGTCTCTTACTAAATCCTAGTTTCAGTTTGGTATGGGGGCCTGGCGCCCCTCTACATCGGATGCCTTTTGCGCTGTTCAATGAGGGTGCCGCTTAACAACTGCATTGAATGCCAGCTTTCATGTCAAAGAGGACTCCTCGCCGTCCGCCTCGGTCACGTAGCAGGCGATCAAGCTAAAAATCTGGACGGCGGTTATTGGCATATTGCAAACTATAAAGTTTGATAACACTCTGGCATGAAGGGAGTACGATGATGTTAACTTAAAGTATGTGCGATAACTCTCTTTTGAATCGATCAAGACGTTTCGTGGTTCTTATCACCAGGAACATCAGTACCCAGCACACCAAGACTGCATCAGGCGACATAGACTTCCCCTTAACTGAAAATAATTTGGCATGCCAAATTATTCAGTGTGAAATTGGTCATTTTTTATTGGATTTGCTTTTACCTGCAACGTAGAGCACTACAGCCAAGGCGCATATGGTCAATGTAATGCCTGTAATCCAAATTGAAAGTGTCATGATAATTTCTCTGACGGATTATTAATAGTAAGTATCATATAACTCACCGCGCGACTGTGCATCCTCGGCTTCGCTCCGTGTCATACTGTCCCCATCTGCCTGGATGCCACCAAGCCCATCGCCTAGCATGTCAAGCTGCTCCTCATCAGAGTCATTTTCACTATCAAGAGCGGTATCAATTACCACGCCCACTGCAAATTTCGCAGTACCTTTAAGTATTTTTCCAAACATCAAATCCTCCAAATAATTTGGCATGCCAAATTTAACTAAGTATTCCTTAGTATCTGAGAACCATTAAAGCTAAGAAAATCTTAGTTTTCAATAGCAGATGTCTTACACGACTTGAAGACGAATGATGGTTCGCCGTTCCCAAAACGGTTAAAACAAGCACGACTTCAGCAAGGGCTATCTCAAAAAGAGTTAGGAATTCTGGCTGGGATGGATAAATTTGTTGCGTCTGCGCGAATGAACCAATACGAAAAGGGTGTACACACACCGGATTTTAGGACTGTCTTGTCTCTCAGTTCGGTACTAAAGGTGCCAACCGCCTTCTTATTTTGTGTGGAGGACGATTTGGCTCAGAAGATTCTGGTCTGGGGTACTAAAGACTAGAAATTTGGCATGCCAAATTTCTAGCTACCCAGATAGGCATAGGTAATTTTCAGCCGCTCATGCCCCAGCTCTTTGCTGATAGTCTCGCGGGCCGTAGTATCAAGCATATGCTGTGAGGGTGATAGCTCTCTGCGCTTCGGCCCTCCATCGGCGGGGCATTTCCAACCAGTAAGCTCAACATAGCGGTCTCTTGCGTAATGATGACGGAGCCCATGATTTTTGTTGAGTCCAACGCGAACCGTCTCCCTTTCATAAAGCCCTAACTGCGCCACATAATTTTTGTTGGGATCTATGAGTGAACTCTTAGTAACGGCTGCGATATCCATCAGTAGCTGCCGCTGCGAATTATTGGTAATAGGGATTTGCCGCGCTCTGCCTCCTTTTGCCCACGACCCTTTTATTCTGATGTGGTCTCCCTGATGCGCGTAGGACAAATTAAATTTGATGCACTCTTCTCTTCGCAGACCAAACTCCTGCTGTAAGCGAAGAGATAGCTTTATCTGGTCGCTGTTAATTTTGGCGTGTTTCTCCATATCCAGGGTTTTAGATTTACCAATCGGATTGTTTCTTACGCGTGCGATGCCGTAATCATCGTTGCTCCGAGCGACAATATTGGGCTTGTTGATCTTATTTGCTACCCAACGCAGAGCAGACACCCTGTTTTTGATTGTTTTTGCCGCCAGCCCTTCATCCTGCCACCGCTGGACCAGGTGGGTCATATGCTTCGTTTTAAGGCCTGTAGGGTCTTTGAGCTTGTAACCTCGCTCTAATAGCTGAGTCGCGGCCAAATTTAATACTTTAGAACGGGTGTCCCTTGTACTGAAGCTCCCCTCTTTGTGTGTCTCGTTTACCAGTTGGTTGAGTCGGTAACCTAGTTGGCTCATTTCACGTTCCCTTAAGGTAATTTTGAAAGTTCTAGAAAACACCAAACCGAAGACCAGGGGGCGAAATGCCAAAATAGGTAAGTTTTAAAGCCATATGAACGGTACGTAACCGAGCATATTGTCCGAAGACATACAGGCTAACTGATCTAAAGCAACAAAGCTGAGCCGACTGATTTCTGTTGAAATGCAGCTCGGACTACGGTGGTTTATTGATGTGGATATTGCTGGTCGTGGTGACCTATCGTGCTGCGAATGCAGCGCCTCAGAAACGTGTTGTGGGCAGCGTTAGCGCCCGTTTTTTTCTTGCTCTTTCCGAGCTTTAGTAATGATTAAGCTATCACAGCGATCACGGATTGCAACCACTTTTCTGCGCTCTCAAATTTCCATCCCTTTTCTGGCCCTGCAATTTTTGGGAGCGGATTGGTGGTCGAGGCATCATGAGCAGCGGCCTCGACGGGCGACTCTGCGAGTCGTCCCTACCTCTTTCGGGTAGGGACGACTCGTCGCCGATCCGCCTTCACCTCTGAATATCTGCCGAGCAAGTCTTACCTTACAATTCAAGAAAAAAGCGGAGTGGGTCTAATTTCTTAACGGAGTTCACAGGGCTCATCGAAAAGTTATCTCAGTAGATTTAATGCAACTTGAGTGTTAAATTACTTGTAAAGAATTCTATGTAAAATAATAGTAAATGAATCAAGTTATCGGTTATATCCGGATAGCATCAAGCGGACCTAATAATACTTTTCAGAGAGAAGCCTTGAGTAAAGAGGGCTGTCATCAAATTTTTGAGGATGTGATTAGTAATAAAAGCGCTGCAAAAAGCCAGTTAGAATTATGTTTAGACGCCCTCAGTTCTGGAGACACTTTGGTGATTTGGAGGTTAGATTACCTAAGCAAAAGCCTCAGAGATTTGGTGAAACTGGTAGCTGTACTTAATGCTGCGAATATTAATTTGAAGAGTCTTCAAGAGAAGGTAACAATCTCCCCCGACTCTCGAAATTCCGTAATGCAGATATTTTCTGTTCTTGCGGAATTTGAGCAAAATTTAGTGAAAGAAAAAGCCCAGGCAGGACTAAAAGCAGCAAGGGCTAGGGGACGCCTCGGAGGCCGAAAATCCAAATTAGATCAAAAAGATATACTAGAAATTAGAAGTCTCCTTAAAGATCCAAACTTGTCGGTCGCTGACATCGCAAAGCAATTTGGAGTCTCCAGAACCACGATCTACAACAGAGTTGGAGTAGTTCAACCTGAACGAGAGAATTTTGAATCATGAGCGCCTACCAATTCGAAAGTTTATCTAACGCCTCAGAAGAACCATTAGCTAGATTCGATGCATGTAAAAATATGGCAAGGGGGTACGCAAACTCTTTCGTAGATGATGACCACAGGCTAGACGTAGCAAGAGCTTTTTGTGCTGTACTTGTGACTTCCTATTGGAATCGAATAAATACTAGACACAAGTCAAGCCTTAAGGTTTTTCCTGCGCCTCAAAGCGCAATGTGCGCTGAAATTACACACGATGCACAACAGGTCGCAAAGCAGACCGGAAATATTATTGCCCAATTTCCAGATATAGACTCAGGCTTTCTTATTGGTTCGATTTATACCGCTATGTTACCTGTGGCTTTTCGTTCAAAGTTGGGGGCTTATTATACCCCCCCTCCATTGGTCGAGCGCTTACTAGATTTATCCGAGGAAGCCGGTGTGAACTTTGGTAACGCATCAGTGATCGATCCTGCATGTGGAGGTGGCGCGTTCCTTGCGCCAGTTGCTATAAGAATGCTGAAAGAAATGGGAGGTGCAACCTCTGAATGGCAAATTCGCCAAATTATAAAGCGGCTTAAAGGTATTGAAATTGATCCATTCGCTGCCTGGATGACACATGTCCTTCTTGAGTCAGTTCTTATAAGTTTATGTATAGAATCAAATAAAAGACTACCAGCTGAAGTCATTACAGTAGGTGATACACTAAATTCCAATCTGAACAGAGAGTTTGACCTCGTTATTGGTAACCCTCCTTACGGAAAGGTAACCCTTAATTCAAAATTAAGAGAAAGCTACAAACGTTCACTGTTCGGACATGCAAACCTCTATGGATTGTTTACAGATATAGCTTTGAGAATTGCAAAAAAGCACGGCGTGATAGCGTATCTTACTCCCACCTCATTTTTAGGCGGGCAGTATTTTAAAGCTTTACGAGAGCTTCTTACCACTGAAGCGACTCCTCAGGCTTTCGATTTTATTTCCAATAGAGAAGGTGTATTTGAAGATGTTCTTCAAGAAACACTCCTTACTACATTTAAAAAAGACTCAAAAAGTCCTCCGTCAAAGGTATCCGTTCTGGTTCCACAAGGGCTCAACGAGGCTAAAGTAGAGCCTATTGGGAATGTAGACATCCCCCAAGGTGACGGTCCGTGGATAATACCGAGGGTTTCTCGAGATGCGGCTCTATTAAACCGCTTAAAGGAAATGCCAACGAGGCTTCCCGACCTTGGGTATATTGTTTCAACTGGTAAGTTAGTCTGGAACCGTCACAAGCAGCAGCTTAGGTCAGATAAAACAAAATTATCTACTCCTTTAATTTGGGCAGAATCTGTAACCAATAATGGCTTTAAGTTTTCGGCTGTCAAACGCAACCATGTCCCCTACATAGAGGTACTTCATAATCAACAACACTTAATAACCAAACAGTCTTGCATATTAGTACAAAGAACAACTTCAAAAGAGCAAACTCGTCGAGTACTTGGGGCTGTTATTCCACAAGAATTTATTGATCAGAATAATGGTGTTGTTATTGAGAACCACTTAAATATCGTTTTTTGCGATAAAATATCGAAGGTTGTATCGGAAGAAACAATCAATGCACTTTTAAACTCGGAGATATTTGATCGTATCTATCGCTGTATAAGTGGAAGCGTGGCTGTCTCAGCATACGAACTAATGTCTGTTCCGCTTCCAGACTGTGCAAGTATGGAAAAGCTGCAAAAGATCATTCAGAAAGGATCTGATAGACTCTCTGTCGAACAGTTTATATCTAAACTATATGGAGAGAGTAAGATTGAATTGGCCAAGAGTTCCGAGCCTGACAACAATATCTGACAGGCTTCCAAAGATATTCCCTGAAGGCACAGAAAATCGTAATTATGTCATCAGAGAAATGGCGGCTCGTACGATCTATGTAATGTTTTACGCTGGGGCTGTCGAAGGGCTAGAGCGATGGATTAGGCCCAGCCAAGTAACTGATATGTTTGATAGACAGGCTCAAAGACTCCACGTTAGTGAACGTGAATCATGGTCAAGCTACTCACTTTCTAGTAAAAAAGAGCGACCAGTAAACACGTGGTACGCTCCCAATTCTAGAGAGCCCGTAAGAGACGAAACTATCCGGTATGGTTTAATAGCGCTAGGAGCAGTGGTTGAGCGCCAAGGTCTGCCAGTTACCACTCCTAAACCCAAATACGCCTTAGCTGCTGACTTTTCTGCGCTATTTGATGAAAGCCTAAGTTCTGATGCGTTAGACGCCAATATCGCGGCTTGGCAAAAAGACCATTTAAACCCAGCGGCTCTGAGCAGAATTAGATTACTCAGTGCAGGAGCTGCGGCCATTAGCTCTGATGCTGTTAGCGCTAAGCTACCAAACAATAGCCTAATTACGCTTGAAGCAGGTCCATCAGGGGTTATAGGAAAGTCGGTTTTAGAAGATTTTGCTCCCAGATTTCTTAAAAACCCAGCAGTTCTCTGGCTTTCCCAGTCAGGAGAAAAGATCGGCATAGACTTAGCTTCCCAACTCAACCTACAAATTGACCCGTCTAAGACCTTACCTGACGTTATATTAGTGGACTTAGGAACTCAAGCTGACGGAAGCGATATGTTATTCGTTTTTATTGAGATTGTAGCGTCCGATGGACCTGTTAACTCAATTAGAAAAGAAAAATTAACTAACATTGCGATTGATGCTGGATTCAGCACTAAGCACCTTTCATTTGTAACAGCTTTTCAGGATCGTTCAGCTCCTGCTTTCAAAAAATCCATGTCAGAACTTGCCTGGGGAACTTATGTTTGGTTTTGCTCAGAGCCCGATAACATCATTGTTTTAAGAGATAATAGGCCAATTACAATATCTGCATTTCTATAAAATTTTTAGCTAGTAAATTGCACAAGGATCAAGGATGAAGCTAAATTGCATTAGAGTTTCAAATTTTCAAAGCTTTGGGCCTGAGCCAACGGAGCTCTCGTTTGATGACATCACTTATTTAATAGGACCCAATGGTTCTGGTAAAACAGCAGCGCTGCAAGCTTTGTGCAGAATGTTTGCATTTGATCCGAAGTTGCGACGTACTCACCAGTCAGACTTCCACGTCCCGCATGATGAAGCTGAGCCCCCCGAAGAGAGGATTATGTGGATCGAGGCAGATTTTTCATTCCCAGAGCTGGATAACGACGAAGATAACTCTACGATCGCCCCTCACTTTAGTCACATGCGACTTGACGAACCTGATGGAACTCCGAGAGTTCGATATCGACTGAGAGCCACTATGGGATTAGCAGGCGATATTGAAGAAGCTTTCGAATATGTCCTTGAAGTTAATGACGATAATTCACCTTTAAATCTTAAGACAGTTCCTAGATCTGAGAGAAACCATATACAGGTTCACTATTTGCCTGCCCAAAGGGACCCTACAGAACACATAGCTTTTGGAACTAATGCATTACTTGGCCGATTGTTGCGAGCAGTAAACTGGGAAGATGAGCGACAAACGGTTAAGGAGTTAACAGACCAAATTAGCGAAAGTTTGGCAGCCAACCCTTCTGTTAACGCTTTTAGCGAAAGTCTGCAAAGAAAGTGGGGAACCCTTCACAAAGGAATATACTTTACTGATCCAAAAATAACTTTTGTTGCTTCTGAAATTGAATCATTGCTTCGACACCTTTCAGTTTCATTTTCTCCAGGCCATGACGAAAACTTTGTTGACTTTACCCGTCTAAGCGACGGTCAAAAATCAATGCTTTATCTTTCTTTAGTATTGTCATCTCAAGAAATTGGAAGGGATGTTTTAGCCGGTAGAAACGACTCATTTGATCCAGAAAGGTTACGTCCTCCGGTTTTCACATTTATAGCTCTAGAAGAACCAGAAAACAGCCTATCACCATATTATTTGGGCAGAATAATAAACGCACTGAACTTAATTACGCGCAATGAAGATGCACAAGCCATGATAGCTACACATGCTCCATCGCTATTGCGACGCGTTGATCCAAGACATATTAGGTATTTGCGTCTTGATGATACTCGATGTTCTAAAATCAAAAAAATTAAGTTACCTAATGTGACAGACGAGGCCCATAAATTTGTTAGACAAGCTGTACAAGCCTTCCCAGAGATATACTTCTCTCGATTAGTTGTTCTCGGCGAAGGCGATAGCGAAGAAATAGTTTTACCACGGATACTCGAAGCGAAGGGTATGCCTATCGATGAATCTGCGATTACAATTGCACCTCTTGGAGGACGACATGTCAATCACTTTTGGCGGCTTCTTTCAGCTTTAGACATACCACATGTTACTTTGCTTGATCTGGATGTAGCACGCTATCAAGCAGGATGGGGCAGAATAAATTATGCAAACAACCAATTAAGAAAATTTTCTCCTCAGAATGTACTACCCGAAGATTATTTTATTCCCAAATGGAATTCCAAGGAGTGTATGGTAAGGGACTACCAGCACTATCTTCATGAACTTGAGAAACGAGGACTATACTTTTCGTCTCCGATGGACCTCGATTTCGCGATGGTGCTTAGCTATCCAGAAGCTTATGAAGCGCTAGAGGAAACCCCCGATGATTCTACAATTAAGGCTGTATTGGGTAAAAACCACTTCGAATCAAACCAATACTCGAAAGATGAGTTAAAACTCTTCGAGTCATATCACAAAATTTTCAAGCTTGGTAGTAAACCTGCGGCTCATATAAACGCTTTGGCAAAATTGACCGATGAAGATTTGCTAGAGACCATACCAGAGTCATTCGGAAGGCTTGCAGATTATATAATTGAGATGCTTTCGGAGATTCCAGAGTGATATCCACTGAACTCTGGCAGCCAGCAAATGGATTAGAGCTCGAACCCAATGCTTTACTAGCGGCTAAAGAGCAGCTTCGTTGCCTAGCTTTAACTGCTGGGCCTGGCGCGGGTAAAACAGAAATGCTAGCACAACGAGCAGATTTTTTGCTGCAAACTGGTACGTGTCGCTATCCGAAAAGAATTTTAGCAATATCCTTCAAAGTCGATGCAAGCAAAAATTTAAAGGAGCGTATTCAAAAGCGTTGCGGCTTTGAATTAGGCTCTCGCTTTGATAGTTATACATTTCATGCTTTTGCAAAGCGTATCATTGACAGATTCAGGGGAGTACTTACTGGCAATGATGCTCTTGATGCAGATTACAAGATTGGCGATAGAAAAATAACAAGAAGGCAAATTACATTTCAAGAACTCGTTCCTCTTGCAACTCAGATTCTGCGAACTTCCAATCTTGCCCGTAGCGCAGTTCGCCAAACATATACCGATGTTTTTTTAGATGAGTTCCAAGACTGTACAAACCAACAATACGAGCTCGTAAAAATAGTTTTTCAAAACACCGATATTCGTCTAACAGCGGTAGGTGATACTAAACAGAAAATAATGGGATGGGCTGGAGCACTAGATGGAATTTTCCAAACATTTGCTGACGACTTCTCAGCTATCCCCCTCAATATGTATCGCAATTTTCGTTCAAAACCGCGCTTGCTTAGATTGCAGAACGAAATAATTCGTGAGCTCGATCCTGATTCTGTAATGCAAGAAGACCAACTAACGGGAGAGGATGGGGAGGTTACAGTAAGCCATTTCAACAACGCTGAAGAAGAAGCCGAATATATTGCGGACACAATTTTAGACTGGATAGGACGTGAGGGAATTCCTCTTAACGAAATTGCCATCCTGGTCTCCAAACAATTAGAACTCTACGCAGCTCCTTTAATGTCTGCTTTTGAGATTAGGAGAATTCCTTATCGTAACGAACAACAAATGCAAGATATTACAGTAGAACCAGCTGCAAGACTAATCGTAGACTATTTATCGTGCTTGTATGGACAAAAAGAACCTGACGCATGGACTAGATTAATGGACCTGCTGATTCCAGTTTCTCAAGATGAAATCAACACTAAGAATAGACGAGGTATAAGACAGTTTTTTAAAGAACAAAGAGAAGCCATTACAGTCGCGAAGGAGTTAGGGGATCGATATTCAGAATGGTGGAGTTCCGTCAGGAGTTTCCTGAATTATGTCGGAACAAACACGCTTGTTACTCTATCTGCAGATTACGAATCTCAGGATAGATTACGCGATATCGTTGCTGAAACTAAATCTCGAATCGAGGGTCTTTTGGAAATAGAGCCTGATTTACTAACTGCATTAGCTCGCTTTTCTGATGAGCATGCGGTAAGAATATTAACTATACACAAAAGCAAAGGTTTAGAATTTCACTCAACTATAATAATGGCTATTGAAGAAGAGATATTTTTTGGAGATCAGATTGCAAATAGGTGCGCATTTTTTGTTGGTATTTCAAGGGCAAAACAAAGGCTAGTTCTTACAAGTGTAAACCATAGAGACAGACCAGAGGACTTCACAGGAAGATGGTCGGAAAAAAGAACACCCAAAAATGAATATATTGAATATGCGAACCAAGTACTAGACGGCTAACATATTTAAGCCCTAAACCACTTCGTTCAAATCCTGTAAAGCCATAAATCGGAACCCCGCAAGCGGGGCCCCCTTGCTTCGCAACCCTTCGGGCGATTTCTAGCTTGACTGGCTTTTCTCTGCGTAGTCTGTGTTGGCCATGAGGTATGGCGCGCCTTTAGGCGACAAGCGCCTAAAACTTACCAACCTCATAGCGAAAGGGGCTTTTATGAAATCTATGGACTTTATAAACAGGGCTAAAAAGTAGAATTTGCTAATATAGCAAGGTCAGCAAAACCTATTGAACGTACAACTCTAAAAAATGTTCGGGCTAGCGACCAGTGTTACCTGGTCAAAGCGGGCAGAAAGTTACAATTTTGGATTACTCTTGATGATTGCTTGCTGTCTGTGAATGTCTCTTTGCACTCACCATATTGTGTTTGTACTGATGCAAATAGTTAGTTATGTTTCCCATATCCCAACTCTCCCAGTTAGAAATTGAGCATTTTTTTAATTTTTTTCATAAATTTTTTCGATTTCTTTGTGGTGAGTACACTGGTGAGTAAAAGGGTTCAAAAACGGGTCATAAATACCCTGCAAGCCCTGTCATAGCTGGAATCTTGAAAATTAAAACGATAATCAGATCCAGAATATTGAATAGAATACAGGGCAGCGCAGCCTGCCCTGACTCAACCTTCGCGTTATAAGCGTTATCTTCCCCTACTGTCTTGCGACTGAAGCTATGCAAGCGAAAGAAAAAACTGCTCGAAGAGCTAAACGATAAAGTGATGGCCGGTCAGCTATCAATCGGTGAAACCATCAAAGCAATACGCATCAACCTGTATGGGATGACACAAACCCAGTATGCCGCCTTTATTAATATTTCTGACAAAACACTCCGTGATATCGAAAAAGGCCATATAGATCCCCGGCTTTCTATCCTTAACAAACTGCTAAAACCAGGTGGCTTTGAAATAGGTGTCAGGCTAGTACAGCGGCATCTGTAGTCACAAATAAGGCTCCGAAAGGGGCGTTTGCCATTTCTACCTGCCTGGATTCCCGTCAGTGTTGCAATTGTGTTGTCTGCCATGCCTAATAGCCTTTATATGTTTCATGTGAAACGCCAGGAACGCATTATGAAAACCCTGCTATCGACACTATTTCTTGTCATCAGCATGATAAGTACCTGTCAGGCCTCTGAAAAAGCAGTAAATGAGGTTCTCGACTCGGTTCATCACAGCGCTGCAAAGGCCAATGCTGAACATTATTTCTCACTGTTCAGCGCCGATGCTGTCTTTATCGGTACGGACGCCAGTGAAGTATGGACGGTAAGCGAATTTAAAGACTACGCCATGCCGCATTTTAATAAAGGGACAGGGTGGACGTATCACCCTTACAATCGGCATGTTTACTTTTCTGATGATGGAGACGTAGCGTGGTTTGATGAGCTGCTGCGCAATGACAAGTTAGGCATTACGCGTGGCACCGGCGTACTGGAGAAAAAGGAAGGCAACTGGAAGGTAATGCAGTATCACCTGGCTATTCCGGTTCCCAATGCCATAGCAGGGGATGTTGCGGATCAAATCAAGGCCATTGAAAAGGGTGGCCATTAGCCACCCATGATACTGGTTATACGTCGCCCTGACGAATAGGCTGGATCTCAAGCTCTACCCGACGGTTTTTCTGGCGATTACTGGCGCTGCTGTTTGATACTTTAGGCTCATATTCGCCCAGACCAACGGTAGTAACACGCTTGGCGTTAACGCCATAATTCGTTAATACCCCTTTTACGGCATTGGCACGGCGCTCAGACAGTGCCTGATTGTATTCAGCGGCACCCGTGTCGTCGGTGTGACCTTCAATCATCAGTACTGTTTTCTCGTAGTTGTTGATAACCGTTGCCACGTCGTTAAGCACTGGATTAAAATTGGGGCTGACAGATGCACTGTCTGTTGCAAAGGTAATATCACCCGGCATAACCAGACGCAAATTATCACCCTCACGTACCACATCAACGCCGGTATCAGATAACTCATCGCGCAGTTCTTTTTCCTGCTTATCCATGTAATTACCAATTGCGCCACCAGCAATGGCACCCACTACCGCGCCCCAGGCATACCGGCTTTTATCGTGATCGCCGGTGGCTTTACCCAGAATGGCACCGGCAACGGCGCCGATACCGGCCCCTTTTTGGGTGTTTGACATATTATTTGCACAGCCCGCTATTGCCAGCGATGCTGCGACAAGACCAACCGTAAGTGTTTTCTTCATAGCTTCCTCACGTTCTGATGGAATAGGTATTAAGGTTCAATAACGCAAATACTGTTCCAGTTTCCTGTCAGTCTTCTGGCAGCCACAGTTGCCGGGCCCTGTAATAAAGAAAGGCAAAAATAAGACACAATATAGTGAAGAAAAAACAGACATACCCGGTAAATTCTACCGGGCTAGCTGTTGCTATATGACGACATAGGAACAGGTGGCAGAATTCATACTGACATGGGTATTCGGTAACTACTGGGGGGCAACAGCGCGCTCAAAAAACCCATTCACGTCTATTCGGTAATCACTGCCAAGCGCAGCCTTTACCACTTTTAAACTGGCCTCGGCAGACAAATCACAATCTTTGGGTTCCAGAAAATGCTGATTTCTGACCGAGTAGAATATTTTCACCTTAGGCGCAAGCGGGGCATCGGTTTGCTCCATAACCATCGCCAGACGCTCGTTACTTAATAGTACCAGGCTTCCAATCGGGTACACGCCCATGCACTTAATAAACTGCTGCACCAGGTCTTTATCCAATTTATGCGGGCTGTCAGCCATCAAAATTGAAAACGCCTTCTGGCTGGGCATACCGGCTTTATACACCCTGTCAGCGGTAAGTGCATCGTAGACATCGGCAATGGCCAGCATTCGCCCTGTATGGCTGATATCATCGCCACTCACGCCGGCAGGATAGCCCAGGCCATCAAGCCGCTCGTGGTGTTCGCTCACGGTTCTGATTAACTCCTCGCTTATGCCAGTCTCTACCAGCACGTCAACACCTCGCTGCACGTGCTCTTTCATCACCGTCATTTCTGCATCGGTCAGACGGCCCGGCTTATGCAGGATCTCATCGGGTATCTGAATTTTACCGATATCGTGCAAAAAGCCTGCATAAGCAAGGTCTTCCACTTCTTTGGTACTCATGCCAAGATGCCGTCCAAAGTTCGCCAGCAAGATAGCCACATTCAGTGAATGCTCTAACAGGTAATCATCTTTTTCACGGATTTTGGTCAGGCATACCAGCGCATTGGGATTACGGTCAATAGATTCAACCAGACTGTGCGAGAAATCACGGGGGATTGCGTTATCGAACGGCAGGCCTTTTTTCACCGACTTCAATAACTGCTTTTGAATATTCTTACCTTTGGCATGCAGCTTTCTGGCACGGGCGAGTTCGTCTTCTATTGTGACATTAGCACTGCCGGGATCTTCTGATTCTTTCTCAGGCGCGACCGTCACGGCCACTGTTGAATCCTTTGGTACATCATCATCTTGCCGGGCTTCGTCAATCACCACTTCTTTAACGCCGCGCGCCTTTAGCTTAGCGACAATGGCATCACTGCTTACGCGCCCTCTGCTCTTAACCTTCAGCTTACCGCTGTGATCAAGAATTTCATGGACATACATGCCGGGCTTCAGGTCTTTTATTTTTATCGTTCTAAGCGATGATTCCGTCATTATCTGATTCACTCCTGTAACATAGTTAAACCTAACCAAAATAGCCGGTGCAGGCAAACTATTTAGAATTGCAGCCTGTGCAGCAATGTATAGCTGTCCGGTTGCCAGCCGAATTCGCTAAGCTTTACCCGGTAATTGCGCACCATCACCCCTTCTGCAATAAGCCGCTGACGCTGCTCCCCGGCTGCATCGCTACCGGCAGGAAAGGCAATTTTACCATCGGCTCTGAGCACCCGGTGCCAGGGGAGTGCTTCTGATCCCGCCTCTTTCAGACATCGCCCGACAAGCCTCGCTCGTCCCGGTAACCCTGCAAGATCAGCCAATTGGCCATAGCTGACCACTGTGCCTGCAGGCACCAGTTTAAGTGTTTGCTGAATTTGCGTATACGCGGGCAAGTTGGGCATACTCTTCCTTTTTATGTGAGGCCACACCATGCGTGCGTATTGCGACCGTTGTCAGTACCCGGCAAGTCAGTGTCTCTGTGCCGCTGTTACGCCGACCTGCTTGTCCGCGCCCGCCATTGTTCTTCAGCACCCAAAAGAACAAAAACATGCTAAGAATACCGCCCGGCTGGCGCAATTATGTTCACGCAAGGTTACCGTGATTAATACGTCAGATGCCGACGCAATGCAGAAACTTCGCATACACTGTGACGCCACGTCCAGCGCCCTGATTTATCCCGCCGAATACAGCCGGCCACTTGAAGACACAGCATTCAGTGAGATGCCGGTCAAACAATGGCTGTTTCTGGATGGCAGCTGGAAACAGGCTTATGCAATGTTGCATCAGCATCCTTTTTTGCAGGCGCTACCAGCGTATCACTTTGCCAGTCCGCCGGATTCAGCTTACCACATACGCCATACCCAAAAAATCAATAGCCTGTCGACACTTGAGGCCATAGCTTATTGCATGCATCAGGTTTATCAGGATGATGTGTCGCCGCTTTATTCACTTCAGAAAGTATTTGTAGAACGCTGGAGGGCGCCTGCGGCTCACAGGCGCTGACAATCATGTCGACATCAGTCGTTCGAAAAGGTTAACGATAAACAGAGACAAGGGTAGCCAGGTCAGGCTGAATAAAAACCCCAGGCGCTGGCGGGTTTGTACAAAATCTGTAGCCTGATCCCGAAGAAGAAACAGCGATTCCAGCCGGAAACTAAAATCCGGAATGGCATCACCTCTGGCCTGATCCCGGACCATATTCGTAACTTTGTGCTCAACATCCAGCCTGATACGCTGGCGCAGGTCCGAAATTCTGCGGTACGCCTGCCATACCGGAATAAATAAATATATCAGCAGTACACTGCCAGCCATACTGACGATGATCATATCCAGCATAGGAATCGGTTTATTGAACCAGAATACTGGCAGGATAGCGATAGCACCAAGTGCATAGCGGGCATTGGCGATCGCCATGTCGAAGACTGACTTATACGTATCCAGATCGGTGGGTTGTGATGCTGATTGATCAAAGGCAAGGGCAAAGATATAACGGGTATTGGTGCTGGTCTGCCACAGAAAGACGAGTAATAACAGCCAGAAAGGAATGGCTGTCAGGGTGATCATGTAGACACCGGGCTCATCGATGCGCGGCAGTAAACCCTGATCTACCAGATAAAGCGCCGGCATCAGCGGCGCGAGGCAGCAGCACAGACTTAATTGCCACTTAAATTTGCGACTCAGAGTCCAGCGATGACGGTTAAATTCACTCAGTTGATGGCGCTTGACTAGTATGGCTATCAGCGTGCTGGCCACGTTTTGATGGATGGCACGCAGCCCAGCCCAAAAAACGGCCGTCAACAGGCTAATTCCCAATGCTGTATTAAAATCGCGCTGGTGATCCGGTGAAATTACAGGCCAGTGCAGGGCGCCGGAAAGATAATGCCCTGTCATCGTGACGATGATGAAAAGCAAGGGAAACAGCCACACGTTTCGTGTTGACAGGCGGCTCTCATAGGAACGTATTGTCATTGATATTGTTTGTTATTAAACCTGTGACCGTAGGCTCCATGTACAGTCTGTCAGGCGTTATTTAGTTGCGGGCACCATCTTCGTTGCGTTACCCGTCGTTTTGTCATGTGCGAAGTTATCAGCCGGGTGAGATAATGCACCGCACTCTGGTGCTCTCTGCAAGCGACTCGGCACCTCTATTATGACATAAAAAAACCCGCTGAAGAGCGGGCTTTTGAACTATCAGACTCTTTAATTACGCAATTTCTTAATAAGTCGAAGCTGCGCGATTGCTTCGGCAAGCTCGTGGGCCGCCTCCGCATAATTAAAGTCCGCACCTGGGTTGGCGATGTGCTCTTCTGCACGTCGTTTGGCTTCTTCTGCCGCCTGTTCGTCAAGCTCTTCCGCGCGCACCGCGGTATCGGCCAGAACAGTCACGTTGCCAGGCTGAACTTCCAGGAAGCCACCGGCAACATAGATGACTTCTTCGTCACCGTGCTGTTTCACCAAACGCACCATTCCAGGTTTAATAGCAGAGATCAGAGGTGCGTGACCCGGATAGATACCCAGTTCACCTTCACTTCCGGTCACCTGAATGCGCTCAACACGGCCCGAGAAAATCTCTTCTTCCGCGCTTACCACATCCAGATGTACTGTCATTGCTGCCATAAGAACCTCCCAATTAGGTACGCAAGCAAGGGTAGTGGCTGGTGGCTAATCCACCAGCAGCACCGTCCTTAGCCTTTGTTGGCCTTTTCCGCTGCGTCTTCGATGGTACCGACCATGTAGAAGTGCTGCTCCTGCAGATCGTCGTACTCGCCATCAAGAATCGCTTTAAAGCCGCTGATAGTGTCTTTCAGAGGCACATATTTGCCTGGCGCACCGGTAAATACTTCGGCTACGAAGAACGGCTGAGACAGGAAGCGCTGGATCTTACGTGCACGGGCAACCGTTAGCTTGTCTTCTTCAGACAGCTCGTCCATACCCAGAATCGCAATGATATCTTTCAGCTCTTTATAACGCTGCAGTACGGTTTGTACGCCACGCGCTACATCGTAGTGCTCCTGACCAATCACCAGTGGATCCAGCTGACGTGATGTTGAATCCAGCGGGTCTACCGCAGGATAGATACCCAAAGAGGCGATATCACGTGACAGTACAACTGTTGCGTCCAGGTGGGCAAAGGTTGTGGCTGGCGACGGATCCGTCAAGTCATCGGCTGGTACGTATACCGCCTGAATTGACGTGATTGAACCTGTCTTGGTTGAGGTAATACGTTCCTGCAGTACACCCATCTCTTCAGCCAGGGTAGGCTGATAACCTACGGCAGATGGCATACGACCCAGCAGTGCCGATACTTCGGTACCTGCCAGCGTATAGCGATAGATGTTATCAACGAAGAACAGTACGTCACGACCTTCATCACGGAATTTCTCCGCCATGGTCAGACCAGTCAGTGCAACACGCAGGCGGTTACCCGGTGGCTCGTTCATTTGACCGTATACCAGCGATACTTTATCCAGTACGTTGGAGTCGTTCATTTCGTGATAGAAATCGTTACCTTCACGGGTACGCTCACCCACACCAGCGAATACAGAGAAACCACTGTGCTCGATGGCGATGTTACGGATAAGCTCCATCATGTTAACGGTTTTACCAACACCGGCACCACCGAACAGACCAACTTTACCACCTTTGGCGAACGGGCAAATCAGGTCGATAACCTTAATGCCGGTTTCCAGGATTTCCTGTGAGTTGGATTGCTCTTCGTAGCTAGGCGCTGCGCGGTGAATAGACATACGCTCTTCTTCACCGATCGGGCCTGCTTCGTCGATAGGGTTACCCAGCACGTCCATGATACGGCCCAGTGTTTGTGTACCGACCGGAACCATGATGGGCTCGCCTGAGTTCTCTACTGCCAGTCCGCGACGCAGACCGTCAGTGGTACCCATAGCAATGGCACGGATAACACCGCCACCAAGCTGTTGTTGCACTTCCAGGGTCAACCCGGATAAGTCACCTTCGGTAACTCGCAGTGCGTCGTAAACTTTTGGTACCGCATCCTGTGGAAACTCAATGTCCACAACGGCGCCAATGATTTGGACGACCTTACCTTGACTCATAATTTGTCCTCGTTATCTCTTTTAAACCTTTGCCTACACCGCTGATGCGCCACCAACAATCTCGCTGATTTCCTGCGTGATCGCGGCCTGACGCGCTTTGTTGTATACCAGTTGCAGGTCATCAATAAGGTTACCTGCGTTGTCGGTGGCTGCTTTCATGGCAACCATCCGTGCCGCCTGTTCTGACGCGGCATTTTCCACAACGCCCTGATACACCTGAGATTCAATGTAACGAACCATTAATGCTTCCAAAATGGCTTTTGGATCCGGCTCGTAGATGTAATCCCAGCGATGGTGATAATCTTCATTTTCAGATTTGGGCAAAGGCAATAACTGGTTGCTCACCGGCTCTTGTGACATGGTATTGATAAAGTCGTTGTAAACCAGGAAAACCCGGTCCAGCTTGCCTTCATCATAAGCTCGCAGCATGGTGCGAACAACGCCCACCACATCGCTTACCGATGGTTTGTCTCCTAACCCGGACTCTGCCGCCAGTAACTGGCCGCCGAACCGATTGAAGAACGAACACGCTTTTGCACCTAACGCTGCAAAATCAACTTCAACGTCCTGATCACGCCACTTCTTCACTTCCTGCGTAACCATTTTGAATTCGTTGGTGTTCAAACCACCACATAAGCCCCGGTCAGTGGAAATCACAATATAACCAACACGCTTAACCTCACGCTCTTCCAGATAAGGATGGCGGTATTCGAGGTTACCGTTGGCAATGTGACCAATCACTTTAAGCATATTTTGTGCGTATGGACGGCCTGTGGCCATGCGCTGCTGCGCCTTTTTCATTTTAGACGCCGCAACCATTTCCATCGCGCTGGTAATCTTTTGAGTATTTTTAATACTCCCAATCTTACCTTTTATTTCTTTACCGCTGGCCATGACTATCTCTCCAATTACTTAACGTTGATGCCGGCAGTGTCTTACGACAATGCCGGCCCGCCGATTACCACGTTTGCGTTTCTTTAAACTTGGTTAAAGCGTCGCTCAGTTTAGAGGCAATCTCGTCGTTGTAATTTCCAGATTCGTTGATAGTCTTCATCAGCTCAGCGTGTTCGCTGTTCATGTAAGAGTGCAGGGCTGCTTCAAAATCCAGGATCTTGTTCAGCTCAACATCTTTTAAGAAGCCTTTTTCAACGGCGAACAGTGACACACCCATGTCTGCAATCGACAGTGGCGTATACTGCTTCTGCTTCATCAGTTCGGTAACGCGCTCACCGTGCTCAAGCTGTTCACGGGTTGCTTCATCAAGGTCAGACGCGAACTGCGAGAACGCAGCAAGTTCACGATACTGAGCCAGGGCCAGACGGATACCGCCACCCAGCTTCTTGATGATTTTGGTCTGTGCCGAACCACCAACACGCGATACCGAGACACCGGCGTTTACGGCCGGACGGATACCTGCGTTGAACAGGTCAGTTTCTAAGAAGATCTGACCGTCAGTGATTGAGATAACGTTGGTCGGTACGAATGCCGATACGTCACCCGCCTGGGTTTCAATGATTGGCAGTGCCGTCAGTGAACCGGTCTGGCCTTTCACATCACCGTTAGTGAACTTTTCAACGTAATCTGCGTTAACCCGTGCAGCACGCTCAAGCAGACGTGAGTGAAGGTAGAAAACATCACCTGGGTAAGCTTCACGGCCTGGCGGACGACGCAGCAGCAGTGAAATCTGACGATAGGCAACGGCCTGCTTAGACAGATCATCATAAACGATCAGGGCATCTTCACCGCGGTCACGGAAGAATTCACCCATCGTACAACCCGAGTAGGCAGACAGATACTGCAATGCCGCAGACTCAGAGGCAGACGCCGCAACGATGATAGTGTGTTCCATCGCGCCATGTTCTTCCAGCTTGCGTACCACGTTAGAGATGGTCGAGGCTTTCTGACCAATCGCTACGTACACACATTTAATGCCGGTGCCTTTCTGGTTGATGATGGCATCGACGGCCATCGCGGTTTTACCCGTCTGGCGGTCACCGATGACCAGCTCACGCTGACCACGACCAATTGGGATCATGGCGTCAACCGACTTGTAACCGGTTTGTACCGGCTGGTCGACTGACTGACGTTCGATTACGCCTGGTGCAATTTTCTCTACCGGCTCATAGCTGTCGGCATCGATTGCGCCTTTACCGTCGATCGGCTCACCCAGCGTGTTTACAACACGGCCAAGCAGGGCACGACCTACCGGTACTTCCAGAATACGCCCGGTAGACTGGACTTTTACACCTTCCTGCAGGTCCGCATAAGGACCCATTACAACCGCACCGACTGAGTCTCGCTCAAGGTTCAGTGCCATTGCATAACGACCACCAGGAAGCTCAATCATCTCACCTTGCATTACATCGGCCAGGCCGTGAATACGAATAATACCGTCGGTTACTGCGACGATGGTGCCTTCATTGCGTGCTTCACTGGCTACATTGAACTTCTCAATTCTTTTCTTGATCAGTTCTGCAATTTCAGTGGAATTAAGTTGCATGCTCTTATCCCCGTTATGCTTGCAACGCGTCTGACAGACGGTTCAATTTCGATTTGACGGAACCATCAATTACGGTGTCACCGGCTTTTACAACCAGTCCCGCGATCAGGTCAGGATCCACGTTACAATTAAGCTTCACTTTACGTGCCAAACGTTCTTCCAGTGATTTACTCAGTTCTTGTTGCTGAGTGTCACTGAGCTCTGCCGCCGAAGTCACATCGACTTCAACTTCTTTGTCGTATTCTGCTTTGTAAGCATCGAATAGCACGACAATGTCGGGCAGGGCAGCCAAACGTTTATTTTCCGCCAGTACCTTAATCAGGTTCTGGCCATTTTCATCGAGCTCTTCACCGCAGATATTCATGAAGATTTCTGCAAGCTGTTCAGATGCCATGGCACCGGTTAACAACGCATGCATTTCTTCATTCTGGGCAACAGCGCCGGCAAATGTCAGCATTTGCTGCCATTGGTCGACGGCCTTGTGCTCGACGGCAAAATCGAAAGCCGCTTTAGCATAGGGACGAGCAACGGTTGTCAATTCAGACATGGCTCATCTCCCTCGTTAAAGCTCAGCGACAAGTTTTTCAACAATGTCGTTATGGGCTTGTGCATCGATTTCACGTTGAAGAATCTGCTGTGCACCAGTCACTGCCAGTACGGCAACCTGTTGACGCAGTTCTTCTTTGGCACGATTGCGTTCAGCTTCAATTTCGGCATAACCGGACGCGACAATCTTCTCGCGTTCGTCACGGCCTTTCTGCGTTTCTTCATCAACAAGTTGATTAGCACGCTTTTTGGCCTGCTCGACAATTTCAGCTGCTTGCGCTTTCGCATCTTTCAGTTGCTCAGTTGCTTTCTCCTGAGCAAGTTCTAAGTCTTTCTCTGCCCGTTCAGAAGCTTCAAGACCATCGGCAATCTTCTTCTGACGTTCTTCAATCGCTGCGATCAGCGGTGGCCATACATATTTCATGCAGAACACCACGAACACAGCGAAGGCGATTAATTGACCAATAAAAGTGGCGTTAAAATTCACAATCGCCCCTCCTCTAATAGTTCGCTAATAATTTGGGTATGAAAGTTAAGCACCAACAGCGAACAACAGGTAAAGAGCGATACCAACACCGATCATCGCGATGGCGTCGATAAGACCCGCTACGATGAACATTTTAACTTGCAGTTGAGGGGCCAGTTCTGGTTGACGAGCAGCAGATTCCAGGAATTTACCACCCAGCAGACCGAAACCAATAGCGGTACCCAGGGCACCCAGACCAATCAGTAGTGCAGCAGCGATGTATAACATTTACGTCTCCGATTTAAGTTATTTAAAGTTAAAGTTAAAAGCGTTACTCATTGTGACAGTGCGACATCAACACCAGGCGCTGTAGCCGCACAGCCGTTACTTCTTAATGGTCTTCGCTCGCCAGACTCAGATACACGATGGTCAGCATCATGAATATGAAGGCCTGTAGCGGCAATACCAGAATATGGAACACTGCCCACATGAAATGCAGCGGCAGCTGGAAGTAGCCAATGGTGGCTATCAGAATAAAGATAAGCTCACTGGCGTACAGGTTACCGAACAAACGCAGCGCCAGTGATAAAGGACGCGCCAGCAGGGTAACGGTTTCCAGAATGAAGTTCACCGGAATAAAGGCCCAGTGATTGAAAGGCTGCATGGTCAGCTCTTTGGCAAAGCCACCAATGCCTTTCATTTTCAGTGAATAGTAGATGATCAGCACGAACACACCGAACGCCAGCGCAAAGGTCAGGTTCAAGTCAGTCGTAGGGACGGCTTTCATGTAAACGTCATGCGGATCCATGCCAAATCCAGCGGCGCCAATTTGCCCCGCAATCCATGGCAGCAGATCAACCGGGACCAAGTCCATCAGGTTCATCAGCAGCACCCAGACGAAAATGGTCAGAGCCAGCGGCGCAATCAGAGCGCTTTTGCCGTGATAAGTGCTTTTTACGTTATCGTCAACGAACTCTACGATAAGCTCAATGAAGGCCTGCATTTTGCCCGGCACGCCAGTGGTTGCTTTCTTACCGACGCTGCGA
Source organism: Alteromonas halophila (assembly GCF_014651815.1). Taxonomy (GTDB): domain Bacteria; phylum Pseudomonadota; class Gammaproteobacteria; order Enterobacterales; family Alteromonadaceae; genus Alteromonas; species Alteromonas halophila. Next base: position 47,694 of record NZ_BMXP01000013.1, on the reverse strand, counting down.
AACAGCCATAAAAAGAAAATACCAAGAACAATTGACCAGCCTAACGTATCAACATGCCATTGCCAGAAACCGGCATCAGAACAGGCCTTGTTAAAAGCAATTCCGTTTTCGGTTGAGCACATGGTGGCATTGGTCAAGTGGTGCTTGATATATCCTGTAGTCGTGTATTCAGATGCCATTTTTTAACCCAAGTTGCAAAGTATAAATTCTGTTCAGTGTCCGGCGCGCCTGTCGCGGCGTATACGCATTGGTTATGCTGTTATCGTTTTTTATGTACCATGCCGGAACATAGCAAGCACGTGGCTTACTGCTGTGATCGCGTACCCGAGCAATACGAAAAGCGGGTGAGCCTGTAAGCCCGCAAACGCAACCACAAATAATATGATTGTCAGGGCCATTTTCAGCTTGGCCCCCTGGCCAAAACTCTGATTGACCTGTTTTAGCTGCGTTGCGCCAGCGTAGCGAAACGCGAATACTGCAAATAGCGCTGACGGCAGAAGACTTATCAGCGTTCCCGACGCTATTGAGATGACTGCCTCGGCTGAACCAAAAAATGCCGATAAAACAATCAGAAAAAACGCAGTGACGCTTTGAAAAAGAAGGCCTTTTTTTGCCAGCTCTCTGCCGGGCGCTGTCAGTCTGTTTGTGTTACTGCGCTGCAATGTCATCTCGTCTTGCAAAAAGCGTCAGAAGTATACTGTTTTACCGATTATTTTCAACAACCCAGCGCTTTTTGAAAGTTATCCTGAAAATTTACCTGTTCAATAACCAATACGGCGAACAAGTGTACCTGAAAAACCCCGCGCTGTAACCCACCGCAGTACAGTGTAATTGCGTCGCACGAGGAAAATTTAACTTATTGAAATTTAGAGATAATTCCGTCTAGCTGATCCAAGTCATTAAAGTTAATGACCATTTTCCCTTTGCCTTTCGCATTGTGCGCAATATTGACCTCTGCACCGAGGTTCTCAGACAGGCGTTCGATGAGCTGTTTTACGTCAGGATCAATCGGTTTTTCGGGTTTAGGCTTAGCCGGTTCCAGTAGTTTCTTCACCAGTTTTTCTGTATCCCGCACAGTCAGACCTTTGCCGGATACAGTTTGTGCAGCGTCAGACTGAGCATCGCCTTCCAGTGACAGTAATGCGCGGGCATGACCCATCTCGATATCACCGTGCTCGACCAGCAACTTAACATCATCGTTGAGATTATTCAGACGCAGAAGGTTAGTCACCGTGGTACGCGACTTACCGACGGCTTCGGCGACCTGGGCATGGGTGAGAGAAAATTCGTTCATCAGCCGGTCTAACGCCATAGCTTCTTCCATGGCATTAAGGTCCTCACGCTGAATGTTTTCAATCAGCGCGATGGCCACGGCCGCTTCATCCGGTACGTTTTTAACCAGACACGGCACCTCATCGAGTTGCGCAAGTTGCGCGGCGCGCCAGCGACGCTCCCCGGCAATGATTTCAAAACGGTGATTGTCGACCTGTCGAACCACAATAGGCTGAATAACACCCTGAGAACGGATGGATGATGCCAGCTCTTCCAGCGCTTCGGGTGACATATCTTTACGCGGCTGGTATTTGCCCGGCACCAGATGTTCAATAGGCAGTGTACTCAGTTCACTGTGCGTGGCCGAGGTTTCCGGCTGAGCATTAGATGATGACTGACTGGTTGCAAGCAGCGCATCCAGGCCGCGCCCTAATCCGCGTTTTTTCGCTGACATAGTTTCCTCTATGGCATTAACGTTATCGTTGCCGACGACGATGATTTCTTGTGATTAACTGGCTTTAGCCGGGGCAGGTGAGACTTTATCCCGTCGCCGTAATATTTCACCGGCCAGCGACAGATACGCCTTCGCGCCCGTTGACGATTTATCGTAATACATGGCGGGCGCGCCAAAACTAGGGGCTTCTGCCAGCCGTACATTACGGGGAATGACCGTGCGGTAAACCTGCTCACCAAAGTGACGTTTAAGTTGCTCCGACACATCATTCGCCAGACGGTTGCGCGGATCATACATGGTTCGCAGCACACCTTCTATCTTAAGCTGCGGATTCACTACTGAGGCCAGTTTGCCAATCGTATCCATCAACGCTGTCAGGCCTTCCAGTGCGTAATATTCACACTGCATCGGCACCATTACCGAGTCGGCAGCCGCCAGTGCATTCACCGTTAACTGATTCAGTGATGGCGGACAGTCTATAAACACAAAGTCATAATCGTTCATCACAGGGTTAAGGGCATTGCGTAGCCGCACTTCACGGGCAAACATTTCCATCAGTTTGATTTCAGCGGCGGTAACATCGCCGTTGGCAGGGATGAGATCATACTTTCCTGTTGTTGAAGGAATAATGACCTTATCAGCAGCGGCTTCCTCAATCAGCAGTTCATACGCGGTGGCCTCGACATCATACTTGTCAACACCACTACCCATGGTGGCATTGCCCTGAGGATCGAGGTCGATCAGCAATACTTTTCGTTTTGTTGCAGCCATGGATGCCGCTACGTTCACCGCCGTTGTGGTTTTACCCACACCGCCTTTCTGATTCGCAATTGCGATTACCTTTGCCACCCTGAATCCCGTTACGCTTTGCTGATAAATACCAGGTGTCTGTCGCCGTCCTGATCCGGAACATCCACGTTGATGATATCGTCAATATGAAAGTGATTACTCACTTCGTCTAGCTCTGACTGAGGAAACTGACCTTTCAGAGCAAGAAATTGTCCCTTTGAATCTACCAGATGCGCACACCAGTGCAACATATCTTTTAGTGATGCAAAGGCCCGACTTAATACCACATCGTAGGGGGTATCCGGCGTGTGGGCCTCTACCCGGGACTGAATGGGCGTAACATTCTCAAGTTGTAGTTCGTAGGCGCACTGTTTTAAAAAGCGCACACGCTTTCCCAGACTGTCGAGCAACGTGAAGTGAGTTCCCGGTTGCATGATGGCCAGCGGGATCCCTGGCAGTCCGGGACCCGTACCAACATCAATCACCTGCGACGCACGAAGATGCGGCGCCACGCTGAGTGAATCCAGCACATGACGCACCATCATTTGTTGTGGATCACGCACCGAGGTGAGGTTATAGGCTTTGTTCCATTTGTCCATCAGCAGCACATAGCCTACCAGCGCGCTGCGCTGCTCGTCATGCAACTGCACGCCCAGGTTTTTGCAGCCCGCGTCCAGGATCTCGCCAAGTCTGTCTTTCAGATTCACCGTGTTATTCATGCAGACAGTGATTCCTGCTTACGTAAAATGCCGTGCTTTTTCATGTACACCAGCAACAGGGAAATGGCGGCAGGCGTGACGCCGGAAATGCGTGATGCTTTGCCGATGGTCTCCGGACGGGCATCGGACAGTTTAGCAATAACCTCATTGGACAATCCGGATATCCGGCTGTAGTCCAGGTCCGACGGCAACAGCGTATTTTCGTGGCGCTGCGCTTTGGCAATTTCGTCTAACTGACGGGCAATATAGCCGGCGTATTTAATCTGGATCTCAACCTGCTGGGCTGCAATAGGATCGGCCACGCCCGGCCCCAGACAGTCAATACTCATGAGCTGCTGGTAAGTCATTTCCGGGCGGCGGATCAGCTCTTCCAGCGAGTGTTCGCGACTTACCGGATTTTTCAGCATATCATTCAGGGCCGCTGCCGCTTCATGCTCGGGATGGATAAACTGGCCACGCAGGCGCTCCTGTTCCGCCTCCACCAGCTCCATTTTGCGGTTAAATGCCGCCCAGCGCGCATCATCGACCAGTCCTATTTCACGACCCAGTTTAGTCAGACGCATGTCGGCATTGTCTTCTCTCAGCAACAACCGGTACTCGGCACGACTGGTAAACATGCGATACGGTTCTTTGGTACCCATGGTTGCGAGATCATCGATCAATACGCCTATGTAAGCCTGATCACGACGCAGGATCAGCGGTTCTCGTTCCTGCACCCGCAGCGCCGCATTGGCACCTGCTACCAGGCCCTGAGCCCCGGCTTCTTCATAGCCGGTCGTGCCGTTGATTTGGCCAGCAAAATACAGATTGTCGATATATTTGGTTTCCAGGGTTTGCTTCAGATCGCGCGGATCAAAATAGTCATACTCAATGGCATAACCAGGGCGCACGATATGGGCATTTTCAAACCCTTTAATAGAGCGTACCAGCTCCATCTGCACATCGAAGGGCAGACTGGTGGAAATCCCGTTGGGATAAACTTCAATGCTGTTTAAACCTTCCGGTTCCACAAAGATCTGGTGTGAATCTTTGTCAGCAAAACGCATGATCTTATCCTCGATACTTGGACAGTAACGCGGGCCCACCCCCTCAATGATGCCGGAATACATGGGTGAGCGATCCAGTCCACCGCGGATAATCTCGTGGGTCTTCTCATTGGTATGGGTGATATAACAGGAAATCTGGCGCGGATGCATATCGCGGTTACCCATAAACGATACCACCGGCGCCGGGCTATCACCGGGTTGTTCCTGCATCACGCTGAAATCCAGCGAACGTGCATCAAGCCGTGCTGGTGTGCCGGTTTTAAGCCGATCTACGCGAAATGGCAAGGCACGTAACCGATCTGCCAGTGCGATCGCAGGCGGATCACCCGCGCGTCCGCCCCGATAGTTTTGCATGCCAATATGGATCGTCCCGCCCAAAAATGTACCCACGGTCAGCACCACGGTTTTGGCATGAAACTTAAGCCCCATCTGGGTCACAACACCGGTAACCTGATCGTTTTCTACGATCAGATCATCCACGCTTTGCTGGAATAAGGTTAGATTAGGCTGATTTTCTACAATGTTTCGGATGGCCTGTTTATACAGGCTGCGATCAGCCTGGGCACGGGTTGCACGCACGGCCGGACCTTTACTGGAATTCAGTGTTCTGAACTGGATCCCGCCGTGATCGGTCGCCAGGCCCATTGCACCACCTAAGGCATCGATTTCTTTTACCAGATGACCTTTACCAATACCACCAATGGCGGGGTTACAGGACATCTGTCCAATGGTTTCAACGTTGTGCGTTAACAGCAGGGTACGAACTCCCATCCGGGCAGCGGCCAGGGCGGCCTCGGTGCCTGCATGTCCGCCACCGACAACGATGACATCAAACGCTTGCTGATAAAACATAGTAACCTCGTGCACGTAGAAAAATGTGGCCTGATCCCGGTCTGTACGGAAAAAGGGCGCGTATTTTAGCTGAGATAGCGCGATAAGAAAACGGTTAAATTTTCTTCAAAACTGCGGCAGTGTGCTCGTGCGATCGGCTCTTATGATCTTAAGATCTTTATATGATCTCTTATTTTTATTGTTATTAGGATCGCACAGATCTGTTTATAAGTGTTTATTAACTATTATTTTCAGTTACTTGCGAGATTAATAAGTTTGGGAAACGTGGATCCATAAGTAGGATCAGATCCTGTGTATAACCCCCTTTGTTATCCACATTGCGATCTGCCGCTCAATTCATACAAAATTAGATCAAAGCTTATACACAGTGCTCTGGGGGATCATATCCACATCTCTGATCAATTTGTGATCGTCGTGGGGATAAGTTGTTTGCCAAACGATCGTGCGATCACAACAACGCCCGCATTTAACGGGCGTGATCGCTGATCAGGGTGTGGATTAGATCTTGTCCACACGGACGCTTCCTCCAGATGTTTGCAGTGTCAGGCGGGGACCGCCGCCGTTGATCTCACCATCAATGGATCGCTTTTTTATTCGTCCGTCAACGTTAAATTCGGTAGTAACACGCCCGCCACTGGTTGATGCATCAAGATCAATCTGCACATCTTCGGGCAATCTTGCCTTAATGCTGCCGCCAGACGTTCGTAACGTCGCATCTTGCGTAAGTTGCTTTGCAAACGTCACATCAATACTGCCACCGGAGGTGTGGGCATCAATTTCACCAACAATATCCTCGGTACGGATAGAGCCCCCAGACGTTCTTAAATCCACATCGCCTTCTATATTACCGATAATGATTGAGCCGCCTGATGTGCGGGCGTACACGTCGCCTTTAAGATCCTCCGTTTCTATGCGCCCGCCGGCGGTGTGTAAGTCGAGATCAAAGGTTCTGGGGACGGTAATGGTAAAGCTGGCTCTCAGGCGGTTCCCGCCCCACCAGCCGCTGCCCGTACTTTCTTTTTCACCGATGATGGTCAGATCATCACCCTCGTGCTCAAACTCAAGGCTAAAGTCGTCTTCATCATCACCTTCAATTTCAATGTCGACGAGGATTTCGTTTCTGTCATGGGTTTGTACGTGGATACTCCCGGTTTGTGTCTGCACTTCAAGCGTGCCACCCGGTGATGCGTTGAAGGTCCGTTCAATCTGTCTGGCAAATGCCTCAGGCGTGAGTAACAGAGCGCTGAGTAGTGCGGTGCGACATAGGGCAGTGATGGTCATAGTGATTCCTCGTTTATGCGACAACGGTGTGCAGCGTCGATTTGTACACCGTATACCTAAAGATAGTGGCTATCCTGGTTTTAGTCGCTGGGTAAACGCGGAAGGTTTAAATGCCTATTTTATTTGATTGGGCTGATAGCCCTGAGGAGCCGAGTGTGGATCATCCTCCTGGGAGACGGCTGTGCGTCGGCTGGGTCCGGAGAATCTGACCTTGTAGGTATCGTATTCCTTGATGGATTCAAAGCAGTAGCGCCCGACAGCCTGTTCTAAATCCTGCAGGTTATGGTTAGTGATGAGAATACAGTTTTTCTTATTAACCAGGCGCTGGCGCAGCAGATTACCCAGCCAGCTCTGGGTATTTTTCTTCAGAACGGTTTCGTTGACGCATACCTCATCCAGAATCAGCAGATCCACGTCGAGCAGTTCCTGATTGGCTTCACGGAACTTCTCACCAATATTGTCCTTTGCACTGTAATCGTAAGAGAAATAACGCATTTCCAGCAGCGTAGATAATTGCCGGTAGAGTACCGAGATTTCATACTGTTCAATTAGCTGATGGGCCATAGCACCTGCTATGTGCGACTTGCCACGGCCATAGTCACCATAGAACAGCATCATATGCGAGCCACTCTGACGCCAGGACGGATCATCATGCGCAGCAATAAAGGATTTGGCTATCGAAATCGCCTCAATTACATCATCGCTGTCTTCTATCAGGTTGGCAAAGGTCCATTTGGGATTCAGATCGGAACGACCATGAATGGTTTCTATGCGCTCCTGCTTGGTACGTTGCTGCAACGCCTGAATATCCTGACTGGCCTGTTGCTCGTACTGTTTGCGCAGCGTCGGATAGTCGATGTACTCACCGTCCATCTCTGGCTTTTTGTTCATCGCTCTTGCGAGATTAGCGATGCGATCTTTAATTGATTCCATAATTACGATTCAGGCTTCTTGGCGGCGTATTTCTCTACCAGTTTACGGGCATTATCATCCGCTTCGACACCGGCTGCAACCTTGGTGGTCTGGTTACCTACGCGACGGGTTGGCACATAACCGGCCGCGAGACGCTTTTTACGCATGCTGTAGGCAAACTTCTGAGTCCACTGAAATAAACTGAATACCGCGTCTGGCCGCCCTAGCCAGTAGGCCACGAACTCGCCCACATCCTGGTCATCAAAGTCACTGTCGATGACGCCCATTAAGGCTGTAAGCTCTTTATACAGAGCGTTGTCGGGTTGCCAGTGACGCGTCATACCAGTGTGGGTGGAATGCAGAGTCTCAAAAGCAGACTGCGCCAGTTTGCACAGCGGCAGCATCACCTGCTGACCGTTCAGCGAATGTTCAAAGTCAGTCCCGCTGACAAGGGTAACTAACCCCGCGCTGTCCAGCTGTTTTAATAAGCTGTTGATCTGGCGACCGCGCTGATAAGGGGCATCTTTGTTATCCGCATTTAACAGTGTCAGCAATGCGCGATAGTCCAGGGGCGCACTGGCGCCGGTTTTCTCATTCGCGTCAGGTCTGAGTCCCAGGCAGTATAATACGCGTGCATCATTGGCAAGCGGTATGTGTAAGGCGGCACGCTCTGCATCGTTTAATGTCATAGCATTAGCTACGTATCCTGGATCGAAACCAGTTCACGGCTTCATCTTCAGGAATAGGGTGGTGCAGAACATCAATATGCAGCGGTTTTTCCAGCAAGGTGGCGCCACCTTTCCTGAGCAGTCCTTCCATGGTTTCGGCACCAAAGCAGAAGGTGTCATAGCTGCTGTCGCCCAGGCCCACGATATACGCTGAAATATCACTGAGATCGGTGTTTTCCAGTGAGGTGGCAAACGGCTGAATGTTATCCGGCAAGTCGCCGGCGCCATGCGTAGATGTACAAACCACCCAGACACTGTCTTTGGGAATGTCGTCCAGTGCTGGCTCAAGGTGAATCTCAGCCTGGCCATTGTGTTCACGAATGACCTCGGCCAGTGCATCAGCCACATATTCAGCGGCGCCCAGCATGGAACCAACAATGATGGAATAACGGGTGCTCATACTATTTACCAATACAGAAAGAAGAGAAGATCTTACCCAGCAAATCGTCGGAGGTAAATTCACCGGTGATTTCGCTTAAGTACTGATGGGCTAAACGCAGCTCTTCTGCAAGCAGCTCACCGGCCATGTTGTCCAGCAGTTGCTGCTGACCACTTTGTATATGTGTATGGGCCTGACCAAGAGCATCAAGGTGCCGGCGGCGGGCAATAAACTGGCCTTCTGTGGTGGTATCCAGACCCATGGTATCGGCCAGGTGTTTGCGTAACAGGTCCACCCCTTTGCCCGAACGTGCAGATAAGCTGATCACGCCGATATCCCCGTGCGCTGTCGTGACATGCTGATGGCCAATGGATTCATCCACCAGGTCGGCTTTATTGCGAATCACCGTGACCGGGATCCCGGCGGGCAACTTTTGCATGAACTCCGGCCAGATGTCATAGGGATCGATGGTGCTGGTTTGTGATACATCGACCACAAACAGCACCTGATCGGCCTGTTCAATGGCCTGCCAGGCCCGCTCAATGCCGATTTTTTCTACTTTATCCGGGCTGTCCCGTAAGCCGGCCGTGTCAATAATGTGCACTGGCATGCCGTTTATATCGATGTGCTCACGCAATACATCCCGGGTTGTACCGGCGATATCGGTAACGATGGCGCTGTCACGACCGGCCAGGCTATTAAGCAAACTGGACTTACCGGCGTTAGGTCGTCCGGCAATCACCACCTGCATACCTTCGCGCAGCAAACTGCCTTGCTTGGCCTGTCGCATAATGCTGTCCAGGCTTTCGACAATGGCGGATAAATCTGCTGCCACTTTACCATCGGCAAGAAAATCAATTTCCTCGTCGGGAAAGTCGATGGCGGCTTCCACATACATCCTAAGATGAATAATCTGATCACTTAAGGCATGAATGCGCTGGGAAAAATCCCCCTGCAATGAACGCATGGCACTGCGGGCTGCCTGTGCAGAGCTGGCATCGATTAAATCGGCAATGGCTTCGGCCTGTGCCAAATCCAGCTTATCATTCATGAACGCCTGTTCTGAAAACTCTCCCGGTCGCGCCAGACGCGCCTTGCCAGTGGCCAGTACGGCATTAAGCAGCATATCCATTACCACCTGCCCGCCATGACCATGCAGCTCAAGCACGTCTTCACCGGTGAAGGAGTGCGGATTTACAAAGTACAGAGCGAGCCCCTGATCAATGACATTGCCATGCGCATCATAAAAAGGGGTGTACACAGCCTGACGCGGTGGCAGCGATTGTTTTACCAGTGCCTCAGCGATGTTGCCAGCCTGTGGACCGGATACCCGCACAATACCCACACCACCACGACCTGGTGCGGTGGCCTGGGCGGTGATGGTCTCTGATGAAAAGGCGCTATCTGTCATGATTAATCGCGGAAGTTTTTAAACTGGAACGGCTGACCCAGATCGGACTCTTTTACCAGCGCCATGGCCTGCTGCAAATCATCACGTTTCTTGCCGGTCACCCGCAACTCGTCGCCCTGAATCGCCGTTTGTACTTTCATTTTGCTGTCTTTAATCAGCTTAACGATTTTTTTGGCGATGGGCTGCTCTATCCCTTCTTTGAAGATGATGGTCTGGCGATACGTTTTGCCATGGTGATCAAAAGGCTTTACTTCCAGTGCGGAGGTATCAACCCCCCGTTTCGCGCAGGCGCCGCGGAACATCGATTCCATTTGCTGCAGCTGGAATTCGGCTTGCGCGGTCATGACAACGGTTTTGTCTTTATATTCAAAACTGGCATCAACACCGCGAAAGTCGAAGCGTGTGGACAGTTCACGACTGGCATTTTCCGTGGCGTTGCGCACTTCTTCCATGTTGATTTCAGAAACAATATCAAATGATGGCACGTGTTTATCCTCTTAGACAAAACAGCCCGCGTGATGCGGGCTGTACAGAAGGTTATGATTTCGAACTTATACCACGCTTTTCCATATTGGCGTATATCATTCTCGCCTGAATAAGCGTAATTACATTACTGACCAGCCAGTAAAGTACCAGACCTGCCGGGAACCACAGGAAGAAAATACTCATCATGACCGGCATGAACTGCATAATTTTCTGCTGCATCGGATCACTAATGGTGGTTGGCTGCATTTTTTGCAACAGGTACATGCTGGCGCCGGTCAGGATTGGCAGCACGAAGTACGGGTCTTTCACCGACAGATCAGTGATCCACAGGATGAAGTCAGCGTGGCGTAACTCCACACTTTCCATGAATACCCAGTATAGCGCCAGGAAAATCGGCATCTGCAGTAACAGTGGCAGACAGCCACCCATGGGATTCACCTTTTCCTTTTTATACAGTTCCATCATCGATTGCGACATCTTCTGACGGTCATCGCCATGACGCTCTTTTAACTGCTGCATCTTCGGCGCCAGATTACGCATGCGCGCCATCGACTCGTATTGCTTCTTGGTAAGCGGGTACATGGCGCCTTTCACGATAATCGTGATAAGGATAATGGCAAAGCCCCAGTTTCCGACCAGACTGTGCAGGAACTGCAGCAGGTGAAATAAGGGTTTGGATATCCACCAAAGGATGCCGTAGTCCACCGTCAGATCCAGGCCGCGTGCCAGCTTCGCCAGGTTATCCTGATCTTTTGGCCCCATGTACAGAGTCGAGGTCAGACGTTGTGATTCGCCAGACTGGATAGTGGCAGGCTCGCCCAGAAAACCAATAACTGCATAGCGATCTGACAGATTACGAGAGTAGATGGTATTGGTCTGATCCTGTGGTGGCACCCAGGCAGACACGAAATAATGCTCAAGCATCGCTGCCCAGCCAGCCGCGGTTTTACGGCGCAGATTGCCATCTTCAATATCGCCAAAGTCATATTTGGTATAACGCTCGTCTTCGCTTGAGAATGCGGCACCACGGTAGGTGGGCATAAACATCATGCTGTCATCCTGCTCCACCTGTGTATCCTGCTTAAGTTGCGCATATTGTTGCACGGAAGCGGGGGTAGCCGTGTTATTAGTAATGCTGAAGCTGACATCGACATTGTAACTGTCGCGGTTAAAGGTGAAGGTTTTTGTGACTTCAAGGCCTTTATCGTTGCGCCAGGTTAACGGAACCTCAAGTGTATCGCCGGTCATTTCATAAATTTCTTTCTCGGCGCGGTAAACAGGCCGGCCCTGACCACTTGCATCGGGACCCTGTGCACCGACCAGGCCACTTTGCGCAACATGTAGCCCGTTTGATGAGCGCAGCAGGCTGTACGGTTCTTCGGCACCCTGTTTCACCGGAAACTTCAGCAGGTCGGCAACAATCACGTCACCCCCTAATAAATCGATCCGCAAATCCAGTGTATCGGTGCGAACAACAATAGTGCGCGCAGTATTTTGTTGTACAGGAGCAGGTGCAGCATCCGAAACGGGGACATCTGCGCTGCTTTGATTGCCTGCTGAAGTGGCGTTGCCGGATGCGGAATCGTCAAATGACGGAACTCCCTGGCTCTGTGCGCCGGCGGTTTGAGATTCAGAAGACGACATTTCCGTCTGGGCGACTGGCTGAGGCCCATAATCTTTCTGCCATTGCTGCCAGAGTAAAAAACTTACCAGCGCAAGGCCAATTATCAGAAAACTTCGTTGCGATTCCATAGAGGTCTCTTTATTTTGGGGGTTTCTGTTGTTGTTTTTCCGGTACCGGATCAAAACCACCGGCGTGCAAAGGGTGGCATTTTAATATGCGTTTGATTGATAACCAACCGCCAATTAGCAATCCGTGAGTTTTTAGTGCTTCAAGCGCGTAAAATGAACAGGTTGGATGAAACCGGCAACGTTGCCCAAGGATAGGAGAAATGAACCACTGGTAGCACTTGATGATGAAAAAGGGCAGGGCAATGGTTAGTCGCTGCAACGCTTTGCTAACTTTTTCCATAACTTTTCCAGGATGGTGAACACTTCCTGATTTGACAGATTGTCGGCGCCACTTTTTCCAATCACGATGATATCGACATTGGGCAGGTGTTGTCGCTTGTGACGAAAACTTTCCCGGATCAGTCGTTTTATTCGGTTTCTGTCATGTGCCTTACGAACGCGTTTTTTAGAAATGGTTATACCCAGACGCGGCGTCGGGTTATCACTTTTTCTTGCTAAAACGGTAAAGGAAGGGGATACAGCAGGGGTGGCGTTATCAAAAACATGCGTAAAGTGGGAGGGAGTTAACAGACGTAACTCCCTGGAAAAGTGATTTTCACCCACTTTGGACTAGCGCTATCGGTTATGCTGAAAGACGAGCACGACCTTTTGCACGGCGAGCCGCCAGCACTTTACGACCGTTTTTAGTCGCCATGCGGGCGCGGAAACCGTGAGAACGCTTGCGTTTCAGATTGCTCGGTTGAAATGTTCTTTTCATGACCAAAGTCTCACTTGTTTAATTAACTTCAGGCGTTTCATCGGTATTACACAGCCAACTACTTGCTGTGCCCGCCTGAAAGCCCACTCAAAAAGGACGCTGAACTATAGAGATCTCGCGGCCTAATGTCAATGTCCTGTGCGGTGAAATAACACTTTTTTGGTTGGTTTTTTGTGCATTACACAAATAATCAGCGTCGATGTGGTGACCTGAGGCTGCATGTTTGTGAATAAAAAAATAAATAAAATAAAATTATCCACAGTTTGCCGTTGACATCACTTAAAAACGGTAAAAAACGTAACATTATCATCCGGATCTATATCGCTGATCATCGATACAGTGATCTGCGATCGTAGCAGGGTTTATTTTTAATTTTTTAATTAATCCTTTAAATACATAAGTTTATGTTTCTGATCAGAAAGATCGCAACAGATCAATATTTACATTGAAGCAGCTTGCGAGGATAATCCACAGGACAAGAAAAAAGAAAACTAATTCTCTCGCTGTTACCCGATATCTGTTGCATTGGTCTTATCGTTAGACGGAGTGCGCTATTGCCCGTCGGCCCCTTATTTATTGGTTCTTACAGCGAGCACCGGAGCTATGTTCGCCTATGTCACTTTGGAATCTTTGCCTGGAGCGGTTAAAACAGGAATTGCCGACCCAACAATTCAGTATGTGGATAAGGCCATTATCATCTGAGGAAGAGTCGGGATCGCTCGCGCTTTATGCGCCAAACCGCTTTATTCTCGATTGGGTCCGGGATAAATACCTTGATAAAATTTCTCAGCTACTTGCCGAGTTTGCAGGTAGCGATGCCCCTGCGCTGCGCCTGGATGTCGTGAGCCGAAATCACGCGCCAACGGCGGTTCGTTCACGTCCTTCGGTGACGCCTAAAGACGTTCCGGATAAACCCGCGCAGCGTGAAGCCGGCTCCGGTCAGTTTCAGGGGAATGCGGGTTATGTACAGCAGAATGACGAGAAAGCGACCAATACCGTTGCTGTCGCCAGAGGGAGCAATGCGCCGTCTGTTGTCCCTATTCCTGAGGGAATGAAGCACAAGAGTAATATCAATCCCACGTATAAGTTCGAAAACTTTGTCGAAGGTAAGTCAAACCAGCTGGCACGGGCAGCGGCGACACAGGTGGCGAATAATCCTGGGGGCTCTTATAACCCCTTGTTCATTTATGGTGGCACCGGTCTGGGTAAAACTCACCTCTTGCATGCGGTAGGGAATGGCATCATCGCGAATCGTCCAGATGCTAAAATTGTTTATATGCACTCCGAACGCTTTGTGCAGGATATGGTGAAGGCACTGCAAAACAACGCTATTGAGGACTTCAAACGGTTCTACCGTTCTGTTGACGCGTTGCTTATTGATGACATCCAGTTCTTTGCCAATAAAGAACGGTCACAGGAAGAGTTCTTCCATACCTTTAATGCATTGCTGGAGGGGAATCAGCAGATCATCCTTACCTCTGATCGTTACCCTAAAGAAATTGACGGTGTAGAGGACAGATTGAAATCCCGATTCGGCTGGGGATTAACGATCGCCATTGAACCGCCTGAGCTGGAAACACGGGTCGCCATTCTCATGCGCAAAGCGGCCGAAAACAGAATTCAGTTGCCAAATGAAGTTGCTTTTTTCATCGCTAAGCGACTGCGCTCCAATGTGCGGGAACTGGAAGGCGCGTTAAATCGCGTGATTGCTAACGCGAACTTTACCGGCCGGCCTATTACTATCGACTTCGTACGTGAAGCGTTGCGGGATTTGCTGGCACTACAGGAAAAACTGGTAACGGTAGACAACATACAAAAAACCGTCGCTGACTATTATAAAATCAAGGTTGCTGATATTCTGTCTAAACGCAGAAGCAGAAGCGTTGCGCGCCCGCGTCAGGTCGCTATGGCGTTAGCCAAGGAACTGACCAATCACAGCTTGCCTGAGTTAGGGAATGCGTTTGGCGGGCGGGACCATACAACGGTCCTCCATGCCTGCAGAAAAATAGAGCAGCTTAGAGAAGAAAGTCATGATATAAAAGAAGACTATAAGAATCTGATTCGTACATTGTCTTCTTAACCAACCGCGAGGCGAGATCAAAGAGCGATGAAATTTACCATTAGCCGCGAAAAGTTTTTACAGCCCCTGCAATTGGTATCAGGTGCCGTCGAACGGCGTCATACGCTACCCATTCTGTCCAATGTTCTCATAAAAGTAAGTGAGGACGCACTTTGGCTAACGGGCACTGATCTCGAGGTGGAGCTTATTTCCAGTATTAAGCTGGAAGGCGATTTTACGGAAGGTGAAATCACTGTTCCGGCTAAAAAGCTGTTTGATATCATTCGCGGGCTGGCCGAAGGCACGCAAATTGATTTTAGCGTCGACGGCAGTAAAGCTTTGATCCGTGCTGGTCGGGGACGTTATACCTTATCGACACTGTCTGCCAGCGATTACCCTAACCTTGAAGATTGGGAAGGGGAAGTCGAATTTGAGCTGTCTTGCAGTGACCTGAAACGGTTAATCGACTCTACGTCTTTCTCAATGGCGCAGCAGGATGTGCGCTATTACTTAAATGGCATGTCACTTGAAACCGAAGAAAATGTCATCCGCACTGTGGCCACCGACGGCCATCGCCTGGCATTGTGTCGCCTTACCTATGAAACCCAGTTGCCTGCGCGTCAGGTGATTATTCCACGCAAAGGTGTCATGGAAATTTCCCGTCTGATTGGTGAGGATGATAAGTCTATAAAAATTCAGATAGGTGCTAATCACCTGCGAATGTTTTCTACCGACTTTATTTTTACCAGTAAGCTTGTAGACGGTCGTTTCCCTGACTATCGCAGGGTACTGCCAAAAGATGGTGATAAGGTCGTTCAGGCAAGTAAAGCGGTGCTTAAAGATGCGTTTTCACGAGCCGCGATCCTGTCGAATGAAAAATTCCGCGGTGTGCGTCTTAACCTGGCATCAGGTGAACTGAAAATCACTGCGAACAACCCTGAGCAGGAAGAAGCTGAGGAAATGGTTGATGTCGATTACCAGGGCGATGAACTCGAAATTGGCTTTAACGTTGCCTACCTTATTGATGTCATGAATGCGTTGGTTTCGGATAAGATCAAAATCAACCTTTCAGATTCTAATGCCAGTGCGTTGATCGAAGACGCGGAAGACGACGCGGCACTTTACGTCATTATGCCGATGCGTTTGTAGCTCTGTATAGTAGCTGCTAATTAAGGAGTGGGTATTGGTTTAAACCATACCCCCTTTATGACACACCTTCCTGCTCGAGCTTTACTATGAAACTGGACAAAGTCCAGCTCCACAACTTTAGAAATATTCCGCGTGCCTCTTTGACACCGTCACGTGCACTTACCGTAATTTGCGGTAAAAATGGAAGTGGCAAGTCTTCTTTAATCGAAAGTCTTTATTTTCTTGGTTTTGGTCGTTCTTTCAGGACCAAACGCTATCGCTCCGTTATTAATCATGATGCCGCGTCCTTCAGTGTTTTTGCACTTTGCCATAACGAGCAGGGGGAAACGTATCGCGTGGGATTAGAACGTCGTGAAGATGAGCCCTTCACCTGTAGCATTAATGGTGAACATTCTAACCGGTTGGCCGATTTGGTGAGCCTACTTCCCGTACAGCTTTTTACACCTCAAAGTACCGATTTAATACTGGGTTCACCGTCAGAACGTCGTCGGTTTTTGGATTGGGGATTGTTCCACGTGGAACAATTATTCCATCAGTACGCGGGACAATACAGAAAACTGCTTCGTCATCGTAATGCGTTAATCAAGCAACAGGCAGATTTGGGTGCGCCGCAAAACCGTTACTGGGAAGAGCAGTTTGTCGAATGTGGAGAGCGTTTGACGGCGTTTCGGCAGCGATACGTTGAGCAATTACGCCATCACTTCGAAAATATCGCCAGTGAATTTTTGCCAGAGTTTGCGGTGACACTGTCGTATTACAAAGGCTGGGAAAAAGACGCGTCTTTAACCGAAAGCTTGGTTAAAAAGCGTGAGTATGATGGTAAAATAGGGCATACATCATCGGGGCCTCATAAGGCCGATATGCGGCTAAAGATTGATGGGGTTAATGCCCAGGAGATATTATCCCGAGGACAGCTAAGAATGGCGGTTGCGGCGTTACAACTTGCGCAAACAAACCTGTTTACTCAGTTAACGTCACGCAAATCAATATTCTTACTCGATGATGTCGGTGCGGAACTAGACAGCGACAAGCGAGAACGATTCATCGATGGCCTATTGCAGGTTGATACGCAGGTATTCGTCACAGCAATTGAGAAGTCGCAACTCGACTTTATTGAAAAATATGAAGATAAGAAAATGTTTCACGTGGAACATGGAAGCGTGAAAGAGGAGTAAAAGACAGTATGTCAGAGCAGAACAACTACGACTCGTCGAGTATCAAAGTACTCAAAGGACTTGATGCGGTAAGAAAGCGCCCAGGAATGTACATCGGTGATACGGACGATGGGACCGGACTTCACCATATGGTTTTCGAGGTTGTTGATAACTCAATCGACGAAGCATTAGCAGGACACTGCTCGGAGATTACTGTTCAAATCCATACCGATGGATCCGTTGCAGTATCAGATGATGGTCGAGGCATCCCTACCGAAATTCATGAAGAAGAGGGCGTCTCTGCGGCTGAAGTGATCATGACTGTACTTCATGCAGGCGGTAAATTCGATGATAACTCCTACAAAGTATCAGGGGGCCTGCATGGTGTAGGTGTTTCTGTAGTGAATGCGTTGTCCAGCAAACTGAAACTTCGTATCAGACGCGCGGGTAAAACCTATGAGCAGGAATACCAGCACGGCGTGCCCCAAGCACCGCTAGGCGTTATGGGTGACACGGATTCAACGGGTACCATGCTACGCTTCTGGCCGAGTCATGACACCTTTACCAACACCGAATTTCATTACGATATTCTGGCTAAGCGCCTGCGTGAGCTGTCATTTCTTAACTCTGGTGTGTCTATTCGACTGAAAGACGAACGTGATGGCCGTGAAGATCATTTCAAATATGATGGTGGTATACAGGCCTTCGTTGAGTATCTGAATGATAAGAAAACTGCCATCCATCAAAAAGTGTTTCACTTTAGCAGTGAAAGGGATGATGGCATCTCGGTTGAGGTGGCAATGCAATGGAATGACAGCTTTCAGGAAAGCATATTCTGCTTTACTAACAACATTCCACAACGTGATGGCGGTACGCATCTGGCAGGTTTCCGTGGTGCGCTTACGCGTACGTTAAACAACTATATGGAAGCTGAAGGACTGAATAAAAAGTCCAAAACCAGTGCCAGTGGGGATGATGCTCGAGAGGGGCTGACAGCGGTAATTTCTGTGAAAGTACCCGACCCTAAATTCTCCTCTCAAACTAAAGATAAACTGGTTTCTTCTGAAGTTCGCCCGGCAGTTGAGTCTGCGATGAACGAAAAGCTGGCAGAGTTCCTACTCGAACACCCTACAGAAGGTAAGGTGATAGCAAATAAGATCATCGATGCCGCGCGTGCTCGTGAAGCAGCACGAAAAGCCCGTGATATGACTCGCCGTAAGGGGGCGTTAGATCTGGCCGGCTTACCCGGCAAACTCGCAGATTGTCAGGAAAAAGATCCGGCGCTCAGTGAGCTGTATATTGTGGAGGGTGACTCAGCCGGTGGTTCAGCGAAACAAGGTCGTAACCGTAAAAATCAGGCTATTTTGCCGTTAAAAGGTAAAATCCTGAACGTAGAAAAAGCACGTTTTGATAAAATGCTGTCTTCCCAAGAAGTCGCGACGCTGATCACTGCGCTTGGTTGTGGCATTGGTCGTGACGAGTACAATCCGGATAAGCTTCGCTACCACAGTATCATCATAATGACGGATGCTGACGTTGACGGTTCGCACATCCGTACACTGCTACTGACTTTCTTTTACCGTCAAATGCCTGAAATTATTGAACGTGGGTATGTCTATATCGCGCAACCACCTTTGTATAAAGTTAAAAAAGGCAAGCAGGAACAGTATCTTAAAGATGATGACGCGCTGATCAATTATCTAACGTCTATTGCACTCGATGGTGCGTCACTGCATACCAGTGATGACGACCCGGGTATCAGCGGTGTAGCCCTCGAAGAGCTAGTTAAAAAATACCAGGCTGCCGATAAAATGATTGAGAGAATGCGTCGCGTAATGCCAGCAACCATTCTCTATAGAATGATTTATACGCCAACTATCGATCTCACTGATCTCAAAGATGACACGAAGCTGGACAATATTGCTAAGCACTTTGTTGAGCAACTCACTGAGCGTGAGAATGATGGTGCAACCTATCGCCATGAAATTCGTCGCGACAACGAACTCAGCGAATTCTATATCACCATCATAATGCGCATGCATGGTATTGATTACGAGTACCACATCGGGCATGACTTTATTGATTCGACCGAGTACGAGCGCTTAAAAGAGCTTAATCACTCTATTAATAACATGATGGATAACAACGCATTTGTGCGTAGAAATGACCGCAAACAGCCAGTAGAAGCATTTAAGGATGCACTTGACTGGTTGATGGGTGAAGCTAAGCGTGGTCAGTATATACAGCGTTACAAAGGGCTGGGTGAGATGAACCCAGAGCAGCTTTGGGAAACGACGATGGATCCCGAAGGACGTCGTATGCTGCAAGTGACCATCGAAGATGCCATTGCCTGTGACCAGTTGTTTACTACGCTGATGGGTGATCATGTTGAGCCTCGTCGTGAGTTTATCGAAGCTAATGCACTTAAGGTAGCAAACCTGGACGTATAGTCTCTGGTAAAGGTAGCTAAATCATAAAATGGCCAGCCAATAGAGCTGGCCTTTTTTATGCCGTTATATAAGTCGAGAAAGGTAATCTGACTTCTTAGTGAGGAGCACACAGCTGATTGCATGGTTAATAACATAAGATGGAAATAGTTACGCAGTGACCTTGCAGACTATGAGTCAATATAGCGTTTGATAGCTAGGTGCGAGTAAGAGGGGAATTACCTGACACTGATACTTGTTAGCTAGGTCAGCATTACCAAGAGTTTTTTAAATTCAATTATCCGTATGAACAAGTGCATAATTGTTGAGGTGAATTGCGGTTACAAAGAATTATGCGCTGTTAAAATATCATTTTTCAGTGTGTTTCACGTGGAACATAGTAAGACAAAAGTGGTTAATCACAGGTTTGGTATGCAAAATCTTTCTATGCGCTTCTTCTTCTCATTCTACATGTCATTACTGCTTTCAGTGTTGATGTCTGGGTGGGTAACATTCATTAATATTGGGCTGGAGAGTAATTTTGTGGGTAGCTGGGTGCATGCCTTTCTACTTGCCTGGCCGGCAGCATTCGTCATTGCTTTTCTTTGTTCGGGGAAGGTTCGCATCCTTGCGGAAAAAACAGTTGCTGGACTAACTAAAAAATAGCACTGAGCTACTGTTTGGAGACGACCAGGGCCACTTCATCACCACTGGCAGGTGTGAGCGTAAAACGGTATACACCGGTTGTCGACGGGGTGAATTGAAGATTCTTTTCGCCAGGGTTACAGACAATGTAAATCACACTGTCAGTATTCACTGGCTGACCCGGATACTTCGCACCGCAAGTCTGCGCTGGCGTCCAGTTTGCGTCTGATACCCGAAAATCATAGGGCTGACCATCTGCAATCAATTCGACGTCAACATACCAGCCCGTGCTACTTTGCTGAAAGTTAAACGAGGAGGTGGCTTCCCACCAATTAAATACGCCTCGTAAATACAGCTTATTAAACTGGATATCAGGGGAGTCATTCACACCGGGTATGGGAAAATTAGTACTGGAACTACACCCACTAAGAATTACAAAAAGCGATAACAGTATACTTCGTTTTATCACACACTGCTCCTTAACTAGCCAGGAGGGCGGACGGCGCCATACGTGACGCCGCAACATGGAACATTGATTACGACTTTGCCAGAAGTGAAATATCTGCGGTAATCAAAAACAGTTTACGTAACAATGCCAATAAATTCAGCCTGTTTCGTCTCACTTTCTCATCGTCCGCCATGACCATAACATTGTCAAAAAATGCATCAATGACATCGCGTAATGTGGCCAGTAAGCGCAATGTCTCGCCGTAATTCTGACTGACTGCGCTTTGCTCAACATCTGCCTGAATGGCGCTGAGCGCATCATACAGCGCCACCTCTTCATTCTGGCTCAGTAATTGTTTATCTACATCCGTGTTGTCTAACGACACCTTCTGCTTTGACAGTATGTTGGCAACCCGTTTATTGGCGGCGGCGAGCGCCTCTGACTGCTCCAGCTGTTTAAATTCAGAGACAGCATCAATGCGGGCTGCATAGTCAGCGGGCGCAGTAGGGCGCCTTGCTGACACTGCCTGAATAACATCGATGCTAATGCCCTGATCCTGAAGCAAAGACACGAACCGGCCTAATACAAAGTCTACAACCTGGTCTTTGCAATCTTGATTCGTCAGCTTGTCACCATACACATCAATGGCAGAATCAACCAAAGACGCAAGATCCAGCGCCAGGTTATTCTCAGTGATAATACGCAGCACACCAATGGCGGCGCGACGAAGAGCAAAAGGATCTTTATCACCCTTAGGCAACTGACCGATACCGAAAATGCCAACCAGTGTGTCGAGCTTGTCTGCCAGAGACACGGCAGAACTGACCCCTGTTGAGGGAAGGCTATCACCGGCAAAGCGGGGAAGGTACTGCTCATACAGTGCTTGTGCGACTGGCGCCGCTTCACCGTCGTTTTGCGCATAGTACATGCCCATCACACCCTGAACATCCGGGAACTCCATAACCATATTGGTCATGAGATCAGTCTTTGACAGCAAGCCTGCACGTTGTGCCTGAGTTGCATTCGCGCCAATTGCCGATGCGATTTGACCAGCTAACGCCGCAATACGCTGTGATTTTTCCTCCAGAGTACCAAGCTGCTTCTGGAACAGAACACTTGCCAGCTTAGGCAAACGGCTTTCCAGACTGTGCTTTTTATCACTGGTAAAGAAAAACTCTGCATCAGCAAGGCGGGGACGAATGACTTTCTCGTTACCATCAATAACCTGTTTCGGGTCGCTACTGTCTATGTTGCTAACAAACAGGAACTGGTTTGACAGGGAGCCGTCTTTGTTCAACAACGGCACATACTTCTGATCGTCCTTCATGGTATAGATGAGTGCTTCTTTGGGCACATCTAAAAACGCCTCATCAAAGCTTGCCTGCATCACCACCGGCCACTCTACCAATGAGGCAATTTCCTCAAGCAGGCTGTCATTAAAGTCCGGTGTTAAACCGAGCGTCGCAGCAGTCGCTTCAAGTTGTTGCTTTACCTTGTCTTTTCTTGCAGTGAAGTCAGCCAGTACATAATGTTCTTCCAGTGACGTGGCATAGGTATCGGCATGCGGAAGTTCAAAGCGTGCTTCGCCATGAAAGCGGTGACCCTGGATGATACGGTCGCTGGTCAGCCCCAGTGCCGAGAGATTGATAATTTCACTGCCGTACAGCACTGTAAGAGTATGAACAGGACGAATAAACTGCGTGTTACTGCTTCCCCAACGCATAGGCTTGGGAATGGGCAACTTATTGATGGCCTGGTTGAGCAATGCTTCAAGCAGACTGGCGATGGGCTGTCCTTTAACACTGGCTTTGTGTAGCAGCCATTCGCCTTTATCGGTGCTCAGGCGTTGGGCATCGCTCACGGCTATACCGTTACCTTTTGCCCAGCCTAACGCAGCTCTGGTTGGCTCGCCTTGCTCATCAAATGCCGCAGAAACCGCGGGACCGCGCTTTTCAACAACTTTATCGTGCTGGCTCTCTGCAAGGTCAGAGACATACACAGCAAGCCGGCGTGGAGCGGCAAACCAATTAACAGAGGCATAATCAAGTTCAGCACCGACCAGCGCTTGCTCAAACTGTTGTGCAAAACTTTCACCTAACGTGCGAAGAGCCGTTGGCGGTAATTCTTCGGTGCCAAGCTCAATGAGTAGATTTTCAGTGCGCACGTTATACCTCCTTATTGCACAATGGGAAACCAAGCGCTTCACGCTTGTTGTAATAGCTCTCGGCACACGCTTTTGCCAGCGACCGGACACGCAGTATGTAACGTTGACGCTCGGTGACAGAGATGGCGTGACGTGCATCAAGCATGTTAAATGCGTGCGACGCTTTCATCACCTGCTCATAGGCGGGCAGGGGGAGGTCGCTTTCTATAAGCGACTGACTGGCCGCTTCACATTCGTCGAAAGTGCGAAACAAGGCGTCAACGGTGGCGTGTTCGAAGTTATATTCAGACTGTTCAACTTCGTTCTGATGGAAAACATCACCATAAGTGACTTTGCCAAGCGGACCGTCTGTCCACACAAGGTCATAAATGCTGTCGACGTCCTGAACATACATTGCCAGACGCTCAAGCCCATAAGTGATCTCGCCAGTGACAGGCTTACACTCAAGGCCGCCCACCTGCTGAAAATAGGTGAACTGAGTTACTTCCATACCGTTTAGCCAGACTTCCCAGCCAAGTCCCCAGGCACCAAGCGTCGGCGACTCCCAGTTATCTTCGACAAAACGGATATCATGGACCAGCGGATCGAAGCCTAATTCTTTAAGCGAGCCCAGGTAAAGTTCCTGAATATTATCCGGAGATGGCTTAAGCATTACCTGAAACTGATAATAATGCTGCAGCCGGTTTGGGTTTTCGCCGTAGCGACCATCAGTAGGGCGACGGCAGGGCTGCACATAGGCACTGCTCATAGGCTCAGGGCCCAGCGAGCGCAGAAATGTCATTGGGTGGAAGGTGCCTGCGCCAACTTCCATATCCAGTGGCTGAATGATAACGCAGCCTTGTCTGGCCCAGTAATCTTGAAGCGCCAGAATTAACCCCTGGAAGGTTTTAATATCGTACTTTTGCATACTTCCGCTGCTTTACTGTAATTTGATTGCATAAAGGTGGGATAGTATACAATCTGAGAGCCTGTGTATGTAGGTGTAACATAGGAAAAACGCCGATTGTATGCAGATTTAATAGGAAAAAGGCGATGCATAATGACAAGCTCTCCCGGTGTGGCTGGCTGACAAATGATCCACAGTATATTGAGTACCATGACAATGTTTGGGGACGTCCGGTTACTGACAGTAAGACGTTGTTTGCTAAGTTGTGTTTAGACGGTCAGCAGGCAGGGTTGTCATGGCTGACGATCCTGAAAAAACAAGCCAGTTACGAAGCGGCTTTTCACCATTTCGACCCGCATCGCATCGTGGCAATGACCGACGGCGAACTTGATGCACTCATGCACAATAAAGGGATTGTCAGAAACCGGCTTAAGATAGCCTCTGTGGTTAAAAATGCCAGAGGGTATCTGGCCATTGAAAAAGAGATGCCCTTCACTGATTTTATCTGGCAGTTCACTAACCACAAGACCATCATCAACGCCTGGGATTCGCTGTCACAGGTGCCCACGGCAACAGAGGAATCAAAAGCGATGTCAAAAGCGCTGAAGAAGAGGGGCTTTTCATTTGTGGGAGAAACGATCTGCTATGCGTTTATGCAGGCAGTCGGAATGGTGAACGACCATGAGACACACTGCCATTGTTACGCATCAGCGTGTGCTGAGGCACGACGCTGATGCACAGACAGGCTTAGGCTACAACTGCTGACAAAACTGCCGGATTTCGGGCAGTTCAGCCAGTACCTTTGATTCATGCTCCGACTCTACTTGCTCACGCGCTTTGTCCTGCCGCCACTTCTCTTTAGGTGACAGCTTTTTGCGTGCTTCAAGGACTGCGAAGCCACTGATCTCGGTAAACAGCTGATGAATGCTCGGGAACTTTTGCCGGTAATCGGGGGGCGACTGAATGGGCAGGGCATCAAGCAAATTCACCACCCGAATAGCACCTTCAGACAGTTCACACTGTTGTTGTTCCATTGCCAGGGTAATCGTCAGAATACTTTCAGTAATGGTACTTACCCGGGCATCACGCACCTTCTGCTGACGCTGATTTTGCTGCCTCAGCATAAACAGTAACCTGCCAGCATAAATACCAAGCCCGGCAATGATAGCGAGGCCAGCAAGCAGAAGTAATGTCCACATCATAGCTAACCTCTAGCGTTTGTAATCATCGATATTAATCGCGTCCAGTGAGTCAAGCGGATCATCCTGATCATCGGCGGGCGTATCTTCTTCCAAATCAATGCCCAGCATTTCACATAACTGACCATGTCTGGTCACGCTTTTGTCAACATAGGCCTGTTGCTCACGATTCAGCGATTCGCCAGCATCAAGCTTATCCAGAAGCGAAGCGAGTCGCTCATCGGCTTCAAGGGCGGCGAGCTCTTCAGCCGGTGTGGCATAGCGACGCTTTTGCTGGGGCGTCTGGCCATCCTTGTTAGTCGACTTCACAAGTGGCACTGGCTTTTTGCTGCCATGACGAGGGTCCGTTTGCTGTGGACCGCCACCGTTACCGCGCTTTGAGGAGGATGCGACATTATGCCGGTTGCCGGCGGGTTTGCCCTTGCTGGGTTTTTTCACCCGGTCAGAGCGGTTTTCTCCAGGCTTGCGATCGGGATCTTTTCTAACACCGATAAGCCCAACTTTACGGGATTTTTTATTGCGTGGCATAGGATCCTTCAGACTTTGTAAAAACGGATAGTATAACGTGGATTCAGGTGTTCTTCTGCATTAATACGGTGTCAGTGCCGGGAAAGGACACCGAAAAGCCAAACTTTCTGCCAATATATTCAAAGCTGGCCTCACTAAAAAAACAGACATGGGTGAGATCGTTCTTATAGTGCCAGCTGGCAAATCTGGTGCGACTTATCACGCGTTTTGTCATTATTGCCAGCCAGCCGCCGGGCGCAAGCAGTTTGTTCAACACAGCAAGTTCATCGGCGGGGTGATGAAAATGTTCAATGGCTTCGGTGCAGGTAATGAAGTCATACTGGCCAGTCAGGACCTCGCTGTCCGGGTAAAACAGCGGATCATAAACGCGCATGTGCATGCCAGCTTTCTCCAGTATGGTGGCGAGTACCGGCGCGGGACCGCAACCAAAATCCAGACCATACTGACCAGGCGTGATGTGTTGCAGTAATGGGTCTGCAATTTTATTCAGAAACTGACAATAGCCTGCGTCATGTTCACTATTCTGGTGAAGGTTGTACTCATCCAGTTCCTGACTTTCAGTGGGTAAGTAAGCCGGCGGCACAAACACCAGCGCACACTCGTGGCAGTGGTAATAACTACGCGCCTTATCTTCGCAATAGGGCGGTGTGTTTACAGTACTGTGGCATAAAGGGCAGGACAACATAGGTGAAAGAAAATAGACGCTGAAAAAAGAAAAAGGTGATGATCTTGCGACCATCACCTCATATATACGAGTGTCTGATGACACCTCTCCCGTTATTGTGCACGTCTCTGTGCAACGTGGCTTCCCTAGCCGTGCTCCCCTTATTGTTGTTTTTTGCAGAGCGAGTTTATTGTTCTGGGTCTTCCTGACGCTTTATTAACTCGTCCCTATCTTTCTTATTATTATTTGTGATCTACAGACCGAAAGCAGAAGTAGCGGCCTGAAGCATGTGCGTAGAATACACGAATAAATTTAAAACACAACAATTTTTATTACAATCTGTTAACAAGCGGATGGTTCAGCGCGTACTTTTAATGTAAGCCCGCGACATAATTAGACAAAATTTCGATATCTTTATCTGATAATTTCATCGCAATGTCTCGCATCATGCCGTTCATATCGTTGTGGCGGCTGCCATCCCGGAACGCTTTCAACTGAGTTGCCGTGTATGCTGCATGCTGACCACTGATGTCGGGGAAACCGGCGAGGCCCATGCCATTACCTTTTGGACCATGGCAGGCAATACACGCGGTAATACCACGTTCTGGATCGCCACCCTGGTATAATGCTTTACCGGGCTCGATAAACTCTTCTGGCGTTTCACCGGACATCTTATCCTGACTGGCAAAGTATGCCGCCAGATCCATCATGTCCTGTTCTGATAACTGCGCGGCCTGACCATTCATCACAGCGTTGTTGCGGCCTTCTTCACCACCGGTTTCTGACGCCAGCTTGAATTCTTTCAGTTGCTTGGTCAGGTAACCTTCGTGCTGACCCGCTAATTTAGGATTCATTTCAATTGCACTGTTTCCATCAGGTCCGTGGCAAGCTGCACAAACAGACGACTTGGATTTACCCGCTTCGGCATCACCTTTCGCCATCACATTTGCAGACAACCCCAGTGACATACATACCAACAAACACAATTTTTTCATAATCAATCTCTTAAATGGATCCAACGGCTCGCATGATATACGTGATATCATGCGTATTTTACACATTTACTGCGTCAGAAAAACCTATTCCACGATTAAAGTACGGTTATACAGGGTTTTTGCGCAGTTTGCAGTTCAGATATCGTAAAACATTCGACTTTCACGAGGCTTTCATGTCCTATTTCACCAATGCCAAATTTGCTACCAGTGCACCGGATATTCGTCATTTAATGGCGGACGAGGGAATTGAAGTCGCATTTGCCGGGCGTTCTAACGCGGGTAAGTCCAGTGCCCTGAACGCACTGACACGCCAAAAGAACCTGGCCCGAACCAGTAAAACACCGGGACGAACACAGCTTATCAATGTGTTCGATCTAGATGAGCACCGCCGCCTGGTGGATTTACCCGGCTATGGATTTGCACAGGTGCCGATAACTATGAAAAAGAAATGGCAGATCGCCCTTGGTGAATACCTGCAAAAGCGCGAGTCGTTGCGCGGACTGGTGGTGCTGATGGATATCCGTCACCCATTCAAAGATTTGGATCAGGATTTAATCCACTGGGCGGTAGACGCGGAATTGCCAGTTCTGGCGCTGCTCACCAAATCCGATAAGCTCAAGTCTGGCAAACGCAAGCAGCAGTTGCTCATGGCCCGTGAAGCTGCGCTGGCCTTTTGCGGGGATGTGACGGTGCACACTTTTTCAGCGCTGAATAAACAGGGATTATCTGAGGTTGAGGGCGTACTCAGGCAGTGGCTGCAATTAGATGAGCAGGCCGGGGACTAAGCCAGATAAAGAAAAGCCCCATCAAAGGATGGGGCTAAAAGGACTGAGAGAAAACACATAAAAACCGTAGATAAGAGTACGCGCTTTCCGGTAAGTTCCCTCTCGTAGTAAAAAAAGACAAAAATAATTGCTGTTACTGAATTTCAGACATAAAAAAACCCCGACAATGGTCGGGGTTAAAGCAAAGGTTTGAAAACAGCGTTCTCACCTCTGTACCCTACAGGCACGACATTAACGCCATTTACAACGATGCGCAAGCAAAAAGTGTAATTTATTTACGTAATAATGCGTCAAAATAGTGTTTGCTGAGCACTTATGTAATTAAATTACATATAGGTGGCGAACACTGTCAGCTCGCTCAGCGAGGCCTGGCGTGCATCGTGGCAAGGCAGGCTTCGCAGATTATAGTTATACTTCGTGGCAAGGTTTAGTGGGCTTCATCCCAGTTATCGCCAACGCCGGCTTCCACCAGTAATGGCACCGACAGTGTTGCCGCATTTTCCATCAGTGCAGTAATGGATTCTATGTAGCTATCCAGCTTATCTTCGCGGATCTCAAAGACCAGCTCGTCATGCACCTGCATTGTCATACAGACATCTTCAGGCGCTTCTTTCTGGATCCATTCATCCACCTTGAGCATTGCCATTTTTATTATATCGGCGGCGGTACCCTGCATGGGGGCATTAATGGCTGCACGCTCTGCACCTTTACGGCGGGCACCATTACTGGCCTTTATGTCAGGCAGGTAAAGGCGACGGCCAAACACCGTTTCGACATAGCCATCCTGCTTCGCTTTTTCCCGGGTGCTGTCCATATAGGTGAGCACACCTGGATAACGTTCAAAATACAAATCCATGTATTTTTGTGCATCGTTGCGCGATATATTCAGCTGTTTGGAAAGGCCAAATGCTGACATACCGTAGATGAGACCGAAATTAATGGCTTTGGCGCTGCGTCGCTGCTCAGCAGTCACGTCATCAAGAGCAATATCAAAGACTTCAGACGCGGTAGCACTGTGAATGTCCTTGCCTTCCTCGAAGGCCGACAACAGCCCTTTATCCTTAGACAGGTGCGCCATGATCCTTAACTCAATCTGCGAATAGTCGGCGGCGACAAACCGGAACCCTTCCTTAGGGACAAAGGCCTGACGAACCCGCCGGCCTTCTTCATTACGAATTGGGATATTCTGCAGGTTAGGATCGGTTGAAGACAAACGCCCGGTCGCGGTGACCGCCTGGTGATAAGACGTATGCACGCGGCCGGTTCGATGATTGATCATCTTCGGCAGCTTGTCGGTGTAGGTGCTCTTGAGCTTCGTCAGCCCCCGATATTCCATAATCTTATGGGGCAGGGAATAGTCAAGCGCAAGCTCCTGCAGTACGTCCTCAGAGGTAGACGGAGCGCCCTTCGGCGTCTTTTTAATTACCGGCAGTTCCATTTTTTCAAACAGAATACGCTGCAGTTGTTTGGTAGACCCTAAATTAAAACTCTCGCCGGCTTCTTCGTGTACTTCCTTTTCCAGTTCGGCAATACGTACAGCCAGATCCTGACTTTGCTGAGCAAGACGCTGGCTGTCAATCAGAACTCCACGCTGTTCCATGCGGGCAAGCACGCTGGAGAGCGGCACTTCGATATCGGTCAGCAGTGACTTAAGCGGTGCCTCCTGTTGCAGCTTTTCCCACAGTACCTGATGCAGGCGCAGGGTAATATCCGCATCTTCGGCCGCGTAAGGTGCAGCCTCTTCCAAAGCGATCTGATTAAACGTTAATTGCTTAGCGCCTTTGCCGGCAATATCTTCAAAATGAATTGTTTTGTGATTCAGGTACGCCAGCGCCAGCGAGTCCATATCATGGCGCGTGGCGGTGCTGTTTAACGCGTACGATTCAAGCATGGTGTCAAACGCAATTCCCGCAAGGTGAATGTCGTAGTTCGCCAGCACATTATTGTCGTATTTCAGGTGCTGGCCAACTTTCAGGTGCGAGGCAGACTCGAGCAATGGCTTAAGCTTCTCCAGCACCAGCTCCCGATCAAGCTGCTCCGGTGCATCCGGATAATCGTGGGCAACCGGCACATAGGCTGCTTCGCCAGGTGCGATACAGAATGACAGGCCAACAATTTCGGCATCCATATAATTCAGGCTGGTTGTTTCGGTATCAAAAGCAAATAATTCTGACTGCTCAAGCTTTTCAAGCCAGGTATCAAGTGTCGTTTCGTCAGTGATGGTGACATACTGACTGCGGTCGATAGTCATCTCAGATACCGCTTCACTTTCCTCTTTCTCTTCTGTACCTGCGCCGTCTACCTCGGCGCTGACTTGTGCATGCCAGCGCTTAAATTCGTATTCACCATACAATGCCTGCAATTTTTCATTGTCTGGTGACGACGGGCAAAGTGTCTCAACGCTGTAATCATCAAGGTCTAAATCAATGCTGATGGTAGCCAGCTGGTAGGAAAGACGTGCCTGCTCTTCATACTCTTGCATCTTTTTGGCCATGGTTTTGGCGCCACGGAAAGACAAATCGGCAATTTTGTCCAGGTTATCGTATATCGCATCAATGCCACCTATGCCATTGAGCAGCGCCTGGGCACTTTTGTCACCGACGCCGGGAACGCCCGGAATATTGTCAACTTTGTCGCCTTTTAATGCCAAAAAGTCGATGACCAGCTCAGGTGGGATCCCAAACTTTTCCTTTACCATGGCCTCATCCATCAGCTGGTTTGTCATGGTATTGATCAGCGTTACATTGTCATCCACCAGCTGCGCCATGTCCTTATCGCCGGTACTGATTAGCGTTTTGTAGCCTTTTTCGGTCGCGCGCTTCGACAGGGTGCCAATAACGTCGTCTGCCTCTACACCTGGCTCGATAATAATTGGGATCCCCATGGCGCGAATGATCGCATGTAATGGTTCTATCTGTTCGCTAAGCTCTGCGGGCATAGGTGGACGGTTGGCCTTATACTCGGCGTAGATGTCATCCCTGAAGGTTTTGCCCTTGGCATCGAAGACCACCGCCATATGAGTAGGGTGGTATTGCTTGATCAAACTCTTGAGCATGTTGATCACACCATAAATTGCCCCCGTATCCTTTCCTTTAGAATTAGTTAGCGGAGGCAGACCGTGAAAGGCTCTGAACAGGTACGAGGATCCGTCGACAAGAACGAATGGAGGAGTATTCGACATAACCTTTTTCTTTTACTGGTAGGAGATAGGCGAAAGGATGCCATAGGGTAGGGGGATTCGCCACTCAAGGATCGCTCAGATCGCACTTTACTTGTGGATAACTTTGTGATCTTTTTCTTTTGCCAATACGATCGAGCCGATCAAAACGAGTGAATGATCAGCCTCTGAATTAGGAAAAATATGGTTTGTAGAGAATGCTTGCGGACTTCGAACCTGCGGACTGCCAATCCCTGACACTGTGGATAATTTTTTAACAGATTATTAGCATGTATCCACGTTGGTCAGCTAATGTAGCATAATCAAATCGAATTCCAACAGAGAAAAATAATAACTTTTTTGTTGATGATAAATTTGTTGGTGTTTAAAAAAGCATAAGTCAACGAATACAAGCAATAGGAGGATCCTATGAAAAAAGTAGCGGTAATTTTGAGTGGTTGTGGGGTATTTGACGGTGCCGAGATCTACGAGACGGTTCTGACTCTGCTGGCCATTCGACAACAGGGCGCAGACTATACCTGTTTTGCGCCGGATAAAGAGCAGCTGCACGTAGTGAATCATCTAACCGGCGATGTCGCCGAAGGGGAAACACGCAATGTGCTGGTAGAGGCATCGCGCATAGCGCGTGGTGACATCAAGCCAGTAACTGAGTGTAAGGCTGAAGACTTTGACGCACTCATTCTGCCGGGTGGTTTTGGTGCAGCCAAGAATTTGTGTACATTTGCAGTAGACGGGCCCGACTGTTCGGTCGACAGCGATGTCATGAGTGTCTGCAAAGCCTTTGCTGCAGCCAGAAAGCCCGCCGGATATGCGTGTATCGCACCGGCACTGGCGGCCTGTGTGTATGACAAAGGGGTAAAACTGACCATTGGGACCGATGAAAATACGGCGAATGGCATCAATGCGCTGGGCGCAACCCATGTCGACTGCCAGGTTGATGATGTGGTGGTGGATGTCGAACACAAACTGGTCACAACACCTGCCTATATGCTGGCTCAGGATATTCTTGAGGCCCATACCGGACTGAATAAAATGGTTCAGTCTGTGCTGGCGATGAAATAAACGGTAGACTGTGCGGCATACCGGACACAACGCCGGTATGTTCGTACACAAAACGACACCGTATTTCGGAGGATAAGCAAATAAGTTTGCGGCCATGCAGGCTGCATAACGGATGACTGCAGACTTATTTGGTAATGCCCGAAGCCGGTAATAACAATAAAAAGGCTAGTTAAAACATGCACTACCGTGCAATTGTACGTATCTTAGGGCTGCTGGTGGCGCTATTCAGCGTAACGATGATCCCACCGGGACTGGTGTCGCTGTTTTACCAGGATGGCAGCGGGTTACCGTTTACACTGGCATTTCTGATGTGTGTGTTTACCGGGGTTGCCATGTGGTATCCAAACCGGCAATACCGGCGTGACTTGCGTGCACGGGAAGGCTTTCTGATTGTTGTGCTGTTCTGGACGGTGCTGGCCAGCTTTGCTGCGATCCCGTTTATGCTGCTTGAACAGCCAAGTATGACGGTCACCGATTCTTTTTTCGAGGCTTTCTCAGGACTGACCACGACCGGTGCAACAGTCATCCAGGGCATTGAGTACCTGCCACATTCCGTCCAGTTTTATCGCCAGCAACTGCAATGGCTGGGTGGCATGGGGATCATCGTATTGGCGGTAGCAATTTTGCCTATTCTTGGCGTTGGGGGCATGCAGCTATACCGGGCAGAAATCCCGGGGCCGGTCAAAGACTCGAAAATGACGCCGCGTATTGCCGACACGGCGAAGCATCTCTGGTATATCTACCTGTCATTAACGGTTGCCTGCACAGTGGCCTACTGGCTGGCAGGTATGGGCTGGTTCGACGCCATTTGTCACTCTTTCTCAACGGTCGCCATCGGTGGATTTTCTACCTACGATGCCAGCCTGGGCCATTTTAACAGCCCGGTTGTTAATGTGGTGTGCACAGTATTTTTGCTGATCGCTGCGCTTAATTTTTCATTGCATTATGCGGCAGTCAGCTCTCGTTCCTTTCGGGCCTACCTGGGCGATCCTGAGTTCAAAGCGTTTTTTGTTATTCAGGCGACGCTGATCCTGGCCTGCTTTCTGGTTTTAACGCTAAGTGGTTACTACACTGACGCCGAAGCGGCGCTCGATCAGGCCATGATCCAGGCCGTCTCCATCAGTACCACCGCTGGCTTTGCGACAACCGATTTCGCGTCCTGGCCGACCTTTCTGCCGATTATGCTTATCTTCGCAAGCTTCATTGGCGCCTGCGCCAGTTCTACCGGCGGTGGCCTGAAAGTCATACGGGTCTATTTGTTATTTTTACAAGGTAAGCGAGAAATCGACAGGCTGGTGCATCCAAAGGCGGTGTATTCCGTCAAGCTGGGCGACCGTGCTATGCCTGACAGGGTGGTAGAAGCTGTGTGGGGCTTTTTCTCCGCCTATGCCATTGTTTTTGTGATCATTATGATTGGCCTGATTGCTACCGGCCTGGACAATCTCACCGCCTTTACCGCAACCGCTGCCACCATGAACAACCTGGGCCCGGGCCTCGGCGATGTGGCCGGCAATTATGCCAGTGTCACAGATGTGGGCAAATGGCTGCTGGTGGTTGCCATGCTGTTCGGGCGGCTGGAAATATTCTCACTACTGGTACTCTTCTCGCCAACGTTCTGGCGTGGCTAGCTGCTCATGCAATCGGGAGCCGGGTGAGAAGGTGTATCAGTCAAACACGCGGCAACCCGCTCCCTGAGCGCTCTGCCGCAGCATCCATGCGGCGAAAGGTTTCAGATGCATTTTCTCTCACGACGTCAGTGCGCACGGAAAAATGGTGACCAGCATGCGGTGTTTGGTAAATTTTCTTCGTCGGACGTAATGCTGCCTGGAACAAATTATCCAAAAAAGAATGCGCTGGGCTGGAAGAGTTTCTCCACGTCGCCAATGTACTTTTTGTCGACCAAAAACAGGATCACGTGGTCGTTGGCTTCAATCACAGTGTCACTGTGGGCAATGATGACCTGATCGTCTCGGACAACTGCGCCAATCGTCGTGCCGGGTGGTAATTTAATGTTGCCTATCTGACGGCCGACGACCTTTGAGGTATTTTCGTCACCATGCGCAATGGCCTCAATGGCTTCTGCGGCGCCACGACGCAGTGAGTACACATTCACGATGTCGCCGCGACGGATGTGTGTGAGCAATGCAGAAATCGTTGCCTGTTGCGGTGAGAAGGCAATATCAATCTCACCGCCCTGTACCAAATCGACATAAGCACCACGCTGGATAAGCACCATGGCTTTTTGCGCGCCCATGCGTTTTGCCAGCATGGCAGACATGATATTGGCTTCATCATCATTCGTGACTGCGATAAAAGCATCGACCTGATCAACACTTTCTTCCGTCAATAATTCGTAGTCGGATGCGTCGCCGGAAAAAACAATGGTGTTATCAAGGTGTGCGGAAAGGTACTGGGCCCGTTCAGGGCTGCTCTCAATTAACTTGACGTTGTGCTTATGTTCCAGGCGCTTGGCAAGACCCGCACCTATAAGACCACCACCGGCAATCATAATACGCTTGTAGCTCGACTCCAGCTTTTGCAGTTCGCTCATAACGGCGCGGATATGTTTGGTTGCCGCAATAAAGAACACTTCGTCATCGGCTTCTATTACGGTGGTGCCCAGCGGGCGGATAGGTCTGCCGCGACGGTAGATGGCAGCCACCCGGGTTTCTACATTGGGCATATGATCTTTCAATGCGGAGAGAGCATGACCCACCAACAGGCCGCCATAGTAGGCTTTAACTGCAACCAGGCTGGCTTTGCCTTCAGCGAACTCGACCACCTGCAGGGCACCTGGATAGTCAATCAGACGCTTGATGGCTTTAGTGACCAGTTGTTCGGGGGCAATGATATGATCAACCGGAATATCCTGCTGCTTATACAGTTGTTCCTGATAGATGATGTACTGTTCGGATCGAACCCGGGCAATTTTGGTAGGGGTTTTAAACAGGCTGTACGCAACCTGGCAGGCCAGCATATTGCTCTCATCACTGTTGGTTACAGCAATCAGCATATCGGCGTCATCAGCGCCGGCTTTTTTAAGAACGTCCGGGTGAGAGCCGACACCGGTCACAACCTGAAGATCAAGCCTGTCCTGCAACCCTCGAAGAATAGTCGGATCTGCGTCAATGACGGTAATTTCATTTTTCTCACCAACCAGGTTTTCAGCCAGTGTGCCGCCAACCTGACCGGCGCCGAGAATAATGATCTTCATAGTGCAGACAGACCCTTTGTCATTGATTATTGGCTGACTTTACCAGCCTCGCATAGTAGAAACCATCCATTTGTTGCTCACCTGGCAGTATCTGCCGGCCGGGCTGAGCGCGGCTCTCACCGCTCGACACGGGCTCTAATGACGCATCCGTGTGAGTATCAAGAAATGCCCGAATCTGGTGCTGGTTCTCGCGCGGTAACACCGAGCAGGTAGCATATAACAGGGTGCCACCGGGACGGAGTAGTGGCCACAAAGCGTCCAGTAACTTTGCCTGGATTGTCATCAGTTGTTCAATGTCTGAAGCTTTTCGCAGCCAGCGAATATCGGGGTGGCGGCGTATTACACCGGTGGCAGAGCAGGGCGCGTCCAGCAAGATGCGGTCAAAGGGTTCACCGTCCCACCAGTCGGCAGGCAAAGCCGCATCGGCACAGGCAAGGCTGACCGCCTGACTGTGCTGCAGTCGCTGCATATTTTCAGTCGTACGCTTGATGCGTGACGCATCACTATCCAGTGCCACACAACTCGCTAAGTCAGGTGTACGCTCAACAATATGGCCGGTTTTTCCACCCGGGGCCGCGCAGCAATCCAGTACCCTTTCACCGGGCTGGGCATCCAGATAATGGGCGGCCAGTTGCGCAGCGCCATCCTGCACCGCAAACCAGCCCTGTTCAAAGCCTGGTAAGGCGGTCACATCCTGACGTTTATTTAAAATAATGGCCTCTGGATGACTGCCCGGACTGGTGTAGGTAATACCTGCCTCATCAAGACGGTCCGTAAATGCAGCCTTGCTTACCTGCCGCGTGTTTATCCGCAGCCAGAGTGGCGCAGGCTGATTGGTTTGTTCAATGACCTGCTGACTGCTATCGCCATAGGCCGCATCTATTGCCTGATACAACCACTTGGGCAAGCCGCTCTGAATGATAGGGTCACGGACCGGTTGTTCTGCCAGCGCCTGGCGGCTGAAATTGCGCAGCACCGCATTGACCAGACCTTTCAACCGGGGCGCACCCAGAGAAGCTGCTGCATTGACCGTCTCAGACACCGCCGCATGGCCGGCGACCCGACTAAACGCCTGTTGATAGAGTCCCAGCAGCAACAGGTGCTCAATAATTTTCTTATCCCCTTTCAGCGGAGAGGTAAGCAATGTTCGCAGCCACGACTGCAACAGTGGTAACTGGCGCAGGACACCAAAGGTCATTTCCTGGATCCAGGCATTATCCCGTGGGTTATGGCGTTGTTGCACCTGCTCAAGACTGTCGCGCCCGGAACGGCCTTTTTCCAGCACCTGAAATAACACCCACGCGCAGTCGCTGCGTAATCCTGGCTTTGCCGGTAATTTAATTGTTTTCATCAGCATCGGGTCCGGCAATGATTCGCCCTGGCGTGAACCAGTCTGCGCGTGCATTTAACACATCCGCAGCGCTAAGGGCTTTTTTACCGGGTAACTGCAGTAAGGTAACAGATAGCGCCTGGCCATCGCCGGTGGCAATCACAATGCCTTTTTTGGTTGCCCGAAGGATAGTACCTGGTGTTGTGTTGGCTTCACCCGTCACGACCTCGGCACTCCATACTTTGATACGGGTATCATTGATCTCAAACCAGGCGACTGGCCACGGATTAAAGGCGCGTATATTGCGCTCTAGCTGATCAGCCGATAGCTGCCAGTCCATGCGCGCTTCGGGTTTACTAAGCTTTTTCGCGTAGGTTGCCGCATTTTCTTGCTGCGGCGTTGCGGTTAATGCCTCAAAGTTGTTCAGTGCTTCTATCAGTGCCTTCGGCCCCAGCTCAGCCAGCTTCTGATACAAACTGGCGCTGGTCTCATCAAAGACCAGTGGCTGCCGGGCTTTGTGTAGCATATCACCGGTATCCAGACCTTCATCCATCTGCATAATGGTTACGCCGCTTTCCTCATCGCCAGCCCAGATAGCACGCTGAATAGGCGCTGCGCCCCGCCATTTAGGCAACAGCGAGCCATGCACATTTATACAGCCCAGACGAGGAGTGTCGAGAATACGCTTGGGTAAAATCAGGCCATAGGCAACCACGACCATCAGATCCGCGTTTAACGCCGCCAGTTGCGCCTGCGCATCGTCTGTTTTCAGGCTTGCTGGCTGATATACCGGAATATTATGTGCCTGCGCCAGTTCTTTTACCGGACTTGGTGTGAGTTTCTTACCCCGTCCTGCAGGTCTGTCAGGCTGTGTATAAGCCGCGATAACATTAAGTCCTGCATCAAGCAGTGCAGCCAGGTGGGCAGCAGCAAAATCCGGCGTACCGGCAAAAATGATATTCATAGGTGGTTTAGTTGTCCTTACGCGCGTGCAGCCAGACGCGCTTCTTTCTCCAGCTTTTTGCGAATGCGCTGGCGTTTCAGTGGCGACAGATAATCAACGAAAAGTTTGCCTTTCAGGTGATCAAGCTCGTGCTGAATACAAATAGCCAGAAGGTCTTCTGCATCTAAACTAAACGTTTCGCCATTTTCATCCAGGGCTTCTACGGTCACTTTCTCGGCACGCTCAACCTTTGCGTAATTTCCGGGCACCGACAGACAGCCTTCTTCACTGATGGTGCTGCCTTCAGACTGCGTGATCTTTGGATTAATAAAGACACGTGGCTCATCCTGATCGGCGGAAACGTCCATAACCACAACCTGCACGTGGCGATCAACCTGTGTTGCAGCCAGGCCAATACCATTTTCCTCGCGCATGGTTTCAAACATGTCAGCGACCAGTTGTTTAATTTCGTCGTTTACCGATTCAACCGGCTTTGCAACGGTGCGTAGTCTTTCGTCAGGAAAACTAAGAACTTCTAATAATGCCATCTGTTGCTCGTTATATCTCGGTCTGTGTATAAATTCGTATACGATCCAATTGTCAGCACTATTTATTGTGCTGCTTTAACTACTATTCTAACGTATATGTGGGAAAGAAAGACAATCAAACTGTCCTGTCGTTTCCATTATATTTACCGATATAGTAGCACTGCTTGAAATTTCAACAAAAAGGTGCCCGTAGAAACGGGTAGTGAGACCACTATGACAAGCCATAAGGCATTACTGATAGGTGTGATTAGCGCGCTGGCGTTGCTGTGGGGCAGCGTTCAGGCTGTACCGCTAAAAGAGGACGCGCCGCAAACCTATACCGTGAAGAAAAATGACACGCTATGGGATATTGCGAATATGTTTTTAGAACAGCCCTGGTTGTGGCCGGAATTGTGGCGCACCAATACACAAATTCAGAATCCTCATCTCATTTACCCAGGCGATGTGCTGACCATCAGGTATGTCGACGGTGAGCCAGTACTTAGTGTCGAGCGCACGCAGGATGCGGATAAGAAAAAGATGACACTGGCGCCGGGGATGCGCCGTGAAGTGAAAGCGCGGCCTATCGAAACACTGTCCTGGGAAACACTCAAACCGTATTTACAGCAACATGTGTTTTTTGAGGGAGAAGCATACGACAACCTCCCGCATTTGCTGGGCAATCATGCCGGTACCTCACAGTTTGTTACTGACGACATTGTACTGAGTCGCAAGCAAGGCCGGGCTAACGATCAGTATCGGGTGGTGCGCAAGCAGGCTACTATTATCGATATGAACGGCAATGAGCTGGGCGTTCAGGCTTACCATATCGCCGATGCCAAAATGGTCGAGGATCGCAAAATCTCGCAATGGCTGGTTAAAGTCGAAGACTCAAATCAGGAAGCGCGCCGGGGCGATCGTCTTTACGCTGCAGCGGCGGATATGAAACAGGATCTGACGCTTCAGGCTGCTGAACGTCAGCGCGGCCATGTGGTCGGTAACCTGCATCAGCATACGTTACTGGGTAAGCATGATGTGGTGATTGTCGATATTGGCAAGCGACAGCTGGAGCCTGGCACCGTAATGGGTATATATGTTCAGGGGCCGGATATTATCGATGGTGAAAAACCAAAGTATGCCAATGATTCCGGTGTGGTAAAGAGCGTCTTTGATGATGGCTCTACGGTAAAACAGCCTGCCATGAAAATTGGCGAGCTTGTGGTATTTAAAACATTTTCCAATGTAAGTTACGGCATTATCACGAAAGCCAGTGAACTGGTTAAACGCGGAGCCATCGTCGCCGCGCCATAACCGTTGTGCCGTTAGCAGGGAGCGACGGCATGTTACATCAACTCAACGGTCGCGCCCGCGCGTGGCTCAGTCTGGCCAGTATTGCCGGGGTTGCACCCGGAAACTGGCTTACCCAGGTCGAACACTTTGGAACGGTCGAGCAACTGCTAAGAACCGGAGCCAATGAATCAGACACGCTAAGACGCCTGTTTGGTACTATCAATACCACCTGGCTGGCTCGCACGGAGCAATGGCTGGCGCAGTGTACTAAGCACAGTCTTTTATGTATTGACGATGAGAACTACCCACCTTTACTGAAGACGCTTGCTCATCCACCTCTGGTACTGTTTGTTGCCGGTCATACAGGCGCTCTGCAACTGCCACAGCTGGCCATTGTTGGTAGCCGGCGCGCGTCTCATGCCGGAAAAAGCACAGCCACAGAAATAGCCAGAGCGCTCAGTAGTGCGGGTATTGTCGTCACCAGTGGCCTGGCGACAGGTATCGATGCGGCTGCGCATGAGGGCGCGCTCAGCGCAGGCATGACGGTAGCGGTAATGGGCACTGGGCCCGACCGGGTATATCCGCTTCGCAACCAGTCGCTCTATGAAAAAATTATCGACAATGACGGGGCAGTGATCAGTGAGTTCTTTCCCGGTATCGGACCCCGCCGCTATCATTTTCCGCGCCGCAACCGGATCATTGCGGCGCTGAGTTTAGGCACGCTGGTGGTTGAGGCAACAATTAAGAGTGGCACCTTGATAACCGCGAATCTGGCCGCAGATCTGGGAAGAGAGGTTTTTGCGATACCGGGAAGTATTCATCACTCGTATGCCAGCGGTTGCCACCACCTCATTAAGCAGGGGGCGGCACTGGTAACATCCTCCGACGATATTTTAGACGCGCTTGCTCCCAGTCTGGCGGGGATTGACCGTGCAGTCATTGAAGAAAAAAGTGAGGTAAACTGCTTGGCAACCGACAAATTATTAGCTAGTGTGAATTTTGACGTCACTGCTATTGACGTTATAGCCGAACGCAACGCCTTGCCAGTTAATGAAGTTATGGCAGCACTATTAGAATACGAGTTGCGTGGTTGGGTAGCCGCTGTCCCTGGTGGTTACGTTAAATTGAGGGGGAAATAACATGTTCGACATCCTCATGTATCTGTTTGAAAATTTCATACACAGTGAAACTGAAATTCGTGTCGATCAGGACGAACTGACCGACGAGTTAGTGCGTGCCGGTTTCCATCATGATGAAATTTATAAAGCACTGGCCTGGCTTGAAAAGCTGGCTGCGTTGCAGGAAACAGATATCAAGCCCTACTTTTGTAAGGGCATTAACTCAAGTTTAAGTCGTATTTATACGCATGAAGAGCAAATGCGTCTGGATGTTGAATGCCGGGGCTTTTTGCTGTTTCTCGAGCAGGTAGGGGTGCTGGATGCCTCCACCCGTGAGATGGTTATTGACCGCGTCATGGAAATCGACTCCTCAGAATTTTGCCTGGAAGACCTGAAATGGGTAGTACTGATGGTCCTGTTTAATGTACCAGGTAAAGAAAATGCCTACGCGCAAATGGAAGATTTGTTATTTGACGAAGCTGACGGAACGTTGCACTAATGTGCAGTAGCGCTATCTCTGTATCGCCTGCTGACTGATGTCAAAAATCGACCACTCGTTATTCAGTGCCAATGAGCATGCGCTGGAACACAGCATGGGCGATTGCCCGGAATGCGGTAAACCGTTGCATGTTAAACACAGTAAATCTGGCCCGTTTGTCGGGTGCAGCGGGTACCCGTCCTGCACGTTTGTCAAGCCCCTGCACGATACCCAGACCACGCTGCTCAAAACCATCGACGGTACGCACTGTCCCGAGTGCGCATCAGCGCTGGCGATTAAAAAAGGGCGCTACGGTATGTTCATTGGCTGTACGGGGTTTCCCGACTGCCACTATATTGCTCCGCTTAAGCCTCAGGAAGAAACGGCCGTTACCTGCCCCAAGTGCCAGACCGGCAAGCTGGTCTCACGCACTAACAAATATGGAAAGCAGTTTT
This sequence comes from Alteromonas halophila, assembly GCF_014651815.1. GTDB lineage: Bacteria > Pseudomonadota > Gammaproteobacteria > Enterobacterales > Alteromonadaceae > Alteromonas > Alteromonas halophila. The sequence goes on along the minus strand of NZ_BMXP01000013.1, from coordinate 6,159 downwards.
TTGCATGCGACCATTATCCGCACTGCCGATATGTGCTAAATTTCCCGCCCGTCGAATCACCGTGTCCGGCATGCGGGTGGTCTGTGCTGATTAAAAAGAAAGGGGCACTGCACTGTCCACAGCCGGAATGCGATTATAAGCAATCAGAATAGAGAATCTCCGTCATGCATGATGACACGCCGCACGTTGTAAACGCCGGACAAACCGATCCGCTGGTGGATGGCTTTTTTGCCGGTGAGCTGCTGGTTTATCCTACCGAAGCTGTCATGGGGCTGGGTTGTGATCCCGACAATGAAGAAGCCGTGATGCAACTGCTCGCCCTTAAAAAGCGCGTCGTCGAGAAAGGCCTGATCCTTATCGCAGGGACTTACTCGCAACTACTGCCATACGTCAATGACGATGCCATACGTATGGACAAGCGCACCGAGATCTTTTCCAGCTGGCCAGGCGCCAATACCTGGTTGCTCCCTAAATCATCGCGGGCGCCTGACTGGATAACGGGCGGGCACCCGACTGTGGCAGTGCGTGTTACCGGTCATCCTGTCGTGCGCGATATATGCGAGCGGGTGGGTAAACCGCTGGTCTCTACCAGCGCGAATCTGACAGGTCAGCCGCCGGCACTTACTATCGATGATGCCAAAGCCATGTTTGCCGACGCAGTGACCTATGTGCCGGGCGAGGTAGGTGGCAATTCGAAGCCGAGCGTCATCCGTGATGGTAATACCGGCGCAATGATCAGGGAGTAAGAAATGGCGGCAGACGGCAAGGCACTGACAGAAATTGATACAGAGGTTGCAATCGAGCAGGTAAAGACGTACTTGCTTAGCCTGCAGGATAATATTTGCCAGACACTGGAGCTCGCCGATGGCACAGGCCACTTTGTGGAGGACAGCTGGACGCGGGAAGAAGGCGGCGGTGGTCGCTCACGCGTGCTTAAGCAGGGCGCGGTAATAGAGCAGGGGGGCGTGAATTTCTCTCATGTACACGGCAGCGCGATGCCAGCCTCCGCCACGGCATCGCGTCCCGAGCTTGCTGGCCGGAGTTTTCAGGCTATGGGGGTGTCGCTGGTCATTCATCCGCATAACCCTTATGTACCCACGTCACACGCCAATGTGCGCTTTTTCATTGCTGAAAAGCCGGGCCATAAACCTATCTGGTGGTTCGGCGGAGGCTTTGATCTCACCCCGTTTTATCCATTCAAAGAAGATGTCGCGCACTGGCATCAGGTCGCAAAATCATTGTGTGCGCCATACGGAGACGATGTTTATCCACTGTATAAAAAGTGGTGTGATGATTATTTTTACCTGAAGCATCGTCAGGAAACCCGCGGTGTCGGTGGTTTGTTTTTTGATGATCTCAACGGCTGGGGGTTCGAACGCTCATTTGCCTTTATGCAGGCAGTAGGCAACGGATTTATGGATGCGTACGTGCCCATAGTAGAAAAACGCAAAGGCATGACTTACTCCGACCGTGAACGACACTTTCAGTTATATCGCCGTGGCCGCTATGTTGAGTTCAATCTGGTTTATGACCGAGGCACCCTTTTCGGATTGCAAACCGGTGGCCGCACTGAGTCTATTCTTATGTCGATGCCACCGCTGGCTCGCTGGGAATACGATTATCAGCCCGCGCCGGGAAGTGCCGAGGCTAAGCTGACAGACTACCTAAAGCCTACTGACTGGTAATACCGATACTAAAATGTTGCCACAATAGCGTCAGTTGTCAGCGTGTAAACTGACGCCAGTTAAAAGCGTAAGTAACGCGTACGCAGTTGATTGGCGCATTAGGTTGACATGGATCAAGCCCAGCGATAGGGCAAGGTCGTTCATTCCGGCGTTGTTGTTTTAGATCAATATCTCGTTTTTGCCGCCCGGTATGGTGTGAGCCATCAACCTTGGAACGACGAGATACGACATGAAAAAACAATTACTTGCTCTTGCTATTAGCGCTGCAGTCTTTAGCCCTTTTACGTTCAGCCATCAGGCTGGCGACATTTTAGTGCGTGCTGGTGCCACCACCGTGGCTCCGGATGAGAGCACCTCGAATATCTTTGCCGGTGGGGCGGATCTGGGCGTTGCACTTACCATTGACAAGAATACTCAGCTTGGGCTGAATATTGCGTATTTCCTGACGGACAACATCAATGTTGAGCTACTGGCTGCAACGCCGTTCACTCACGATGTGAATTTTTCAGTGAATGATCCGCTGGGAACAGGTAATAAAGTTGGTGAGGTGACCCATCTGCCACCTACGCTGAGCGTTAATTACTACTTCAATGATCCTTCATCCGCCTTTCAGCCTTATGTGGGGGCAGGGCTAAACTATACCTTTATTTACGACGAAGAGTTTACCGGTGCCAACCGTGACGCCGGCTTGAGTGATTTGTCGCTGGATAATTCTGCAGGCTTGTCTGCGCAGGTCGGAATGGACTATATGGTGAATAAGACCTGGCATGTGAATGCGTCAGTGCGCTGGATTGATATTGATACAGAAGCCAGTTTTGACGTGGGCGGTGCCGATGGCCGCATAGCGGATATTGAAATTGACCCCTGGGTGTACACTATTTCAGTCGGCTACACCTTTTAAGTAAACCTAAAACATGCTCCCGGCCCGCTTAGCCGGGAGCATCTTCATTGTTTTCGCTGTTTATCATATGCGTCGCCAGTGCATCCAAATCGGCCAGCAGCGCGTGTGCCAGCGCCAGGTCGCTCACGCTGGCAAACATGGCCTTTCGCATACAATACATCCATTGCTCTTTTAGCGCCGGTGTCACCGTAAAAGAAAGATGCCGTGCGCGAAGACGAGGGTGCCCCCGCTGCTCAACGTAGGTTTTTGGTCCGCCCAGCCACATCGACAAATACAGATAAAACGTATGTCGAATGCTATCTAAAGGCTTCGGATGCATGGCATACAGGTCTGCTACCGCAGGGTCAGTACTCATGATATCGTAAAACTGGTTTGCTAACTGTCTTACAGCCTCATCACCGCCTAGCTTCTGATAGGGCGTATTGGCGTAGGGCGCTGTTTTTTTACGAAATAATGAAAGTAGTCCCATGAAGAAATTTGCCGTTTTTGGAAACCCGATTGCACACAGTCTATCACCGGATATTCATCAGATGTTCGCCGAAAGCTGTGATCAGGACATTCAATACTCACGCATCTGTGCCGGGGAAGATACGTTCGAAGACGAAGTACGGGGATTTTTTGACGACCCCAACGCAGTGGGCTGCAATGTCACGGTGCCGTTTAAAACCCGGGCTTTTGTTATGGCTGATGTGAAAGATGATGCGGCCTGCGTCGCCAGAGCCTTAAACACTTTAATGAAAGTAGACGGTAAGTACTTCGGTTATAATACAGATGGCATGGGTCTGGTCCGTGACCTTGCAGCACTGGATATATCTCTGCAGGGTAAGCAGGTGTCGCTGCTAGGAGCCGGCGGCGCGGCGAGGGGAGTCATCATGCCGTTGCTCAACGCAGGGGTGGAGAAGGTCGCCATCATTAACAGAACCCTCGCAAAGGCGCAGGCGCTGGTGGATGAAGTGGCCGATACACGCGTACAGGTAGCGTCGCCGGATCAGGCCGGCGGGCAACTTATTATTAATTCCACGTCAGCCAGCTTGCACCATGAGTTACCACAGGGCGTTGCCCCTACACTTTTTACCCGCTGTGAAATGGCCTATGACATGGTATATGCAAGCCAGCCGACGTCCTTTATGAAGTACGCGTGTGAATACGGTGCTGAAAACCAGGCGGACGGTTTAGGCATGCTGGTTGAGCAGGCCGCAGCTGCGTTTCATATCTGGACCGGATGCAATCCGGCGACCTTTGATGTGAAAGAGCGTTTGAGAGCAAGGCTTAGCCAGTGATTAACCACAGAAGATGCGACAGTGCGCTTCGACGAGTGCCGGGTTGCGCTGTTCATCGTCATCTGGTCATTGTATTAGCGTTGCCCTTCTTCAAGGTAATCGTTCTTTAATTCAACATAATTGATCGCCGACTGTGTTAAAAACGCACGTTCACTGTCCTTTAGCGGGCGTTTTTTCTGCATGGGGTTACCTACGTACAGATAGCCGCTCTCCAGTATCTTGTTTGGTGGTACAAGAGTCCCCGCACCAATAAAGACATCATCTTCGACGACCACGCCGTCCATGATAATGGCCCCCATGCCAACCAGAATACGGTTACCCAGTGTGCAGCCATGCAACATGCATTTGTGACCGATGGTCACATCATCACCTATAATCAATGGGAATCCGCCTGGGTTTGACTCCGAGCGTCGGGTGACGTGCAATATGGTGCCGTCCTGCACGTTGGTGCGTTGCCCAATACGAATATGATTCACATCTCCACGAGCTGCAACCATATGCCATACACTGCTGTCATTACCTAAATGCAGATCACCGACTAACCGGGCTGAATCTGCAACGTAGCAGCCGTCGGCAATGGTAGGCATGACACCTTTAAAAGTACTTAGTGTTTGAGTCATTGGCACTATCTCACTTTCATTCAAACGTTGGTACAATACGCCGATTTTATCATCATTAAGGAAGTTTGAGTGTCTAAACGCTATCTTTTATTTGCCTCTTTACCTTATGCATTTTCTATTTTGCGGCCGTTACAGGAGGAAATAAGAAAACGTGGAGGTGACGTCGCCTGGTTCCTGGAGAGTGGCTGTGCCGACCTGCTTCAGCCAGATGAAAGACGCTTGCGTTCCTTTGATGAAGTGAAGCAGTTTAATCCGCTGGCAGTATTTACACCTGGCAATATGATTTATGACTTTTTCCCGGGCGTTAAAGTGTCAGTATTTCATGGCTACCCTATTGCCAAACGCGGTGAGAAAAGTAGTAAAACGGATGATCACTTTGCAATACGTGGTTGGTTTGACATGTACTGTACGCAGGGAAGTTCCAGCACGACTCACTTTAAGCGTCTCGAACAAGAGCACGGACATTTTAAGGTTTATGAGACTGGCTGGTGTAAAGTCGATCCTTTTTTCACAGACAATAGTGAAAGCGTCAGTAGTGATAACCCAACGGTATTGTATGCGACTACCTTCAGCAAGGGCATAAGTTCCGCGCCGGTGATCTATGACACTATCGAAAAGCTGGTTAAAACCAAACCATGGAACTGGGTATTAACGTTTCATCCTAAAATCAACGATGCGTCACTGCTTTCCCGATACCGCGCACTGGCAGACAAATATGAACATGTCCACTTTGAAGACAATGTCAGAATGGAAAACTTTCGGCAGGCAGACGTGATGCTGTCAGACAGTTCTTCCATAATTCTGGAGTTCATGTTGCTCGATAAACCGGTAGTTACATATCGCAATACAAATCCTGGGCCGCACTTACTTAATGTAACAGCGTTAACAGATATTGAGGCTGGCATTGAGAAGGGGCTATCGCGGCCTGATAGTTTAATGAATAACATTCGTCAGTTTACTGCAAAGCACGAAGCTTACAGAGACGGGCATAACAGTGCGCGCGTCCTTGACGCCGTAGATGATTTTGTTACCTACTATCAGGGTAAGCTTAAATCCAGGCCTGTTAACCTGATACGTAAACTTAAACTACGAAAAAGGCTAAAATACTGGGCGTTGAACTAAAAATAAGCGGTCAAAACGGAATATGACAGTTTTTTTAAATTAACGGTTGACGGTGAGGATTAAATCTCTACAATGCGCATCCGCTTCGGCAGGAAAGCAAAACAGCTTATCAACCAAAGCTAGTTACTCCTAACTGTATAAGTTACGTGTAGCAAGGGTTTCAAGAAAACTTGATTGAAAATAAATTTCAAAAAATAGTTGACGGGAAATTCGAACAGCGTACAATGCGCACCTCGCTTCGGGACACTGAGTAACTCAGAAAAACGAAGCCGCTAACGTAAAACAGCAGAGAAAAGAAATTTTCAGAAAGTTGTTGACACAGATAGCGAAAAGCGTAGAATGCGCATCCCGCTTCGGGGCTAACACCTGAAGCAGAAAGCTCGACAAGCTTATTGAATAAGCTCAGGAGCGTGCCAATCGGCAAAGCCGGTTGTCAAAATGTTCTTTAAAAATTTAGACAAGACAATCTGTGTGGGCACTCGTTAAGAGTGTCAACCGACGATTCATAAAAGTTTTTCGATATATTTAATTGAAGAGTTTGATCATGGCTC
>NZ_BMXP01000012.1:6493-86729 GCF_014651815.1 Alteromonas halophila | reverse complement strand
TTATATTATTGGCTATTACAACCGACTGAGACCGCATTCATACAACGGTGGTTTAACGCCGAATGAATCGGAGAAGCGTTACTGGAATAGCTACAACGGTGTGGCCAAAATGACTTGACCACTACATTTGGTGACTTTGGAACAGGAGAAAGCAGATATGAAGAGCAATAGTAATATTATGAAAAACGTAAAAAGTGGAATCGTGGCGTTACTGGGGTGCCTGGAGGTAGATTCTATTTCGAGCGAGTCACAAGCCAAAAATACTACTGTTATCCGCCCGGGAGCGCGCCATGGGGGGTCGATTCCCCCGAACCCCACCACACTTAACAAGCCACTGCTCCCCGACACATACGGTGGAGCGTTAAGTTTATAAGGATGTATCGTGGAAGTTGTCAATCTTAGGGAATTTGAAGAAGAATTCGTTTTACACTTTGGTGGAGAGCGAAAAAAGATAAATGCTTATACGTTAGCATCATCTTTAGTATCTCTTGCTGACGCGATTAAAGAGGCTAATTCCATAATTAACCCCGGGTACGAGGTTGAAGTATTAGTCGAAGCTTTCGGTGAAGGTAGCTTTCGAGCGAAAGTTAAAACGGTATACAAAGGTTTAAAGAACTTATTCAACTCAAATAGGCTAGAAGCCATTGCTATTGGAATAATAACTTCTTTTATTTACCAACACACCTTAGCACCTGATACTGATGTAAAAATTATTATTGATGATTCACAAGTAATTATTCAACAAGGTGATAAGCAAATAATAGTGCCTAAAAGCGTATATGAAGCTCAAAAAGAAGTTGAGAAATCTGAGAAGTTTAGAAAGAGTGTATCTAAAACTTTTGAAGCTGTGGAAAAGGATAAGAACGTAACAAGTTTTGGTTTCACTAAAGACATTAATGACGAAGCGCCAGACATCTTAATCCCTAGAAGCGCCTTTCCTCTATTATCTAGACCAATCGAAATTGACGAGCCGCAAAGGGAGGTTCAAGAAGTAGCAGACCTCCAAATAAAAAGAGCAATTCTTGAGCGTACTAAACGCAAATGGGAATTTATTTGGCGCGGAATTAAAATCTCAGCACCAGTGCTTGATGATAACTTTTATAACGATTTTTTTGCTCATAAAATTACAGTAGCTCCAGGTGATTCACTCGAAGCTGTACTTAAAATTTATCAATCAAGAGATGAAGAGACAGGTATATACACAAACTCTAGATATGAAGTGATTGCAGTTCACAAGCACATTCCAAGAAATATGCAGTCAGAGCTTGACGCAGGCTACACTTAAGTTGTACTAACTCAGACCTGATCTGACAAACGCGCTGCAAAGTCTTGAGCTAGGCGGATGGCAGCAAAGAGCGAATAGCGGATGTTATGCGGAGTATTTAGCGACGGGCAGCTTCAGACAAATTGCAGACCTTCAACGCCCAACTTTGGGCACAAATACGTAGGCTATAATACGGAGCGAAGCGAAGGGAGCGTCAACAGTTTTTTGTTAGTTTTTGTCTAGCTCTAAACTATCAGGATCCAACGTAAAATATTCATTTACTTCATAATCTAGCATTGGGCGACCAAGAAATGTTTTGTTTCCCGATTCTTTGTTTGGCCAGTAAACTGAGTATGGGAGTACATTCATATGCTTATACACTTTAACGATTTGTGGAGCGCCGCCTATATGTGGGTATTTTTCATCACGAATCATTTCAATCAAAACTTCTAGTGGCTCCATATCTAGACCTGGGATGTTAGCAATACCTTTAGAATGTATAAGCTTTGTCATTTTTCGTCTCGCAACATCAGTATTATTGCCTATGAAGGCATAATATTTCGTACCATCGGCTCTTTTTTTATGATTAGACGCTTTACGAAAATGAAATTCATCTTTTTCTTGGTCGTAATATAGTGTCCAAATCTTAAAGCTATTAGTTTTCCAAGAATATCCAGCAAATAAAAACATCGCATCTGGTACTTCAAATGCATCGCTACCTTTTGGAAGATCATGAATATGCTCTCTCATTCCTTCGATAACTTTTAGGATGTGCCCTTTTAAATCTGTTATATCGATGGCGCGAGATGACGATTTTGTATGCATAGAGATAGAATTATTTATTTGCACCATCATTGGATATGCATATTGTGTGTTTCCAGCAAAACATAAAACAGAGTCCTGTCTTACAAGAGGAATTATTTTTGGACAACAATCCCAAGCCCTTCCCCATCGAAGTCTACTATCAGTTGCTATTACTAGCTGTAGTGGCTCGCGAACATAATCCCTCTGACTTGATTACATCGTACATTTTGGACTCACATTAAGTGAGAATATGACCGGTGCCTGACTCACTTTAATTGACAATGAACTCACGCTAATCGAGAACGGGCTTGCAAACATAATCAGTCGGCTCACTTTATTTAAGAATAACGACAGTTCATAAAAATGGACGTTAAAAGATACCGTTCGTTAGTTTATGCATATAAAGCAGCCTGCGCCATTACTTATTTAAGCGTCAAAACTTAAAGCGTGAAAGCTTAGGTATGTATCGGTTAGTGTCAGACTTATATTTTAGAAAATCATCGCCATGCACTTTCTTCAAATAAGGCTCTTCAATTTGTCGAACAATCACTTCAATGCAAATCCAACATACAAAAGCACATGCCCAAAGCAGCAAATGTGGGAACGTTATACACACCCCTGCCCAAAATAGAAAAATACCAAAGTAAATGGGGTTGCGAGACTTTGCGTAAATCCCGTGGGTAATAAGTGCAGTCGTTTCTTGCTGGTCAACGCCAATACGCCATGAATCTCCCATTTGAATTTGAGACAACAAAGTTACAGCAATTCCGCAGGCGCCAATCAAGGAGCCGAGAAGCTGAAATGGAATTGAAGGAACAAATAGTAGGGGCGCACGTCCTAAGTAACCAAAAAGAACTAGACCAAATGCAAAGCAAAACGTAACCACGAATATAGCCCCTGGTACAATTTCTATTAATGGTGCGTTTATAGATGCTGCTCTTATACCAAAATCACCATTTCTCTTATATTGAACAAAGCTTCTACCGAGGACGGCTAGCGCCAAAAAACTACTAATTAAAATAAGCGAAACCATATCTATCCTTATCGTACATGACGTTAAGAATATGATTGTAAAGTCTATACTTAATAAAGAGTCAATAGGTACCTAAAAATCGTTCAGGTAAAACTTGGGCATTTACGAATAAATGCCCAAGAACACTACTGATCCCCTTTACTATGCACGAGTCGATAGAGTACAGGCAGCACTACCAGTGTTAGCAAGGTTGACGATATTATCCCGCCGATGACCACCGTGGCCAAAGGCCGTTGCACCTCTGCACCTATGCCCGTATTGAGCGCCATGGGCACAAACCCTAAGCTTGCCACTAATGCCGTCATTAGCACTGGACGTAATCGAATCAGTGCTCCTTCAACAATGCTATTCACTAATTCTCCGGTTTCTAGCAAACGTTGCTTTATAAAGGACAGCATTACCAATCCGTTTAGCACGGCAATTCCCGATAATGCGATAAACCCTACCGATGCGGATATGGATAAAGGCATATCCCTTAACCAAAGAGACATTACACCGCCTGTTAATGCCAAAGGGATACCTGTGAAGATAATTAACGCATCGCGTATAGAGCCAAACGCAATCACCAGCATAGTCAATATCACAAACAACGTAACGGGTACCACAATAGTCAATCGTTGACTCGCACTCTCGAGCTGCTCAAAGGTTCCACCATAGTCGAGCCAATAACCAGCAGGTAAATCTACTTCATCATTGATTCTCGCCTGAGCTTCTTCAACAAAAGTGCCAATATCTCTGTCACGCACATTTGCTGTGACAACAATACTACGTTTGCCATTTTCCCGGCTTATTTGGCTAGGTACTTCTTTAAATGCCAGTGTGGCTAATTCGCTTATCGGTACATGCTCACCAGAGGGCGTGACGATGGGAACGCTCTCAAGCTGAGTGAGTTCATTTCGAATGTCGTCGCCATATCGCACGACAATCTCAAAGCGTCTGTCGCCTTCAAAAATCATTCCAGCGGTTTCTCCACCTGTCGCAGCATTGAGCCATAACTGCAAGTCGGCTATATCCAAACCAAAGCGTGCCAATTGATCAGGCTTTGGTGTGACGGTGAAGATTGGAATGCCTTCTACCTGCTCAAGCCTCGCGTCATCAGCTCCTTCAATCGTTGAAATAACGGTCAAAATGTCAGAAGCAGATGCAAAGAGCGTATCTAAGTCATCCCCAAATAGCTTTATCCCCAAATCTGCCCTTACGCCACTAATCAATTCGTTAAAACGCATTTGTATAGGTTGCGTAAATTCATAATTATTGCCGGGCAAAGTAAACAAGTCCTCTTCAAACGTTTCCACTAACTCAGCTTTTGTCATTGATGGATCGGGCCATTGCTCCCGAGGCTTTAAAATAACAAACGTATCAGTAATGTTTGGTGGCATAGGGTCGGTGGCGACCTCACCCGTACCCGTGCGACCGAATACCGTCTGTACTTGCTCATACTGCATAAGTTTCGCTTCAAGAGTTTTTTGCATTTCAACTGCTTGTTCTACCCCTGTCCCAGGGATCCGTATTGCCTGTACTAAGATATCACCTTCATTGAGCTGGGGAATAAACTCGGAGCCTAATTTACTGCCCATCCATAAACTGCCGACAACCAAAGCACTCGCTGCTACTACCACTAGCCATCTAAAACGCAGCGCTCCGGTTAAAACAGGACGATAGACTGCCTTTGCACCTTTAATAATTGGGCTTTCTTTTTCGCTAATTTTACCTCTCATGAAAATTGCTATCGCCGCAGGCACTACGGTAAAACAAAATACCATTGCGGCAAGCAAAGCCATTATCACGGTCGCTGCCATGGGGTGGAACATTTTACCTTCGACGCCAGTGAGCGTGAACAAGGGGATATAAACAATGGTAATGATCAATACACCAAACAAACTGGGACGTATGACTTCATTAGTGGCTTCATATACAACATTCAGTCTTTCTTTGAGCGGTAGAGTTGCGCCGTTTTGCTTCTGGGATTCGGATAATCGCCTGATACAGTTTTCAACAATGATAACTGCGCCATCGACAATCAAGCCAAAATCCAGTGCGCCTAAACTCATTAAGTTAGCAGACACATCGGTTTTGACCATACCCGATATCGTGGCAAGCATTGCCAGGGGTATTACAGCGGCTGTAATAAGTGCAGCTCGCACATTCCCAAGCAAAACGAATAGCACAACGATGACAAGTAAAGCGCCCTCGACGAGGTTTTTCTGTACTGTGTCGATGGTTTTGTCAACGAGGCTTGTTCTATCGTAAACCGCTTCAAGGATAACGCCCTCGGGTAAGCTTGTTTTAATGGTTTCGAGCTTACTGTCCACAGCTTTGGCGACCGTACGAGAGTTTTCTCCCACTAACATCATTGTCGTGCCAATCACTGTTTCTTGGCCATTTAACGTGCCGGCTCCAGAGCGCAGCTCTTTACCGAGGTTGATTTGGGCGATGTCTTGAATTTTTACCGGTACGCCATCAATGATCTTAACAACCACTTGGCCGATATCGTCGATGCCCTTCAGTTGGGCTTCCGATCTGATCAGTACTTGTTGCCCATTTTGTTCTACAAAACCAGCGCCTTGATTCGCATTGTTGCGTTCTAGCGCACTGAGAAGGTCACCTGTACTTATCCCAAAGTTTATCATTGCGACTGGATTAGGATTCACATGATATTGCTTTTCAAATCCGCCTACCGCATAAACCTCGGTCACCCCCTCAACAAGCGACAATTGGGGCTTAACTACCCAATCATGGATCTCCCTTAATGCCATAGCATCATAGGGTTGACCGTTGTCCTGTCGCGCCTGAGGCTCAGCACTTAACGAGTACATGTAAATTTCACCCAAGCCTGTGGCGATAGGGCCCATTTCAGGGGTTAACCCTGTTGGCAATTGCGCCGCGATGGCGGTGAGACGCTCGTTGACGAGATTTCGTGCGAAATATAAATCGGTGCCCTCTTTAAACACGACTGTGACTTGCGACAAGCCATAGCGTGATATCGAGCGGGTATACGATAAATTAGGCAAACCGGCCAGCGAGGTTTCAACTATAAACGTTATGCGTTGCTCAGTCTCCAAAGGCGAGTAACCTGGGGTTGCGGTATTTATCTGCACTTGCACGTTGGTGATATCAGGCACAGCATCAATCGGCAGTTGTTTGTAACTGTACATACCAAAAAAGGCGACAAACAAGGCGAACAACATCATGACACCACGGCGCTCAATCGACAGACGGAGTATTCGTGCAATCATGCTCTCACCTCACCGTTTTTATGGACTTGGCTTTGCTTTTGACAATAAATGCGCAGGTAATTAGTCATCATCGCCCGCCTCCATTTTTAATAAATCAGCTTTTAGTAGATAGCTATTTTCTACAACGACTTGCTGGCCTATTTGAACGCCCTTCACAATCTCTACTAAACGGTTGTCCGTGTTCCCAAGTTTTACTTGGCGGGGGTAAAATCGTTCCCCTTCTTTGACAAAAACAATGGTTTGCCCATCTAACTCTTGTATTGAACTTTTGGGGAGTGCCAGATTGACTTCTTGGAAACCAATCTGAATATAACCCTCTACCATAGCGCCTAAAGGCCAATAACCACTGCCATTATCAACGTTCACAAACGCGATAGAATAGGGTTTGTCATCCGGTGAGGACGTAATGTGGCTTATACTTGATTGTTGCTGCAATTCCTCAAGCCTTAAAGTGACTTCCATATCAGCGGCAATATGAGTACGTTGTTTGGGGAAAATAGCCAATTGAGCAATTGCGCGAGAGTAATTAGCAACAGAAAGCAGCACTTGACCGTTGGTGAGCTCACCATCATTGGCGTGTCTAGCTATGATTTTTCCAGACATCGGTGAGGTGATTGAGTATTGATTTAAACTCTCGTTTGACTCAATGATTGCCAGCGTGTCACCTTTTTCTACTTTATCTCCAATATTCACCATGATACGTTTTACAACACCGTCGAAGCGGGCACGAATATGACTCAGTGACGCAGGATCATGAACTATCCGCCCAAACGTTCTGGTTGTGAGCGATAATGATCCTGACGCGGCTGAAGCAGTCACGATATCGTGTTTAAGCATCCGTTCTTGAGATAATACTACGTACTCGGGTCTTTCTTCGGCTTCCTCATCGTCATCATCAGCCAGGGCGACAGTAGCAAACAATAAAGTAAGTAGCATGGCTAACACGCCAAGCAAGTAACGTGCGCTAGTGAGTAATGTAAATTGTGATGTATTCATTATTTTTTCTCTAGTAATTCTGATGATTGAGCAGACGTCGAGGGAGAGTCAGAAAACACGGGAATTCCCGTAAGTGCCTCTAGATCTGCGCTTCGAAGGTGGACTAAGCCTGCGGCTTTTATCAGTGTTCGTTGCATATCTATGAGTTGCTGTTGCGTTGTCACCCACTCTATATAGTTGTAGCGACCACTTTCATAGCCATCCCGCGCCAATTTCAATGCAGATTCCAATGTGGGAACGACATTGTCTTGAAGGGTCGTAACAGTGAGCAAGGCTTGGTCTTTTGCGCTAATGACTTGATTTAATTGGCGAGTGAGTTCACGAATTTTCGCTTGTTTTTGATAGTCGATACTGTCAAGCAATGCGCGCTGTTGTTCGTATTCTCCTAGATTCCGCTGCTTGGTATTTAACGGCACCGAAATACTGGCGACTAACGCTGTGTCATTAATTCCCTGCATTCTTCGGATACCGGCTTCCCACGCAATGTCGAACTGCTGACTGGCCTGAACCACTCTCAATCTGGCCTCTTGTACCCGATAGTTATCAGCATAAAGCAGAACGTGTGGATTGCTTTGAAGCTGTGAAAGCATATGTTCAAGTGATAGTGAATTTGGAAACGATAACAGTGTCCCTTCAACTTCCGCAAACGCAGCGTTAGTGTCACCCCACATGATGGCCAGGTCGCGTTTATACTCATTGAGTTTTTGTTCACTTATCAATAACGACAAACGCGCCTGCGACAACGCTGACTCTGCACGTTTTTTCTCAAGTGGTGAAGAAGCCCCCGCTTCAACCCGTGTAGAGACTGTCTGAAGCATTGTGCGAGCCAGCATTTCAGCTCGTTGCTCAGTCTTGTGCAACGCTTGTTGGACAATGACATTGATATATCGTCGAGTTGTTTCACCCAAGATGTCCAGCGTACGAATGCGCCGTTGTGTAAGCAGTTGTGCTTTTTTTGAACTCACCACATTCATTCGGCCGCTGACTTTATCTCCAAGCTCGATGACCGACGATAAGGTCAGTGTCAATTCGGCATCTTTGATACCAGACACTTCGCCTGTTCCCAACACATTTTCAACTTCAACCCCAACAGACATTTCAGGTCGTAAGCTGGCCATTTTTGATTCACCATCCAAAGCCGAAGATTTAAATTCGAACACAACTAAATCTGGGTTGTTTGATAATGTGCGTTTGAGCGCATTTTCAAGCGTGATTGAAGACTTTTGCGCATTGGCAGATTGAACAGATATGCTCATGGTTACCAGTGCAGCAGATATCAATTTCAGATACGCTGAGCTAGCTTTTTTTATGCCCAATGGGCGTGAAGAACTCATAAAAGAACCTTTTGTTCATAAGATAACGACATACATGGAAAGCACCCATGCAAACATATAGGAGGGAATGGATTAATGTTGAGGTGGGCGCAAAAGGCCTTCGACTAGGCCGTCAGTGACGTTGCGGGAATAACTGTATTGATTGGTATATAACGGTTTAGATACGTCATTTATTGGGTGTTGTGCCAGAAACTTAATCTGTCCACATTGACACAGCACACAATGGAGACACTTAGACTCTTCACTCGACGTATTATCACCAGCATTTACATTTTTTTCGGGAACATCATAAGTGCCTATCGACTTTGATTGTTCAGGGACTGACGATACCTCCGCAGGGTAGTCATCGCATTGAGCGGCGAACGAAAAGCCCGATTGACACATGAGCAAAGTAATAAGTAGCCATGCCAACCTACGCAGTTTTGATGTGCAATTAAAAATTGGCATTTTCTTATCAACTTTGCGCATTAAGCGCTCGCTGTCTTTCATTTCCAGCATCTTCGAGGATCATTTTTGCCCCGCGCAACACAACGCACGAAACTATCACACCGATAACCAGATCAGGCCATCGAGAATCGAGCCAAAACACCAAAACGCCAGCAAAGATAACACCTAAGTTGGCAATCACATCGTTGGCTGAAAATATCCAGCTTGCCCGCATATGCACTTCTTCATTTCTTTGTTTGCGTATGATCACAAGACAAATGACATTAGCAACCAGTGCAACTGCCCCCATAGCCATCATTAGTCCCGATACAGGTTCGCTACCGTAAATTGACCGTCTTACAATATCAATGATAATCAACACACCCAGTGCCATCTGAAAAAAGCCGCTAATTCTAGCCGCATTGGCTTTGTGCAATAGCGATTTACCAATAGCATAAAGGGCAACACCATAGACAACTGCGTCGGCGAGCATATCAAGTGAATCGGCTATTAATGCGGTTGAATCAGCAAGCAACCCGATCCCCATTTCTATAACAAACATTGTCGCGTTTATTCCCAAAAGCCAATACAAAACCTGTCGTTGAGACTGGTCTTTTATTTCAACTTCGCACCCACATCCGCTCATTAGAAACACACTCTTTACTGATGAATAGTATGAGTATAAAGTCTATACTTGGTATAGAGTCAACGGTTAGGAGAAAAAAATGAAAATTGGTGATGTCGCAAAGACGACAGGTTGTAGTATTCAGACCATTCGTTTTTATGAAAAGAAGGGGCTCTTGCCTGAGCTTAAGCGCTCAAGTGGAAATTATCGTGTCTACGACAAGGGGACTATTGAACAACTCCTGTTTATCAAACAGTGTCGTTCATTAGATATGTCTATCATGGAAGTAAAAACGCTAATGGACAGTCGTTCGAGGCCAGATCAGAGCTGTTCAAATATCAATACGTTAATAGCTAAGCATTTATCAGACGTCATTATTCGCATTGAAGAGCTAAACGCATTAAAGTCATCACTCGAAAATATGGCGTCATCGTGTGACCAAGACAAAACCATTAGGGACTGTGGTATTTTAAATTATTTACACACTTAAAATTGTAAGAAGAACACAATTTCACTGTGCGCGCTCACCTTAACTTGTATCTATCGGCTAACATTCGTCATTTGTGTAGATTTATAAGGCAAAAATCAATAGCCTGAACTTTTGATACTGAGTCAGCCATGCATATTCATTTGTGGCCCTACAAAGCGATTTACATCGGAATCAGTCCTGATAATGATGTTCATGCACATCATGCTGTCCAAATTTGCATTGGTTTAGACAAAGACATCTCGGTTCAAGATTACAAGGCACAAAGTATTCACACCGGACAATGTATTGTGATTTTCGAAGATGTCCCTCACAAGGTTTTGGCACAGGACAATCAGATTGTAGTCATCTATTTAGAGCCTGAAGATAGGCAAAACCAACAATTTCTCAAAGCCTTACGTCAAGCCAGGAGTGATGGAATTAATACTCTGCCGCTTACTAGCAAAGAATTGGGATCCATTTCTCAGCATCTATTTACTGACGTCGATATCGACAAAGTGTGGAAAACAGTAAATAAAGCGGTAGGGCTAGTCTATAGTCCTGCGCTTTCATCGCGCCCTGAGGATAAACGGGTACGAGCGGTCATCGACATTATTGCTTCGCAGAGAGGTTGTGCAATCGATATGGCGTTTTTATCATCGAAGGTTTTCTTGTCCCCAAGTCGTCTAACACATCTTTTTAAGCAAGAAGTGGGTATACCTATTAGTCGTTTTATTGTCTGGTGGCGTGTGCGCGCCGCAATAGAACAACTGAGTAAGTCAGCAACATTGACTGAGGCTGCCCATGCTTCGGGTTTTTCTGACTTACCTCATATGAGTAAAACGTTTAAACAGCTGTTTGGATTTGCACCTTCCTCGTTATTCAAACCGCACACCATTAAAATTCACAGTAATTAGCCGTTTGATACAAGCCGAATTAAGTTTGACTAGGGAATAATATACGCATCAATAAAAACGCGAATAAGTAAATCCTATGAGAACGTTGGTCCAATGGATGTTCAGCCCATTATTTTTTTTAAGCTTTATCTTTGCTGCATCCAGTATCTCCCAAAACACAGGATCTGCAGCTTGGCTTATACCCCTGCTTTTATTCGCCATCGTCGTATCTTTTGCAGCTGAGAAATGGTTACCATATGAAAAAGCATGGAATACACCGCAGGGAGATTTCGGGCGAGATATAGTGCATGCCATTGTCAATGAAGGCTCTTTGGCTCTCACGGTCGCGTTTATCCCAATAATGACCGCGATAGTGCCCCACTTCAGTATTTGGCCACACCATTGGCCACTACTAGTACAACTTGGCTTTGCCATCATCGTCGCTGACTTTGGGATAACGATGGCACATTATTTTAGTCATAAATACAAAGTGCTTTGGCGCTTACACGCGGTTCATCATAGCGTTGAACGAATGTACGGGTTCAATGGATTGTTAAAGCATCCCCTTCACCAAGCGATTGAACTAAGTGCAGGTACACTCCCATTACTTTTGATAGGTATGCCCTTAGAAATAGGCGCATTGTTAGGGTTTAGTGCTGCCATACAGTTGCTGTTGCAACACTCTAACGTTGATATGCGGCTTGGCCCGCTAAAATATGTTTGGGCTGTTGCTCCAGGTCACCGACATCATCACGTAAAAGACGGTACCAAAGGTGACGTTAATTTTGGGTTGTTTACACATTTATGGGATCACCTCCTTGGTACATTCGTCACCAATTCTAATGAACGACCCTCACCACGTAATGGGGAGCTAGGAATTGGTAGTCAACCAAATTACCCCAAGAATTACATCGCACAGCTTATTCAGCCTTTTATGAGAAAGGTATAAACACTTCACGGAAGTTGAAAATGTTCTTTAGAAACGAGCGAGATAACAGCATCTTTAAAGTCTTTAAAGAATTAGCACGATTGTTAAGAACAACCATGGGGAGAGGTCGCGTGCATTCCTCAATTTTTTCGTATTTTAAGTAATAAATCATCAAATGAGCACCATTGCCCAGAGCATTCATTAGAACTATCAATAAAAGATATCACGAGTACTTCAAATAGTGTTACTCGACTATAGTTGTCCTTCAATTGAACTCTCACAATCATTACTTCGCTAAATGTTCGAATATACCCTCGTTTATTCATACTTTCCAACCATGGCGACTGGCTTCCCTCTTATAAATAATTATTAGTACGAAAAACCCATTGCTATAATCAAGGTTCATTAAACAACAAAGTTAATGGATAGCACGAACTATTTATGATTTTCGGGTATCAACGTGTCAGCACCAAAGACCAAGGATTCGTTTTAGCTCTTACACAACAACTTTTGTTTGGAACAACGTACCACATTACATGTAGGTTGCTAAGGTAAAACTTAACTTTATCTTACCCCGCAAATAGATTCAATATTTCAATATCTTATGGCTTTTTGCACTATTTTTTTTCGACAATTCTTACAGAAGAGAGTATGCATAGGGCTCGAACTAATACCTCCTTATCATCCAAGGCTTTATTGAGATTTTCTTCCAGTTTTCGCTGAATATACTTTTCCTTAGATTGTGTCTCAAGTGCTTTCGCATGCTTTACCCAACCATACAGTGTACTAGTAGGAATACTAAATTCATTAGCTACTGTAGAAATATTTCTATTTGATTCAACAACTTGCTCTACAGCTTTATTTTTAATATCGCTTGGATGTTTTTTGCTCACAAAAGCACCTCAGCCCTAAACTTAGTATTCCTAAGTATACAATACTTATTTAAACTTAGAGAATCTAAGTATTCGTGGAAAAAAGTATGAAGACCACTTGCAAGCTGTGTTCAATCCAATTCCTTCTCGACTTAAAAACGCGAGAGTCTCAAAAGGAATTTCTCAAAAAGAACTCGGTAAACGGATTGGTTTGGACGAAAGTTCAGCCAGTAGCCGAATGAATCACTATGAGAAAGGTAGACACGCACCTGACATCCAGATTTTAAAGAGAATTTCTGTAGAGCTAGGTGTTCCTCTCGCTTATTTTTTCTGTGATTCTGAGCTATCAGCAGAGTTGAGTTGTTTAATAGAGAATCTAACTGAACAAGAAAAATATAACCTATTAGAGACGCTAAAAAAGCGTAAAGCTTAGTTTAGCATAACGTTTCCTACCTCGACCTGCTTGTTGAAATACCGTTCTTGTGTGTGCAGAATTTCAATGCACACTCCACAAACCACCCTCCAGCACTCACTTTTCTCACGAAATGTGCCAATGTTTTGGGGTATAAAACAGCATCGCACCAGCTTTCTGATTGATGAAAGTGGCAAGGTAGCGCATGTGTTCGATAAGTTTAAAACCAAAGAGCACCACGACGTGGTGCTGGCGTACCTGAAAGACAATGCCTAGGGAATTTCCCTAAACCAACCCCGCAATCTGCGGGGTTTTTCTTTATGCTGATGGGCAGTGTGCACCGCTCTCTGCCCAGGCTTTAAACAAAGCACCAAACTGCTTTTGTGTACCCGGCACTGCCTCGCGACCCTCGCCCGGTTGCCAGCCCACCAGTGTGTCGTTAGCCATATGGTCAATTAATTCTTCCATGTCCATATGACTGCGCTTTTCATCTCTGCCGGACGCGTTAACCGCACCGGTGATCTGTGCTTACCTCAGCGCAGACTTCACAAGGTCTGTGTGCTGAACTGTCCGGCGGCGGACATGACTGACCTGTGAAAACAGAGCCAAACTGTTTACGTTGACGGTTTCGTTTGATGATGGCGGACAGTTCAGTGACGTTCGTTTGTCGTCGTGACAAGGCGGCTGAGCAGTCTCTCAAAGGAAGCATGGGTAGCTTCAGGGAGATAAGCCAGGTGAACATCAAGAAAAGCCGGGTTGCGATACAGTGACTCGATGGCCTGATTAAATGTATTAATTGCGCGTCGGCCAGTTGCAGTGTCGGCGCACAGAATATGACCAGAGATATGGTCGCTAACCGTGGCCAGCTTGTATTCTCTGACCGCGTCCGATGGCGAGCGTTGCGCCACATGCTGATGCGTGAATGGGAACATCAGTGCAAAACCCACATTACGCTTTAAAAATAAGTCCTGATATGACTCAAAGTAGCGATCCGCTTGCAACCGCACAATCTGCCGGGGATCAATTTCCGCGATCTCTTCGTCAAGCTCGCTCCCGAAGGAAAAATGACTGGGCAGCATAATTGCGGTGTCAGGAAAGCGGGCAATAACCTGTCGCAGACTGCGCACTTTGTTATTGGCATCGAGAAGATCGCGGACTAGCGGTGGCAATACTGCAAGCTGGTACAGGCGCACCGACTCAAAGAAATTCAATGGCAATGAAATGGCATACTCACGATTACGCTTTGAATTGCGGACTTTATTAACGACACAGGCAGGCTCGCCGCTGTCCATCATCTTCAGTGCACGTGGCAGCGAAGTATATGTCAACTGGCCTGTATACTGAAGTTCTTCAAGCATCAAGATGACCGTGTCTACCGCCGTCGATACTGATTGGTCACGTTCAGTCTCCAAACTGCTTATCAGAAGTTTATTGTCAGTATAAATGGTCACATCATCCAGTGACTGACCTGTCAGGCCGGGTGAGACAAGCACCAACGACCCGACGATATATAAACTAAAGCTATGCAGAATCTGGCGCAGCATGACGCATATCCTTAAACAAAACGTGTGCAGTGCTAGAAAGTGAAGGCGATCAATCATTGAGTTTATACATATACTGACTGCTTTTGCTACTCATGACGCCAGATAGCCGTAGAAAATCCCGACAATCCGTTGAGCCCGCATGCTGTTGAGTCATTGAACCGCCATAGACATGTTATGCGCCGTTATACCTGTCTGTACACAATGCAAGCGATTGTTTTGTTGCGCCAATTTCAGTGTATTGTGTCACGGTTACCTGTGTGTCTCTTTATTTGACGCAAGTGATATTTTCTTGGACTTTAGCGGCAGTTCGTCACATTCTTAATAAAAAGAAAAGCAGCGAGAGCTGATCACGTGTCACAGAGCAACACTGCACTTATCGAACAGCGGCTGAGAAACGCAGGGTTTTACATTCTTGCCGGATTTTCGATCGTTATTACAGGGGTAATTTTGTTTGCCAGGCCACCTAGTCTGGTAATCGCATTATCGTTTCCGGCAGCGTGGCTGTTGATGGCACTGGCTGCCCTGTACTGGCCGAAATACAGTCTGGCCATTGCAAAGGTGTGGGCGCTGCAGTCAGCTATTGTCGCGCCACTGTTAGTACTCGAAAATGGAATATTGCCAGCGACACTGATCCCTCTTGCTACCCTTTTCCCGGTGATGCTGTTGAAGGGGTACTGGCGTATTATCGCGTTACTATGGCTGGCGAGTTGCTCACTGCTTGTACCGCTTTCGGCCCATAGCTTTGACATGGCAATATGGGCAAGGCTTACTGTTACCAATTTTACCGTCGCACTGATGGTCTACTTGTTAGTTCATCAACTGGAGCACGCCCTGATCAGCACTCTGGATAAAAGCCAGGCACTGAACGATGCACTCAAGGCTGAAACAGAGGCGAAACAGACGCAGTCGCGGTTTCTGGCCACCATGTCCCATGAGATACGCACCCCCATGAATGGCATTATTGGCATGCTTGATTTGGTTCTTCAGCAGCCCCTGACGGAAGCGCAACGACCCAAACTACAGCATGCGTTCACCTGCAGTAGGTCACTAAATACGTTGCTAAATGATATTCTTGACTTTTCTAAACTGGCAGCCGGTAAACTCGTTCTTGAATCTATTCCACTCAAGCCTGCCGAACTCATCGAAAGTGTAGCCGCCACCTTTCAGAGCAGCGCCGAAAACAAAGGGCTAACGCTAGAGACGCACTGTGAAGATATGATCCCAAACTGGCTGAGCGGGGATCCTACGCGCCTTTCTCAGGTACTGAACAACCTTGTCAGCAATGCTATTCAGTACACGGAAAGCGGAACGGTTTCGATTAGTGTCTCGTTACGTTCCGAATCCGCAACTGATGCGTGCATTAAGTTTGCAGTCAGCGATACCGGGATAGGCATAGCACCCTACCGGCAAGAAGCAATTTTCGAGGCGTTTACCCAGGCCAGAGTATCAGATACGCGGCGACATGGAGGCAGCGGACTAGGACTGCAAATTGCGGCATCACTGGTCGGTAACATGAACGGGCAGTTGTCGGTTAATTCACGCGAAGGTATGGGTAGTACTTTTCACTTCACGCTGCGCATGCCGATTGTCGCTGCACCGCCTGATGAACAACCAGAAGCCAGCGTACAGGCCTTGCTCCAGGGAAAAGTTCTGCTAGTGGATGACAACGAGATCAATCGTCTGATCGCAAAGGAAGTGCTGACATCAATGGGCTTACAGATACAGCTAGCTGAAGATGGTCGGCAAGCGGTTGAATATGCCAGGCAACAACCGTTCAACGCTATACTGATGGATTTACATATGCCGGTAATGGATGGCTACACGGCGACCCGGGAGATCCGGTCTTTTGATTCCCGGATACCGATTATTGCGCTAACGGCCGCAGTACTCGAAGATGAAGTGAAGCAGTCTATTGCAGCAGGCATGAACTACCACCTGCCAAAACCCTTAGATAAAGAAAAACTCTTTTACGTGCTTCACCACTACTGTGCCCCGACACCTGTTCGGAACAAACACACAGACCCCCTCTGATGCTGTCAGCCACTGATGTTCATCAATGGCCGACAACAGAGCGCAGCACAAATCAGTCTGCTATCTGCTCTGGTACGGGATCCGGATTACCTGACCAGGCCGTGATAACCGCTTTAACCAGCGTAGCCAGCGGGATAGCAAAAAATACCCCCCAGAATCCCCACAAACCACCAAATACCAGTACCGCAATGATGATATATAACGGGTGAAGGCTAACGGCTTCAGAAAACAGTAATGGCACCAGGAGATTCCCATCAAGCGCCTGAATAATCCCGTAAGCCAGAATCAGATACCAGAATTGCGGAGATATCCCCCACTGGAACATCGCCACCACCGCCACAGGGATGGTCACAACAGCCGCGCCAATATATGGGATCAGTACCGACAGTCCAACCAGCACACCAAGCAGCATGGCGTAACGCAAATCCATCAACACAAAAGTTATGCACGAAACGGCACCCACAATTATGATTTCGATAACTTTACCGCGAATATAATTGGCAATCTGCGAATTCATCTCGTGGCCGACCTGAGAGATCAGCCTGCGCTCTTTCGGCAGCACACGCGAAATGTTCTCCAGAAAGAACAACTTATCCTTGAGCATAAAGAACACCATCAACGGCACCAGGATCACGTAGACCAGCAGCGCCGCAAAATTCGCAATATTGCCTAATGATACTGAAATCAGTGTCTCACCAAACTCAACCAGGCGTTCGTTCAGCCCTTCCATCATCTGATGGATTTGGTATACCTGTACGTAGTTGGGGTATTTGTCAGGTAATGTCAGGATCCAGTCCTGCGCTTTTTGCCAGATAAGCGGCGTTTCCTGAATAAGGTTGATACTTTGCTTGGATATTACCGGTATCAGGCCAATCAGGGTAAGCACTACCAGCGTAATAAACGCCACCATAACAATGGAACAGGCCAGTCCGCGTCCAACGCCAGCCCGGGTTAGTTTATTTACCGGCCAGTCGAGCAGGTAGGCAACAACGGCAGCGACCAGAACGGGCATGATCAGTTGGCCCCACAACAGCAGAACGGCGGTGGTCAGGAGAATAAGAATCAGCAGCATGGCTGCATCAGGGTCAGAAAACTTGCGTCGGTACCATTGACCAAACACGCTGAACATAGCGTCTATCCTGTGAAGGCGATGAAAAATCGGATATGCATCATAGGTAAAACCGCGAACTACCGCAACAATCAGCAACGATTACCGTACACCTGCAGAGTTAAACGGTAGCAATAGCGCCCCTGCTGCGGCACAATGCAAAAAATTTGGGATAAAAGTGGAAACTCTCATGATGCTTTTTCACTCTAATGCCGTAATGCAGTAAGCCAGGTGGTAAAGTCAGAGGAATGGTTATCAGGTTGAAACACGGTGTCAGTGCACTCTTATTTTTATGTGCTGCCAGCCTGTCAGTGGTTGCGCAGGACAGCGTGATTAAAAATAAAAATGCACTGCCTGAAATTGGAGTAGTCGCGTCAGATGCAATGCCACTGGATAAAGAAATCCTGGTTGGTGATGCTGTGATGCGTCAGATGCGGGGCCAGACACCGATTGTCCGGGATCCCGTGCTGGACGAGTACTTACAGGATCTTGGAAATCGTCTGGTCGCCCATGCTGAAGGTGCAAAATTTCCGTTCAGCTTTTTCTGGGTAAATAACGACGCCATCAACGCCTTTGCTTTTTTTGGCGGCCATATTGGTGTTCACACCGGGTTAATCCGGCGGGCCGAAAATGAAAGCGAACTGGCTTCGGTACTGGCGCACGAAATCTCACATGTTACGCAGCGGCACATAGCGCGTAGTATGCAGGCCCAGCAGCGCTCGACACCGCTGGCTATCGCATCCATGATAGGCGGTTTACTGGTTGCCATTGCGAATCCACAGGCTGGCATGGCCGCCATGCAGGCCGGTCAGGCTGCATCAGCTCAGATGCAAATTGATTATACGCGCTCTAACGAGCAGGAAGCGGACCGTATAGGTATAGCGATGCTGGCTCGTGCAGGCTATGATCCCTATGCGGCTGCGACGTTCTTTTCGACAATGGCAGAAGAATATCGCATGTATTCGCGCCCGCCAGCACGATTGCTTACCCACCCCCTAACCGAAAGCCGGGTGGCGGATGCGCGTTCCCGGGCCGCGGATTACCCTAAACGCTATACACCACCCAGCCTGGCATTTCATCTGGCCAAGGCCCGGATCAAAGCACGCTACGCGTTTGATGCAGGGTATGCACTGGAGCACTTTACTGCACAGATAGAGTCAGGTGACTACACCATTAAGCGCGGTGCCCAGTACGGACTGGCGCTGGCGCATATGCGTAACGAAAACTATGATAAAGCCGCTGAAATCATCTTTGGCTCCCTGCTAAAAGACGATCCGGATAATCTGTTTTACCTTGACGCAGCGACCGATATTTCTATTGCCCTGGACAAACCTGCTGAAGCCATCGAACGGCTTGCGCCGCACCTGCAAAACACACCACGTAATGTGGTGCTGGCATTGAATCAGGCCAATGCAATGATTGCAGCAGAGCGATTCGACGAGGCAGTAGCGATTCTCAAGGACTTCTTGCTGGTGAATGATGAATATCAGATTGCTTACGAAATGCTGGCAGACGCCTACCGTGAGTCCAACCAGTTTCTGGATATGCACCAGAACAAAGCTGAGGTCTATGCGTTATATGGTGCCTATTCACGGGCGGTAGATGAGCTACAGTTCGCATACACTTTTGCCGGAGACAATCATCTGACCAAACAGCGCATCCGCGCCCGTATAAAGCAGTTTCGCGACCAGCAAGAGCGCTTAAAGCGACTGTGATTGCAATTTGCCCAGCGCGTCTCTTATTCCAGCTTCGGTGACCTCGCCCATCATGGTTTTACGTATGTCACCGTCTGGTCCAACGATGTAGGTCGCTGGCAGGTATGAAGGACGCGGAACCGGTAGCGGAGTATTTTTTTCAGCCACGATCATAGCGACCTCAATGTTGTAGTCACTGGCCATTTTACGCAGAGCCTCACGCCCTTTTAAATCGTAATTCAGCGTAAACACCCGGCTGTTTTCCGGCATATCCGCTGCTAAAGCATTCAGTTCAGGCATCTCCCGCAGACAGGGAGCACACCATTCCGCAAAATAGTTAACCACAAGCCACTGCCCTTTAAACTCTTCCCAGCGGTATGATTCACCGGAAAGGGTTTCAAAATCCGGCTGAGTTTGCTGGTAGGTCAGCACGCCAACTACCATGGCAGCTACGGCTAACATCGAGGCCAGTACAGGTTTTATCCATCCCCGCTGCCTGCTGACTGGCGATACGCAACGCCCACTTACGTTGTCAGGCTGCACATTCTACTCCTTCCTGATAAACTTCAACATCGCACAGGTATGGGCCTGCGGCGGTGAGACGCATGATGTGCAACCGGATTAAGCCAATCGCACACTTTTCGCTTTTCGTCAGACACCGTCGGCACACTCTCCTGAATCAGGCACTCTTAACCTGATGCGACATAGGGTGTATTAATTTTTTCGAATCAAATAACAGCAAAGGTAAACGTAAATGTCCAGTGTAACGCTACTTCACAATCCCCGTTGTTCTAAAAGCCGTGAAACGTTAAAGCTGCTCGAAGAGCATGGCATCGCGTTTGAGACCAGAGAATACCTGAAATCTCCGTTGGACGAGAGTGAATTACGCGAGTTGTTCCGCATGCTTAACCTCGATTCTGTTGATAAAATGATGCGTACCAAGGAAAAAGAATACAAAGAAGCTGGCCTGCATGAAGACGGCGTAAGCGATGATGCCCGCTTCAGTGCAATGGCCACAACGCCTAAACTTATGGAAAGACCTGTCGTCATTCATAAGGGGAAAGCTGCGATTGGCCGACCACCGCAACAGGTTCTGGATATTCTTTAATGCTGCCCGTTTTAATTTTGTATTACAGTCGCCACGGGTCAACCAAAAAACTCGCCCAGGCCATTGCCACCGGTGTGGAAAGCACCGGCACAGAAGCGTGTTTGCGAACCGTACCGGCGCTGACACAGGAAGGACAGGCCAACCCCGGGCAAGATAGTCATGGTGCACCGTTCATTACTCAACATGACATCAATCACTGCAGTGCACTGGCACTGGGCAGCCCCACACGGTTTGGTAACATGGCGGCACCGCTCAAGCACTTTCTGGACTCAACCAGTGACACCTGGTTAAAAGGCGCACTCATCAATAAGCCTGCCTGTGTCTTTACCTCCACATCCAGCATGCATGGTGGTCAGGAGTCGACCTTGCTAACCATGATGTTGCCGTTGCTGCATCATGGCATGGTATGTTGTGGCCTGCCCTACTCCGAGCCTTCTTTGCATTCTACCCGTACCGGCGGTACACCCTATGGGGTGTCACATGTCGCCAGCGATGGCAGGAACCAGCTTAGCGATGAAGAGCGTCAGTTGTGTGTAGCCCAGGGAAAACGCCTGGCATTGCTGGCCAAAGCACTTTGCAACCCTACGTCTTAACATGGAGAAAACAATGAGCAGTGACACTAGCTTTTACCGCTTCCTGGCCCTTGGCAGTCATATTGCCCTGCTGGTTTGGGTCATTGTCTGGCATTTTTTTCTGACAGCGCAGTCTGACTATTCATCTCTGTTTATTTTCGTTATGTATGTGCTGCCATTATTATTACCTTTACCGGGCATTGTCAGGGGTAAGCCTTACACGCATGCGTGGGCTAATTTCGTCATCTTACTGTATATCATTCATGGGATCACTGTAGCTTACGCCGTGCCTGTTGAACGCGGGTTTGCACTTGTCGAGCTGGTACTCGCAAGTCTGATGTTTTGTGGCTGCAGTGTGTACGCCCGTAAGCGTGGCCGGGAACTTGGCACCGGACTTAAGAAGCTGAAGACCGTCATGCAGGAAGAACGGGAGAGATTCGAAAAGAGGTGATGTATGAACAAATGGTTAAGCGCAGTACCCGTCGCTTTGTTACTGACTGCCTGTGGAGGCGGCGGCAGCGATAATGCCGATCAGGACAATGTCAGTATTCCCCCTGATGAGGATCCCACCGAACTGGTTGTATTCGGTGACATGTCTGCTGTCGTCGGACAGTCGGTTGAGTTTGCTGTGGCAACCGACACCGGCTCAGCGCTTGACCAAATTCGCTGGCAGAGTGACAGCGAGGCCATTCGTTTTTTAGCCGGCCACACGCAGGTTATCGGCTTTGATGCTCCGGCAGCCGGGGACTACCCGATAACCGTCACCGCAACCACCCATACAGGTGAGCAGCTTGAGCGTGATATCATCCTTACCGTAACAGAGGGGCCAGCCCCTGCAGTAAACGTGCGCCTTGGCCGTGAAGCCACCGAACTGGGACGCGTCTCACTGCGCGCGTTTACGTCTGCCCCGGACGGCAGCGACGTTACCGATATCTCCTGGACACAGGTTGAGGGACCAACGGTCACTAACCGCGTGGATGATGAAACACCGCCCCGAAATAATGTTTATTTTCAGGCGCCCAATGTTGATCGCGACCAGCTGGTGGTATTTCGTGCCACCGTCACATTCACCGATGGCTCAACGGCCAGCGATGATGCGCTGGTAATGGTGAATAATGCGCCCTACACGACTGAGGGCGCCTCCGCCGCCAGTGATTTAAACAGTGACGGCATCCCGGAAACCGTGACCACGCGTATGCTGGTTGCAAACTCAGACAGTCCGTATGCCGATGTGCTTCAGGATTGTGTGTATTCCAATACCCGGATTGAGAGTTGCCAGTTTGGTAACCTGCCGCTGCTTGGCACCCAGACCGAAACACCCGATATTGACGATGTGCTTGATCGTACACTGGTATCCCACCCGTGGATAGCAGACACGTTTCGTGAGTACCTGGAAACCAGCCCGGCAGGTGACGATATTATCAGGTTGTTGCGCGCCAATACCGCTGTGGTCATAGCGCATGACGTGAGACCCTCTTATTACACTGCCATGACTGCAACCATCTATCTGGATGCCGCCTACTTCTGGCGCACTCCCCAACAGCGCGATACGCTGGATAATGCGCCTGACTACCGCGCTGACTTTGGCAATGCGCTGCAATTCGAGAGCACCTACCGGTATGTCAGAGATGGCGCATATTACTTCCCCCGCCCTACACCATCGGTATATGACCGTCAGTCCAGAAGTCTGGATGATGTGGGCGCTGGCCTGACCCGTGTGCTCTATCACGAACTGGCGCATGCCAATGACTACTTTGACCACACCACCTGGGCGGGGCTCTCTGACAGCGCATCGCCTTTATCCACCTTCAACGCCAGAAACGGCGAAATCAACTCAGGGGTACTCACCGATCGCGACCCGTTAACATCGGTCCAGCTTCATCAGCTGGCGGATGTGCGTTACCGGGGTGAATCAGCCAACAGCGATGAACGTACCTATACGGCGGAGATGGTTGGCAACTGGTTCGAACAGGACTCTGCCGTGGATTATTATTCCTACTCCACTGAACGCGAGGATTTCGCCATGCTGTTCGAGCGCTTTATGATGCTGCACAGGCTTGGCGCCTCAGCAGACGAAGGCACCTTTACTGTTGATACCATTGAGTCTGGTGAATTTCTAATCAGCTATGGGCACAGGAACCGTATTGCGCGCCCTGATGTGGCGTCGCGGGCAGACTTTGTCGTTGGCAGTGTGTTACCGGCGCTGAATGTTGATGCTGCGCTGGCACAATTTCCGGAAGCTCAGCTATTGCCGGTTGGTGCGCCCTGGTTCGATACGGTGACTTTGCCAAGCGATGAAAATCCTGACACTCCCCGCATCAGACTGTCAGAGCAGCAAAAGCAGGATATGCTCGATACGGTAAACCGTGAAAAATCGACGCACCTGCATCGCGGTGCAGCGCGTCAGTAACATACATCTCTCCGGCACCGGTTTCGGTGTCGGGTACCTCGGCGTACTGCAACGTACTCAGGCAATATCAAGCTCGCGTTTTACCATGCCTACCGAGAGTTTTTTCTGCTCCTGCAGGGAACGTGTATCGAGTCGGTCCAGCAACGCCATAAGACTTGGCAGGTCACGGTCACTGTGATTAAGCAAAAACTGCACGGCCTGTTCGGAAAATTTAAGGCCTCGCTGCGCCGCACGCAGTCGAATCACCGCTTTTCGCTGCTCGTCATCAAGGCCCAGCACCTGGTAGGTAACCCCCCAAGCCAGTCGCGAGGTTAAATCTGGCAGCTGAAAAGAAGGATGCCCATGACCGATGGTGCTGGTACACACCACCATAGATGCGCGGTGCTCACTAATGCGATTCAGCAGATCAAACAGTGCCAGTTCCCATTGCGGCATGCCCGCAATCGCCTGCAGGTTGTCCAGACAGATGACCGGCAGCGATTCAAGCCCTTCGAAGACACTGTCTACCCATTCGGACGCCGAATGCATATTCAGATACACGTGCCCCACAGATCGTGCCGATAATTCGTGGCAGAGCGCATACAGCAAATGACTTTTACCCCGTCCCTCATTGCCCACCAGCGTGATCACCGGCAGTTGCAAACGCCTCAGCGACGTTAGTGCAGTAGCGCTCTTCCATGCTGGCATCGCCTGCGCGATCTCCTGTAACAGTGTTACAAGCTCAGCATTGTTTCCGCTGACAAAACTGTCAAAAGTTTCATCCGTGGGCAACGACACGGGAAGCGGCAGTTGCATCGCTATTCGTTCCAGTAAAAGTTATACCCCTGCAGAGGCTGCCCGAATGCGTCGGCGACCGGCTGCAGCCGGGATTCAAGGGAAATAGTATTGCGCAGGTCTTGTCCGGTACCAATTAGTTGAAGCGTAAACGTTGCGACCGAGCCATTCTGCTGTGACAGGCTGACGTACTCAACCACACTCAGGCTGGACAGGTAGCCGGTTGCATGGGCATATTTTTCCAGCGAGTCGAGATTGGCAACCGATATTTCAATCCGCTGACTTTGCTCCGAAGACATCGACGGCACAATCGCAAACTGAGAGGCCAGATAGGTCGCATAGGTGTTCATCAGTTTTTCCATCAGCATTTCCGGGTTGTCGCCAAACAGTGAGCCGGCTACTGGTCCTTGGTTACTGACAAAGATCCAGTCAAGTGCATATTCACCGGCCGCTGCCCGTTCTTTCAGGCTCGTAAATTCTTCGCTGGTAAACGGCAACGAAGACGCAGGCGTCTGCTGACTGTCTTTGTCCGACGGGTCTGGTGAGTTCCCGTCACCGGCTTGCCCGTCCTGATCTTCAGTCTGCTCGACATCCTGCAAAGACGGCAGTGCCGGCATCTTCGACACCGTGTTGCGGTACAGCCGCGCACCAATAATATTGTCAGTGCCGTAGCGCTCGGATGCATTACGCAGAGCATCGGCAAATCGACCCCAGACATCGTAAATACTGATGGTCTGATTATCCTGCAAGTCCATCAATGGAAGACTAACGGGTACACCGCGGCGCTGCGCAGTATCAAACAGGGTATCAACCCATTCCCGAGGCTGTGCATCATCCAGGATGTACCGCTTACCGCTATCTTCCTTTACCGCCAGCCACAACAGTGTTTGCGGCCGACGGTTTCCCCAGACCGGCAGCGCAGCGTTGCGCAGTAAGGAAGACAGCGCCTGCTCGTCAAACGTTGCAACATAGATTAGTCCCTGATCCTTGTCTTCAAATCGGTAGGAACGAAGATACGCCTGGGAGCGACGAAGCGCTGCTGTAACATCGCTGCTTTCAAGCACCGACGGATTGCCCGACATTTTAACCAGCACCTGCGCCAGCGCCTCACGCCTGGCTGATTGTTGTACTGACTGGCTTTGATTTTCCACCGTCACTCTGCCTACCGTGGTATCAACCATTTTCGCTGCGCCTGCGACCTCGCTGAGACTAGCCAGTGCCATCAGCACAAGCCACAGTGCCCCCGTTCTGATACCTGCACGTTTACCTGTTGACCACTTCAAAACGACCTGTTACTCCCTTCTGGTTTGCGATCCGTATGCGGATACTCACGCCACTAAGCGATCGCCATTGTGTGCTATTTGCGAATATTTTTCATCTGTTAATCCTGATCTCTGTGAATTGTTCAGCCTCATTCTCATCAGGCCCCCTGCTCAGGGCGATGACTAACGACCGTTCCCCGCTAACCAGCGGTATAGGTCACAGTGCTGCGGGTAACATCAGGCGTGTTCGACCCTTCTTTAGGAAAGCGGGGCAAGGAAGTTGGCGATGGCGCTGCTTACTGGTAGAATCCGCGTTCTTCTACCCCACAGCAGCAAGGCAAAACGTGAGCGATAAAAATCCTTCCCTGAGTTACAAAGACGCTGGTGTTGATATCGACGCCGGAAACGAACTTGTTGAACGCATTAAATCGGTAACCAAACGTACCCATCGCCCCGAGGTGAAAGGCAACCTGGGTGGTTTTGGTGCCCTGTGTGAACTGCCGACTAAATATAAGCGGCCCCTGCTGGTTTCCGGCACTGATGGTGTTGGCACTAAGTTGCGCGTTGCCATGGATGCCAACCGTCATCATGGTGTCGGCATTGATTTGGTCGCAATGTGCGTGAACGATTTGATTGTCCAGGGTGCCGAACCACTGTTCTTTCTCGACTACTATGCAACCGGCAAACTGGATGTCGATGTAGCGGCAGACGTTGTCACCGGCATTGGTGAAGGCTGTGAGCAGGCTGGCTGCGCACTGATTGGTGGTGAAACAGCTGAAATGCCCGGTATGTACCAGGACGGTGATTATGATATTGCCGGCTTCTGTGTGGGTGTGGTTGAAGCGGACGATGTTATTGATGGCTCGCAGGTAAAACCTGGGCAGTCGCTCATCGCGCTGGGTTCGTCTGGTCCGCATTCTAACGGTTACTCGTTGATCAGAAAGATTCTTGAGGTCAGCAACGCCGACCTGCAGCAGGATCTCGAGGGACAGCCTCTGATTGAGCATCTGCTTGCGCCGACCCGTATTTATGTTAAAAACGTGCTCAAGTTGCTTGAGTCTTTCAACGTCAGTGCAATCTCGCATATCACTGGCGGTGGTTTCTGGGAAAATATTCCGCGCGTGCTGCCCGAGCATGCCAAGGTTGTGATTGACGAAAACAGCTGGCAATGGCCAGCGGTATTCAACTGGCTGCAACAGGCAGGCAATGTCACGCAACATGAAATGTACCGTACCTTCAACTGTGGGGTTGGCCTGGTACTGGTAGTCGATAGCGACGATGCTGACGAAGCGGTTGCCGCACTGACTGACATGGGTGAGAAGGCCTGGGTGATCGGTCGCATCGAAGCGAAAGACGGTGACAGTCAGGTAGAGATCGCATCGTGAGTAATGACCGTAAAACCCTGTGTGTGCTCATTTCGGGTAATGGCAGTAACCTGCAGGCGATCATTGATCGCATTGAAGCTGGCAAGCTGAATGCCACCATTGGCTGTGTTATCAGCAATCAGCCGCAGGCATATGGATTGCAGCGAGCACAGCAGGCAGGTATCGACAATTACTGCCTGAGCCATCGCGATTATGAGAGTCGCGAGGCCTATGACGAAGCACTGGCAGCGTTGCTTGCACGTTATCAGCCAGATTGTGTGGTTCTGGCGGGGTTTATGCGCATACTGACAGAATCGTTTGTAAACCGTTTTTCCGGTCAGCTGGTGAACATTCACCCGTCTTTATTGCCGAAGTACAAAGGGCTGAATACGCACCAGCGCGCTATCGACAATGGTGATGATGTGCATGGTGTCAGTGTACATTACGTTACCCCGGAACTGGATGGCGGGCCGGTCATCGTGCAAAGCCGGGTGCCGGTATTCAGTGAAGACACTGCCGACGAGCTGGCATCGCGGGTGCAGGAGCAGGAGCGTCAGCTTTATCCGCTGGTGCTGGACTGGATATGCAATGACCGACTCTATATGAAGGACAATAAGGCTGTATTGGACAATGAAGAACTTCCCCAAACTGGTTACGCAAGCGATTAAACCGCTAACGGTAAGTCTGGCGCTACTTTTCCCCGCTGCTGTGATAGCAGCTGACGAGGCACCCCTCACGCCCTTTCACGCGGTCTACACGGCATATAAATGGGGTGATGATGTGGGTACGGCGGAAATGACGCTGAAAAAACTCAGCCCTGCACAATACTCACTTACCTACTCGTCTCATGTGTCTAAATTTTTTCTCTCTGACAAGCGCTACGAACACTCAATTTTCGACGTTGCAGACGGTGAACTGGTGCCCGATGAGTACCATTACAGCCGCAGCGGAACCGGGCCGGATAAAAAGCTGTCAGTGCGTTTTGAGGGCGGAGAAAACCCGACGATCACCGTGGACAATGAAAAAACCATGGCCTGGCAGGGCGAGTTAGACAATCAAATCTACCGCATTGAACTGCCCCGTCAACTGGCCGCTGGTGCCGAGGCGTCAGCCTTTGATTTTATTAATTACCGCGGTCAGCAACGCCATTATGGGGTCAAAGTACTTGGCGAGGAAACACTGACACTCCCCTACGGTAAACTGGACACCATAAAAGTGAAGTTAGTGCGTGACTCAAATAAGCGTGAAACCTTTATCTGGTTTGCCCCTGAGCTTGACTACAATCTGGTGCGCCTGCAGCAGTTTAAAGACGGTGACGAACAGGGTGACATCAAACTGAAGTCTTACACACGGCACTAAGCTGTATGTGGCGATGTGCCGCGTGTGCGCGGCACGTTAGTGTCCCCTCATAGTCCCACAGTGATAGTTCACCGACCCCAACCTGATTAACCACCCCCCCCACTAATTATCCGTGTAAAAATCTTGATCTTTACCTGGTTCGTATATAGGTTTACACCATGCTGGTCTGACCTCGAATCTGAATCAGATTTAGTCACTTAAGTTCAACCCCACAGGTTGACTGTTTAAGACCGGCAACGAATCATCTATTACGCCCTAATCAGGAGAGAGGTATGGCAGCGTTCATTTGGTTTTTACTGGTTGTGCTGACACTGGCGGTTGCCAGCTACAAGCGCACCAGCCTGACAACTGCAGTCTTCGCAGGTGCTGCAGTGATGGTCCTTGGGACCTTGTTTGGGGATGTTGGCATCATTGGCTGGCTGGTTTATCTGATCATTGCCGTGCCGTTATCCGTGACTGACATTCGCCAGAATTACATTACACGCAAATTACTGGCGTTTTATAAAAAGGTGATGCCGGAAATGTCGGCCACTGAGCAGGAAGCCATTGATGCCGGTACGGTCTGGTGGGACGGAGATATTTTCAGCGGCAAACCAGACTGGGACAAACTGCACCGTATTTCACGCAGCCGTTTGAGCGCTGAAGAACAGGCTTTTTTAGACGGGCCATGTAATGAAGTGTGCAATATGGTGGATGAATGGCAGATCAATCATAAAGATGCCGATCTGTCGCCTGAAATCTGGGCGTTTCTTAAAAAGCATAAATTTTTTGCCATGATCATCAAGAAGCAGTATGGCGGACTGGAATTTTCAGCCTATGCGCAGTCCCGGGTGCTTCAGAAACTGGCAGGCTGCAGTGCCGTGCTTTCTTCAACGGTGGGTGTTCCTAATTCACTGGGCCCGGGTGAATTGCTTCAGCACTATGGCACACCAGAGCAGCAGGACTACTATCTTCCGCGCCTGGCCAACGGCGACGAACTCCCCTGTTTCGCGCTAACCGGTCCTGAAGCCGGTTCCGATGCCGGTGCTATTCCGGATACGGGCGTGGTTTGCAAAGGCCAGTGGGAAGGCGAAGAAGTATTGGGCATGCGCCTTAACTTTGATAAGCGTTATATTACTCTCGCGCCCGTCGCAACCGTTGTCGGTCTGGCGTTTAAAATGCAGGACCCGGATGGTCTGCTGGGCGACAAGAAAGATCTGGGGATCACCTGTGCCCTGATCCCGCGTGACACCAAGGGGCTGGAAATTGGCCGCCGTCACTTCCCGCTGAATACACCGTTTCAGAATGGTCCGATTCGCGGTAATGACGTGTTTGTTCCTCTGGATTTCATTATTGGCGGCAAAGCGATGGCTGGTAAAGGCTGGCGTATGCTGATGGAATGTCTGTCTGTAGGCCGCTGTATTACGCTGCCCTCCACTGCCGCAGGTGGTGCCAAATCAGTGGCGCTGGCGACTGGCGCCTATTCGCGTATTCGCCGTCAGTTCCGGATCCCGGTTGGCCATATGGAAGGCGTGGAAGAAATGCTGGCACGCATTGCCGGTAATGCCTACCTGATGGACGGGGTCACGCGTTTTTCTACGGCCGGGGTCGACTTAGGTGAAAAACCGTCGGTTATTTCTGCGATTGCGAAATACCACCTGACTGAAAAAATGCGTCAGGTTATCAATGACGCCATGGACGTCCATGGCGGTAAAGGCATCATGCTGGGGCCAAATAATTACCTGGGCCGTGGCTACCAGGGCGCCCCCATTTCAATTACTGTTGAAGGTGCGAATATCCTGACCCGTAATATGATGATCTTCGGTCAGGGCGCCATGCGCTGCCACCCTTTTGTGCTTAAGGAAATTGAAGCAGCCGCGCTGGATGACAAGCGCGAACAGCTTAAAAGCTTTGATAAGGCTGTCTTTGGGCATATTGGCTTCGCCATTGCGAACACCGTACGCAGCCTGTGGTTCTCATTAACCGGTGGCCGTTTCCACAGCGCCCCGTTTACGGATGAGACCTCCCGCTACTACAAACTGTTACAGGGCTATAGTGCCAACCTGGCCATGATGGCTGATATCTCTATGGGCGTCTTAGGCGGCGATCTGAAGCGTCGTGAGCGCTTGTCTGCGCGCTTGGGTGATGTGCTGAGTGGTTTGTACATGGGAAGCACAACCCTGAAGCGCTTTGATGAGGATGGCCGGCTTAAAGAGGATCTGCCACTGCTGCACTGGGCGATGCAGGACACGCTGTATGCCATAGAGTCTGCCATTGACGATTTTCTGCAGAACTTCCCAAACCGGGCCGTTGCCAATTACATGCGTGTAATTGTTATGCCCTTTGGTCGTCGTATCGGTAAGCCCGATGATCGCCTCGAAAACGAGGTGGCAACCATGCTGCAAACGCCGTGTACTGCACGCAGTCGTCTGGGCGAAGGCCAGTACACGACGCGCGAAGAAGGAAACCTGATGGGCGATCTTGAGCAGACGCTGGATGATGTCATTGCCAGTGAGCCTGTGTTTGACAGAATATGTAAGCACAAGGGCGAGAAACTTCCCTTCACCCGTCTCGACGTGCTGGCTGATGAGGCGCTTGAAGCTGGCATTATTAATGATGACGAGGCTGCGCTGCTTCGCCGCACAGAAGCAGGCCGCTTACAAACCATCAACGTCGATGACTTTGAGCATGAAGAGCTGATTGCCAATCAGTCGGTCAAAAAAAGTAAAACCAGGAAAGAAAAAGCCGCCTGAGCAGAAACGGCTTTTAATCTTTGAAGGGCAGCACGTGCTGCCCTTTTTCATGCCTGTCTGGTCCGTATATTGGGCTTATCTCCCGTCTGTGTGGAAAGATAACATCAGCGCTTTTCGTGAATAAAATAGAACAAGCAGTCGGAGCGTGCGATGTCAGCGATGGTTGTCACCATAAACAACTGCAAAGGCACTGCCGTAAACAGACAATGATCCTCTACGCAGAAATAAGAAGACAGTTCTGCCCTGCGGTCATCAAGACGAAAGTCTGACAGGCCATTCTCCCGTACCCAGCCAAGATGTGTACCCGCTGGTGTATACCCAAAATTAAGTGATTCAATATCAGTTCGCAGGCAAACACTGGTCGCACTGTCCGGTCCATCCAGATACGCAATAGTACTCCCTGGTTGCAACTCGAGTCTTCTGGGGTAGTGCAGTAACTCGACACGGTGTTTAAGCGCATATATATCGGGCTCAGTAAATAGCGTGCGTAAGCCGCAAACAGCGGTCTCGTCAGCCAATGCATCTTTCGCTCCCCCGGCTTCTATGGTTACCACCGGGCCACTAAACGACTGCTCCATCAGTGAACCAAGGCGCAAATCTGTCACGATCATTCGTGAAGTAAAGCAGGAAGCCAGCGCCTGATGCGCGTTATCGCCACTGATGCTGACACTAAAATCGGGCCCGCTACCGGAGGTGTTGTGCAAATCAACCACACACTCAGGGTTAAGTTTCGCAATGCAGGCTTTAATGGCTCCGGCCAGCTGAAATTGCGCACTCTCGCCACCCGGTCCGAAACACCGGTTTAAATCTTCCTGCCCCGGTAACATTCGGTGACTGAAGCGGGGTCTGGTGGCAGCGGCAGCAGTCGACGCGATGATAACATGGCAGGTCACCGCCGGGATCAGGCGTTCCTGCGCCAGCGCCAGAACAGCCCGTAGCCCGGAGGGTTCGTTACCGTGCAGCAGGGTCACCACAACCCGGCAACGGCTGCTGTCCAGGCCAAGAAATGTCAAAAGTGACGGGCCACCAAGACTGAGTAGAAACCCCTCCAGGCTTCGCTTACGCGCGGCGCTGTAAACATCGGTGATGTGATGTAAAGTCAAAGGCTCTGTCATCGTTAGCGCCACTGCGATACCGGCAGGCCCTGCTGGGAATTTTCCATATACCTAATCAGCATACGTCGCAACGTTGCCGACTCGCCACCATAGCCTCCGAATTTCTGTAACTGATGTAACTGCCAGGCTGCACCTGTCTGTCCTGTCGCCAGACGGTCCTCAATAATGCTCATTAATGATGCGATCTCATCACTGGCGACATCAAGCATGCGTAGTCCTGCTGCCGCGTCGCTTAATGCATTGCTTAGCACTTCTTTTACGGGCGTTTCGCGTACCCCATGCTGTCCGGATTGCGGCCACAGAATATGCGCCGTCAGACCATCTTTCGCAGCGCGGTAAAAGTTGTACTCTGCATAGTTAAAGGGAATAGCCGGCAACAGCCCCTGAATCTTATCCGCATACGTCGTGGTCAGCCCAATCAACAGCGCCGCATTCGCCATCATATCTGTTACTGTTGGACCTGACGGCAGCGCGCGAAACTCGATACGTAAGTGCGCGTCTTTGCCTGCATCAAACACTGCACGATTCCATGACCATACCGTTCCATGGTGCAGACTCAGTTCTGCAAACGGTGGGCCTTCGTCAAATACATATGGAATGAGCGGCGCATACAGCGCCACATTTTCAGCAAATAATTCCAGGGCGCTTTTGCGTACCCAGCCATGTCCAAAACAAACACGCGCTGGCTGCCGCCAGTTTTTAGTGGCCGGGTGTCGATCATCAATCGATTGTTTAAACAACGCAATACGGGTTTCCTGCCACAGTCGCTTGCCTAAAAACGTCGGCGAGTTCCCGGCAACGGCCATTGCCAGCGGTGTAATTAGTTGCGCCGCATTATAAAAATCCGCAAAGCGCTCGGCAGGTACTTTAAGATGAACCTGAAACGAGGTGTTCGCGCCTTCGAGGGTAAGCTCGTCAGACAGCATTTTTAACGAATCAATTCCGTTTATATCGACAGAAAATGCACCACCTTTGGCGCCGGTAAGGCCATTTGCAAGAGCCCGGTAACGCGGCCTGTCAGTCATAAATGTCGGCTCAAGGTGGGTCCGGTCAAGCGTGGGAAGAATTCCTGTCGTTGCAATGTCAGCGCCATGCGAACTGGCATGTTCCCGAAGCTTACCGACGATCTGATTCAGTTCGTTGCCCATTGCCTGGAACGGCGCACCGGCAGCCGCCACTGGCGACAGATTTACTTCAAGGTTGAAACGGTTTAACTCTTCGGTCAGCAGCGGATGGGACATATCTGTAAGTAATGATTCATTCAGCGCTGCCGGACAATAAGTATCGTCCACAATGTAGAGCTCTACTTCCGCGCCCAGTGTCGCGGGGCCAGAAGAAAAACCGGGCTGCGCCAGCCGTGCTTCCAGTGCCTGTAACTGTTCATTTAACCGCTGACAAAATCGCTGTTGATCGTCGCGGGTGAAGGTATCTTTATGTATTTCCCTGCCCATCAGTCTCGTCCTGTCTGGTCGGCTTAACGTCAGTATAGACAAGCTTGCTATGATTTCCGGGGTAAATATATCTGCGTGTCAGGCAGTGTCGGCTTAATGGGGCGTTCTGGGATTTTGCCCGGTGCGATGGTGGTTTTGCTTTGTTGCTTTAGTGCCCGCCCCGTTTTTTCTGCCGAATAAGCCGTTTTTCGCTGTCTGATAAAAAAGCCTGCTCCAGTGCCGTCTGTTGCACATTGGCAAGCGTGCTTTCAGACAGTCCCAGGGCTGATGCCGCGAGCGCATATTCGGAGGACAGGGTGATCGCTGACACGCCGGGATCATCGGTATTGAGTGTGACAGCCATACCGGCGTCTAAGAAGCGTCGGAACGGATGATTGGCGGTATCGGTAAATGCCCCGGTCTGGTAGTTTGAGGTAAGGCAGCTTTCAATACCGATATTGCGCTTGGCCAGTTCGCTCATCAGTTCCACCGACGTAACCGCGGCAACACCGTGACCGATGCGTGATGCCCCAAGTTCATCGATAGCCTGGCGTATGCTAGCAGGGCCATCCGCTTCACCAGCATGCACCGTTATGGCAAGCCCCGCATCGCGTGCTTTTTTGAAATGCCCGGTAAACAGCGCCCCAGGGAAGCCTTTTTCATCCCCCGCCAGATCCAGACCTACCAGCGCATCCCGGTAATGTAGCAAGGCGCTGAGTTCTTCATAACAACGGTCAACACCAAAAGTACGACTTAAAATACCCAGCAGCCCTACCCTGACACCAAACGCCCTGACCCCGGCTGTGACACCATCAATGACCGCTTCTGTGACCGCATGCAGGGACAGATTAAATGCCTGCGCCATAAAAGCAGGCGAGAAACGCAACTCGACATAATCCAGCTGTTCTGCGGCTGCATCCTCTACGTTCTCATAGGCGATGCGCCGGCAGGCATCCGGCTCGCGCAGGACATCCATGCCATGCTGAAGACAGCCGATAAACGCCATCAGATCACTGGTTCTGTCCTGGATCTGCACATATTCGGCCAGGGCCTGTGGTGTCTTTACAGGGAGTGGCAGACTGTATTGCTGCGCGAGATCAAATATCGTGGCAGGACGGACATTACCGTCAAGGTGCCGGTGCAAATCCACCACCGGTAAATCATAATTAAGCATACTTACAGGTTCCCGTCGGGCCAGCAATAAACCATCATGCTCAGGCACTACAAAGCCGAAGCGGTCGCAGACGTTATCGCCT
Organism: Alteromonas halophila; assembly: GCF_014651815.1. Lineage (GTDB taxonomy): Bacteria > Pseudomonadota > Gammaproteobacteria > Enterobacterales > Alteromonadaceae > Alteromonas > Alteromonas halophila. The sequence goes on along the minus strand of NZ_BMXP01000012.1, from coordinate 51,678 downwards.
GTTTCCTAACTTAGCTGCAGTTTATCCATCAGTAAAACCGCCTGTGTGCGTGTGTTAATTTCCAGTTTGCGCAGGATGGCGCTAATGTGGGCTTTAATGGTTGCTTCGGTCACATTCATTTCATGGGCAATTTGTTTGTTCATCAGCCCTGAACGCAAGTAGGCAAGCACCTGAATTTGTTTAGGCGTTAGTTCCCGGAAGCGGGTAATCACATTTTTAATGTCGTCGTCTACTTTATCCAGCTTCTCCCGCATACCCGCTGGCAGCCATTCTGAACCCGCTGCAATCTGACTGATGGCTTCAGCCAGTTCCCGGGTAGGTGTGGATTTAGGAATGAAGCCCTGTGCGCCCATACTCATCACCTGCGCAACGACTTCCACGCCTTCGCTGGCTGACACTACGGCGACCGGAATGTCGGGAAACACCTCACGCAGGGTGAGCAGGCCGTTGTAATACTCACCGCCCGGCATGTTTAAGTCGAGCAGGATAAGATCGACAGGCTGGCCCTGCTGCAGTTGCTTTAACACCCCTTCCATACAATCGGCTTCTGATAATTCAGCGGTCTCATAGTAGGGTGTCAATGCACCAATCAGCGCTTCCCGGTATAACGGGTGATCATCTGCGACCAGAATTCGTTTCATCGAAATACTACATCCTTTTACGTATGGTCCTGATAGGTTAATACTTTAGACTAAGATCTGAAAGCGTAAAAGGTGTTGTCGTGGATTAACAAACGTGCGAACACCGGCAATTGTTGCCACGAACGTTGGCATTTGCATTCAGGCAGGTAAAATTGCCGCCGTTTACTATCAACCTGTAGGAATAACGCGTGAACAATTCCGATAAGATTTTTGCCAGTCCACTCAATCGTGTCGAAGACTTTTCCTTTGATGAAGCGGTTGCTGATGTCTTCCCTGATATGATCACCCGATCTGTACCAGGTTATCAGACCATCGTTAATACCATCGGAGAGATCGCTGCGCGTCAGGTTAAACCCCATACCCGTGTCTACGATCTTGGCTGTTCGCTTGGCGCTGCCAGTTTTGCTGTTTCCCGTGCCACCAGCGGGACGCCCTGCGACATTATTGGCATAGACAGTTCGCAGGCAATGGTCGGGCGTTGCCAGCGTATGGTGCAGGGTTTTAGTCTGCCCAATCCGATATCCGTGTCCTGCCAGAAAGCGCAGGATGTCGACATCAGCAACGCATCGCTGGTGATAATGAACTTTACACTTCAGTTTATCCCGCCGCCGGATCGTGATGCCATGCTTCAGAAAATTTATGATGGCCTGTGCCCCGGAGGGGCCCTGGTGCTCTCGGAAAAAATAAGTCACCCGTCACAGGCGGGCAATGAGTTGCTGGTTGACCTGCACCACCAGTTTAAGCGCAGCAACGGCTACAGTGAACTTGAGATCAGTCAGAAGCGGGCCGCTTTGGAAAACGTGATGCTGACTGACAGTTTCGACACCCATGAAAGCCGGCTGAAAGAGGCTGGTTTTGACGATGTGGTACTGTGGTTTAAGTGTTATAACTTTGCCTCGATGATTGCCATAAAAAGCGCGCAACAGGAGACATAAGATGGCCAAAGCGCAAATTAACTGGTTCCATGACTGCTATCAGTCACTGCTTCAAAGCCCACTCTCGCACTGGCTGGAGACGTTACCGGCACAGATGACTGACTGGCAACGCCATGCGCGTCACGGCAATCTGGACAAATGGGTAAAGTTATTGAGTAAACTGCCCGATACCCGCGTCACGACGGTAGACCTGCGTCAAAGTGTGACATTCGGTTCACCTGAAGACGTTGATGAATATACGCAAAACCAGATCACAGGCCTTTTCAAACAGTTCATGCCCTGGCGCAAAGGCCCCTATGAGATCCATGGGATCCACATAGATACGGAATGGCGTTCAGACTGGAAATGGCAACGGCTGGCCCCACATATTCAGCCATTACAGGGCCGCACAATACTGGATGTCGGTTGTGGCAGCGGTTATCACATGTGGCGCATGCTGGGGCAGGATCCTGATCTGGTCATTGGCATTGATCCCACACAGTTATTTCTTATCCAGTTTCAGGCAATCAAACACTTTAATCCGGATACGCGTATTCACTTGCTGCCGCTGGGAATAGAGCAAATGCAGCCATTGCAGGCCTTCGATACCGTATTTTCAATGGGCGTTCTGTATCACCGTCGCGACCCTATCGAGTTTCTCAATCAGCTTAAGCATCAGTTACGTAAAGGGGGAGAACTGGTCCTGGAGACGCTGGTTGTAGAGGGTGATGATACGACGGTCTTTATGCCCGGTGAGCGCTATGCTCAAATGCGTAACGTCTGGTTTATTCCCAGTACAGCGGCACTTACCGTGTGGCTTGAACGACTGGGGTTTGACGATATCCGCGTGGTAGACAACTCGCCTACAACGCTTGATGAGCAACGCACCACAGAATGGATGCCGTCACAGTCACTGAAAGATTTTCTTAAGCCGGAAGATCTTTCACGCACTATTGAGGGGTATCCTGCACCACAACGTGCCGTCATTCTGGCAACACGCAAATAATGCACCGGACAACCGACATGCCGTGAAACTGGCACAGATGTTGAAGCCTGCCTGGTTATCTCCCGCATCAATACGGCGTACCGAAAGGAAGTAACAATGGATATTGCGGCGTTTTTACAACAACACAGACTGCCAGAGGCTTACGCCGACGCTGCACAAAAGTGGTTCATTCCGGCGGCAAAAAATCTGCACTCGCACTATAAGGGTGCAAAACGGCCTATGATTGTCGGTATTAACGGGTGTCAGGGCTCTGGTAAATCCACCCTTGGCGCCTTCATCGAAGCCTACCTCACTGAGAACCACCAGCTAAATGTTGTCAGCTTATCGCTGGATGACTTTTACCTTGCCAGTACTGATCGTCAGTCACTGGCCGTCAAAGTGCATCCGTTGCTGGCCACACGGGGCGTACCCGGCACACATAATATGCAATTGGCGCTAAGTACACTCGACAGGCTCAGTAATTATGGCACGGTTTCACTGCCCCGCTTTGATAAAGCCAACGATAACCCAATGAGTGTCGGCGACTGGCCGGTCGTTAATTCGCCTTGCGATATCATTATTCTTGAAGGCTGGTGTGTTGGTGCGCCTCCGCAACCCGATACAGCGCTTCAGACACCGGTGAATGACCTTGAGCAGGAACAGGATCCGCTTGGGATTTGGCGCAAATTCGTCAATACTCAGTTAGCAGGTAAGTACCAGACACTGTTTGAACGAATCGACCATATGCTTATGCTAAAGGCCCCTTCCTTTGAACAGGTTTTCACCTGGCGCTGCGAGCAGGAGCACAAGCTGGCTGAACGGATCCGTGCCCAGGGAGGTGCAGCAACAGCGATCATGAGTGACGACGATATATGGAACTTTATTCAGCTTTATCAGCGTCTGACAGAGCATTGCCTGGCTTGTCTGCCGGCACTGTCAGACCAGGTGCTTCATTTGGATAACCAGCGCACTGTCACGGCGCTTGACCAGGCCTGATTTATGAACACTGTCATTTTCACTGATATGGACGGCACGCTGCTCGATCACGACACCTATTCGTTCGATGCAGCTAAGCCCACACTGGATAAGCTGCAGGCGCGGTCTATTCCGGTCATTCCAACTACCAGTAAAACCTTTGCGGAAATGCTGGTTCTGCGGGACATCCTTGGCCTGAATGGCCCATTTATTGTGGAGAATGGCGCGGCTGTTTACCTTCCTCATGGTTTTTTTGGAAAAAAACCGACCGGCACGGTGTGGCAGGACGGATTCTGGTGTAAGCCGTTTATTTCATCGAAAGCCTACTGGCTGAAAATGCTGGAACTGGTTAAAGACGAATACCCGGATGCATTTACCCACTTCGCAGACATGAGTATCAGCGACATCCAGGCGGCAACCGGGCTGGATGAAGCGTCCGCAAGTCGGGCTGCGCAACGTCAGTTTGGCGAGCCGGTATTATGGCAAGGCAGTGATGATCAGAAACGTGCGTTCATTGCGGCATTGACCGAACGGGGCGCCAACGTCCTGGAAGGTGGTCGTTTTATTCATGTTTCCGGTGACTGCAATAAAGGTCAGGCACTGACCTGGTTTATGCAGGAATACGAGCGTCAGGATGCAGCACCTGCCCGTTCAATCGCACTGGGCGATGGAAAAAACGACATCGCCATGATGGAGGCAGCCAGCATTGCGGTGCGAATTGCATCGCCGGTCCATGCACCACCAGAATTAGAAAAACAACAGCAGGTTTACACCAGTACCCTATTCGGCCCCGAGGGCTGGACTGAAATGTTAACCCAATTGCTCGACTTAGAACCCTAGGAGAAATCATGGCTGATTTTTATCAAAATGGCGTGATCACGACACTGCACAATTTATCACGCCGGCCAACAGAAGATCTGGAAGCCGAATTGCTTCGCTTTTCACAGAAACGCCCGATGGCGCTCATTCTTCCTTCTCTGTTTTCAGAGCTTGAAGGAGAAGCCCTGCCTTTGATTCTTGACGAGCTTACCCATGTACCCTACTTGTCGGAGGTCGTGATTGGCCTGGACCGGGCAGATAAGGCGCAGTATCAGCACGCACTTAAATTTTTTGACAAACTGCCTCAGCATCACCGGGTACTCTGGAATGACGGTCCGCGTCTGAAAGCCATTGATGAAGAGTTGCAGCGGCACGGGCTGGCACCGAAGGAGATGGGTAAAGGGCGAAATGTCTGGTACTGCATGGGCTACATCCTGGCATCCAACAGAGCTGAGTCAGTGGCACTACACGACTGCGATATTGTGACTTATAACCGTGACCTGCTGGCCAAGCTGATTTACCCGGTTGCCAATCCCAACTTTAACTACGAGTTTTGTAAGGGCTACTATGCCCGCGTGGCAAACGGTAAAATCAATGGCCGGGTATCCCGGTTGCTGGTGACACCGCTGCTGCGCGCTCTGAAACGTATTATGGGCAACAATGAATACCTCGAATTCATGGACAGTTTCCGTTATCCGCTGGCGGGCGAGTTCTCATTTCGCCGTGATGTACTCAACGACATTCGCATCCCCAGTGACTGGGGTCTGGAAATTGGGGTGCTGTCAGAAATGCACCGTAACTACTCCCACAACCGGCTGTGTCAGGCTGACATCTGTGATGTGTACGATCACAAGCATCAGGATCTGTCGCTGAATAACGATCAGGGCGGCCTGTCTAAAATGTCTATCGATATTACCAAAGCGGTGTTTCGTAAGTTAGCTACCCAGGGCTATACCTTCAGCAATGAAATGTTCCGTTCGATCAAGGCGACGTATTTCCGCATCGCTCTGGACTTCATTGAAACCTATCACAATGATGCCGAAATGAACGGCCTCAACCTGGACATCCACAGCGAAGAAAAAGCCGTTGAAATGTTTGCCAGTAATGTGATGAAAGCAGGCCAGAGCTTTCTTGAAAACCCTATGGAAACGCCCTTTATTCCCAGTTGGAACCGCGTGACCAGCGCCGTACCCGATATTCTGGACCGCCTGCTTGAAGCCGTAGAAGCTGATACTGCTGAACTGAAGGGATAAGCTATGCATCGCGAGCAACTGCACGAAAAAGTCTGCCACCACCTGCAAACGATTTATGCGGACGTTAGCCTGTCCATGCCAGTGGGCCAGCTGGCTGAAACGCTGATGGATACGATTGGGCTGCACCGCGATGATGATATAACGCCACCGGCTCCCCACAGCAATCAGTGGAACGAGGAAGACGTGGTCATGATCACCTATGGTGACAGCGTGGTGAGAGAGGCAGAACACCCGCTTAAAACGCTGGACCATTTTCTTCATACCTACTGCCGTAATACCATCAACAAAGTGCATATCCTGCCGTTTTTTCCCTACAGTTCAGACGATGGCTTCTCTGTCATTGACTACTCCAGTGTGAATGAGTCCCTGGGCGACTGGGACGACATTGAATCGCTGTCTAAAGACTATGGCCTGATGTTCGATCTGGTGATCAACCACTGTTCAGCCCGAAGCGGCTGGTTTGATAACTTCATTAAAAACGACGGGCCAGGCAGTGATTTCTTTTATACGGCCAGTCCCAGTGATGATTTGTCGATGGTCACACGCCCCCGTGTGTCTCCCCTGCTCAGAGAAACGCAGTGTGAAGACGGGGTGAAATATGTGTGGTGTACCTTTAGTCATGACCAGGTGGATTTTGATTTTCGTAACCCCAAGGTACTCATTGCCTTTGTTGAAATAATCCGTCTCTACATTGATAAGGGCGCGAAGCTGTTCCGCCTGGATGCGGTAGCATTTCTTTGGAAGGTAATAGGCACAAACTGTATTAATCTGCCACAAACCCATGAAATGATCCGCTTACTGCGTACACTCATTGAGCACGTCGATCCTGGCATCATCATCATTACCGAAACCAATATTCCCAACCGCGAAAACCTGACCTATTTCGGCAATGCCAATGAGGCGCATGCCATTTACAACTTTTCACTGCCCCCACTACTGGTTAACACGCTGGTCACAGGTGACTGTACCTACTTAAAGAACTGGATGATGAGCATGCCGCCGGCCCAGAACGGGACCACCTATTTCAATTTCATTGCTTCGCACGACGGCATTGGACTACGGCCGGCCGAAGGATTACTGAGCGATGAAGAAATCTCTACGCTGGTGCACAGCATGCAGCGCTTTGGTGGCAAAGTGTCCTGGCGTTCATCAGACCATGGTCAGCAAAAGCCCTACGAAATCAACATCACGCTGTTTGAAGCGTGTCAGGGCACTAACAAAGGGCCTGACAAGTTTCAGGTCGATCGTTTTATCTGTGCGCACGCCATTATGCTGGGCATGGAAGGGATCCCGGGTTTATATATTCATAGCCTGGTCGGTACCGGCAACGATTATGAGAAAGTTGCCAATACCGGGCAGAATCGCTCGATAAACCGCAAACGCTGGGATTTTGATGAACTGGCAGCCCTGCTCGACTCCCCCTACTCGCAGCATCATAAAGTGCTGACCCGCTTATCGCAGCTGATTCGTATCCGAAAAGCACAGCGGGCATTTCATCCGAATGCAACGCAATATACGCTACAGTTGGGTGAAGCGGTGTTTGGCTACTGGCGTCAAAGCCTCGATCGCAAACAAAGTGTGTTCTGTGTCAGCAATATCAGCGACACCGAGCAGGCCGTATTATTGTCGGATATCAACCTTATTGGCACTGATCACTGGATCGACCTCATTTCGCGGGCGCCTATCGATAATCTAAGCAATTTTCTGCAGCTCAAACCTTACCAAACGGTGTGGATAAGTAATCAGGACTGGGAGTAAACGGCATTGGCAAAGTGCTGACATTCATGGATAATCTGCCTCCTGAATCCTTACCAAGGCAGGCAGAGAATGGCTACATCCGCGAACTGGTTATCGTTGTCGCAGGCAAGTGCGAAAATTGCTCAGGCGGCAACGACTGTCACTGACACCGAAACAGTTGCGTTGTCCGACGCGTTAGGCAGGGTTCTGGCCGCCGATCTCAACGCCACGCAGGATGTGCCACCCTGGGATAATGCGGGCATGGATGGCTACGCTGTTGCCTGTGACGACACCGACGCAGACCTGTTACCGGTTCAGGGTGTCATTACCGCCGGCCAGTCTGACATTCCGGCACTGAACCGCGGTGCCTGTCTGCGAATAATGACCGGGGCGCCCCTCCCTGCAGGCGCTGACGCTGTCGTTATGCAGGAAAATACCAGCCGCCACAACGATGCCATCCGCTGTCATGTCCCCCCCTCTCCTGGCGATAATATTCGTCGCAGAGGCTGCGATATTTCGCGACATGAGGTATTGCTTAACCAGGGCACATTGCTGGGTCCTGCGCATCTTATGGTTATTGCCGCACAGGGGCGCAATGACGTTACGGTCACCCGCAAACTGAAAGTAGGCGTACTGACTACCGGCGATGAACTCATTGAGCCGGGTGGCACGCTGCATGGCGGTCAGATATTTGATGCGAACCGTACCGGTATCAGCGCCCTGCTTCATTCTCTGCCAGTCACAGTGACGGATTACGGTATTGTGAAAGACGAGCCGGCACAGCTCAGAGACGTTTTTGAGCGCGCCACGAATAGCCAGGATGTGCTGATCTCGAGTGGCGGTGTATCGGTCGGCGATGCAGACTTTGTTAAATCAGTTGTGGCGCAGGCGGGCAGTATTGATTTCTGGAAGGTCGCCATCAAGCCCGGGAAACCGTTCGCCTTTGGTAAACTTGGCCACACCCTTTTTTGTGGGGTACCCGGCAATCCCGTCTCGGCCTATGTGACGACACAGATGCTGGTACTGCCACTGCTTGCTTCGCTTTGTGGTATGCCCGGCCATGAGCCGCCATTGAGTCGCGCGACACTGACCGCGACGATAAACCGCCGGCCCGAACGCCAGGAATTTATGCGGGCGCGGTACGAAAATAATGCTGAAACAGGGTTACGCGTAACCCCGCTTCCTCGCCAGAGTTCCGCTGTTATGACGTCTGTCACGCAGGCTAACTGCTATCTTCTCATTGAGGCAGACTGCGACGGCATCGAGCAGGGAGAACAGGTATCGATTCTTGCGTTTAACCCTATGGGTAGCGTGTGATGGTCATATCCCGGCGCTTCGCACTTGAAACCCGGCGACTGATACATCTTGCCTGGCCACTGTTAATTGCGCAGATTACGCAAATGCTGATGGGCGTCAGCGATACCATCATGGCCGGGCGTTATGATGCCGTTGATATGGCTGCAGTGGCACTGGGCTTTAGTCTTACCATCCCATTGATGTGTTTCATTCAGGGTATCGCGCTGGCGTTGCCGCCGCTGATATCCCGTTTGCATGGTAAAGGACAATCACAGCGGGTGGCCAATGTCAGCCAGCAGGCTGGGTATTTGCTGTTAGCCATGGGCCTGGCGGTGTTACTTCTTTATCCTGTCGCCGACAAGCTGGTGGCGTTGTTTCCGATGGAACCTGCGCTTTATGCGATTACGCTCGACTATGTTGAGTTTGTGCTGCTGGCCATGCCGGGCTTTGCGCTGTATCAGTGGTTACGCAACTATTGTGAAGGTCTGGGTAAAACCAAGCCGACTATGATCATTACGGTCATCGGTCTGGGCGTCAATATTATTGGCAACTATGTCTTTATTTATGGCGCAGGGCCCATTCCGGCTTTTGGTGGTGCGGGCTGCGGTATTGCGACGGGGCTGGTGATCTATGCCATGCTGATCGCGACCTTTATTTACACACTGCTTTCCCCCACGCTTGCGCGCTACGCACTGTTTGCGCAGTGGCACAGACCGGTACTATCGCTGGTATGGCGTACGCTAAAACTCGGTATGCCAATTGCCATGACGCTGTTGTTCGAAGTTACTCTGTTTGCCGTCGTTGCTTTACTGGTCGCGCCTTTCGGTGCTACAACAGTGGCAGCGCATCAGGTCGCACTGAACTTCTCTGCCCTGATGTTTATGTTTCCGTTAAGCCTGGGGATGGCCGTTTCGATTCGCGTTGGATACCGGATTGGTCAGTTGCGTCCTCAGCAGGCCATTATTGCAGTAAAAAGTGCATTGTCTGTCGGTCTGATTATCGCGGTGTTTACCGCGTCATTTACCGTACTGGCAAAGGCTGCAATTGTCAGCCTGTATACTGACGATATGGCCGTCTTCTCAATGGCAAATGCACTGCTTATTTATGCCGCCCTGTTTCAGTTTTCCGATGCCATTCAGGTCATTTCTGCCAATGTACTGCGCGGCTATAAAGACACCACCGCCATGTTTCTCATTACGTTTTGTGCATACTGGCTAATTGGGCTCCCCACAGGCATCATTCTGGGACGCACCGACTGGCTGACCGACGCACCGATGTCGGCCGCCGGCTTCTGGATCGGGTTTATTGTTGGCCTTAGCAGTGCTGCTGTGATGTTAGGCGCCCGTGTGTGGGTTATTCAGCGAAGACTGGCCTGATGTGCGTTTACTGGAAACAATGCGCGCCAGCCAGGCTCCCACCAGACACAGAGGTATAGGTGCAATGAGTTTACTTAGTTGTTGCAGCAGGCTGTGTTCGGGATGTAAAACGACACTGACGACGCCATAGATGATTAGCATGACTGCAAAGTACATTGCCGGTCTGAACGATGCCTGAGCACTGCGGGAAGTGGCAAATGCAGCGCAAATAACAGCAGAGAACGCACCAATAAGTGCCGATCCAACGCGGATCATATCTGCCTGTGCTGCATAGTGTGTCAGTTCCTGATGCGTCATACTGCTTGCATCAATCCCTGACTGCCAGACACCGGTCAGAATGATTGACCCGGTGACGGTCAGTGCAATGTACAGCAAAAATGTCAGGCCCAGTGTTTTTAACGTAGCAGTTTGTATTTTCATCATTTGTCTCCCGGCGCAGTCTCCGCATCGTGCGTACTGCCCCCGTTCATTCAGGTTAAAACAAAGATGAGCCGCCGTAATATTTCTTTTTTAACTGCCTGTCGCGCCATAACAGCACTATTGCAGACACCACCAGTGCTACTGAAACCGTGTTTTTGAGAAGCTGAAAGGTGTGTTCAGTGATCTCATTTTGATTAAACGCGGCAAAAATACAGAAAAACGCGGCCAGATGAGAGACAAACACCAGTGCAAAGCTCACGTATAATTTTTTGAATGCTTTGCGCCTGGCTACCTTGTCTGCTCGCTGAGTAACGCTGTCGTCCTCCTCGCAATTGCCAGAGCTTAACCTGCATACAGTGTCGTGATTATCGACCTCTACATGCGGCTCGGGCGATACAGCTAGCAACGCCTGCGTATCTGTTTCAAAGACGGCGGCCAGGCATTTAACACTTTCCTGGGATGCCACCGCCCTGGCCTCAATACGCTGAACTGTTCGCAGGCTCAACCCTGAAACATCGGCAAGTTGTTGCTGTGACCAGCAACGCTGATCACGTAATTGCTTTAGCTTTTCTGCATTTATTTTCACAAGCACGGCAGAGTTTCCTCGTCGGCTCAACCGTAATCAGGATGACGAACACGCAGTCACTGCCCCGTCCGTATCCTGTGTATTACAATCTAACCGGAAACCCGTTTTTCCTTTACGACATCACTACGTAACCCTTACGTTACCAATACGACAGTCACGCTTAAAGCCTTATTTTGAAGGGGTTTATCGCCTTGGCTATGGCAGGACAATGAATTTATATGTTCTTTTCAGCCAGCGCGATGGCCTGCGCCAATGCGCTGGCGTTGTCTGTCTGATAGTCAGAATCAACGCCCCAGTCATGCCAGTTATCGCCCGACACCGGGTGTGCAAAGACAGCCCGGGGAACCCGCAGACTTACATGCTCGGACAGCGCAAAGGTATCGGGCAGGACTGCGACGCCCATCGTACGTTCCCCTACAATTGTTACGTTGCCCGACGCTCCTAACAGATAGGAAAACCATTCCCAACTACCATTCACAAACGCAGAATTCACGATATACACCGGTGTTGCAGGTGCGACGGCGTTAGTTACAGGTGACGCCGTGAGGTGCTCGGTACGGCCACCTGCGAAACAAAGCTCGCCCAGCACAGCCCCCGGCGAGTGAAAGTGGCTTAGCATGTGATGGACTGCCGTAATACTGCCGCGCGCCACTCTGGAAAGATCGATCACGAGTGCTCTGCAGCCAGCAACCGCACGCATTGCGTCACTGATGTCCTCGCTGGCATGGTCATAATCAATATCTCCGGTAAGGGAAATTACGCCAACCCTATCGGACAAAGTTCGCGTTTCAATTGTACCGGGGTAGTTCAGCGGCTGAATAGCTGGGTCGTTCTCTATTCCTGGCCGCTGCAGGACAGTGAAACCATTGTCACCGCTGGCCTGATGCAGCAGGTGCTCCAGTTGCTGGCGCAAATGACCAAACTGAAACTGGCGATCAAAATCACCGGCCTGCAGACGCGCTTCAAGTGCGCGGGTAATGTCAGGCACCTTTTCATCAAGCAGATAATACTGCCGGATCCTGTCGATACTCTGCTGTATCACCGAACTGACTTCGTGCCTTTCTATCAGCGTTTCCTTATCGGGCGCTTTGGTCATCGCCGCCAAAGTCAGTGGGGCCGTCAGCACCAGCCATATAAAAAGTATCGCACGCACTGTTGTTCCCTCGACCTGTCGGACGGCCCTATTATTGTTGTTCACGGCGCTCATCATCCGCGTCCTGCTTCCATGCATCGCCAATGACAGGATCGTCCAGTTCTTCTTCATTTTCCCAACTGTAGCGTTTAACGTCAGGCTTTGGATCGCGCCGCCACCATAAAAATGCTGCCACGACACCGCCTACTGCACCAAAGAAATGCGCTTCAAAGGAAATGGATGGATCGCGCGGGAATATTGTCATGATCATGCCCCCGTACATAAAAAAGGCAATCATCATAAGCGCGACCGAGCGTTTATCGCGACGCAGAATACTGACGACGAATAAAAAGAAAAACAGGCCATGGCTGATGCCGCTCGCACCAATATGCACAGAGTCCCGGCCAAACAGAAACACGCCAACCCCGGAGCATAGCCAGGCACTAAGCAATACTTTGTTGCGGCTGCTTGGGTAGCCATAAAGTAACATGGAGCCCAGTACAATCAGGGGCAGAGTATTGTGAAATAAGTGTTCATACGAGCCATGCACCAACGGCGAGGTTAAAATGCCGTAACTGCGCTCCCACGCCCAGGGCACAACTCCCAGCATATTAAGCGGCAGACTGAATAACACGCCAGCCGACTGAATCACCCACAACGCGGAAACTGCGCAGACACTGATAACGATTGCGTGTTTAAGACTGATTGACTGCATGCGTGACTCCGGCACATAAGTAGCGGGGATGACCAGGTGCCGTCTGGCGGCGCTTAGCTGTTAAACAAGCGTCGAATACTACTTAGCAGACAGTGACTTATTCGACGCTTAAGTTCAGGTAACAGAATAAGTGGGAGCAAACACGCAAATATCAAGGGAGTGAAGAGGGAGTACGCTGCCAGTCATCTTCTGTGTCTATATCCCAGCCGGCCTCGGCATGTGGCACAGCCCGACATTGCGGTGGTGACAACGCCAGCGTACGTTTGATTATGCGCCCTGCGCCACTGTCCCCACGCAGACTGCGCAGTTCGGCAAAGCAGGATTCAGGAAACACCGCCGGCACCCCTTCGGCGTTGTGCCAGCGACTGGCAATGATCATACCCGGCGAACGTCTCGCTGCGTCAAGCAACGGTTGTACTGACGCAGTACTGATGGCCGGCAAATCACCGACACACACCAGTACGTGTGAGGTGTCTGGCCATGCCTGCGTAATCTCCTTTATGCCATGAGCCAGAGAAAAACCCATACCGCCCTGCCAGTGACCGTTGTAGCTGACACGAACCGGCAGCGAATTCAGTATGCCCTGCAGCTCCTCATGCCATTTCCCGGTGACGACCAGCGTGTCGTTTACCAGCGGTGTCAGCGCTTTGATCACATGAGCGAGCAGCAGGGTACCGTCTGCACGTTTGCTCAGCAGCTTATTGCCTGTCGTGTAGCGGCTACCAGCCCCACCCGCCAGCACCAGCGCCCGTGGGGTCACCTGGACCTGCTCAGTGTGGCTATGCCGTCAGTTAATCCCTCCAGCGTCAGCGGAAACATGCGATCGCCCATTATCTCCTTTAGGATACTGACGGAGTGATAATACGGCCAGTATTGCTCAGCCTGCGGATTCAGCCAGATGGCTTTGCCAAAATGGTTAAGCAGTCGCTGCATCCAGGCACTGCCCGGCTCTTCATTCCAGTGCTCGACACTGCCGCCCGGGTACGTGATCTCATACGGCCCCATGGTCGCGTCACCCACAAAAATAACCTTATAGTCTGGGCCATAGCGATGAATAATATCCCACACCGGAATACGCTGCGTGTTGCGTCGCGCATTGTCCTGCCACACCTCTTCATACACGCAGTTGTGAAAATAAAAATACTCAAGATATTTAAACTCCGCGTGCACCGCTGAAAACAGCTCCTGTGTGGTTTTGATGTAAGGATCCATTGAGCCGCCGACATCAAAAAACATCAGCACTTTAACCGCGTTATGGCGCTCTGGCGTCATGTGGATGTCCAGCATTCCGCCTTTGCGGGCAGTTTCACCAATGGTAGTTGGCATGTCGAGTTCTTCACTGGCACCGGTGCGGGCAAATTTGCGTAACTTACGCAGTGCCATCTTGATGTTTCGGGTACCCAGTTCCACATCACTTGACAGGTTACGAAACTCACGCTTGTCCCACACCTTGGCAGCAGAGAAACGGCGGTTGCCTTTTTGCCCGATGCGTACGCCCATGGGATTATCACCGTAGGCTCCAAAGGGTGAAGTGCCGCCTGTGCCAATCCACTTGTTGCCGCCCTGATGGCGTTTTTGCTGCTCTTCCAGGCGTTTTCTTAACGTATCCATCAGCTCATCGAGACCGCCCATTGCTTTAAGTTTAGCCTTTTCCTCATCAGTGAGCGTCTTCTCCAGTTCCTTACGTAACCAGTCTTCCGGGATCTCCTCACCGAACAGATCAATCGACGACACACCTTCAAAGTAATCGGCAAATGCACGGTCGAACTTGTCATACTGACTTTCATCTTTAACCAGAATGGTGCGTGACAAGGCATAAAACGCATCAATGTCGGCGTACACTACCTGATGTTTCAACGCGTTCAGCAGATCCAGCAGTTCGCGCAGGCTGGTTTTCAGCCGGTATTTGCGTAGCGTAAAAAAGAAATCAATCAGCATTAGCGACGGGCCATGAACACCAGTTTTTCAAACAGGTGAATGTCCTGTTCGTTTTTCAGCAATGCGCCATAGAGTGGCGGGATCGCCGTTTTACCCTCTTTATCGTGCAGGGCCTCGGGGGGAATATCTTCTGCCACCAGCAGCTTCAGCCAGTCAATCAGTTCTGACGTAGACGGCTTTTTCTTGAGCCCCGGTACCTCACGGACTTCAAAGAACGCGTTCAGCGCACTGTCAAGCAACTGCTTTTTAAGGTTTGGAAAGTGAACATCGACAATGTCACGCATTTCATCCGGCGTTGGGAACTGGATGTAGTGGAAAAAACAGCGGCGTAAAAAGGCATCCGGCAGTTCTTTCTCATTGTTGGAGGTGATAATGACGATGGGCCGTTGCCTGGCGACGATCTGCTGCTGTGTTTCGTATACAAAAAACTCCATCTTATCGAGCTCCAGCAATAAATCGTTTGGAAACTCTATATCGGCTTTGTCGATTTCATCAATCAGCAGCACTGGGCGCTCGGTTGCCTCAAAGGCTTGCCACAGCTTACCTTTAACAATGTAGTTTGAAATATCGTGTACCCGATCATCACCCAGCTGCGAATCACGCAGCCGAGATACAGCGTCGTATTCGTACAGGCCCTGCTGCGCTTTGGTCGTCGACTTGATATGCCAGGGGATAAGCTCGGTATTCAGGCTTGTTGCCAGCTCTTCAGCCAGCATGGTTTTGCCGGTGCCCGGCTCGCCCTTGATTAATAAAGGGCGTTCCAGTGTCATTGCCGCGTTTACCGCCAGTCGCAGTTCCTTGGTCGCAATGTAATTCGACGTACCATCAAAAGCCATCAGTTCTCCTTAGGGAAGATTTTCTGTTTAAAATAACCATAACATATAGCGAAAAAAGACTTTTCATTTTCGCATTTCAGACCAATCATATAAGGGTTAATACAAGTACCCCAATTCAGGTTGTGAATAGTTAGCTATTATACTGGCACGGGTTGAAGAATCACCGTTCGCACCCAGATTTAGGGGTAGATAAACGAGTAAGGATGAATCATGCAAGTATACGACGACAATTCGCTGTCAATTGGCCATACGCCACTGGTTAAGTTAAACCGCGTAACAGGCGGCAATGTTTATGCGAAAATGGAATCCCGTAACCCCAGTTTCAGTGTAAAGTGCCGGATTGGCGCAAGCATGATCTGGGACGCAGAGCAACGTGGCGTGCTCACCGAAGGCAAGGAAATTGTTGAGCCAACCAGCGGTAATACCGGTATTGCCCTTGCCTTTGTCGCGGCCTCTCGCGGCTACAAGCTGACCCTGACCATGCCCAGCAGCATGAGTCTTGAACGTCGTAAATTGCTTAAAGCCCTTGGCGCCAACCTGGTGCTGACTGAAGCCCCCAAGGGCATGAAAGGCGCTGTCGCGGCGGCACAGGAAATTGTCGATAGTAACCCGGATAAGTACGTGCTGCTTCAACAGTTCGACAACCCGGCTAACCCTGCCATCCATGAAAAAACCACCGGCCCGGAAATCTGGGAGGATACCGACGGAAGCATTGATGCCTTTGTTGCAGGTGTTGGTACAGGCGGCACCATCACTGGTGTAAGTCGCTATATCAAGAATACCAAAGGTAAGGCCATCACCTCGGTTGCCGTTGAACCGACTGATTCACCGGTTATTACGCAAGCTAAAAATGGTGAAGAACTTACCCCAGGTCCACATAAAATTCAGGGGATTGGTGCGGGCTTTATTCCCGGCAACCTGGATCTTGATATGGTGGATGAGGTTGAACAGGTCACCAATGAAGAATGCATGGAAATGTGTCACCGTCTGATGAAAGAAGAAGGTATTCTGGCCGGTATTTCATCTGGTGCTGCAGTAGTAGCCGCTAAGCGCTTCATAGAGCGTCCGGAAAACAAAGACAAAACTGTCGTGGTCCTGCTGGCCAGTGGTACCGAGCGGTATCTCAGCAGCCCGTTGTTTGCCGGTGAATTTTCGGACCAGGAAGAAGTGCAGTAAAGTTATAGCGCTTCAAATAGCAGACAAAGCGAGGCCATGCCTCGCTTTTTTATTTTGAAAATCAGATAGCTTGAGTGGTAGTCTTAGCGCAATTAATTCTGACCGGGCATTGCCCTTATTCACACTATGCAAAAAAACCAACCCATCGCGTCATTGCTGCTAATGCTGTTGCTTGTCATCAGCGGCTGTGAGAAGCAGGAAAAGGAAGAACGTCTTGGCCGTTACGGCATGCTGGATGAGGGCTCACCGGAGTATACGGCGGTGCGGTTTATGCGAGGAATTTATGCTGAACCCACGCTGGATTCGGCCATTGCCCTTAGCACCGAACGTCTTGGTCGTATTCTTACTAACTACCACACCAACCGCAATGTTCAGCGCCACTTACTTGATCTTAAATATGATACCGTGGACATTAAACCGCAGGAAAGTAACCGGGTCGCACGCAGCGAATATGCCGAAAAGGCCACAATCACCCTGTTTCTTAGTGGCACGTACGGTGAGGATAAGATAGAAGATATCCGCAGTCTGGATCTGGTCAGGGAAAAAGGCGACTGGAAAGTTGCCAAAATCCACCCTGACCATTTTCTGTAAGAAGCGATGCAGTAAACGTGGGGCTTACTGCCCCACAGCGATACCTTCCCGACGCGGATCCGCACCACCGATCAGCGAATCATCCTTCAACTGAATGCCATGTAACCCGCTGTTAAGATCCTGCACCCTGACCTTGTGCCCCAGTTTGCGTAATGGCCCTTCTAACTGCGTGACCGGCGTGCCCGCTTCCAGCGCGGTGTAGTCGTTACGGTTAGTGATCCTGGGCATATTAATGGCTTGCTGTATATCCAGATTAAAATCCAGCACCCCAATCAGCGTCTGTGCCACGTAACTGATGATCCGGCTGCCGCCGGGCGAGCCGACCACCAGCTCCAGCTCTCCGTTACTGTCAAACACCATGGTCGGGCTCATGGCACTGCGCGGCCGTTTATGCGGCTCAACCCGGTTAAGGACCGGGAAGCGGTGTTCGGTCGGCAGGAAAGAAAAGTCGGTTAACTGATTATTCAGCATAAAGCCACCGACCATCAGCCCTGAGCCGAACATAAACTCGATACTGGTGGTCATGGAAACGGCATTACCCTGCTTATCGACAATAGATATGTGCGACGTATTGGGCTGTTCACCTGACATACCCGTGGCTATCTGGGCCTGAGCATACGGGGCGCCCGCGCGCGCTGGCTGCCACTTACGATCTGTGCGGACAAGCTCGCTGCGTCGTTTCAGGTATGCAGGATTAATCAGTGCCGCATACGGCAGATTTGTAAAGTCAGTGTCCGCCACATAGCGCTCGCGATCCGCATAGGTCAGTGCACTGGCCTGGGTGAACAGATGGGCAAACTCTACCGAGCCGGGGCCATACTGACTAAGCGACTTATCTTCTAATAACTTCAGGATTTGAAAGACATTAATGCCGCCGGAGCTCGGCGGCGCCATGCCACAGATCCGCCGTGTGTGGTAATCACCACACACAGGCTGACGTTTAATCACTTTGTAGTTTGCCAGATCATCAAGGCTTAACTGTCCCGGATTTATCGCTGCACCATTGACCGCCTCGACAATTTTTTTTGCCAGCGGCCCGGTATACAGATAGTCACTACCATTCTCTGCAATACCGGTCAGTGATTTAGCCAGCTTACTGTTGGTGCGCACATAGCCTTCTTTCAGCGGCATACCGCCGGGGAAAAAATACGTAGAACTGGCAGCAAACTCCTTCAGCCCGGGGTGGTAATCCATGGCCACCAGCTTTGCCAGGCGTGGCGACACCGGAAACCCCTTTTTGGCCAGCTTAATCGTATCGTTGAAAAGGTCGCGCCATGGCAGGCTGCCAAAGTCCTGATGGGCTACCTCCAGCGCTTTTATGGCGCCAGGAACGCCCACAGACTTACCTCCGACCACAGCATCCAGCCAGTCCATGGGCTGGTTACCCTGCATAAACCAATGCGCATTCACGGCTTCAGGAGCCATCTCCCGCCCATCATAGGTATGCAGAACTTTATTCTCATTGTCCCAGTACAGAATAAACGCGCCGCCGCCGATCCCGGAGGACTGTGGTTCAACCAGTGACAGCATGGCCTGAATCGCTACGGCAGCGTCAATGGCACTGCCGCCCTGCTCTATCACCCGCTTGCCAGTCCAGCTTGCATAAGGGTTCGCTGCGACCACCATAAACTCATCGGCTGTGAACGCCGATTTCCGGTCAAAGCCAGTGGCGGCCTCCGGCTCTCTGTCTTCCCTCTCACTGGTTTGTGCCTGAGTAACCGGTGACGTGATGAGCAACAGGCAGAGTACGGCGCCTGCAAAAGCACGCGTCTGCGTGGCTAAGGTTGAACGCATAATGATCCTTACTTGAATTTTTCCGGATTGATCGGGCGCTTGTTCAGAAACGCGTCGAACGCCTCCTGAGCAGCCTCGGTATTCATTGCTTCAATGAAGACATCCAGCTCTTCATTCATTTGCTGCATCACCGCATCGTCATCGTTACGCATCAGTGACTTGGTATGATTCAGCGAAAATGCCGGTTTCGCGGCCAGCTTACTGCAGATACGCTCTACGTGTGCGTCGAGGTGTTCCCCGTCAACAATGTCGGTAATGATGCCAAAGGTTTTCGCTTCTTCGGCACTAAAGGGTTCACCGAGCATCAGCCATTCACTGGCTTTACGGTGTCCGGCCAGGCGTGGCAACAGATAACTGGACGCATACTCCGGCACCAGGCCAAGATTAATGAAAGGCAGAACAAATTTGGTATCTGGCGCGCTGTAAACCAGATCGCAATGCAGCAGCAACGTAGTACCGATCCCCACTGCCATGCCTTCGACCTGCGCCACAACGGGCTTCTTACAACTTGCCAGTGCACGCATGAATGCGGCTGTCTCAGACACATGTTCAGTGTCTTTCTTACTGGCAAAATCACCAATATCATTGCCGGCAGTGAAACACTGGCCCTCACCGCGGATGCAGACCACTTTTACCGACGCGTCCTGCTGCACCTTATCCAGTGCATCGGCCATTAACTGGTACATTTCGCGGGTCAGCGCGTTTTTCTTTTCTGGCCGTGACAACTGAATGTACACAACCTGGTCTTTTTGGTTTACCTGAATGAGGCTCATAGCTACTCCCTACATAGAGATATGTCACCCACCTTACGTGCAACCGTCCAGCTGGGATGTCAAATTATCTGATTTGTGTATGATAACGGGCAAATGACGTAACTGAAAATAACTATCAATGATACGTGCGCTCCCCCTTTCACCTGTCCATAGTGGCGGGCCACTTCTCGTCGCGCTGCTAAGCAGCCTGGCCTTCTTTTTCGAACCGCTTTCGGGCGACTGGTTAGCGTATGATCGCTACGCCATTGAAGGCTGGGAAACATGGCGGCTGCTCACCGGTAATCTGGTGCATACCAACGGCTATCACCTTTTGCTTAACCTGGCCGGGCTGACCCTGTTGTGGGCACTGCACGGCGACTATTACCGTATTGGCCGCTTTTTTAAAGTCTTAATCTGGTGTTGTCTGGGAACCAGCGGCGGCCTCTACATTCTCTCCCAGGATCTGATTTGGTACGCGGGCCTATCCGGCGCGTTGCATGGATTATTCACCTGGGGCGCCTGCATGGATATTCGTCAGGGCTTAAAATCTGGCTGGTTGTTACTGATTGGCGTCGCGATAAAAATTGGCTATGAGCAGGTAAACGGCAGCAGTAATGATGTGGCCAGTCTGATTGATGCCACCGTTGCGGTGGATGCACACCTTTATGGGGCGGTGTGTGGTGTGGCGTTGTTTATCCTGATGTGGCGCCTGACAAAGACCAGATCATAAAAAAGGCAGGCCCGTGGCCTGCCTCATGCGTTTATAAATTCTCTTCGAACAACTTATATATCCGACGGTACTCGTCCAGCCAGGAGCTGGGCTGCACAAAACCATGCGGCTCGACCGGATAAATGGCCGTTTCAAAGTCTTCTTTTTCCAGCTCAATCAGCCGCTGTACCAGGCGAACAGTGTCCTGAAAGAACACATTGTCGTCCACCATTGGCGCATTGATTAACAGCGGTTTGTTTAGCCCTTCTGCAAAATAAATGGGTGAGCTTTTTTCATAAGCAATGGGATCCACATCAGGTGTATTGAGAATATTCGAAGTATACCCCGTATTGTAGTGTGCCCAGTCGGTTACCGGACGTAGTGCCGCACCGGCCTGGAACAGGTCTGGCTCGGTAAACAGCGACATAAAGGTTAAGAAACCGCCATAAGAGCCACCGTACGTACCTATACGATCGCGGGCCACGTTAGCGTTATCAACCAGCCAGTCAACACCGTCCTGCAAGTCCTGCACCTCGGGCGTGCCCATCTGGCGATAAATGGCAGTACGCCAGTCGCGTCCGTAACCTGCAGACGCCCGGTAATCCATGTCCAGTACCACATACCCTTGTTGCACCAGCATGCTGTGGAACATAAATTCGCGGAAATATCCGGACCAGCCAAGATGCGCATTTTGCAGATACCCGGCGCCATGATTAAACACCACGGCCCGGCGCGGCTCGCCCTGTTGGTAGTCGTCCGGCAGATACACACGGGCATAAATTGGCTGATCGGTGTGCGATGATTTAATTGGCACAACCTGCGGCACCGACCATGGTAACGCGTCGAACTTGTCACTGACAGTATCGGTAATCCTGGTTGCTGTCGCCGATGCGTTGGCAGCTTTCAGATATAGCTCCGGCGGCTGCGTCACCTTACTGTGGGTAAGTAGTAGCTGAGACTCATCGGGACTTAAGACGTAATCGGTGATGCCGTTAAGCGCGGTCATGGCCTGTATATCACCGCTATTGGTATTTACCCGGTAGACTTCGTACACGCCCGGATGCGTCTTATTGGCGGTAAAATACAGCCACTTATCATCGCGGGTCAGGGTCAGCGAATCGGTAATGTAGGCACCACTTGTCAGCGCTCGCGGTGCCTCACCCGGCGTCTGCAGGTACAGGTGCGCGTAACCGGTATGCTCTGACTGGTAAAATAAGGTTTCCTCGTTATGCAGCCAGCCAAACTGATTAAAACGATAATTTACCCAGGCATCGTCATGCAGACGATGCTGATTCACCAGCGTATGATTATCAAAATCAACAGTAGCGATCCAGCGATCTTTATTGTCCCAGGCTTCTAACATTACCGCGACCTGGTTACCGTTCTGATGCCAGCGAATTGAGGGTTCTGACCAGTACCAGCTTTGCAGCAACGTTATCTCGCGCGGCAGACGGTTGACCTCATAGGTTTCGCCATTCGCTTTTGCGTTTTCAGCTTTTACCCCGGCCAGTACATCTTCGTTATAGCCTGGCAGCGTCGTATATGACAACTCGTGCTTTGTCTGGCTTTCAAGATCAAGTAACCACAGTGTGTGATTTACCGGTTCGGCATCTGCCACACGGCGGCGCGCTGGCACACCCTTTATTCTGGCATCTTCCTGAATATAGTGTGGCATGATATCGGTATCATCGCGCCATGGCTCATCTTTAGTAGTAACCACCAGCGCCTGATTGCCTTTTGGTGAAACGGTAGCCGCAACGAGTCGGTCACCGGCATCAAAATAAAACGGTGTGGGCGCAACGGACCGGTTGGCTTTTGCCAGTGCCTCTTCCTGATCGGCACTCGCCTGGCGTTGCTGGCGGGTTTTGGCAATATAGTCAATCAGCGACTGCTGCTCACGTGCAATATAGTCTTTAGGCTCATCAACGGCTTTTGGTTCTTCTGAAAACGCCCAGCTAACAAGCTCTTCACGCTGACCGGTAACCAGATTAATTGCAATGATCGCATTGCCTGACTGCGCCATGAGACGATTATCCGTCATAAATGACAGATGTCTGAGGCTGCTCCCGCCACGGGTAAGCTGCACCAGCTCATCATTGGCCATCATCACATAAATGCTGTCTTCGAACCGAAATGCCGTATAGCGGCCATCATTACTGACCGCTTTTTCATCAAACCGAAAGCGATGCAGTTCATTCAGTGCAACGTCGTCGGCGTCCTGTGGCGCCGATACGCGTGCAGCATAAACGGTGTTCAGGTGGCTGTCCTGACGCTCACGTTCATAGACCAGAAAGTCACCATTCACTGACCAGCCCATTGATTCGGGCTGACGGCCAAGCCATTGCGGATCAGCCATGATCTGTTTAAGCGTTATCGTGTTTCCCGTATTAGCCGATGCGCTTACATCAGGCGTAATCGTCTGTGCGTCCTCTGCACTGACAGGCGTGACTGCTGACGTGTTGGAGGAGGCGGTTGGGGACGAAGTGGCGGCGCAGGCACAGAGTGTTGTAGTAAGGCCCGCAGCCAGTAAAAACGAGGTGATCTTATTCATTATTTCCCGTACTGATTTATTAACCTACCCGGCCATTATACGCACTAGCAACATCACATGGTCAATGCTTACCTTTTAAACCTGGCGACTTATCGAGACAGCCCGCAAGTGGAAATTAAAGCCATTTAATAATGACCTTATGATTTAAAGCTGGTGTATGATTAAGGAAGGCTTTCTCACCAGGAGCTTCGGCCATTGCCCGCGAAACCTGCCTTGCGAGTACGCACTTCAGGACTTGCTGAGTGATGATAGACTTATCCGCATCTTCCTTAACGCGTGATTGTGTAATTGCAAAGGAAAAACTATGAAACGTACCTTTACCATTATAGCACTGCTTGCCGGTCTGACAGTAGGCTCAGCCAGTGCCAGCACCTGTCCTGATGTGCTCAAGTTCATGAAGCGCAAGCTCAACTCTCAGGAGACGGTAAACCTGTGTCAGGCTTATAAAGGAAAAGCCCTGCTGATTGTGAATACCGCCAGTTATTGTGGCTTCACACCGCAGTTTGAAGGCCTTGAAGCCATGTATGACAAGTACCGGGATAAAGATTTTGTGGTACTTGGGTTCCCCTCTCACGAATTTAACCAGGAAGCGAAAAGTGAAAAGAAAACCGCGGAGTTATGCGAGCTTACTTACGGCGTAGAGTTCCCGATGTTTGAACCGACTGATGTCAAAGGGGATGACGCCGACCCCTTGTATCGTATGCTGGCAGAAGCCACAGGAAAGGCACCGTCCTGGAACTTTAACAAATACCTGGTGGATAAACAGGGCAATATTGTGAAGCATTACGGCAGCAAAGTAACGCCGACTGACGATGTACTGGTAGCTGATGTCGAGCGCGTGATCGCGAAATAATCCTCCCATAAAAAAGCCCCGCGAAACTCGCGGGGCAATCAAGCACACTCAACTTGGAACACACTTTAGCGGAAAAGCGAATGTACAGCGTGCACATTCATAACACTTTTTGCTAACTGCATAGATTTAGTCCACCACTTAAGCAGTTAGTTCAATAATTTTTGCATTAGCGTGATCAAAACCTTGTCTGGCCGCTGTGTCGCCCATCGCGAGCCCCTCAGCATAGACCATCCGTACATCATCAATGCCGATAAAACTGAAAAAATGTTGTAAATACGCGCTTTGCCTATCTTTGTCTGTACCTGCATACATGCCGCCCCGGGCAGCAAGCACCGTCACAGTTTTTTCTTCCAGCAAACCAACAGGGCCGTTTTCTGTGTACCTAAACGTGACACCTGCACGTGCAATTCGGTCCAGCCAGGCTTTCAAAAGTGAAGGAATACCGAAATTGTACATGGGTACGGCCAGTATAATTTCATCGGCGGCCTGCACCTCTGCTACCAGCGTGTCTGACATCGCAGCGAGCGCTTGCTGATCCGCATTGCGTTGCGAAGCCGCGACCGACCAGGCCTGCATTTCTTTTGCACTCAGATGTGGCAGCGACATCTCAACTAAATCACGTTCGGTCACGGTGACAGACTGCGACGCCTTGAGCGCTGACAAATAAGTCTGCGCAATTTTTGTAGAATTACCGTCTGCCTGATTCAGACTTGAATAAACAACCAGTACCTTTTTCATATCATGCTCCTCACAATTCAGTACTGGCTATACTATTTTCTATATTTAAGAATTAATATTGCATTTATACGGCTAGTTAGTTCTATTATTTAGATTAATCAACGTTAATAAAAAATTACATAAATGTAACAGTCAATTTACGATCTGCAAATAATACCCCGGCGTAATCGACTCTGAAAATCAGATATGATGAGGACTCGCCGATGCGACGCAATAAACTACTGCTTTCTGCTTTTGTCACCCCTGTCCTGTTAACCGGTTGCTGGCTGGATGACGACGACGATACATCAACACCCAGCCCGGATCCGGTCCCACCTGCTGATCCGGAATACGCCAATGTCAGGGTGATTCATGCTGCCTCCGATGCCCCCACCGTCGATATTACTGCGAATGACGATATCCTCAACGGCCTTGAAATGGTCGATTACCAGATGTCATCCGGTCGTTTTGAAGTGGAAACCGGTGAGTACGATGTCGGCGTGACAGCTAACCTGCCCGGCGACGATGCAGAAGTCCTGCAGGCAGACGTAGTGCTTGAGGCCGATATGAACTATGACTTTTTCGCCGTCGGTAATGTGGGCGATGACAGTTTAATGTTGCTGCCTGTCAGTAGCACTGAAACCGCAGTGGACGCAGGTAACGCGCAGGTCCAGATTGTCCATGCCGCTTCGATGGCACCGACCGTTGACATTTATGTCACTGCACCGGACGCCGACTTAAGCAGTCAGCAGCCTCTGGTAACCGCGGCCTTCACCGATGCCACGGACCTGCAACAGATCACGGCGGGTGACTACCGGATCCGCATTACGCCAGCCGGCGAAACAGATGTTGTCTATGACTCAGGCACGGTAAACCTGGCTGATGGTGCAGATTTACTGATTGCTGCAACAAATAATGTGGCAACCGGTGACTCGCCTGTCACGCTACTTGTGGCCGATGGCACAGAAGCAATGAAGCTTTATGATATGGATGCCACGGCAGATATTCGTGTAGTCCACGGGATCAGCGATGGGCCCGCAGTAGATGTCATTGCTAATAACGAGATCACGCTGGTTGACGGACTGAGCTTTCCATCGGCGACAGACTACCTGAATGTCATGCCGGGGGATTATCTGATTGACATAGTAGCCGATGAAGACAACAGCATTGTCGCAGTCGACGATGCCGAAGTAACTCTTGAACAAGGCATGTTTTATACAGCGGTTGCCAACAATACGCTGGCCAGTCCTGAACTCGACCTGCTGACCGATATGCCGCGCAGTATTGCTACTGAGGCGCAGGTGCGGGTCGTCCATGCCTCCCCTGCTGCGGGCGCAGTAGATGTGTATGTTACCGGCGATGGTGACATTGATGGTGTCGACCCCGCACTGAGTAACATCCAGTACAGCACCGGCGATCTGGCGGATAGCGGCTATGTGAGCCTCGCCGAAGGCGAGTATGTGATCACCGTTACCCCCACCGGTACCAAAACTGCAGCGATCGAAACGGGTATGCTGACGCTTGATAATGGCGGCATTTATACGGCAGTCGCCGTAAACGGTGATATGGAAGGTGATTTGCCGCAGCTTATTTTGCAGGACGATTTAGCGCCGCCCGCACCTGCCTTTGAGGCTGACATGACCTACTCAGTCAGCCTGTCCGGACATCAGGAAGTACCGGCCGTAGATGTCATGACAATGGCTGCCGCGATGGTGGAAATCGATGAAGATCTCCCCGCGTTTCGCATAACCCTGGACGCCTCAATGGTTGAAAATGCCAACGCAGCGCACGTGCATGACGGTGACATTGGCATGAATGGCGATGTCGCCTTTCCGTTGACCGCTTCCGGCGACGGTGAGTTTGTGCTAGAGCAAACCATGCTTACCCCAGAGCTGCTGGAAGACCTGACCAGCGGCGAGTGGTACCTGAACGTACACACTGACGCTTACCCGTCGGGCGAAGTACGCGGTCAGATTGTTGCCGACACTACCGCCGTTGTCACATTCCCTATTAGCGGTGCACAATCAGTGCTGGCTACCGATTCTATGGCCATGGGTTATGGCTACGCACTGTACGACACTACCAGTGACAGTGTCATGCTTACCGCTGTCACAGAAGGCATCGACGATGCGACTGCCGCGCATATTCATACCGGGTATGCAGGCGAAACCGGTGGCGTCGTGGTGGGTCTGATGCAACACAGCGAGATGGATGGCGTGTGGATGACTGATGGTGCCATCGCACTGGACGGCGAAGTGGCAACACGGTTGCTGTCAGGCGGTCACTATACTAACTTCCATACACCCGCCTTTCCCAATGGCGAAATACGTGGCCAGATCACGCCGGACAATATTGAAGTCTATGGGATCACGGCAACAGGTGATCAGGAAGTACCGGCGGTAACCACCAGTGCTTATGGTTACGGTGCATTTACGCTAAATACTGACACGGGCGCACTGCGCGGTCAGGTCAGCGTGTTTGATATCACGCCGAACATGGCACACCTGCATGAAGGTGAAGCGGGTAGCAACGGTGGTGTCGTATTCGGGCTTGAGAGCAATGGCATGGGGATGTGGTTTGTGCCTGATAACACCATGCTCACTGACGGCCAAATCGAGACCATGCAAGCAGCAGGTTACTACACCAACTTCCACACCGACGCCTTCCCGGATGGCGAGCTGCGCGGTCAGGTCACGCTGGGCTTTGACCAGTAGTCAGAGGCGCTAACATAAATACAGCCCCGCTTCACGCGGGGCTTTTTGTTATCAGTACGCTACAGTGATTCCAACGCCTGGGCAAAGTCCCGGATAAGATCATCAGTATCTTCAATGCCGACACTGATTCGAATGAGCGACTCAGCGATCCCCATTTTTTCACGGCCCTGTTCGCCAGCCTCATGAAAAATAGTGGCAGCTACCGGCAGCGCCAGGGTGCGGTTATCGCCAAGGTGCGTTGCACAAATGACCAGTTCAAGCGCGTTAATAAAGGCAACCGGATCATACTCATCATGCAGCTCAAGGCTTAAAATTGCCCCATAATAGCCATTAAGTTGTTCTCGGGCGATAAAGTGCTGGGGATGATCGGACATGCCAGGGTAATAGACCCGTTTCACCTTGGGCCGCGTTTCTAAGAATGTGGCAAGCTTCAGCGCATTGCGACAGCTGCGTTCGAGACGCAAAAACAAGGTTTCCATACCCACCGACAACGCATGTGCGGCACCTGCGGAAAGGGTTGCGCCTAAATCCCGCAATCCACGCTTTTTGATCTGGGTCAGCCCCCACTGCGCTGGCTCTGCGCTTCGGTAAGCCTCGGCAATATTAGGAAAGTTCTGCCAGTCATAGGAGCCAGTGTCGGTAACAGCCCCGCCCAGCGCGTTGCCATGGCCACCAATGTACTTTGTCAGTGAACAAAAAATCAGCGACGCGTCGAATTGCTTTACATGCGTCAGTGGTGGCGGCGTCATGGTGTTATCCACCATAAACAGAATATTACGGTGCTTGCAGTACTTGCCAATTGCCTGCATATCCGCAACCTGCGTGACCGGGTTAGCAACGGTTTCTGTGTAGACACCGCGGGTATTGGGCTGGTAAGCGTCCTCGATGGCCTGCACTGAGGTCACATCGACATAGGTGATCTGCACACCGAAATCACTGAGTGTGTCAAAAAAGCTGCGGGTATTCCCAAACAGGTATTCGCTGACAATGAGGTGATCGCCCTGCCTGAACAGCGCAAACAGGGTGCTGCTAATCGCAGCCATGCCGGTTGCAAAACACAGACTGCCAATGCCATCTTCAAGCTGATTGATCATATCCTGCAAGGCGGCAACGGACGGACAGGAAGAACGGCCATAAACGTGGCCAGGTGCTTTCCCCTGAAAAACATCAATGATGCCTTGCGCGTCTTTATATTCAAACAACACCGAATTTGTAGTTGGTGTATGTACCGCGCCAGCTGCGGGCTGGTTTAATACTCTGTCAGCATGCACCTGTCGGGTGGTGAACCCTAAGTCTTTCACGGAGGAGCGCTCCCTTTATTTAATTAAGCAATTGCCTGGAAATTTTCCACAAACCCTAGCATAAAATGCATAGACTGTTTGCATCTGTTGTTCGACATTTTCAACCTGCTCGATGACGGGCCCAAACACTATCGTTTTCTTTTTATAATCAAAGCCGACCAGTTGTACTGGCACCTGCGCGGCACGGGCTATCTGAATAAACCCGCTACGCCACGGGAATACCGGCTTGCGGGTGCCTTCCGGCGTTAGCACCAGCACCATAGTCTCTGCCGCACGAATTTTTTCAGCGATGGCCCCCACCATGCCGTGAGCCTTACTCCGCTCAACCGGAAT
Organism: Alteromonas halophila; assembly: GCF_014651815.1. Classification (GTDB taxonomy): domain Bacteria; phylum Pseudomonadota; class Gammaproteobacteria; order Enterobacterales; family Alteromonadaceae; genus Alteromonas; species Alteromonas halophila. The sequence goes on along the minus strand of NZ_BMXP01000012.1, from coordinate 22,564 downwards.
GCCGCCAATAAAGCGCAGCAAGCCACCGATTGGCGGAATAAACAAACTGTGTTTACCAAAAAAGGAAATTTTAAGACGCAAGGTGAAAAGTACAAACAGACCCACAAAGAAGTCCCAGTTGGAGGTGTGCGGTGCGATGCTGATGATCAGTTTACGGCGGTTAGCCAGATTTCCCTCTGCCCGCCAGCCGCGGCGAAACAAAACCCAGGCGCTAAACCGGGAAAGCCAGTTGGGCCAGTGTTTAGGCAACTGTCTGCCTGCCAGCGATTTATCGAGTATTTGTTTCATAGACAACGTGACTGCTTTAATGCATCGTTTACGGGGGCGTGAGTTTCTATACCTTCAGTGACATAGAAGCGTCTGAATGACGACTTTGTCGGTGAGCGCGCCTCGTACAAAACGAGCAGATCGTTTATGTAGCTTTGAGTGTACTGGTTGCTATGGAAGATGTGAATACATCTTGCCCGGAGTATTTATGTGTATTTTATTTGTTGCGAATCAGCAACGTAAGGACATGCCGCTTATTATCGCGGCGAATCGCGATGAATTTTATCGCCGTCCTACCCTGCCTTCACACTTCTGGTCAGACGCGCCTGACCTGTTGGCAGGAAAAGATTTGGAAGCAGGTGGGTCATGGATGGGCGTTACCCGTCAGGGACGCATTGCCGCTATTACCAATGTCCGCGCCGCCAATGCCCAGCGGGATAACGCGAAATCCCGTGGCGAACTGGTAACACAAAGCCTGTGCGATCCCAGTCACCAGACACTGTCCGCCCGCCTGCGCCAGTCCCGGGAAAAGTATCAGGGCTACAACCTGCTGTTTGGCGACATCAACGCGTTGCAGGTGTACAACAATATTGAAGATCGTCTACAAGAGGTGTCGCCGGGGATCCATGGGCTGTCGAACGCAACCTTAAATGCCCCCTGGCCAAAAGTCACACGCGGCATGCAGTCATTAAGTGAATACTGTCAGCATTCTGAGTGTATTGTTCCACAAGACCTGTTCGCCTTATTACGCAATGACGAACAGGCTGACGACGACCGGTTACCTGACACCGGCATCAGTAAAGAATGGGAAAAGCGTTTGTCCTCGATTTTTATTCAAAGCCCGGATTATGGCACGCGCGCTTCCACTATTATTCTTGTCAACCAGGACCTGCAACTGTACTGGCACGAACGGCAGTTCTCACCCGAGGGGGCAATTCTGTCAGAGGTTTCAGAACGATTTCAGCTTACGGGTGAATAAACCCTAAAATTCTTTGTCCCGGCACTCGAATTTTAAACTGGCAGTGGCATAATGCCTGTCTGCTTTTTCTACACCATTTTAGAGGAACTATCGTGTTTGAAGTATTACCCCCGCTTTCTCCAGACCCCATTCTTGGATTGTCTGCTGCGTTTAAGGAAGATACCAACCCGGATAAAATTGATCTGGGCGTCGGTGTTTATAAAGATGAACAGGGTAATACCCCAATCCTCACCAGTGTTGCCAAAGCACAAAAAATTCTGCTCGAACAGGAAACCTCTAAAGCTTACATTTCGCCGCAGGGAAACCAGGGCTTTATTGATGGCATGTTGTCGCTGCTGTTAGGCGAAACCAGCCAGGTGCGCATGGCCAACCGTGTCGCAGCGGTGCAGGCACCTGGTGGATGTGGTGCGTTACGGATCCTGTCTGAGCTGTTGGTACGGTGTAGTGAAAAGGTAAGAGTGTGGGTCAGTGATCCCACCTGGGCCAACCATATTCCATTGATCGGCTCAGCGGGACTGCAGCTTGAAACCTACCCGTATTTTGATAAAGAAACCGCAAGCATTCGTTTTGATGCCATGATGGAAACCCTCAGGAAAACGGAAAAAGGCGATGTGGTGCTGCTGCATGGCTGCTGCCATAACCCCACCGGTGCAGATTTAACCCGCGATCAATGGGATGCTGTCCTGGAACTGGCACAGGAACGTGGCTTTTTACCGTTTCTGGATGTGGCTTATCTGGGCTTTGGCGACGGGCTGGATGCTGACGCCTATGGTGTGCGCCTGATGGCAGAAAACCTGCCCGAGGTCATTATTGCGGCGTCCTGCAGTAAAAACTTCGGTCTTTACCGCGAACGTGTCGGCCTGGCGGCGGTTATTTCCAATAACAGTCAGACCCGTGACATTACGCAGGGCCAGTTACAGTATGTGGCGCGTGGCATCTACTCTATGCCCCCCTCCTACGGCGGTGCGCTGGTTGACATCATTTTGTCTGATGAGGCACTGACCAAAGAGTGGATAGGCGAAGTCGATGCAATGCGCAATCGCATGCAGAGTCTGCGGTCCATGCTGGTCGAAAAGCTCAATGAAAACGGTCTTGATCGCGACTTCAGCTTTGTTGAGCAACAAAAAGGCATGTTCTCATTTCTGTGTATAAGCCCGCAGCAGGTACAGGCGATGCGCGACGAGCACAGCGTGTATTTTGTTGATTCAAGCCGGGTCAATATTGCCGGCATTAACAAACAGAATGTCGACACCCTGGCCAAAGCACTGGTCTCAGTTTTATAAAAAACCAAAAATGACTGGCAGCCGCGCTGCCAGTCAGTCCCTCACAACGTTTCAATACACTACCTGTCACCATTGCCTGTAAGCGCATTTCCGCGCTGAAAAATCTTAACAATGACTCACAGACTGCCTTGAAGCTAGCTCTGGTAGTAATGTCCTGACTGGCTAAGCCAGCATACCACCGTCAACCGTGATCGTGGTGCCAGTGGTATAACTTGATGCATCTGACACCAGATAAAGCACAGCGCCTGCCATTTCATCCGGATCCGCAACCCGCCCCAGAGGGATTTGATGCAAGGCCTTTTTGAGAATGGCATCGTTGCTGGTCAGCGCTGATGCAAACTTTGTATCGGTCAGGCCCGGCAGCAAGGCATTTACCCGAATATTAAGTGGCCCGCACTCTTTGGCAAACGATTTCGTCATGCTGATCACCGCCGCTTTGGTGATCGAATAAATCCCCTGCATATCACCGGGTACCACGCCATTGACTGATGCAGTATTTAAAATCACGCCACCGCCCTGCTCGCGCATGAGCTTACCGGCTTCCACCGACATAAAGAAATAGCCGCGGATATTGACATCCACTGTTTTGCTGTAAGCGCCCAGATCAGTATCCAGAATGTGACCAAAATACGGGTTTGCCGCAGCATTATTAACCAGAATATCCAGCTTACCGTAGCTTTCTTTAATATGACTGAATGTCTCAGTAATTTGTGCCATATCACCCACATGGCACGCCCAGGCACTGGCACTGCCACCAGCATTGCGGATGGACGCGGCCACTTCTTCACAGCCTTCCAGTTTTCGACTGGACACAATCACATGCGCGCCCTGGCTGGCCAGCAGTCGTGCAATCGACTCACCAATCCCCCGGCTGGCACCGGTGACCAGTGCAACTTTTCCATTTAAATCAAATAAATCACTCATTGTGTTCTCCTTATGCGAGCATCCCGCCGTCCAGTACCACCGACTGTCCGGTCATAAATGACGACTCGTCTGAACAAAGCCAGGCAATCGCCCCTGATATTTCATCCGGTTTACCCAGTCGCTTCATGGGGTTTGCCCTGATGATGCCATTGCGGCCCCGCTCATCCATATGGGAAAGCACGCCCTGTACCATGGGTGTGTCGACGAAACTCGGGCATACTGCATTGATGCGGATATTGGCGCGGGCATACTCTACTGCTGTTGAGCGGGTCAGACCAATGACAGCGTGCTTGGTAGCGCTGTAGGCGCTGATCATTGGTGCGCTGCGCAAACCGGCGACCGACGCCAGATTGATGATCTGCCCATGGCCCTGCCCCAGCATTGTACCTATTGCGCGGCGCATACAGCGCCATACGCCAATCAGATTCACATCGATATTGCGCATCAACGCCTCATCACTGACCTCATGCATGGGCGCCGGCAGATGATCCACACCGGCGTTATTGATAAGGACATCCAGTACCGCCGATTTTTCAGCGGCAACCTTAAACATATCAGCGATAGCTTCTGCAGAAGTGACATCGACACTGACAGCATAGGCACGCCCGCCATTGCGCTCTATATCAGCCACCACGTCACGTGCGTTGTCTGAATGGACGTCAGCCACACCAACCAGTGCACCGCGACTGGCGGTCAGGCGCGCCACAGCGGCACCGATCCCTGAGCCACCACCGGTTATCAGAATGTGCTTATTTTCAACAGTCATAACTGCTACTCCTGATGATTCACTTTTAACACCAGCTTGCCAAAGTTTTCACCTTTAAACAGCATCATCAGCGTTTCCGGGAAGGTCTCCAGCCCTTCCACCACATGCTCTTTGGCGTGCAGTTTACCCTGACCTAACCAGGTCGCCATTTCCTGTGCTGCTTCGCCATAATGTTTAACGTTATCAAACACCACAATACCTTCCATTCTGGCGCGGTTAACGAGCAGTGACAGATAATTAGAGGGGCCTTTCACCGCTTTCGTATTGTTGTACTGACTGATCGCGCCGCAAATAACAATGCGGGCATGCAGATTAATACGGGTCAGCACCTCATCCAGAATATCGCCGCCGACATTGTCAAAGTAGACATCTACCCCTTTAGGACATGCCGCCTTCAGCTTGCCCCGAAAGTCGTCATCTTTGTAATCGACGGCAGCATCAAACCCTAACTCGTGGGTCAGGTAATCACATTTCTCTTTGCCTCCGGCAATCCCCACGACGTGGCAGCCTTTAATCTTGGCGATCTGACCGACAACACCGCCGACGGCACCTGCGGCACCGGATACGACAACCGTTTCACCTTCTTTTGGCAGCCCGGTTTTCAGTAACCCAAAATACGCCGTCATACCAGGCATCCCCAGTACACCCAGGTACCGCGGCAGCGGTGCCAGTGATGGGTCGACCTTGTGGATCCCTTTTGTGTCAACAACCGCGTACTCCTGTACACCAAAATTACCGTACACCATATCGCCAACAGCAAAGCCTTCAGCGCGTGACTCAATGACCTCCGCCACGGTACCCGCGCGCATTACATCACCAATCTGTACCGGCTCAATGTACGATTTACCCTCATTCATCCAGCCACGCATGGCCGGGTCCAGCGAGATATAATGAATTTTTACTGCAAGTTGATTCTCCCCGACTTCCGGCAGCGAAACCGTTGCCAGCTCAAAGTTGTCACGCGACGGCTCGCCTACCGGGCGGGAAGTCAGTTGCCATTGTTTGTATTGCATGTTTGTGTCCTTTTAAAAATAGTCCGGTGCGACCTGCTCACAGGTCGCATCGGAGGTGCTAATGATGTCAATATCCCGCTTAACCAGCGGTAATTCCCAGTGAATATAGTACGTTGCTGCCGCCAGTTTGCCGTTGTAAAAGTCCGCGTCATGCTCTGCGCTGCCTTCGGCCAGAGCGGCCTCTGCAACGATTGCCTGGCGTAACCAGATCCAGCTCACCACACAGGCTGAAAAAATATTGAGAAAGCAACTGGCGTTAGTCAGCGCAATCGACTGTTTTTCGCTGCGCAGGTCTTCGGCAGACTGGCGGATAAGCGTATCAAGCTGATCGATGTACGGAAGCAATCGCGAACTTAAAGCGCGAGACTGTGGCATTGTTGCCCGGGCAAAGTCTGCTTTAACGCGTTTCATCAGTGCATCAAGCCCCTGACCGTTTTGCTGCCATAGCTTGCGCCCCAGCAGATCCAGCGCCTGAATACCATTGGTGCCCTCATGGATGGGGTTTAAACGGTTGTCCCGCCAGCATTGTTCAACCGGATATTCACGGGTATAGCCGGCTCCACCCAACACCTGGATCGCCAGATCATTGGCCTTCGGTCCAAATTCAGATGGCCAGGCCTTAAAGACCGGGGTGAGAAGATCAATCAGTTGTCCCAGGGTCGCTTTTTCCTCGTCATCGTCTGCACAGGCCATACAATCTACCAGGTAGCTGCCGTACAGACAGAGCGCCATGCCCCCTTCGGTATAGGCTTTCTGCGCGAGCAGCATGCGCTTTACATCGCCATGCTCAATGATGGCACACTGCTTTGATGTGTTACCTTGTGGCCCGGCTTTACGCCCCTGCGTTCGCTCTTTGGCATAATCCAGAGAATAACGATAGCCGCGGTAACCAATCATGGCGGCCCCGTAGCCCACGCCGATACGCGCCTCATTCATCATCATAAACATATACCGCAAGCCCTGATGCGGCTCACCAACAAGGTAAGCATGACAGTCACCATTGTCGCCAAAGGTCAGTGCTGTTGACGTTGTGCCGCGGTACCCCATCTTGTGAATTAGACCGGCCAGACTGACATCATTGCGCGTGCCCGGCTCGCCATTTTCGTCAAGGCGGTATTTGGGTACGACAAACAATGAGATACCTTTAACGCCAGTAGGGCCGCCGGGAATTTTTGCCAGAACAAGATGCACAATATTGTTGGATAATTCATGCTCACCGCCAGAGATATATAATTTGCTGCCTTTAAGCCGGTAACTACCATCCTCCGCAGGCGTCGCGCTTGATGTGATATCAGCCAGCGACGAGCCCGCATGGGGCTCTGTCAGTGCCATTGTCCCGGTAAAGCGTCCTGTCAGCATATCGGGGAGAAACTGAGCCTGAAGCTCGGCAGAGCCAAAGTGGCGTATTACATTGGCTGCCGCCGCGGTTAAAAACGGATACGCTGTCGTCGACGGATTCGCCGTTAAGAAATAGCCGGCACAGGCATTAGTAATTAAACTGGGAAGTTGCATACCGCCGTCTTCAAAATCGAAATGCCCGGCAATAAAGCCAGCATCACGGTAAGCATTAAACGCTGTCTTTACCTCATCAAGCATGCTCACTTTCTTTCCGTCGAAGGTCGGCTCATTCTGGTCGGCTTTCGCATTATGATTGAGAAATGTCTCTTCAGCGATTTTTTCAGCCGTATCCAGGACCGCCTCAAATGTCTCAACCGAGTGTTCACTAAAACGTGGAAAATCGCACAGTGCGCTGGCATCCAGCATTTCATACAACTGAAAGCGCAGTTCGCGACGTGGAATGAGTTGATCTGCCATACAGGTTTCTCTTTTTGCTTAGGAACGACAGTACGTGCGGTAGCCATTGTCTGCTTTCAGCGCGACGATGAGTTGGCCCGCACCCGGATTTTAACCATTGTGACACAATCAAAATGCTGCCATGATTGTCATTAATGACACAATAGTGGTGAATAACGCCATCTATTCATCGAATAAATAGTTATAGCAGGACTGTTGTTATGCCATTGACGGAACGCAAGGTTAAGGTAACGATTGTTGGGTTTGATCAGGCATTGTCCTCCGCCATTACCGGTGCACTGGATCTGTTTGCACTGGCCGGGGTAAGCTGGCAACGCATTCACGGTCAGCCTGTCGAGCCACTATTTGATGTAAGTATAGCGGGCCTGCACGGCAGTCCCTTCTCCTGCACCAATCAGTTGTCAATCAGCCCACACTGCGCTCTTGAAGACGTTCAGCACACCGATTTGCTGATTGTGCCCACCATTGGCGGTGACATTGCGCAGGTACTTAAACAAAATCAGCGTTTACTGACCTACCTGCAGCGCCACGCCAGTCAGCAGACGGATATTGCCGGAAACTGTACCGGGACCTTTTTGCTGGCCGCAGCCGGATTGCTTGAAAACCGTATCGCCACAACACACTGGGGCTATGCCGATACCTTTCGCCGGATGTTCCCGGGCGTATTGCTGCAACCGGAGAAGATGCTGACCCAACAGGACAACCTGTTTTGTGCAGGCGGCGGCATGGCATGGTTTGATCTGTCACTGCTGTTGATCCGCCGGTACTGCGGTCATCAGGTTGCGACCGACACAGCAAAATCATTGGTACTCGACCTGACCCGGCCCAATCAAACCGTCTATGCCAGCACCCGGCAGCGTAAGTTTCACCAGGATCCTGATATTCTGGCAGTTCAGACGTCACTGGAAGAAGCTATCGCTGCACCGCTGTCGCTGCCGGCTCTGGCATCCCGCCACAATATGACAGTGCGTACATTATTACGGCGATTCCAGAAGGCCTGCGGACAGACCCCGCTAAAGTACCTGCAGGCTTTGCGGGTTGAGTATGTCATGGCTCAACTGGAAACACGCAAGCTACCACTTGAGAGCCTGCTACATGAAGTGGGCTACGAGGACGTCAGCTCATTCTCTCGTTTGTTTAAGCGCCAGACCGGCATGTCACCCGCGCAATACCGCGCCAAATTCACAGCCGGAGATGTTCAAAAATAACCGCCATTTTGTCCAAAAATTGTGTAGAATACAGAGCCGCAACGCACACACTCAACTCTTTTTACAAAACTTGTAAATCACACTTGGTGAACACACATGAGAACACATAAATTAGCCACGCTGGCGCTCGCCGTTAGTGCCGCGTTCAGCACTTCAGCCATTGCTCAGGATGCTCAGAACACAAACAAAAAAGAAGCGGGACTTGAGAAAATCACAGTAACGGCGCAAAAACGTACTCAGTCCATACAGGAAGTCCCTATTTCGATAGCGACGTTAAACGGTGAAGAGTTTGAAAGCCTGTTTTCAGGTGGTGGAGATATTCTGGAGCTGGCAGTACGTGTTCCCGGCCTTTATGCCGAATCATCCAACGGCCGGGTAGCACCACGTTTCTATATTCGTGGCCTTGGCAATACCGATTTTGATTTGGCCGCCTCTCAGCCCGTGTCTATTGTGATGGACGAAGTGGTCATGGAAAACGTGGTACTGAAAAGTTTCCCGCTGTTTGATGTGCAGCAGGTTGAAGTACTGCGTGGCCCACAGGGCACGCTGTTTGGCCGCAACACAACGGCGGGTATTGTAAAGTTTGATACCGTCAAACCTACGCAGGATTTCGAAGGGTATGCAGAGCTGGGTTACGGCAGCTACAACACCGTTAATTTCGAAGGTGCCGTTGGTGGCGCACTTGCAGAAAATCTGTCAGGCCGAATTTCTGTACTGAGTCAGGATCGCGATGATTACATTGATAACGGCTTCACAGGTCAGGATGACGTAATCGGCGGCTTTGACGAGAAAGCCTGGCGTGCGCAACTGCTGTGGGAACCAACAACGGATTTTTCAGCGTTATTGAATGTCCATGGTCGTGAGCTGAAAGGTACTGCATCCATTTTTCGCGCTAACGTGTTCGACAAAGGCAGCAACGATCTGAACGAAAACTACGATCGCACTACCGTCTGGTACGATGGCGACCTCGATGGTGACGGCAATGCAGACAATAATCCGCAGGAATACAGCGGTTTTGGCTCATCGCTGAAACTGTCATACCTGTTTGATGGCATGGAGCTGACCTCCATCACTGCCCTGGAAACCGCCGATGGCTTCAGCCTGGGTGACGTTGACGGTGGTACTGGCTCAGGCGATACCGCAAAACCTGCGCCCATCCCATTTACAGCAGTAACGCAGGACAACATGGATGATCTGGAGCAATTTACACAGGAAATTCGCCTGGCCAGTAACACCCGTGCCGCACTGAACTGGCAGCTAGGCGCCTTCTTCTTTGACTCTTCCTTTAACGTGACCAGTATTGACGGACTTTATGGGGCTACCACGGTCTTTCATGAAAACACGACCTGGGCGGTATTTGGTCAGTCGTCTTATCAGGTCAATGACAAGTTAAACATCACCGGTGGCATCCGCTATACCCACGATGATAAATCATTGCGCGTAGGTCAGCAGAATGTGGATGGCGATTGTAATTTTCTTGACTTTAACCAGGATGGCATACCTGAATGCATACAACAGGATTATGATCCCATTGATGTCGATGATGGTCAGGTCAGTTATGAACTAAGCGCTAATTATAACCTTACCGACGATATCTCATTGTTCGCGCGCTATGCCAATGGCTTCCGTGCACAAACGATTCAGGGCCGTGATGTGGCCTTTGAAGGTTCGCCGTCGGTGGCTGACGCAGAAACGATAAACTCCGTTGAAGCGGGCTTTAAATCAGACTTACTGGAAGATACGCTGCGTTTAAATGTTGCTGCTTTCTATTACACTGTTGATGACATGCAGTTCTCCGCCATCGGGGGTGGCAATAACTTTACGGCGCTTGTAAATGCCGATAAGGGCGACGCGTATGGCTTTGAAGTGGATGCCGAATGGCTGGCAACCGATCAGCTAAGCCTGACAGCGGGTTATAGCTACAATCATACCGAGATAAAAGATGACAACCTGACAGTACAGCCGTGCGGATCGAGCGCTGACTTCGCGGGTAACTGTACCGTAATGGATCCCCGTACTGATAGTAATCAGGCGTTTATCGACGGTAACCCCTTCCCGCAGGCACCGGAAACCATTTTCAACTTTACTGCACGTTATACCATTCCGGTCGGCAACGATGGCGAATTTTTCGTGTTCACCGACTGGGCATTCCAGGGAGAAACCAATCTGTTCCTGTATGATGCCGTGGAGTTCAAAACCGACGACAACTTTGAAGGCGGTCTGCGCATTGGTTACGACAACTTCGTAGACAATTACACCATTGCATTTTTTGGCCGGAACATCACCGACGAAGATAATGTGAAAGGTGCAATTGACTTCAATAACCTGACCGGCATCATCAATGAGCCGCGGATCTGGGGCATTGAAGCACGCTTCTCCTTCTACTAAGCCTCTGTCTGACTTACCGGACAAGGCCGCTTTAACGTAACGAAGCGGCTGCCAGAGCCTGACACCGAATGACCTGGTGTCAGGCTTTTTTATTCTACGCTGCCAGTAATTGTGCTTTGCACATTGTCTGTAGCATCACCTGCAGTTTTTTACAGGCTTTCACGCCCCGCCCGTCTCGTAAATAATATACCTGCTCAACGATGTTTCCTTTTTCATCAACCAGAAAACTGGCCAGGCGATGCTGGCGGTGGGGAAGAAAGTACTGATAGTAAGTCAGTGCACTGGACACCGGTTTTTGCATGACTTTCTGATACATACACCAGGGCAATTTGAGCGTTCTGGCTTTTGCGTCGCCGCCACGCAACCGGATCACTGATTGAAATGCGTCTTTGCCTGCATGCGTCGTTAATCCATAGGATGCTATTAGCTTGTCGATAGATTTTATTCCGGTCGTCATCACATCACCCCTTAATACTGTTTATATATACAGTATATGCAGAGCTGATGAAAAATCAACCTGTACCAGCGGTCATAAACAAAAACACCGTGCCATCAGGCACGGTGTTTCAGGTTATAACTAACGATGAGGGTTAGCTGCTATCCGCTGTCGCGCAACGTCTGATCACGGCTATGTTCCAGCGGAACCGGCTGGCGACGAAATATATTTTTTATGTCATTGAGGATGAGATAAAGCGCCGGTACCAGCAACAGCGTAATGATGGTCGCGAACAATATCCCAAACGCCAGTGATATCGCCATGGGAATCACAATTTGTGCCTGCAGACTGCGCTCAAACACAATCGGCATCAGTCCCATAAACGTCGTCAGAGAAGTCAGTATGATAGCCCTGAATCGCTGTGTGCCAGCATTGATAGCCGCATCAAGCAAAGACATACCTTCCTTGCGCGCACGGTTTACGAAATCCACCATGATCAGACTATCATTCACCACCACGCCTGACAGCGCAATGATTCCGCAAATCGACAACACACTAACGGCCTTGCCCAGTATCAGATGGCCAACAATAGCCCCTACTACACCGAACGGGATCACCGACATAATAATTAACGGCTGTGAATATGAGCGCAGTGGGATCGCCAGTAAGGCAAAAATAGCAAACAGCGCAAACAATAAGCCTTTTGCCAGGCCCATCATGGCCTCCTGCTGTTCACGGGAGTTCCCCTGCAACTCAAAACTCACCTTCGGATAACGTTCCAGCAAATCTGGCATCACCGTATTAATCACATCCCGGGTCACTTCCCCCGGATCCAGACGTGCCTTATCGACCTTAGCTGTCACGGTGACCGATCGCTCACCGTCAACCCGGATAATGGTGTCAAAGCCCTGCCCGACTTCAATACTTGCCACCTGCTCGAAGGGCACGGAGCGTCCGTCAGGGGCGCGCACGCGCATATTTTTGAGGTGTTCCACCGATGTCCGCTCTGCTTTGGGGTAGCGTACCATCACACGGATTTCTTCCTCATCACGCTGGATCCGTTGCACCTCTGCGCCATAAAACCCATACCGAACCTGACGACCGAGCTGCGACAAAGATATGCCCAGGGCATCCGCCTGCGGTTTCAGTGACAGCTGAATTTCCTCACTGCCTCCGGCAAAAGTGTCATTGATATCAGTGACCCCGTCATAGGTTTCCAGTCTGGTTTTCAGCTCCTGGCTGATACTGCGTAGTGCATCAATGTCTGAGGAGTCAAATTCGAAGCTCAAATCAGCGCCGCCACCCGGGCCCCCGGGTGAGCCAATATCAAAGCGTTTCACGCCCGGAATTTCCGGCACCTGCTCACGCCACTGCTGGTGAATTTCAAAATCGGTCAGCTCACGGGTTTCACCTTTGGTCAGCTCAACAAAAACCTGACCAGCAAGGTTGCCCTCGTCAAACGCGATGGCATGTTTTACCACCCCACTGCCGGACTCCTTCTCAAGTTCGTCATCCATTCGGTTCAGCGCGTCCTGCAGCGTTTTGATGGCATTATCACGCTGCTGTAAAGATGAACCAGGCTCGAGCTCAACATTCGCCATCATAAAGTCGCTGGGAATAGTTGGGAAGAATACAAACCTCACCAGTCCGCCTCCAAACAGACCGACGGTCAAAATAAGCATGGCGAAAAACACAGAAAGCGTCAGGTAACGATTCTGTACCGCACGCTTTAAAAATGGCGCATAGCGATTCTGAATAAAGCCTTTTATGCCTTCGCTGAAAATGTCCCGGAAACGCTGAAAACGATTGGCTTTCTCCGGGTCGTAAGGCTTCAGTTTCATATGCACAAGATGCGCGGGCAGTATCAGCTTGGACTCTATCAGCGAAAATACCAGGCAGATGATGACCACCAGACCGATAGTTTTCCATATAACTCCAAACGGCCCGGAGACCATCAGCATGGGTGAAAACGCAGCGATGGTGGTCAGCACGCCGAAGGTCGCCGGCATCGCGACTTTTTTCACGCCGCTTATCACATTATCGGTACTGTGACCTTTGCGGTCTATCTCTGTGTAGGCGGACTCCCCCATGATAATGGCATCATCCACCACAATCCCCAGTACCAGAATAAATGCAAACAGGCTAAGCAGATTGATCGATACGCCAAGCATGTCGATGGGCAGTACCAATAACGTCCCCAAAAAACAGACCGGCAAACCGACGATGACCCAGAATGCCAGTTTAATTTTCAGGAATAACGACAGAACAATAAACACCAGTAAGGCACCGAAAAACATGTTCTCCAGCATCATATTCAGGCGATCAGCAAGGTAAAAGGAACTGTCCCCCCAGGTATCGGCGCTGATGTGAGCAGGAAAGTCTGCTTTACGCTCGGCGATGTAGCCATTCACTGTGTCAGAAATTTCCAGCGCATTCTGATCACCCACCGCCTGTACGCGTAAGCTGACAGCAGGTTTACCGTCGAACATGGCGTACTGGTTATTTTCGATAAAACCGTCATTGATATACGCCACATCGCCCAGTGTTACCCGGGTGCCGTTACTGTCGGTGAGCAATACAATCTGAGAAAAATCCCAGCCGGTATACGCCTGACCTTTGGTGCGAAGCAAAATATCACCGTTTTCGGTACGGATAGAACCACCGGGCAAATCAATACTCGACTGACTGAGGCGATTAACAACGTCCGAGAAGGTCAGGTTATATTTTTGCAGATCGACTTCAGATAACTCGACCGAGATTTCATAATCTCTGGCGCCGACAACCTGCACCTGAGAAATACCAGGCAGATTAGCGATATCATCACGTAAGTCTTTGGCAAACTCTTTAAGTTCACGCTCTGAGGCATCGCCATAGACCGACATCCACAACACGTCCTGCTGTATCTTTTGTCGGTAGACGACCGGTTTTTCTGTATCTGCAGGAAAACTAACAATCGCATCAACCTGAACCTTGACCTCATCGAGCAATGCCTGCACATCGTAGTCTTCTTCGGCTTCGATTGACACGGTGCCCATGCCCTCAACAGCGGTTGACGTGATTTTCTTAATCCCTTCAAGGTTTTTCACCGCTTCCTCAACCTTGAGAATAACGCCCTCTTCCACCTCCTGCGGCGCGGCACCCAGATAGGGCACGCGAACATTGATTACATTAATATCAAAGGTCGGAAAAATTTGCTTATGGATGGTGAAGGCGCCGAACAGCCCGCCTACCAGCAACAGCCACATCAGCAAATTAGCAGCAACATTATTGCGGGCAAACCAGGCAATCACGCCACGGTGGGTATCAATACGACTCATTCATCCTCCTCAGAGGCGATGCCTGCGCTGTCCTCTTCCTTATCATTTTTTGCTGCTTCAGGAATATCGTCTGGCAACCGCACTTTCATGCCATCGTAAGGATTAGGGACCGCACTCATGACAACCAGGTCACCTTCTTCAAGCCCACTTGAAATATAGACGTTCTCAGCACTGCTGCGCTGAATATCGACGGGTTTAATTTTCAGTGTCCGCTCATCATCGACAGTAAGCACCGTATTATCCAGTCTCACCACATTGCGTGGCAGCACGAACAACTGCTGGCGTTTTTCACTTTGAATACTGGCTTCTACAAACTGTCCAAATCGCAGCGGCACTGACTCAGTGGCTGTATCCCGCCGGTAAGGGTCGTTCACATTAACCACCGCATAGACAACGCGGCTGTTGCTGTCCAGTACCCCTTCTGTGCGCGCCAGCGTGCCCTGCCAGGTCCGGGATTTACCAGCGACGGTGGCGTGCAGGCGCACATTATCAACATTTCCCGGCTTGTCGGATACGTTGAGAAAGGCCAGATCACTGTCGGTGATCGGCAGACGAACTTCAGCCACATCGGTTGCATACAACGTGGCGACGGCTGCGCCTGCGGTGACAAACTGCCCTAAATCAATATTGCGCTCAACCACAATCCCGTTGTATGGCGCAGTAATTTCAGTTCGCGCAAGATTGCGCCTGGCGCGATCAAGCTTCGCCTTAGCGGCTTTTACGTTGGCCTGCTCCTTGGCCAGCTGGGGCTTTCGCAAACCAAGCTCAGGCGCCGCCATATCATTCACAGAGCGCCATTCCTGTTCGGCTACTTTGCCCCGCGCGATTTCCTCTTCAAGGGCCGCCGTGGCCTGCGCTAACTCAGCTTCAGCCAGTCGCAGCTCCGTTTCATAATCAGATTGTTCAAGCGTAACGAGTGTGTCGCCCTTGCTGAACATTCCGCCGACCACATACGCGTCCGATACTGACACCACTTTGCCACTGACCTGGGTACTGAGCATGGTTTCGTGCTTTGGCAGCACATTGCCCTGAGAGGTCACACTGAACTGGACCTGCTCACTGGATACGGGCTGAGCATCAACCAGAAACGCGGGTTCTTCTACTGGATTTTGCTCAGGCGGTTTGCGCGAGGAAATCATTACACCCGCTACGATAACTGCGACAACAATGACGACGAGGGGTATCCCCCCTTTCATCCACAACGATTGTTTCATTGACCATCCCTTGACCGGCAAACGCTGCCTTGCGAGACACCGGCATTGTATTTTTATTGTTGTTTGCCAAAAACTTACAACGCGAATTTATTAAGGCTAAGTGTACCTTTATTTCCCGTAAAGTGTCTTCACTACTTTGTTAGAAAATATGAATAAGCAGATGTTAAGAAAGCCGATTGAAATTTAGTCAGTTTGCGATAATGATATAGGAGCCTTTTCGCATTCTTCGTTCAACCCCGAGAGAAACCATGAGCCTTAAAAAACAGTATCTGAAATCAAAACCTGTGTGCAAAGTCACCTTTCGCCTGCGCGCCGATGAGTCGAAACAGGCCGCTACTGCACGTCTGGTCGGCGACTTCAACGCCTGGGATATCAACGCACTGCCGATGAAGCGTCTGAAAAACGGCGATTTTACACAGACTGTTTCACTGCCGGTGGGAAAAGAATATCAGTTTCGCTAT
>NZ_BMXP01000012.1:2631-6369 GCF_014651815.1 Alteromonas halophila | reverse complement strand
TACTGAATGATAATGTGTGGGAAAACGACTGGCAGGCGGATAAATATATACCGTCGACCGTAAGCAATGACGATAATTCAGTGGTCACGCTTTAAACACAAGAAAGGCCGCATGACGCGGCCTTTTTCTTAACCTGGGTGTTACAGCTTACTTTCAAGCTCTGGCAGAGCCTCAAACAAGTCAGCGACCAGCCCGTAATCAGCCACCTGAAAAATAGGCGCTTCTTCATCCTTGTTGATAGCAACAATCACCTTGGAGTCCTTCATGCCAGCCAGGTGCTGGATGGCACCAGAAATACCCACCGCGATATATAACTGCGGAGCAACAATTTTACCGGTCTGACCAACCTGCATATCATTGGCTACAAAACCCGCATCAACCGCAGCTCGAGAAGCACCAATTGCAGCGCCAAGCTTGTCAGCAATACCTTCCAGCAACGAGAAGTTCTCGCCGTTTTGCATTCCCCGGCCGCCCGAGATAACAATATCAGCCGCCGTCAGTTCAGGGCGCTCAGACTCGGTCAGAGACTCGGTGACAAAGCTTGAACGCTCTGATGTTTTAACTACGTCCACAGCTTCAATATCTGCACTGCCGCTCTCATCAACAGCATCAAATGACGCGGCGCGCACCGTGACGACTTTCACCTTGTCAGCGGTCTGAACCGTTGCAATGGCATTACCTGCATAAATCGGCCGTATGAAAGTATCGTCCGATTCCACACCAATAATGTCGGAGATCTGCGCAACATCCAGCAGCGCTGCCACACGCGGCATAAAGTTTTTACCCGTGGTCGTTGCCCCGGCTACGATGTGTGTGTAGCCCCCTGCCATTTCAACTAGCAGGTCTGCCGTATTTTCAGCCAGCTGGTGACCGTAGGCCGCATTGTCTGCCACCAGGACTTTGGCCACGCCAGCAAGCTTAGCGGCCTGCTCAGCGATGCTCTGACAGTTTTCACCAGCCACCAGCAGATGCACATCATCGCCCATTTGCGTTGCTGCCTTGACGACTTTGGCTGTCTCCGGCTTAAGGTTTTCCGTGTCGTGTTCCGCGTATACCAGAATGCTCATGAAATCACCTTTGCTTCGTTCTTCAGTTTTTCGACCAGTTCATCGACATCTGCCACTTTAATACCACCCTGACGTTCTGGCGGCGGTGTCACTTTGAGCACCTTAACGTGTGACTCAAGTTCGACACCAAAGTCCGCAGCCGGCTTCACATCCAGTGGCTTACGCTTGGCTTTCATGATATTAGGCAGCGAGGCATAGCGAGGCTCATTAAGACGCAAATCTGTAGTGATAACTGCAGGCAACGTCAGTTCAACGGTTTGCAGACCACCATCAATTTCGCGGGTTACCTTCACTTTACCGTCATTGACCTCTACCTCAGAGGCGAAGGTGCCCTGTGGCATACCGGTCAGTGCGGCCAGCATTTGCCCGGTCTGGTTATTGTCAGAATCGATACTCTGCTTACCCAGAATCACCATTTCCGGAGATTCTTCTTCCACGACTTTCGCCAGTAACTTGGCAATTTGCAGAGACTCCAGAGCGTCTTCTGTTTCAACCTGAATGCCGCGATCTGCGCCCAGTGCCAGTGCTGTGCGGATCTGCTCCTGACAGCTCTTACTGCCGATAGAAACCACAACCACTTCGTCGGCCACGCCTTTTTCTTTTAATCGAACGGCTTCTTCTACCGCAATCTCACAAAAAGGATTAATTGCCATCTTAGCGTTGGTCAAATCAACGGCTGAACTGTCGGCCTTTACTTTCACTTTCACGTTGTAGTCGATCGTGCGTTTGACCGGTACGAGTATTTTCATAGTTACCTCAATCGTTAACACCACCGGTGAAGGTCTTCACCGCATGTGCTGAAATTCTCTACCAATACGTTTAAATGTCGCTGACGTATTACACCTTACGTAAAAAAGAGTAAACCAATCGTCATTGTTGTGCTTAACTCATGTTAACTACGATGTTAATACGAAGGTGACCTTACGTTAACGTAAACCTGAGCAGCAATGTACTTACTGTTGACGTTAACGTCAACCTGGATTACCTTTCTCAGCGACAAATAATTTACATGTTTTTGACACCTCGCATTATTTGTTTCATCAATAGTGCACTATAAAATGCAGATAAATAAGGAGCCTCCAGTGGAACGAGAATCGATGGAGTTTGACGTCGTCATCGTCGGAGCCGGTCCGGCCGGATTATCTACGGCCTGTAAACTCATGCAAATGGCCAGTGAAAAAGACCAGGAACTGATGGTATGTGTCGTGGAAAAAGGCTCTGAAGTCGGCGCACATATTTTAAGTGGTGCAGTGTTTGAGCCCAAAGCATTAAACGAACTTTTTCCTGACTGGAAAGAAAAAGGGGCGCCACTGAATACATCCGTGACTGGCGATGATATTTATCTGCTCAGCGATGAAAGTTCAGCAAAAAAACTGCCCAACGCTCTTACGCCAAAAACCATGCACAATGATGGTAACTATATCGTTTCGATGGGTAATGTCTGCCGCTGGCTGGCCGAGCAGGCTGAAGCGCTGGGTGTTGAGATTTTCCCGGGCTTTCCGGCATCAGAGGTCCTGTATAACGATGACGGCAGTGTTGCTGGTGTTGTGACTGGCGATATGGGTGTTTCGGCATCGGGGGAGCAAAAAGACGGGTACATGCCGGGCATGGAATTACGCGCAAAATACACCGTTTTTGCGGAAGGTTGCCGTGGTCACCTGGGTAAAGAACTTATCGAAAAGTTCGACCTGGACAAAGACGCGACACCGCAACATTACGCTATTGGTTTCAAAGAGATCTGGGACATCGATCCAGACAAACACCAGCCGGGACTGGTGGTGCACACAGCGGGCTGGCCTTTATCCGATGCAACGGGCGGCAGCTACCTTTATCATGCTGAAGATAATCAGGTGTTTGTCGGGCTGATTGTCGACCTGAATTATGACAATCCGCATTTAAGTCCTTTCGATGAATTCCAGCAATTAAAGCATCACCCGGTTATTAAACAATATCTGGAAGGCGGTAAACGGGTGAGTTATGGCGCCCGCGCTATCACCAAAGGCGGCTATAACTCACTGCCTAAAATGACATTCCCGGGCGGTTTAATTGTAGGCTGTAATGCCGGCACTCTGAATTTCGCCAAAATTAAAGGGAATCATACGGCCATGAAATCTGGCATGCTGGCCGCTGAATCTATTTTTGAGGCTCTGACAGAAAATGCTGATGCGCCTGAAAAAGAACTGCTTGATTTCACGAAGCGTTTTGAAGCTTCCTGGGCGTATGACGAGCTTTATCGTTCCAGAAACTTCGGCCCGGCAATTCATAAGTTTGGCAATTTCTGGGGGGGCGCGTTTAATACCCTTGAGCAAAATATTTTCGGCGGCAAGTTCTTTGTTAACCTCAAAGATGAGAAAAAAGACTACGCCACCATGAAAAAGGCTGACCAGGCTGAAAAAATAGACTACCCAAAACCGGATGGCGTTTTAAGTTTTGATAAAAACTCATCCGTTTTTATTTCAAATACCAACCACGAAGAAGATCAGCCCTGTCACCTCCAGCTAAAAGACAAGTCAATTCCAATCGACGTGAATTTACCGAAGTTTAATGAGCCGGCACAGCGATACTGTCCAGCTGGTGTTTATGAAGTGATTGAAGAAGAGGGTGAAAAGCGTTTCCAGATAAATGCACAGAATTGTGTTCACTGTAAAACCTGCGATATTAAGGATCCGTC
>NZ_BMXP01000012.1:0-2511 GCF_014651815.1 Alteromonas halophila | reverse complement strand
GCAAAATATCCGCTGGGTAGCACCAGAAGGTGGTGGTGGGCCTAATTACCCGAATATGTAATGAGAAAGTAAAGAATTAAAAGCGGCAATTTGCCGCTTTTTTTTTAATTGAATTTTATTTATCATCAATCTGATTAAATCAACATGAAGGCAATTGAATGAGCGAATTTTTAGATATTTTGACCCATGGAAGAAGATTGCAAGGCGCGGTAAAGGAGTTAAGCGTAAAAGAACTGGAATCCGTTAAAGAAAAGCTGGAAAACATTATTGAAAAACGGAAAGACAAAGAGCGCGAGCAACAAAAAGCAGAGCAAGAAAAACGGGCTAAAATAGAAGAAATTCAAAAGCAAATGCAGGAAGCAGGGCTTGATGTTGACGATTTGCAGAAACTCAGTGCCGACACCGGTAAAAAAACTAAAGGTGCTAAACGTCCGGTTAAATACCAGCTCAAAGATGAACAGGGAAATACGCATTCCTGGACAGGTATTGGTCGCATGCCGAAGGTATTCAAGCAGGCGATTGATAACGGTAAAGATCTCCAGAACTTTTCTATTTAGGGTAGATGCGAACAAGTCTATCGCCCCTCCCCTACTTACGATCTGGTGCGACGTTGTCGCACCAGATTCATCACATGACATTCCAAACACTATTGAAAAGCACCTTCCCTGCCCCCATCCCACGTACATTGTTTCGCTGCAGAGAAAGGTATGCCGGCAACACTTAACTATCAGGTATCACAGTCCGATCCTAATTTTCCATGGACAGTACTCATCCACGGACTTTTTGGTGATGCAGATAATCTGGCGAACCTTCGCCGTCATTTGCGCGACAGCCACAATATTATCAGCATCGACTTACCCGACCATGGTCATTCACCCTGGCTCGAGCAGTTTTCCTTATCGCATGCCGTAACGGGTGTTAAGCAGGTTCTTGATGAGTCAGAGGTAGAAACGGCCAGCCTGGTAGGTCATTCGCTGGGCGGCAAGGTGGCGATGTTATTTGCCCTGAAACACAGTGAGCGGGTCGATAAGCTTATCGCCGCCGATATTGCACCGGCAAGCTATGCACGCAGCCATGACGGCGTTTTTGCCGGGCTTAATAGTGTAAACCTGTCGCAGATTACCGGTCGAAAAGACGCAGATACCGCCATGGCTGAACATATTAATGAGCCCGGCGTAAGGCAGTTCCTGCTGAAAGGCTTATACCGCAATGATCAGGGCGAATGGCAGTGGCGGTTTAATATCGCCGGCCTGCAACAAAACTACGAGGCGATCATTGGCTGGCCAGAAGATATGGATGCAACTTTTGATGGCGATGTGCTGTTTGTGAAAGGCGGAAAATCAGACTATCTGACCCGTGAACACCGGCCTCAGATTGCACGGTATTTTCCAAATGCCCGTGCCCGCATCATTGAGGGTACCGGACACTGGTTACATGCTGAAAAACCTCAGGCATTTAATGCAATTGTCGAAAAGCATTTAAACCCATGATTAGTATGTGAGCTGGAAACGCCATTGTTAACAACATGTTACTGGCAGTGTGCAACAAACCTAACGGCTTTTTTTAAACGTTTTTCACTCCGCCAGACGTATAGATTGTGGTATAGTTTGCGCGATTTTTTGAGAAGTGAGCCACGGCAGTGTTTATGGCCACTGCATTCACAGGTTCCAGTGACACAGTATGCTTGAAGAAAATTACGAATTAGTCGAATCCATTATGTTGTACGGCGGGTTATCCTGCCTGTTCGTATTAATGAGTATTGCCGTGCACGATGTGCTTAAAAAGAACGATGTACCGATTATTGGGCGCGTAGTGGCCTATGGGGTGCTAGGCATGGGTGCCGTTGGTTTTCTGGCCAAAGGCATTATCGAGCTGTTCTGGTTAAGCGCGGGTGTTTAACGCAAATGTTAGAGAGATAGAGGTTGTATATGGCTAGTGTTGGCCTGTTTTTTGGTAGTGATACGGGTAATACCGAGCACGTTGCGAAGATGATCCAGAAAGAGCTGGGCAAAAACCTGATCGACGTAAAAGATATTGCCAAAAGCAGTAAAGAAGATATTGCTGAATTTGATTTACTTATTTTCGGGATCCCAACCTGGTATTACGGTGAAGCGCAATGTGACTGGGATGACTTTTTTCCGGAGCTGGAAGAAATTGACTTCACAGATAAGCTGGTAGCCATTTTCGGGTGTGGTGATCAGGAAGATTATGCGGAATATTTCCTGGATGCCATGGGCATGGTCCGCGATATTGTCGAAGCACGCGGTGCCATTCTGGTTGGCCAGTGGCCGACAGAGAGCTACGAGTTCGAAGCCTCAAAAGGGATGGCCGACGATGATCATTTTGTGGGGCTTGGAATCGATGAGGATCGCCAGCCTGAGCTGACCGAAAGCCGGGTCCAGCAGTGGTGTAAACAAATCCACGACGAATTATGTCTGGCCGAACTGGCGTAAGCAGACAGTTAGCACATGGTAGTAGACGCCCCCTTGGTCACACCGTGACCAAGGGGGC
>NZ_BMXP01000011.1 GCF_014651815.1 Alteromonas halophila | reverse complement strand
ATAGCGGGCGCCGAAGGCCCCAAAAAAGAGAGGACAATTGCTCATGATGCCTCTACTTCAGTAGGGGGTTTCTAAACGCACTTTATTGGGATCATTATTAAGCAAAGAGAACCGCCATGAATACCCACTGGTGGAACACTACCTACCTGTTTTACCTTGCCCAAACAGCTGGTCACACTAGCTTGGAAACTAGCCACAAGCGTAACGACTTTACTCCAGCCTACTTTTAACTTACATTATCAGTGTCAAAACAGGCGCTTTAACCGGCTGCCTATTAAACGAAGTGAGGATGAAGACGGGCCTGGCACAGGTCAGTCTTCAACGAAATGTTTAATAGAACTTAGCAATTACGGTTGGAGGGCTCATGTCCACATTCATCACTACGAAGCAAGCCGCGGAGTACTTAAATTGTACACGGCAACATCTCTATAATTTACGAACCAAACGAAAATCCGCCATGCTGTTAGGCGATAAAAACCTAGCAAACAAGCTAGCGCCTGAAGCGATCAAAATTGGCGGGAGGATACTCTACGAAGAGTCGGCGCTGGAAACCTGGCTTCGCACCTATGGCGAAGTTGCTTAGCCTGAAAATACGGCAGGCATAAGCGACCAAACTCTCTGCCTGCCGTGTTGAACTTAAATTCAACATAGGTATTTTATGACATCTGAAATGATTCAGCCAGTTCTGGCTGCGCCTTCTTGTGCCCAAACCATTCTTACAGAGCGACTTAAACGTACGACGCCGCCTCAATCTTCTTCGGCTAGTGAAGAGAAGAAAAAGAGTCGACGTCGCTTTAGAGATACAGCGCTAACCTACCTTCATGTACAAGTTAATCCTCCAGGAAATGTCTGTTGGTTAATCTTTGATCTCGATGATGTTCATCCCCTTGAGTGGCAAGAAAAATTGCTCCCCCCTCCGAATATTATTGTCAGTAAGCCGGTACCAGAAATTTTAAAGAAAGATGAGAAAGAGTACTCAGCACATCTTTTCTACGCCATTCAAAATGTTCCAACTACCAGGGCAGCAAACCGTGCCCCTATCGGTTTTGTGAATGATGTAAGAAGAAAAATGAGAATCACATTGGGAGCAGATCGTGATTACACGGGCCCACTCTAAAAAAATCTCTTCACTCTTATTGGAGAACAAGTTTTTGGCATACACACGAGTATAGTTTAAATGAACTCAATGATGCATTCGACACACCTGAGATACGTGTCCGGGGTGACTTCGACTGGAATGAGGTCCCTGACTCTAGAAACTGCACTTTATTTCATGAATTACGTTTTGAGGCTTATCGCCGTGTTGCCTATGCAAGACAACATTGGAGCTACAATGAATGGCATAAACATATTTATCAGTTAGCAGACTACCTTAATGACTTTTCGAATAAAGATTTAAGTAAGTCTCATCCGTTAAAGCCAAATGAGCTCTCATCAATCACTAAGAGTGTATCGCGCTGGACCTGGGATAAATATTACCCAAATCATAATAGAGGGATAACAGGCCTTTGGAACTTACCGTTCTCCAACTTAACTATAAAGCTTGCGCAGCAAGAAGGAGCTCGTTACACCCACCGCACTCGCAATGAGAAAACCCGACTCAAAATAAAGACAGCAATTTCCGACCTTAGACAACTCGGTGATAGGCCCACTCAGGTCAACATAGCGAAACAATCAGGATTAGCACGCCAGACTGTGGCAAGGCACAAAGATCTACTCAAATGTTAAGTATGCTGATCTTCAGGGTATTAGGGTTAAGGGGGGGGTAATCAGTCTGGAAAATAAGCTAAGCAACGATGAGTAAACCAAGCTACATATATGCTACATGGCTTAAATTTTCAGAAATTTATTTGCTACATATATTGGGGATGATATTTGTAACTTTCTGAATACTCAGGATATAGAATGGTCGGTGTGAGAGGATTTGAACCTCCGACCCCTGACACCCCATGACAGTGCGCTACCAGGCTGCGCTACACACCGACCGAAAGAGCCGCTAAGTTTACTCAAATTTTGAGGCAATGCAATCCATTCTTCACCGACTGCGGCTCAACTGCTGGTTTGCTAACCAGCTTTAGGTTTCAAACAGATAATACGGCGTGATCGCAAACAGATTGTTTGCACCATGAATAAGCCATATCACGAAAAATGCACGGATGCTCCCCTGCCTGCGCCAGAGAAGATAGGAGGCTGAGAGTACAGCAAAGGAAAAAAAGGCCGGAAAAAACCACGCTGGTGCCTGCATGCTGTGAAGTGTCGCCGCAATGAAGGCACAGCAAAAACACAACCACCTGGCGGAGTGAATGACGTTTTTAAGCATTTTCATCACACCGACAAGCACTGCGTTCTCAAAAAGTGGCAACACCAGCACAAGCAGTGCAACATGCCAGGGTATGAAAGGATCGCCCTGCCAGGGATCATCCCCCTCAATGGCTTCAGGCACGATTAAATATATCAGTAACGCCAGCAGCCAGCCGGTCAGGCACGTCAGCGCCCCCGCCAGCACCGCATATATAACAGGGTGGCATAGCCTAATCATTATCCTTTCTCTGATAATACGTTAAAAAAGCGTGAATGCGCTGCTTGTTAAACACAAGCGGCACTCACACCTTCAATGTACTAAACAGAAAAAATAACGATACTGGCTATAAGGCGGGAACTATTAGCTTTCGGCGCCGTCCTGACTGTCCTGATTAATACGGCTGGCATCGGCTCCGGCCTGCCCCTTATATTTAGCATCGCTGCGCGCCATATAGGGCTTTTCAGCGGGGCTGGAGAGCACTTCAAAACTCAATGCGCCAATTTTCATCATGGGCTTTAGGGCCAGTGGCAGTTTGCCGCTGTTGTAAAACTCCAGCACGATGTTGCCGGACCAGCCCGGATCAATACGGTGTGCAGTAACGTGCACCATCAGCTCCAGGCGGGCCAGTGATGAGCGCCCGTCCAGCCAGCCGACAATATTGTCCGGCAGGGTGACGGATTCATGGGTAATGGCCAGTGCCAGCTCGCCGGGGTGTAAGAAGAAGGCTTTGTGCTCTGGCAGAATAATTTCATCGCTCATTACCGAGTTCAGGGCTTCTTCTACCTGCGCTTTCGGCCCGCTTAAGTCGATGTACGGGGCCTGATGATCTTCAAACACCCGGAATTTGTTGCCCAGCCGGATATCCACGGTCACACCGCTGATTTGTTTGTAATCTGGCATCGGCGTAATCGCAATTTTGCCGGTTTGCAGATATTCATAAATGTCGCGGTCACACAAACGCATGGTACGGCTTCCTTCTTCTCAGTGGCCCGCTATTATGCGGTTGCACACCAGTCCAATCAATAGCTCAGCGCTGCTGAATGCCAATTGGGTTGCCGCGAATGTGGCCCTGCCCATCGCGCACGCTGGCACTTAACGCCAGATTCAGCGACAGTGCCCGCGCTGCGCTGCGGTACGTCTCGCTCAAAGCATCTTCCGGCTCGGCAATAAGCAGCGGCGACCCGGCATCGGCATGCTCACGAATTTTCATATCCAGCGGAAAGGCCCCAAGCAGTGGCAGGCCGTGGCGCTCTGCCAGTGACTCGCCGCCGCCGTGAGAAAAGATATAACTCTTTTCGCCACAGGCATTGCACTGAAAGTAGCTCATGTTCTCAATCAGGCCCAGCACCGGCACATTGACCTTTTCAAACATACTGATGCCCTTTCTGGCATCGGCCAGCGCCAGATCCTGTGGCGTCGAGACCACTACTGCCCCGGTCAGCGGCACCTGCTGGGCCATGGTCAGCTGAATATCGCCGGTTCCCGGTGGCATATCCACAATCAGGTAATCCAGCACCGGCCACAGGGTTTCATCCAAAATCTGCTTTACCGCGCGGCTCGCCATTGGTCCTCGCCACACGGCGGCATCCTCTTCCGGCACCAGATAGCCTATGGAGTTGGCCACCATGCCCCAGGCGTCAAGGGGCTGCATGTGCTTGTTGTCAGAGCTTGACGGGTGCGCGTCTTTATTGCCCAGCATAATGGGAATAGACGGCCCGTAGATATCGGCATCCAGAATACCCACCGATGCCCCTTCCTGCTGCAGTGCAAAGGCCAGGTTAATCGCGGTAGAAGACTTGCCTACCCCGCCTTTGCCAGACGCCACCGCAATAATATTGCGCACATTGGTCACAGGCTCAGCCTGCGCTTCATAAGAGGGGATCTGGTGCTCTATGGTGATGGGAGGCACATCATCGCCCTCCCAGTTATCCCGAAGGTAGCTAAGTAACGCCGGATGCTGGGTCTGGCAGCAAAATGGCAAAAGCAGTGTCAGGCCGTCTTCGCGCTCGCCACACCATGGCTCGGTCACACTGTGCTTAAGGCTGAAATACTCGGCAGTCAGCCGGCTTAGCTGGGCGCGGAGTTTATTCGATTTGCGCGAAAAAAACATAGGGCTCCTTTTTGGGTGCAATAAGCAATTACGTAATGCAAACGGCGCGCATTTCGGCTAGTATTTGCAGCCATTTCTAAACGCTTAATTACCAATAACCTCATTATGTCAGAAAACAGTAGCAATCGGTCAGCCACTGCCCCAGACGGCGATCGCCGAATTCTGGTAACCAGTGCCCTGCCTTACGCCAATGGCTCTATTCACCTTGGTCATTTACTCGAGCATATCCAGACAGATATCTGGACACGTTTCCAGCGCCTGCGCGGCAACGAATGCTACAGCGTGTGTGCCGATGATGCACACGGTACGCCGGTGATGCTTAAAGCCCAGGAACTGAATATTACGCCTGAGGAAATGGTAGCCCGGACCCGTGCTGAACATCATCAGGATCTGCTGGATTTTCATGTTGAGTACGACAACTACTATGTGACTCATTCGCCTGAAAACAAGGCGTTGTGCGAAGAAATCTACCACCGTCTGGATAACGCTGGTTACATCAGCAAACACACCATTAATCAGTTGTTTGATCCGCAAAAAGAGATGTTTTTGCCAGACCGCTTTGTCAAAGGTACCTGCCCTAGCTGTGGCGCGGAAGATCAGAACGGCGACAGTTGTGACGTATGTGGTGCCACCTATGCGCCCACTGAAGTGGTTAACCCGCGTAGTGTGGTATCCGGCGCGACACCAGTGCTGAAAGAATCGGAGCATTTCTTTTTCGACCTGCCAAAATTTGAAGGCATGCTGAAAAGCTGGATCCGCTCTGGTGCTCTGCAGGAAGAAATGGCCAACAAACTGGAAGAGTGGTTTGAGGAAGGTCTGCAACAGTGGGACATCAGTCGTGACTCGCCATACTTTGGCTTTGAGATCCCAGGCACAACGAATAAGTTTTTCTACGTGTGGGTGGACGCGCCGGTTGGTTACATGGCCAGCTTTCAGCATTACTGCAACGAGCACAACATTGATTTCGACAGCTTCTGGAAAGAAGGTTCCGAGACCGAGCTTTACCACTTTATCGGCAAGGACATTACTTACTTCCACTGCCTGTTCTGGCCCGCCATGCTGGAAGGCGCCGGTTACCGCAAGCCCACTGGCGTGAATATCCACGGTTTTGTAACCGTGAATGGAGCCAAAATGTCCAAGTCGCGCGGTACCTTTATTAAAGGCCGCACTTACCTGGATTACCTAAACCCTGAGTACCTTCGCTACTACTTCGCTGCAAAGCTGGGCGACGGGGTGAGCGACATTGACTTAAACTTCACCGACTTTGCTCAGAAAGTGAATTCCGATCTGGTGGGTAAGGTGGTGAATATTGCCAGCCGCTGCGCAGGCTTTATCACTAAGCGCTTTGACGGCACCCTCTCAGACAATGTTCTGGAGCCTGAGCTGGTGCGCGACTTTCAGAATGCCGCGCCACGTATTGCCGGGTTGTATGAGAAGCGCAAATACCATCAGGCCATCCGTGAAATTATGGCGCTGGCTGACCGCGCGAATCAGTTTATTGATGCCAACGCGCCCTGGGTCACCATTAAAGAAGAAGGCAAAGAGGCCTTTACCCATGATGTCTGCTCGCTGGGCATTAACCTGTTCCGCTTACTGGTTGTATACTTAAAACCGGTACTGCCGGTGCTGGCAGGCAAAGCCGAAGCCTTTCTTAACGACGAACTGACCTGGGCCTCCCTGGATACGGTACTGACCGGCCATGCCATCAACAAATTCAAGCCCATGATGCAGCGGGTAGAAATGGAGAAAATCGACGCCATGATTGACGCATCCAAAGAAAGTCTGGCAGCCCCCGAGCCAGCGGTCGATCCCAACAGCCCGCTGGGTCAGGATCCCATCAGCGATACCATCAGCTTTGATGAGTTTGCCAAGGTCGATTTACGCATCGCCAAAATCGCCCATGCCGAACATGTGGAAAAAGCCGATAAACTGCTGCGACTGGAGCTGGATTTAGGTGGCGAAACCCGTCAGGTCTTTGCTGGCATTAAGTCGGCCTACTCACCGGAAGCGCTAATTGGCAAGCATACGGTGATGGTGGCGAATCTGGCCCCGCGCAAGATGCGCTTTGGTCTGTCGGAAGGTATGGTGCTTGCGGCCGGTCCCGGCGGCGATGAGCTGTATATTATGGAGCCACACGAAGGCGCCAAACCCGGTATGCGGGTTAAGTAATAATGTAAGAATGGCAACGTGTTGCATAACAAACCTTCCGCAGCAGGGAGCTGCGGCAGCCCCTCCAGGGATGGATTTACGGCCTGTTTGTGATGCAATGCGTTGCCATGCCACTGCGATGACAACAACGCACACCGCTCTATTTTTTTGTCCGTCCTTCAGCCTGCACCCGCATGCTGGCACCGAGTGGTGAAAACTGCGGCTTTAACTTCATACGCGGACGAATGGTGCTCATCGGTATAACGCGCTTACGCGCCAGAATCACATACACCGAGCCACTACGTGGCAGATAGCGCTGCATCAGGTTTTGCATTCGGCTGGCCTCCATGGGCGGCTTAAACTGCAACATGGAAAACAGCACATGCTGCTGCTCGATAATTTCAAAGCCCAGTAGTTGCAGCCAGTCTTTGATACGCCCGGCCGTAAAAAAGCGGGCTTCGTACAGCACTTTTTTGCGTTTTACAGGCAGCCAGCTTACCAGCCCGGTCACACTAAACGGGTTAAAGCCGCTGATGATCACATAGCCGTTTTGCGTAATTACCCTGTCTACTTCACGCAGTACCTGATGGGGATCCTGCGCAAAATCCAGCTCGTTAGCCAGCAGTACACCATCAATACTGTTTTCAGAATACGGCAGGCAGTGCGACTGAGACACCACCGAAGAGTGTTCATGTGGCTGCTGTGTCTGATTAAAGATATGGCGTATGGGCGAGCCGGGTAATGCCACCTCACTGCTCAGCTCACCCAGCCGTAAGAAGTGATAACCAAAAATGCGCGGGGCAAAGTCATTACACACCCCTTCGATGGCGAGGCGAATTCGCTCGCCCTCATCAAACTGTGACCAGGACACGGGATACTGGGGTGGCCGTTTCTGAAATGCGGATCTCATTTGCTAATCAGTTGATCCATTTGGTTGTTTAAAACATTACAAGTTTTTATAGTATCGAATTATCACTCTTATACAAGCGGGTGCAACATGACCATGGATGCCCTCCCCGACACAATCCGCATTATCGCCATACCGGCATTTACTGATAACTACATCTGGTGCATGCACAATGACAGCCATGCCATTGTCGTTGATCCCGGTGATGCTGAGCCGGTGCTGACGTTTCTGCGCAAGCAGGGCCTCAGTCTGGCCGCTGTTTTAATTACCCATCACCACCACGATCATACCGGTGGCATTACCCGTCTGGTGTCTGCCAATCCGTCGGTGCCAGTGATAGGGCCGCGCGGCAACCATATTCGTGGCATTACTAAAAGTGTTGCCCAGGGCGATACCCTGCGTCTGCCTATCTTTGATATGGCATTCAGTATTATAGAAACGCCCGGCCACACGCTGGATCATATCGCCTTTTACGGCCATGGTCTGGTGTTTTGTGGTGATACGCTGTTCTCCTGCGGCTGTGGTCGGTTATTTGAAGGCTCGCCAGAGCAAATGGCACACTCACTGAATAAGCTTAAACGCCTGCCCGACGACACCCTAGTGTACTGCACGCACGAGTACACTCAGGCCAATGTGACGTTTTCACTGGCGGTCGATCCCGAAAATGCAGATCTGAACAACTATGCTGACTGGGTCAGCGCGCAGCGTGAGGCTGATAAAATCACACTGCCGAGCACCATTGCCAAAGAAAAAGCGGTGAACCCGTTTTTGCGCTGTCACACCGACAATGTACAGGCAGCGGTAGCGCAGTACACGGGCGACAGCCCGGCAGATGACACCGCCACCTTTGCCGGGTTACGGCGCTGGAAAGATGAGTTTTGATGCAATTAGCCCTGATACGCCGTACAATGACCGCTTTGTGGTTTAGTTAAACGAGGTCTGTTTACCATGAAGTCGTCTCTTACGTCACTTGCTATGATAGTAGCGGCAGCCATGCTATCTGGCTGTCAGTCCACGGATGACACTGTGTCTACCGAGCCTGTTAAGGCCGATAAGCAGACCTGCGAAGTGGCCCACACCGAAGTTAACGACGGTGAGGACTGCGGCGTTGCCAAAGAAGGGGTAATTGAGGTCATGCACCCCATCGAAGAAGTGGCCGTTGACATCGAACTGGAGAAGCCTGAAAAAACCGAGACGCAGCCGGTATCAGAGCCGGTTGAAGTGACTGATGTCTGGCAGTATATCGCCAACGGATTCGAGTTTACGGTACCGGATAACAGACGGGTTAACGTACAGCGCGACTGGTACCTGAAACACCCTGAATACATGGCACGCGTGGTAAAGCGGGCTAAGCCGTTTTTACACTACATTGTGGGCGAGCTGGAGCATAATAATATGCCAATGGAGCTGGCCCTGTTACCCATCGTTGAAAGCGCCTTTGATCCCTTCGCTTATTCCCACGGCCGCGCAGCCGGCATGTGGCAATTTATTCCCGGTACCGCCAAACGCTTTGGTATTCAGCAAACCTGGTGGTACGACGGCCGTCGTGATGTGATTGCCTCAACGCAGGGTGCCGTAGACTACCTGACCTACTTAGTTGAAATGTTTGACGGCAACTGGCTGCATGCACTGGCAGCCTATAACAGTGGTGAAGGTCGTGTAGCAAGAGCAATTCGCGCCAATGAAAAAGCCGGCAAACCCACTGACTTCTGGTCGCTGGATCTGCCTCGCGAGACCCGCGCGTACGTGCCAAAACTGCTGGCGCTGGCCGATATTCTGAAAAACCGTGATGAGTACGCCTTCGCCTGGCCCTCTGTAGACAATAATGAAGTCATCGCCGTGGTGGACATTGGCTCTCAGGTCGATTTAGCGTTTGCTGCCGAACTGGCAGAGATGCCATTAGAGGCGCTGCATGCTTTAAATCCTGGCTTTAACCGCTGGGCAACAGACCCGGACGGCCCGCATCGTCTGGTGTTGCCGATTGATAAAGCAGAGACATTCAGCAAGGCGCTTGACGGGATTGATCGCAATGAGCGCCTAAACTGGATAAGGCATAAAGTAAAACCCGGTGACAGCCTGCTAAAGCTGGCTTATCAGTATCACACCACCGCCGATATTATTAAGCGGGTCAACGAACTTGACTCTAACGTGATCCGTATTGGCGATCATGTGATGGTGCCGGTGGCGCTTAAGGAACTGGATCAGTACTCGTTATCACAGGATCAGCGTCTGGCATCGATGCAAAATGTGAAGCGTGGCGAACATAAACTCACGCATGAGGTAAAGTCTGGCGATACCTTGTGGGAACTGGCCAGAAAATACAAGGTGAGTACCCGCGATCTGGCTAAATGGAATGGCATGGCCCCGACGGACATGTTGCGGCCGGGTCAGGAGCTGGCTATCTGGCTGAATAAACTCAGTGAAGGTCAGCGCCCTGACAGCATTATGAAAACCCTGACCTATACGGTGCGCCGCGGTGATTCTCTGTCACGCATCGCCAGTAAGTTTAATGTCAGGATCAGCGACATTGCCAAATGGAACGATATTTCGGCAAAGCGCTACCTGCAGCCGGGTCAGAAACTCAAACTCGTTGTAGATGTCACACGCTTAAAAAACGTAGGATAAAACGCGTATGCTAAGGATTAACCGGGAAAATCTTCGAAAGAGTCATGAAACCCCCTGGTTAATCCTTGATCTGGTGATGCTGGGCATACTGCTGCTGAACCTCGCCTGGCTTATCTTCGACAGCCTGTATGCCACTGAATTTATCTTCGCGCAGCTTGCCACCTACTTTCCCGGCTTTGTTAACGCGTACGATCCTATCCACCGTAATTTTCTGTTCGTTGATCTGGTGTTTATCGCCATATTCTTTGTCGAATTTTGTTTTCGCTGGATAGTCTCTGTGGTGCGCAAAGAGCATCTGCGCTGGTATTTTTTCCCGTTTCTGCACTGGTATGACATTGTTGGCCTGATCCCACTCGGTGCCACCCGAATTTTCCGCTTCCTGCGGATTTTTTCTATCCTGCATCGCCTGCATAAATTCAATATTATCGACTTGAATGACACTGGCGTGTTTCGCTTTTTCCGGTTTTATTATGATGTGTTTGTGGAAGAGCTCAGTGACCGGATTGTGGTTAAAGTGTTAAGTGATGCACAAAAAGACATTTCTGCCGGCTCACCACTGATTGATGATATCAGCCAGAATGTGCTGGCCCCGCGCCGCCCTATTCTCACCGAGTGGCTGGCGGGCGTACTCAACCACCTGGGTCAGTCTATCAGCGATGACAATTACGGCGAATCAATCCGTAAGCATGTGCGCCAGAGTGTCGGCAAGGCCGTACGTCAGAATCCGCAGATCTCAACGCTGAATTACTTTCCGGTAATTGGCAAAACCATTGAAAAGACCCTCGAGGATTCTGTCACTGACATTGTGACCACCTCGCTGATCAATCTGCTTTCTGATTTAGATGCTGACAGTATTGATAACTTTGTCACGGCCGGTCTGCATGAATATACCCCTACGGCGGACGAGCTGGATAAAGAAGTACTACTGGTGGTGAATGAGTGTCTGGAGCTGGTTAAATCCCACGTGGCACAGCAGCGCTGGAAGTCTGAGCTGATGGAAAAAGAACAAACCATTCCGGTGCCGGATGAGCCGTCTTACAGTCCGGCATCAGACAACCCCAGAGGGGACTAGCCGTTGTCACACACACCAATTTGCTGCCAGTCTGACACTGCACTATCAATTATCCCCAGCCGCGTATAAAGCGCTTCAATCAGCCCTTTTTCACGCAGCACCGCCAGCCCTGCGTTAATATCGCGACGCAATGCCTGAGCGCTGTCCGTTTTGGTACTGATGGCATAATGGGTTGTGTCATCAAAAGCCAGTTTAAACCCTGGTACCGGGAACAGTGGAATACCAAACTGGTTTCGCTCCATGTCTGGCTTGTTGCTGAAGGTCAGCGGGATCACGTCCCCCCGCTGGGCACTTAACATGCGAAACATGTTTTCATACTTATCGACATGAACAGGCTTTAACGAACTGCAGTTCAGCATAGCCCAGTCGTGATACCAGTTTGAATTTACCAGCACTACGCTACCATGCAGTGACGCACGACGGCTCAGTACCGACAACTGTTCTTTGGTCGTGTACAGGCCTTTAACAAACTCGTTGCGGCGTAACAACGGCGCTGATGCAACATAATCGTGACTGTGCAGCTCGTTTTGCCAGATACCGATTACCGATGCATCCAGAAAGCCCGATTCAATATCATCCAGTATACGGGCGTTCAGCGGGTAGGAATAAAGCTGAATGTCATAGTCGCCATCAGACTGCTTCAGTGCGTTACAGAAAATAAGGTACTCGGCCAAGATCTGGTTTTCACCCACGCTTGCGGTGGCCAGTGACTCACAACCATTCTGGCCGAGAAACGACTTAATTGCCTGAGTATGATCCTGATAGGTGCCAACCCGAATGAGCGTTGTGGCATTAACACACAATGCCGACAACCCCACGATCAATGCTGAAATAGCAACTGCAATTACACGCATAGCCTGACTACAATTCGACAATTAAGACATTGTAGAGTGATAAGTATCACGCTCTGGACAGGTTGTCGAGACCTGCCCCGATTGTGATACCGCGGAAAGCCTTAAGCTTTGCGCCAGGTCGTTCCCTGCGGTCCGTCTTCCAGCACCACGCCCATGTCAGTGAGCGCGTCACGCGCCGCATCGGCAGCCGCCCAGTCTTTTTCCGCCCTGGCATCATTACGCTTTTTAATCAGCGCCTCGATGGTACTGACCTCATCAGTGTCACCACCCTGCAGGTACTCATCAGGTTCAGACTGCAGCAGCCCCAGCACACCACCAAGGCGTTTCAGCACACTGGCCAGTTTCGCTGCCTGGTTGGTATCGGCTTTCGCCTTGTTCAGATCGCGGGCAAGATCGAACAGCACCGACAAGGCTTCAGGCACATTCAGATCGTCGTTCATTGCTGTTTCAAACCGGGCCTGATAGCCGCCGAAGTCCAGCGGCGTGTCTGTGTCAGGCTCTACGCCGCGCAATGCGGTATATAAGCGCTCAAGCGCTGACTTAGCCTGCAGGATATTGTCCTGCGTATAACTTAACTGGCTGCGGTAGTGGGCCGACATTAGGAAGAAACGCAGGGTCTGTGCGTCATACTCCTGAAGCACATCGCGCAGCGTGAAAAAATTGCCCAGCGATTTGGACATCTTCTCATCATCAACCTGGACCATGCCTGTATGCATCCACACATTTACATAGGGGGTATCAAAGGCGCAGCAGGATTGCGCCACTTCGTTTTCGTGATGCGGGAAAATAAGATCAGAGCCACCGCCGTGAATATCAAAATGGGCGCCAAGGTGTTTGTGGTTCATGGCTGAGCACTCTATGTGCCAGCCAGGACGCCCTTCTCCCCACGGGGATGACCAGCTTGGCTCATCGAGTTTCGCTGATTTCCACAGCACAAAATCCAGCGGATCTGTCTTACCATCTGCCACACTGACTCGGGCACCGGCATTCAGTTGCTCCAGGTCCTGACGACTCAGGTTGCCGTAATCTTCAAAGCGACTGACATCAAACAGCACATCGCCACTGGTCGACTGATAAGCATACTGTTTGTCAATCAGGGTCTGAATAATGTCGATGATTTCCGGCATGTGCCCGGTAACCCGCGGCTCAATATCCGGCTCGGTCAGGTTAATGGCCGCAAAATCTTCGTGCATCATTGCTATGGTCCGTGCCGTCAGTTGCTCAACACTTTCGCCATTCTGTTTGGCACGTTCGATGATTTTATCATCAACATCGGTAATGTTGCGCACATAGTTGACATCGTACCCTAAGTGCCGAAGATAGCGCACCAGCACATCGAAGCTCAGGTATGTGCGGGCATGGCCCATGTGGCTGACGTCATATACCGTAATACCACACACATACAATCCGACCTTTCCTTCCTGAAGCGGAACGAAACGCGCTTTTTCGCGGGTACGGGTATTGTAAAGATGTAGCATGGGTGTATTTCCTGTCAGTCTTATTAGGGGCGCAAAGTTTAGCATTCATCGTGCACCAGTCACAGTCCTAAACACTCCGCCATCTGTAGCCTATGGATCATTTCCCTGATCAGATTTTTGCGATACCATGATAAGGTTGTTTAAAGCACTATGACTTCAGGAAACATCCATGTTAGTAACATTAAAAACCAACCACGGTGATATCACACTTGAACTGCTTGCCGACAAAGCGCCTAAAACCGTAGAGAACTTTGTCTCTTATGTGAAAGAAGGCTTCTACGACGGCACAGTTTTTCACCGTATTATTGATGGCTTTATGGTTCAGGGCGGTGGCTTTACCGCTGAAATGGAGCAAAAAGACACCAAAGCACCGATTGAGAACGAAGCGAACAATAAGGTGAGTAATGAGAAAGGGTCGGTCGCCATGGCGCGTACCCAGGACCCACATTCCGCCACTGCGCAGTTCTTTATCAACGTTAATGACAATGACTTTCTTAACCACACCAGTGAAACGGTAAATGGCTGGGGCTATTGCGTATTCGCCAAAGTTGTAGAAGGCATGGACGTAGTTGAAAACATCAAGAACGTCAAAACCAGTTCACACGGCTTCCATCAGGATGTGCCTGTTGAGCCGGTCGTCATCGAAAAAGCTGAACTGAACGACTAGTTCTGACCGGGTGGTGAATACCACCCTTTCTTCCCTTTTATGGCCTTTACCTATTTTATCGCTGATTTGCACTTAAGTGCCGATCGCAGCGACATCACTGCCTGCTTATTTTCGTTTCTGGAAAACGAGGCAAGTCATGCAGATGCGCTGTATGTGCTGGGCGATCTCTTCGAGGTGTGGCTGGGTGACGACGATGTGACCCCCTTCAGTGAATCGATCGCGGCTGCATTTAAGGCCGTGAGCAACCACTGTCCTGTGTATTTTATGCACGGCAACCGCGATTTTGCGATCCGGCAGGGCTGGCTGCACAAAGCCGGTATGCAACTGCTTGACGCGCAGACCGTCATCGACCTGTATGGCGAGCCCACGCTGCTCACACATGGCGATGAGCTGTGCACCCGCGATGTGGCGTACCAGAAATTCAGAAAAAAATCGCGTAGCTGGTGGTGGCCGCGCCTGATGCTGGCACTGCCGCTGTGGTACCGTCGGCGCGTTGCGCGCAAAGGCCGCCAGACCAGTAAATCGAACCAGAAAAACCTGCGCCCTGAAATTATGGATGTCACGCCGTCGGAAGTGGTCCGGGTTATGGAAGCGCACAATGTTCGCCAGCTCATTCATGGCCACACACACCGGCCCAACATTCACATGCTTACCGTTCACCAGTCTTCGGCTAAACGCATCGTGCTGGGTGACTGGTATGATCAGGGCAGCGTGTTACGGGTAAGCCCGGATGAGGTGGACTTACAAACCCGCTCCTTCGCCAGTAACTGATTCAACAGGCTAGCTCAACCCGACACTTTCTGTTTAGTCACAATTCTGTCATCCCAGCTTCATTTTTATGCCACGAGGCATTCACAGATCTGTCAATGATTCGTCATCAACGCGTCCTACTCTTTTAACCGGTATCGGCGTCACAGGCAGGGACGAACGCTTTGACGGACTCGCGCCATTAATCTTCATGCCCCTGATACAAAACCAAGCCGAACGCTAATTTATCCGGGTTGCAGTTTTTACCCACACTCGCAATGCATACAAGTAGGAACATCAACATGAAACCGATCTGGAAAACGGCATTAAGTGGCTTAGCCCTTGCCGTATCATTTGGCCTGCACGCCAGTGTATTACCCCAAGCACAGTCAGATAGCGACTGGTATACCGATGCACAAACCAGGCTCATGCAAAAACTCCAAACTAACAACCGCTTTAAAGCGAAAAACGTGATCCTGTTTGTCGGTGATGGTATGGGTGTCTCCACGCTGACCGCCTCACGCATTCATAAAGGACAACAGGCCGGCAACCCGGGTGAAGAAGGTTATCTGGTGTTTGAAGAGTTTCCGCATACCGCACTGGTAAAAACCTACAATGTAGACGCGCAGACACCGGACTCAGCGGGCACCATGACTGCCATGATGTCCGGCCTGAAGACGGATGTGGGTGTTATTGGTGTTGATGAAGATATTGAGCGTGGCAACTGCAGTTCGGTTGCTGGCAATGAAGTTATTACGGCACTGGAGCTGGCGGAAATCAAGGGGATGTCCACAGGCATTGTTTCGACTGCACGTATTACTCACGCCACTCCGGCAGCCACCTATGCCAAGTCCGCCGACCGCAATTGGGAAGATGTCTCTGATATGCCCGAAGACGCTGTATCAGCAGGTTGTAAAGATATTGCCGATCAGCTGGTTCACTTCGAGCAGTATCTGGAAGCGCGCTACTTGGGCATCGATGTGGATGGGATTGACGTGGTGATGGGCGGTGGCCGGCGTCACTTCCTGCCGAATGACGCAGCGGCGAACAGCCCGGATGCAGTGAGCGAGATTGAAGGCGATCGCACCGATGGGCGCAACCTGACGGACGAATGGCAGCAAATGTACGAAAACGGTGTCTATGTGTTTGATCAGGCGGGGTTTGATGCGCTTGATACCGAAAGTGTAGAGCGTGTGTTTGGGCTGTTCAATGAATCGCATATGCAGTACGAAGCTGACCGCGCCAACGACGTTGCGGGTGAACCGTCGGTGGCAGAAATGACAGAGGCCGCCGTCAGGGTGCTGGATAACAACGATAACGGCTTTTTTCTAATGGTGGAATCGGGCCGCATCGATCACGCCCATCATGCCGGAAACGCGGCAGGCGCCCTCAACGACACGCTGGCGTTTGAAGCCGCCGTTAAAGCAGCCTATGAAAATACCAATCCGGAGGACACGCTGATTCTGGTGACCGCCGATCATGGTCATGTGTTTACCATCGCCGGTTATCCGAAACGCGGTAACCCGATTCTGGGTAAGGTGGTAAATGTTGGCGCTGACACGCCTGCATCTGCAGCCGACGGCATGCCTTATACCACCCTGGGCTACACCAACGGTCTGGGCTTTCACAATCTGGGGGATGAAACCAACTCTGATGCCAGCTACGCCATAGGCATCAACGCCGGTCGTCAGGATCTGAGCGATGTCGATACCACCACCATGGGTTATCACCAGGAGGCGCTGATCCCACT
This sequence comes from Alteromonas halophila, assembly GCF_014651815.1. Taxonomy (GTDB): domain Bacteria; phylum Pseudomonadota; class Gammaproteobacteria; order Enterobacterales; family Alteromonadaceae; genus Alteromonas; species Alteromonas halophila. The sequence continues at coordinate 89,196 of NZ_BMXP01000011.1, read as the reverse complement.
GAGCTCCGAAACCCATTCCGGCGAAGATATTTCGCTGCACGCCACTGGCCCGGGCAGCCAGATTGTACAGGGTGTGGTTGAGCAGAATGTTGTATTTCACGTGATTAACCAAGCGCTTGGCCTGATTGAAGAATAAGGAAGAAAATCATGAACCTATTTAAATTAAGTATTGTTGCGCTTGCGGTTGCCGGTTTGTCGGGCTGTCTTGAAGGCGACGACGGTGAAAACGGTGCGCCGGGCACCGACGGACAGGACGGCGCGGCCGGTCTTACCAGCCTGACCACCCAGACCGACTTGCCGGTCGGCGACAGCAACTGCCCTAACAGCGGCGTACGCTTTGACTCAGGCCTGGACAGCGATGCCAGCGGTACGCTGGATGACAGTGAAATCACTGACACCAGCTACGTGTGTGTGCCAGGTAATACAGACGTTGCCGACAGTGAGCTGTTAAGTAGTTTAAACAATGAATGGTTTGTCGCTGCTCAGGCGGAAGTGGAAAATAATAAGCAGGTGTGGATGAACGCCACCGGCGCGTCTGCGGCAATGACCAGCGCGTCAGTGAATCATTACCAGGTAGGCTCAGAGCAGGAAATGCAGGCGCTGATGGCTAATGTTCGCGGTCAGGCAAAAAACGTGATTTTGTTTGTCGGTGACGGTATGGGCATTTCGACGGTAACGGCTGCACGCATCATGGAAGGCCAGCTCAATGGTATGGACGGCGAAGAGCATCAGCTAAGCTTTGATCGTTTCCCGTTTTCCGGTTTGTCCAAAACCTATAATGTCGATGCCCAGACACCTGACTCTGCCGGCACCATGACTGCCATGATGAGTGGTGTGAAAACCGATGTCGGCGTCATTGGTGTGGATGAAGATATTGAGCGCGGCAACTGTGCGACCGTCAGTGGCAACGAGCTGGTCACAGCACTGGAAATTGCCGAAATTGCCGGTAAGTCTACCGGTATTATCTCTACCGCCCGCATTACCCACGCTACGCCAGCCGCCACGTACGCAAAGTCGGCCGATCGCAACTGGGAAGACATTTCAGATATGCCGGAAGCAGCGATAAACGGCGACTGCACCGATATCGCCGATCAACTCGTACACTTTGAGGCTAATCTCGAAGCGCGGTATGACGGCATAGATGTAGATGGCATTGAAGTGGTTATGGGGGGCGGACGCCGGCATTTTCTGCCCAATGATGCCGCCTTTAACAGCCCGGATGCAGTGAGCGCTGTTGAAGGCGATCGTAGTGATGGCCGCGACCTCACTGCCGAATGGCAGCAGCTTTATCAGAACGGGGTTTACCTGTTCGACCAGGCAGGATTTGACGGTCTGGATACTGAAACCACCGAGCGTGTCTTTGCACTGTTCAATGAGTCGCACATGCAATACGAAGCCGACCGTGAGAATGATGTCGCCGGTGAACCTTCTGTGGCGGATATGACCCGCGCAGCCATCAATTTGCTGGATAATAACGACAAGGGCTTTTTCCTGATGGTCGAGTCTGGCCGAATCGATCATGCCCACCATGCGGGCAACGCGTACGGCGCACTGGTAGACACAATGGCCTTTGCTGATGCAGTACAGATCGCCGATGATCTCACGGCGGATGAAGACACGCTTATCATGGTCACAGCCGATCACGGCCATGTATTCACTATTGCCGGTTACCCGAAACGCGGCAACCCTATTCTGGGCAAAGTGGTGAACGTGGGAGCCAGTGAGCCTGCTATGGCCGCCGATGGCATGCCCTACACTACACTGGGGTACACTAACGGCCTGGGCTACCGCGACCTTGGCAGCGAAACCAATTCAGACGCAGGCTATGGCTTCGACATTGATGCAGGACGCAAAGACATCACCGACGTTGACACCACAACACCGGGCTATCACCAGGAAGCCCTCATTCCAATGAGTTCGGAAACCCACTCTGGTGAAGATGTCGGTATTTATGCCAAAGGGCCGGGTGCTTTCCTGGTCAACGGTACCAATGAGCAAAGCGTGATCTTCCATGTGATGGATTACGCAGGCGATTTGGTAAACCACGCCGACAACGCCCTTGAGTAACTACAGCTAGCAGCACCTGGGAGTACCGTTAACGGTGCTCCCTTTGCTTTTGGAGACAATTATGCTGACTTCCCTCTTTCTTACTGCGCTGCTTATTTCAACGGCATCTGATTTGCAGTGTGATAAAGACGCCCGACACCTGACCGCCAGTTACAGCGTCACTACCTCCCAGGCTAACAGCTCTCCCCGGACGTCACAGCTTGTATTGTGGCGAAACGGTGAGCGTGTTGCACATCAGTACCCGCAGACACAGGTAACCGAAGCCTGGACCCATGTGAAGCATCAGTGGCTTAAGCCCATGCGTTATTTTGATGCCCACCAGCGGGCCATTGAGTATCAGCCGGGTGAGCGTATTCATGGCAAAGTGGACAGTGACTGGTCGTACCGTTATCAGCTTGTCAGCAATGCCCTGCTTTCTCGAATGCACCTGCGCGACACAACCGGCACAGGTTGTCAGACAGTGCAGAGCTTTGAGCTTGAAGAAAACGGCCGGACGCTGACATTGTCATGGCTTCCGGCACTGCACCTGGTAAAAAGTTTTACCGCCAGCACCGCCAATACTCGCAGCCACTGGTCACTGGAGACGCTGCATCATAATGCGGATAACACAGCGGCTTTCTTTACCAAGCGAGCCCAGTATAAAAGTACCGACTTTGCTGATATCGGCGACGATCACACAGACCCGTTTCTGACCAACATGGTTAACCAGGGCTTTATTGAGGCAGGCGCCAGTGGCTTCTATGACAGTCATGGTCAGGCCATGTCTGGCAGTCACAGTCATTAGCGACCGTCAGTCAAAACGAAGGGGGCCGCCAGGCAAGCTGACGGACCAGAGCGTTTAGCTGGTCAGCCTTCAGCCGCTCCGCGATAAGCAAACCGGCCTGCCTCCCGGTCCTCTGTAATAACTTGGCTCAGCAAATCCGGGAAGAAACTCAGAAACACATTTTCCAGGGTGTCATAGTGCGTTTCAATGTCACGAATGCTGTGTTCAAACTGATTGGCAAAGCGTATTCTGCCCGCCAGAAAGTGCAGTGCCCCTGCCACGCCCGATAAATCGCGGTAACCGGCAAGCCCGTCATTCGCAGTCATGCGCGTTACCACCTGCTGCATGCGCGTCGGCATGGTGTCGAGTTTACTTTCAAGCATGCGATAGCTGCGCGCCCGGAAGTCGGCAAAGTCGTCTTCGGCGAAGGTGTGCCAGTGCCTGATAAGAAAGTGATCAAACAGCACATCCAGCGCCACCGGCGCGAAACGCCGTCGGGATGACTCAAAGCAGGCTTTGGCGGCTTTAACCTCGGGGTGAGAGTCGGTGAACCGGTCTACCAGATAGTGATTATCCAGGCCATGGAGTACCTCTTTGGAGTACAAAGACAAATCCGCCCCACGGCGGAAATCGCCTAACAGGTTTCCGAATTGTGAGTCTGGGCTCTGACGCGCCAGAAAAAGGTGTGCGAGATAATTCATCGTTTCCTTACAGACTTGAGTCAGTGCGATACGCTGAGGTAGTATTGCGGCCGCGATGTACAGGCAGAGTTTATCACATGAGCACACAGTACCGATCAGAAATAGCCACACTGCTGGCGCCCGTCCTGGGCTTTTTGCACAGCGAAACGCCTGAGGCGTGGATCTGTGAGGCAAGCAAACCAGAAAACCTGACCGTTGTACTGACCGACCATTTGATCTGCGAATTAAAAGCGGCACAATCTGCTATGTATTTGCTGCGCCGCTACATTGCCGATGAGCAGACCAGCGCTGTCCTGCTCGACTGGCTGAAACCCTATGAAGACTTCACCTACCGTCATACCGGCGACTGGCGGGCACTGCATACCAAAAACCTGTCGAAGTCGCTGTTTGACACCTCCGGTATGACCGAGTTTCAGAAAAGCCTGCTGGACAAAATGGTGATGCTGATAAAAGAAGAACTGCATCATTTCTTTCAGGTGCTGGAAATAATGCATTCACTGGGTATCAAGTATAAGTCGGTCACCTCAAGCCGCTATGCGAATGGTCTGCTGCGCCATGTGCGTACCTATGAGCCGGAAAAGCTTATCGATAAGCTGATTTGTGGCGCGTATATTGAAGCACGCTCCTGTGAACGGTTTGCCGCGCTGGCCCCGCATGTGGATGAAAAGCTGGGCGAATTTTACATTTCACTGCTTCGCTCGGAGGCCCGGCACTACCAGGATTATCTGACCCTGGCCGAAGAGATAGCCGGGCATGATATTAGCGCACGCATCCACCACTTTGGTGAAGTAGAGGCGCAGCTTATTTGCTCACCGGATACTGACTTTAAGTTTCATAGTGGGGTGCCAGCCAATAGCGCCGCCTAGGGATCTTGCAAGCGAGATGAGTGCGCAGCGCTGGCAACAGAGCTGCGCATCTGATTAGTTGCTTACAGCGCAATGCGTGGTTCAGCGCCCAGTCCTGGCCCGTAAACAATAGCGTTCAATAACAGCCGGTTAGTACCGCGCGCCGAGCCGCGGAAGTTTGGCTGTCCGGAAAACAGGATCACCTGGCCATTGCCGATCTGTTCACGAGTAAGGTACGCCGTATTGGCGATACGCTGAGAGGCTTCAGGCCAAATCAGTCCGCTCATTCGCACATGCAACGCCTGATCCTCAGGTAGCGTAAACCACCAGTTCGCCTGCTTTTTATTACCCCCGTCTGAACTTCCTTCGTCCCGGTTCACGCGCTTATTTCCGCCCCTAGCAGGCTGATAAACACCCGCACGAATTACGGCCTGAGAGTCACTGCCAGACATCAGCAGTGGCTGATCGGTGTACAACAATGGCAGTTCCGCGGGCGTTCCTGCTGTCAGCCAGTGCTGCTGGTCAGTACGGCCGGATACCATAGCGCCACTTGGCATGAACATGCTAAGCCATTTATCGCGCCGTTTTAGCTCATCTTCTTTCAATGGTTTCAGGGTATCTTCCCACGGGAAACTAAATTGCGTATTCAGTGTGTGAGACATCACCTTGTCGGTATTCAGTGACTCCGAGGTGGCAAGCCATTCCCGCTGAAGCGCAATATTGTAATCAACGGCGCTGTCAAAACTGTTTTGCAGCGCCCGGACGTTACCTATTCCGTCTTTGCTGGCCAGCTGGCCGGCAGTGTTACCATGTGCAATCAGCGTACCGCCGTTTTCGACCCACTGGGTAAGCGCTTCTCGTGTCGCTTTATCTGGCTCCCATCTGCCGCTGGGCAGGACCAGTACGTTGTAGCGGCGAAGATCGGTATACGCCAGTGCGTTACTGTCCAGCTTGCTATGGCGGATCCCCAAACTGGCATCCACGCCCCACCATGTTGCCCCTGTATCGTAGCTGGAGAAGTCGCCGTGGCTAATAATACCCAGTTGCGGCTTCTCAAGCAGCCGGAAATGCTCACCGCCCCAGTCGGGCAGCTCCCCTTCCCCGAAGCCACTGTTTGTTGCAACCAGTGCTATATCGAGTTCACTGGCTGTGGTGCTGGCCAGTTGCGCCAGCTTGTCATTGTGCGGATTATCGGTCACAGTCACCATCACCGACCCGCGGTTAAAAGCTTTACCGGCAAATTCTGAAGGTTTATCGATAAACCGCACCGCTGCGCCCCGCTCCATCATTCGTGCAGCGAATGCGACAGAACGGTCATCCCCGCCATCGACCATCCATGCCACCGCATCGGTTTGAGGTGTACTGGTAACCACGGGCTTTTTGTAGGGCTTCAGATTGCGGGTCAGGTGCTCTGGCACAGTAAGGCTCTTGAGCCCATACATCATGGTCAGGTTCCACGCGGTAGTGTCATACATGATGGACGATCCATCACGCAGCGTTTTTTGTCGTTCTTCCAGCAGCACCGCGTCCTTGACACCGGCGTCAAACTCAAGAATGGCAGCAATCAGCGGTGCCTCAGGCTGACGGTTGGGGACCACGATACTGCCTGCAGGAATGATCACGTCTTCTAACGTACTACCTAAATGATTGGTCGCTTCATCCACGTCGAAATCCGCCTCTGCGGTATAAACGTCAATGTCCTGAGCAAGCAGCCGGTCGACCAGCGCCTGCGTGCGGCCGTGGTTGTCATTGGCCAGGATCACGTAGCTGCGGTTAGCAAATTTACCTTTCGACGAAACATTGTTTTTTCGTCCCAGCCAGAAATCCTGATACATGGCCTGGCTATGTTTTGCCAGTGTTTGCAGGTTGGCGAAGGTAGATACAAACTGGTGATGTACCGACTCAAGGTATGTCTGCACGGTGCCCTCCGGACGCCGTACGCCATCTTCCGCCATGCGCGATTGCTCGTACAAAATATGCATCGAGCCGCGGTATTCGGCATAGTTAGAATAACCAGGATACCAGTTTTCAAACCATTCACCGGTATAGTAGCGCCAGCCCCGCTGATCAAACGCCGCTGATTGCTCCCGGGCAAAGGTTTTTGCCCACTTCTGCAGATTAGGATCGATGTTATCGTTCAGTGGCTGTCGCGGCGGTCCCATAAGATAGGTGTCCTGTGGCCCCATTTCGTGACCATCTATCATCAGCTGAGGACGCCACTGATTAATCAGTTCGACACGCCCGACTGTCTCAGGCTGAGTGAGATAGAAAAAGTCCCGGTTTAGGTCGAAAAAGTAGTGGTTGGTTCTTCCGTAAGGCCAGTCGCCAATGTGCAGCAGTGACTGGTCATCGACATTGGGCGCGGTACCACGATACTGCTCAAGCGACTTGGCAAACCGGGCACGGCCATCCGGATTCATCATGGGATCGATTATTACCACCATATCATCAATTAAGTCTGTTACCGATTTGTCCTGACTAGCAATCAGATGGTAAATAGCGGCCATCGCCGCATCCGCCCCCGATGTCTCATTGCCATGAATTGAATAGGCCATCCAGGCAACAGCGGGTAGTTCTTCGATTATTTCGCTGGCCTCGCGATCGGTGGTACTGCGCGGATCGGCAAGCTTGCCAAGATTTGCTTTAATTTCATCAAGGCGCGCAAGGTTGTCAGGACGACCGACAAACGCGGCAATCAGCGGACGATCTTCGTGACTGCGTGCGTACTCTACCACGTGCAGTCGCTCAGATTGTTCTGCCCAGTGCATCACCGCAGCATGGATCTGTGCCGGGGTTGCCACGCGCGTCCCCACTTTAAACCCGAGCAGCTCGTCGGGATGCGTGATAGTGCTGTCATAGGTACCGTCGAGCAATATGCCGTCATACTGCAAATCTGCGTCTTTGACAGGCGACATTAATACTGCGGCTTGGGCAGGCAGCGTTATCAGGCTGAACACGATAGCCAGCCATGTTGAGCGTGTTCCCATATCTGTTCCTTTTTATTTTTTATTTTTTACTTTTTGAGTCTTCCCTAATGATAGTGTGACTTGCTTACACTTTCGTCAAATTTATCACGTTGAGACAACCTAACCTGGCGATTTAATGCGTTTACGCTGCCTGACGTCGTGATGAGCGCAGGGATAACTGGCTGAGCTACATCAGTACACCGGGGTCACCAGGACGCGTGCCCGGTTACGGCGCAAAGTGGTGGCGCTATAATGAACGCTTTTAGCACTAGCCGGGCTGAACCGCCTGCGCATTTTCTTTAAACCTTACGCCTGACGGTCCTAGCCGTTACTGGCCGTCATTGTCAGAAAAGTCGTCGCCGAGAGGATGTCACGTCGCGAAACTGGCTGGTTTTTCCCCATATCGCTGATTTTTTACACATATCTGTTGATCTCATACCCAACCTGTTGCAGACTCGATGTAAACAAGTTGTGAATTTTGTAAACATTTCACAGCATGCGGCATTAATCTGTTCAGAGGGTGAACCACTATGATACTAAACCACCTTGTCGGCATTTATACACACCCGAAAGAAGAGTGGCAGACAATTGATAAACGCCACGAAAGCTATTTTTACGCCCTTAGTCATATTGCTGTAATTGCACTTATACCCGCCCTCGTTGCCTATTATTCGTCGGTACATACCGGCTGGAGCATTGGTGCTGGTGAGCTGATCACACTAACGCAGCAAAGTGCCATGATGATGGCGATCGGTATGTATGCAGGTCTGGTAGTGGGTGTCGTCGCACTGGCTATACTTATTCGCGAACTTGCCAAGTCGTTTGACGCTGAGCCGAGCCTGACCCAGTCTCTGGAACTGGCTGCGTATACGGCAACGCCACTGTTTATGGTCGGATTTGCAGGTTTGTATCCTGAGCTGTGGTTCGTGATGACCGCCATGCTGGTCGGTATCAGTTATTCCGTTTATTTGCTTTACTCTGGCGTACCTATCTTATTGCATATGCCAGAAGAAAAAGGCTTTATCTACTCCAGCTCTGTGGTGACCTGCGGCCTGGTGCTGCTGGTGATCCTGATGGCACTGTCAGTCATTTTATGGAGCTCGGGTATGGGACCGGTTTACGTACACAATTAAAAAAAGCCGCGAAAGCGGCTTTTTTTATGGCTTAGTCCTGTGAAATATGGCTTAGTCCTGTGAATCCATATTGTACAGATCCAGATTACTCAGCTCGGCCTGCAGAACCGGCGCATTGCGGGTCTTTTCCCCACGCGCCATATCTACCCGTTCAAGGTATTCCTGATCGATATCAGCCGTAATGTAATTGCCATCAAATACCGAGGTTTCGAAACGCTGAATATTGTCGTTCTCTTCTTTAACTGCATCTACCAGGTCTGTTAAGTCCTGAAATACCAGCCCATCAGCCTGAATCAGATCGGCAATCTGATCAATTTCACGGCCGTACGCAATCAGCTCGTTCGCTGATGGCATGTCAATGCCGTAAACATTGGGAAAACGAATCTCTGGCGCGGCAGAAGCAAAGTATACTTTTTTCGCCCCAGACTCACGGGCCATTTCAATAATTTGTCCCGACGTCGTACCGCGTACGATGGAATCGTCAACCAACAGCACGTTCTTGCCTTTAAATTCTGAAGAAATGGCGTTGAGCTTCTTGCGAACTGACTTTTTACGCATTGTCTGGCCCGGCATAATGAACGTGCGGCCAATGTAACGGTTTTTCACGAAGCCCTGACGGTAAGGCAGTTTCAGCGTATTCGCGATCTGCAGGGCAACGTCCATGGACGTCTCGGGAATCGGGATCACGACATCAATGTCCATGTCGGCCCATTCACGTGCAATTTTCTCACCCAGCTTACGGCCCATATTCACCCGCGATGCGTACACAGACACCCCGTCGATAAAGCTGTCAGGGCGGGCAAAATAAACAAATTCAAAAATACAGGGGGCAGTTACCGGGTTCTCAGCGCACTGTTTAGTGTGCAACTCGCCAGCTTCAGTAATAAATACAGCCTCACCAGGCGCAACGTCACGAATAAACGTAAAGCCGACTGCATCAAGCGCCACACTTTCTGAGGCGACCATGTATTCTTCACCCATTTCGGTCACGCGTTTGCCCAGTGCCAGCGGACGAATACCATGCGGGTCGCGAAATGCCACCACGCCCTGCCCGATGATGGCAGCCACCACAGCATAGGCACCACGAATTTTCTTATGAACTTTCGTTACGACTTCGAAAATATCGTCTGCCGTAACCGTAAAGTCGGTCGCTTCCTGTAGTTCATGCGCCAGAATGTTCAGCAACAATTCTGAATCTGATGTGGTATTGATATGACGGCGGGCAATACGAAACACTTCTTCCTGCAACTCGTGCGCATTAGTCAGGTTACCGTTATGCGCAAACGCAATGCCAAAAGGCGAATTCACATAAAATGGCTGCGCCTCGGCAGAGCTTGATGATCCAGCGGTAGGATAACGCACGTGACCAATGCCCATATTACCGGTCAGGCGCTTCATATGACGGGTATGAAAAACGTCCCGAACAAGTCCGTTGGCCTTGCGCAGATTGAACATATTCTGATCAATTGTCATGATCCCTGCGGCATCCTGGCCCCGGTGCTGTAAAACCGTTAAGCCGTCGTACAATGACTGCGCGACCGGTGTTTTTCCAACAATTCCGACAATACCACACATAGTTGCGTTACCTATTTCAAGCGGATTTTAAGAAACTGGAGCTGTCTTTTACAAACGTAAAAAACCACTCAATGATGACTGCAAATTCCGGGATCAGAATGGACTGTTGCCACCAGTCTGACCCAGCAGAGGGCGTGAAGGTATCCATAAAGAATAGCAGCGCGCTGACGATAAGCACCCCTCTTAATGCACCAAAGACGATGCCAAGCGCCCTGTCTGTGCCGGATAAGCCGGTTGCCACAACCAACTGGCTGATTGAATAGTTTAATAATCCGCCAATGATGAGCGTGGCTATAAATAACACAGCGATGGCAGCGCCATTGCGCAAATAGACGTCAGTGATGCCTGTAAAATAGACGGCAAGATCGGCATAAAAGTGACTGGCAATGAAAAGCGCACCGAACCATACAACCAGTGAAATGGCCTCCTTCACAAAGCCCCTGATAAGGCTTATTAAGGTAGATACCGCAATGATACCCAGTATGGAAAAGTCTACCCAGTTCATGATCTCTCAGTCTGCGACCCGCAGGTCGACGTTCGTTGCTGGCCGATTTCTATCCCCCGGCAAGATGGCGCGCATTCTAACAGAAGGTAAGTAGATTACCAGTGTGCAATTGTAATTCTCTGTGCGTTTATACCAGAGACATTATGCGGGCTGCTGTAACGAAAACATGCCGGCTTACTGCACTTTAAACTCGGTTACCCGGCCTTTCAGCCCAGTGACTGTTTTTAGGTGAGGAAGCGCCGATTCCAGCTTCGCTTTGTCCAGATCAGGACCAACAAATACCTTGGTAAGCGGGCCAGAGCTGGTTTTAATAGGCCGGCTGAAGGCGCGATAACCGGCACTTTCCAGTTTCGCCAGCAGTTGTTTGACATTTTTTTGATGACGGAAACTGCCCAGTTGAATTACCCAACCGGCATCATCAGCTTCGCCGGGACTGTCCACAACGGTCTGACTGGCGAGGGTGTCCTCTGAAGGGGCCGGCGTGTCGTCAGCCGCCTTAGCGGTGTCACTGGCGTCAGGCGATGCATCGACAGCGACGTCGTCAACAATTTCCATAGGCCGTTCAGCGCCGCTGGCAACACGCTCACCAGGAAACGGCTCAGGGTTAACAATAGGCTTTTTTGCCGGACTGGCAGGCACGCTTTCAAACGCCGTTTTGTTGCTTTGTTTTTTGCCATCCAGGAAATCCGGCAGAAATATCACTGCTAACGCAACCACAATCACGGTTCCAATCAGCCGGTTCTGAAATCCCGACGCCACAGCTCTCTCCTATTGCTCACTACCGCTACTGTCAGAGTGCAACGCTAATACATCTGCCGCAGTAAGGAAAGAGCCAAATACTAAAATACGTGACGATTCGCTGGCATTACCACAGGCCGCTGTATACGCACTGCGCACGTTGGGATAAGCCTCGATGTGCCTGATCCCCGCGTCCTGCGCGGCTTTTATCAGTTCATCAGCCGTTAATCCCCGGCTACCTGCAATTCCCGCGGCATACCACTTAGCGTCCAGGTCGGTCAGCGGTAGCAGACTTTCTGTGATCGCTTTATCATTCAGCATTCCCACAACAATATGCAGCGGGGCCTGAGTCTGACGATCAACCCACTGACGAAGCGCACGCGTCGCCTGAGGATTATGCGCTACATCGACAATCACCTCTGGTTGCGTAGCAATGCGCTGACAACGCGCTGCCAGCGATGTCGAAGCAATACTGTTGCGCAGCCCCTCATCGTCCTGCAGCCAGCCAAGCCGGTATAGCACAGCGAGTGCGGTAGCCGCATTCTGTAACGGGATCTGCGGACGTGGTAAGTCGTCAAGCTGGGTATCACCAAACTGCCAGCGCCAGTGTGTGCCCTGTTCACTGACGATAAAGTCCTGTTGCGCCCAACTGGCCGACACATTCAGTTCATCAACCTTAGCTTTAAGACTGTCTGGCGCAGCTAACTCGCCAATGACCGCCTCACCGTCCCGGCGAAAAATGCCGGCTTTTTCACGGGCAATGGCGTCGCGTGTGTTACCTAACCAGGCCTGATGGTCAAGATCGATAGTCGTAATGACGGCCAGGTCCGGATCAAGAATATTGGTCGCATCAAGACGTCCTCCCAGTCCCACCTCCAACAGCACGACATCGGGTCGTTGCTGACTGAACATGTCCAGCGCGGCCAGCGTGCCAAACTCGAAATAGGTGAGAGTTGTATCGTCTCGCGCAGCCTCTACCCGCGCAAAGGCATCACAATAGGCCTGTTCGTCCAGCAGCTCACCATTGATACGCACCCGTTCACGGTAATCGGTTAAGTGGGGTGAGGAATAAACACCAACAGTTTTGCCCTGGCTTAACAGAATGGCTTCAATAAGACGGCAGGTTGTGCCTTTACCGTTAGTGCCGGCAACTGTGATAACGGTGCTCTGTGACAGTGATAGTGTCATCGCGTCAGCAACCTGGCGCACGCGCGCCAGGCCCATATCAATAGCACTGGGATGTATGGACTCTAAATAGCCTAACCACTCAGTTAATGTGGTGGGCAACGGCCTGTCGCCGTATAACGCTCCGCTCACGCGTGCGCGTGGTGCAGCTTGCTCAGCACCCCGTGCAGGCGGTCCCGCATCTCACGACGATCTACAATCATGTCGATCGCGCCCTTATCCAGCAAAAATTCACTGCGCTGAAACCCTTCTGGCAAAGTCTCCCGCACGGTTTGCTCGATCACGCGAGGTCCCGCAAAACCAATCAGTGCTTTTGGTTCAGCCACGTTAATGTCTCCCAGCATGGCCAAACTGGCTGATACACCGCCCATGGTCGGATCGGTCAGCACAGATATATAGGGAATGCCGCGTTCGCTGAGCTTGGCCAGCGCCGCCGAGGTTTTTGCCATCTGCATCAGCGACATGAGTGCTTCCTGCATGCGCGCGCCGCCACTGGCTGAAAAACACACCAGTGGCATGTTATGTTCAAGGCAGGTATTGACCGCTGCTACGAACCGGGCACCAACGACCGACGCCATTGAACCACCCATAAAGGCAAATTCGAAAGACGCTACGACAACAGGCATACCCTTTAGTTTGCCTTGCATCACAATCAATGCGTCTTTCTCTTTGGTACTTTTCTGTGCCGCGCTAATACGATCTTTATAACGCTTTGAGTCTTTAAACTTCAGGATGTCCTGAGGTTCAAGCTGTGCACCGATTTCGTGACGGTCACCCTCGTCTAAAAACGAATCTATGCGACGGCGGGCGCCAATGCGCATGTGGTGATCACATTTCGGGCAGACTTCCAGTTGTTTCTCCAGGTCGTTGCGATACAGCACCGCCTGACAGGATGAACACTTTGACCAGATGCCCTCGGGTACATTGCCCTTGGTAGAGGTTTGTGTGCGGGGGAGAATTTTTTGAATCCAGCTCATGGAAATCGAATCCTTTTATCACTGTCACAGACGCATGACTGATTTGATGTGATTGTTTGTATCAGACAGCGAACGTTGTTTGAATCTCGTAATATAGCGCGGTATTAGACCACATTACAGGAAAATGCAAAAAACAAAACTGGTCTAAGAAGTCATTCCCGTGCGTTTGCCTTACCAACTTCCTCTTCGCAGGCGGCTATATTGGTACGCTATGGTCGCTCAGACAAAAACAAAGGGCCCGCCGGGTGCCAGGGGATATCCCATTGTGAGGGATAGGTGACCTCAACCAGATACAGACCATGAGGTTTTGCGGTAGCAGCGGCCTGCGTACGATCTTTAAGTGCCAGCAACTGGGCTATCCAATTTACCGGCTGTTCACCGGCACCAATTTCCATCAGTGAGCCGGCTATATTACGTACCATATGATGCAAAAAGGCATTGGCCCGGATATCGATAATAACATAACGGCCCTGCCGGGACACCTCCACATGTGTGACATTGCGAAAAGGCGTATGAGACTGACAGTGTGCAGCGCGAAACGAGGTAAAGTCCTGCTCGCCTACCAGCGCCTGCGCTGCGTCGTGCATTTTGTGTGTATCAAGCTCCCGGTATTCATGCGTGACCCCCTTCCCCAGAATCGCGGGACGCAGTTTTGCATTGTAAATAACGTACCGGTAACGACGGTGGGTGGCAGAGAAACGCGCGTGAAATTCATCGCTTACGCTTTTACACCAGGTAACGGCGACCGAGTCTGGCAGGTTCGCGTTAACACCGAGTGTCCAGGCCCGTTCCGGCCGGTGGTGTTCACAGTCGAAGTGTATTACCTGCCCTGTGGCATGCACACCTGCATCGGTGCGACCAGCGCACTGAACATTGATGGGCGTATTGGCGACCCGGGTTAAGGCCTGCTCGAGGTATTGCTGAACACTGGGCACCTCCCGCTGGCGCTGCCAGCCATTGAGCGCCGCGCCATCATATTCAATACCAAGTGCTATACGAGCCATGTTCCCTGAATCTCCACAACCATTAAAAAACGGCTAAGTGTAAAGACTTATCCCTGCGCTGTGAAGTCGCTTCAGGACAAAGCGTCCAGTATTGTCTGTGCTTCCTGCTTTTGCGCGTTATCACCGTGCTTGAGCACTTCATCCAGCAATTCCCTGGCACTGTCGGTATCGTCCATCTCAATGTATGCTCTGGCCAGATCCAGATTGGCGTTCTGGCCGGCATCTTTGTCGATATCAATGACGTCGTCATCATCGCCGACACCGGAAAACTCTGACAGACTCACATCAAGATCCAGCGGCGTGTCATCCAGATCTTCGTCGTCTTCATCCAGACTGTCATCCATCAGCGCTTCAACATCCAGAAAGTCGTCTTCGCGGGCATTACGTTGAGTCTTGTTATCTTCCTCATCCGGCTCTGATTCGTTTAACAGTGAATCGAGATCTAAATCGGGATTATCCAGCGTTGGCTTACGTGCCTCTTCATCCCGCTCTGATTCAATCGAACTGAGCAGGTCGTCAAACTCTGCATTTTCCAGCTCATTGAAGATTTCTTCATCTTCACTGTCGCTGTCATTGTCGGTTAACCAGTCATCCAGTCCCGGCACATCCTCAAGCTCATTGATCTCAGGGTCTGCGGCCTTGCTCGCCGGCTCTACTCCGTCCTGCTCCTGTTCAAGCTCAAATGTATCCGCATCGTCATAAGCCGCATTAAGAATACTGTCGTCGAAGTCTTCGCTGTCACTCTCACCGTCTTGTTTTTCCGACGCCGTGTAGTCTTCGTCAGTCATTGATGGCAGGTCATCCATTATCTGCCGATCAAAGTCTTCCAGTGCATCGTCCAGCGCGTCTGTCGCGTCCTGATCTTTCTCAGGTTGTGCCTCTGCCTTATCCTGTCCGTCTTCTTCAGGCTGTGCGGCAGGCTCGTCCTGCATTTCTTCCTGCTCTGGTACATCACTTACTGTGTCATCGGCGTCGTCTTCTGCGTCGACAGCCACATCCGGTTCAGCGTCTTCATCAGGCTGTACGGCAGGCTCGTCCTGCATTTCTTCCTGCGCCGGTTCCTCGCTTACGGTGTCATCGGCGTCGTCTTCTGCGTCGGCAACCACATCCGGTTCAGCGTCTTCATTAGGCTGTGCGGCAGGCTCGTCCTGCATTTCTTCCTGCGCCGGTTCCTCGCTTACGGTGTCATCGGCGTTGTCTTCTGCGTCGGCAATCACATCCGGCTCAGCGTCTTCATCAGGCTGTGTGGCAGGCTCGTCCTGCGCATCAGCCTGCTCTGGTACATCACTTACTGTGTCATCATCTGCGTCATCTTTTGCGTCTGCAGCGGCATCGGGTTGCCAGTCGTCGGCAAGCGGATCATCAAGCGTTACTGTCTCATCTGTTTGAGTGTCTGCATCGGTTTCTTGTGACGCATCATCAGCCTCAAGTTCAGACAGCAGCTCATCGGTCAGAGGATCATCAAACGAATCGGCGTCCACCTCTGCGTTACCGCCAGCATCATCATCCGGCTCGGTTTCTGCTTCCAGTTCCGACAGTAGTTCGTCGGTAAGCGGGTCCTCAAGTTCGACGTTATCATCACCGTCAGATTCATCCTGCCCACCGAAATCAGCCTGAGCGTCCTCAACATCGCTGTCATCGCCGACTCCCAGCTCAGCCAGCAGCTCATCGGCCAGGGCGTCCTGCGCCGCATCAGACTTTTCGTCTTCTGCCTGTAACTCTTCGATCAGCTCATCTGAAATTGGATCGCTGAACTCATCAGCGTTTTCCATTTCATCAATATCGATATCATCCGTAATCGAATCCAGATCCTGAATAGACTGTGATGACGACTTGTCCGTGTCACCGAATTCTTCATCATCTTCGATGTCTGTCTCGTCATCGGCTGCTGACAGACCACCCATCATTTCAAGCTGTTCGATCTCGCCAATGATATTATCCGCCAGACGATCGATTTCCTGGTTTTTCTGGTTAATTTCCTCGTCCAGTTTCTCCAGCGTATCCTCATTAATCTCGGTATCTTCGCTCAGACGTGAGGGATCGGTGTCCTGCTCTTCATCTTCCAGCAGTTCATCAATACTGATTTCTGGCTTGTCATCACTGTCATCGACATCGGGTTTACTCAGCGAGGCGTCATCCGACGCTACTCCCACCTGTTCCTGAGACATGGCCAGGCTGTCTTCTTCGGCCACTGAATCTTCCGTCAGCTTCGCTTCAAACTCGTCCTCTTCGTCCAGATCGACCGGCGCGTCCTCCGGCTCGTCTGCCTCATCATCATCCTCTTCTGGAAGGACAGGCTCCTCGTCGTCGTCCTGCTGTGCGTGCTCAGCCGCGTCGTTGTCCTCATCAACCCCTTGCAAAGCGTCATCGTCATCATCGTCTGAAGAGAGGTCAATGCCTTCCAGATCATCGTCGTCATCAGGCTCCAGCGTTGTTTCAGACAAATCATCTTCATCGAAAAGGCTGTCCAGTTCATTCTGATCCAGTTCGCTGTCGCCAGACTCAAACTCATCCTTGTCGTCTTCTTCAGGCACCAGCATGTCATCGTCCAGTTCGGCGAAGTTTTCAAGCTCGTCATCCAGCGCGTCTTCCAGTTCGCTGGAAAGTACATCATCAAGAAGATCATCGTCATTAAACAAATCATCATCACTGAACTCAGATTTCTCTTCCAGCTCGCTGGACAGCTCGGTGGTCAAATCGTCAATGTCATCGTCGGTATCTACACGATCTGCAGCGGCAGACACAGGTTGTGGCGAGTCGTCGGGCTGGGGCTGAGACTTCCGGCCAAGCAACCACGCTGCCACCCCACCGAGCAATGCCAGCGTCAGCACGCCCGAACCAATAATAAGCGCCATCGGACTGCTTAGCGCCGCCATCAGACCACTCGATTGCTCTGTCTTGCGCTGCGCCTGCTCTTCTTTGATCATAGCCAGCAATTCCTGCTGCAGCGCTACCTGCGTGTCTATCTGACTTTTAACATCGCCCTCAACCTGGCCTTTGAGGTTTTGCAGATCTTCGTTAACGTTTTCAACCCGCTCATACAGCTTGCGGTTTTCATCGAGAATGGCCTGGACATTTTCCAGCGACATAGCAAATTGTTGACGCAGTTCGTCGAACTGGCGGGCCTGTTCTTCATCCAGCCGCGTAATTTTTTGCTCTATATCGTTTTTTGTTTGAGAGAGATCCTGCTGATTAACAAGGGGGACGGTGGGTTTAAGGTTTTTAAGGCTGTCGCCGGGCTGATTTTGCGCTGATGAGAAATTACGATCATCCTGCTCAGATCGCTGTCGCGCCTGTTCACTGTCAATGCGGGAAATATAGCGTTCTGACGGGAGCTTGAGGGTCGCGCCATCAACCAGCAGATTAAGGTTTTCATTTTCGAAGGCATCAGGGTTGAGCTCATAGATGGCGACCATGACCTGATAAATACTCAGGTTCTTGTTTTGCCGGTAACGCTCAGCGATACGCCACAGCGTATCCTGCGAGTCTATGGGCCCGTATTCCAGCCCGGAGTATTGGCTGGTAGCAGTTTTAGGCCCTTTGAGTTGCGTGGCAACATCCTGTGCAGAGGCCATAAGCGGAGTGATACTCAGTACCCATGCCAGAAGCAGTGTGCCCGTCAAATGCAATTTCATAGCGTCTCTGTTGCCCTCAAGCGTCATTACCACCACGCCGAAATGGCGGTCAATCGCAGCAGTGCGGGTCTCATAAGACCCCGTCCCTCTGCTATTATTCTTTTGTTCGTGTCCCCGGTGCGACGATGTCGCTTACTTCTCCCGCAACTGGACTGTCAGGATCCCGTCACAGGACTACATTCCTGAATCCTATGCAAAAAATACTCCAGAATGCTTAGGGCGGTCGGTGACTATGTCGAAACTATAAACCACTTACTGCACCTGATCTAGGAAAGATGCGAATAAGTCTATGGCCATTCAGCAAGTTCTGACATGCCTATCGGCAAGACAGGTTTCGCTGGCAATGACCGGCGCACCTGGCAAGTTGCCTGACACAACAAACGCGTCTTTCAGAACGTGCCCCCGGCGCTTCCCAGCAGGCACTCACAGCCGCTGAACGACGGGCCATTATGCCGACGTGCAGCACGCCAGGTGACCGGAGCGAATGTCTTAAATTTGATATCGGCAGGCTGGCGGGAAAATTTACAGCCAGCTCATCCAGGACTGGATTACCGCCTGTGTGCGGTAACCCAGTCTTGCCATAAGGCCTTTGCTGCCACACAGGGGTGGCAGCAGCGTAAAGCCACTATCAGAGGTAGTCGCGGATAAGTACTTCTGCAATTTGCACACTGTTAGTGGCCGCGCCTTTACGGATATTATCAGACACGACCCACATGTTCAGGCCGGTCGGATGCGTTATGTCGTTGCGGATACGTCCTACATGCACCAGATCGTTGCCGCTAGCGCTACTGACCTGCGTGGGGAACGCATCTCTTTCTTCATAAACCCGCACCCCAGGTGAATCCATCAGTAGCTGTTTAACCTGCTCTGCATCAATGGGCTGCTGTGTTTCCAGGTGGACCGCTTCGCCATGGCCATAGAACACCGGGACACGCACGGCAGTGGCGTTGACCCGAATATTGTCGTCGCCCATGATTTTCTGTGTTTCCCACACCATTTTCATTTCTTCTTTGGTGTAATCGTTGTCCATGAACACATCAATTTGCGGAATCGCATTAAACGCAATCTGGCGACTGAAGGCATCAATTGTGATTTCTTTTGCATTTAACAATTGCGCCGTCTGTTTGGCCAGCTCTTCCATGGCCTCTTTACCCGCGCCAGACACAGACTGGTAGGTGCTGACATTTATCCGGTCAATCCCCACAGCGTCCTGAATTGGCTTAAGTGCCACCAGCATCTGAATGGTGGAGCAGTTTGGGTTAGCAATGATATTGCGATTTCTGAAGTCAGCCAGCGCATGACTATTCACTTCCGGCACGACCAGCGGGATTTCCGGGTCATAGCGAAAGTGCGAGGTATTGTCGATGACAATGCAACCGGCCTCTGCAGCTTTTGGTGCAATCTCAGCAGAAATGCTGCCACCGGCTGAGAAAAAGCCAAACTGCACACGGCTCCAGTCAAACGTATCGGCATCCAGTACTTCGACGTCTTCGCCCTTGAAAGTCACCGTGGTGCCGGCCGAGCGTTTACTGGCAAGTGGGTACAGGGTGTTAACCGGAAAACCGCGGGCTTCCAGAATTTCAATCATGGTCTGACCAACCAGACCGGTTGCACCGAGTACGGCAACGTCGAAGGCTTGTGACATAGTGGGAGTATCTCCTGCGTTAACACGACACCAGCAGGTATCGTTTAAAATTTACATTGGAGGATGGGTACTAAAACGAAACCCCAACCCATTGAGCTGCCGTCTGATACCGGCAGACAGCGTATGCGGGAACATCAGTGTGAACGCCGCACATTCGCGCCTGACCCGGTAATGCTTACGCAGCGACGCGAACTGATCTGATTCTGCCATGCCTTTTCTAAAATGCCTATCATCATATTGAATATCATAAACCCTATGCCAAATGCTGGTGAGATCCGGCAATGTAAGGCTGCTCGCGTCAGGGGATGAGAGTTGAATATGAACCGGTTCGACAGCGGTTAGAAAGTCATCCAGTTCCAGTGTGGGTGTCAGCCCCATTGCCTGACACACCTGTTCGTACACCAATTGAGTGCCTCGCACTTTACCTTCGATGGAGTGCCCTGCGATATGCGGGGTCGCCAACCAGGCAAGATCCATGGTAATGAGATCAATGGCAGGCTCATTTTCAAATACATCGAGGATCACGGTTGGTGGGGCGTCTGCCTGACAGCGCTCAACCAGCGCCGCTTCGTCCACCACTTCACCGCGGCAGGCATTTATAAGCGCCTGAGAAGCTGTTAACTGAGCAAGTACCGTCGCATTCACCATGCCTTGCGTCGCATGTTTACCGCTCTTTATGAGAGGAACATGCAGCGATATGGCGTCACAGTTCAGCACCTCAGACAGGCTGACAAACTCACGGGGGTCGCCGGCTTCCTGTCTGGGGGGATCGCACAGTTTGTAATTGATGCCCAGCACCGTCAGTACGCGTGCCAGCGCTGTGCCGACATTGCCCGCGCCGACAATACCTACTGTACACTGCGGCCAGCGCAGCCGGTTATCCCGGGCTGCATGCAAAAGTGCGCTAATCACATATTCGGCAACGGCGAGGGCATTGCAGCCTGCGGCAGAATTCCAGGCAATACCCGCTTTATCTAAAAAGTGGGTGTCCATATGATTAGTACCGGCGGTGGCAGTGGTGACAAGTTTCAGCTTGCTGGCCTTTGCCAGCAACGCCGGGGTCACCTTTGTTGTGGAGCGAACCACCAGATAGTCGACATCGGACAACTCGGCGGGCGTAAGGGACTGCCATGCATATCGCCGAACGTGTCCGAGTGTGGAAAAGTACTCATCGCCAAAAGGAATGGTGTCTTCTACTAGTATGGTCATGGCGTACGGGGCTGTCAGCGTATTATGGTGCGTACGCTAACTGATTATTCCTCCGTTCGCCAGTATCAGCGAGTTATTTATCGTACCCCGGCAACTGACGGTCCAGACGGCGTCGAATACCCGGCCAGGCCAGTGAGCCGCCGGCCTGTCGGGTCACTTCCGCGGCCTGAGCACGGATACCCGCCACAATCCGTGCATCAATTTTCGTCAGCGACTGGCCGCTGGCCTGTGCTTTTAGCTGAATTTCGCAGGCACGCTGTAAAATAAACATAAACAGAAATGCATCTGCCACGCTCTCTGCACAGGTCAGCAGGCCATGATTGCGCAGGATCATAAACTGTGTGTCCCCCAAATCGCTAACCAGCCTGGCTTTTTCCTCTGGGTTCAGCGCAACGCCTTCATAATCATGATAAGACAGCGATGCAAGCGGAAACAGCGATTGCTGGGAATAGGGCTGGAGTCCGTCATCCTGCACAGATACTGCCACCCCATCCACCGTGTGCAAGTGGATCACACACTTTGCGTCGTCTCTTGCTTCATGCACGGCGCTGTGAATAGTAAATCCTGCCGGGTTAATATCGTAGTCGCTGTCCATTA
Organism: Alteromonas halophila; assembly: GCF_014651815.1. Taxonomy (GTDB): domain Bacteria; phylum Pseudomonadota; class Gammaproteobacteria; order Enterobacterales; family Alteromonadaceae; genus Alteromonas; species Alteromonas halophila. The sequence goes on along the minus strand of NZ_BMXP01000011.1, from coordinate 67,651 downwards.
CCTTATCGCCGTTAAGGTCAACTTTAACCAGGCTGGACGCCGTCACCTCATCAAACATCATGCCGTAGGGATTGATGAGAAAATGATGCTCCGGCCCCGGCACCCGTGCAGAAATATGTGTAAAAATCAAATCGTCCCAGCCGTACAGCGCGATAGCGCGGTAACAGGCCGCTAAATCAACCCGCATCTGCCACTCCTGCTCACTTACACTATTTTTTACCGATTGCATTGTTTTCCCCTGCTGTCTCTTTGGTTCAGGCCAAGCAGGTCTTTACACAACCGCTTTGTATAAACGGCACAGCTCGACAGACCTCTTGGCGCGTTAATGAAGTATTTTCTACTGTACGGCCTTCCGTTAGACTAAACTGTCGTATAAACGACAATGTAACAAAAATGTTAAACCAATATCGAGAATTACTCTCCCGCCCGGACTGGTTTTCAGCGATGCCTGCCGAACTTCAGGACTGCCTGTTTAACGCAGTCCGGCTGCGTACGGTCAAACAGGGCCAGACAGTACATGAAAAACACGACAAAGCAGACGGATTGTATGGGATCTGTGAGGGTCGTTTGCGGGTGGTACAACACTCTGAAGGAGGCCGGGAAATGCTGCTAACGCTGCTGGAACCGGGCAACTGGTTTGGCGAAATTGCAATGTTTGATGACGCGCCGCGCACCCATACCGTCTATTGCGAGCAGGACACAGTGCTGGCGATGATCCCGCGCGCACGGTTTCAGCATCTGCTTAGCGCCAAGCCGGCACTCTACCCGCACTTTACCCGGCTGCTCTGTTCCCGGGTACGCAGTGCGTTTCAGTTTATTGATGCCAGCGCCAGTCTGAGTCTGCGTGAACAGCTAATCAGACGTCTGCTGATGCTGCTGGGCAGCTATGGGCAGATCCTGCCAGATGCGACACCTATTACCCTTAACCTGTCTCAGGAGTCGCTTGCTCAAATGCTGAACAGCTCCAGACAGACGGTAAATCAGATGCTGCAATCCTTACAGGATGAGGGGTTGATAGAGGTGAGATACCGGCGCATTACGATTTTGTCGCCTGCCGCGCTGGCGGCAGGCAATTAGGGAAGGTTTAAACAGGTCCGGGTGCAGGCCTGTCAGGCCTGCACCAAATCCGTCAGGCTACTGAGAGAAACGCTTAAATACCAGCGTTGCATTGGTACCACCAAAGCCGAAGCTGTTCGACATGATAGTATTTAAGGTGGCGTCCCGAGGCGAGGTAACAATATCCAGGCCAGAGGCCTCTTCGTCCAGATTATCGATGTTGATTGACGGTGAAATAAAGCTATTTTCCATCATCAGCAAGCTGTAAATCGCTTCATTCACGCCTGCTGCACCCAGTGCATGACCGGTTTGCGACTTGGTCGCACTGATCGGTACTTTGCTGCTACCAAACACTTCCCGGATTGCAGTAAGCTCCTTAACGTCGCCTACCGGGGTCGAGGTGCCGTGGGTATTCAGATAATCGATAGGCTCATCGATGCCCTGCATCGCCATTTTCATACAGCGGATCGCCCCTTCACCCGATGGCGCAACCATGTCGAAACCGTCCGACGTGGCGCCATAACCGACCACTTCACCGTAAATTTTGGCGCCGCGGGCAAGCGCGTGTTCCAGTTCCTCGACGATAACCATGCCGCCCCCACCGGAGCTGACAAAGCCATCACGGCCGCTGTCGTAGGTGCGCGAAGCTGCTTCTGGCGTGTCATTATATTTAGAAGATAATGCACCCATGGCATCGAACTGGCTCGACAGTGTCCAGTGCAGTTCTTCACCACCGCCAGCAAAGACCACATCCTGCTTACCCAGTTGAATAAGCTCAAGCGCATTACCAATACAATGAGCACTGGTCGCACATGCTGACGCGATGGAGTAGTTAATCCCTTTAATTTTAAACGGTGTGGCCAGACAGGCCGAGACGGTCGATGCCATGCATCGCGGGACCATGTACGGCCCCATGCGCTTTACGCCTTTCTCTCGTAAAATGTCTGCAGACAGCACCTGGTTTTCGCTGGAAGCACCACCGGAACCGGCGATAATACCGGTACGCTCGTTAGAAATATCATCTTCGCTCAGACCACCGTCTTCAATGGCCTGCTGCATGGCAATATAGGCATAGGCTGCGGCATCGCCCATGAAGCGCAGGGTTTTGCGGTCGATATGTTCTTTCACGTCCAGATCTATGTTACCCCACACCTGGCTGCGCAATTTCATTTCGGCAAACTGTTCAGAAAAAGTGATGCCGGACTTGCCGGATTTTAGCGACGCAAGTACGTCGTCTTTATTGACGCCGATACTGGATACAATACCCATACCGGTAATTACTGCTCTTTTCATAATCTACCCTTTGCGTTTGTGCGGCCTATGGTAACGATTTTACAGAACAAAGTGGTCTGCTCTTTTACGATAATTTTCATGGCCCAGTTGCTGTCAGCAACATGCCGCGTCTGTGCACGATTTGCAAGCCTGCAGGCTGTGAGACTCACTATACCCCCATTCGCTATACGCTTGTACTTGGGCATGAAACGTTCACAAAAGTTTCACTCAGTATGCCGCCAGATAACCCACAAGGGGTGCGATACGCTTGGCGCTGCGTGCGTGCACCTGTAAACTTAGCGCCATTCTCCACTGATATGAAATGCCGGTGAAATCTAAAACAGCAACCGTCCACTTTAATGCAGCCGGAACCCCGGTCGCCAACGACTATGACGATGTCTATTTTTCCAATGACAGCGGAATCGACGAAACGCGGCATGTGTTTATCGCAGGCAATGATCTGCCAGCGCGCTGGCAGGCGTGTGAACAACGAAGCTTTGTCATAGCCGAAACCGGTTTTGGCACCGGCCTTAATTTTCTGGTCGCGATGCAAGCATTTCAGACGTTTCGCCACGCGAATCCAGACCACCCACTTCAGCACCTTTATTTTATTTCGCTGGAAAAGTTTCCGCTTTGCCGGGACGATATGTCGCGGGCGCTTTCGGCCTTTCCCGCTCTGCAGGAGCAGGCACGAACGCTTGATGCGCAATACCCGGTCGCCATGCATGGCTGCCACCGGCTTGAATTTGCCGACGCATCAGTAACCCTGGATCTGTGGATGGGCGATGCGCACGAACTGCTGCCCAGCTGGGCCTGTCCGTCAGCGGGGCTCATTGATGCATGGTTTCTGGATGGTTTTGCGCCCAGTAAAAACCCGGATATGTGGACGGATGCCTTATTTGATCAGATGGCCAGACTGACTAAAGTCGGGGGCAGCTTCGCAACATTTACAGCGGCCGGTGTGGTTAAGCGCGGTCTGGCCGCGTCAGGGTTCACCATTACTAAACGCAAAGGGTTTGGCCGCAAGCGCGATATGCTGACCGGCCAGTTTACGCCGGAAACAGAGCCCGTCAGAGAGCCACAGCCGCCCTATTCACCTTATACGCTGCCAACGCTGGACACCGGCGATCATGTGGTAATTGTCGGTGCCGGGCTTGCCGGCGCCTGTTGCGCTCAGATGCTCTGTGAAAAGGGCATAAAGGTGACGCTGCTGGAACAGGGACAGGCACCTGCAGGCGGAGCATCGGGAAATCCGCAGGGGGGCTTTTATCCGCAGCTTCATGGTGAGGCGAGTCACGCCAGTCAGTTGCAGGCGCACAGCTTTCTGTATGCCCGGCGTCACTACGATACACTTACCGATGCGTACCCTGTCGCCCACGACTTTTGCGGGGTGTTGCAACTTGGTTTTAACGCCGCAAGCCAAAACCGTCATGAGAAGCTGATTGCCGCGCAACTGTGGCCCGAAACACTGGTGACACTGACTGATGCCGAAAGCACGTCGGCGCTTGCCGGTGTACCGCTGCCCTTTCCAGCCTTATCGATAGCACTGGGGGGCTGGCTGTCACCGCCTGATTTAATAGCCGCCATGCTGCAAAGCGCCAACAAAACCGGCCTTCTTACCTGCCTGTATGACACGCAAGTGCGAGAAGTCACGGAAACACAACATAACGTAGAACTGGTGTGTACCAATGGGCGTCATTTTCGCGGTGATCACCTGATTCTGGCACCGGGCCATCAGGCCATCAGCCTGCCCGCCTTCGCCCCTGTGCCGCTCAGGCCGGTCCGTGGGCAGGTAGAGGCGGTGCCCACGACGCCAGTGCTTGGCAAGCTGAAACAGGTACTGTGTCACAAAGGGTACCTGACACCCGCACTGAACGGCCGCCATGCCCTGGGCTCTACTTATGTTAAGCAAGATACCGATACCTCTCCCCGTCAGCAGGAATCGGCTGCAAACCTGACGACTCACCAGCAGGCTTTGTCGGGGTGTGACTGGATAACGTCGCTACAGCACGATGGCCAGGCGCGCGCTGCGGTGCGTCTGGGTGTACCTGATCATCAGCCACTGTGTGGCGCACTCGGAGAGATTGATAAACAGCGCCGGCTATACAGTGAGTTGCAGAAAGGTAAACCGCTATCGATGATGCCGCTGCCAACGGCTACGCGCATCAGTACCCTGACGGCGCTGGGCTCACGGGGCTTAACCACTGCCCCATTAATGGCGCAGACGCTGACAAGCGCACTACTTGGCGCGCCACTGCCGTTACCCGCACATTTGTTACATGCCATTAACCCAAACCGCTTTATTATTCGCGACTGTATTCGTGGCAGGCAGGACACGCGTTAAGCTGCAACTCCAGGGAAGATGCGACTTAAAAGCGCGTGTGTTGCTGGCTAGCGGCCGGTGGTGGTGGCGGGGATCACACTTTGCACCATAAAGCCGGGAATATAGAGGCTGGCGCTGGCCATCAGCTGCTGATTCTCCACTGAGACAATACGGGCATTGACGCGTACCCCGCGGGGATCTTCAATCATGGTGCCGGTGACAATATGATCCATCGCCAGTGAGGATGCCAGCGCTTTCCCGTCACGACTCAGTGCCAAGTCGCCATGCGGGGTTACCGCAATGTTATTTGCCAGCTTAAAGTCGACAACTGAAACACCGTAGCTCTGCAGTTCACCCATCAGATATTCCGCAAGTTGATTGCCAACCACGGTCGTGTCTTGTAGCGAACGGTTAAACCGGACAAAGCTGGCCACGCCGATTAAATCTTCGCGCGTGAGCCCCTGTGCATTGTCCATCAGCCCCATGGCCAGTTGCTCGGCATAATCATTAAGTCGCTTGTGGGTCACCGAGGGTGAAAACCCCTGATGTAACGGATCACGCTGAGCGTGCGTCTGTCTGGCATGTCTTGCATGCTTGCGATCACGGGAGTCAGGCCGGTACGCCAGACCAGACCCTTCCGGTACACGCGGCGTGTCGGCATCAGCAGCGGTGGCCGGCTCGGCTTCATCATTTAACCAGTAATCACGCGCTGCCTGCTCAACGCTGCTGCACGCTGCCAGTGAGAGACAGCCGCACAGAACAAGCGCACACGGTAACAGTCTGCTCATTGGGTTTATCCTTTGCTCAGGGTTACACCATCACGGGTGCCATCGCGCTGACTGCCATCACTGGGTATGAGCGCATCGACCACATAAAAGGGAACCAGCGTCTGAGCACTGGCAACCACGGCGCGGGATTCCATGCCCAGAATGCGGGCGTTCACCAGTACCCCGCCCTGATGTTTGGTCATCGTGCCCGTCAGCACATACTCAATGGGCAGGCTGCTGTTTAATTCCAGATAATCACGGGACAGCACATAGTCGCCCTGTTCAGTGATACGAATATAGTCAGTGGCTTTAAAGTCGATCACCGGAATACGGAACTTATGCAGCTCATGCATAAATGATTCAGCCATCTGGCGTCCCAGCAGATTGGTTTGCTGCAGGTCAGAGTCAAGCAGTGCGAAGTGGGTGACACCCACCGGCGTTTTATCCGACACGTATTCCATGTTGGCAATGAGATCCTGGGCCAGGTTTTTCACATAGTCGCCCACGTGCTTATTCAGCGGCTTACCTTTATAGGCGCCCTGCACACTGCTGTAAAGCTGTGGCCGGCCAATAGCACCAAAGCTGTCTACACGGTCAGCTTCGTCGCGGGATATCTGGGCTGGCGCGCGATCACTGGCTTTAATATCCACCACGTTCATACGTGAGCGCGTGTCCTGCTGCGCCTGATTGTCCGACTCCATGGAAGAGCAGGCAGTCAGAGACAGACTTCCCACTACCAGGACCAGCATTGACTGGCGAATATTCATAACCATTACCTCTTACCTTCTGTTCGGTATAACTGTCCGTTGCGGTGAGTGACCTGTTCATTTTCCCAGAACAGCTCACCAGGGAAAAATCGTGTCGCCGCCGCAACGACTTCTTTACTGCGCACGTTAATGATGCGTGCGTTGACCATCGCCCCTGACTGCTGATAAACCAGGGTACCAGTAACATAAAAATCGACGCGCTCAACACTGGAGAGCTGAGCGATATCCCGGGACAGCACCCGATCGTTGTCATCCCCTATAATAATATCGTTCGTAAGTTTGAACTCTTGAGTGGTAAATCCGCGTTTTGTGGCTTCGGTAATCAGTCCCTGCTCAAGCTGATGGCCCAGCATCATTAAAGGATGCTGGTTGTTGCCGTTGTAGGCCATTGTATCGGCAGGGACAAAGCCTGTTACTGCATAACGTGACTGACCGTTTGGCCGTAATCCGTCGAACAACTCGTTGGCCAGCACATAGGTGTGATACTCAACATTGCCCAGCGGCGACTGACTGACCAACTCTGCCTGTGCCCGCTGCTGATCACTTACCGTATCACTCTGACAACCAAAGAGGCCTGCCACAATCAGGAACAACACAGCCCACATACAATGTGGTCGATGACACTTGCCATCGCTTGACAGGAGGTAACGCATGTAATCACCCTTATAGATAAATCGTTTCCGGGGACCTGACGGAAAACATCAGCCCTGCAGTTCTGACAGAGCCTTCTGCAATAAACACACCAACGCTACAACGCCCGTTTATTGACGCGCGTACTGCGCAAACCGGCAATGCTCTGCCGGGCAACCTATCGGATTTTGCCGTTTTCGCGACATAATTTGGTAGTGGAGATGCAAATAAGATAACCGTCGCTGAGGCGCTCAGCCAGGTGCCTGATCAAGGCGGTCCCTGGCAAACCTGACGGGGTAAGTCAAAAATCCATCGTTGAGCAGGTGTCTGGCTGACAGCCTGCCTGAAGGCAATTTGCGCTCAGATGATAATTCTGCGCGTCTGGGAGGCCACGTGGTTGCGAATTCTGCGGGCGATAGTGTTGGCGCGCTGCGATTCACGCCTGCGCACTAGCCGCGCAGCCGCTGCCACAGTGCCAGCACCTTGTCCTGATCGGCTTCCTCCAGTTCCCGGTTTCTGAACGCCGTCGTAAAGCTTTTGCGCATACCTTCATCTAAATCCTCAACACTGGCGTCAGTCTCGACTTCCAGGGGGCGCGCGACAACCATAAAATGCCCCTGCAGATAACTGGCAATAAATAAATCATCGTCACTGCCATGATTAACGACGTCGTCCAGTTGCGCTTCGATTTTTGTGATTTCGTCAATCAGCGACTGAGGTGCTGCGTGCACAATGCTCTCCTATCTTGTTGTTGGTTAACGGGCCGGGTATAGCACCCGGTCGCGGTATCCGGTGATCACAGAAACGGTACCGGCAAGTTCAGCATCCAGTTCAGCATCACCGGTATCAATAATCAGTGGCCGCGAGGACAATGCCTGAAGCTTTTGCTTGGTGGCAATAATAATGAGGTTCTGCCTGCCAACCTGACGGATGACAGCCGGGCTGAGTTGCTGATTGCCACGCCCGAAGATATGGCCCTGTCCGCCAATGACCGTGACCACAATTTTTGCCGGCTGACCGTCAATCAGCGATTGTAACTGCCTGGCAGTAACATCGGTGGCAATCACTTCGCCGTTTTTCACGACATCGACACCTAACAGCGTGTTAGCCAGGTCCTGGTGCGCCATAACCGTATTAACGGTGGAGCCTGATCCCATAACGAACAGTGTATCTGGCTCATCATCCATCATTTCGGTGAGATACGCGGCAATGTCTTCCTGAACCAGTTGATCATCTTCCCGGCCGCCCATTTTTACTGCCTGAATATAATTCAGCGCTTCGGGCACCCGCATTTCACCGAACTGACGGGCAATGACCTTACCGTCACGAAATGCCGCTTCATCAATATCCCGCACTTCGGCGTCAACCTCGCTGACCAGTTCGCCTTTGATCATCATCGCCAGCACCTCACCGGCTGCCGACGGCGTAACTGCATAAACGCCAGAATGAATTTTACAACCGGCCGGAACACCCAGCACCGGGACCTGCTCTGCCACCACCTCACACAGGTTTCGGGCGGTGCCATCGCCCCCGGCAAATAGCAATAAATCAACGCCCTCTTCCAGCATCGCACTGGCGGCAGCCTGAGTATGGGTTGCTTCGGTCTGGCCGCTGGTCTGATAGACCTCGGTATACGGCAGTGCCAATTGCGCGCACACACTGCTGCCCATGTCACCACTGGCGGTATAAATATGAAACGGCGCCGAGACCGACTGCAAACTGGCCAGCGCCCGGGCCATTTTCTGATTGGCCTGCTTTTCTGCGCCCATAGCCAGGGCTTTTTCACGAATATCGGCACCGTCGCTGCCTTTCAAAGCCAGCGCGCCGCCGATACCGGCGAACGGATTAACAATCAGCCCCAGCCTGAATACTTTTTGCTGCACTTTTTCCAGCATTATGCGACCTGCTTTTGCGCCTGAGCGGCGGCATCCTCGCCACCAAACGTCTGCGCCAGTACGTTAATGAGCTGCGCGGCCCGCGCCGGAAAGCCCTTTTCACAGTAGTGATAGTACTGCCTGTCAACTGCCTGAGTAAACGCCGCTCTGTCAGGCTCAGCACCATGAAGGTTATCGGTACTGACCTGAAACGCACGCTGACAGGCAATACTGAATGCTTTCTCTAGTGCCTGAGGCTTTACCTCTACTTTCTCAAACATGCGCTGTGCCTGTTCATCGCGACCGTCCGGGCAATACCAGTAACCATAATCTTCCTGGAGACGCCGCGCTTTACCGGCAATACACCAGTGTGCCAGTTCATGCAAAGCACTGGCGAAAAAGCCATGGGCAAACACAATCTTATGAAAAGCGCAGACATCGTTTGCAGGCAGATAGACAGGTTCATCATCGCCCCGCACCAGGCGCGTGTTGTAACGTGGGAAAAATGCCTGTTCAAACGCGTCGATGAGGGTATCGACCTGCTTAGCTTCCCGCAGGTTGTCGTCAAGCCTGTTCACGTGTGCCTTACTTACTCTTACCGCTTAAAAGTCGCGAAGTTTAGCAAATTCCCCGCGCCGGTGCGAATGGCACAGCCCTGCTTGAAACTGCGCGTCGCTTAGGTCAAGCTGCTAAAAAATGCGAACACACGCTACGGCGTGCACCGGAGACAACGTGTCAGACGCTATTATAAAACATCTCCATCAGGTCAATGCGTACCGCGACCTTGTCGAACGCATGGGATTATCTGGTGCCATTGCACAGTTGCAGGAATGGCAATGTCAGCGACTGCTGGCCAGCCATCATGACCTGGCAAGCCAGCCGCATTATCAGCAGGCTATGGCGTTTTTCGTCGATGAGCTTTACGGGCCCAAAGACTTTTCTCAACGGGACGCTGATTTAGCCAGGGTCATTCCTAAGCTAGCCAAAGTATTACCTGACAAAGCCCTGCGCGCACTTGACGATGCACTGGCACTTAACGCGTTATCCTACGATCTGGATATGAAGGTGTGCCAGTCTCTGGCAGCTGCACAGCCTGGCGAAAACCAACCGGTCATTAACCGCGAAACCTATGCCTGCGCCTACCGTGAGGTCGGTGAGCGGGATAAACGTGAACAGCAGATCGCCCTTATCGAACACCTGGGTGGGGAGCTGGCCGATGTCATTAATATCCGTGGCATTGGTATGCTGATAAAATTTGCCCGGCGACCTGCCAAACTGGCCGGCTTGCTGACGTTGCACGAATTTCTCGAGCGTGGCTATAATGCATTTCACGCAATCGGCGATGTGCACAGCTTTATCGATCCGGTCATGCGCCGGGAGCGCGTGCTGATGGAAGCGCTGCTTGATCCGCGCCGCGATATCACTAAGGACAATCCTCTGCCCCATGTCTGACTCGTTACCCTGGCGACGCCCTGCTCCTTTTACCCAGACGTGGCAAATCACGCAGGCGCACCTGGATCACTATAACCATGTGAACAACGTGGCTTACCTGAGCCAGCTTGAAAAGCTGGCCTGGGCCCATTCCAATGCACTGGGGCTGCGTTTTGAAGATTATCAGGCCTGTGACCGTGCTATGGTAATTCGCCGCCACGAACTGGAGTACCTGCAGCCTGCACACCTCGATGACACGCTGATTTGTGCAACCTGGATCATTGACTGCGATAACAAGCTCTCACTGACCCGGCAGTTTCAGTTTATTTGCACACGCCGCGAAAAAACCGTGTTCGAAGCGCAGACCCGGTTTATCTGTGTCAGTCTGTCTACCGGTGTGCCGAAACGGATGCCGCAGGCATTTAAAACCTGTTATGGGGCTGCCTGTGTCTCTGAGCAGGCGTGAACGCAAATCGGAGGCCGCATGCGAGGCCTGCTAAGTGTATTGCTGTTACTCTCCGTTGCGCTGAATGTTTATCTGTGGCAAAAGCAGGCATCCGCGCCGGTCGAAACACGGACCGATGGCCACTCTTACATCAGACAGGAAAATCCGCCTGTCAGCCCGGCTCCGACTGAGGCTGCCCCCCCAACAGCCCCTGCTCCGAACCGGCTTAGTGAGTACCGTCAGTGGCTCGAATCGGGCCAGTATGAACGCCTTAAAGAGGCACTAAACCGGGCGCTGAAAGCCAGTCCGCTGGATGCGGAGATGCTATTGCTGGAAGCCGAACTGGTACTGCAAACGGAGCCACTGTCCGAGGCCATTCTCCATTACTACACGCTGCTGGATCTGCCGCTTGCTGCTGAGGTACATGACAAGGTAAATGCGCGTATTACGTCACTGACAAGTAACGCCGCCTCCCAGCTTCGTCAGAATGCAAACTGGTCATTGCTGGCACAATTTATGGAGCCACTATTTCAGCGCATGCCGACGGATTACCAGTACGCACGCTGGCTGGCCGAAGCGTATGCACAGCAGCAAAAACCGACACTCACCGAAGATGTACTGGCGGCTTTGCCGGCAACGGATCCCGCTGTAAGCCGGATCAGGGGACTACTTGTCACGGTGCCTGCGTCTGAAGACACCGCCGATACCAGGGCTTCGGATAGTACGTCATCAGAAGCGATTACCATTGCACTGGAGCGAGGGCGCGATCAGTACTTTGCACATGTGCGGTTTGCCAGTGTCCCAGCCCGGTTGCTGTTTGACACGGGAGCCAGTACGACCGCCATTACCGATTCGCTGTACAAAGCACTAAAACGCCGCAGCGCACTACCATTTATTGGCAATTTCACGGTCAATACCGCAGCGGGCAGGATCCGGGCGGCCATGTACGAAGTACCCGTGTTGACGTTCGGGCCGCTGCGCATTGAAGATACGCCTGTTCTGGTTCTGCCGCCGTCGGTGTTACCCAACGCCGATGGACTGCTGGGAATGAATGTACTGCGTGGCTACCATTTTGGTATCGATCAGCAAAAAGCGGCACTGACACTTTCTCCGCTTAAGCCAAACTAAACGTGTAGTCTCACGTATAAACGCGCACATACAGCAATAAGCGGAGTCATCATGAGTAAGCTAACCGGAAAGTCTGTCGCAGTGCTCGCCACCCATGGCTTTGAACAAAGTGAACTGTCTGAGCCGGTCGAGGCAGTACGAAAAGCGGGGGCACTGGTGCATATCATCAGCCTGGATGGCAAGCCAATACAAGGCATGAACCATGACGAGAAAGGCGAGATGGTCGATGCAAATAACGCCGTGTCTGATGTGTCTGCGCAGGACTATGACGGCCTGATACTACCGGGCGGCGTTGCCAACCCCGACAGCTTAAGAATGTCCTGCGAGGCCATGCAGTTTGTTCGTGACTTCTTTAGCAAACATAAACCGGTGGCCGCTATCTGCCACGCCCCCTGGACACTGATTGAAGCGAATGTGGTAAAAAACAGAAATGTGACCTCATTCCCCAGTATAAAAACCGACTTACTGAACGCCGGCGCATTGTGGGATGACCAGGAAGTCGTGATCGATCAGGGCCTTATCACCAGCCGTAACCCGGATGACTTGCCCGCCTTTTGCCAGGCCATTATTGATGAATTCAGTAAAGGTGAACAGGCCCGTCAAACTGTTTAAGAATACAGGCAGCCTTGCGGCTGCCCGCCTGTTTTGAAAATGCCAATCAGAGCGCAGCACACACCCGTGTGCCCTGATCAATGGCCCGCTTGGCATCCAGCTCTAACGCTTCATCCGCGCCACCAATCAGGTGGTACGGTAAGGTTAGGCCTTCAATCAGGTCACGCAGCGGGTCCTGACCCGCACAGATTACGATGTTATCGACGGCAAGTACCTGACGCTCACCGTCCACCTCAATGTGCAGGCCGGCATCATCGATCTTCTCGTAACTGACACCGGGAACCATGTGTACGCCTTTCATTTTAAGTCCGGCTCGGTGAGACCAGCCAGTCGTCTTACCCAGCCCGGCGCCTACACGTGTCGTTTTACGTTGCAGCAAATAAATCTCACGGGGTGACGGCTCCGGCTGTGGCGTCATCCCTTCCACTCCGGCACGGGCTGAAAAGCTCATGTCGATGCCCCACTCTTTCATAAACGCAGGAATGTCCTGACTGGGCGTTGCGTCGCCGTGCGCCAGAAATTCTGCGGTGTCAAAACCAATGCCGCCTGCGCCAATAATGGCGACCGACTTACCGACCGGCTTCTTGTCGCGCAATACATCGAGGTAGGACAGCACGCTGGGATGATCAATCCCTTCAATCTCTGGCGTTCTTGGTCTGATCCCGGTGGCAACCAGCACCTCATCAAACCCAGCCTCATTCAGCATCCCGGCATCCACGCGGGTATTCAGTTTCAGCGTGATATTGTCATGCAGTTCAATCTGGCGTTTGAAGTAACGCAGCGTTTCATAAAACTCTTCCTTACCCGGAATTTGCTTGGCGATATTAAACTGCCCGCCAATCTCGTCTGCGGCATCGTACAGAACAACGTCATGACCACGTTCAGCCGCGGTCACTGCAGAAGCCAGTCCGGCCGGGCCCGCCCCCACCACAGCGACCCGCTTTTTAACGTCGGCTTTGGTGACATTCAGCTCAAGCTCGTGGCAGGCGCGTGGGTTAACCAGACAACTGGTCATCTTGCCGTTAAACACATGATCCAGACAGGCCTGGTTGCACCCAATACAGGTATTGATCTCATCAGCCCGGTCCTGCTGGGCCTTGACAACAAAGTCGGCGTCAGCCAGAAACGGCCGGGCCATCGACACCAGATCCGCATCACCGCGGGCCAGCACGGTTTCTGCCGTATCCGGCATGTTAATGCGGTTAGAGGTGATCACCGGTATCGTCAGCGCCTGTTTGAATCTGGCCGTTACCCAGGTAAACGCCGCACGCGGCACTTTGGTGTTAATGGTTGGGATGCGCGCCTCGTGCCAGCCAATGCCGGTGTTGATAATGGTGGCACCGGCCTGTTCGATCGCTTTGCCAAGCTGCTCGACTTCCTCGGCACTTGAGCCACCTTCTACCAGATCAAGCATGGACAACCGGTAGATGATAATAAACGCATCACCTACCGCCTCACGCACGCGCCTGACAACCTCAAGCGGCAATCGAATGCGGTTCTGGTAATCCCCGCCCCATTCATCATCACGATGATTAGTGCGCTGTGCAATAAACTGATTCAGAAAATACCCTTCAGAGCCCATGATTTCGACACCGTCGTACCCAGCTTTCTGTGCCTGTGTGGCAGCGAAGATAAAATCCTGAATTTGCTGCTCTATTTCGTCGCTTTTAAGCGCTCTGGGCTTAAATTTATTGATCGGTGCCTGCACCGCTGAAGGTGCCACCAGCTTGTCACTGTAGGCATAGCGTCCGGTATGCAGAATTTGCATACAAATCTTACCGCCTGCCTGATGCACGGCATCGGTCACTTCACGGTGATTTTCCACTGCTTTGTCGCTGTCCAGGCGACGTGTCACTGGGTGCGTAGAGCCCTCTTCATTAGGCCCAATACCGCCTGTTACAATCAGCCCGACGCCTCCCCGGGCCCGTTCGGCATAAAAGGCAGCCATGTGCTTGTGGCCGTTCGGCAGCTCTTCAAGACCGGTATGCATAGAGCCCATGATGATACGGTTTTTTAGCTCGGTAAAACCCAGATCCAGCGGACGAAAAAGGTGAGGATAAGCACGTGTCTGGTGTGCGGAAACGGTCATGATAACTCCTGAAATTAATCGTTTTGTTTGTGCATGGCGCGGATGTCGCTTTGCATACCGAAAAGCGGCGCATAAGAAGGTGCCTGCCTCTGTTTCTGGGCCTGCATGGCCTGTTGCACATCTTCCATCTGAAACATGCCGCTTTGCCAGGTTGCCATATACTCCAGGCTTTGCGCGGTGCTGTGCTCCAGTGCATAGTTGATCATCTGCTTGGTGCCACTGACGGCCATTGGTGAATTAGCAGCGATTTGACGGGCAATGCCTTTTACCGCGTCCAGCATCTGCTGCTGGTCATCAAATACCTGATTTAAAAAGCCGGCCTGAAGCGCTTCACTAGCGCCGAAATTACGTCCGGTATACGCCAGCTCTTTTGCCAGTCCGACGGGGATAAGTTTCGGTAGTCGCTGTAGGGTCCCCAGATCGGCGGTCATACCCAGTTGCGTTTCTTTTACTGTAAAATAGGCATCGCGGGTGGCATAACGCATGTCGCAGGCACACAGCAAATCAACCGCTCCGCCGATAGCGCCGCCCTGTACCGCTGCCAGTACCGGCACCCGGACCTTTTCAAGTGACGAAAGGCTGTCCTGCAGCTCCAGCACCTGACGACGCATTTTCTCTGCACGGCGGGCAGGATCGGCCTGAAAACTCTTCGCCATATCCATAAACACCGACAGATCCATGCCCGCCGAAAAGTGCTTGCCAGTAGATGAGATCACGATGGCGCGGACATCACCATGGGCATCGAGTGCGTGCACCGCTTCCGGCAGTTCAAACCAGAATGCCGGAATCATGCTGTTCAGGGATTCTGGGCGACATAACTGAATATACCCTATCTGCTCATCCACACGTAAACTGAGCGTTTCATAGTGGCGCTTGATTGCGTCTGCCTGGGTTGTCATCGGCCTCTCCATTAACAATTCTGCAAACTGGACAGTGTCAAGATAAAAGCGTATGTTGACACTGTCAAGATATGAAGTAAAAAGTTTGAGGTAACGATGGCGCAGGTTTCACAGTCATATCATCACGGCGACTTACGCCAGACCCTGATTAACACGGCCCGCTCGCGCATTGCCGAGCACGGTGTAGGTAGTCTTTCCCTGCGCAAGCTGGCTGAAGATGCCGGTGTATCGCGTACTGCGCCTTATCACCATTTTAAGGATAAGAGTGCCCTGTTAAGTGCCATTGCGGCAGAAGGCTTTACGCAGTGGCAACAGGTTGCCCGGGAGATTTTTGATAATACTGAACTGTCCGCCCGACAGCGCTTCAGAACATTTATTCATCGTTATATTGGCTTTGCGGCAGGCAACCCGGAATTGTACGAACTGATGTTTGGCCGGCCTATCTGGCAAAGCAACAGCGCCACCGACGATTTGAAAAGTGTGGCCTACCCGTGCTTTCAGTTTCAGGTAGAAATGACACGCTACTGGCAAGCTCAGGGGTTATTGCCTCAGCAGCAGGATCCGCTGCGCCTGGCGCAGGTTACCTGGGGCACGCTGCACGGCATAGCCCGGCTGCTGATTGACGGCATTTACGCCGATCAGAGTCATATTGATGACATGTGCGACTGTGCAGCGGATGTATTTATGCGCGGCGCGCCTCATCCTCACGAATAAACGCCACAGCTCGCTCAGCGATCATTACGGTGGGCGCGTTGGTATTGCCCCCAATAAGACTGGGCATGACAGAAGCATCAACGACCCGCAGCCCATCAATGCCGCGTACCTGCAAGCGGGTATTCACCACCGCCATCTCATCATCCTGCGCGCCCATTTTGCAGGTTCCCACAGGATGGTAAATGGTTTCGGCTTTTTCTTTCAAAAACTCCGCTATCGACGCATCGTCCTGGGCGTCTGTCCCCGGCTGAACCTCGTGGGGCTGATAGTCTGAAAACGCCGCTGAGCCCAGTATTTTGCGGGCAATGCGTACCCCATCTGTCATCACCTTTATATCGTCTTCATGATCCAGGTAATTGGGATCAATAAGCGGCTGATCTTCGGGATGGTTACTCTGCAGTGTGATCCGTCCCCGGCTCTTTGGATAAAGACAGCACACGTGCACTCCATAGCCATAGCCGAACGCCGTGCGCCTGCCGTGATCCTCCAGTATCGCTGGCAGAAAATGCAGCTGAATATCCGGCTGTTTACCGGCCTGGGACGAGCGTAAGAAGCCGCCTGCCTCGGCAATATTTGAGGACAGCAGACCGCGACGACCAAACAGGTAACTGAACGCCGCCCTGATGTATTTAGGTATCGCGCTGAGTGCGACGGCATAGCCCACGCGCGCCTTACAGCGCATCTGTACAATGGCATCGAGGTGATCCTGCAGGTTTTCGCCAACACCGGGCAGATCCTGCTGTACGTGTATCCCATGCTCCTGCAACTGCGCTTTAGGGCCTATGCCTGAAAGCATCAGCAGCTTGGGCGAATTAATGGCACCGCCGCTTAAAATCACTTCTTTGTTCGCATTTATGCGCCGGATCCGGCCTTTTTCACGTATCTGAACCCCAACCGCCCGCTTGTCTTTAACCAAAATGCGCTCAGCCGATACGCCGGTTATGACCGTAAGATTACTGCGCGTAAGCGCGCCTGACAGGTATCCCCTGGCCGTTGAGCAGCGCTGCCCGTTCTTTTGCGTGACATGATAAAAGCCCAGTCCCACGCGCTCCTCACGGTTGAAATCCTCGACAATCTCAGTGCCAATCTCAGATGCTGCACTGACAAACGCGTGTGACAGCGACTCTTTATGTCGCAGACTTTCTACCCGTAGCGGCCCGCCTGTGCCATGAAACGCATCATGGCCATCTTCAAAATCTTCTGCTTGCTTAAAATAGGGTAAGACCTCGTCAAATCCCCACCCGGTGGCGCCTAGCTCTACCCAGTGATCGTAATCAGCACGCTCCCCGCGAATGTAGCACATGGCATTGACCGAACTGCTGCCGCCCAGTGTCTTGCCACGGGGCCAGAACAGCTCTCTGTCGTAAAGGTGTTGTTGTGGCGCAGTATAATATCCCCAGCCTATGCCCTCGAACCGGCTGAGTAAGGATAAACCGAAAGGAATATGAATAAGCGGATTGCTGTCTTTGCCGCCAGCCTCAAGCAGACACACCTGATTCGCCGGATTTTCACTAAGCCGGGCCGCCATCACTGCGCCCGCCGAACCACCGCCGATTATAATGTAGTCGTAAGTCTGAACCGATTCCTGCACACCCACATCCTCTGCCTGCAAACTTGTGCGCCTGACTGACCGAGTGGCACACCAATGACTGCCTGTGTCGTTGTCTGCTCCGAGCTGTGAGGCCTGCTTGCAGTGACCCGGCACTGCACCACATCACAGGCTGCTTGCGACAACATCAAATGGTACGACCAGATTAGCAAATGTTGCGCACCTGCGGGTAGTATTATGTTAAGGTTTTTTAAGAACGAACCATTGTTGTGACGGATATGCACCAGTTAACGTGGCAGGATAAGTGGCGGGTGGCGGCTGGCTGGGTGCTGGTAAAGCTGGGTAAAATAAGCCATGACGACTTTACCCCTGATGAACTTAATGACCTCATTGCCCCCCATTTTCCCCAGCGTTTTTCTATTCGTCCTCCCATTGGCGAGGGGACGGTCAGAGTTGAGCGCGGCCAGGTTACGCTGCACGAGACCGATAACCGTATTGGACTGCAGGCACTTGCCAGCCTCAGAATAAGCGCGCTGAGCGCCACCATTTACCGGGCGCATATTATGCTTACAGCCAGTTGCAGGCCTCGCTATGAGAGCGATACAGCCACCCTGCACCTGGAGGATGTACGCTTTGACGGAGCCCGCCTGATTAACGATGACTATGCGCTGATTAAAGATACCCGTTTTCTTATCGACAAATTATTACCCGGCGGGTTTGGCAGCCTGCTAAGCAAATCGGTGATTGGCGGGCTGTCAGTCCTTTCTGGCGGCGTCTCAACGCAGGCGCTGGATTACCTGAAGCTTTATCTGAACGGCAGTATGCAGCGGATCCTTGATTATCACCGGCCTCAGATAGAAACAACGCTGGAGTCGGCCCTGACTCACGCTGAACTTTACCACCAGATGCGCGATGACCAGTGGCGTGAGTATTTATTTGCGCGTCTGGGCCACCACGTCGGCGTTGAAGACAACCGGCTGCGCTTTTATTTTTAACACCAATGGGTGTAGTGCTCTGCACAGAGGCTGTGCGCATCATTATTGCGGCGTGTCGGTGACAATCGATACCGGCACATTTTCGATGTGCTCGCCGATATCCTCAATATTCTGAGACGGATCATCGACACTTGCTTCCAGCATGTCGAACGCTTCCTGAAAATAATCCACCAGCGGCTGCAATGACGTGATGTTTTTGTTGCAGCACACCATGCCTATATTGGCCTTACCGGCATACGTCATCAGCGTAATATTGACGCCGCCCCCCGGCGTCATAGTGGAAATCGGGTAGCAGGCAAGCAACTTGCTGTCTTTCAGATAGCGTTCATCGGTGGGCCCCGGTACATTCGACACCAGTATATTGGCAATGGGCTTAACCAGGCTGGATAAATGCAGCCATTCATAGACCAGCGCCAGCGACTGGATAACAATGGTATAAGCACTGAATGCGCCCGGTCTGGCGTGTTGCGCTGCAAATTTTACAATACGGTGATTAATAATGATCTGTCGCAGGCGTAAATACGGATCAGTTTCGCCGTGCGCCAGTTCTACCGGTACAATGGCAATTTTATTGCCGGACGTCTTCTCTCCCGGTTTACGCAAATTAATCGGCATATTGGTAAACAGACTTTTCTTAAACACGTGACCGTGATCCTGCAAAAGCCGGTGTACACCAATATCAAAGGCACACAGGAGCACTTCGTTAGCGGTGGAGCGGGTTCGTTTTGCAATCCGCCGTACCCTGTCAAAATCCAGCACAGTGGTCGCCACGGCGCGCCCCTGCTTAACCTGCCCGGTCAATACAGTTTTCGTGCCGGTGAACGGGATAGGCATATAGTGCGGATTGATACGTACCAGCTTCAATAACAGCCGCGAGAAGATCACAAACAAATCAATACCAGTACGCAAGGCGCCCGTCACTGACTGCCACAGCCGGGTAACGCCTGCAGGCTTACTGCCCTTTCTGCGCAGCCGCTTCACCGCCCAGACCGGCACAAACGATGACGTATCCGGTTTGCTGAGATATCCAGCCTGAAACCAGCGTACCAGCGTCGCGCCATCCCCATACAGGTGGTGCACACGGGCATAAATGGCGAACCTGTCATGGCGTTTGTCATGGATAAAATGGTACTGCCAAAGCGGCTTATCAGGATCCAGTCGCGACTCGTGCAGACGCGCGACAAATGCATCAAGGGCGACTTTGTCAGTGATATCGTCAATCACATGAAGCTGAATATGGTAATCCATCGCCATACGCCGAACGGGCTGCAACCCGACCGGGTAGCCGAGCACTGCTTTAACTTTACAGTTAAACGGCGGTGTCGCCCGCGATGCTGATTTCATCTCGGTCACCAGCGTTTCCACGTACTCACCCACTACCACATCGTCAGGTGGCGCAAGCAACTGCAGGCATCCCACATGCTTAGGGTTCGCTGTCGACTCTGTGAGCCAGAACGATTTATCAAGGAAACTTAACCGGTAACCCACAATTATGCCCCCAGCACCAGCGATTCTGCCGACTGACGTGCGGTCATATTGGCCAGGGAATGACGTTGAATTGCGTCCTGGATTGCCGCTATGGTTTCAGCTGGCAGCCGTAACCTGGGCAGAATACTCACCATCAGTAAAGACAGCGCATGGTAGCGCTGTGCCTCATCGTCCTGGTTATTGATACGCCCGTTATACTGACACGACTGCATCATAATCTGCTCCAGCAACTCAGCCAGAAGTCGCGTGTCAGCAGCGGTGGCAATGAGCTCGCCTTTTCTGACCAGCGCACTGAGCAAACCGTTAAGGCGACTCTCCAGTGCATCCATCAGGCGTTTGCGTACACGTACCGTGTCAGGGTATTTTTCAGATAAGTCTGCAGGACTGCGGTAAAAGAATCGAAACAGATGCAGGTGGTCGATCAGCATGTAGAAGTAATAAAAAAGATCATCCGCATTCAGCACTTCATCCGATTTGCTTGCCAGCAACGCCAGCATATTTTTCTGATGCAGTTGCAGCAACGTTGCGACCATGACCTCTTTACCCTTGTAGTGGTAATACAGGTTGCCCGGACTAATATCTAACTCCAGCGCAATATCCACACTGCTGACCGAATTCTCACCGTGCTCATTAAACAGCGCCAGCGCGGTCAGGAGGATCCGTTGCGAGGTCTTAATACGGGCTCTCATTTCACATAAACACCAGATACAGTTGCGCAAAACCAGCCAGCAAACCCAGTATCGCGCCAGTCACGATCAGCTTCCATTCGTCCTGTTGATAAGCAGGTCTCAGCACCCCTTCAAACTCAAGTGGCGTCAGTGCCTGCATGCGCTCACATAAATCGCCACCTATACGCAGCGCCTGATTAGCATAATCATAGGCGTAAAGCAGATATTTGTCAGAGTTTTCAAAAATTTGCTCTACCGCCAGTGTTTTCATGCGGTGGTAGTTTTCAGACCCTACCCCCAGAGCAAAATATGGTTGTGCGACGGCGACATAGCGTTCAATTGCATCGTTGACATGCAATTCAATAATTTCCAGTAACTGCGCTGAACCGGAGCCATGCAATATGATGTGGGTAATGTTTTGTGGCGTAATCAGCTTTCGCTCAATAATATCCGCGTAGACTTCTGATACTTCTTTCTGACGCTTCAGGAACATCCCCTGAATTTTGAAAGGGCCAATGTTGATAGGATTTTTTGGCTCAAAAATAATTTTAATGGCGATCCAGTTGGTAGCGTAGCCCACCAGCAACCCGCCCAGAGGCAGCAGCCACCATGCCTGAAAGTAATGCCATAGCAACATGGTCGGCAGACCGAACAGAAAACCAAAATACAGGCCGGAACGAACGATAAAGGGAAACTCTTTACTGCCGGCGGTCAGAAAGATCTCGTTGATAAGTTCGGGTGCATTCACCAGCTGCTCTACGACCAGCTCTTTAATGTCAAGGATCTCCGTAACATTATGCTGGAAGTCTTCCACCATTTTTTGCACCACATGGGGCATGTCATTTTCAACGCGCTGATAAACGAGGTTTTTGCCCTGTACCGGCAAGGCAGCCCATAACCCGGGTGCCGATTCGCTCATCA
The DNA here is from genome assembly GCF_014651815.1 of Alteromonas halophila. Lineage (GTDB taxonomy): Bacteria > Pseudomonadota > Gammaproteobacteria > Enterobacterales > Alteromonadaceae > Alteromonas > Alteromonas halophila. The sequence goes on along the minus strand of NZ_BMXP01000011.1, from coordinate 46,023 downwards.
CATCGTTTACCACTTTGCGTAACACCTGTCGCAGGCGACGTTCAATGGCCTCGGTAAGCGCTTCCGGCTCAATGCGCCCGGCCATTTCTTCGACACTCAACAGTTTACCCAGCACCAGTTCCACTTCGATTTCGGCCATTTCCCGGCGTTTGGCCGGGATCAATCCCTGCCAGCCAAAAAACGGCCGTATGCCAGTGAACTCGATGGGGTAAAACATCATCTTGACGGCAAGGTAGTTTGTTACCCACCCCACTATGGCACTGATGACAGGGATGGACAGCAAACTCAGCAACTGAATATTCCATTCCATGAGCGGTGTGTTGAGTCCTGCGATTTTTGTTATGGCTTCAGGCTACTGACTGCTTAGCCTTTGGTCAATCTTTTTGCCGGGTATAAGGCGCAATCATCACTGCCAGACTGAAGTTTATAAAATTGGGTAGTGATTTCTAATTGCGTTACATACACTAGGACAGGTGTTGTCCCAATTAACCGCACAGCGCTGGAGGTACGGCTATGGCACTTTTGAATCCTCGACTTTTTTCTATCGAGCGTGCTATCCGACATGCATCGACGTATCAGGAATATCGGGAAGCCTGCCTTGAACATGACAGGCAGTCCGGAGCAGACGAATGGAAAGACAAAGATCCTTGTCGCGACTACGATTACCGACTGATCAGAAAACGTGTCCAGCGATTGCAAATTGCCCGTGGACGCGCGGATGTCATGGCGCTTTCCTCAATTATTCACGAAGGTCTGCATGGCAACCTGGGCAACATTGCCAATCCAGTGCTGGGTGAGCAGTGTCTGATTGGCACTAAAACCCTGATTGAGACCTTTATTGCTGAAGTGGTCGGCGCCCTTGAACAAATCTATCATGCTGACGAGCAGGAAATGGATTTTTACGAAAAGCTGTCGTTTTTCGAAGAAACCGCGCACGCCTTTGGCCGCAGTTGTCTGATGCTGTCAGGCGGCGCAGGCCTGGGAATTTTTCACTGTGGTGTCGTGAAATCACTGAATGAGAAGAATTTACTGCCAGGTGTTATCAGTGGCGCCAGTGCCGGTTCGATTATCGCAGCAATGCTGGGTACCCGTACCCATGATGAACTGCTTGATGCCCTCGACACTGAATATATATTCGAGCGCTTCAAAGACTGGCGTAATTTTTCCGGGCTGGGTAAAAAAAGTCTGTTTGACAGTTCGTCGCTGGAAAATGCCTTAATCACCCTGTTTGACCTGACCACCTTTGAAGAAGCATTCAAAAAAACCGGCCGGCATGTGACGATCACGGTGTCGCCTGCAGATTTGCATCAGCATTCCCGGTTGCTGAATGCCAAAACCTCTCCCAATGCCATTATTGCGCAAGCCGTGCGGGCATCGTGTGCGGTACCGGTGATCTTTAGCCCGGTTCAGTTAAAAGCGAAAACCACGAAAGGTGATGTGGTTCCTTATATACCTAATCGCCGATTCGCTGACGGCTCGCTTATGGCGGATCTGCCATTTGAGCGACTCTCCCGGTTGTATGGGGTGAACCACAGCATTGTCAGTCAGACAAATCCACTGGCAGTGCCCTTTTTATCCAGCTTCAAAAGCAGTGCATCGTCCTGGACCGATCTGACCATGCGTCATCTTGGCCAGCTGGCGAAATCTAACAGCATTTTCGCAATTGATATGGTCGAGCGACTGATTGACAACCGTGGCGCGAAACTGGCAATTCACAAAGCGCGATCTATACTCGACCAGCAATACGTTGGTGACATCAATATACTACCGAACAGTCAGCTACGCAGTTTGTCTCAGGTGCTGGCAAATCCCACGCTGGAGAGTGTATCAGCGTTGATTGAAAGTGGTGAAAAGTCAACCTGGCCGCATATCGATGTTATTGAAAGAAATACCAAAATCAGTGAAACTTTGCGTTATTATCTACGCCTTTTAAAACAGCGCGAAGCAGTTGAGCTTGGCCATAAGCGGCATGTGGAAGATATCCAGACCCATGCGCTGTAACCCTAACTGTTCGTCAAATTATGAGTGTAAGCTTTGTCAGTGAGTAAAAAGACAGAAAATCCAGACAGTATCTACACCCAGCAAGTCAAGCAGCTCATCGACCTCGTTTATCCTCAGGAAGCGGGCCTGGGCTCCGTCTATGAGGACGCCCGTCATTTTTTTACACTAACGCCCGAACTTGAATCCCATATTACAGAGCTGAAAGATAAGCTTGTGGAAATCGAAGGCGGTGGTAAGCGGAAACAGGCGCATGAAGAGCAACTGAGAAAAAAACTCAAAGTCGCTGAAAAGAAGCTCGAAGATGAACGGCTTGCCCGACTCGATCGCCTGGACTCGGTTGCCCTGAAACTGCTTACGTTGTGTGAAGGCGACACCTGGCAGGAAACACAGCACTTAAGCGCTAAGTTTCTTGGCACCGTGATGTTACTTACCCGTGGCCCACAGGGCAATTTCGCCCGTCATCATCAGCGTCTCAAGCCACTGTATAAGGCCGTACTTTGTCTGCGCCTGACTGATAAAGTGCTGGCCCATGAAAAAATCACACATCCTTACCTGTCCAGGTATCAGGGGGCGCTTGAACGGTTCGAAGGGAGCCGAAAGTGGCAGGATACCTGGCGTGAAGAGCTGGCATTACCACTGATCAAGGCCTGTGTTTTACAGGATATCGGCCTGCAAAGCAGCGAAGCTATCGCTATTTTGCGCGGCGATGAAGGCGACAAAGATGAATTTCGGGTACTGGAAGGTGACGACCGCAAACAACTGCTGAAAATTAATTACTACCAGTCACTGCGGTATATTAAAGAAGGATTAGGTCTGCCTGCGTATATTGGAAACGACAAGGAAGAACGAGACCGCTTTAATGCCATGCATGAAGCCGCCAGCGCGTTTACCATGAATACGGTTAAGGATGCGTTTGTCGGTAAATCCGGAATTGGTGAAATTATCAAGATCCCTCAGATCTATGTCTCTATTGTGCTGTCAACCAAACCAGATTACACCCGAAAAGAATTGCCAAAAGGTTACATGCTTATTGAGCAACTCGCGAAAAAAGAGGCTCTCAATCCACGGCTTGCAGGAGACTTTATTAAGATTGTCGGGTATTTTCCGCAAGGTTTCGGCGTCACCTTTATTCCCAAAAATGAGCGCGGTATTGAACGGGATCAGTACGAGTGTGCCATCGTCACCGGCCTGAACCCAAAAAATCCGGCAGAACCAATGTGTCGGGTGGTCAGCCGCAACCTGACCTATATTTCAGCTGGGCAGGATGATGTCATTGAACGCAGTTGTAATCTGTACTTTCCCGCAAACCGCAAAAAACTAATGCGTATTGGCCGCGAACGGTTAACAGAAATTATGGATAAGCTGTCAGCCAACTTTACGCCGGACGCCATTGATGATCTGGTTCCCAGCTACTGGGAGCCTTTTGACTACTTCCTGTTTAAGAAACATCAGAACCTGTGGAACCGCTACTGATGATGGGCACAGTTACGAAAAAAGGCCGTTTATTCGGCCTTTTTTGTCGCGCTTGCTTTCGTTGTCCCCGATGAAGAGGACGTTTTAGACGCGCCCGTACTGCTGCGTTTACGGGTGGTTGATGTGCTGGCACGTTTGCGTGTCGACTGACTGCCCGCTTTAGACGCTGACGTCCCTGATGTACTTTTTGATGCAGTCGAACTTTTACGGGACGTGGACTTTTTGGTCGTGGACTGAGCCGCTGAGCCAGCACTGGTTTTTGCCGGAGTGGCCGACGCATTCTGTTCAGCCGCCTTTTTCGCTGCCAGCAGCGCCACCTGCTCGACCAGTAAATCGACTTTTGCCGACAATACCTCGAGTTGCTGTTCCCGGACGCTGGCTTTCTTACTGCCACTGAATAATGAGAACAGTGGGTTTGCCATCATCAGCGTCTGCAAAGACGAAAACACAGAGGATGGACTCAGCGTTTCACGCAGTTGATCATCCACACTCTCGCCGCGCTGCTGTAGTTCTTCAAATAAGGCGTGAGTGGCATCCAGTTGCTTGCTTACCATGTCGGTAACCTGCTCAACCTGTTCAGATACAAGATCTGCACCCGCAGACATCCAGCCCAGCAAGGGCGATGTGGGTTTTCGGTTTGTAGACATAGAGCACTCCTTAATATTGCGGTAGACGTTGAAAAGTGACGGCCCCCCCCCGGAATGTGTGCCTCCGGGGGAACGCAGCTTACTTGTTGCTGTTTGCTGCGAGTTTAGCCACTGCTTCTGTCAATGCGTCAACCTTGGCAGACAGCTCTTCAATGCGCTGATCTGATGGCTCGCTGTCCAGACCCAGCTTTTTACGTACTTCTGATACGCGGTTTTCAACATCGTTGGTGGTAGACTTGAACTTGCTACGCGCATCATCTTCCAGGTTCTCACCTTTAGATACCAGATCGTCAAACATCTTACTGGCTTCTGCGCTCAGCTTGTCATAGCGACCCTGCGCTTCTTCAACGCTTTTACCGTACGCACCTAAGCCGGCTAACCAGATTTTGCGCGCAAAATCTTCTGCTTCGTTGAATTTACCTTTGATGGTGTCAGTTTTCTTGGTTGTCATAGCATTTTCCTCGTTACGCTAACTTTGATGTGTTCAGGTTACGCCTGACAATTAGAAAGCGCATACTAATTAACCAGTTTTTTTAACGATGGGAATGCAGCCCAATCATATTCCCCTCTGAATCGAAGGCCAGCACAATAAAACCATACTCACCAATGGCCATTTTTTCCCGTTCAACACGGCCACCGGCCTCAGCCACCCGACTGCCCTCTACTGCACAGTCTTCGCAGCTAAAATATACCAGAGTGCTGTTGCCCCCCGCCTGCATCCCTTCTACCTGCACCAGCGCGCCCGACGCGCCATACGCGTCCATATCAGAGGGAAACGCCAGCATCTTCAGGGGGACGTCTTCGCCGGTATCCGGCGGTGTCAGTGACTCTAGGGAAACGGCAAACACCGATTCATAAAAGGCTTTTGCTCGTTGTAAATCATCGACATAAATTTCAAACCATCCGATAGGGTTTTGCATGGGCTTAGCTCCTGTACTGTGCGGGTAGGTATATGGGTATAGCACAGCCTGCCCATAAACGCCCGTTTACACACAGACAAAAAAACGCAGCATAAAATGCTGCGTTTTTTGAGAGTGCAAACAGCGCCATACGCTTATTTGCTCAGACGTATTTTCACCGTCCTGACACGTCAGACTGGATTAATCGACCAGATCTTTTGGCATATCTTCCCGCACCTGCTGCCAGACTTTGCCACTTTCGATACCGTATTTTCTTACCACATTGGGCACTGCATCGTGATCACCACGCTGCGCTATTTCAAGCAACTCCTGATAGAACGCCTTTGCTACATTGCGTGCGGACTCGTGGGAGAAAAAGTAGCCACCAATTCTGGAGTACAGGCCCTTGAAGCCATTCATCATTAACACAAACACATTATTATTCGATGCCAGTGCAAGATCGTGATTCATCTGATAATCGAACTGTGCAAACGCCAGACCTTCTTCTTCGACATCACGATAACGGGCAATAATATCAGCAGACGCCTGGGGGTTATTTCTGATCGCACCACGAATAAACACGGCACTGAGATTGGTTCTGGCAGCCAGAAGATTATCGACAAGCTCTGGGATCCCTTCCTGATCGAGGCGTGCAAGGGTTTCCAGAATGTTCAACCCGCAGGTTTCCCAGAAATTATTCACTTTGGTGGGTTTACCGTGCTGGATGGTAAGCCACCCGTCACGCGCCAGCCGCTGCAGTACTTCGCGCAGCGTGGTACGGGTCACACCGATTAATTCGGAAAGTTCTCTTTCTGCCGGCAGGATGGTGCCCGGTGGAAAGCGCCCGCTCCAAATCGATTCGACTATATATTCTTCTGCAAATCCTGCGGGGCTCTGAGCCTTATAAATCATAACGTCTTGCCTGCCAGTTATTGTTTTTCTTAACTGATTGTACCAGATGACATTTCATTAACACAATCAATTAAGGAGGATGCGAACACGTCTGTGAGCATATTCTTAAAATCGGGGCCTGCGACACTATCAAATTTAAGCCCAGAGGGCTAATCGGCGGTGTTTAAATCAATACCAGCACTGCCATCAAAACGGCAACTACTTCTTTCTCACACCTGCAATTTCATGTAGTCTCTGAACCAGAACAGATCACAATACAAAACTGCCCAAAAATCGACAACTTGGCTATATTAAGCATATAGATAAATACCAAGGTGGTGTTTGTTCGTGCTGACAGCAATATTGTTGTAAAAGGAACAGGAACACATGCAAACTTCATTACCCACGGCAATTTACAAAAATTTTCTGGGCCATGCTCCGGACTGGTACAAAAAAACCATCATTGCCTTTTTAATTGTTAATCCCGTGCTGTTTATGGTCGACCCCTATGTGGCCGGCTGGACATTGGTAATTCAGTTTATTTTTACGCTGGCCATGGCTTTGAAATGCTACCCACTGCAGCCAGGCGGATTACTGCTGATCGAAGCCATGTTTATTGGTATGACTTCGCCCGGGCATATGATGCACGAAATTGAAGTCAACCTGGAAGTGCTGTTACTACTGGTCTTCATGGTTGCCGGTATCTACTTTATGAAAGATTTGCTGATGTACCTGTTCACCAAACTGGTCATCAGCGTCAGAAATAAACTCATTCTGTCACTGTCTTTTATTGTCGCTTCTGCGTTTCTCTCTGCATTTCTCGATGCGCTCACGGTGGTCGCGGTTATTATCAGTGTCGGACTGGGCTTCTATTCCATTTACCACAAAGTCGCGTCAGGTAAAGAGTTCCACTCCGATCACGACCATACCTATGATGACGATGTACACGACCTGGGGCACAATGATCTGGAAAACTTCCGTGCCTTTTTACGAAACCTGATGATGCATTCAGCCGTGGGTACTGCGTTAGGCGGCGTAATGACCATGGTCGGGGAACCCCAAAACCTGATTATCGCCGACAAAGCGGGCTGGAATTTCGTTGAGTTCTTTATTCGAATGTCACCGGTCACACTGCCCGTTTTCGTGTTTGGTTTGCTTACCACCATCGTCCTTGAGAAAACAAAAAGCTTTAGCTATGGCGCACAATTACCGGAATCGGTCCGCCATATTCTGGTTGAATATAATCAGCACATGGATAAGGGACGGGGTAAACGAGATACCGCAAAACTGCTGGTTCAGGCGCTTATTGGTATTTGGCTGATTGTCGGGCTGGCAACCCACATGGCATCGGTAGGTCTGATTGGATTGTCTGTAATTGTGCTGGCAACCTCAATGAGCGGCGTCATTGAAGAGCATGCACTGGGCAAGGCCTTTGAAGAAGCCCTGCCTTTTACCGCGCTGCTATGTGTCTTTTTTGGTATTGTCGCCGTTATCATCGATCAGGGGCTGTTTCAGCCTGTCATTCACTGGGTGTTATCGTTTGAAGGCGAAACCCAGATGGTGATGTTTTATCTGGCCAACGGGGTGTTGTCGATGGTCAGTGATAACGTGTTTGTTGGCTCAGTGTATATCACTGAAGTTACGGCGGCTCTGCAGGCCGGTGATATTACCCGTGACCAGTACGATATGCTGGCGGTGGCCATCAATACTGGTACCAATCTGCCGAGTGTCGCAACGCCAAATGGTCAGGCCGCGTTTCTGTTTTTGCTGACATCGGCCATTGCCCCGCTGTTGCGATTGTCTTACGGAAAAATGGTAATGATGGCGCTGCCCTACACCATTGTACTGACCATTGTCGGTCTGGCTGCCACGTACCTGGGTCTGACCGATGCCACAGATATGCTGTACAACATGCATCTTATTGAACATCACTCGGTGACCGAAGCCGCATCCGGTTCATCGACCCATTAGGAATTTGGCATGAAAGCTGTATTTCATCCGCTCAGCCGCTGGGCTGAGCAAAAATCGTCCTGGCTGGTGTTGCTGCTATCAGCGGTTGCCCTGCTTGTGACGGCATTGTATTTCCAGTACGGGCTGGGCCTTAAGCCCTGCATAATGTGTATATATCAGCGTACAGCGGTAGTCGGCATTGCATTATCCGCGCTGTTGGTGGTGCTGGTAAACAATGGCTTCAGTCGGCTGCTGGGCTTTGCCGGCTGGGCCGTCTCCGCAGGCTGGGGATGGCTGATTGCACGGGAACATATTGATATTTTAACCGCGCCTAACCCATTCTTCGCTACCTGTGACATTGTGCCTGACTTTCCGTCGTGGCTGCAGTTACACGACTGGTTTCCGGCATTTTTTGCGGCTGAAGGTGACTGTCTTGAAGACAGCTGGCAGTTCTTGTCGATGGGAATGGCCGAATGGATGCAATTCATTTTCGCCGCCTACTTCATTGCGTTTGTGATTGTGTTTGTTGCCCGACTGGTAGATAAGAAGCCGTTTTGATCGATTTGACCGTACTACCCTCCCGGCTACCACCTGTCCAGTCGGATTCGCAGCAGCTTCAGGTGCAGCGTCTTGCGCTAAAACACGCGGATATGCTCAGCGTCGCAGGGCAGCAGTCCGCTGCCCATGTTCGCCCCTGGCTGGGCAACACCCTGTGCCCGGTAACGCCCGCTGCCAGTAAGCAATGTATTACAGGTATGGAGTCACAACGGGAACAGGGGTATGGCATTACTTACCTGCTTATTGACGATGATCAGTGTCTGGGAATGGGCCTGATTAACTATATTCACCCGGTACATTTAAGTGCTAACCTCGGCTTTTGGCTGCGACCAGACGCCTGTGGCCGCGGCCTCGCGACGGCATTATGCCGCTCGCTTATCAAACTCGGTTTTTCGCAAATGGGCCTTCACAGGCTTGAATGTCTGGTTGAGCCTGCGAACAAAGCCAGCCTGAGGGTGGTGACGCGGCTGGGAGCGGAAAAAGAAGGGGTATGCCGCAAGCGCGTGTTTGGCCGGGATGCATTGCTATACAGCATCACCTGAACGCTTAATCGATATCCTCCAGTGGCCACAGGGCGATATAGTCTTCCGCGTCTTCCAGAGAAACATCCGCTTCATCCACGGTTTTTCCGCGCACCGACATGCCCTTGCTATGCATGGCGCTTTTCTTTCCCTTGTTGAGTAGCGGATGCCAGGCGGGCAGACCGCGACCTTCATAGAGGCGCCGGTACGAGCAGCTTGGTGGCATAAAAAAGATGTCTTTAAGATTTTCTTTAGTCAGTTTCACACAGTCAGGCACCAGTTCAGTGCGCTTTTCATACTGACTGCATTCACAGCGCTTTGTGTTAAGAAGCGTACACACAATACTGGTGTAATGAACCTGCTCGCCCTCGTAGAGGACATCGGTGGGCTGCGCGTCGTCACTACTGTCATCATCGATAAACTTGTGCAGACAGCATTTTGCACAGCCGTCGCAAACCGCTTCCCATTCCGCGTCGTTCATTTCCTCAAGCGTTTTGGTTTCCCAGAAAGGGTTCGTCATAGCTGCACCACCCGACTTGTAATTGAAAGTGTTTCACCCAGTGTTGCCTGCAAAGTGTCGCCATTATGCATAGGTCCTACGCCTTTCGGCGTGCCGGTTAGGATGACATCGCCGGCGTCCAGTGAAAACTGCGTCGACATATGTGCAATGAGTGGCACGACCGGATGTAGCATCATGGCACTGTTACCCTGTTGCCGGCACTCGTTGTTAATGCTCAGCGTAAAGGTAAGTGCATCGAGCTCTGCAAGCTGACTTTTCGGCACAAATCCGGACAACGGGCAACTGAAATCAAAGGCTTTTGCGCGCTCCCAGGGGTAGCCCTGGGCTTTGAGTGACTGCTGCAAATCACGTAACGTGAGATCCAGACCAAGTCCCACGCCCCAGATGGCGCTTTCTGCTTCCTGAGGGCTGGCATTTTTTAGCGGCGCACTCAATAAAACGGCAAGCTCCAGTTCATTGTGACAGGCCCCCTTCCCTTCAGGGATCCTGACAGGTTCTGACAGGACACACATTGCTGCGCGAGGCTTAATAAACAACAGTGGTGATACCGGTACCAGAGACTGCATTTCTTCGATATGATCGCGGTAATTCCTGCCAATACACACCACCTTACCGACCGGCAAATCAATCGGCATGCCACGTTCATCACTGTGCTGATACATGTTAGTAGCCTCGTTTAATCCGATCAGACAGATAGCCAACCGACACACCGAAATAGAGCGACCGGTTCCACCTCATCAGCGTACGAAAATTGTCATACACCAGATAGATCCGGCCATCAGGACCATCTGGCATAATTAGCGAAGCATCAATCTCATTGGTTGGCAGGTTATTTCCATTGTAGCGACGTACCCCCGATTGCTGCCAGTCAGCCAGCGATGCCTGGTGCGAAAGTCCCTGACTGAGTGTGTTGGGGTCACCCTGTACTTTTACCTGCCGGCCCCAGGTCAGGGCGTCATTCCAGCCCTCTGATGCCAGAAAATTAGCAATAGACGCAAAGACATCTGCCTCTGTGCCCCAGATGTCTTTTTTGCCATCGCCGTCGTAATCTACCGCATAGGTTAAAAACGAGGTCGGCATAAACTGGCTTTGCCCCATTGCACCCGCCCAGGAGCCGTTGAACGCCTGTCGGTCAATATGGCCTTCGTTTAAAATCGTCAGCGCTGCAAAAAACTGCTTTTTAAACAGTGCTTCCCGTCGTCCTTCATACGCCAGCGATGCCAGTGCACTGAGTACATCATGGTTCCCCTGAATACGCCCGAAGTTAGACTCATTTCCCCACAATGCCACAATAAAGCGCGGCTGGACGCCGTATTTGGTGCCGATTTCATCGAGCAGGTCTTGCCGTGATGCAAGTTTTTCGACCGCCTGCTCAACCTTCCAGTCGGGAACCCGGGTGGCCAGATAATCATCCAGCGTGGTTTTGCGTTCTGGCTGATTCTTGTCAGAGGCAATAACAGTAGGCCGAAACGCCATCTCAGTCAGTGTCGTGTCCAGCCACGCCTGACTGAAGCCTTTGTCCTGAGCCTGCTGTTTCAGTGATGCCACATAGGCCCTGAATCCGGCTTCTGTCTTTTCCTTCGTGTGCGCGATGCCACTGGTGAGCAGCAACACACAAATTACAATCAGTCTTTTCATTCCCGCTCCTCTGGCTTAGGGCTAAGGCCAAGACTCACCCGGTGTGAGGCCAGCAAATCCTCTTCTTTGGGTGGCATCTGAAGGTAATAGCCTTTTTCATCAAGCGCGCTTAACAGTGCTTCCTTGTCAACACCGGCCAGCATTTTACGCTTCTCAGGTGCAATCAGCATCACCAGTTCAGGCTGACTGAACTGTTGCAGTAATGACTCGGGAACAGCACTGAAGTCATCTTTTCCTGGAACATAAAGATACATACCGGCTTTGCGCCGGGTTTTATAAACGGCAATGATCATAATGGTCCTGCTGTTGAATTAACTGACACAGTCGTCGAGGGATACGGGCCGAGTAACGCCCTGACCGGCTCTTCAAAATATCGCTGGCGCCAGCCGCTCAGTACATCCGGCATCAGCCCCTGCGCGCGGGTCTCGTCAAGCTCAAACCAGTACCATTTAAGCAACTGATTAAGCTGTTTTTTCGACGCCATAATTTCCGGCGCCACACCGTACTTCACGGCGAGCGATGTTGTGGTTGTTTTGAGTGCGTTCAGCGTTTTTTTGTACTCGGGAATATCAATTAGCCGCTGCACGACAGGCAGATGATCCTGTTCAGGGGCGTTATCGAACGCACGTAAACTGTCACTCACAATGTCCACCACCACTTCGCCATAGCGGCGAATAGTGTGTGGGTTGAGCCCGTGAATTTTCGACAAAGCGGTTTTACTTGCCGGCAATACACTGGCTACGTCAAACAGATGGTTTTCCTTAAAGACAAAATTGAGTGCCAGATCCTTTTTCACTGCTACCGATACACGCCAGGCCGCGAGGGCCTGCAAAACCTGTAGCTGACGCGGTGACAGCCGCCAGTTGTTCTTAATTTGTAAATACGCAAACCCGGGCGGGATGGTCGCGCGTTTCTTCGCGGCAATTGTTGCGACTTCCCTGAACACCCAGTCGGTTTTATTAATATCGTCAATCTGGTCTTTCAGCTTCATATAGGCCGGTAACAAATACAGCACATCATTGGCCGCATATTCCAGCTGACGAGGCGATAACGGGCGCGCCAGCCAGTCAGTGCGGGACTCGCCCTTGTCCAGTGTCTTGGCACACAAGGCTTCAATTAGACGCGCGTACCCCATCGCCGCCCCCATTCCCAGAATGCCCGCAGCAAACTGCGTATCAAACACGGGCTCCGGTATCACGCCCAGTGCGCTGTTAAACGCCTCCAGATCTTCTGAGCAGGCATGTAATACTTTGATGGTTGATGTATCGCTAAGCAGCGCCACCATGGGCGCCATGTCGTCAATGGCCAGCGGATCAATCAGTACCAGCTGGTCGCCATCATAAAGTTGAATAAGACCAAGCTGAGGGGTGAGTGTGCGGGTGCGGACGAACTCTGTGTCCAGTGCCACTGCGTCTTTCGTGCGAGCCTGGTCACAGACCGATGAAAGCGCATCTGATGTTGTAATAAGCGAATAATGCATCACTAAAAAAACAGCCGGCATAGGCCGGCTGTTATTGTCTCCTGTCTGCGTAGCCCGTTAGTCGCGCAGTTCTCTGCGCAGGATCTTACCTACATTGGTTTTTGGCAGTTCTTCTTTAAAGACCACTTTCTTTGGTACCTTGTACCCGGTTAAATGGTCACGACAATGCGCGATCACTGCTTCTTCGGTAAGTGAGTCATCTTTTCTCACTACGTATAGTTTAACGACTTCGCCGCTGACTTCATGGGGAACACCAATCGCGGCGGCTTCAACCACTGCGTCATGCATTGCAGCAACTTCTTCAATTTCGTTCGGAAACACATTGAATCCCGAGACCAGTATCATATCTTTTTTGCGGTCAACAATATAGAAGTAACCCTGCTCATCGACGGTCGCAATATCACCGGTCGCCAGCCAGCCGTCTTTGAGGATCTCATCCGTGGCTTCCGCGCGGTTAAGGTAGCCTGTCATAACCTGTGGCCCTTTCACCCACATCTCGCCAGGCTCGCCCATTGGTACCTCATTGCCGTCTTCATCAAGCAATTTGATATCCGTAGATGGCACAGGCATGCCTATCGCGCCTTTATATTCATCAAGTTGCGGCGGGTTTACGGTGACTACCGGTGAACACTCGGTCAGCCCGTAACCTTCAAGCAGTACCGTACCGGTGGCTTTCTGCCATTTTTCGGCCACCGGACGTTGTACCGCCATACCGCCACCCAGGCCAAATTTGAAGTTGGAAAAGTCCAGTTCGCTGAACCCTGGCGTGTTTAACAAGCCGTTAAACAGCGTGTTCACGCCGGGCAAAATGGTGAAAGGATGATTGCTCAGTTCTTTCACAAAGCCCTGCATATCCCGAGGGTTTGTGATCAGCAAATTCGGACAGCCTTGCTTGACGAACAACAGGCAGTTCGCCAGCAGCGCAAAGATATGGTAGAGCGGTAACGCCGTTACCACCATGTCCTTGTCCGGTTCGATCACCGTTTCAAGAATACTCGATACCTGTTCGAGGTTAGCAATCATATTTCGATGGGTCAGCATCGCGCCTTTAGAAACACCGGTAGTCCCACCGGTATACTGTAAAAAGGCCAGATCATCACCAGAAACCTGAGGACGGGAATAGGACTTTGAGGCGCCCTGCTTCACCGCTGACGTGAAGGATATTGTGCTACTGAGTGAAAACGACGGGACCATCTTCTTGATGTATTTAACAGCAAAATTCACAACCCAGCGTTTCGGTGCCGGCAGCATATCGCCCAGAGCTGTCAGGTACACCTGTTCTACCTGCGTCTCCTGAATCACTTTTTCCAGCGTACAGGCGAAGTTTTCAACAATGACAATGACTTTGGCCCCGGAATCGTTGAGCTGGTGTTTAAGCTCACGGGCAGTGTAGAGCGGGTTAACGTTCACCACCACCATACCTGCGCGCAAAATACCAAACATGGCAACCGGATACTGCAGCAGGTTTGGCATCATAATCGCTACCGCGTCACCACGCTTTAAACCGCTACTTTGCAGGTATGCCGCAAATTGTGCTGACTGGGTATCCAGTTCGGCAAATGTCATCGACTGACCCATATTGATATACGCAGTCTTGTCAGCAAACTTTTTGACAGACTGTTCAAAAATATCAATGACAGACGAGTAGTGATCCGGATCTATGTCTGCGGGTACACGTGAGTCGTAATGCTCAAGCCAGGTTTTTTCCACCAAAACCTCCTTCACTTATTATTATCTTGCGGCACTTACGTCGTGTAACGTACACAAGCACCAGGCAACTGGTCTGATATCTTGCGAATAGTATAGGATGAGCAACGAAAAATAAACGTCACAATTTACAATTGTTCAACAAACGCGCGAATAAGCGGCCCGCTTTCATCCGGGGCCTCCATGTGCGCATGATGACCGCCCTCGATATTTTCACAACGTGCATTGGCAAACCAGCTGGCGCGCTGCTGATATACCATAGCCGTTTTTTTAAAGCTGCGGGACGCCGCAGTAAACAATATCGGACAGTCTATTTGCTGCATGATCGCTTTAGCCTGTGACTCTGTGAGCCTTAGGGTTGAGCGCGTTCTGACCCGCGGATCGCTGGCCCAGAAACTGTGGCCACTGGCATCCTGTGTCAGGTTTCGTGACAGGATCACCCTTGCCTGCTCCGGGGCAATGTCAGCAACACTGCAACGGGCCTCGACAGCCTTATCCAGTTCAACCGGCTTTAACTGATTACGTCGTTTCTGATGGCGATTGACGATGGACTCACGCATTTGCTTAGCGGTCGTCGACGCATCCTCAGTAAGCGGCCCGCACACATCAAGACTAATCAGCCCGGCTACACGCTCAGGAAACAAGCCTGCAAAAATACTCGCCAGTATGCCGCCGAGAGAATGTCCGAGCAGGATCACTTTGTCCCACTGCTGTTGTTCAATCAGTGCATACAGATCCTGAAGATAATCAGCCTGATTATACTGAGCTCCCGGCGGACGATGGGAAGAGAGGCCATGTCCGGGCAAATCCAGTGAAATAAATCGCGTGCGCTGTAAATAAGGCGCCAAAGGTTGCAGGCTACTGGCATTATCCAGAAAGCCATGCAGTCCAATGACCACAGGCCCGGTCCCCTGGTTATCAAGCCCGGCAATAACTTGCTCGCCCAAATGAAATTCAGTGTCCTGCATGTTTCCCTTCCTGTAGCTGGTGCTTCGTCGATGAGGTCCTCCCCTCACCATATTGTAATTTACAACTACGAGCGAAAAGCGGTAAATGTTTGCCGTTAACAAACAAAAAAAGCGGCATAACAATGCCGCCTTTCGGAAAAGCGTTGCCGCTATTTTTCCTGAGTATGGATCTGTCTGTGCTCTGATGGTCGCCGGTCTGTGCCCTGCCTGCTGTTGCCAATCGTATTTGGTATGTTGCCGCGGGATTTAACTGCACCACCAGGTACACCGTTGCTACGCTCGATAACGCGGATGCGGGAACGATGGAACCCCCAGTGAGGTCGGTAGAATGGCGAATAGAACGGCGAATACCATCCCGTTGCAAAGTTAAAATACAGCGTTGAGACATCATAGGCCGTTTCTTTTCGCCACATATGGTAGTCCAGACCATCAATGGTTGGATACATGTAGGGCTGCTCGCCTATCATGCCTGCACTGGGGCTGGTCAGCGTACCCAGAAATGTCACCGAACGCCCTTCTTCGAACGTGATCGGGTCGACAAAACCGTCAATGGCCACTTTAAATCTGCCGATCGTTTCTTCTGACCGTTTTGGCTTGCCGTAATGATTGAGAGGAAAATGCACCATTTCAATCCAGGTTTTCTGTGGCTTGTTCTCCACACCAACAATCACACCTCCCCACCGCGCAGTCTGTCCTACAGCATCAGAGCCTGCGGTAACAGCCTTTGAGTAGCTGACCAGTTGTGTGCCCTCTGGCACTTCAATACTATCTGGCACGATCGCACACCCTGACAGAGTGGCGATAGCAAGAATCAATAACGCGTTACGAATCATTTGACTTCCTGACTTAAATAGATGTACCTGAATAACCATTATCACATTGTTTCATGAACAGAAACTGAACTCAGCCCTTCCACGACTTTTTTTCAGCGTTTAATGTATGGGACGCGAATTATACGTAGGTATCAACCCCAAAAAGCGTTTGCACGTGTTCACGCTGAGATTGTCTCGCGAGGCTGGTATAGGTTGAAATAGCCTGTTGGCTTTTATTGTCTGAGACGTCACGAACAAAACGTTGATACTCGCTGGCCTGCTGAAAGTCTGCAGCGCTTTTCGGTGCTTTTACCAGTTCCTGCTGTACCGGCGCGGCCTGCCGCTCAGCGTTTTTTTGCTGCTGCTCACTGACTGGCCTGACTTTTTTGGGATTACCATCATTACCGACAGTAACAAGTGACGTATTGATTTCCATGGTCGCTGCTTTCAGCCCGGTGCCAGGGCTGCTGTACACTCCTGATTATAGCGCTGTGATCATAGTAAAGCCCATTGGCAAAGCAAAAACCATTCCGTACTACTCTCTGCCAGGCAACTTCTTCCAGGTGACTTTGTCACGCAGGTAAACAGGCGTCACCCCCAGCGCATCGGTACTGTCACCCCGCTGGTGAATACTTAGCGCAAGCGCCGTCATATGCCTGGCATCAGGGTAGAATACGGATACTGGCGTTTCTTCAGCGAGCGCAGACAGTGCCGGGTAGGCCTCCCATCCCGTGCCTGCTTTTGCATAGCCAGTCTTACCATCAAGCTGCGCGGCAGCAGCCTCAGGCGAACAGACTTGCTGCATGATGACCGGCGTTGCAAGTTCCGCTTTACGCTCAAAGCAGGCAAAATACACTTCACCCATTCTGGCATCGATGGCGACGGCAACCTCGGTAGCGTTGGTTTCATTCAGTACCTGCTGCGCCATTGCCTGTAGCGTACTGACCCCTGCCACCGGCAGCGCTGAGCCCAGCGCAAGCCCCTGAATCATGCCAGTTGCAATGCGTACGCCGGTAAAACTACCTGGCCCGTTGCCGTAGGCCAGCAATTGCACATCACCGAGTGTTAAACCTGCGTCTTTGAGGACCTCATCCACCATAGGCAACAAACGCTGGCTGTGCTGTTGGGGGCAAACCTCAAACCGGCAAACCTCCTGGTCGGACGTACGCAGGGCTACTGAGCAGGCTTCGGTAGCCGTATCAATTGCAAGAATATTCATTTTTCATTCAACCTGTTATTCAATGCTTGTCAGAAATGCTTCCACGTTATCCAGACTACGGGTGCGCTGCATATCGGGTAAGCTGGCGACAAACGTTTTCGCATAATGCCGGGTTACCAGACGGTTGTCGCAGATGACCAGCACCCCCTTATCCTGCGGATCCCGTATCAGGCGACCCGCGCCTTGTTTGAGGGTAATAACCGCCTGGGGGATCTGAATTGTGGCAAACGGGTTGGCCCCCCGCTTTTTGACATCCTCAATGCGGGCCTGCAGCAGCGGATCATCCGGTGATGCAAATGGCAGTTTGTCAATCATGACACAAACCAGATCGCTGCCGCGCACATCGACGCCTTCCCAGAATGCCCCAGTGCCCAGCAACACGGCATTTTCATCAGCCAGATACGCATCAAGCAATGCCTGTTTTGTCGTGGTGCCCTGCACCAACAGCGGGTTATCTACTTCTTCTGCCAGCTGGCTGGCAATCAAACGCAGCATGGCATGGCTGGTAAACAGTAAAAAACAACGCCCGCGACTGGCTTTAATGATGCGTTTTGCGGTGTCCAGCAAAACCTTTTTCATGGCAGGGCTGTTGGGCTCAGGCAGATAGCGGGGCACACACAACATCGCCTGTTGCTGATAATTAAACGGACTGTCCAGTCCCAGCGTTCGTGCGTCTTCCAGCCCCATGCGGCGCTGAAAGTGCTCAAACCCGCCGTTTACCATGAGTGTGGCAGAGGTAAATACCCAGCCGCGCGGTACCGCGTTAATGAAGCGGCGGAATTTCGCCGCGATGGACAAGGGGGTCAGGTGCATGATGAGGTGACGGGGTGTGGTTTCATACCACAGACTGACGCCGTCCTGCTCTGTATTACACAGGGCATCCAGCTGCTCTCGCGTGCTGACGATGCGTTCATACAAATTATCCAGGTCCTTGTCGCGACCAATATGCAAACGACACACTTCGTGTAGTATACCAAGCGCTTCAGCCAGTTTGCCTGCCTCGTGACGCACTTCATCGCGCTCCAGCGCCTGTGCCCAGTTTCCCCGTTGCGGGGTATCAGGAAACAGTAACCGCAAATCTGCTGCAATCATCCGGCATTTGTCCGCAGCCGTATCAAGCTGTGCCGCATCTTTTAAAACAGTGCGGTACAACAAGGTAATATCTTTTGCCAAATCCTGAAGCTGTCGGGTGGAAAGTGCCTCGCCAAAATAGTCACTGGCAATGTCTGGGATCTGATGCGCTTCATCGAAGATAATGCTGTCAGCCTCCGGTATCAGTTCACCAAAGCCCGTATCTTTTAGCGCCATATCGGCAAAGAACAAGTGATGATTCACGACAATGACATCGGCATCCAGCGCCTTACGTCTGGCTTTTACCAGATAACAGTCTTCGTAGTCAGGACAATCACGCCCCAGGCAGTTGTCTACCGTCGAGGTCACCATGGGAAGTACCCGGGCGTCTTCCGGCAGTTTTTTAAGCTCGCCCATGTCGCCGGTCTTGGTGGTGGTCGCCCATTGTTTGACCGTTGAAAGCTGATCAAGCACCTGCGTGTCCACCAGCGTTGAATTGCCACCATGCTGTGCCAGCCGGTGCAGGCAGAGGTAGTTGGCCCGGCCTTTTAGCAATGCGGTTTTACGACGGCTACCCAGCGCTTTTTTCACGATCGGCAAATCCCGGTGGTAGAGTTGCTCCTGAAGGTTTTTGGTGCCGGTGGAGATAATCGCTTTGCCCTCCCCCTTCAAAGCAGGAACCAGATAGGCAAACGTTTTGCCGGTACCGGTTCCGGCTTCAACAATCAGGCTTTCATTGTCTTCAATGGCTTTTTCTACCGCTTCCGCCATGTCGGTTTGCGCGTCTCTGGGCACAAACCCCTGGATTTGGTCGGCCAACAGGCCGTCAGCGCTGAACACGGATTTCAATGAGGGCATAGCTACATCTGAATGGGAAAAACGGCATTATGCCAAAAAAAATGAAGCGACTGCCACTAAAGTCAGTTAATCGGTTACAAAACGCCCGAAGGTGTCCGCGCGTTACAGACCGTTAATCCAGATTTGGTATTGCCAGCCAGACAGGTCAACCACACTGTCATGCCGAAACTCCCGCTTGCGTCGCAGATAGCTGTCGGTATACCTGCCGGTAAACAAATCCTCGTTAAAGGTGACGGACACTGGCGATGCCGACAAATTCAGGATCACAAAGACCTTATGCGGGCCCTGTTGACGCACAAAGCTCAGTACCTTTTCCATATCTGAGTTAGGCACCTGAATCATGCGTGCGCCGAATGCCCCGTTCCACAATGCCGGAATCCGCTTTTTCAGGGCAATCAGATGCTGATAGAGCGCGCCGATTTCATGTTTTTTCCACTCAATCGGATCACGCTCAAAAAAAGCCAGACGCTTTGACTCGCCTGCTTCCTGACCATTGTGAATCAATGGCACTCCCTCACCAATCACCGATAACACGATCGCCGCTTCGAGACACCCGCCAAACTGCTCG
This sequence comes from Alteromonas halophila, assembly GCF_014651815.1. GTDB lineage: Bacteria > Pseudomonadota > Gammaproteobacteria > Enterobacterales > Alteromonadaceae > Alteromonas > Alteromonas halophila. Next base: position 26,242 of record NZ_BMXP01000011.1, on the reverse strand, counting down.
TACTGCGTTCCATCCCAGGCGTTCTTATCATGGTTACTCACAAACGTCATGCGGTATGCCTGCCTTGGCCAGGCCCGTTCGTTCCAGGAGTAGTATTTGCGCAGCCTGTCCAGCGGTGCACGGCCGTGAGCGATGTCGTGCATCGTCTCATTCCAGCTCCAGGCGTAACTCATATTGAATGCCTGCTCATGCAAGTCCCTGTTTTCCCATTCGGCCAGCATAAACACATCTTTATGTGCTGACAGTGCGTGTCTTGCCTGCACCCAAAAGTCGTTGGGCACATACCCCGCGACATCACACCGGTAACCATCAATATCAAACTCGGTGACCCAGTACTGCATGGCCTCAATCATATATTTCCGCAGTGCAGCGTTGTCGTAGTCAAATTCAATGATATCTGTCCAGTCCCACCACGGCGAAGGCCGGAAGTCACCTTTATAATCTCTGGCGTACCATTCGGGGTGGCTGTCCACCAGTGGATTGTCCCACGCGCTGTGATTGGGGACCCAGTCAAGGATCACTTTCATATCGCGGGAGTGCGCCTCATTCACCAGCCTGCGCAGATCACTGGCATCGCCAAATTCAGAATTGATGGCTTTATAATCTTTAACTGCATAGGGGCTGCCAAGTGTACCTTTGCGATTTTTTTCGCCAATTGGATGTATTGGCATCAGCCAGAGAATGCGGGCGCCCAATGCCTGAATATGATCCAGCCCCGCGGTAACACCATCAAAGTCACCTGACGCAGAAAACTGACGTGTATTAACCTGGTAAATGACCGCATCTTTCGACCAGGATGGCTGTTCAAGTTGATAATCACTGCTTGGCTGAAATGAAGTCTGCACGTCATGCTCTCCTTAATACGCTTATAGCATTGTTACTTCAGGCAGGCGTATGACGTTCAATAGTAAGTTTAGAAGGCGTGAACACGCCTGAAGCATCCATTCGCTGCGTTAATTTTCTTGCCAGGGGCGACAGCCATAGTCCGTCTAACCTGCCTTGCGACTGCACACTTCAGGACTCGCTGAATGATGATAGATTTATTCGCATCTTCCCTAGTAGACAGGCAGGCCACTTACCCCCAGAACGAGAACCCAGGTGCCAAAGAATATTTTCAGATGTTTTGGGGAAAACGCCAGCACCAGATATTTAGCAATAACGCCGCCCAGCACTGCACCAGCACCAGCGAACAGAACAACCTGCCACACCACCGCCTGTGTAACACTCAAATGAAAGCCAATGGCGGCCCACACCGAGACAGCGGATAAGATAACGGCTAGGGCAATACTCATCGTGACATTAAACCCTCTAATGATGAGGTATACCGCCACTAACTCGCCTACCCCCACCGACAACCAGGCAGTGATCAGTCCTCCAACAAAACCAACCACCGGTAACCAGAAGACGTCGGCTTGCGACAGCGCAGTGAGTGTCACAGTTCTGTTAAGCAATGCAACAGAACCGTATATTGCCAGTGCCAGTACAATCGAAAAAATACCAAAGCCCAGGTGCAGATGATCCAGATTCCCCCGCAACAAAGACAGTGCCGGGATGGCGTTTCCACCGTATTGCGCCAGCCAGATGCCACAGAGCGCGGCCGGGGTCACAACCGCCAACCCGCGCCCTAGTACCTGCCATTGCGGATCCCGCGCATGCTCTGATGTTGCGTGAAGGTACCAGGTAATCGCTCCCGCGGTCATGCCGCAGCACTGGATCCCAAAACTGGTCGCCACGATTGCCTGTGGAGCAAAGTTAAGATGATTAAAAAACGGCACAAATACAACACCGCCCCCCGCGCCTGTCGCATTAGCAAAAATGGCGCCGAATATACCCAGAAACGTAAACAGGCCGTAGTCTTTAAGCAACAGCGTAAGATCACTTTGCACACATAGCAGTATCAGCCACGCGAAGGCCAGTGCGCCCAGTACCACTCTTTTTGAAAATAGACTTGTTTTTACTGTCACTCAGCACCCTCACAACAGGCGGCATAAAGAAAGTGCGCTACTTTGCCAAACTTTTTTTGTCTAAGGAAGATACGGATACATTATCGGCATGTTTTATACATGCTTTTAATTTTACAAGCAGACGGTTTATGAACATAGTTACATGACGTTAAGGCTAATCAAAATGTCGTATTAATGGTGGTCGCGAAGACCCGGGCTGACAGAACACAGATTGTTCTTCATCCCAACCGCTCAGCAACCTGGTCACAGACCAAGCATCTCATTGCATTTATGGCGCTGGTCGTGGGCGTAATTGCCGCTGGCTGGGCGTTTGCGGGCGTGTGGATCATATTACCCTTCGCCGGGTTAGAGGTCAGCCTGCTGGCATACTTAATGTATCGGGTATCCTGCTTTACCTATCAGCATCAGTATATCGATGTTTTGCCAAATGAAATTCGTGTGGTGCTGACGGCGCGCGCGCCGCCTGTCCGGCTGCGCAGACAACATTGCCATATTCAGTTCGATGATCCCGGTAACAGCTGGCAATTGCCTGTTATAAAGTTATCCGATGACAATACCCATGTCGAAGTCGGCGTCTTTTTAAATCGTGACGACAAACATAAGCTCAAAGACCTGCTTGAGGGGGCTGGCTTGCTCACCTGCTCTGCCCAGTGGTGGCGATAAACGCCTTTTGTCAGCGTGGATAACGCGACAGGTCTGCTCGGGGATTTCATTACGTACAATTAATGATCATTCTGTCGCCAAAGCGCTATTAGTTACTAATGTTTGGTAACACGATGAGTGTCGCAATGAACCTATATATTGAGTCTTTGGAAGGTGGGAACTATCTTGTTGCAACGGGCAATGATGAGAACAAAACGTTGCTGCGCGACAGTCACGAGCGTCCTGTTATGTTTCATTGTCTGACCGAAATCAAGTCATACTTCGGCGACAGCACATTCGATAAAGTCTGGCTAACACAAACCACGCCTTATGAAGAAATGATTGGACAAAGCAATACCGAAGGACCTCTGGAACTTGAAATCGACTGGCATTGATTTCAGTTCAGTCCTTTGGACGAGTTGCCTGCTACCAAAATTATCCGTACAGTTAACGGGTTGATTAAAGGGAACTTACAGGAGATGTCCAATGTATCGCTTTGTTGCGCTTATTACCTTATCGCTCACACTGTGTGTGAATGCTTATGCTGCGTCAGTCTGGGAAGTCACGGACGGAGAAAATACCATGTACCTGGGCGGGACGCTGCACATTCTTAGTCCATCTGACTACCCCTTGCCTGATGCATACAAAGCAGCATATGAGGCCTCAGACTCGCTGGTGTTCGAAACAGACTTAGCTGCGCTTACCTCGCCAGAATTTGGACGCAAGTCAATGGAGCTGCTGACGTACGGGGAGTCGGGTACGCTTAGCGACGACATCAGTGACAAGACGATGAAGGCGTTGAAAGCCCACTTAGAGGAACGAGGCATTCCTGTAGACAGGTTTATGAATATGCGCCCGGCAATGGTTGGCATAACCCTGAGCATGATTGAATTTCAGCGCATGGGATTAACCAGCCAGGGCGTCGATCGCTTTTATTACACTGTCGGTATGGGCGATGGTAAGCCAATGTTATGGCTGGAAACCCCTGAGGAACAACTTCATTTTATTGCTAAACTTGGTGAGGGCGAGGAAGATGCGTATTTACAATACAGCATCGACGATGTTGAGGAGCTGCCGGAACTACTTCCAGAGTTGCGTGAAGACTGGCGCGAAGGTGATATGGACGGCCTTTACTCACTGGCTATGCAGGACTTCAAAAAGGAATACCCAGACGTCTATCACTCTATACTTACACAGCGAAACAACAACTGGATTCCGGAATTGATCAAGATGATGAAAACGCCTGAGACTGAGTTTGTGCTGGTCGGCACCCTGCATATGCCAGGTGAAGGCGGTATTCTGGCTCAGCTAAAAGACCAGGGATACACAATTACTAAGAAGTGATTAATCCGGTACTTTTCAGTGCAACGAAAAGGGGCGACAGCCCCTTTTTTTGTTTTAACTCACCGACGACACATACAGCGTGATGTGCACATTTTTTGCAAACCTCTGATTTATTGCCATGCAACACTGCGTGACAGCTCGGGTTAGCTTTTCCCAGACAATGGTTAAAGTGCCTGTCCAAAGATGTAAATATTTCGGAGTTAACCATGAAAAACAGATACTTAAAGTACTTATTTGCACTTTCCCTTACTACGTTGCTTGCGACAGGTTGTGCATCAATGGGCGATGGGACTGTAGCAGAAAAGAGACAGGCCATACTCGCAATGCAGGATAACGCGCTATCCCGTTTATACAGTGAGAAACCTGATACGCGCGCTCAGATTAGAGAGGCGGCAGGGTACGCTGTATTCAGCAATGCCAATGTAAATGTTATTTTTGTCGCGGCCGGCACTGGTTTTGGTGTTGCAACCAATAAACTTACGGGCGAGCGTACCTACATGAACATGGCTGAAGGAGGCGTTGGGCTGGGTCTCGGCGCAAAAGACTACCGTATCGTTATGGTTTTCCATAGCCAGGCATCACTGGACTACTTCCTGAAGCATGGATGGACAGCCGGCGGCAATGCAGATGCAACCGCCAAAGCTGGGGGCAAAGGCGCGTCGGCTGAGGGCGAAGGCTACCTTGGCAATGTCACTGTTTACACGATGACGGAAAGTGGGCTGGCGCTGCAGGCCACGGTCAAAGGAACAAAGTTCTGGAAAGATAAAACGCTTAACTAGGAAAGGTGGAAATAAGCCTGTCGCCGCTCAGTCTCACAGGCTGGGCGGCTTCTCTCTTAAATATAAATATCCAGGTGTTTTCTGCCTGCCGGTTTCGGGTTGTCGCCCTTTGCGTTTGACTCATTTAGCGGGTGATTGTCTTGTGAGACCGTTGTTTGAGATGCCTTCTCATCACCTTGCCTGGCAGTTTTTTGCTCCTTGTTTTCCTTATCATTTTCAGGCTCTTTATATACATTTTCTACCCGCTCGTGACGCGCCTGTCGCTCTGCTTCATCAACACGGTGTGTTTGTTCATGTTGCTCTTTCTCATCCTGATTAAGCGACTCTGATTTAGCGGTCTTTCTGATGCGCTGAATACGATTATCGCCTTCCACTGGCACCTTGGTATTTCGCGGCAAAATTGGAAAGATTAAATCGTTGTACATGCGCGCTGTTTTCCTTTGGTTTAGTTACAAGTGTCTCTGTAATGCTCATTGGCTAAGAGAGCCTCTGCCTGGCCTGGAATACTGTGCCCAACGCAGACTTTTTCCACACACTTCTAACAGTTTAGAGTATTTGGCCAAAAATAGTTCAATTTAGAGTTGCAATATGCGCTATCTTTGGCTACTGTCATGCTTCAAATAATTGAGGCACCAAATTTTATGACTTTCTGCGCGTTTAACCACCATCATCATCACCTAGCATAGCCTTTCAGGTTTGTGCTGGAAGGTTCGTTGTTTCCTTCCAGTGGCGCAGATGAAACGTTTATCGACCCCCGGAAGGAAACTTCCGGGGGTTTTTCGTTTCAGGAACACTTTTTAAAGGTAAGGAAAACAACTATGACAGATAGCAAACGTTTACGTATCGCCGTGCAAAAATCAGGGCGCCTGAGTGACGACAGTATCGCACTTCTCAAAGCCATAGGCGTCAAACTCAGCATCAGGGACCGTTTGCTTATCGCGCATTCAACCAATGAGAAGATTGATCTTCTCCGGGTGCGTGATGATGACATCCCTGGTCTGGTTATGGACGGCGTCGTCGATCTTGGCTTTATTGGCGAAAACGAACTCGAAGAAAAGATGCTTGAGAGAAAAGCATCAGGAAAGCCTGCGGACTATGAGGTGTTACGTCGCCTTGATTATGGTGGGTGCCGCTTGTCTATTGCTGTCCCTAACGAGATGCCTTACGCGGGCGTATCATCACTGGAAGGCAAGCGTGTTGCAACCACCTACCCATTCTTATTAGAGCGCTACTTCATTGAGCAAAACATTAATGCCAAAGCGGTGATGCTAACAGGCTCTGTTGAAGTCGCACCCCGCGCAGGCGTTGCCGATGCAATTTGCGATCTGGTTTCCACCGGTGCAACCCTTGAAGCTAACGGGCTGGAAGAAAAAGAGGTCATTTTCCGCTCTAAAGCCGTGCTGATACAGCGCAAAGACAGCGAACTAAGTGATGAAAAGCAGGCGCTTATAGAACGGCTTGCACCTCGTATTGATGGCGTGCTGCTGGCTAAGGAAAGTAAGTACATCATGCTGCACGCGCCCAAAGCAGAAGTTGAAGAGGTAAAATCACTGCTTCCAGGTGCGGAGAACCCAACAATCCTGCCGCTTGCTGGCAGCGATGACACTGTGGCTGTTCACGTTGTGTCGACTGAAACCCTGTTTTGGGAAACCATGGAAAAGCTCAAAGCGCTGGGCTGCAGCTCAATACTTGTGCTTCCCATAGAAAAAATGCTGGGATAAGGAGTTACCATGATCATCTGGTCATCTCTGACAGATACAGAAAAGCAGCAGGCGCTTGCACGGCCCACTGCGTCGTCTTCACGACAGACGAGTGACACCGTCGCGCAGATTATCAACCGTGTTGAAAAAGACGGCGATGCGGCAGTCATTGATTTCACGCGTCAGTTTGATTGCCCCGACCTCACCACCCTGAAACTGGACGCTCAAACACTTGATACGCTGGCCGATAGTCTTGACAGCAGTGTCGCCCGTGCCATTAACCGTGCTTATAACAACATCCACGCATTTCACAGTGCGCAAATGCCCACGGATGTAACCATGGAAACCTCCCCTGGGGTGCGGTGTGAACTGAAATATACCGCGCTTGAGCATGTGGGTATTTATATTCCCGGTGGCAGTGCACCGTTACCGTCTACTGTACTTATGCTCGGCGTGCCGGCGCGTGTTGCAGGCTGTCAGCGTATCACGCTGTGCACTCCCCCCAATAAACAGGGCTCGGTCACTCCGGAAATTGCTTATGCAGCGCGGAAATGCGGGGTAACCGAGGTGTTCCTGTGCGGTGGCGCGCAGGCCATTGCAGCAATGGCGCTGGGTACGCAAAGTATTAGGAAAGCAGACAAAATCTTTGGCCCAGGCAATAGCTATGTTACCGAAGCCAAGCAACAGGTAAGTCTGCGCCCGGATGGTGCCGCCATTGATATGCCTGCTGGCCCCTCTGAAGTGCTGGTGATTGCAGACGCCGATGCCAATCCGGCATTTGTTGCATCAGATCTGTTGTCGCAAGCCGAACACGGACCCGACTCACAGGCAATTCTGGTGAGTAACAGCGAGGCACTGATTGCCGACGTAAAGCAGGCTGTAGAGGAACAGTTGGAAAGCCTCTCGCGCGCCGACATTGCGCGTACGGCGATGCAGAATGCCCGCTATATTCTGACAGAAACCATGGACGAAGCTGCCGCGGTCAGTAACCAGTATGCCCCCGAACACCTTATTGTTCAGACAGCGCAGTCGGCTGATTTCCTGCCAAAACTTAAAAATGCCGGCTCTGTCTTTGTCGGCCCCTGGTCTCCGGAATCTGCCGGCGATTACGCGTCGGGAACAAACCACGTATTACCCACATACGGCTACGCAAAAAACTACTCCAGTCTGGGGCTGCTCGACTTCATGCGCCGGTACACCATACAAGAGCTCAGTGCCACTGGTATCAAAGATCTGGGACCCACAATCATGTCTCTGGCCCAGGCAGAAGGGCTTGATGCCCACAGTAACGCTGTCGCCATCCGGCTTGACGCATTAAAAGAGGAAAGCTGATGTCTGCGATCGTAGAGAAATTACTGAACCGCAATCTGGCTGAACTTACGCCTTATGAGTCAGCCAGACGTTTATTTTCTGGTGGGCAGGACTGGCTGAATGCCAATGAGTCTCCCTATAACAACATCTATCAACTGGATGACAGTACATTGAATCGGTATCCGGCCTGTCAGCCTGAAGACGTTGTTCAGCGCTATGCCAGCTATGCAAATGTCAGTTCTGACCAGGTATTAGTCAGTCGCGGTGCGGATGAAGGCATTGAACTGCTGATACGTGCGTTTTGTCAGCCGGGCCGGGACAATATTCTTATCTGCCCGCCCACGTACGGCATGTATGCCATCAGTGCTCAAACCAACAATGTGGGTGTCCAGTCGGTGCCGCTTAAGAATGACTTCAGTCTGGATGTCGATGCCGTTTGCCAGTCTCAGAATGTCAACCTGGTCTTCATCTGTGCGCCCAACAACCCGACCGGCACCCAGGTAGCACGCGAGGATATTAAAACGGTGCTCGAGGCCATGGCTGATAAGGCACTGGTTGTTGTTGATGAGGCCTATATCGAGTTTGATGCGCACAACACCTGGGCAACCGAGCTTGCTCACTACCCTAACCTTGTGATCCTGCGCACGCTGTCAAAGGCCTTTGCACTTGCGGGATTGCGCTGTGGTTTTACGCTGGCGCAGCCAGCGGTTATTCAGGCACTGCTAAAGGTCATTGCACCTTACCCTATTCCGGAGCCGGTCGCCCAAATTGCGGAGCAGGCACTGAGTATTGAAGCCTTGCCGCGACTCTACGATCAGGTTGGTCAGATTAATGCTGAAAAACAGCGCCTGACCGAAAGCCTGGCCGGGTTACAGAATGTTGAAATCGTCGGTGCGCAGTATGCGAACTTCGTGTTGTTCAGCCACCCTCTGGCCAAAGAACTTATGCAATACCTGGTTGCCAGCGGTATGCTCATTCGCGATCAGTCTAAGCAGCTGGGACTTCAGAATTGTTTGCGGGTAACGGTGGGCACACCTGAACAGAATCAGCGTCTGATTGCCCTGACTAACGAATTTTTAAATGAGGTAGCACAATGAGTCAGCAACCTATCCTATTTATTGACCGGGACGGTACCCTGGTCGAAGAGCCGCCTGTTGATAAACAACTGGATAGCCTTGAAAAACTGGTACTGGAGCCAAACGTGATTCCGGTGCTGCTAAAGCTTCAGGCTTCGGGCTTCCGGCTGGTCATGGTGTCTAATCAGGATGGGCTTGGTACACCAAGTTTTCCTACCGACACCTTTGATGCACCCCACAATGCGATGATGGCCATTTTTGAAAGTCAGGGCATACGTTTTGATGACGTACTTATTTGTCCGCACTTTGACAGTGATAATTGCAGCTGCCGCAAGCCAAAGCTGGGACTGGTTCAGCCATATCTGACCCAAGGCCGCGTAGATTTCACCCGCTCGTATGTGATTGGCGATCGGGCAACAGACATGCAGCTGGCAAAAAATATGGGGATCCGGGGAATACAGTACGATCGTGAAACCCTAAACTGGCGTGCCATAGAAAAGCAGTTGCTGGCGTCCTCCCGTATCGCTGATGTCACCCGCACAACGTCCGAAACCGATATTCGCGTGCATGTCGATTTAGACTCAACGCAGAAATCAAGCATTAGCACCGGCATGGGCTTTTTCGACCATATGCTTGATCAAATCGCCACTCATGGTGGCTTTCAGCTTGATGTCTCGGTAAAAGGTGACTTACACATTGATGATCACCACAGTGTCGAAGACACCGCCCTGGCCATCGGTGAAGCGATGAAGAAAGCGCTCGGTGACAAACGCGGCATTGGCCGTTTTGGCTTTGCTCTGCCCATGGATGAGTGCCGTGCGGAATGCATTATGGATATCTCTAACCGGCCACACCTTAAGTTTGACGCCACGTTCAGTCGCGATCATGTCGGTGAGATGGCAACAGAGATGGTGCCACACTTTTTTTACTCGCTGGCACAAAGCATGGGCTTATCGCTGCACCTGTCTACGTCTGAAGGGAATGCGCATCATCAGGTAGAAAGTCTGTTTAAAGTGTTTGGCCGGGCACTGCGTCAGGCTATTACCCGTCAGGGCGATGCACTTCCCAGCAGCAAGGGAGCGCTGTAATGCAGAACATTGTCATTGTGAACACTGGCTGCGCCAATATCTCCTCAGTGCGTTTTGCACTTGAGCGTCTTGGTGTGCGTGTCACGGTTTCCGCTGAGCATGACGTCATTCAGCGGGCCGATAAGGTGTTTTTGCCCGGCGTAGGCACTGCCTCCGCTGCCATGCGCAGTATCGGTGAAAAAAACCTTACCGCGACATTGCAGCAGCTACAGCAGCCTGTGCTGGGCATTTGCCTGGGCATGCAACTGATGGTTGCATCCTCAGAAGAAAGCCGCACCGGCGATATCCCTTGCCTGTCACTGATGCCTGGTCAGGTTAAAAAACTCAACGCCAATGGTAAACGGTTGCCACATATGGGCTGGAATACTGTGACTCACACAAACAGCCCGCTGTTCAAAGGGATTGATCAGCACAGCTACTTTTACTTCGTGCATAGCTTTGCGGTGCCTGATTACCCGCAAACACTGGCCCGTTGCGACTATGGAAGCACGTTTTCAGCAGCCATTGGTAAAGACAACTTTATGGGTGTCCAGTTTCATCCCGAGCGCTCCGGCGATGCTGGTGCGCAACTTCTGACTAACTTTGTGAATTTGTAATGATTATTCCCGCGATTGATTTAATAGACGGGCGCGTTGTGCGCCTTTATCAGGGCGATTATCAACAGAAAACCCAGTATGAGGTAGACCCGATTGATGTCGTGAACGACTATGCCGATCAGGGCGCGTCCTGGCTGCATATCGTTGATTTGACCGGTGCCAAAGACACCAGTAAACGTCAGCTTTCACTTATCCAGTCAATGGTGGACACGCACCGTATGAAGTTTCAGGCCGGTGGCGGTATTCGCAGTGAAGCGGAAGTGGCGCAGCTGCTGGAAGCCGGGGTGAGCCGGGTGGTTATAGGCTCGCTGGCAGTGAAGCAGCCGGAACTGGTGAAGTCGTGGATCCAAACGTTTGGCGCCGAGCACATTGTGCTGGCACTGGATGTCAATATTGATGAGGCTGGTAACAAGCTTATCGCCACACACGGCTGGCAGCAAAACTCAGGTATTGCGCTGGAAGCCCTGCTGGAAGACTTCAGCGAGGTGGGTGTCCGGCACGTGCTGTGTACCGATATCAGCCGTGATGGCACACTTCAGGGGGCCAATACGGCATTGTATCAGGATGTAGCGTCAAAGTTTGCGACGGTTAGCTGGCAGGCCTCTGGTGGTATTGGTTCGCTTGCCGACATTGAAGCACTAAAACCCACTGGCGTCGGTGGGGTGATTTTAGGCCGTGCCCTGCTAGAGGGGAAATTTACTGTTAAGGAGGCAATTGCATGCTGGCAAAACGTATAATTCCCTGTCTGGATGTCCGCGACGGCAAAGTGGTAAAAGGCGTGCAATTTCGTAATCACGAAATTGTGGGTGATATCGTGCCACTGGCCGAGCAATATGCCAAAGCTGGCGCTGATGAGCTGGTCTTTTACGACATCACTGCCAGTTCTGATGCGCGGGTAGTAGACAAAAGCTGGGTAAGCCGTATTGCTCAGGTCATTGATATCCCTTTTTGTGTCGCGGGTGGAATCAAGTCGGTCGCAGACGCTGGCCGTATTCTGGAGATGGGCGCAGATAAGATTTCGATAAACTCACCTGCACTAACCGACCCGTCGCTGATCGATACCTTGCATGACGAGTTTGGACAGCAATGCGTGGTTATCGGTATTGATAGCTTTTTTAACGAAGAAACCGGTCGTTATCAGGTGTATAAATTCACTGGCGACGAAACCCGCACACAGCAAACAACCTGGCAGACTACCGACTGGGTCAAAGAGGTCCAGCAACGCGGTGCCGGTGAAATCGTGCTGAATTGCATGAACCAGGATGGCGTCCGACAAGGCTATGATGTCGCGCAGCTCAAAACGGTCAGGGAGGTGTGTAACATTCCTCTGATTGCGTCGGGCGGCGCCGGCGAAATCCAGCACTTTATTGATGTGTTTAAGCAGGCAGATGTCGACGGGGCGCTTGCCGCCTCAGTGTTTCATAAGGGCATTATCAATATGGATACGCTTAAAGCGACGCTGATTGAGGCAGGTCTGGCCATTCGTGAAAGACAGGTAATCAACAAAGGGACGTAGGATATGACGATAACAGTAAATTCAATCAGCACCCTGGCCTGGGATAAAATGGACGGGTTATTACCGGCGATTGTTCAGGATGCCACCACCGGCAAGGTACTGATGCAGGGCTATATGGATAAATCCGCCCTCTCAAAAACGCTGGAGGAAGGCAAGGTCACGTTTTACAGCCGCTCCAAGGCGCGGCTCTGGACAAAAGGTGAAACGTCAGGCAATACGCTGGATCTGGTCAGCGCAGCAGCAGATTGTGACAATGACTCGCTGCTGATTTTAGCCAGGCCTAACGGCCCAACCTGCCATACAGGCAGCGAGAGTTGCTGGTTTGAAGATAATACCAGTGACTTCACGTTTTTAGCTGATCTTGAGCGACTGCTTGCGGCCCGCAAAGATGCCGATCCCGCCAGCAGCTATACCGCCTCGCTCTATGGTAAAGGAATCAAGCGCATAGCCCAGAAAGTCGGTGAGGAAGGGGTTGAGACTGCGCTGGCTGCAACTGTCCAGGACACGGAAGAGTTGAAAAACGAGGCTGCCGATCTGCTGTACCACCTTACCGTACTGCTACAGGCCAGTGACTGTTCGCTTAGCGATGTGATTGCGGTACTTAAAGGGCGTCATTCACAAGCCTGAACACGATGCGTCAGCTCACGCTGACGCATTTTGTTACAACCATCACTGCAACTTTTCTGACCTTACAGCACTCCAAGTGTCATATCATTGCATTTGGACTCCCACATGAGATCAGCTGGTTCACGCAAACATCGCCCTGGCTTTATTCGGGATAACTGGGGCTTCCTGCTCTTTATTGTACTAATGCTGACAATGCGCAGCAGTCTGGCCGACTGGTATGATGTACCTACCGGATCAATGCAGCCAACCATTGTTGAAGGCGATCGCATCTTCGTCAATAAGGCCGCGTATTACCTTGAAGTCCCCTTCACTAACATTCGTGTGATGCAAACCGGCAAAGTGAAACGTGGCGACATTGTCATCATCGACAGCGATCATGAAGATATGCGATTAGTAAAGCGTGTGGTTGGACTTCCCGGCGACTGTATTAGTATGCAAAACAATGTCTTGACAGTTAACGGAGAAACGCTGACTTACCGCAGACAAAACCCACAAACCTATGAAGAAACGCTGGATAATTCACGCCACCTTATCCAGTTGCGTGCCGTGCCAGCTGCCAAACACAGCTTTTCGGCAACCTGCATACCCGATAAGCAACTGATGGTGTTAGGTGACAACCGCAATAACAGCCGCGACTTCCGGTTTATTGGCTTTGTAAGTTTAAGCGAAATTCAAGGCAAAGCTACATCAGTACTGTTTTCTCTGGATCCGGACGATCACTACCTGCCCCGGCCGGCCAGGACGCTGCGTCAGCTTATGTAGCGCACGATTACCAGCCGTTAATACGATGCCAGCGCTCGCACACCACGTTGTCTTCGCACACCTCATAGTGTGAGAATTGCGCAGCGGTAGCGCAGGCATGAACCGGCAGAATCTGAAGTGTATCGCCGAAGGCAAAAAGTCTGGAGGGATCAACATCGCCACTGGCATGCGTAATCGTGCCATGCTCCTGACTGGTTGCACTGACAGTCCAGCCATCCAGCAGGTTGCCGTCGATATCACACACCAGACCATAGCCGCAGTCACGCCACTGACCCTGTGTCCCCGTATCCCGAGATAAAGCCATCCAGCCCGCATCTATCAATACGCGCTTCTTTTGGGTATCCACCTTAATGACGCGTGTCGCGACCTTAAGCGCAATATCATTGGGCTCACAAATGCCGATATTGGCCATGACGCAATCAAACGTTGTGAACACACCTGCACGGATATCTGAAATACCGTCACGCGAAATGTCGGCAAGCGCTGTGGGGGTCGAACCTAATGACACCAAATCACACAAAACGCCTTCATTAGCGAGCGTGTCTTTAGCAGCCAGCAAGGCATCATTTTCCTGTTGCGCCATGGCTTGCCGCGACGCGTCGTCAAAACAGCCATAAGATGCTCCGCCATGCGTGACAAGGCCACGAAAATAAAGGCCCGCTGACGCATTAATAGCCTTCGCAAGCAGTATCAGTTCAGGATCATCCGGCGTTAGCCCTGCTCGCGCACCGTCCACATCGACTTCAATTGCCACCGGTAAAGGCTTTTCAAGTGGCTCCAGTGATGAAGCCAGTGAGTCCAAAGCCGCCTGGCTGTCAATCATCACGGTAAGCATCACGCCATTCTCGTGTAAAGGGTAAACGGCGGGTAGTTTATTTGGTGTAAGCGTAACGGCATACAGAATATCGGTGTAGCCAGCACCGGCAAAATGCGCAGCTTCGGCCAGTGTAGAGACAGTAATGGGCGTTCCTGGCGGCGCATAATACGCAGCCGCTTCAACACTTTTCAGTGTTTTCACGTGGGGCCGAAACGTCGCGCCTGTACTGGCAATGTGTTTTTTCACCCGCTCGACGTTGTTAATAAACCGGTACCGATCGATCACGCAAACCGGCGTGACCAGCTCCGTGATTTGGGTCATCCAAGCATATCCAGGTGCAATTGAACTAAATTTGCCACGGCTGACAAAAATAAGGCCGCAAACGTGAGCAACATGCCGACCAGACGCTGCCAGCTTGCTCCCTCATGCTGACGCAACCCGTACGCATGCAGTAAACGTCCAAATAACAGGCACATTGCCAGTATATGGATCCCAAGCACCTGACCGTAATTAGCCTCAAAACAGGCAATAAGGATAAGCGTGATGGGCACATACTCACTGAAATTGCCATGAGCTCGACCAAGGCGGCGAAGATCTTCGTTGCCGCCGTCTCCAAGACTAATCCGTGCAGAGCGCCTTACACCAATGACCAGGAAGGACAGGTAGAGGTAACATAACCCTAGCAGGCTCGCGTAAAAGGCTGTAATCGGCAACACCATCTGGATTTTGCTCCTATTATCAGGTGACCCAAAAAGGCCGCTGGGAAACGTGTCAGAGCGACCTGCTTGCTATTAAAACGCGACATCAAAATCTGCCACAAAACCTTCACCCGGACGGAACGGAACACTTTGTGGGGACAGACTCACTCGCGTTTGTCTTAGAGTAAACGTAACCTGTACGGTTGCGCAAGCTGACCTTACCGTTTGCGCAGGCACAAAAAAGGGCAGTTACGATAGCGAAACTGCCCCCTTCACAAGAAACAAAAAGCTTAGCCCAGTAGCGTAGACAGCTCGTTGCTTACCTCATCAACAGGACGGGTCCCGTCCAGACGATGATATTCACAATTACCGTTTTGTGCCTCTTTCTGGTAATAATCGACCAGTGGCTTGGTTTGTTCGTGGTAGACACCTAACCGGTGGCGCACCGTTTCCTCTTTATCATCGTCGCGGATGATCAGCGGTTCACCGGTCTCATCATCTTTCCCTTCTTCCTTGGGCGGATTGTAGACCACATGGTACACACGACCAGACGCCGGGTGGACGCGCCGGCCACCCATTCGCTCGACGATCACGTCATCGGCGACATCAAATTCAATCACATGATCAACCTTAATACCGGCCTCTTTCATGGCATCGGCCTGAGGGATCGTGCGAGGGAAGCCATCAAGCAGAAAACCATCTTTACAGTCATCTTCCTTAATGCGCTCTTTTACCAGTCCAATAATGATCTCGTCAGAGACCAGTTTACCTTCGTCCATCACACGCTTGGCGGCCAGACCTAGCTCAGTTCCTGCTTTAATTGCCGAGCGAAGCATGTCGCCGGTAGAAATTTGAGGAATGCCATACTTACGCATCAAAAACTGAGCTTGTGTGCCCTTTCCTGCGCCAGGCGCACCAAGAAGAATAATTCGCATATGTGCGTCTCCGCTTCATCTAATACTGTTAACCAACGGCACTTTACACACTCAGCGCAAAGGTGACAAGTAGCATGCATATTGCCAGCGCAAGGTTAAGACTAATAGCGTAGAACATTAGCTTTCAGCGGGCTGCATTGCATTTACTAAATACAACAAAAGTTAACACCTGACGATGTGCTGAGCAGGACAGAGAGTGGAAATCGCCATTTTTTAAAACTTAAACAAAAAAAACGGGCCAGAGGCCCGTTTTTAACTATAAACTTTGCTGCTTACGTCTTATTTAGCTAAAGACATTAGCAAGGTGTTTAAATTCCGTACAAAGCTTGACGGATCCTTTAAGCTCCCCTGCTCTGATAGTGCAGCCTGGTCGAACAACACCCCGACCCACTGATTAAACAGCGCCTCGTCCTGGGTGTCAGCCAGCATTTTTATCAGGCTGTGCTCGGGGTTAAGTTCAAAATGATATTTTACATCAGGAACCGGCTGGCCGGCTGCCTGCATCAGTTTCATCATTTGCGTACTCATGCCCGCATCATCGGCAACAATCACTGCCGGCGAATCGGTCAGGCGATGCGTGAACTTCACATCGACAACTTTTTCACCCAGCGCTGTTTTAGCACGCTCCAGTACACCTTCAACTTCTTTTTCAGCTTCTTCCTGCGCTTTCTTGGCGTCTTCGTCTTCCAGGTCACCTAAGTCCAGATCGCCTTTGGCAATAGACTGGAACGACTTCTCATCAAACTCTGTGAGATGCTGCATTAACCATTCGTCAATACGCTCACCCATCAGCAACACTTCAATGCCTTTCTTGCGGAAGATCTCAAGGTGCGGGCTGGATTTTGCTGCCTGGAGACTGTCAGCAGTGACATAATAAATCTTGTCCTGCCCCTCTTTCATACGGCTGATGTAGTCAGCCAGAGACACAGTTTGTGCATCTGTTTCGCCATGCGTTGAGGCAAAGCGCAGTAAGCCTGCAATTTTCTCACGGTTACTAAAGTCTTCAGCGGGACCTTCTTTTAGAACGTTACCAAACTCGTTCCAGAAACCCTGATACTTCTCTGCATCGTTTTTGGCCATACGTTCAAGCATTTGCAACACACGCTTGGTACAACCCTGACGCAGCGCCTGAGTAACTTTATTGTCCTGAAGAATTTCTCGGGAAACGTTCAGCGGCAGATCGTTGGAGTCAACCAGGCCTTTAACAAAGCGCAGGTATACCGGCATAAACTGCTCAGCGTCGTCCATAATAAACACACGCTGAACATACAGCTTCAGGCCGTGGTTTTGCTCGCGGTTCCACATGTCAAACGGCGCTTTGCTGGGAATGTACAGCAAGCTGGTGTATTCCGTTTTACCTTCAACCTTGTTGTGAGACCAGGACAGGGGATCAGCAAAGTCATGAGAAATGTGCTTATAAAACTCTTTGTATTCCTCATCAGAGATATCTGATTTTTCGCGAGTCCACAGGGCGGTTGCTTTATTAACAACTTCCCATTCACCTGGCTCTGCAGGAATTTTCTCACCATCGGGACCATCTCGCTCTGGCGTCTCTTCCTTCCACATTTGCACAGGAATGCTGATGTGATCAGAGTACTTATTGATGATAGAACGCAGTCGCCAGTTGTCAGCAAACTCTTTTTCATCGTCGCGCAGATGCAGCACTACTTCTGTGCCACGCGCAGGCTTGTTCAGCTCAGAGATCGTGAATTCACCGTCACCATCGGAGACCCACTCTACCCCGTCAGCAGCGTCACTGCCGGCGGCACGTGTTCTTACCGTCACTTTATCGGCAACGATAAATGCAGAATAGAAGCCAACACCAAACTGACCAATAAGCTGAGAATCTTTGGCCTTGTCGCCGGACAGCTTGCTAAAGAAGTCTTTGGTTCCTGACTTTGCAATGGTGCCAAGGTTTGACATCACTTCTTCACGGGTCATACCGATGCCGTTATCAGTAACGGTGATCGTACCCGCATCCTGATCTACGCTGATACGCACGCTAAGTTCGGTATCGTTCTCGTACAGGCTATCGTTTTCCAGCGCCTTGAAGCGCAGCTTATCGGCTGCGTCGGCAGCATTGGATACCAGCTCTCTTAAGAATATTTCTTTATTTGAGTACAGAGAGTGGATCATCAGATTCAGAAGCTGTTTTACTTCTGTCTGAAACCCATGCGTCTCTTTTTGGGCTGCTTCAGCCATAATCCAAAATCTCCTCGTTGATGGATCATCATTTCCTTACCACAGGTAGGGACACAGGCATCGCTTTTCAAGCCGTTTTACAGAAAAAAATAGGGAATGTGGCAGAGCGCCTGGCGGGATTCAGAGTTTACGGCGACCAGAAAATGCATGAGTGAGAGTATTGCCGTCAATATACTCCAGCTCCCCCCCCACTGGTACGCCGTGTGCGATACGACTCGCGTCAATATTGTACTCGTTGCACAACTGAGCAATATAATGGGC
The DNA here is from genome assembly GCF_014651815.1 of Alteromonas halophila. Lineage (GTDB taxonomy): Bacteria > Pseudomonadota > Gammaproteobacteria > Enterobacterales > Alteromonadaceae > Alteromonas > Alteromonas halophila. The sequence goes on along the minus strand of NZ_BMXP01000011.1, from coordinate 7,924 downwards.
TGTGGCCTCTCCCTCAACCGTCGGATTGGTCGCGAGTATCACCTCGTTGATATTGCCGTTTTTAAAGCGCAATTCCAGCTGGTCCAGCCCGATTTCTTCAGGCCCAATGCCATCAATCGGAGATAAGTGTCCCATCAACACAAAGTACTGCCCGCTGTAAGACAGTGTCTGTTCTACGGCAAGTACATCCTGCGGGCTCTCGACGATACACAGCAGTCCGCTGTCAGCGCGCTCAGGGTGGCGACAGATGTCGCACAATTCATCTTCGGTGAACGTACGGCATTGCTTGCAGTGATGAATGTGCTCCATGGCATTGTGCAGCACATTACTCAGGCCAATTGCCCCTTCACGGTTTCGCTCCAATAGATGAAACGCCATGCGCTGAGCACTTTTATTGCCAACCCCTGGCAGGCAGGTAAACGCCTGAATGAGATCTGACAACAGCGGACTAAACTTCATTATAAACGTACCTGCCGGTTAAAACGGCATTTTGAAGCCAGGAGGCAGTGGCATACCGCCGGTAACGTCACCCATTTTCTCTTTGCTGGTTTCCTGAATACGACGAACACCGTCATTAAAGGCTGCCGCGATCAGATCTTCCAGCATATCTTTATCGTCGTCCATCAGAGATGGGTCGATATCAACCCGACGTACATTATGGTTACAGGTAAGCGTAATTTTCACCATACCTGCACCCGCTTCGCCGGTTACTTCAAGGTTAGCCAGCTCTTCCTGGACTTTCTGCATGCGCTCCTGCATTTGCTGCGCCTGCTTCATCATATTTCCCATTCCGCCTTTAAACATACTCTTACTCGCTTAATTAATGGTTGATTATTATCGCTCTCAACGTGGCTTTACTGAGTCTGGCATAACATCTGCCTCAAACGTCGATAGCAATGACTGGATAACGTCATCATTACTGACAACGGTTTTTGCATGTGCCATGCGCATGTCGGTAATCTGTTGTTGCAAGACAAACGGTGTCACAGCCGGTTCGCCTGCTGACATTTTCAGGGTAATACTTTCACCCAACGCGTGTTTAAGTGCATCCAGCAGTTGCTGCTGACTGCTTTCATTAAGTAAATGGGCCTGATTTTGATCAAGTTCAAGCACCACTTCATCATCCTGTCGCGAAAAAGACGAGTGCAGTGCCAGTTGTTTAAGCAGTCCAGCAATCGGCATTTGTTCAACAAGGTGACTCCAGGCGTCAATCTGACTGGCATGCAGCACCTTTTCTCCGCTCTCCAGAAAGGCCGGAATTGATTCGGGTACCGACTGCACGTTGCTCTGGGGGGGGGATTGAGACGACGGCTCATCCCATGGTGGCGTGTCTTCATCAGACTCGGCTTGTGAAACCTCTTTGGGCGGCACACCTGGTGTCTTATGTGTAGCTATCGGTTCGACAGGTGTCAGCTGCGTATCTGCCGGTGCGTGGTCGCTTGCGTGCGAAAGGGTATCCGCAATATGGGACGCAACCTCTGCCTGAGCCGTTTCCGGCGCTTCAGGCTTTTTTGGCGACGTTTCCTCTCCCCCCTGGCGTGGCTTTTTAAACTGTTGTCTCAAAGCCAGCATCGCTTCAGTATTGGAAAGGCGTTCTTCCTCCTGTGCAGGCGTCTGTGGCTCCTCTTCGGCGACAGGTGGTTCGGGCACATTGTCGTCTTGCATCGCCGTGACCGGATCATCCTCGTAGGCTGAAAGCGGCGGATAGTCGTTGGGTTCGACACCATGTTGTGCGTTCGGCTCATCTGATACACCTGTCTCCGGCGCTGGTGCATCTGCTCTCTCCCCCGCAGCCTGAGTCTCAGTCTCCACAGGCTTTTCATCCTGCCCCTCAGATGTTGGTGTCGCCGTGAGCGAAGTGGTCGCGTGCTCCTCTTCAACAGCTGAGGAGGCAGCAAGCGTGTTGTTCGTCTCTTCATCCGGACGTGATTCGGGTTCAGGAGGTTTATCCTGCTGGTGTGACGGATTATCTGCCTGTGCCTGCGCTTCTTCAGAGCTGGCAGTTTGAGGATCTGAAGGCATTGATACTGGTTCATCACTGATCACAGACTCTGTGTCAGAAACCGGTGAGGCTGGAGCAAAGGACATCATTCGCAGCAATGTCATTTCCAGCGCTGAGCGTCCGTCTGGCGCTAAAGGTAAATCGCGCTTGCCGTGCAGGGCTATCTGATAATACAACTGCACTTGCTCTGCTGTTACAGATTTCGCGAGCTGATAGATGGCTCTGGCTGACGTTGTCTCCAGTTTGCATGCATCCGGTACCCACTGGGTCAGCGCAATCTGGTGAAGTATGCTGCTTAATTCAGAAAGCAACTGACCATAGTCGGGGGCCTGTTGCGCCATATCATCCACAATTGATAGGACATCCTGCGGTGTTTTTGTGATCAGCGCATGTAGCAGTTTCAATAGCTGATTTCTGTCCATTAACCCAAGCATGTCAGTAACGACAGCCTGGCTTACCTGGCCGTCACCCTGCGCAATGGCCTGATCAGTCAGGCTTAGCGCATCACGCATGCTGCCCTGAGCCGCTTTTGCTAATAACACCAGGGCCGACGATTCCAACGGAACGGCTTCCGCCTCGAGAATATGACGCAACTGATGAGTAATTTGTTCGCGGGATAACGCCTTGAGGTTGAACTGCAAACACCGCGATAAAATCGTTACCGGCAGCTTCTGCGGATCCGTCGTAGCCAACAGAAACTTAACATGCGGTGGTGGCTCTTCCAGTGTTTTCAGCAGGGCATTAAAACTATGCTTGGAAAGCATATGCACTTCGTCTATCAGATAAACCTTGAAGCGGCCACGGGTAGGACGGTACTGGACATTATCAAGCAGTTCACGGGTATCCTCGACTTTGGTTCGTGAGGCTGCGTCAATTTCCAGTAAATCAACATAATTTCCCTGCTCTATTTCTTTACAGGTATCGCATACACCACACGGATGCGCACTTTGTCCCTGTTCGCAGTTCAGGCTTTTGGAAAAGATCCTGGCGATCGTGGTTTTGCCCACCCCCCGGGTACCTGTAAACAGATACGCGTGGTGAAGCCGATTGTTGTCCAGCGCATTAGATATGGCTGCAACAACATGCTCCTGCCCGACTAATTCAGCAAATTTCCCGGGGCGCCACTTTCTTGCCAGTACCTGATAGCTCATATGTAAAGCGTTACCTTATTCACCGTCGAAATCACAGATTGTAAAGGACTCGACGCCAATTTCACTAAGCCTTTCGTGCCCTTTTAAAGAAGGTAACCCGATCACAAATCCGGCGTGCTCGACCTCACCGCCCAGTGCCCTTATAAGTTTGGCCGATGCTTCAATCGTGCCGCCCGTTGCCAGCAGATCATCTATAAGCAGTACTTTATCACCTTGCTGGATGGCATCTTTATGGATCTCCAGGGTGTCCATACCATATTCCAGTTCGTAGCTTTCACTCACGACCTCACGAGGCAGTTTGTTTGGCTTGCGTACCGGTACAAAGCCAATCCCCATCTCGATGGCCAACGGCGCGCCAAACAAAAAGCCGCGGGCTTCAGTACCCGCAATTTTATCAAAACCCATGCCCTGGTATTTGTCTACCAGCAGCGATATACAACTACTAAAGGCTTTGTGGTCTTCAAGAACACTGGTTACGTCACGAAACATGATGCCGGGTTTAGGGTAGTCCGGCACACTCTTTACCACTGATTTAATATATTCGGCAGTCACAACAAAAACCTATCTCGTTACAGCCAAAAGGTAAACCAGCCGCAAATTATATGCAGCAACGGAAACGCTAGCAGCGTTACCAGCGAACCGAGGAAATACCATTTATTGTATACCTCTTTAAATTCGGAGTTGTCAGCCATGATTACAACCTAGATCACTTGCTCTGAAAAAATGGGTGTAAATGGTAATCGAAACCCCGCAGGAATGACAGACCTGTTCGCAGGAAGTTTATAGATCGAGGGGTTTGTCTGCCGGGAGGATGACGCCTTTCTCGCGCATTTGAGTCAGTGTGTCAGAAACACCCTTTGTTAGTACGTCAGGCGCGATCTGAGGTGCTGCCTCACGGAGCTGCTCGGTAAGATGTTTTTCGCTAAGCTGTTCATTCGCCGAAGCTAAAAGTTGCAGTAACATGGCTGTCATTGCATTGACCTGAAGAAACTGAACACTGTAATCCTGTTGTCGATAAACCACATAGTAATGGCGATCGCCAGACGGTTCATCGGGCAAATAATCCTCGCCGATCAGGTGAACCGGATAAGCATAGGAAACCAGCGACGCAAAGGGTGACATAACGACTCCCTGAGTTTGCTGGGTGTGGCACGCCGGTGCACGGCGAATGCTCACATCAAGTTCAAGCCATTCGTAATGCGCCAGTTCACTGGCAAACGGGGGTAACAGGCTAAGGCATGCAGGTTCCGACGACAAATATTCAACAAACTCTTTACTAATTTCAGCAAAGTAAGGACTTCTGCAGGCATGATCACTAAAAAAATCTCTGACAACCCTCGACCAGGTCGTGTTGTCCAGAATGCTGTGAAGTACCGGAAAGCCTGACTGGAGAAAATTATTTATATTATTAAAAAAAAGAGACTGGTATACGCCCATGCGACGTTGTTCTTCGTCGCTCTTGTTTTGCGATAAAGCCGGGCTTCGTACTGCGCTTACAAACTCCTTTTGTATCTCTCTGAAACTCTGTGTCATGCAGTTGCCTGCTGTGATCTAACACCGGTTACATACTGCTGCTGAAGTGACTTTATCCGGCGAACTTCCTTCAATAATTCCGCCATGGGAGGGATATTAAAATCTCGTTCCAGCAGTGTGGGGAATACACCATGATAGTCATACGCCTTTTGCAGAAGTGCCCATACAGGTTCAATGACATCAGCGCCGTGTGTATCTACTTTCAAATCTTCTGCTTCATCAAAATGACCCGCGATGTGCCCGTATACAATTTTGTCTGACGGCAGGGCCTTTAAAAACGCATCAGCATCATATCTGTGATTTATGCTGTTGACGTAAAGGTTATTTACATCAAGCAGCATGTTACAGCCAGACTCAGCAAGTACGGCCTGAGTAAATGCCAGCTCTGTCATCTCCTGACCAGGCGCAAGATAGTAGGACACATTCTCCAGTACCAGAGGACGCTCCAGGATATCCTGCACCTGCCGAATACGCTCAGCTACATGCATCACCGCCTCTTCGGTGAACGGTATAGGCATCAGGTCATACATGTGTCCATTACTTGAGCAGTAACTCAGGTGCTCGCTGTAAAGCGGGATCTCATGTTTATTCAAAAACTGCCGTAGTGCTTTTAAAAATCTCACATCCAGCTTGTCTGTACTGCCGATAGACAATGACAATCCGTGGGTGCTAAACGGTGCCTGCGCCCGGCAGGCTGAGAACTGCTGTTCAAACTTTCCACCAAATGGGATCCAGTTTTCAGGCGCAACCTCCCAAAAGTCTACCTCCGAGGGCAGAGACGGAAGAAGCTCATCCATCATTTCGCGACGAAGCCCCAGCCCCGCCCCGGTAATATTACTTAACACTTACAACTCCACGGGTAATGAACAGATTAAAAAGCTGTTACGCCCCGTTCGGAGCGTAACCCCGGTTGGTTACATGCTGCCGCACTTACCTTCACCGCATTTACCTTCTTTTGCAGCTTTATCGCCGCCACACTTTCCTTCGCCGCATTTACCTTCTTTTGCAGCTTTGTCACCGCCGCACTTTCCTTCACCACACTTGCCTTCTTTTGCAGCTTTGTCGCCGCCGCACTTTCCTTCACCGCATTTACCTTCTTTTGCAGCCTTGTCACCGCCGCACTTTCCTTCACCGCACTTACCTTCTTTTGCAGCTTTGTCACCGCCACACTTTCCTTCGCCGCATTTCCCTTCTTTTTCGGCCTTATCACCACCATATTTGCCTTCGGCTGCAAACTGGCTATACCCTGATTCCAGTGATTGCATGCCAAAAGGGTTGGCGTCCGCCACCGCCGCAGTCGACGCCAGTGATCCAATGACTACTGCACCTAACGCTGACGCAACTGATGTTTTATTTACTTGTTTCATTTCAAATTCCTCAACGAGATTGACAATTTCATTCTTCGACACAAACGTGTGGATATAAAGACCTGTTTAAACAGAAAACAATTTCACGCTATCTTTGTTATGCAGAAGGAATGTGTCTTCCAACCTTCACTGATAGTGTAGCAGTGATATTGGTGGCAGGCGTACAGGGGTGCATTCATTTGCACGATTAAATACACTTATTTAGGTATGGAGCGATTAACAGTAGATAAATTGAGACAAAGCTCTGGTCTCACAATCAGTTAGATCACAAAGTATGAGACCAGATGATACATATTCCTTCGCTATACAGCTTAGTTACTTTGTTCCTTAGGACTAAGGTTAGCTTTCACCGAACTGGCGTCAAAACTGTTTCCTTCGGAAGGCATTGTGCCCTTCCCCATTTTTATACTAAGGATGCTTTCAATTTCGCTTTTTTCCGCGCCCCCTACAAAAATTCCAGTCTGAAACTGGGTGGTAGGATAGCGAGTGGTACGGCAACTTAACGCTCCGCACTCTGTGACGGTCGCATAGCGTTGACTGAATCCGACCTGGGGACTTGTTTTGACTGATTCTTTATCCACTAAGGTCTCTCGATCATTGACAGTAAACCAGTCATAACCTTCCAGTAACGTTAACTCAGCTGCCCGTAACATCGCGTAATCCATAGCTTTGGCTTTATCAGAGCCCCGCGCTTTGAAATGTACCCGAAACTGCGTATCACTCAGCTTTGTTTCTGTATAACCAAACCCACCATTTTTCGCCTTACGATAATCAGATTGGCTTGAACATCCCACGACCAGTAGTAAAGGCACTAATAAGAAAAACAACTTTTTCATAATATACTCTCTGGAAATGCTTTATCTTAGATACCACTCTCGCGGGGTATAGGTTCAACCTTCTATTTTAATCATGCATCTAATACAGAAAAAAGTGACTCAATCCGACGATGATGCTCATGTGAAAGTTTTGTCCGACTTTTTATCTACGGTTGTACGGAGGGGGGCCCCGGATAAGCGCTGCGCACGTTCCGGGATGACGCCTTTCTTCGATTCACTTTTGTACCTCACTTTAAGCAAAGCAAGCTCTCACATGGGGCTTGGGCCCGCACTCGGGTGAAGAGCGGTGCTTCGCCAGAAGCATGGTGAATGCCCAATGGCATTCGCCAAGTGAAGAACGACACAGCCTCTGGCGGTGTGCTACTCTCACATGGGGGTGAAGAGCGGTGAGCGTAGCGAGCGAGGGGTGCCAGTGGCACGCCGACAAACTGGTATGGAACCAGTTTGAACAGCTTTAGCTGGCCTGCGTAAGCAGGTGAACCACAAGGAAGTGGTGAATAAAGTGATGAACGCGAGCACAGGACGTGCGAGCTGGTCGGTGCACCAGGGATGGGTGAGGCTCCGGTTTGCGAAGCAAATTTGAGGTGACTTAACGTCACCTCAAAAGGAACGAACGGGCGTACAGGACGTACGCCCTGGCACTGCGCCACATGGATGTGTCCGAATGCATCGATTCAACGTCCGAGGGGTTAGGTTTCGCTATGCGGGAGTAGCACGTCAGTGCTGGTCCCAAAAACAAAAAACCCCGCGTTCGCGGGGTTCTTTGTTTTTCGAATTAGGAGTCTGGCGGTGTGTGCCACGTCGCTATGGCCGCCAGACAAAACTGGTTGTTACCGACTTACGTCAATAACATAACAATCGGGAAAGTCTGATATTCAATCTATCGAGTAACTTACTACTCTACTTACATATTTCTTAGCTTGTCTTACAACATCCAAAGCTTTTTGGGTGTTGTATGGTTAAGCCTCTCGGGCAATTAGTACAGGTTAGCTTAACGCCTTACAACGCTTCCACATCCTGCCTATCAACGTCTTA
>NZ_BMXP01000010.1:54578-107227 GCF_014651815.1 Alteromonas halophila | reverse complement strand
GATCAACTGCTTGTAACTCATGGTGATTACTTCTGTTTGTTTGGCGACTACAGAGTACCACCAACAGGCAGTTGATCTCTTCTCGCCGTTTAACCATGAGTGGTGCACTTATTATCTGAATTCGGGACAGATCAATCATTACCTAATGCATTTTGTGATTCAGTATTTGACACAGAGCTTCTAATCACGCGTGCGCCAAATGTGGCGCTTCGGCCTTGGCTTGGAGAACACGCAACCAAAAAAATGGACGAAACAGGAAAATCTATTTTTTATGCGATAACCCATGGTAAAGGCAAGCAAGCTATTTTTTTCCCAGCTTGGAGGAGTATAAGAGCACTACTTCCAAGCAATCATAAAGGTGATAAGGCTAGAGTCTATACGCCAGTATGTCCGGTCTCACTTTCTATAAGTGAAACTACTGAGTTAATTTCGGAAAAAGTTAACCCCGGGTCTAGTGCTTCTCAAGAGCCAAAGTCACAAAAATTGATTGGGACAAAGAAAAAAACTAACCTCGTGCGTGCTAACGAAAAAAATCAAGTGACGGAGTTCAGGTCAATTGGTCCTCGTTTTGGGATTATGGGAATAGCATTACAAGAGAGGTCTGCTCACAAAGTAGAACCTGAAATGTCAAACTCATTTTATCTTACTGATAAGTTCAACGAATTACTTATCGAGTATAATTCAAAATTAAAGGAAATGAACTTTCGAGTAAGAGATATAGAATACGAACAAGCCACTTACGACTTTTTTAATCTCGCCCCATTTCCCATCGGTAAAATGGATACGAATGACCTAGGGAACGGTTGGCGGCTTTCAGAAAGCATAGTGATTGATCAAATTATATATGCTTTTGAAGCGAGTAAGGTATACGATACGTCAAGCTTAGACGCAGTCAAAAACGCAATTATAAATAAGTTTGGAAGTCCCAATTTTGAGACGGATTCGAAGTTAGTATATGCCGAAGAGATGAGTCAGTCTCAAATTGACTATAATTCAATGAAACTTCCGGTTGAGGCTGAAATTAGCGCGCCCACTAGAAAGAATTCACAACTAGCTGACAAATTAGAATACTTTATCGAATTTCGAATGCATGTAAAAAATGGCTCGAACTCTTCTGAAAAGGTCGAACTAATAGTCGACGCGCGTGCCCCCCGCGCTGCACTCGAAGCGATTCAGTTGTTGGATAAGAGGTTTGATGACTATATAACATCCGTGTTTGAAGAAGGCTACGAAAAATTAAGGAACGAGGCGAATACAGAAATATCTCTGTAGCATTACACCCTGTGCACACTTTTTGAGTGAATCGCCACTAGTACAGGGGTTCTACCCCGTTACTGCTTTTCGGTTTTGCGGTCAATATTCTTTTAACAGCAAAGAGTGATATCCAGCCCGTCAGCACCGCAAAGGCGGTGATCTCCTCTAGACAACGAGCGGACGGTATAGCGCTCGGATTTGCAGATTTTTTGAAACGCAGCGAAAAACCCGTCAGGCAATATGCTCTTATTAGATTCATACTGTTCCCAGTATCTTTGACGCCAATTTTCTTGCTTTTTCAACCGGCAAATCAGATTCTGGTACGTCTTCACCATGGCTAAGCAGGTCACGAGTTTTTTTTAGCTCATTAAAATCATTGATGTCACTATCATTTAATGTATTCCAGACAAGCTGGGCACACCAATTAAACCTTTGGGCCAAGTTTTTCGCATCACTAAATCTTTGCTCAAAGAAGAGTGAGCCTGATTCAGTCAGCCTGCTCGGAACATTAAATGTTGGCCTTGCGTCAATATTATAATCAAGCCTTTTAAAGCACTTGTGAGTGGTTCGCTCAATAAACAAAAAGTAACTCAAAAACTGCTTGAATCTGTCTTTTTCATTGAGCGCGGAATAGAAATGACGACTTGCTTTGTATTCCAGTTGCTCAAACACTTCAGTCGAAGATTGTAATGACATATTGATATCCTCTGGTGTTTTTCCAGATGATACGAACATATTGGCATTCGCAGTCATCTTGACATCAAATAAGGAAATACCTCCAGAAGTTGTGCCTGATATTGCGCTATCAACTGGCACTAAGTTCACAGGACGTTCTAGAGTAGATAAATGAGCTACTAAAGATGTAATTATATTGGGCAGCGACTCTTTCTCCCACTTTCTTATATCTTCTTTTCCTGTAGGGAAAGCGTCATAGGTCATTATGCTTCCTTCGTGTTCTTTTCTCCATCCACCCTTTAACGTCCGAGTGCAAAACTCTTTAAAATAGACCAGTACAAACGGTGGTCTTGTCTTTCTGTTCTCGACCCAATTTTCTTCGTCTTCATCTACGAAATTTTCACCAGTTAAAAGTCTACAGCCCTCATTCAACGAATTGGAAATCACAACCGTACAATTTTCACCGAACTTAACAACGTCCGATATGGTTTTCGAGCTACTTGGATGAAAATTAACCCCTTGGACTGAAAACACTCTAACAATACCAAATCGAACCTCAAGCACATCACTTTCTGGATATTCTGAAAAACCCATTGCTTCGATTGCATTATTTGACAATATCATCTTGAAATCTCAAAGAATCTAACAGCTTATTACTGGGGCTTCATAGTAGCACCCGTTTTCACTGAAAAACCATAATCTGTGTCTTCATAGGAAAGAATGCTAGACGTCCGGTTTACGTACCCAGCTGCCGCCCGCGACATGAAGTACCACCGTCCGCTACTGGCACAAATGAGATCCTCGCCTGCGAGAGGATGACAAGCGCGGACGCTGGCCTTATTTACTCATCAACGTACAGTTTCTGCTTAAAAGTCAGGGTTTGCTGCTTTTCGCCATGTTGAATATCAATCGCAAAACGGAAGGTTTCCTGATCCCGGTAGGGGAGTACTGCCAGGTAATAAATAGCGTCGCCTTCTTCAACTTTTTTAAAGCTCAGTTCATGGCCTGAGCCCAGCAGATTGGTCGCTTTTCCTGAGACTGATACGCGCTGCGCATCGCCGGTTTGTGCATCCAGCACCGACAGGTTAATCAGGGCATTGTACTTGCTGCGCACAATGCCGTAGTTTGCGGCCACCTCGGGGGTCAGAAACGGCGTATTCACAACCATATAGTGGACATCCCAGTCCCCCAGCCGTTGTTTTTGTTCCGCACTGGCCTGGCTACTTAGTGTCACAAGCACCAGTGACAGCACTGTCAGAATAAACCGTTTCATATAACGCCCCCTAGTAAAGCCCGAAGGTATCCTGGATCAGTAATTGTAGAAACTGCAGCGCAATGATCGCAACCAGTACCGACAAATCCAGCCCGCCAATAGGCGGAATAACCTTGCGGATTGGCGCAAGGAAGGGCTCTGTTAGCTGATAGAGCACATAATCAATGGCGGTTTGTCCCTGCGATACCCAGCTTAAAATGGCCCGCAGCAATAACACCCAGAACATCAGTGACAGGGTTTCCTTAACGACATCCATAACCGCCACGATGACCAGCGCCAGTGGATTCAGGTTGCCCCCGAACAGCAGCGACAGGGTGACAATTTTAAGCCCTGCGACGATAATTGCGAGCAACAGGGTCGCCGTATCCAGCCGCCCCATGGAGGGAATGATACGCCGCATCGGCGCGACCAGCGGATGGGTGGCTTTCACCACAAACTGACTTAACGGGTTGTAAAAATCGGCCCGCACTAACTGCAGCCATAGCCGTAAAATAACGACCATGAGATACAGGTTGAACAGGGTACTGACAAGGAAATAGGTTGCGTTCATTACTGCGGATCCCGGAGTTTAAAGCTGTTTTGCCATTTCTTCTGCGCGAGCTACGGCAGCACGCATTGCCTTGGCAACGGTTTCAGGCAAACCTTCATCAATCAGGGTGTTCACGGCGGCTGCCGTTGTCCCACCTTTTGAGATAACCTGTTCACGTAGTTCACCGATAGACAGGTCGTCATTGTGAATGACCATTTCGGCGGCGCCTAACATGGCTTGCTGAACCATCAGGCGTGACTGCTTCTCATCAAAGCCCATGTTCATGGCTTCTTCCTGCATTGCTTCGAGGAATAAGAAGAAATACGCCGGGCTGCTGCCTGCAGCGGCAATCACACCGTTGATGTCATCTTCTTTCTCAACCCACACGGTTTCACCCACGCTGTTCATGACATCATCAACGTACTGGCGGTTCTCATCGGTCACAGTGGGATCGGCGTACATGCCTGACATGCCTTTGCCCAGCAGACTGGGCGTATTTGGCATAATGCGCACCACCGGGTAGTCGCCCCCTAACATTTCCTGCAGGCGGCTGACGGGCAAACCGGCGGCAATACTCATAAACAGACAATCAGACAAATCGTTGTTCTTCTGCAGGGCTTCGCACATTTCCGCCATTTTTTGCGGTTTTACGGCAAGCACAATAGCATCGGCAAACTGCGCGGCTTCATCATTGGACTGCGTGGTGCGAATACCAAATTCTGCTTTCAGTCCGTCCAGCTTCGGCGTGGAGGGGTTACTGGCAAGAATACTATCCTTGTCGTAGCCAGACTGAATTAAACCACTGATTATGCTGCGGCTCATATTGCCGGCACCAATAAAGGCCAATTTTTTCTGTTGCATGTTTACCCTTCTTAGTCATTAAAATTAGGTTTGCGATGTTGCCCGCTTAATCCCGGGCGCCGAATATGGCTGAGCCGACGCGCACCATGGTCGAGCCATGGGTAATGGCCGCCTCCATATCCGCACTCATTCCTACGGACAGGGTATCAAAATTGCTCAGCTTTGTATGGTAGCGCTTAAATAAATCGTGCAATGCAGTCAGGCTTTGTTGCTGCTGCTCAGGTGTCGGGTCGGCCTTGGGAATCGCCATCAGGCCGCGCAGGGTGAGCTTCTCAAATCCCGTGATGGCGTCGATGAGCGTATCTATCTCTTCAGGGGCGACACCGGACTTACTGTCTTCGTCGTCAATATTAACCTGAATACAAACATTCAGCGGCGCCATACCTTCTGGCCGCTGATCGTTCAGACGCCGGGCAATTTTCAGCCGGTCGACACTTTGCACCCAGTCAAAATGTTCGGCTACGGCGCGGGTCTTGTTCGACTGCAGCGGCCCTATCATATGCCACTGAATACCGGTAAGTGCTTTGAGTGCCTGAATTTTTTCCACACCCTCACTGACATAGTTTTCACCAAACAAACGTTGCCCGGCTTCATACGCAATCAGCAGATCAGATACGGGTTTGGTCTTGCTTACGGCTAGCAATTGCACACTATTTGATGGACGATGGGCACCAGCAAGAGCCTGCTCAATTCGCTCATGGGCGGATTTCAGTCTTTCTGCTATTGTTTGCATTAATCACCTTGGTTAGGAGAAACGGCTAGTGGATATTACCGAACTATTGGCGTTCAGTGTCAAAAACAAGGCTTCCGATTTACATTTATCCGCAGGCTTACCCCCGCTGATTCGGGTAGATGGCGAGATGCGCAAGCTGAACGTGGATCCGCTCGACCATAAACAGGTGCACGCGCTGGTGTACGAAATCATGAATGACAACCAGCGAAAGGAATATGAAGAAAACCTGGAAACTGACTTTTCCTTTGAGGTCAAAGACCTGTCACGCTTTCGTGTTAACGCCTTTGTCCAGAACCGTGGCGCTGCCGCGGTGCTGCGGACTATTCCCAGCGACGTTCTGACACTGGATGATTTGGGGGCACCGGCCATCTTCAAAGATATTATCAATCAGCCGACCGGGATTGTGCTGGTCACCGGCGCCACCGGTTCCGGTAAAAGTACCACCCTGGCGGCCATGATTGACCATATTAACACCAATAAGCGTGAGCATATTCTGACCATTGAGGATCCTATCGAGTTTGTCCACGACAACAAACTCAGCCTGGTAAACCAGCGTGAAGTACACCGTGACACCCACAGCTTTAATGCCGCGCTTCGTTCTGCGTTACGGGAAGATCCGGATGTGATCCTGGTGGGGGAATTACGGGATTTAGAAACCATTCGTCTGGCCATTTCGGCGGCCGAAACCGGCCATCTGGTGTTTGGTACTCTGCACACTAACTCGGCGCCCAAAACCATTGACCGGATCATTGATGTATTTCCGGCAGAAGAAAAATCCATGGTGCGCTCCATGTTGTCGGAATCCTTACGTGCGGTTATCTCACAGACACTGCTGAAAAAAGTCGGCGGCGGGCGTGTCGCTGCACATGAAATTATGGTGGGTATTCCTGCTATCCGTAACCTTATTCGTGAGGACAAGGTGCCGCAGATGTACTCAGTGATCCAGACAGGGCAAGCGCATGGCATGCAGACCATGGATCAGGCGCTGCAGCGTCTGGTTGCAATGAACGTGATTTCGCGACAGGACGCGGCGGCAAAATCCATCGATAAACAGTCCGGCAGTAACTTATAGGAATACGCCAATGCTAGATTCATTTCTTTCTCAGATGGTTGAGCATTCAGCCTCTGACCTGTTCATTACCGCCGGATTTCCGGTCAGTGCCAAAATTAACGGCACACTGACCCCGCTGACAGAGGATCGTCTCACCGATGAAGAAGCACTGAGTCTGGTGCATGAAGCCATGAGTGAAGACCAGCAACAGCAGTTTCACTCAACCCGCGAGTGCAATTTCGCCATTGCCCGCGACGGGGTGGGGCGCTTCAGGTGTTCCGCCTTCTGGCAGCGTGATCTGGCTGGCATGGTGATCCGACGCATTGTGACTCAAATTCCAAAGGTGGATGAACTGGGGCTGCCGCCGGTACTTAAAGACATTATTATGTCCAAGCGTGGTCTGGTGCTGTTTGTGGGTGGAACCGGTACGGGGAAATCAACGTCACTGGCGGCGCTAATCGGCCATCGCAATAAGAACTCTCATGGTCATATTCTGACCATTGAAGATCCTATTGAATTTGTGCATGAGCATAATAACTGCGTAATCACGCAGCGGGAGGTCGGGCTGGATACCCAGTCGTTTGACGACGCACTGAAAAGCTCGCTGCGCCAGGCACCGGATGTAATCTTAATTGGTGAGATACGCTCCATGGAAACCATGGAATATGCCATGTCCTTTGCCGATACGGGGCACTTGTGTGTCGCGACCCTGCACGCCAATAATGCCAATCAGGCGATAGAACGGATCATGCACCTTGCGCCTAAAGATCAGCACGATAAATTACGGTTTGACCTGAGTATGAACATCCGGGCCATTGTTGCCCAGCAACTGGTACCGACGACCGACGGCAACGGCCGGGTGGCCGCAATTGAAATTCTGCTGAATTCACCGCTGGTGGCGGATTTGATCCGTCGCAACGAGATAGGCAGCCTTAAGGAAGCCATGAAAAAGGGCAAAGAGTCCGGCATGCAGAGCTTCGATATGGCGCTGTATGACCTTTACAAAGCAGGCAGAATTGATCTTAAGCAGGCGCTGCACCACGCCGATTCACCCAACGATTTACGTCTGATGGTAAAACTGGACACCAACGAAGGCTCCAGTCTGGGTACACTGTCAGATGTGTCAATTGATATGGATGACTAATATGCCGGCGTTGCTCGTGGTGTTTCTTCAGCGGGCGATACAATCAAGCGGCTGAGGTCTGACTGAAGGGGACTTATGAAGCAGCTATTTGTCAGTGCCGAGCCGTTTATGATGCAGTCGTTACGCAGTGCACTTGATGCGGCCGGCGTGCCCTACATGATGAAGAACGAGTATGCCGGTGGCGCGCTTGGTGAATTACCCTGGCAGGATACCCAGCAGGAGCTGTGGCTGGTGGATGAAAGCTGGGGGAAAACCGCGCAGCGCGTACTAAGTCACTGGCAGGCAGAACACGACGGAAGCACAAGTGGCGACTGGTGTTGCCACTGTTGTGGTGAAGAAAATGGCGGTGCGTTTGAACGTTGCTGGGCGTGTGGGGCTAATGCGTCGCCATCAGTGGTTTAACCGTACAGGTTCTCCACCCAACTGGAAAAAATCACGCAGGCAGAAACACTGTCTATCTTATCTTTGGTAAGCTTCTTATAGCCGCCTAACTCAAATAACATGGCTTTGGCATCAGCCGTCGACAAACGCTCGTCACTGGCTTCTACCGGCACGCGATAGCGGTTGTGCAGGCGGTTGGCAAACTTTCTGGCGCGCTGCGTCATTGCCTGCTCAGTACCATCCATGTTCAGCGGCAAACCCACCACCACTACATCAGGCTGCCATTCGTCAAAAATGGCAGCCAGCTTGTCCCAGTCGGGAATACCATCACGTGCGGCGATTGCAGGAAGTGGTGACGCCGTACCCGTTACTTCCTGGCCAACCGCAATACCAATACTTTTGGTCCCGAAATCAAAAGCCAGTACCCGGCGAAAGCCCGCTTCAGGCATGACCGGCTCCGGGCGCCAGTTGCCAAACGTCCACACCCAGCTTATTCACTGCCGCCTGCCACTTCTTATGAATAGGCGTATGAAAAAGAATGTCTTCGTCAGCTTCGATGGTTAACCAGGCATTGTCCTGCAGCTCCTGTTCAAGTTGTCCTGCTGTCCAGCCTGCGTAACCCAGCGCAATGATGGCGTCTTCCGGACCCTGCTGCTGGCCAATTGCAGTAAGAATATCTTTCGAGGTAGTGACCATAATATTCGGTGCCAGCGTCAGGCTGGACGCCCAGCCCTGCTGCTGGGAGTGAAGCACAAAACCACGGTCCTGATTTACCGGTCCTCCGGCCAGAATAATCTGCTCTGCTTTGTCTTCCGGCACACTGAGTGCTTTGTCAGTTTGCGCCAGCAGTTCCTTTAACGTCATGGTTGACGGCTGATTGATCACCAGTCCCATTGCGCCGTCTTCATTGTGTTCACAGACATAGGTCAGGGTGCGCGAAAAATACCCGTCATCAAGTGACGGCATCGCGATAAGGAAGTGATTTTGAAGGCTTTGTATGTCTGTCATCGTTTCCTCATTGTGGGTGTGCAAAACATGGCGCCGGTACGTACTCTGCCTCGGGGCGAACGGAACAGCACACGCGTGCTCGTATGCATGTCTGCTCAGGCATCAAGTCGGCGTTCAATTGCATCAAACAATAAGGCCATGATGTTGATATCATAATGACCTTCTATTTCTCTTACGCACGTTGGACTGGTAATGTTTATTTCCGTGATCTTATCGCCAATCACATCCAGCCCAACGAACAGAATATGATTGTCCTTAAGCACTGGCGCGACAGCGTTCGCCAGCGCACGGTCGCTGTCACTCAATGGTTGCGGCCGTCCGGTCCCTCCGGCAGCAAGGTTACCGCGGGTTTCACCTTTACCCGGTAATCTGGCCAGACAGTAAGGCACCACCTCACCATCAACAATCAGTACACGTTTATCCCCATCCTTAATTTCAGGCAGGTATTCCTGCACCATCATATAACGGGTCTGATTGACCGTCAGGGTTTCAATGATCACGCCCAGGTTGTTGCCATCTTCCTTAACACGGAAGATAGACACACCGCCCATCCCATCCAATGGTTTGCAAATCACATCTTTATGCTTAGCGTGAAAAGCACGAATGAGCGCTGCATTGCTGCTCACCAGCGTCTGCGGTATATGCTCGGGGAAATAAGAGGTAAACAGCTTTTCGTTATAATCACGCAGCGCCTGCGGGTTATTTACCACCAGAGCTCCGGCATCCTGAGCCAGTGTCAGGATCTGCGTTGCATATAAAAACTCGCTGTTAAATGGCGGATCTTTACGCATGATCAGTACGTCAACATCGCCCAGCGACCATTGTTCAGGCTCGCCCAGCGTATAAAAGTCTGACGCCTGATCGCGCACGCTGACGTCCCGGGCATTGCCCATTGGCCTGCCATTTTCAATATAAAGATCAGAGAGTTCAAAATACAGGATCCTGACACCACGACGCTGCGCTTCAAGCATCATTGCAAAGCTGGTGTCTTTATGAGGTTTGATAGCCGCTATGGGATCCATGATCACGCCAAGGGTGTATTGCATTGAAGTATTCTCTTTGTCTACAGGCTCTGCTTATCGGCAAAACATGGGCGCAGATTTGGTTTTTTCAATAGCTGGAGCCGGTTAAAGATCGCCGTGCTGCGCCTGCAAAATACTGATCGTGGTAATTGCAGCGGTCTCTGTACGCAGTACCCGGGGGCCAAGACTTACGCTTTGAAAGCCGGCTTCCGAGGCCTGATGGATCTCAGATTCTGTTAGTCCGCCTTCCGGCCCAATTAACAGCCGATAGCCATGAGTATTATAGGGCTGCCGGGCTGCACTGGTCTCAGCGGTGGGTGAAAGTACCAGCCGTGTGGCGTGGGTGGATTCAGCGAACCACTGATTCAGCGCTATCGGTGGGTGCAGCACGGGTAGCCGGTTGCGGCCGCACTGCTCACAGGCGCTGATGATGATTTTTTGCCATTGACTGCGCTTTTTCTGCCAGCGTTTTTCATCCAGCTTAACCGCGCAGCGCTGTGTGATTAATGGTGTAATTTCGCTGACTCCCAGCTCAACACTTTTTTGCAGCACAGTATCCATTCTATCCCCCTTAGACACACCTTGTCCCAGATGCAGGGGGAGCGGGGATTCCTTATTCAGTGACAGGCATGCATCCGCTTCGACAGTCACCCGGCGTCGTTCGACATCAACAATATTGGCGCTGTATTCATTGCCATCACCGTTGAACAGGACGATGGGATGGCCGGGCTTGAGACGTAAAACAGTCGCCACATGATGTGCCGCACTGTCCTCGAGCAAAAATGGCGTGTCCATTAAGATAGAGTCTGGGTAATGTATTCTGGGAATTTGCATAAACACTGACAGCGTTCTGAAGAATGGTCGGATGATACCGGGAGAGTGATAGCGGGCGCAATGGCCCGCTTAAAGGATTGATTGTACAGGAAGCATATCAGTGTAACTGAATGGCTCTTCCTGTGGGCTCTGTCTGTTCAACGCTATTAACTGACGGAGCGGGTGGGTTACGCCTTGCATATTCAGTGTGCTGGCCCCGGTCTTTCATAAGTGCGAAAGCCAGAAGGACCATCACAATACCGAAAAGCACTGTTAAATATAAC
This sequence comes from Alteromonas halophila, assembly GCF_014651815.1. Classification (GTDB taxonomy): domain Bacteria; phylum Pseudomonadota; class Gammaproteobacteria; order Enterobacterales; family Alteromonadaceae; genus Alteromonas; species Alteromonas halophila. The sequence goes on along the minus strand of NZ_BMXP01000010.1, from coordinate 96,199 downwards.
ATTTTCAAATCCTTTAAAAATATTAACGTCTGGTTGTTAGTTTTAAGAGGTCAAAAAAGTTGCGTCACTGCAACAGGCCCCCGACAAATTTACGACCTTATAGATAGTAAGGCTGCGATCTTGCCGTCGCTGAAGTTAAACAAATATAGTCAATACTGGCCAATTTACCAGCATATTTTTATACCCGTAAATGCCACTATAACCAGTTTCTTTTTAATTTCAGTGTGTTGGTGACGACAATTTTTTGACGCATGTCTTACCGGAAATAAGTCTAGAGAAGTCCGGTGACAAACTGATTACAGCGCTGGTTACGCTGGTATAAAAAATTAGATCGCATTTTTTTCACTGACAAGGCTGATTGCACAAAAAGTAAATAGCTGACTGACTTCGCTGAAAAAAAAACTTCTGCACGGTAAGGAATGCTGCTAATTTGAACATAGCTGTAAATAACCCCCCCCCTAAGGAGATATCAATGGAAGAAAATCTGTCATTTTTTAGTGCCAGTGATGTTGAAGGCTATGTGAACAACTATGCGATACCGTGGGGCATTAATATCGCTATGGCGATATTGATTTATGTCGTTGGTCGGCTGGTTGTCGGTATTTTACTGTCCGTTTTTCGACGTGTAATGGCGAAATCCAAATATGATCAGATGCTGATCGACTTTTTGGAAGCTATCATCAGTGCTGTGCTGATGCTGTTTGTTATCGTTGCATCGCTGGATGAGCTGGGCGTCGATACTACGTCACTGGTGGCGATACTCGGTGCTGCCGGCCTGGCTATTGGCCTGTCATTGCAGGATTCACTGAAAAATTTTGCAGCCGGTGTGATGTTACTGGTATTCAAGCCATTCCGGGCAGGAAATTATGTGGAAGTAGCAGGCACTGCCGGTTCTGTGCAGAAAATTGGTATTTTCACCACCACCATGACCTCGCTGGACAACAAGGAAATCATTATCCCTAATGGAAAGATTTACAGCGACAACATTACCAACTACTCGGCAAAAGAAACCCGTCGTTGCGACATGACCTTCGGGATTGGCTATGACGATGATCTGCGAAAGGCAAAGTCAATTCTTGAAGAGATGTGTAAAAACGAGGAGCGGATCCTGGACGAGCCAGCACCGCTTGTAGGCGTTGCCGAGCTGGGTGACAGCAGTGTTAACTTTACAGTACGTCCCTGGGTAAATGCGGCCGACTTCCTGGGTGTGAAGCTGGACTTTACCGAAGCGGTAAAACTCCGTTTTGATGAAGAAGGGATTAGCATACCGTATCCGCAAATGGATGTTCACGTACACAAGGAAGCGCAGGAGGATGGCAAAACTGACTAATGCCATCCTGCTGACAAAAAAAAGCACGGTACTGTTACCGTGCTTTTTTTATGTTGTTATGACCGGCAGTTGGGGCGGTAGGTTGCGCTCTGGTACGCGGCATTGGCTTGCGCCATGTTTGCCTGCAGATCACGGATCCGTGTATCCGGTGACGGGTGAGTAGACATTAATTCAGGTGGACGCTGGCCCTGGCTGGCGGCCTCCATATTGCGCCACAGGTCAACAGATTGCTGCGGTTTAAAGCCGGATTCTGCCATCAGTTCAAGGCCAATTAGATCAGCTTCCGATTCGTGGGTGCGACTAAACGGCAGTTGCACGCCAACCTGAACGCCTAAACCTATGGCGGCCATGATGGTACCGGACTGCGCGACTTCATTTGCCGCGAGAATTTGCCCCACGGCCTGTGAGCCCATGTTGATAAGTGTCGACTGCGACATGCGCTCGTTGCCATGATCAGCAATAACATGGCCTACTTCGTGACCAATAACCGCGGCCAGCTGATGCTGATTTTCAGCAACATTCAGTAACCCGGTGTAGACGCCAATTTTTCCACCCGGCAGCGCAAACGCATTGACCTGTTCGTCGTCAAATACGACGACTTCCCACTGACCAGAATACACAGAGTCAGGCACCCGGGCAGTGATTGCCCTGGCTACACATTCAACGTAGTCGTTTTGCACACGTTTATTCGATACCTTCAGCTCTTCCTTCATGCTGGCGAAGGCCTGATCCCCCATGGCTGAGAGTTGCTGTTCGGAAAAAAGTAATACCTGATTGCGACCGGTTGGCGACGTCGCACAGGCGGTGATAAACACTACAATACCTACCGATAGCGCGCTATAAATCCTGTTTTTCATTGTTGCTGTTCCTCAACATCAGGGGACGGTTTGTCAATCAATACCCGTTGCCCTGTAACCCAGATCATTCACCGCTGTATACCGCAAAAAGTCACAATGGTGCAACTATTGCTGAAATCTGACATATCACAGAACAGGCAACGGCACCGTTTAGAAGGCTTGCAAATTACGTCATATTCACCGAATCCATGCAATGATTGCGCAGAATGGCGGGGTTATTTTCGTCTTTACTCGCTTAATAATTGTGTCATACACTGGTTTTAAAGTTGCGTTAACAATATTGATGTTGAGTAGCGTGTTATTAACCGTTGCAGCGCGCGTGATACATGCGTCGGTTACTAACCCTGTTCTCAATGTCTGCAAAGCACCCGGCAAATAGTGTTGATCTGTGTCTGAATATCTTCTTACAAAGAGACAGAAAAATGCTGATAAACAAAAAAAGGAACATACATGGTCACCCCGAGCAAATTTAAACACGGACTTCTTGCCCTATTGATTTCTGCAGCGCTAACTGGCTGTGGTTTAGACGGCGATGATGGTGAAACCGGTCCCCAGGGCGCCCAGGGCCCACAGGGCGAACAAGGTGAGAATGGAGAGGACGGCTCAGACGGGCAGGATGCGTCGCTCGGTGTTACGATGGACGTCGTTGCACGTGCTTTCCTGGGTAACCAGGGAGCAGCAGAAATTGTGCAATACGATGCTGAAAATCAGGTGGTGTATGCGACTAACAGTGCCACCAATAGTATTGCAGCTATCAATATTGGTGGTATCTCTTCAGAGGCCATGACCGACCCTGTTGGTCAGCTAAACCTTAATCCGCAAACCTTTGCGTTGCCTGAGGAGGTAGACGGAAACCCACTTGGCGGCGTTACCAGCATTGCTGTGAGTGGTGACCTGATGGCCGTTGCTGTAACAGCGGAAACGAAAACCGATCCCGGCTATGTGTTGTTCTACAATGGCGTTGAATCTGCCTCGCTTGAGTACGTTGATGCTGTGCTGGTTGGCAGTTTACCTGACATGGTGACCTTCACACCTAACGGTGGTAAGGCGATTGTAGCTAACGAAGGTGAGCCAAATGGGGATTACAGCATCGATCCGGAAGGGTCTGTCGCTGTGATTGATATTCTGGCGAGCAATGAACCCGCAGAAACTGCCACCTTTATAACGTTTACCGACTTAAATGGTACGCAGGCAGAGCTAATGGCACAGGGACTGATGTTCCCAAATCCAACTGGCCGTACAATTAATGGCAACGATATTGATATTAGTGTGGCGCAGGACCTGGAGCCTGAATACATTACAGCCACCAACGAAAGGGCCTATGTCACCCTGCAGGAAAATAACGGTATGGCTATCGTTGACCTGGAAGATATGACTGTTGAAGTCGTCGGGTTGGGTGTTAAGAGCTGGTCTGGATTAAACATTGATGTACAGGAAAACGGTCAGGTCAGCTTTGGCCAGTATACGGGCCTGTATGGCGTATATATGCCCGATACCATTACGCATTTTGACTGGAAAGGCGCCGAATTCCTTATTACAGCGAATGAGGGGGATGCCCGTGAATACTTCTTTGACGTTGCGGATGAAGCTGAATGTGCCGCCGCGGGTGGTCAGGACTATGATGAAGATGATGGCTGCCTGGCCTACACTGATGAGATGCAGGTAGGGGATCTTACGGCAGAGCCAAATTCTGAGCTTGCGCAACTGCAGACTCTGGGCGAAGTGGATGATCTGCGCGTGACAGATGCAATGGGTGACGCAGACGGTGATGGTGAATATGATGCGGCATACACGTATGGTGCACGGTCCTTCACTATATGGGATCAGAATGGTCTGGTCGTGTTTGACTCTGGCGACGATTTTGAGCGTATTACCGCCTCAGTACACGGGGCTCAGTTCAATAATGGCGATGATGAGAACGAGGGTGACTCGCGCTCTGAAAACAAAGGGCCTGAGCCAGAAGCAGTAACGGTCGGTAAGATTGGCGATCGTACGTATGCATTTATTGGTACAGAGCGTATGGGCGGCATTTTTGTTTATGATGTGACGAATCCCTATGATGCTAAGTTCAGTGAATATGTGATTAATCGCGACCTGACAGAAGGCCTGACAGCCGACGATGTGATTGGCGATCTGGCGCCGGAAAGTCTGGTGTTTATCAGTGCTGAAGACAGCCCGACGGGTACGCCCCTGTTAGTGGTCGGAAATGAGGTAAGCGGGACAGTGTCGGTATGGTCGGTTAATCCTAACTAATTAACTAACCAGGCAGACATACAGAAAAACGGCGTCTTTTAAGACGCCGTTTTTGTTTCATGACATTTAACAACCAACGCGATAAGCTAGACCCATAGACATTTGCCACCCACGCACTTGCTACAATGAACACCGACCTTTGGTAGCCGGTAAGCAGTGAAAGGGGGCAAGCCTCGTCCTGGTCATGCAGTGCTGTCACCAGGACTGGTTTAAATGACAGAATTAAGAGAATCCAAATGTCGCAACAAATTGTTATTAGTGGTGTCGGGGTGTGGACTCCGGAACATACAATTACGAATCAGGAATTGGTGGATAGTTACAATCGCTATGTAGATGCGTTTAACGCTGAGCATGAAAAGCAAATTGAGGCCGGCGAGACTGAAGCCATGCCTTATTCCAGCGCTGAGTTCATCGAGAAAGCATCAGGCATAAAAAGCCGCTACATCTACCAGAAAGAAGGCGCGCTGGATGTAAGTCGCATGCGCCCAAAAATTACCCCGCGCAACGATGATGAACTGTCACATCAGGCTGAAATAGCGATTGCCGCAGCAAAAATCGCGCTGAAGAAAGCAAACAAGCAGGCCAGTGATGTCGATGCCGTCATCGTCTCCTGCGCATACACACAGCGCGCGTATCCTGCCATAGCTATCGAGGTGCAGGAAGCGCTGGGTATTGAAGGTTTTGGCTTCGATATGCTGGTGGCCTGCTCAGCGGCAACCTTTGGTATGCACCGCGCTTTTGAGATGTTGTCTGCTGACACGGCGTCCTGCGTGCTGGTTATCAACCCTGAACTGGTTTCACCGCAAATCAATTATACCGACAGGGACAGCCACTTTATCTTTGGCGATGTGGCGACCGCGACAGTATTGGAACGCGAAGAAACGGCGGATGCGCCACACATGTATAATGTTCTGAGTACTAAAGCGCTGACGAAATACTCCAATAATATTCGCTCCAATTTCGGCTACATGACCCGTGCAGAAGATGTCGACCCTTACGGGCCCGACAAGCTGTTCCATCAGGCAGGTAGACGGGTGTTTAAAGAGGTTTGCCCGATGGCGGCCGCCCATCTTGAGGCGCATCTAGCGCGCCACAATCTCACCGCTGAGAATGTGAAGCGCTGGTGGCTGCATCAGGCAAATATCAATATGAACACCCTGATTTGTAAGCGGTTATTGGGCCGTGATGCCAGTCAGGAAGAGGCGCCGGTAGTGCTGGATGAATACGCGAATACGGCGTCCGCCGGTTCAGTCATCGCATTTGGCAAGTACCATGAAGATCTCAGTGCCGGTGATACGGCGGTTTTATGCTCATTCGGGGCGGGGTATTCCATCGGTTCACTGGTATTACAGAAACGCTAGTCGTGCTGCAGACGTAGGGAGATAGGGAAGTGATCATTGCAGATATAGGCTATGGCCTGAACGGTCTGGCCTACCTTACCCTGCTACTGCTGCTGCTTACTGATCGTAAAGCAGGACTGGCTAAACATCTTTTGATTCTGGCCAGTCTGGCCACGCTGGTGTGGTCACTAAGCCTGATTACCAGTCTGTTTGGCTCATTGAGCGTGTCCCGCCTGCTGCTCGCTGATGCCGCGAAGCAACTGGTCTGGTTATTGTTTATTGCCAGTTGTCTGCAGGACGACTTCACTGATATATGGCAGGTGTTAAAGCGACCGGCAACGCTGTTTGTAGTGCTGCCCTGTCTGGCAGCGTTGCTAATCCCTCAGTTTATCGCCGTGTCGCCCACGCTCCGTTTTCTGGGTCATACGGTTCTGGCGCTGGAAGCGCTGGTGTTGCTGGAGGTAATGTACAGACAGTCCGGTGATAATAAGTGGGCGTACAAGCCGCTGGTGCAGTATCTTGGGGCTATTCATCTGTTTGAATTCGTTACCTATGCGAATGCGGCCATGGTGAATCAGATTGAGCCGGTTTACATCGAGGCGCGAGGCTATATTTACCTGTTGCTGGTACCGCTATTGGTGGTGGCTATCCGGCGAATTAAAAACTGGGGCGTGGATATCTTTATTTCCCGCGACGTAGTTTTACACAGCTCATTGTTGCTGGTTGCTGGTAGTTATCTGTTCATCATGGCGCTGGTCGGCTATATCATCAATCTGGTGGGCGGCAGCTGGGGGGCCACCGTACAAATTGTTCTTATCGTGCTATCGCTGGCCCTGCTCGGCACGCTGTTCCTTTCCAATTCTTTTCGTACGCGTAGCAAGGTATTTATTACCAAGCACTTTTTCGCAAACCAGTACGACTACAGGGTGGAATGGGTTAAGCTGACCAAAGCCCTCTCTTCTACCAGTAACGAAACCTCGCAGGTTTACCGCAATGCGCTTGAAGGGATCCTTGGCGCAGTTAATTATGACGCGGGTCAGTTAGTCAAAGTTGTCAACGATGACTTTGAGATGGTGTCACGTATTCAGTCGACCACATTGTCTGATAATCAGGTTCTGATCCTCGAACAGTTGTTGCCGTATTGCGCCAGGACCGGTTGGCTGATAGATATTGACGAGTACAAAGTGTCGCCATTTCAGTATGAGGGGCTGGCATTGGACAGATCCATACTGGATGAGTGTGAGTTTCAGCTTGTGCTGCCGCTGTTTCAGAATGAGAAGGTGTGGGGCATGGCCCTGCTGAATCCGGTTGGATCTGAGCGTGTTAAGTTGGACTGGGAGGTGAGGGACTATCTCAATGCCGTCACCGAACAGGTCGGCACATTTATATTCCACCATGAAGCGGCGAAAGCCGTGGCTGAGAATGCCCAGTTTGCAGCGTTTAGCCGCATGTCCGCCTTTGTGTTGCACGACTTAAAGAATGTGCTGGCGCAAATCGATCTTATTCTGGCGAATGCTGAGCAACACAAAAACAACCCTGAATTCATTGATGACACATTTGAAACGCTGACCCATACCAAAGCCCGCATGGACAAAATGCTGCAGCAGCTTAACGAAAAAAACATTGACGACGGCGGTAAAGACGCAGCGTATCTGCTTTCAGGCCTGGTGGAAAAGGTGATAACCGATCGCTGCCAGCAGTTAAAGCCAGTACCGGTCCTGCATTGCGTTGAGGAGAGCAAGGTAGTCGCCGATCCCGAAAAATTGTCCAATGTGCTTTTTCACTTACTGAATAATGCACAACAGGCGACGCCGGATGATGGCACTATAGAAGTGGTACTGATGCGCGACCATGCCAGTTCACGCCAGTTGCTGCTGATTGAGGATAGCGGCAGTGGCATGGATGCTGATTTCATCGAGCACCGCTTATTTAAGCCGTTTGATACAACGAAAGGCAATGCGGGTATGGGCATAGGGGCGTATGATGCGAAAAACTATATGACGTCAATTGGTGGTAAACTCACTGTGCAAAGCCAGCCAGGAGAAGGCAGCTGCTTTACACTTGTGTTTCCTTTGGATTAATTCACCAAATACAGAGGGAGCACGTGCATTAACGTGGTAAGGAACGATAAGAATGACAGATACAGTGCTCATCGTTGATGATGACTTGGGGATCCAAAAACAACTGAAGTGGAGTCTGACAGATTTTAATCTGGTGTTTGCGGATGACCGGCCATCGGCAATTGCCCAGCTGCGTCGTCACGAGCCAAGTGTGGTTACATTGGATCTTGGTTTACCGCCAGACCCCGCTAACGCATCCGAAGGACTGGCTGCCCTGGAAGAAATTCTGGCACTGGCGCCAAATACGAAAGTGATTGTGGTTACCGGCAATAATGATAAGGAGCACGCGTTAAAAGCAATTGACATGGGCGCTTACGATTTTTACCAGAAGCCCGTTGATTCCGACACCATGAAATTGCTGGTCAACCGTGCGATGAACCTGTTTAACCTTGAGCATGAAAACCGTATTCTGGCTAAGCGCCGCTCTGGGATGTCGCGTATTGTCGGCAACAGTGACGCGATTCAGACAGTGGTTCGAAAAGCAGAAAAAATTGCTGGCACCGATATCAGTACATTGTTGCTGGGTGAGAGCGGCACGGGTAAAGAAGTATTTGCCCGTAGTATTCATGAACACAGTCCACGAAAAGATGCGCCGTTTGTGGCTATTAACTGTGCTTCTATACCTGAAGCTTTGCTTGAAAGCGAATTGTTCGGTTATGAAAAAGGCGCGTTCACCGGCGCTAATAAAACCACCGTGGGTAAGATTGAAACTGCACAGGGCGGGACCCTGTTTCTGGATGAAATAGGCGATATGCCGATTGGCCTGCAGGCTAAAATGCTGCGTTTTTTGCAGGAGCGGGTAATAGAGCGCGTTGGTGGTCGCAATGAAATTCCGGTCGATATCCGGGTGATTTGTGCCACTCACCGTAACCTTCAGGAAATGGTCGGTAAAGAAACCTTTCGTGAAGACTTATATTACCGGATTGGGGAAATTCCGATCCTGATCCCGCCGCTGCGTGAGCGTGATCAGGATATTATTCTTTTAGCGAAAACCTTTCTCAATCAATACCGTGATGAATTCAATGCGAAAGCAAAATCGTTTTCAGAAAGTGCGGTTAAGGCCATGCTCGCGCACTCCTGGCCAGGCAATATCCGTGAGCTGCAAAACAAACTGAAAGCGGCGGTCATCATGGCCGAAGGTACAGTTGTGCAGGCCGACGATCTAGGCCTGATAGCCGCAGATGGCGGCGAAGAGCCCGAAATCCTGAATCTGCGTGAAGCCCGCGAACTGGCTGAAAGTAAAGCGATTCGCAAAGCCTACCGCAGTGCACAGAAGAATATGTCAAAGACGGCTGAATTGCTTGGTGTAACGCGTCCAACCCTGTATTCGTTAATTGAAAAATATCATCTGGAAGATATTAAAACAGGCGTCTAGGAAAGTGCGCTCAGTGCTATGAGTGTTAATGCGCTGAGAAAGTCAGGCTTTAGCAGTACTGACGGGCAGTGTTAACACCGCCCGTTGCTGTCTGCTTAGGTAGCGGGGCGTGTTGATATGCCGCTCTCGGTGACGCGGCACTGAGCGACATGGTGCTTTGACATGACATCGTGACCAGAGAACTGAACACTCAGGGAAAGCTGTCCCTCGTCAATTCGGGTGTACAGGGTGCTGGCACATATATTACAAAAATACTGGCGGTGGCCCGGAAATATTTCCAGGCAGCCCAGTGCACAGGGTTCGGCATCAACGACAACATCTTCTGCCGGCACCTGCATCCTGAATTCGCTGTCATGACCTTCAGCCAGGGCATGGGGCGACACATTGCTGGCGTCGATATCGGCATTCACTTCCAGCGTAATTGCGCCACAGCAGCAGTGATTTTTAAACATGCTAAGACTCCAGAGGGATTTCTGTTTGCGGATTTTCCGGCCAGGCGATACTGGCCAAATTATTTAACGAGGTGCTGACTCGCGCACCACTTAATTCGAATTTCGATGCCAACGGACCAGATTCTGTGGCAGTGGACATGGTGCTTTGCACATCGGATACGCCAACCCAGGCATTCCGGCCCGATTGTTTTGCCGCATAAAGGCAGTAGTCAACCAGCGCGAACATGGTTTGCCAGTTATGCTCAAAAGGCTTCGATTTATCCAGTGGGATTGGCGCGAAGCCAATACTGCAGGTAGCATTGCAGCGAACTTTACCACCCAGCTCGAACACATGCTGCCTGACCGATTCTGAGAATCGACTGGCCAGATCGACCAGCAAATCACGGGATGAATAGCGACAGATAACAAGAAACTCTTCGCCACCCCAGCGGATAGTTAAATCTGTCTGGCGGAACACATCCCGAATAATCTGGGCAAACTGTACCAGGAAGCGATCGCCGGCCAGATGTCCGTACACATCATTGATGTCCTTAAAGTGGTCAATATCAATCAAAAAGCATAAGAGATCGTGGTTTCCTTGCTTAGCGTCACCCGACGCATGAGCATGCTGGCAGCGCTGAATTTCACCCGGCAGCTGGGCTTCGAGGTGATGCCGGTTATACAGGCCAGTAAGAGGATCCCGCAGGCTGGCCTGTTCGAGCGTACGATAGGCATTTTCCAGTTCGAGGTTTTTGACCTCCAGCTCCTGTGTCCGGTTGCGGACTTCGCGCTTGAGGGTCCTGGTGAGCTGTCGTTCTTTGTAGCGGCTCCAAAGCAAAAAGATTACAAGCAACAGGGCGATAAGGCCACCCAGTACCATACTGGTGCGAAGGTTACGCTGCTTGGCTTCAGCCAGGGCGATAGCACGGTTTTTCCTAAGCAATTCTATTGACTGAGCCTGTCGGTCCAGTTCAATTTCTGTTTGCATGTCGCGTACAATGAGGGTGTTGTCACGGTCGACCACTTGTTCGAGTACATCATTTTTTTTCAACAGGCTGTTGAACGCCTGCTGATAATTTCCCTGTGCCGAGTATATATCGACCAGCACTGACAGCAGTTGTGCCTGCGTGGCCAGTTCTTCACGCTCACGCGCCTGCAGCAGGCCTTTTTGTGCATGTTGCAGGGCGGTGTCATAATCATCCTGCTCCAGAAACGCATTGGCAAGGGCCTGATGGATATGAGTCTGAAGAGTAATAAAATTGCCGTCAGTGGCACGCAACAACGCCTGCTGAAGTAACGTTAAGCCTACGTCATACTGGCCTACTGCAAGTTCGACCTGGGCAAGGGCAACATTTGCGCGCTCATGATCCAAAGGAGCATCAATACCAGAGAATTTTTTCACCGCCTGATTGAGGTGCAATCTGGCTTGCTCAAACCGTCCCATTTCCAGATAAAGGTCGCCCAGCTTCTGGTGTGTTTTTGCTGTCTGCTGTACCGATCCGGTTTGTTTATTGATAGTCAGCGCGTCGGTCAGGTAGGTTTCTGCATTTTTCAGTTGCCCCATATCACGGTAAATATCGCCAATATTGGATAAGCACAGGCTGACTGACTCTGTGTCATCGTTGGTACGCAGCACCCGCAATGCCTGCGTCAGCGAACTCAGCGCGTCCTCATAGCGGCCCAGTGATTTGTATACCAGGCCGACATTGAGCTGCTGACGGGCGACACCCAAAGTATTGCCCAGTGATTCATACAGTTCCATGGCACGGTTGAGGTAATCGAATGCCTGCTTGTAACTTGCCCGGTAGCGGTAATTCTGGCCGATGTCTGACAGGGTTTTAGCAATACTCTCGTAGCGCTGTTGCTGTGTGTAGATATCCAATGCCCGGTTATACGAGCGAAATGCCTGCATATAGTCGTTTTGCTGCTCGAGGATATAGCCAAGTTCACTAAATGCACTGGCCATTTCCAGCGAGTTTTCATCAATACGTGAACGCTCAAGAATAAGCAGAACACCCGCCTTGGCTTCACTGAGCTTACCGGCCTCCCGTAATGCTGACACGTCTTCTAAAGACTCAAGTGACTTAGCGTTAAGGTTGTCCTGAGCACTGGCGCAAACACTGAACAGGCTAAGCCAGATCAGTCCTGTCGCATACAACGTGTGCACTTTCATAGACATTCCATATCGACCCACCTTCCCAACGTGAAAAGGCGAACTGTAAATACTGCTGCTAAAATAATCAGAGCTGTTCTGATTTTCAACAACGCGAAGGCAATTGTCTGGCAACCATCGTCTGATAAGGAAATCCTCTCCACAGCGGCAGGCTCAGCACAACCCTGCAGTTATACGGTAGTTGCCCGAAGAAGGTTTTCATCATCCCGCATTGTTTGTTCGCTGGCCCAGATCCGGATCAGGCGGGAGCGCGAAATACCCGTTTGCTGCGACAGCATCGTTAATCGTTCTGCTGTGGCCGTATCCAGTGTAAAAGTGGCGCGCCGCATTGTTGAGGAGCTGTCCGGTTCTGAGCGGATGGCCTGCAGATGTGCCGACGCATCCTGGGCATCAGCAGCGTGCTGCTGCCCGTAGGCATAATATACCGCGTCATCGATAAAGCGGTCTACCGACAGCCGGGGCGGGTTAACTGACGGCGTGGATTTTCTGAGACTCAACAGGCTCATTGGCACCCCCTTTCTGTCTGGCCAGCAGCTCTTCAATGATACTTCGAATTTCAACCGCGGCTTTTCCATCGGGTTCGCTTTCAATAACCGACTGACCTGACTCTTCAGAGTCGTCATACATATTACGGCTGAAGGTCACAGAGTTGAGTACCGGAACATCGAATGAGCGGCACACATCCTTTGCTTCAAGAATACGGCTGCTAAGACTAGGCAGCGACGGGCACTGCGTGATGACAAAAGCCGGATTCATTTTCGGGTTGACCATTTTGCAGGTGGACAGAATATCTTCCATGTGTGGCACGGTTTTCAGATCGCGCCTTTTCGGACGTAGTGGTATCAGTATGTGATCGGCCACTGCCATCGATGAGCGCAATGCCAGGTTATCCTGACCGCCACAGTCGATCACAACATAATCGTAATACTGACGCATGCTTAATAATTCGTTTCTGATTTTGCCATACAGCTGAACGCAATTGATTTCAGGCAGCGCCTCGTTAGCTTTGCGTTCCTGAATCCAGTCTGATGTCGTACGCTGAGGGTCGCAGTCGACCATCAGTACCTGCGCATTTTTTTCGCACCGCAGATACACCGCGATATTTTGCGCCAGACAACTTTTTCCACTGCCGCCTTTTTCTCCACCTACCAGAATTATCATGATCACAGTCCTCACGCTATGGTGTTCTCGCACCGGCACGTACCGGCAACAACATAATTGATGACCGAAAAAGTGAACCTTCCCTGACTGCATTGCAGCTGGTATACAAGTTCGGTAACCCCGCTATCATGACACAAGGTCGTTGTGTGACAGACCGGAAGCTTTGCGTCACGGCCTTTCGTACCGCTTTGCCTTTTTCTATCGTCCACAGGCCACAACCGGTGTTCATCCGGGCGCAGCACACGGCACCGTATCCTGGGAGACATACAGCTGACCTGAACGACTGCGCCCGGCGATAAAACACCAGAGCGGACCTTTACAGCTCATACTAGAAGTGAGCATGCGATTAAACAGCATGAAGGTTAATATTAACGAATAGAATGTCATACCTTTTGTGCACTAATATGGCGTCTGGATGGTGCTTCCTTTATGATCGTGCCTATGGACGATAAAAATTCGGCAGCAGCCGGATAATGCAAACCGCGAAGAGGAGACGGTGTGCGAATATTTTTAGTCGTATTTTTCATGATGGCGGGCGGGTTAAGTCAGGCTCAGGCGGCATCACAGCGTGCCGCGCTGGATGCGTTTGCCTCGCTGTATAAGCAGGAGTGGGGCCAGACGGCGCCATGTCGGGAAACGTCACTGACCCGGTATCGCGTGTGCTCTGATATCCTGCGCAACGAGGGCAATGCCCCTTACGTGCTGCATTCCAATACGCCAGCGGACAAGGTAGCGGTGCTCGTTCACGGGTTAAGCGACTCGCCATTCTTTCTGCGCGAAATTGCCAGCGTCATGCAGGCGCAGGGCTATACCGTTTTTGTTCCTTTGTTGCCCGGCCACGGGTTGCGTAATGCAAATGACGATATGTCTGACAGTCAGCTTGCTGAGCGCTGGCAGGCGCATGTTCGTGACGTCATGGACATTGCCACATCACTGGGTGATAAGGTCGTGCTGGGCGGCTTCTCAGCTGGCGCCGCGCTGGCCGTTGATTACTATCTTGATGCGCCTGAGTCGGTGTCAGGGCTGACATTGTTCTCTGGCGCACTGGCGTTGTCAGACGATGCCGAGAAAATGGCGCGTATCTGGGGCATAAAATGGCTGGCGTGGCTGGTTGATGGAGACTACCAGACCCATGGGCCCAACCCATATAAGTACCCGAGTGTGGCCAGTTATGCCGGCCTTGAACTCATGGATGTGATAGAACAGATACGCACACGGCTTGAAGAAGGCCGCCGCATTAGTGTGCCGGTTTATGCCGCACATTCGGCAGACGATAAAACTACCCCTATCGAAGGGGTAGAGAACCTGTTAGCACACAGTGAAGGCCCTGATACCTTCTTTGTTATCGACAAGTCATACTCACTGTGCCACGCCGACCTTGTAGTTAACACCTACCTGCTGAATGTAATGCGCTTCAACGACGCGCTGGTGAATCCGAACGAGCAATGTGCAATCCCGGCGGCGAACCCGCTGTTCGGGCAAATGACAATGATGCTGGAAAGTTACTTAAGCCAGTTGTCGGTTGCACCAACAGACTAACAGGCGGTATTACAGACGCGAAAGGAGTCGCCTTACTGGCGACTCCATTTTTCCTAGTGCTCTGCTGCGTAGTCCTCAACCTGTGACCACACCCGCAGAAAATTGTCGCTCAAAATGCCTTTAATTTCTTTCTCGCTGTAGCCGCGCTCCAGCAACCCCTGAATCAGGTTGGGGTAGTCTGACACGTCTTTTAAGCCAACTGGCAATGAATCACCCACACCATCGAAATCTGAGCCAATGCCGATGTGTTCCACGCCTATCAGATCTGCCACATGGTCAATGTGATCAAGCACATCACTCAGGCTTGAATAGGGATAAGGGTTTTCCTTACGATACTGCGCGTCAAAGGCGTCCAGGGTCGCCTCGTCATCACCGTGTTCCTTTATATACTTATTTCGTGCCTGTGATAACCCGGCCCGCCACTCTCTGGCTGCTTTACTGACAAAGCCAGAGCCAAAATTGATCATGATAATGCCGTCATTTTTAGCCAGTGCTTTTAACATGTCATCATTCATATTGCGTTCAAAGTCAGGCGTAAAGGCACGGAGTGATGAATGTGATGCAATAACCGGTGCCTTGCTCAGCTCTACCGCCTGATAAAACGCATCATCTGACACATGCGAAATATCAATGAGCATACCGATGTTGTTCATCTGGGTGATGAGTTTTTTGCCAAACGGACTCAGGCCCTTCCACTGGCGACGCAGATCATATGACGAATCAGATATATGGTTCGACTGTGAGTGGGTGAGTGTAATATAACGAATACCGCGCTCATAAAAGTGCGTGAGATTGTCCATGTCACCCTGAATCGGTGAGCCGTTTTCCATGCCCATTGGCAATGAGATCAACCCCTGCTCAAACTGTTCTTTAACGTCGGCCACGCTTCTGGCAATAGCAAACTTGTCAGGTGCCCGGGCTGTTATTGCCTCAACGGAATCGATCAACTGATTGGCCAGTTGCGTTGACGCCGGAGAGTTGTCCAGGCTGGCCGGCACGTAAACAGACATAAACGGCGCAGTAAGACCCCCTTCCTTTGCACGTGGATAGTCAAAGTCACCGTCTTTGGTCGCTGTGGTGACATCTACCCAATTGTCGTTAATGCGGTAGGGAACATCGATGTGACCATCGACGATAATGGTTTGCTGCGCCAGCGCTGTGGCTTTGTCTGATACCTCAGCCGCCTGAACACCTGGCACAGCGGTGAGCCCAATAAAAAGCGCAGTAATACGGGAAAGCGTCATTGTTTTTTTCATGTATTATCCTTTTCGTATTTTTGCTATGTAGCCTACGTAAAAAGCCACGATGCGACAATCTTTATCTGTCCTGTAGCCGCCTTGCGGCTACACACGTCAGGACTCACTGAGTGATGATAGTTTTATTCGCATCTTCCCTGGTGTTACAGTACGTGACTTGTTTACAGAAATGCGGGATACTGCCCGCCGCCTTGGGGCTCAGAGTCCCGGATTGAGTAGCAAACCTGGCTGTCTGTTAAGACGATCAGCGTCGTCTGAAAAGTAACCAATACAGCCGCATCAACAAGAATGAGACAGTATTATGGCGATTAATTACGTACCGCTGGATAAAGAAAAACATAAAGATATCAAAGTAGCGCCCAGAAACTCTTTCCAGTTTGCCGGCAACACGCATCTTGCCGCCGCATCAATTAAAGAATTTGCGCAACTGGCGTCCTGTATGCCAATTGTATTTATTAAGGATCCTAACTCAGAGCGCCATCACACAGTTGCGATGCTGGGGATGGAACAAAACCAGAACCTGTTTTTAGACGGTGAAAAGTGGCAGGCGCCGCATGTACCAATGAATATTCTGCGCTACCCGTTTGATGTACGTCCCGATGGCGACAAACTGGGCCTGTACATTGACGAAAACAGTGACCAGCTGACAGACGATGGCCAGGCACTGTTTACTGAAGCTGGCGAGCCAACTGAAGTGCTTAAAAACAGACAACAGTTTCTTGCTGATTTGGCCAACAGCGAAATGATGACACAGCGTTTTGTTGCCAAACTGACAGAGCTTGAACTGATGGACCCATTCCAGATCCGTCTGACCTATGCCGATGGCAAACAGCGCAATGTAACGGGCATGATGAGCATTAACGAGAAAAAACTGCTTGAGCTGCCTGAAGAGCAGGTGCTTGAACTGCACAAAGCCGGTTTCATCGGTGCTATCTATGCAGTAATGCTGTCGCTTGGACAACTTAACCGGTTAGTTGATCTGTCATCTAAAACTGACAACCCCATTCAGTCAATGCAGATGACCTCGGCAGCGCAGGCCGAACAGCAGGGACAGCCGCAACAGCAGGACGCCTGATTGATCGGGATATAACCTCTGACAGAGCCGGGAGCTGCATTCGCATCCCGGCTTTTTTATTTATATACAATTGGGCGAAACCGTCAGCGACAGGGCAGGGAATTACCGTTCTTTTTTACCAGGCTTGCTTCAGCACCTTTCCTGTCAGCGCGCGTGCCTGAGTTATCAGTTCAGCAAAGAACCAATCCGCATCAGTGCAGGCTGAAACGCTGGTCAGCACAGGTCCCCTCATGCCGGTTGTCGTTGTGCGCCGATCCAAGTTCCTGCTCTCCTATACAGGTTAGGACTGCACTGTGCTGAGCTTCTGACAGCGTCGTTTCTGTTGACAAGTGAGTGTTTACTTTTTCTTTAGCTTTTTTCTGCTCTTGGCTGAAAATTTAATGTTTGGCAGAGCCTCATTTGCTTCGCTTTTCCCGCCTTATATCAGCCACTTCCTTATACTACTGTATATAAAAACAGCTTAAAGCCAGTAACGACGCGGGCTAGCGGCGGTTTTTTGCTTGACAGTGGGGATCATTGCTACCTAAACTGTCAAACAGTGGGTAAAAGTGGCAAATTGTGGATCGAGAGTTCATCGTTTTGCAGATCAGCACTCAACAAACAAGAAAAGCAAATAATAAAAGGCTAGGGGAATGTTCCGCGGCGCTAACGCAATCAATCTGGACACAAAAGGGAGACTGGCGATACCTACGCGGTATCGGGAGTCCCTCCAGGATGATTGTAACGGACAGCTGGTCTGCACCGTCGATACACAACAAAGCTGTTTGCTGCTTTACCCACTTCCCGAATGGGAAGAAATTGAACTCAAATTAAGTAAATTTTCCAGCATGGTGCCGGCCGAACGCCGGATGCAGCGGTTACTGCTTGGTTATGCCACCGAAGGCGAAATGGACAAAAGCGGCCGTATCCTTATTCCCACACCACTCAGACAACACGCCAAACTCAGTAAAGAAGTGATGCTGGTCGGTCAGCTTAACAAATTTGAGATCTGGGATGCAGAAATTTGGGCTAGCCAGATTGAAATGGATATGGAAACCGAGCGTGATGGCAACTTTGAACTGACCGAACGACTGCAGGACTTCTCGTTATGACCGCCGCTGATTTCAAACATACATCGGTACTACTGTCTGAGTCCGTTGATGGACTGGCGATAGAGCCTGACGGGCTGTATGTAGACGCGACCTTTGGTCGGGGCGGACACAGTCGCGCGATCCTGAGTCAGCTGGGTGACGATGGCCGGCTGATTGCCTTTGATCGTGATCCACAAGCCATTACAGCGGCTGAGGCGCTGAGCAGTGACAGCCGCTTTTGTATTATTCATGAACCGTTTGCCGAGATGGCCAATACGCTTGCCGAACGCGGCCTGAGTGGTCAGGTTGACGGTGTATTGATGGACCTTGGCGTGTCCTCCCCACAGCTTGACGATGCGGATCGTGGTTTTAGTTTTTTACGGGACGGTCCACTCGATATGCGCATGGACACCAGCCGCGGTCAAAGTGCAGCAGAATGGCTGGCCAGTGCAGAAGAGCAGGATATTGCACAGGTGATCAAAGAGTTTGGTGAAGAGAAATTCGGTAAACGCATTGCGCATGCCATCGTTAATACCCGCGATGAGACACCCATCACCCGCACTGCACAACTGGCAGCACTCATTGATGAAGCGGTGCCGGTCAAAGATAAATATAAACACCCCGCTACGCGCGCATTTCAGGGGATTAGAATTTATATCAACGCCGAGCTTGAGCAACTTCGTGAAGGATTAAAGGCGGCCGTGAGTGTGCTTAAACCCGGTGGCAGACTGGCTGTGATTTCTTTTCACTCGCTGGAAGACAGACTGGTAAAACGGTTTATGCGTGAACAAAGCCGGGGCAAGGTGGTACCACACAACCTGCCGGTTACCCAGGCAGAAATCGACGCAGACAAAGTACTGCGAACACTGGGTAAAGCGATAAAACCTTCGCCAGAAGAAATAACACAGAATGTCAGGGCACGCAGTTCAGTGCTAAGGGTGGCGGAAAAGCTATGACCTCGACCAGCCACAAACACAGCACGACAAACTTCAGTCTGCTTCTCATTCTGGTCTCAGATCTGACCCGCAACAAGCTGCGGGTTTTGTTGTATTTGATGGTCATGCTAAGTGCGATGGCGGTGATTTTGAGTACACATCACAATCGCCAGCAGGTGATTGCACTGGAAGATCTGATGGAAGAGAAAGATCAGCTGGATGTCGAGTGGCGCAATCTGGTCCTTGAACAACGCGCACTGACCGAGCACAACCGCATAGAAAGTATGGTTGAGAAGCAGCTGAAAATGCACCGGCCGAGAGCGGATGAAGAAGTGGTGGTGCGATTAAAATGACACGAACAACGAACAAAGCCCGTACCCGCCGTGGCGCCAAACAAAATGTGACACCCAGACTGGTTCAGTGGCGGTTTGTAACCGTGCTGTTGCTGGTTGTGACGGTGTTTGTGGTACTGGCGGCGCGTGCTGCCTTTATACAGGTGATTGAGCCTGATGCGCTGATTGAACAGGGCGACAGTCGTACACTGAGAACCCGGAATATGCCAACTTATCGTGGTCTCATCACCGATCGTAATGGTGCCGAGCTGGCCGTCAGTGTACCGGTAAGGGCTATTTATGCCGATCCTAAAGTTATTCACGATAACCAGGCCTTTAACAAAGCCCGTCGCTGGCGGGCACTGGCAGATGTACTGGGGCAGGACGTGGACAGCCTGCGTGAGAAGGTCAGTAACCCCAAGCGCCGGTTTGTCTATCTGCAGCGGCAGGTATCGCCAGCCATGGCAAATTACGTTGATAAACTGGATATTCCCGGTATTTATCTGCGCAGGGAAAGTCGTCGGTATTATCCAACCGGCGAAGTGGCCGCGCAGTTAATTGGCTTTACCGATGTTGATGACAAGGGCATTGAAGGGCTTGAGCGGATGTACAATGACTGGCTGACCGGTACACCGGGCTCCCGTAAAATCCGCCGCGATGCAAAAGGCCGTCAGGTAGAAATTCTTGAAACCACAACGGGTGAAGAAGCCGATAACCTGACACTGTCGATTGATCAGCGAATTCAGGCGCTGGCCTACAAAGAAATTAAAGAGGCCATGCTGTACTACAAGGCCAGCTCTGCCTCCGCCATTGTCGTAGACGTACACAGTGGCGATGTGCTGGCCATGGTAAATGCGCCGTCGTTTAACCCCAATGATCGCGATGATGTGTCGGCACACCGCATGCGGAACCGGGTGATTACTGATTCATTCGAACCAGGCTCGTCAATAAAACCGCTTGCGGTACTCACAGCGCTTGAATTTGGTGATGTAAACGTCGGCGATGTTATCGATACTAACCCAGGCTGGATGCGTCTTGGCGGTAGCCTGGTGAAAGATTTCCGTAATTACGGTGAACTGACGCTTGAGGAAATTATTCAGCATTCCAGCAACATGGGCACATCCAAGCTTGCTCTGTCGGTGCCAAAACCATTCCTGCTGGACACCTACTACAACATGGGCCTGATGTCGGATACGGGCTCAAATATGCCTGGTGAGAGCAGCGGTATCTTTCACGAGCGAAGCCGCTGGTCAGAGTTTGAACTGGCTACGCTGTCGTTCGGCTATGGCATCTCGGTAACTACCGCCCAGCTCGCGCGTATGTACGCCACCATTGCTAACGGCGGAACCAAGCGACCACTTAATATTATTAAAGAGCCTAAGCCCAAGACCTGGCAAGGCGGTGAAGAGCGGGTTATCAGCAAGGCCAATGCACGCGCCGTCATGCACATGATGGAAAGCGTGACGCAAAAAGGCGGAACAGCGGTTAAGGCAGCCATTCCCGGGTACCGTGTGGCGGGCAAAACCGGTACCAGCCGTAAAGCGGTAGCAGGCGGTTATGGCGAAGAATATGTGAACATATTTGCCGGTATTGCACCGGTATCCGATCCACAACTGGTCACGGTTGTGCTTATCAATGAGCCTGGTGGCGATCTGTATCATGCCGGTGATACGGCGGCGCCGGTATTTTCATCTATCATGGGCGGCGCCCTGCAACTGATGAATATTGCCCCGGATGATCGCCAGGTAACCTCAACCCGCTTTCTGAAAGGAGGTCAAGGTGGTAGTTAGTGCGTTTGTGCAAAGTACGCGCGCGCTGTTGGCCAAGTTCGGTGTCGACGCGCCGGACATTCGTATCCATGGACTAACGCTGGATAGCCGGGAAGTGAACACTAAACTGGGTTTTCTGGCGATTAAAGGTCATGAACGCGACGGGCGCGACTTTATACCGCAGGCTATCAGTCTGGGGGCTCGGGTTATTCTGTCGCAGACAGACAATCAGCGTGACCATGGTGCGCTGGAAATGCGTGGCAATAGCGTGATCATTTCTCTGTATGATTTGCCGGCAATGCTGTCCTCACTGGCCGCCGCCTTTTACGATTATCCGGCGCAGAAAATGAAGACCGTGGCGGTCACCGGGACCAACGGAAAAACCTCGGTTGTACAACTGATTACGCAGCTAAAACATCACCTTGGCAGCCGCAGTGCGGCGATCGGTACTTTAGGTAGCGGCATCTATGATGACACCGACATGCAATGGACACCCACGCCCGCGGCTGTAACCACGCCAGATGCCATTAGAATGCAGTACATCCTCGCCGAATTTGAGCAACAGGATGTCGTACATACCGCCTTTGAGGCCAGTTCTCATGCGCTGGTGCAACGGCGCCTGGCCCAGGTGCAGACCGATGTGGCGGTATTTACCAATTTGTCCCGTGATCACCTTGATTACCACGGCTCCATGGAAGAATACGCACTGGCTAAACGTCTTTTGCTGCAACAGCCAGGACTTTATGCCGTGGTATTAAACGCAGACGATTCGGAAAGTCAGAATTGGGCTGCGCATACTCCCGATAATGTTAGCTGCGTGTGGACTGGTATTCGCTCTGGTAATGACGACAGTGCTGCCCCGGATAAGCCTGATGATCGCCACTGTTTCGCCACAAATGCCGATTACCATCAGGATGGGTGTCGCTTTACATTGCACTCGTCGTGGGGTGAGGGCAGTGTCAGCCTGCCGCTTCTGGGTGAATTTAATATACGCAATGTCCTTAACGCCATTGCCACACTGCTTGCCGAAGGCGAGCGTTTTACCGATGTGGTTAGCGCGGTAGAAGCATTAAAACCCGTCGCCGGGCGAATGGAAGTGTTTCACTTTGATCGTCACGCCAATATTGTTGTGGATTATGCACATACTCCTGACGCGCTGACAAAGGCGCTGGAGGCGGCACGCAAACACACGCCAGGTAAAATCTGGTGCATATTTGGCTGTGGCGGTGACCGCGACAAAGGCAAGCGCCCACTAATGGGCAGCGCGGCTGAGCAGAGCGCTGATCACATTGTGATTACTACCGATAACAGCCGTTCTGAAGCGCCAGAGGCGATCGCCAGCGACATTATGGCAGGCCTGGCGTCGCCACAGAACGCTCATTCAGAAGCGGATCGCGAAAAAGCAATTCGTTACTGTCTGGATAATGCCAGTGCAGAGGATTTGGTACTGGTGGCCGGTAAAGGGCATGAAAACTATCAGATAATCGGCACCACAACCACAGATTACAACGAGCGGGCGGTAGTCGCACGCTTACAACGGGAGTACAGCTAATGATAACAACCACGCTGTCTTGGGTCGCCAGTCAGGTGGACGGGCAACTGCAGGGTGAGGATCGCCAAATCGACGCGATCAGCACAGATACCCGTACAATTGCGCCAGGCGCTGTGTACCTGGCCTTAAGTGGCGCGAACTTCAACGGGCACCGTTTTGTCAGACAGGCTGAGGAATCCGGTGCCAGCGCCATTATTGCCAGTGAGAAGGTGCGCACCTCGCTGCCGGTCATTATGGTGGAAGACACCAAACAGGCGTTAGGTGCACTGGGCGCCGCGGTAAAACGCGAAGTTGCCCCCAAAACTATTGCCATTACTGGCAGCAGTGGCAAGACCACAGTCAAGGAAATGTGCGCCGCAATCCTTGCTCGCCGGGGCAACGTGCTGGCAACTGCCGGCAATTTTAACAACGACATTGGTGTGCCGCTTACGTTACTGCGTCTGGAGCCTCAGCATGACTTCGCGGTTATGGAGCTGGGCGCGAACCACTTAGGAGAAATTGCTTATACCACCGATTTGGTGAAACCGGATGTGGCCACCATTGTGAATGCAGCAGCGTCGCATCTGGAAGGTTTCGGCAGTCTGCTGGGTGTCGCACGGGCGAAAAGTGAAATTTTTAAAGGGCTGGGTGAAACCGGCACGGCTATTGTCAATGCTGATAGTCAGTTCGCTGAGTTCTGGCAGGGCAAACTGCGACATAAGCCGGTACTGACCTTCTCGCCTGATCAACAGCATGACGCCGATTTCAGCGCCGAAGATATTTCCATTGGTCTGGATGGCTGTGCGTCATTTAATCTGGTCTGTCCCCAAGGCGATGTGGGTGTCCATCTTGCCATTCCCGGTGCACACAATGTGGGCAATGCGCTGGTGGCCGCAGCATTAACCATGCAGGTAGGTGCTACGCTGCAGGATGTCTGCAATGGTCTGATGGATATGCAGCAGGTAGCCGGACGCCTGAACGTGAAAAAACTGACTTCTCAGGTCACGCTGCTGGATGATACCTACAATGCCAATGTGGCATCCGTCAATGCAGCGATTGATACCCTTGCCAGTTTCTCCGGAGTAAAACTGCTGGTGTTGGGCGACATGAAAGAACTGGGCGAAAAGTCGCGTTACTACCATGAACAGGTAGGCAGTTACGCCCGTGAGAAGGGCATTGATATGCTGTTTACGCTGGGCGTGCTAAGCCAGTCTGCCAGCTCGGTGTACGGTGAGCAGGGTGAACATTTCAGTGACATCGATAGTCTGATAGAAGCGCTGAAAGGCAGATTACTGTCTGAGCAGCGCGATATTTCAATTCTGGTTAAAGGATCACGCAGCTCCCGTATGGAGCGCGTGGTAGAGGCAATAGAGGCCTCTGAGCTGGGAAAGCTTGAACGCCGTCGGGAGCGCATTGCATGTTAATGTGGCTGGCTGACTTTCTGACCCAGTTCGATTCCGGGTTCAATGTCTTCTCGTATCTGACATTGCGGGCGATTTTAAGCACCCTGACGGCACTGATTATCGCAATTGTTATTGGGCCTAAAATGATACGCTGGCTGCAGAATCTGCAGATCGGGCAGACCGTGCGTGATGACGGGCCGCAAAGTCATCTTTCAAAAGCCGGTACACCCACTATGGGCGGGCTGCTTATCCTGGCTGCCGTTGTGGTCAGCATTCTGTTATGGGCTGATCTGTCAAATCGCTATGTGTGGGTAACGCTGAGCATCATCGTAGGCTATGGCATCATCGGTTTTGTCGACGACTACCGCAAAGTGATCCGTAAAGATCCCAAAGGCCTGATTGCCCGCTGGAAGTATTTCTGGCAGTCCGCTATCGCGCTGGTAGTGGCGATTTACTTGTACTCTGCTTCGTCGCAGGGCGCCGAGACCGCCTTGCTGGTGCCCTTTTTCAAGGAAGTGATGCCGCAACTTGGTCTGATGTTTGTGGTGATCACCTACTTCGCAGTGGTCGGCACCAGTAATGCGGTAAACCTGACCGATGGGCTGGATGGCCTGGCGATTGTGCCGACGATTTTAGTTGCCGGCGCCTTTGCTATTTTTGCCTATGTCACCGGTAATGCTAACTTTGCCGAGTACCTGAATATTCCGCATATACCACTGACCAGTGAACTGGTGATTGTTTGCACTGCGCTGGTTGGCGCAGGCCTTGGATTTCTATGGTTTAACACCTACCCGGCGCAGGTTTTCATGGGCGATGTGGGCTCACTGGCGCTGGGCGGTACGCTGGGTATTCTGGCGGTACTGGTGCGTCAGGAAATCGTGCTAATCATTATGGGCGGGGTGTTTGTAATGGAAACCCTGTCCGTTATTTTACAGGTTGGTTCATTTAAGTTGCGCGGCCAGCGTATTTTTCGCATGGCACCCATACACCATCATTACGAATTAAAAGGCTGGCCGGAGCCGCGCGTCATCGTGCGTTTCTGGATTATTTCTATCATCCTGGTCTTAGTTGGCCTGGCAACATTGAAGTTACGGTAATGGATAAAGCATTAAGCACACAGCGGGCAGTTGTCGCCGGTCTTGGAATGACCGGTCAGGCCTGTGTGCGCTTTTTGCAAGGCCGCTGTGCTGATTTGAAAGCCTGGGACAGCCGCGAACACCTGACGGTGCATGCGTCAGTCAGCGTGCCCGTTACACTGGGCACGCCGGCGACAGAGTACTTCAATAACGTGGATGTACTGATCTTAAGCCCGGGCATAGACCCGCAACATCCCGTCGTAGAGATGGCCCGCAGTGCGGGCGTGACCATTATGGGTGATGTCGAACTGTTTGCGCATTTCAATACAGTGCCTGCCATTGGCATTACAGGCTCAAACGGCAAAACCACCGTTACCTTGCTGACGACCCATATTCTCTCATCTGCGGGACAACGCGTGGTAGCCGCTGGCAACGTCGGCCGTGCAGTACTCGATACGCTGGAATTGCCGCTTGATGCCATTGTACTTGAGTTGTCCAGCTTCCAGCTGGAAAGCACCTCTTCTCTGCGCCTGCAGGCAGGCTGCCTGCTTAATTTAAGTGACGATCACCTTGACCGTCACCGCACCATGGAGGCGTATCTGGCGGCTAAACAGCGTTTGTTTATGCACTGTCATCAGGCTGCTGTGTGGCGGGGGCAAGACGCAACCCGTCCGAGCCGTCAGGTTGATACCGTGATTGAATACGGGCTTGACGCAGCCGCGCAGGGCTTTGGTGTCAGTGGCGACTGGATCACCTGCAACGGTGAGAATGTGCTGGATATTCGCCGTATCCCACTGGCAGGCTCCCACAATGTGCTGAACATACAGGCCGCCATGGCGCTGGCCTTGTCGCTGGGCGTCAGTCCGGCTCAGGCGGCGGAGGCTGTATACCGGTTTGAACCGGCCCCTCATCGCTGTGTGGATATTGCCACTATTAACGGTGTTCGCTATATCGATGACTCCAAAGCCACCAATGCCGGAGCAACGCTGGCCGCAATTGAAGGGCTGGCATCCTCAATCCAGGGCAGGTTGTTTCTGATTGCCGGCGGGGATGCTAAAGGGGCGGATCTTAGTGTTCTCAGGCAGGCCATTACCGACCATGTCGAACAGGTTTATGCCATTGGAAAAGACGCGCCGCAGTTTACAGACATGACACCACAGGCCCAGCGGGCAGACAGTCTGGAGCACGCGGTCAGGCAGGCGGCTGCAGAAGCCAAACCCGGGGATATCATCTTATTATCACCAGCCTGTGCCAGTCTGGATATGTTCAGCAATTATATTCATCGGGCCGAAGTGTTCAGAGACGCGGTACACGCACTGGAGGTGGCATGCTAAATTCAGCCAGCCTCAGTGATATGTTTGCGCTAAGACATGGTGACAGTTCGCCTCGTGATTACTACGACAAGGGACTGATTGTTATTGCTTTGGCGTTGATGAGTATTGGTCTGATCATCGTTACTTCGGCGTCCATGCCGGAGGCGCAGCGGATTTACGACAATCCATTCCACTTTGCTATTCGTCACGGTATTTACCTGATTGCCGCCTGTATTGCTGCCATGGTGGTTATGCAACTACCAATGAATTTCTGGCGGCTGACCAACCCGTATCTGCTACTTGCAGCCATCGGCTTGCTGTTGACGGTACTACTGATTGGTCGCACGGTTAATGGCAGTACCCGGTGGCTGGTATTTGGGCCTATTACGGTGCAGGCTGCAGAGCCGGCAAAGCTGTTTTTCTTTGCGTATCTTGCCGGCTATCTGGTACGCAGATATGAAGAAGTGACTGAAAACCTGAAAGGTTTTATAAAGCCACTGGCAGTATTTTTTATTCTCGCCATGCTGCTGTTGTTGCAGCCTGATTTGGGCACAGTGGTGGTGATGTTTGCGACTACACTGGGGCTGCTGTTTTTAGCCGGGGCTCGGCTCTGGCAGTTTTTTGCGCTGGTATTTGCGGGCCTGCTGGCGGTGGTTGCACTGATTATTTTTGAAGAGTACCGGCTTAAACGGGTCACGTCTTTTCTCGACCCCTGGGCCGACCCGTTTGGCACCGGTTATCAGTTAACCCAGTCTCTGATGGCCTATGGACGGGGTAACTGGTTTGGTCAGGGTCTGGGAAACAGCCTTCAAAAGCTGGAGTTTCTGCCAGAGGCGCACACCGATTTTGTCATGGCCATCCTGGCCGAAGAGCTGGGGTTTGCCGGTGTGATCGTGGTGCTGGCACTGATTCTGACGATGGTCGTTAAGGCGCTGCGTATTGGTAATCAGGCGCTGCTAAAGGACCGGCCCTTCGATGGCTATATGGCTTACAGTATTGGGATCTGGTTTTCGTTTCAGACGGCAGTCAATATCGGTGCCAGTGCCGGTATTCTGCCAACCAAGGGCCTGACACTACCGCTGGTCAGCTACGGGGGGTCCAGCCTGATCATTATGGCCATTGCGGTGGCGATATTGCTGCGCATTGACTTTGAGCTTCGGGTAGATGGCATGCAGGCCATGAAGCGAAGCAAGAAGCCGCGTCTGGAAAACACCAAAAAGGCCGCCGAAAAGGATGAAGAGACAGCGAAGCGCGATGTCTCTGAATTGATACATTCTGTATCGCGGGAGGCCGGTCATGACTAAACGTTGTCTGATAATGGCAGGTGGAACCGGTGGCCATGTGTTCCCGGGGCTGGCCGTTGCCGATGCATTATCGGCCAAAGGCTGGGATATTCAGTGGCTGGGCACACGCGAGCGTATGGAGGCCACGCAGGTGCCTAAAGCCGGTTATGCTATTCACTTTATTCCCGTCTCAGGGCTGCGCGGTAAAGGTCTGGGCGGTAAACTACACAGCGCATTTGCGATGTTACGCAGCATTGGCAAGGCACGTGCATTGATTAAGCGTCTTAAGCCTGATGTCGTGCTTGGTATGGGTGGATACGCCAGTGGTCCTGGCGGCATTGCCGCGAAATTATGCGGTGTGCCCCTGGTGATTCACGAACAAAATGCCACTGCCGGGATGACGAACCGTCTGCTGGGCAGACTGGCGCAACGTGTGATGCTGGGGTTTGCCGATGCGGCGCCGCAGTTTACCCTGCACCCGGATCACATCATGGCGGTGGGCAATCCGGTGCGTCGGGAGGTGCTGGCGATAAAGCCAAAAGACACCATTGAGAAGCCTCTTAATATGCTGGTTGTCGGTGGCAGTCTGGGCGCCAGGCCGCTCAATCTTATTGTGCCGGAAATCTGCAAAGGTCTGGATGATCTGCACATCTGGCATCAGTGTGGCAAAGATAATAAAGCCGACGTTGAGGCGGCATACAGTGGCGGCTCAGTCCCTGTGACCGTTGACGAGTTTATCGACAACATGGCTGATGCCTATGCCTGGGCAGACTTTGTGGTATGCCGGGCGGGTGCGCTGACCGTGGCCGAGGTATCCGCGGCGGGCAGGGCAGCCATATTTGTGCCTTTACCGCATGCCGTGGACGACCATCAGACCAGTAACGCATTGTCGTTAGTGAATAAAAAAGCGGCGCTATTGATTGCGCAGTCAACGCTGGCCGATAACCTCGGCCAGGCTGTCAGACAATGGATCCAGGATCCTTATGCCTGTCTGAAAATGGGCGAGCTCGCCAAACAGGCAGCGCGGCAGGATGCAACAGAACAAGTAGTAACCCAGTGCGAAGCGCTGGCAGGAGTAGGGGCCTAATGGTATTACGAACCCCATTTGAAAGTCCGCAGATGCGGAAAGTAAAACGTATATTTTTTGTCGGCATTGGCGGTGCCGGTATGGGTGGTATCGCTGAGGTACTGCTGAATGAAGGGTATGAAATCGCCGGTTCAGATATACAACAGGGTGCCATGACAGATCGTCTCACCGCCCTGGGTGCAGATATCAAAATTGGTCACCGCGCCCAAAACGTAGCCAGTGCCGATGTGGTGGTGGTCTCCAGTGCCATTGACGAACACAATCCTGAAATCATTACGGCCCGTCAGTCGCGTATTCCCATTATTCGCCGGGCAGAAATGCTGGCCGAACTGATGCGCTTTCGCCATGGCATTGCCGTGTCAGGTACGCATGGCAAAACCACGACAACCAGCCTGATTGCCACGATTTTTGCGCAGGCAGAGTATGACCCTACCTTTGTTATCGGTGGCTTGCTGAACAGTGCAGGCACCAATGCCCGGCTGGGTAAGAGTCGTTATCTGATTGCCGAAGCCGATGAGAGTGATGCGTCATTTTTGCATTTACAGCCCATGGTGGCAGTGGTCACTAATATTGAAGCTGATCACATGGATACCTATGGCGGCGATTTCTCTAAAGTAAAAGACACCTTTGTGGACTTCCTGCGCAACCTGCCGTTTTACGGGCAGGCGATTATGTGCGGTGATGATGCCAACGTGCAGGAAATACGGCCCCATATCGGGCGTAGCGTGCTGACTTATGGTTTTGGCGCGGATAACGACGTGCGCGCAGAAAATGTGTCGCTATCGTTTGGTCAGGCGCGTTTCACGGTGTTGCGGGCGAATCACGAGCCACTGGCTATTACCCTGAACCTGACGGGTGAGCACAATGTGCTCAATGCCCTTGCGGCAATTGCCGTGGCGACCGATGAGGGGATCGAGGATAAGGCGATAACTGACGCGCTGGCCAGCTTTGGCGGCATCGGCCGGCGCTTTGAACTACTTGGCGACTTTGATACGTCAAAAGGCCAGATATCGCTGGTGGATGATTATGGACATCACCCCACGGAAGTGGCGGCGACCGTCAATGCGGCGCGGGCCAACTGGCCGGATAAACGCATTGTGATGGTTTATCAGCCGCACCGCTACAGTCGCACCCGTGATCTGTACGAAAACTTTGTGGAGGTGCTCTCGAAGGTAGACGTACTGTTGCTGCTGGATGTGTATGCTGCCAGTGAAAAGCCAATTGAAGGCGTTGACAGTAAAGCGCTGTGCCGCTCTATTCGCCAGCGTGGCCAGGTAGAGCCTGTGTACGTGGGCGGCGCCGCTCAGTTGCCTGCCATTTTAGGTAATATGCTGGAAGATGGCGACATCGTCATGACACAGGGGGCAGGCAATATCGGACAGGTCGCCAAAACACTGGCCGCGGCCGGTATGGAGCCAACGGTCCTGATGCAGCAGGAGTCCGGCACATGAAGCAGTACACTGCAGCCGAGTATGGCAAAGTTGCCGTGATGTTTGGTGGCGCGTCTGCGGAGCGGGAAGTCTCGTTGCGTTCTGGCCAGACTGTACTTGATGCTTTATTGCGCCAGGGCGTGGATGCGTACAAGTTCGATCCCGCTGAAGCGAATATTGTTGAGTTGCTGCATAATCAAACCGACCGGGTGATCATTATGCTGCATGGGCGTGGTGGTGAAGATGGCGTGATGCAGGGAGCACTGCAACAGCTTGGTATTCCCTTCACTGGCACCGGTGTGCTGGGCTCTGCACTGGCCATGGACAAGATCCGCAGCAAGCAAATCTGGCAAAGTCTGGGACTGCCTACTGCGAAATACCGAATTGCTGAAAAAAGTGGCTTTGAAGCTGGATCATGCAGCGCTATAATGCATGAATTGGGGAATGAGGTCATGGTAAAACCGGCGCGGGAAGGTTCCAGCATCGGCATGGCCAGAGTGACAAGCGCTAAACAACTCGAGACTGCCGTACAGGACGCCTTTAATTATGATAACCAGGTCCTGCTCGAGCAGTACATCAGCGGACCTGAACTGACAGTGTCGGTGCTGCAGGGTCGTGCCTTGCCGTCTATACGGATGTCCACCCCCCACACATTTTATGATTATTCGGCCAAGTATCAGGACAATACCACCGAGTACTTTTGTCCCAGTGGCTTAAGTGATGAAGAGGAAGCGGCGCTGGCTGACTTGTCGACACGCGCGTTCGCCGCGGTCGCTGGCTACGGCTGGGGCCGTGTTGATGTGATGCAGGATGCAACAGGACAGTTTTATTTACTTGAGGCCAATACCGTGCCGGGTATGACCGAGAAAAGTCTGGTACCAAAAGCAGCCAGTGCGGCGGGTATAACGCTCGAAGCGCTGGCTATGGCGATCCTGGCGACCAGTATGACTGACATGAGAGACGGGCAGTAATTATGGCTGTCAGCGCATCCAGACTTAACCTGTGGGGCGGTATTGCCTTTCTGGTGCTGGTGTTGGCAGCGCTGATAGTCGGTGGCGTACAAGTACGAGACTGGCTGGCAGACGAACAACGTATGCCGGTGCAGGTGGTGGATTTTTCCGGTGACTTTTCCCATGTCAAAGTGGGCCAGCTGGAACGCTTAATCAGACAATCACAGCCGGGCAGTTTTTTTGCCCTGGATGTGAATGAAGTATACCACCTGGTTGAGGCGCAGCCCTGGGTATACCGGGCCTCGGTGCGTAAACAGTGGCCGAATACGCTGAAAATTTATCTGGTTGAGCAACAGCCAGTGGCGCAGTGGAATGAGGATTTACTGCTCAATCCCTACGGCGACACCTTTGACGCCAGCGCTGAGGGGCTGTCTCTGCCGCGGCTGTTTGGGCCGGGGGGGAGCGAGAAAACAGCGCTTGAGGGGTATAACGCCATGCACTCGCTGCTGGCAACCGTGGGAATGCCCATTGCGGAGTTATCCTTAAGCGAGCGGTTTGCCTGGCAGTTGCAGTTACAAAACGGGATCGAGCTGAACCTCGGTCGCAAAGAATTTATTGACCGTCTGCAGCGGTTTATTGATGTTTATCCGCTGCTGACCAAAGAAACGAAGGCAGTGAAGTATGTCGACCTTCGATACGATACGGGACTGGCTGTTGGCTGGAAAAACGGCGACAGCGACGAAATTAAAGAAGAGAGTTGATACCAGCATGTCGAAACCTGCGGAACGCAACCTGATAGTCGGCCTGGACATAGGAACCAGCCAGGTAAAGGCTGTTGTCGGTGAGTTGCTTGACGATGATCAAATCAGCATCGTCGGCGTGGGCACCCATGCCGCGAAAGGCATGGACAAAGGTGGCGTGAACGATTTGAACCTGGTGGTCAAATCTGTGCAGCGGGCCGTGAATGAAATGGAGCTCATGGCAGATTGCCGGGTGTCATCGGTGTTTATGTCGATCTCAGGCCGTCACGTTAAGTGCCAGAATGAAAATGGCATGGTGCCCATTAACAATCAGGAAGTCACCCAGGAAGACGTTGATAACGTTATTCATGCGGCCCGCAGTGTACCTATTGCCGCCGAGCGACGTCTGCTGCACGTGTTGCCGCAGGAATTTACAATTGATGTCCAGGAAGGCATTAAAAACCCGGTTGGTATGTCAGGTGTGCGTATGGAAGCAGACGCGCACATTATTACCTGCGCCGATGATATGGCCAAAAATCTGGTTAAGTGCGTAGAGCGCTGTGAGCTGAATGCCGACCAGATTATTTTTTCCGCACTGGCATCAAGCTATGCCGTGCTGACCGACGATGAGCGTGAGTTAGGCGTTTGTGTCGTCGACATTGGTGGGGGCACGATTGATATCGTGATTTACACCGATGGGGCGATTCGTCACACTGCGGTGATCCCGGTGGCCGGGAATCAGATAACCAGTGATATCGCTAAAATTTTCCGTACACCAATTAGTAACGCGGAAGAGATAAAAGTGAATTATGCGTGCGCACTCAAAGACATGGTTAGCATGGAAGAGAGCATTGAAGTACCCAGTGTGGGTGGTCGTCCAGCGCGGGTGATGTCACGCCATACACTGGCCGAGGTGATTGAGCCTCGGTATCAGGAATTATTTGAACTGGTCCATGACGAAATTCGTGCCAGTGGATTTGAAGAGCAAATCGCTGCCGGCCTTGTGCTAACCGGCGGTACCGCCAAGATGGAAGGGGCGGTGGAATTTGCAGAAGAACTGTTTCAGATGCCCGTCAGAGTGGGCAATCCCATCAGCGTAAAAGGGTTATCTGAATACGTAGATGATGCCGGGTTTGCTACGGCCGTTGGGCTGTTGCACTACGGCAAAATGCAGTCAGAGAATAATAAAATCAGTAAGCAGCGCACAGGCGAGAGTTTGTTTGAGCGTGTGCAAAGCTGGTTTAAAGGTGAATTTTAAATTTTTGGGGGCGCTAGAGTCAGGCATAAGAGCTAACAGCGGAATGTTAAGCGAGCAGTTTATGACCAGGCTTAGTGTTGAAGACGTACAACCGGAGAGTAAGTATGTTTGAATTAATGGATAGTCACGGCGAAGAAGCCGTAATAAAAGTCATCGGCGTCGGTGGCGGCGGTGGAAATGCGGTTGAGCACATGGTGTCTCAGAGCATTGAAGGCGTAGAATTCATTGCAGTCAATACCGATGCACAGGTACTGCGCAGTTCCAGCGCGAATGTCACATTGCAGATTGGCTCCAGCGTGACTAAAGGGCTGGGAGCAGGTGCTGATCCCAATATTGGCCGCGAGGCCGCGCAGGAAGACCGCGAAACCATTCGTCAGTCGCTCGACGGCGCAGATATGGTGTTCATCACTGCGGGCATGGGCGGTGGTACCGGAACCGGTGCTGCGCCAGAGGTAGCCAAAATCGCCCGCGAAATGGGGATCCTAACCGTGGCAGTGGTCACCAAGCCTTTCCCGTTCGAGGGGAAAAAGCGCACCACGTTCGCAGACCAGGGCATTCTTGAGCTGGCCAACAACGTTGACTCGCTAATTACTATCCCGAATGAAAAACTGCTTAAAGTCATGGGGCCGGGCACACCGCTTCTGCAGGCTTTCAGTGCAGCGAACGATGTACTGCGTGGCGCGGTACAGGGTATTGCTGAGCTTATCACTCGTCCGGGTCTGATTAACGTCGACTTTGCTGACGTCCGTACGGTGATGTCAGAAATGGGTAAAGCCATGATGGGCAGCGGTGCGGCATCAGGCCCCGATCGTGCAGAGGAAGCGGCAGAATCAGCGATTGCCAGCCCGCTGCTGGAAGACATCGACCTGTCAGGTGCACGCGGCATTCTGGTGAATATCACGGCAGGCCCGGACTTTGCTATCGATGAATTCGAGACCGTTGGTAACGCTGTTAAGGCCTTTGCGTCTGAAAACGCGACTGTGGTGGTGGGTACCGTTATTGATATGGAAATGACCGACGAAATCCGTGTCACTGTGGTTGCTACCGGAATAGGTGCCGAGCGCAAGCCAGATATTTCTCTGGTCAGCAATGAAGGCTCCAGACTGTCAGCGACGGCGCGTGAATACGGACAAAGCAGTGGTGGTGAAAACCGCAGCAGCAGCGTGGGATCGACGGACGGTAACCAGGCGCTTAAAGCTGACGAAGAAGCTCAGCCTGATGACCTGGAATATCTGGATATTCCGGCTTTTCTCAGAAAGCAGGCAGACTAACGCGTAGCGAGGAGGCCGCTGACTGACAAAAAATTGAATTTTATTGCTGTAATGTTGTCTCAGTCTTCACCAGGATAGTTGTAAGTACTTGTTGGTTAAAGAAAGTCTGGGTAATAGGCGGTATATGACATTTTTTTGACATGTTAGTGGTAACTCACTATAATTCGCGACCGCTTTTGGAATAGGTAGAAAGCACAGGACATGATAAAGCAACGTACCATAAAAAATCCGGTCCAGGAGACTGGTATCGGTTTACATAAAGGGGAGAAGGTCACAATGACTCTCCGGCCAGCGCCTGCCAATACGGGTATCGTATTTAGGCGTGTTGACCTGACTCCGCATGTAGACATTCCCGCGCGTGCCAACGCGGTGGGTAGTACGATGTTGTGTACCTGTCTGAATAACGAAGATGGCGTGAGTATCAATACCGTTGAACATTTGGCCTCTGCGCTGGCAGGGCTGGGTATTGATAACATTATTGTTGACGTAGACAGCAATGAACTGCCGATTATGGACGGCAGTGCCAGTCCGTTTGTGTTTCTGTTGCAGTCAGCGGGTATTGAAGAACTCAATGCGCCAAAACGTTTTATCCGTATCAAAAAGCCGGTGCGTGTAGAAGAAGATGACAAGTGGGCGGAGCTGCACCCCCATGATGGCTTCCGGGTCGATTTTAAAATTGACTTTGACCACCCTGTTATCAGTCAGACCCGTCAGCATATGGTGATGGATTTTGACAGCAGCTCATACATTGATGAAGTGAGCCGTGCACGTACCTTTGGTTTTATGCGCGATTTGGAGTACATGAACGCAAAGAACCTGGCGCTGGGTGGCAGTATGGAAAATGCTGTGGCGCTGGATGAGTTCAGAGTGCTTAACCCGGAAGGGCTTCGTTACGACGATGAGTTTCTTAAGCATAAGATCCTGGACGCCGTGGGTGATTTGTACCTTGGTGGTCACAGCATCATTGGCGAGCTTCGCGCGTTTAAAACCGGACACGGGCTGAACAACAAGCTGCTTAATGCCATGCTGGCACAACAGGACTGCTGGGAATTCGTGACCTACGATAACGTCGAGTCTGCGCCTATCCGCTATGCACAACCAGTGCTGGCGTAAGCGACACATTCATTGAGAAAAGCCGCCTGTTGGGCGGCTTTTTTGTGTGTAGCTGCTAACCGCAGAAAGACTTCTATGTGCCAGAACCAGGCAATCACTCTTTTCTAAATCGGCGTGACGCCAAAGCAACTATACCAAGTGATAAGATGGCAAAAGTTGAAGGTGCATTCACACTCACATTACTCGCTCTCACCCAACTTGCAGGAGTGATGCTAATACAACAGCCATTGTTTGCAAAACTCGCGTTCCATGTGTTTTGGGAAACAAAAATCGCAGGCCAGTCGGACACTCCGTTACAGTCTTTTGCGCACAATGAAGCGCTGGAAACCTCAAAAGAGCTGTCAACAATAAATGAGCTATAGGCAGGATTAAAACTATCTCCCGCACCAGAGCTATTTGAGAGTACCAAATTTCCGTCGGTCCAGTTAAACATCCAGTTGACGATATTTGCGCCGATATCGGTATTGCTTTGCAAATTGCTTGAATCAATTTGCACCCACCCTGTCATTGTCCATCCATTAGTGGAGGGGTCACCCGTGACATCCCACTGAATTAAACCCGCATTTGCGTTTACGCTTATGAAAATTAAAGTCGCCACCAAAATTTTAACTGTTTTCATGTTTTTCCTTCCATTAATATTTATGTCGTTAAATAGCGCTCCGCACTATAAAAATCCTTAAAGCACAAATTGAGCCGGTTATCTTTTTTATATATTTATCTTATTGATTAAATTAAAAATAGTTAAATTTAGAAAAACGTTTAAAAGTCAAAGTGTAAAAAAATCAGACGCTATAGTTTTTCACCATAAATAAATTCAACCAGAAAATTTCTCACTCTCGCAAAACACCGATCTGGATAGTTTACAAACAGCTAGCTTACAAGAATTCTAAAAAGTAGTGCATGATGCTTGATCTATATTTAACTCACATCTTGTAGTGAAGCTCTGAAAACGACGTGGTGAACCAGTTGACCGGATGCTCAGATACCGGTTGCGGTATCCATGAGTGTGAATGGGCAGATATACGTAATCAGCGCGACTTTTGCAGCGGGTTCACTCGCTTCGTTTGTTAAGTGCGAAGTAAACTGCTGAAAATTGTTGAAAATTTGTGCGACATGCACGCTTCGCAAGCTTCATACCGCTTTTAGACGAGGGATCGGGGAAAACACCGGCTCAGCGTTTGTTCCCGACACAAAAGGCGGTTACACTGTGAGCCGAATTTTTTTGAGTTGTATTATGAGACTGACCATAACCTTTGCGGGCAAAAAGAAACGCTATCAACGCAGTATCAGTGTGCGAACACTGGTAAGCGTGACGGTGTTGTCCTCGTTGTTTATGCTGGTCTCAAGCCGGTCTACCGACTCGGTGTCTGAAGATCTGGCCAGAATCAAACTGGCACAGTCACAAACCAGCAGTGACCAGCAGGACATTGCTGAGTTGCGAGACCAAACGACTGCACAACTTAGTGCCGTTGTTGCCAGGCTTGCGGCGCTCTCAGCGCAAATGCAGAAGCTTGACAGACAAGGGCAGAATATAGCGAAAGAATTAGGGATGAAAGCGGCCGACCTGGACGCTTTTTCCCCTGAAATGTTGACTGACAACCAGCAACAAAACCCGATACTCGACAACATCGAGACCATGCAACGTAATCTGGATAGTAAGGCGAAACAGCTGGCAACGCTTGAAACGCTTGTCAGGGGTCACCATATCCAACAGCAGAGTCAGTTATCGGGCCGCCCAATAGCATCGGGGTGGTTGTCTTCTTATTACGGAATGCGTGCCGATCCTTTCTCGGGAGAACCAGCCATGCATGAAGGGCTGGATTTTGCGGGAGAACAAGGCAGTGATGTTGTAGCAACGGCAGCAGGCATAGTGACCTGGGCCGGTGATCGCTACGGCTACGGACAGCTAATAGAGATTGATCATGGTGATGGCTACACCACACGTTATGGCCATAATCAATCTCTGTCAGTTTCGGTGGGCGACGTCGTGACCCAGGGGCAGGTTATTGCTCAGATGGGAAGCTCGGGGCGCTCTACCGGTGCTCATGTTCACTACGAAGTAATAAGAAACGGACAACATGTCGATCCTCTGCCTTTTGTTGCAGGCAAGTAGCAAAAGGTAGCAGCCAGGTAAGTGATGCCAGAATGGCATTGCGCAATATCGTGTTGGGTAGTGTCCAGTGATATGCTGGCGCTGACAGTTTATTAATGTGGCAGTACGTTACACGTGCTGTCCCTACAAGTAGTGGAATAATCAAGCCAATGTTTGCAAGTGTCCTGAGAAAAGTATTCGGTAGCAGAAATGACCGCCTGATAAAACAATTACAAAAACGTGTTGATGCCATCAATGCCCTGGAAACTGAATATGAAGGGCTGTCAGACGAGGCACTAAAAGCAAAAACCACAGAGTTCCGTGAACGTCTGGAAAAAGGCGAAACGCTGGATAACCTTCTCGTTGAAGCCTTCGCAGTTGTGCGTGAAGCCAGTAAGCGGGTGTACGAGATGCGCCACTTTGACGTGCAAATGCTCGGTGGTCAGGTACTGCACCAGGGTAAGATTTCTGAGATGCGCACTGGTGAAGGTAAAACGCTGACAGCCACACTGCCTACCTATTTAAATGCGCTTACCGGTAAGGGCGTTCACGTGATCACCGTGAATGACTATCTGGCCCAGCGTGATGCCGACTGGAGCCGTGACCTGTTTAACTATCTGGGCATGACCGTTGGCTGCAACATTCCGGGCATGAACCCTGAACAAAAGCGTGAAGCCTATCAGTCTGACGTTACCTATGGTACTAACAACGAGTTTGGCTTTGATTACCTGCGCGACAACATGGCGTTCAGCCCGCAGGATCGCGTGCAGCGACCTCTGCATTTCGCAGTGGTGGATGAAGTCGACTCTATCCTGATTGACGAAGCCCGTACACCATTGATTATCTCTGGTCAGGCGGAAGACAGCTCGGAACTGTACCGTCAGATTAACACGGTCATTCCTGAGCTGGTTGAGCAGGAAAAAGAAGATGAAGAAGGCCAGGAAGGCGATGGTGATTACACCGTCGACTTAAAAGCTAAACAGGTTCACCTGACCGAGCGGGGTCAGTTGCATGTTGAGGAAGTCCTGCAGCGCGAGGGTATTTTGCCGGAAGGTGAGTCACTGTTCGCGGCCGGGAACATTTCGTTGCTGCATCATATCAATGCGGCGCTGCGTGCACACAAGCTGTTCACCAAAGATGTTGATTACATTGTCAAAGATGATCAAATCGTTATCGTTGATGAGCACACGGGGCGTACGATGGAAGGGCGTCGCTGGTCAGAAGGTCTGCACCAGGCGGTAGAAGCCAAAGAAAACGTGAAGATCCAGAACGAGAACCAGACGCTGGCATCCATTACCTTCCAGAATTACTTCCGGTTGTATGACAAACTGTCCGGTATGACCGGTACAGCCGACACCGAGGCCTTCGAGTTCCAGCATATCTACAGCCTGGAAACCGTGGTTATTCCTACTAATAAACCGATGATTCGTAAAGATAAACCAGATTTGATTTATCTTACCGCCGAAGAAAAGTATGAAGCGATCGTTGAGGATATCCGCGACTGCGTGAAGCGTGGCCAGCCATCACTGGTGGGTACCATTTCCATTGAAAACTCAGAACTACTGTCGCGTATCCTGAAAAAAGAAAAGATCCCTCACAAAGTCCTTAACGCGAAATTCCACGCCCAGGAGGCCGACATTGTCGCGCAGGCCGGACAGCCCGGTGCGGTGACCATTGCCACCAATATGGCGGGTCGGGGAACGGATATCGTGCTGGGCGGCAACTGGCATGTCGAAATTGAAAAGCTTGAAAATCCGTCTGACGAAAAGATTGAAAAGATAAAAGCTGACTGGAAGAAGCGCCACGACGCCGTACTGGAAGCGGGTGGTCTGCACATTATTGGTACTGAACGCCACGAGTCTCGTCGTATTGATAATCAGCTGCGGGGTCGTTCAGGCCGTCAGGGCGATCCAGGCTCAAGCCGTTTCTACCTGTCGCTGGATGATGCGCTGATGCGTATCTTCGCCTCTGAAAAAATGGGCAATATGATGAAGCGCCTGGGCATGGAGCGTGGTGAAGCCATTGAGCATCCCTGGGTAACCCGCGCTATTGAAAATGCCCAGCGTAAGGTAGAAGGCCGTAACTTTGATATTCGTAAGCAACTGCTTGAGTACGATGATGTGGCCAACGACCAGCGTAAAGTCATTTATGAGCAGCGCAATGAGTTGCTCGATGAAGGCAACATCAGTGAAACCATTCAGGCCATTCGCGAAGACGTAGTGAGTGGGGTTGTCGACGAGTATATTCCGCCACAGTCGCTGGAAGAAATGTGGGATGTCAGCGGGCTGCACGATCGCTTAAAAGCGGATTTTGCGGTTGATCTGGATATTCAGGCATGGCTGGACGAAGACAGTAAGCTATATGAAGAAAAGCTGCGTGAACGTATCCTTAACGAAATTGTTGCCGCTTATCAGGAAAAAGAGAAGATCGTTGGCGAAGACGTGCTGCGTCAGTTCGAAAAAGCCGTCATGCTGCAAAACCTCGACAGTCACTGGAAAGAGCATCTGGCTGCTATGGATCATCTGCGTCAGGGGATCCATCTGCGTGGCTATGCGCAAAAGAACCCTAAGCAGGAATACAAGCGTGAGTCTTTTGAACTGTTCTCAGAGATGCTTGAAGCACTGAAGCTGGAAGTCATCACCATTCTGGCCCGGGTCAAAGTACGCGCCGAGGAAGATGTTGAAAAGGTTGAAGAGCAGCGTCGTCAGGCCGACGATGTGCCTAAAAACTATCAGCATGAAAGTGCCTCAGAAGCGCCAGGTGCCGCGAAGGCCAAGCCGCAAACCGAAGTACGCGATGGGCCTAAAGTCGGACGCAACGATCCCTGTCCCTGTGGTTCAGGCAAAAAATACAAGCAGTGTCACGGTAAATTAAGATAATGAAAACCGTTCACGTAGCCGTAGGTGTCATTCTTCGCGACGGGCAGACCTTTGTTTGCCTGCGTGGCGAGCACCAGCATCAGGGGGGTAAGTGGGAGTTCCCCGGCGGCAAAGTCGATGAGGGCGAAACGGTTGCCGAGGCGCTGTCACGTGAACTGGCTGAAGAAGTCGGGATCACCGTGACAGGCAGCGAACCGTTGACGGTTATCCGGCATGCATACCCTGATAAGCAAGTAGTACTGGATGTCCATAAGGTTACCGCTTTTGATGGCGAGCCGCATGGTAAAGAGGGGCAGCAAAGTCGCTGGCAGACCATGGATGCGCTCAAGCCGGACGACTTTCCCGCGGCCAACCGTGAGATTATTGCAGCCCTGCAGCAATAGCTTAGTGAATAAAGCGGGCCCAGCCTGATTATAAAGCGCTGTCCGCTGTTGCCTCATCACCTTTTTTCACGCTGATAAATTCATTCAGCCAGACCGTATCCAGCGCGTCCTGCGCGATAAAAGCATCTAAAAACCGGTATAATTCCTCCGAAAGGTACGGCTGTGCAGTGGTCAGGAAGGTCGCTGCAGAGGCGGGACGCCCATTGAGTACACGGGTGTTGAAGCGCTGCCACAGCTCAAACAGTGAGACACCGTTGCCTGCTTTCATATCAAGAATGATTGCGTGAAACAGCGTAAGTCCGCAGCTGTAGTGCAATGTCGGTTTCTTTCTGACCGCTTTTGAGTACGTTTTTTTGTCTGAGACGCGTTGTGCACATTGTTGCTGCGCCTTATTCAGGCGTTTATCAAGATATGAGGCGTCAGACGCCAGCCCCGCCATCATGTCAGCCGCGCCTTCGTGGATCCAGGCATGACTGGGATCGTTGATAAGGCTTGCCTGACCCTGATATAGGTGCGCTACCTCGTGAGCAAAAAACCAGTAGGTTGCCTGACTGTCGAAGGGATGAATGGACTTGTAGCCATACCAGTGCATAAATACCTGGCCCGGCAGCGTGCCGCCCTGATTGCCATAGCGGCCGGTTTTGTCTTTACTGTAAGACGCAAACAGAGAAGGCCGGTACTTAAGCCGTCCCAGCTTGTCGGCAAAAAATGTCATAAGTTGAGGTAGCTGGGTTTTAATGCTTTCGTGCAGCTGGTCGGGTAATGCGGGGTCGATAACACTTACGAAGAACCTGTC
>NZ_BMXP01000010.1:0-54475 GCF_014651815.1 Alteromonas halophila | reverse complement strand
ACTGGCTTAGCCGGCCCCACATAAATTTTACGGCCGTTTTTGTAGTCAACCCATTCGGCTTTCCCTCTGAGGACTTTGCCGCCCACCACTATATTGTCTGCCACCGGCGCGACCACCGACATATCCCAGGTATAGCTACCGTTGTCACACGCATTCGCGCACACGAAAAAGCGCCCGGAGTGAAACAGCATGCCGCCATCTGAGAACGGAGAGAAGGGCGCATATTCCTTGGGCAGCGGAATATACGTGGGCGTCAGGTTAAACGAGACCCGGCTAAAAGGTTGCTTGTCGGCTCTGACAAC
Source organism: Alteromonas halophila (assembly GCF_014651815.1). GTDB lineage: Bacteria > Pseudomonadota > Gammaproteobacteria > Enterobacterales > Alteromonadaceae > Alteromonas > Alteromonas halophila. The sequence continues at coordinate 54,173 of NZ_BMXP01000010.1, read as the reverse complement.
CGTTTCTTTGCCCTGATGTTTAACAATGCGAAATGCCTCTGAAACCGGCGTCCATCGCTTTAACCTGGATTTATTCGGTGTTCTCACGAATACCAGTCTGGTGACCGGTGATTCTGCGACATAAGTGACGGTCCAGGCATCGCTTGCGTCTTTTTCTACATTTATCGCAATACCGCCGGCGAACGCGGGAAACAGACAGCTACAAAAAACCATTGTCACAAAACAAAAATACCGCACCTGAGTAAATCTCCCGTTAAAAATCCGTCGCCAGCTCTATCCTGACCGGCCTGGGTCAGGCGGGTCAAGGTAATTTCTAAATTGTCTGAGTGGCGGCTATTGTAATTCCATAAATGCCGTTTTGAGCGTATTCCGGTCCGGATCGCTCAGCGGTGAAGCAAGTGCAAGCTCGTAGGTTGCCCGGGCCTGTGCAGACAGCGTTGCCTGCATGGAATGCGGCAGGTGCTTTTGCAGAACGCTCAGACAAAACAGAATATGAAGCGCGATGTCGAGGTGATCTTTGCCATCGTGACGAATTTGGTTGAATGCTTTGTCAAGAATGCCCGTTAGTGAAAACGTTCTGCGTCTGAGCCACATCCCGGTACTTTTATTTACCACTGAGGCTGCTGGAAATTCCTTTTGCGACATATAAATGCAGCAGGTTGTGAGCCTGTCCAGACAGGAGATGGCCGTGACGGGATCGTTTATTCCCGGCGATAATGCTCTGAGTGCGAGTTCCACCAGTTGGCCTATGGCAAACTCCGGGTCCTGCACAGGTGTACGCTTTGACCCCAGCGTTACTGCGTCGAGCAAGCCGTGTAACTCATCCGCAGACATCGTCTGACGGCAGTGTACCGTTAGCACTACCGCACCAGGGAAAACATAGTCTCCAGAGCGCGCGTGGACGTCGATACCTTCAATCCCGTTCCTTTCACAGTGAAGTAACAGGGTGTAATTTACGGTCTGTACATAGCCAGCTTCGCGGGTAGTTATGGCTACTGAATGCGCGGCCGGTGGCAGCAACTTTGCGGCTATCGGCCGTGCCTTGTCAGAGACATCATAGGTCGGCAGCAGCCCGTCAAGGTTACTGATGAGTTCCTGATAACACCGGTATATGACTTCGTCAGCCTGAATAAAGCGTCCAATATGGTGGATGAAGTAAATAATCGCAAAAGTGTCAGCAATGGCTAAACACACCGTCATGCCACAGAGCATGGCAAGCGCACTCTTATTGTCAGCTACGCTGTCCAGATGATGCAGGGTAATCAGGCTAAAAATGAAGCTCGATACCAGCAGACCCAGTACACACTGCGTGGCTTTATCAAGCATGAATGTGCGCAGTAACCTGGGACCGAACTGCGACGAGGCAAGGGTTAACGCCACCACAGTCATAGAGAATGCAATACTGGTTGCAGTAATGATAGAGGTGGCGATGGTGGATAATACCTGTTGTGCGCCAGCCATAGAAACCAGAGGGAATACAGTCAGCATCCAGTCGGGCAGTGTGGCGCGTTGTATAAGGGTGTAGCAGATTATCCAGATGAGAAACGCGCCAATCATCATGCATACCGGAATAAACCAGTAGCTGGTGCTTACCTTCTCCCAGATATTCCGAAAGTTGAACGTTAAAAAAGGTAAAATACGTTGCTGCATCCGTGTTATTCCCTGATGTGTGCCTTCAAAAGCATGTAAAACTGTTAGTCGCTGATTCTGATACGGCCAGTCCGCCTGTTTTATTCACTTTTTGCCAGCAGCGCCTTGTCCTGCGTAAATAGTGCTCGTGTGTGCGGTGCAAAGTGCCCGTTATCATGGCTGAGTGTATGACCCACAGTGTTTACGCTGGTAGGCTTTGAAACCCAGTCCGGTCCAGCGACGAAACGCTTTAGCGAATGCCTGTTCATCACTGTAGCCAAGGTGCTCCGCCAGGCTGGCCTGGGTCACATTCGCCTGACAGATATGTTCCAGGGCATACTGTTTACGAATCGTATTGACCAGTGTCTGGAAGCTCATGCCCTGACTGGACAAGCGTCTTGTCAGTGTGCGCTCACTCATTGCCAGGCTGGCCGCTACCTGTGCTCTGCTGAGCCAGGGCTGGGTAGTCAACAGTGCGCTTACCTGTTCTGAAAATGTCGTAGGTTTAAGTTGCGCCAGTTGTTGTCTGGCCAGCGCCAGCATTTGCGCCTGAACTGCAGGGTTTACATCGCGTTGCTTGAAGTGCCAGTCACTGTCTGCGTAAACAATCGCATTACTGTGGCTCTCAAATTGTAACGCTGCGCTGCCGAATACCTGCCGGTATCGCGTGCGCTCAGCTTGCTGCCTATGCCGAAAGTGCACGCTGACAGGCGTTATATTTTTGCCTGCTACCCAGCGGGTGCCACTGGCGATCGACGCAAAAATGGCCTCAATTCTTAGTGGAACAGCGACAGTAAACTGAGGCTCATAACACAGTTGCCAGCCGCGCGCTGTGTGTGTGCGGGTGAAGGTGCCGCCTTCGCCAATAAGAGGGGAATAATTCAGCAGGCTCTCCACCGCCACACTTAACGATGGGCTGGTTAGCAGTAAAAAGCCCATGGTATCGAAATTTTGCGGTAGCATTTCCATACCTATATCCAGACCGATGGCTGGTTGGCCGAGATGGTCGAGGAATTGCCAGAGCGCATCCTGAAGCGCCATGGGTAAACGATCTGCATCGTTATAGCTGTCGATGTCATAACGTAAGTCAGAATCAAGCGGGATATTGTGCACAGAGAGATAGTGTAATATCGCGTTGGTATAGCTGTGCGTTACGCTCGCAGTCACCGGTTTGTCCTCTGATTGATGGGCGGGTGGCCCATACGCTGTAAGTAGAATTGCTCCCAGCGTAACCGGAAACGCTGTTTATGTCCCGTATTAACCAGTCAATGTCCCGACAAAGCAGAGATGTGCTGTAAATGTTTTGTTAATCTTTTTGCATGTCGAGTGATGAGAGACGACTATGTCTTTGTATGTAGTGATTGGGGCCGGACCAATGGGATTATGCACGGTCCGCAGACTGGCCGAGCAGGGCATCAATGTCATTGGGCTGGAAGCACACCATGATGTGGGTGGCCTGTGGGACATAGACAGCCCGACGAGTACCATGTATGACTCTGCGCATCTGATTTCGTCTAAGCGTATGACCGAGTTTAATGATTTTCCAATGGACGATGACGTCGCCACGTACCCAAAGCATGATCAGTTGAAGCGGTATTTTCAGGCGTATGCCCGTCACTTCGACTTATACCGGCATTACCAGTTTAACTGCTGGGTTGAGCAGATTGAACCTCAGGGGAATAACTGGCGGATCCGCTATCGGAGTGATAACAAAGAACACGAACTGATTGCCCAGGGGGTATTGCTGGCCAATGGCACGCTGCACGAGCCCAATAAAGTGCAGTTTGACGGCGCTTTTACTGGCGAACATATGCATAGCTGCGATTACACCAGTGCTGATGTGTTTGCCGGTAAACGTGTGCTGATTGTGGGGTGTGGCAACAGCGGCTGTGATATTGCTGTGGATGCGGTGCATCGCGCCAGTCAGGTCGATATGGTGGTACGAAGAGGGTATTATTTCCTGCCTAAATTCGTAGCGGGACGCCCGACGGATACGCTGGGCGGCAAAATTCGTCTTCCCAATGCGCTGAAACAGAGACTGGATGGGCTTCTGGTCAGGCTGATATCTGGCAAACCCAGTCAGTATGGACTGCCTGATCCCGACTACAAAATGTACGAATCCCATCCGGTGATTAACTCATTATTTTTACATCACATTGGTCACGGAGATATCCGGGTACGTCCTTCGGTCTCGAAGCTGACCGCAGATGGCGCGCAGTTTAGCGATGGAGAACATGGCGCGTACGATCTTATTTTGCAGGCCACCGGTTACAAACTGCACTATCCGTTTATCAGTAAGCAGCACCTGAACTGGCACGGCGATGCTCCGCAACTGTATCTCAACATGTTTAATCCGCTTCACCCTAGTCTGTTCGTAATGGGAATGGTGGAAGCGGCGGGTCTTGGCTGGCAGGGCCGGGATGAGCAGGCCAAGCTGGTGGCAAAAGTGATTCGGCTGCAGCAGGACAATCCCGATGCAGCGGCACGCTTCTTCGACAGGGTCAAAGCAAAAGCCGGCCAGCGGATTGATGGCGGTATGCGTTATCTGGAGGTTGAGCGGATGGCGTACTATGTGCACAAAGCCGATTACCTGCACACGCTGTCACAGGAAATGGCTGCACTGGGGGCAGAGCGCTGATGTCGGCGGGCACACTGGCCGTGCTTAATGGGATCCTGGCGATGATGATGTTTGGGATCGCGCTGAGCTTAACACCGGCTGACTTTAAACGCGTGGCGCAAGCGCCAAGAGGGCCTGTCGCCGGTCTGTCTGCCCAGTTTATTTTACTCCCTGGCATCACCAGCCTGTTGATTTATCTGATACCCATGCCAGGCGAAGTGGCGCTGGGACTGTTGTTAGTCAGTTGCTGTCCGGGGGGCAGTTTTTCAAACCTGATGACCTACCTGTCGCGCGGCAATACCGCGCTGTCGGTGAGTATGACCGGTATAGCCAGCCTGATGGCCAGCATACTTACCCCGTTTAATTTTATGCTGTACGGGGCGCTGAATCCGCGTACCAATGCCCTGTTAAGTTCCATTGCTGTATCACCGGCAGATATGCTGCTGATTGTCGCACTGGTGCTGGCATTGCCGCTGACTCTGGGGCTGATGTGTGCGCACCACTATCCGCGATTTGCGCGCCGCAGCGAGCCCTTTTTCAGAGTGATCTCGCTGTGTACCCTGTTAGGCTTTGTGGCGGTAGCGCTTGTATTGAACTGGCAGCGCTTTATTGGTGGTGCCAGTGTATTCCTTCTCGCCGTAGTTGGACATAACGCACTGGCCCTTGCTATAGGCTGGGGCATGGCACGGCTTTGTCGGGTCAGTCGGCCTGACCGGCGAGCCATCACTCTGGAAGTGGGGCTGCAGAACTCCGGTCTGGGTCTGGGGATTATTTTTACGGTTTTCTCCAATCTCTCTGGTATGGCGATCATTGCCGCGGCGTGGGGGATCTGGCATCTCATATCCGGACTGGCGTTAAGTGGTGTGTGGCAATGTCTGGATCGCCGCCGCGGACTCCGAAACCCATCAATCAGGCAGCGTATCTATGAGTCTTAATATTCTGGTCACCGGCTGTGAAGGCTATATCGGTCGACGGCTCATCAGGCAGCTGGATGCCGCGGACAAGGTGGTTGGCATTGATCTGAAAGCGCCTGAGCGGCAGTCCTGTCATTATTACCCGTTAGATATCCGCGATCCTGCGCTAAGCGATGTAATTGCTGAGCACCAGATAACCCATGTCGTCCATCTGGCCAGTGTGCTGCAGGCAAGCGGCGACCGTGCACGTGACTATGACATTGATGTTAACGGAACAAAAAATGTGCTGGATGCGTGTCTGCGTAATAACGTTTCGCATATAACGGTGACCAGCAGTGGCGCAGCATATGGTTACCACGCGGATAACCCGGCCTGGCTGTCAGAGTCTGCACCGCTACGGGGTAACGAAGATTTTGCCTACAGCCATCATAAACGCCTGGTGGAGGAAATGCTGGCAGACTACGCGACGCAATATCCCCAGCTCAGGCAGCTGGTCCTGCGACCGGGCACGGTGCTTGGCACGACAACCAAAAATCCGATAACCGATTTGTTTGAAAAAAAACGACTTCTGGCAATTAAAGGCTCAGCGTCGCCGTTTATCTTTATCTGGGATGAGGATGTGGTCAGTATTATTGTGAAAGGCGTGACGGAAAGTAAAACAGGAAGGTTTAATCTGGCCGGAGACGGGGCGATGCCTATCACTGAAATTGCCGAGGTGCTCGGCAAGCCCTTGCTGACGCTGCCAGCCTGGTTGCTTAGCGGGGCATTGTCGGTAGGGCACGCACTCAACCTGACACAATACAGTGCCCGGCAACTGGATTTTCTGCGTTACCGCCCGGTGTTAAGCAATGCGGCGCTTAAACAGGAGTTCGGTTACATCCCCCGCAAGACATCCCGGGAAGTGTTTGCGTTTTATGCAAATACTCGTGGCAGGGCTGACGAATGACCGGGCAAGGAAACAAAGATAAGCCAACTGCCCTGATTACCGGGGCAGCCTCAGGGCTGGGCCTGGAAATAGCCCGTCAGCTTGCAGAAAACTATCATCTGTTGCTGCTCGACCTTGATATCAGGTTGCTGCGAAAACAAACCGGCGACGTCGGGGACGTCACTTATCTGCAGTGCGACCTGAGTAATCCTGTGGATATAACCCGGTTGATCAGCGAGGTTAAGGACATGATGCTACCGATTGATGTGCTCATCAATAACGCCGGGATCACGCATCGTTCACTGGCCACAAACACGCAGACTGACGTTATTCGCAAGGTCATGGACGTGGACTTTCTTGGGCCCGTTCAGCTCACTCAGGGCCTGCTGCCACAACTCAGCGAGCAGGCCAGCATTGTCAATATTGGCTCTATGGCTGGGTGGATGCCGGTATTGGGCCGCGCGGGCTACTGCGCGGCTAAGTCGGCACTGCATCAGTACTTCGAAACCTTGCGGGCAGAGCTGGCAGGTAGTGACATCCACATTCTGATGGTTTACCCCAGCTTCTTAGACACGCCCATTGACAAAAATGCGCTGGACGGACGTGGCGGCAATGCCACTGGTACGCGTTCAATGGTGGGAAGAATGCGTAGCAGCCACTGGATGGCAAGTCGGGTTATCAGTGCCCTGAATGCGCGAAAAGCGAGGGTGTTTCCAGACCGCTTTACTTTTTTATCCAGCTTGCTGTACCGCCTGTTTCCAGCCCTTTATCTGCACCTTATGCGTAAACGCCTGAGCCCGGAATTTAAGGTGCGGCAAGACCGGTAGTGTCGGCGACGTACTCAGGAAGTTTGTTCCTGTGATGCCGTAAGTACCTTACGAAGCTGTTTCCCTGCACAGCCGGTAATTCTCAGGCAACTCTCTGGCACGGGGGCGGGCACTATCACTGGCATGATGACTTGCACTACACTCTGGGCAGTGGTAAATACTGGTCGCGTAAAGATCGTGTGGAGTGCATTAGTGCGAGTCCTGATTTTGTTATTAACATTGGTCGCATGTCACGTTGCGGCGAATAACAAAACCCTTCAGGTTCCGGTAAATATAGGTCCGCCCTGGGCGTTTTATCAAGAGGAGCAGGGGGGGGGGCGGGATAGATGTGGATATCATCCGACACGTGTGCAAAACGCCGGGGTACGAGACCGAGTTCCATCTGCGAGGTGACTTCAACAAAGAAATTGCCAGCATGAAGGCATCAGGACTTTTCCAGCAAATGCTGCGTCGCAGGCAGTAGTCTGGGTGCTCTCTGGCGCCGCCGGTTACAGTGTGATCTGTGAGGCACTGGCAAAGGCCACATCAAGCTTGTGATACGCCGCTTCGTTAATAAAGTGCGGGTAGGTGGGAGTATCTTCCCACCAGGTAATATCTTTACCATCAAAGCTGCGGAAAACAGGCTGGCCAGGCATCAGCGGTAAAAAGTCCCGGTCCTGTAATTCGTGATGAATCATTGCGCTGCGCAGCCCGAAATCATCAAGCGGGTACATGACATTTTCACCTAACCGGAAGGCAGAACAGGGCGGAAGGTCGGGCTTATCGGACATGGCACAGAAGGCCAGAATGATCTCGGTCATGGTTTGTGCCTGCAGCAGAATATCCTCACGCAATACCCCCTGAGGCTGTGCGCCCACTTCCACCATGACGCCGCGTTTACCTAGGGTGCACAGGTAAGCATGTTCATTGTAGGGCTTCTCATCCTCCAGCAGAATATTGGCCTGAGGCATCTGTTGCTTAACATACCGGGCAAGCTGAACATTAAACGCGTCGTCATCCAGCAGTATTAAGGTTGCCCCCATGTTGCTGGTAGTATTATGGATATCGATAACCAGGTCGACGTCGCTGTGACCCTTCGGACCCAGGGTCTCGTTCAGGTGCCTGGCCAGTACAGCTTCCTGACTGGCATCGTTACTGCGCAGCCGCGCGGGCGTGAACTGACGGTTAAGATCATCCTCAACATAGCGGACATTGGCATTAATGGCTGCGGGGTTAGCCAGGTGAAGTGATACATTCAGGCCCTGTGCCGCATCCGGCAGGCCAAGTCTGCGATAATTGCGAATTATCTGAATACCACTGCTCTCGTTACCGTGCGTACCGCCAATCAGCGCAATATGGGGTGTCATACCAGTCCTTAATGTTTGAAAAAATTGTCCTGCTGCTCTGCCAGCATGGCTTCGATGTCTTCTTCATCCGGTACGGCCTGATGCGATGCTTTCTGGGCAATGCTGCGTTCTTCACTGGCCCATTCGCCAAGGTCAATAAGCTGACACTGCTTTGAGCAAAAAGGGCGATAGGGACTTTTTTCGCTCCAGGTTACCGGCTTTTCGCAAATCGGGCATTTAACATTCATGACATCCTCCCTAACAGACGGCCATAGAAAAAGGTGTATCAGCATCGGTTGCTGAGGACTGATCGCCGTCACTGACAAAACGCATAAAACGAATGGCATAGCGGTACTTGTTGCCGCTAAAGGTTGGGTAGATATTGTTATCGCCCTGGTATTTTATGCGAATTAATTCATTTTTGTCTTCGGCTGCGCCCTGATAAAACCCGTTTTCTGCGGTTTTTCTGGAAAAACTGCCACGTTCACGAATAAAGGACATATTCAGCGATACCGCATCTTCCAGCAGTTTCAGGCTGTTCAGCCAGCCAGCGAAATCGTGCTGGCGTTTATCTGCAGGCAGGTTCAGCCAGTAATGCAGGTTTGGCAGATCAAAAGCACAGGCGCCGCCCGGAATGGCAAAGCGCTGGCGGATCCCGGACAGAAACTTATCGTCCTTAAGATCAATCCCAAAACGGGTAGATGACTTAAGATCGGCGCGCACGGCTAACAGGTGTTTAAGCGCCTGATCGAGGGCATCGCTGTCTATTTTTGGGTGTTGTGACCAGTACACCAGTGATTTTTCATGGACATCCAGATCTTTTAAAATATCGGTACGCAGGTCCAGTCGTTCCACTAGGTCGAGGAGTACAAACAACTGCTCAAAGAAAACGAACTGAAGCTGAGGATCCTGCGATCGGGCACTGCTGCGCATTAAGCGTAGTAGCTGCTCCACGCGCAGGTAGTTTCTAACCTTTTCCTTCAGAGGGAATTCGAGTACAGCGTCAGTCATGCCGATCCTTTTTGTGTTACCTACGCGCAATAAAACGTAAAAACAGAAAAAATTCAAGCAGTCGCGTAAGTGTGAAGCGTTGCATACTCCCAGAACGAGGCGGGAGTGACAAGCGAATATTGACTATGAGACGCCCGATAAACGGCAATAGTTCAGATGAAGTTGCTTGATTTGCGTTGTGGTTGCCTCAAGTGTACCGCTGTTATCAATCACATCATCGGCAATCGCCAGTCTGTCCTGCCGGCTTGCCTGTGAGGCCATGATGTTCTCGATGGTGGTCTTATCACTGCCATCGCGTGCCATGGCCCGCGACAACTGCAGAGATTCCGGGCAGTCCACCACTACCACCCGGTCCGCCATATGCTGAAGCTGATTTTCCACAAGCAACGGGATGGCCAGAATACAATAGGCCGAATTAGCGCGTTGCACTGCATCGTTCATGCCCTCACGTATCATGGGGTGCAGCAGGTTGTTCAGCCATTGCTTGTCATCCGGGTGCTGAAAAACATGCTCGCGCATTGCCTGGCGGTTAAGCGTGCCATCGTCATGCAGCACCTGGCTTCCGAAATGCGCGGCAATCGCAGCCAGTCCATCGCTGCCCGGCGCCACGACCTCGCGGGCAATGACGTCGGCATCAATGATATCAATGCCAAACTTGGCAAAGGCGTTAGTTACTGCCGTTTTACCGCTACCTATGCCGCCGGTCAGGCCTACCACAAAGGCCGACATTAGTTCAGCACCCAGTTCAGGTACGCCGAGATAATGGTGTCTTTGTACAGCAGGGTTATCAGACCGGCAACGGCCAGGTAAGGACCAAAGGGAATGGCCAGTGAGCGGCCTTTGTTTTGCAACACCATGATGAGTACCCCGGCCACCGCGCCTACACAGGAGGAGAGCAGAATAATGACAGGTAAGCCCTGCCACCCGGTGAATGCACCCAGCGCAGCAAGCAGTTTGAAATCGCCATACCCCATGCCTTCCTTGCCGGTGGCCAGTTTAAATAACCAGTAGACTGACCACAGACTAAGGTAACCAAATGCCGCACCTAAAATGGCATCAGTAGGGTCAACGAAAATTGTTGCCGTACTGGCAAGCAGGCCCAGCCATAGCAGCGAGAGGGTCATAGGGTCCGGCAGCAACATCTTATCAAGATCAATAAAAATAAGTGCGACTAACAGATAACACACAACAACACTGATTAAGGCGGCAGCAGACGGCCCAAAGCGGACAGCGGCGATAGTAGCAACCACCGCAGTGAGTAATTCAACCAGAGGATAGCGCGCAGAGATGCGCGTTTTACAGCCTGCGCAACGACCGCGCAGAAACAGGTAGCTGATGACGGGGATATTTTCCCAGGCGCGAATTTTGTGGCCGCACTGTGGGCAGGTACTGTCGGGCTTTACCAGGTTAAACGGCGTTGTCTGGGCTGACGCAGTGGCTGGCGCTGCATCGACATCGAAATATTCGCTATATTCCCGTTGCCAGCTGCGCTCCATCATAATGGGCAGCCGGTAAATCACGACATTAAGAAAACTGCCTACCATCAGGCTGACCAGAAATACCAGGGCATAAAAGAAGCCCGGATAGAGCTGACTAAGTTGTATGACCGATTCCATAGTTTCTTCGTCGTGTTATTTTCGTTGCTGAAGACTGCCAGAATGGCGGGGAATAAACAATGCCATTTGCCCAGGCACCGGGGTGTCAGTCAGCCGGTCGCAATGTTAAACGCCCGGCTGAACCAGGCGAGTTATACCACATTACCCATTTCGAAAATGGGCAGATACATGGCGATAATCAGACCACCAATGACCACCCCCAGAACCGCCATGATCATGGGCTCCAGCAGGCTGGTCAGACCGTCGACCATATCGTCCACTTCGGCTTCGTAGATGGTTGCAATTTTGCTGAGCATTTCATCCACCGCGCCTGACTCCTCACCAATCGAAATCATCTGAGTGACCATATCAGGAAACACATTGGTGGCGCGCATGGCAGAATGCATGGGCATACCGCCGGCCACTTCTTTACGCACAAATAAAATGGCGTCGCGGTACACGGCATTGCCGGAGGCTCCGGCCGCGGATTCAAGCGCACCAATTAAGGGAACACCGGCGGCAAAGGTGGTGGAAAGCGTACGGGTAAAGCGTGCGATACTGGCTTTTTTCAGAATTTCGCCAACAACCGGGGCTTTTAAGACCTTTTTATCAATACTATCGCGCAGCTTCGGTGACTTTTTGTACGCACGCATAAACAGGAATCCGCCAATACCCGCGGCGATGGCGATGTACACGCCGTAATTTTGCACGAAGGCGGATATGGCCAGTACAAACAGGGTAAAGGCAGGAAGTTGTGCCCCAAAGCTGCTAAAAATCTCTTCAAACTGCGGCACCACAAAAATCAGCAGAATGGTGGTAACAATAAAGGCGACGACCAGCACCGCGACAGGATAAAACATCGCCTTGCGGATCTTAGACTTCAGGGCTTCCGCTTTTTCCTTATAGGTTGCAATACGATCGTAAATGGTCTCCAGAGCACCGGATTGCTCACCGGTATAGACCAGGTCGCAGTACAAATCATCAAAATGCTCAGGGTTCTTGCGCAGTGCCCCCGATAATGGGTTACCCGATTTGACTTCTTCTGTTATTTCACCCAGCAGCTTGCGCACCGATTCTTTACCATGGCCCTGTGCAATCATTTCCAGTGACTGGATCAGGGTAACGCCCGCATTCAGCATAGTGGCGATTTGTCGTGACACTACTGAGATATCTGCGGCCGTGACTTTTTTGCTGCGCCCGCCAAACAATGGTTTGCTCAGTTTTCTTACCTTGTTGGCAGAAATCCCCTGACGCCGCAGGAGGTTCTTCGCTTCAGCCAGTGATGGAGCGGAGATTTCCCCTTTTCGGCTGTTGCCGGTGCGGTCTTTGCCCTGCCAGGTAAATGTGGTTGCTGCTTTAGCCATAGCCTTATCCGGATAGATGCTGAGGTTAGAGACAAAAAAGCCCAGCAGAACTGGGCTTTCTTTTTAAGCGTGTTGGACGCAAATGATTAGCACAGAGTCGCAGGATCGCAGGTTGCAGTCCAGACCACACGGCCGTCTTGCAGCTCTGTACCTGGGTCCAGCTCATACGTTGCTGCACCACTTCCATCTGCCCCGCCACCTGGCAGGTCCATGTCTGTTGGTGCGGTAGCAGTGATTACGCCGTTTTCAGTTGAAAGACCTACAACGCCGTTACCGGCATCTACGTTTGCAGGAATACCGTTTGTTTCAGCATCACAGAGGGCTAGGTCATTTGTAGTTTGTGCACACACTTCAACCGCTGATTTAACTGCGGCAGTGGCGTTAGTCACTTCGGTGAAGCGCGCTTTCTGTGTATAGCTTTGGTAAGCAGGTAGTGCAATGGCTGCCAGAATACCGATAATCGCGACGACGATCATCAGTTCGATAAGTGTAAAACCTTTTTGGTTAGAAGCTTGTACGTGTTTCATGGTCATTCTCCGGGACGTTATTCACGTTTAGTTCAAAATTCATAATGTAAATTGACGTTTATACCTGAGTCGTCCTGTCAACGGCCCCGGTACTCGATTCTTAGTATAGAAGGGTCTTTGCCAGTGACAAGTATCAGAAATCATACCGACGTCTTGCTTCTGGTTGCTCTGTGACCATTTTGCAGGTGGCCGGCAAAGCGCAAACAACACATTCATATACCCTTTATGAACAATTACTTAGTCTGCGTCAAGTGAAACGCGCAGGGACAAATCAATTGCAGTTACATGCTTGGTCAGTGCGCCTGACGAGATATAGTCAACCCCTATCGTAGCCAGCGACGCAAGACGTTCATCGGTAATATTACCTGAGACTTCCAGTTTACTGCGAGCATTGTTAATGGCTACTGCCTCTTGGATCTGTTCGTTGGTAAAATTATCCAGCATGATGACATCGGCACCGGCATCCAGTGCTATGTGCAGTTCATCCAGACTCTCTACTTCTACTTCAACTGGTTTTCCCGGCGCCATGGCTTTTGCTGCCAATACCGCTTTATTAATGCCACCACAGGCAAAGATATGGTTCTCTTTTATTAAAAACGCATCAAATAAGCCAATGCGGTGATTCTGCCCGCCACCACACCGTACCGCATATTTTTGCGCCAGGCGCAGGCCGGGCAGGGTTTTACGGGTATCAAGAATGCGGGTAGTTGACGCACCAAGTAACTGTGTGTAATGCCGGGTGACTGTTGCGGTCGCTGATAACGTTTGCAGAAAATTCAGCGCCGTTCGCTCGGCGGTGAGAATACCGCGAGCAGGGCCGGTGAGCGACACCAGAGTGGCACCGGCCTCTACCTCGTCACCGTCGTCTGCCTGCCAGTTGAGTGAGATGGAGGGGTCTATCAATGCAAAGGCCTGATTTACCCAGGCAACACCACACAGGGTACAGGCCTCCCGGGTAATAATGGTAGCCGTGGCCTGGGTCGTTGCATCAATCAGGTTGGCGGTAATATCGCACCCGGCATCGATATCGCCGCCTAAATCTTCGCGAAGCGCCAGCGTGACCTGGTCACGAATTGAGTTTAAGTCAAATGAAGTCATGGTTACTGAGAAATCGCCGTTAAAGGGTTCGCAATATTAACGAATCTCCGCGCTGAGTAAACTCTAACTGCCGCAATACACTCATTCCCAGCAGAATATGGTCATCGCGCATCCCCGGATTCAGGTTGGCGCGTACGTCATTGACTTCAATATCGCCAATACGCACGTTGTCGATGCGGGTTTCTGCCACCCGGACTGTGCCGTTCGCGGTGCTGGCAAGACCGGTTCGGCCAGCGACGAGGCCCAGTTTATCGGCGAGGTGGGCGGGCACCGCAACGTCCGTTGCCCCGGTATCAACCAAAAACACCACTGCCTGTCCGTTGATATAGCCGCTGGTAACATAATGCCCGGCCCGGTTTTGCTTTAGGGTCACCTGGGTTCTGCTGCCCTGCGTTGTGCTCTGAGGGGAGGTGTTGGGATTAATCTGACGCTCCAGCAGGTCACCGAATACCAGCACCAGCAATCCGAACCCACAGACCCAGGCCAGTATTACCATCCATTTTCCGAGTGTACCGCTGTCACTCATTACACATACTCCAGGTAGGCTTTTGACCATTTACACTTTATAGTGTCTTGCACGTTCAAGCCAGAAAAGGTGCGCCCCCGCGAGCACGGTGAGACTGACTACCTGAGTGATACCGGACTCTGGCGCTACTTTCACAGTTTAACAGCGAGGCACTACGGCTGCGTATGGATACCTATTCGAAGGCCAGGCGGATCCACTCTACCCATTTTGACGAACGTCCGGATCCGGCGGATATATCACTGCTGGTCATCCATAATATTTCATTGCCGCCCGGCGAGTTTGGGGGGACGGCGATCCGTGACCTGTTCACCGGACAGCTGGATTGCAGCGCACATCCGTTCTACGAGCAGCTGCAAGGCGTGCGTGTATCGGCCCATTGTGTCATTTATCGGAACGGTAGCATTGAACAGTATGTGCCGTTCACTGCGCGCGCCTGGCATGCAGGACTATCAAGCTTTCAGGGCAGAAGCAGGTGTAATGATTATGCCATTGGCATTGAACTGGAAGGGACAGACTGCGACAGCTACACTGACAAACAATATCAGTCACTCATTGCACTGTCGCAGGATATACAGGCGCAGTATCCGGCAATTACGCTGGGACGCATCGTTGGACACAGTGACATCGCGCCAGGCCGTAAGACCGATCCGGGGCCTGCTTTCGACTGGAGCCGTTACCGCCAGGCACTGGCGCAGCGATAACCTAAGGAATTCACCATGATCCTCATTAGCTTACTGATCGTGATTAGTCTCGAACGATTATTCAGCAAGTCGCAAAAATGGCACGCCGCCTGGTATACCCAGCAATATCGACAGTGGTGTAGCGATAGCGGTTTACTTAAGGCAGATGCACCAGCATTGCAAACCTGGCTTGTTTTACTGCTGCCTGCACTGCTTCTGGCTGCAATTGAAGCCTGGCTGCTGGGCCCGTTTCTGGTGTTTATTGAGCAAACCCTGATTCTTTTTATTTGTATTGGCTGTCCGGCACTGCGCGATACGTATAAATGTTTTCTAAAAGCCGCTGATCGGGGCGATCTGGCGGCCTGTTCACTCTACACCCAGCAACTGGGCTTTGCGCCGGACAATGAAGAACAGACGATGGCAGCGGCGGATGCGGCAGGTAAAAGCTTTGGTCAGCATATGACATGGCTGAATTACCAGCATTATGCAGCGGTGATGCTGTGGTTTATCGGCTTTGGGGCGCCCGGTGCGGTGTTCTATGTGCTGGTACGCGATACCTATACTGCTACGGCTGCGGCAGGGCACCCTCAAACAAATACTGTCTACCGGCTGCTGTTCGCGCTTGATTTTATTCCGGTACGGATAACCTCCGCCGGTCTGCTGATGATGGGACATTTTTCCCGGGCGTTGCCTGAGTGGCTAAAATTATCCGGTCAGATTGCGACTTCCCCTTACCGTCTGCTGACCAACATTGCGTCGAAAGCAGAAATGCTGACCCCACAGGAGCAGCAGGCGCACGAGCAGGATGCCTCGGTTGAGCCAAAAGTGCTGGTGAAGCTGGCAAAGCGTAACACGCTGTTTTTATTAGTAGTCACCGCATTGTTGACGCTTTCCGGGGCACTTCTCTAAGGTGACCAGAGTGCATAACGACTGCCCGGAAGGGCGCTGTTTTGGTGACAAACTAACCAGTTTGTCCTGTTGTCAGACCAGTCTTGGTTTTTTGTTAATTTCTTTTTAAATCAGTAAGTAAAAATACCATGAGCGTGATAATTAAGGTCTGGCTGGGCGCCCGGTGTTGTCCTTCAAAAAAAACTGACCTACACTGTATAGGTAAAATGGTATTACCAATTGTTGGGTGGCAGTGTAAATTGTTTACATAGTAGCCGCCTTTTTTGTAGGAACAGGAACGCGATGCGCCAGGGGCGAAAAAAACTTGCCGATGTGATTACTGAGCAACTGGAGTCTATGATTCTGGACGGGTCACTGCTGGCGGGGCAAAAACTTCCGCCTGAGCGGGAACTGGCTGAGCAATTTGATGTATCACGCCCCTCCCTGCGCGAAGCGATTGGTAATTTGCAGGCCCGCGGACTGGTTGAACGCAAGCAGGGTGGTGGCACGTTTGTCAGCCCCAAACTTAATGCAGCAATGACCGATCCGCTCATGGCACTGGTTAGCCGGCGACCGGAAACGCAGTTCGACTTACTGGAGTTTCGTCATGCGCTGGAAGGCATGGCCGCTTACTATGCGGCGTTACGTGGGCAACCTGAAGATTATACGGCGCTTAAAGACGCGCTGGAGAGCTTACCCAGACCGGGCGCAAAAGAGAGTAAACGCGCACAGGCAGAGGCACTGGGGCAGTTTTATATCACCATGGCACGCGCGTCACACAATATGGTGTTGTTGCACGTGATGAGCACGATGCAGGGCATGCTGGTGGAAAATATTGAGCGAAATCTGGATATGCTGGCCAGGCATACGGAGGCCGGCGACGATATTGCCCGCCAGCGTAATGGCATCGTCGATGCGATTGCCTCGCGGGATCCGGAAGCAGCACGGCAGGCCTGTAATGCACACCTGGCGTATATTGAGAAAACATTATTGTCGATAAATCAGAGAGATAGCCGAGTGCAGCGGGCACTTCGTCGTCTTGAAATTTAGCGCTGACATTTTTTGACCATTAAGTCGTTGTAATAAAACGGCTTAAGGCAGGAACAGGTGAGCCGAACATGCTCACTAAAAGTACAACTTAGTTTAGGCACTCGTCCTCGCACACAATTATTCAGAGGTCGGGGTATCTATATCAGCAACGATAGGATGGCACCATGACTGAAATGATGCACCAAGATGTGGATCCGCAAGAAACACAAGAATGGCTGGAGTCGTTAGAGTCAGTATTAGAAGAAGAAGGCGTTGAACGCGCCCACTTCTTACTGGAATCACTGATTGAAAAAGCACGCAGAAATGGTGCCCATTTACCGTATGACGCCACTACGGCGTACATCAATACTATTCCGCCTGGTCAGGAGCCTACTATGCCAGGCGATCAGACCATGGAAGGAAAAATCCGTAACGCACTGCGCTGGAATGCGCTGATGATGGTACTGCGGGCCTCCAAGAAAGATCTGGAACTGGGCGGTCATATTTCCAGTTTTGCTTCTTCGGCCATGCTTTACGATGTTGGTTTTAACCACTTTTTCCGTGCACCGAATGACAATGACGGCGGCGACTATCTGTTTATCCAGGGGCACGTAGCACCGGGTATTTATTCGCGGGCTTACATTGAAGGGCGCTTAAGTGAAGATCAGCTGGACATGTTCCGTCAGGAAGTTGATGGCGAAGGCCTGTCCTCATACCCGCACCCTAAACTGATGCCGGACTTTTGGCAGTTCCCGACGGTATCTATGGGGCTTGGTCCTATTCAGGCCATTTATCTGGCCCGTTTCCTTAAGTATCTGACCAACCGTGGCATTAAAGACTGTTCTGAACAGCGCGTATGGTGTTTCCTGGGTGACGGTGAAGTTGATGAGCCGGAAAGCTTAGGCGCGATTGGCCTTGCTTCCCGCGAAGGGCTGGATAACCTGACCTTCGTAGTTAACTGTAACCTGCAGCGTCTGGATGGCCCGGTTCGTGGTAATGGCAAGATCATTCAGGAACTGGAAGGCAATTTCCGCGGCGCAGGCTGGGAAGTGATTAAAGTTATTTGGGGTCGTTACTGGGATCCGCTACTGGCCCGTGACAATGAAGGTAAGTTGCTGCAGGTGATGAATGAATCTGTTGACGGCGAGTACCAGAACTATAAAGCCAAAGGGGGGGCTTACACCCGTGAAAACTTCTTTGGTAAATACCCGGAACTTAAAGAAATGGTTGCCAACATGTCTGACGAGGACATCTGGCGACTTAACCGCGGCGGCCACGATCCGGTCAAGGTCTACGCTGCGTATGACCGCGCAGTGAAAACGAAGGGCCGTCCTCAGGTCATTCTGGCCAAAACCGTAAAAGGTTACGGTATGGGCGCAGCCGGTGAAGGTAAAAATATTGCTCACCAGGTTAAGAAAATGGATATGGACGCGGTCAAAGGCTACCGTGACCGGTTTAACATCCCGGTGTCGGATGAAAAACTCTCAGACCTGCCATACTACAAATTTGACGATGACAGCGAAGAGATGAAATATCTCAAAGCCCGTCGTGACAAGCTGCACGGATATATGCCGGTACGCCGGGCCAAGAGCTCAGAAGAACTGCCTGCTCCCGCACTAAAATCGTTTGAAGCGGTGACCAAAGGCTCTGGTGAGCGTGAAATTTCGACCACTATGGCGTTTGTGCGGGTATTAACCGCGTTGCTGAAAGACAAACAAATTGGCAAGCGCGTGGTTCCCATCATTCCTGATGAAGCCCGTACCTTTGGTATGGAAGGTCTGTTCCGTCAGGTTGGTATTTATTCCTCGCAAGGGCAAAAGTACGAGCCACAGGATTCTGATCAGGTCGCTTACTACCGTGAAGATAAAAAAGGTCAGGTACTGCAGGAAGGCATTAACGAACTTGGCGCCATGGCCTCCTGGCTGGCGGCGGGGACGTCGTACAGCTTAAACGACCTGCCGATGATCCCAGTCTACATTTATTACTCGATGTTTGGCTTTCAGCGGGTTGGCGACCTGGCGTGGGCTGCGGGTGACTCGCGTTGCCGCGGATTCCTGATTGGCGGTACCGCCGGGCGTACCACGCTTAACGGCGAAGGTTTGCAACACCAGGATGGGCATAGTCATACGCAGGCCGCGCTTATTCCGAACTGCATCAGTTACGATCCGGCCTATGGCTATGAAGTAGCCGTAATCATGCAGGATGGTCTGCGTCGCATGTTCGAGGAACAGGAAGACGTGTTCTATTACCTCACGGTGATGAACGAAAACTACATTCAGCCAGAAATGCCAAAAGATGTTGAAGAAGGCATTGTAAAAGGTATTTATAAGCTGGATACGGTTGGCAAAGGCAAGAAAAAAGTGAAGCTGCTGGGCTCAGGCACCATCCTGGAGCAGGTACGCGAGGCGGCGAACTTACTCAGTGACAACTATGATGTACAGGCTGAAGTTTACTCGGTTACATCATTTAATGAACTGACCCGTGAAGGGATTGATTGCGACCGTTACAACATGTTGCATGCCGGTGATAAGGCGCGTGTGCCTTTCATTACTCAGGTACTGGAAGACGGTAACGATGGCCCGACTATCGCCGCCACCGACTACATCAAGAACTATGCTGATCAGGTGCGCAACTTTGTGCCAGGCAGCTACCGGGTGCTGGGTACAGACGGTTTCGGTCGTTCTGACAGCCGCGCTAACCTGCGCCGCCACTTTGAAGTGGATGCCAAGAGTGTCGCCTTTGCCGCGCTGTATGAATTGCACAAAGCCGGTGATGTCGATGCCAAGACACTGAATAAAGCAATGAAAGATCTGGATATCGATCCGGACAAGCTAAACCCACTATACGCGTAAGTGAACGGAGACTGAGTTTATGTCAGAGATAAAAGACGTACACGTACCCGACCTTGGAGAGGACAATGTCGAGGTCATCGAACTGTGTGTTTCCGTGGGCGACAGCGTAGAAGCGGAAGACTCACTGGTCACAGTAGAAAGTGATAAGGCCAGCATGGATATTCCTGCGCCCTTTGCCGGTAAAGTGACCGAGCTGTCGGTCAATGTGGGTGACAAAATCAGCGAAGGTGACTTGCTGGCCAAACTTGAAGCGGCCGGTGATGAAGGCAGTGACGATGATGACAGCGATGATGACGGCAGCAGTGAGGAAAAATCAGCCACACCTGAGGATGATAATTCGCAGGATGCTGGCAGCGATGAATCCGATAAAGCCGCTGAAAGTGACAGCGGGAAATCGTCTGGCGGCAGCGAAACCATCGAAGTCACGGTGCCTGATATTGGCGATGCCGAAGAAGTTGATGTCATTGAAGTACTGGTTGCCGAAGGCGACAGTGTTGAGGCAGAAGATGGCCTGATCACGCTGGAAACTGACAAAGCCACTATGGATGTGCCTGCGCCTCAGGCTGGTAAGGTGGTTAGCCTGAAAATTAAGGAAGGCGATAAGGTCAGCGAAGGCTCACTTATCCTAACCATGGAAGTGGCTGGTAGTGACAGTGGCAGTGACAGCAGCAGTGATGAGCAGGCTTCGTCTTCGTCTGATTCACAAAGTGACGAAAAGCAACAAGCCGCATCGGATGACAGTGCCGGTGGTGAAGAAGAAATGGAAGTCACCGTGCCGGATATTGGCGATGCGGAAGACGTTGAAATCATTGAGGTGCTGGTGTCAGAAGGGGACAGCATTGAAGCCGAAGACGGCCTGATTACCCTTGAAACCGATAAGGCCACCATGGATGTACCTGCGCCTAAAGCCGGCACCGTAAGCAAAATGCTGGTCAAGCAGGGCGATAAGGTATCGAAGGGCTCCTCCGTGCTGATGCTTAAAGTGAAAAGCGAAGGCGGCTCATCGTCATCAGATGCGTCGGCATCGAAGGGCAGTGAGCAGAAGTCTGAGCAAAAGCCTGAGCCGAAAAAACAAAGTTCGGATAATGGTGACAACAGTCGTCCTAAGCCGCCACCGGTGCCACATCATCCTTCAGCCGGTGAAAAGCAAAAATCCGGCAAAGTTCACGCTTCTCCGTCGGTTCGCCGTCTGGCCCGTGAGTTTGGCGTTGATCTGACTCAGGTGAGTGGCAGTGGCCGTAAAAACCGTATTCTGAAAGAGGACGTGCAGAGCTTTGTCAAATATGAGCTGTCACGGCCTAAAGCGGCAGCCGGTGCGGTCAATGCCGAAGGCAGTGGCGGACTGCAGGTGATTCCACCGCCGAAAGTAGACTTCTCGAAGTTTGGTGAGGTGGAAGAAAAGCCGCTGACCCGTATTCAGAAAATATCTGGCCCGAATCTGCACCGCAACTGGGTAACCATTCCGCATGTCACGCAGTTTGAAGAAGCCGATATTACTGATCTGGAAGCCTTCCGTAAGGATCAGAACAAGATTGCCGAGAAGCGTAAGCTGGGTATTAAGATCACCCCACTGGTGTTTATGATGAAGGCGGCGGCAGACGCACTGAAAGCGTACCCCATTTTCAATACTTCGCTGTCTCAGTCCGGTGAGTCTTTAATTTACAAAAAGTACTACCATATTGGTATTGCAGTCGATACGCCGAATGGCCTGGTCGTGCCGGTGGTCCGTGATGTCGATAAGAAAGGCATTCACGAACTCTCTGAAGAACTGATGGAAATCAGTGCGAAGGCCCGCGACGGTAAACTGAAATCGGCGGATATGCAGGGAAGCTGTTTCACCATATCCAGTCTGGGCGGCATTGGCGGCACGGCATTCACGCCGATTGTGAATGCGCCGGATGTGGCCATCCTGGGTGTGTCTAAGAGCGACCTGAAGCCGAAATGGAATGGCAGTGAATTTGAACCACGTCTGATGGTGCCGCTGTCACTGTCATACGATCACCGTGTGATTGACGGTGCGGTTGCAGCCCGTTTCGCCGTCCACATGAAAGGTGTGCTGGAAGATTTACGACAAATGCTGTTGTAAGAAAGTACGGTTCGGGAGCGAGATGCTCCCGAATTGGTATTTTTACGGCTTTTCAGCTCCGTTAGCTTTACACGGCTTTGACACCCTAGTTAAAATTCAGGCGTGTAACAGGCATTGAAAACTTACACGCGTACATATACGCATTGAAATTTGGACAGAATTTGAGGTCACGATGAGCGAAATTAAAACTCAGCTAGTGGTATTGGGCGCCGGCCCAGGTGGCTACTCCGCAGCGTTCCGCGCTGCCGATTTAGGCATTGAAACGGTAATTGTGGATGCCAGAGACACCCTTGGCGGTGTGTGTCTGAACGTAGGTTGTATCCCATCAAAAGCATTGCTTCATGTGGCGAAAGTCATGAAGGAAGCCAAACATCTGTCCAATCACGGTGTGTCGTTTGGTGAGCCTGAAATTGATTTGGATAAACTGCGTTCGTATAAAGATGACGTAGTGGGTCAGCTGACTAAAGGCTTATCCGGCATGTCGAAGATGCGTAAAGTGAAGCACGTCAAAGGTTACGGTAAGTTCACCGGTAGCGACACCCTGGAAGTAGAAGGGGATGACGGTAAAACGACGGTGAAATTCGAGAATGCCATTATCGCTGCAGGCTCTGAACCGGTAACACTGCCCTTTATTCCACACGACGATGATCGCGTCATTGACTCAACCGGCGCACTGGAAATGAAAGATATTCCGGAGAAAATGCTGGTACTGGGCGGCGGCATCATCGGTCTTGAAATGGGCACGGTATACGAAGCGCTGGGTTCTAAAATTGATGTGGTTGAGTTCCTTGACCAGCTCATTCCGGCTGCTGACAAAGACATCATGAAAGTCTTTATGAAAGACTATAAAGACAAGTTCAATGTGATGCTGGAAACCAAAGTTACTGACGTAGAAGCGAAGGATGACGGCCTGTATGTGACCTTTGAAGGTAAGAATGCACCGGATGAGCCTGTACGTTACGACAAAGTGCTGGTGGCCGTGGGCCGTAAGCCAAACGGTAAAATGTTTGACGCCGATAAAGCCGGCGTGGAAGTCGACGACAAAGGCTTCATCAACGTTGATAAGCAACTGCGTACCAACGTCAACAACATTTATGCGATTGGCGATATCATTGGACAGCCAATGCTGGCGCACAAAGCGGTACATGAAGGGCATGTGGCGGCCGAGGTCATCTCAGGCCAGAAACATTACTTCGATCCGCGTTGCATCCCATCTGTTGCGTATACAGAGCCAGAAGTGGCGTGGGTAGGTCTGACTGAGAAAGAAGCCAAGGAGCAGGGTGTCAGCTACGAGACGGCCTCGTTCCCATGGTCGGCATCAGGCCGTGCCATTGCTTCAGACGCGACCAACGGTCTGACTAAGATGATCTTTGATAAAGACAGTGGCCGCGTTATCGGTGGTGCCATGGTGGGTACCAATGCCGGTGAGATGCTGGGCGAAATTGGCCTGGCCATCGAAATGGGCGCCGATGCAGAAGATGTGGCACTGACTATTCATGCGCATCCAACGCTTAATGAGTCTATTGGTCTTGCCTCAGAGGTGTATGAAGGCAGCATCACAGATATGCCTAATCCAAAAGCGAAGAAAAAGAAGTAATTCATCGCGACAGGAAATGAAAAAAGCGGGACAGTGTCTCGCTTTTTTTATGCCCGCACGTTAGCCGGACATTACCCGGCCGTATCCAGCGCTGCGACGTTGGTTTGGCACTCGCCCCGCTGTTGCATATATTTGCGTACCGTTTCCTCGCAATAGCCTTTGCGGCAACACTTGGACAACATGACTTCATGATGGTTAGCGCGCTCAAGGATAAAGCCGGCAATCAGTTGTCGCAGCCAGGTCAGGCCCGGGTCGTGATCCTGACGTTTATGCCAAATCAGTGATAGCGGGGTGGAGACGATATCAATGGGTGTTTCAAACACCGCCAGCTCACCTGAGAAAATTTCCTTTTCAAGCACCACCGATGGGGCAACGCAGATTAAATTACTCTCTTTAAGCAGTTCAGGAACATTGCTGAAGGAGTTGACCGACATCGCGACACGTCGTGACAGGCCCATATTCGTCAGTACCTGGTCAGTGGGGCCGGTCACATCTCCGCTAATGGAGACTAGCAAATGCTCAGCATTAACGAAGTCTTCCAGAGTGAGTTCTTCTTTCGCCAGAGGGTGCTCAGGACGCATGAGTACCACATAGCGCGGATCCAGAACATGCTCAGAGCGGATCACAGGATCTGGCTTAAGGTGTTTTGAGAAAGCCAGTTCAGCTTCGGCATCTTTTAAAATCTGATCGGAATCCATATTCAGATTAGGGATGGCGTACACATTGATACCCGGAGCCTGTTTTTCAATCACCTGACGAAGTGGCCCCCAGGCCATAGAAATAATGCTGTCCGTCGCAGATACCCGAAAAGTCCGCTTGGCCGTTGAAGGATCAAACTCGGTCGGGCTGACGGCGTTTTCCAGCTGACTTAATGGCGACTGTATCTGACTCCATAAATTTTTAGCATAGGAGGTAGGCTGGATCCCTCGCCCGTCCTTTACGAACAGTTCGTCTTTCCAGGCTGTACGCATTCTGGACAGAGCATTCGACACCGCAGGCTGCGTCATCGCCAGTCGGTCCGCTGCCCGGGTTATTGCACCTTCTGTCATTATGGCATCAAAAATCATCAGTAAATTAAGGTCGTGTGAACGCATACGTTAGCCCCATTTCAGTGTGATAATTAAACATATAACAAAACATGATGCTTTGCATACAAAAATATAATTATTTTTATTGTATTTAAGCACGGATAATTGTCCCATTGATAACTAACTCAGAGTCAAACCATGACCGCAATTAAAACATTCAGTGTTGCACTACTTCTTAGCATGAGTCTGTTTGCCTGCAGTGATAATCCGACTGATGCGGGTCAGAAAGCCCAGCAGCAGGGGGTACCGGTTGATGTGGCACCGGTGATCGCCAGGCGTATTACCCAGTGGGATAACTTTACCGGCCGGTTAGTCGCACCGCAGACGGTGTCATTGCGTCCGCGTGTGTCCGGCTACATCGATTTTGTGGCGTTTGAAGAGGGTGAATGGGTCGAACAGGGACAAACCCTGTTTCTCATCGATAACCGCCGATACAAGGCCGAAGTTGACCGTTTGACCGCGCAGTTAAGCGAGGCACGCAGTCGCTACTCACTGGCGAAGACTAACTATCAGCGTGCCGAAAAACTTAGTGCTTCACAGTCTGTTTCTCAGGAAGTCATTGATGCCAGACAAACTGAGATGCAGCAGGCAGATGCAGCCCTTGCCCAAACGCAGGCGCAGCTTGATGTGGCAAGACTGAACCGGGGCTTTGCACGTGTGCAGGCACCCATTTCCGGGCGTATTTCACGGGCCAGCGTGACCGCAGGCAATTTTGTCAGCGCCGGACAGACAGAACTCACCACCATTGTGTCAACCGACAAGCTGCATGCCTATTTTGATATTGATGAGCAGACCTACCTGAATTATGTTGCATCGCAGTCGGGCAACCGGGCGGTTGACGCCCAGCCTGTGGCGATGAAGCTGGCAAACCAGGCGTCCTATGAACACTGGGGCTATATTGACTTTATTGATAATCAGGTCAGCGCGCAGACCGGTACCCTGCGTGTTCGCGCGGTGTTTTCGAATGAAAAAGGCACACTGCTGCCAGGGTTGTTTGCGCACCTGAAGCTGGCGGGTGAGTCCGATGAAAAAGGGATCCTGATAGCTGACAAAGCGATTAATACCGATCTGAACAATAAATATGTGCTGGTCATTGATAAAGAAAACAAAGCGCAATACCGGGCCGTTACGCTAGGTGATAAGGTCGGTGAATTACGCATTATTGAAGGTGGCCTTGAACAAGGCGATGAAATTGTTGTAGCCGGTCTTCAGCGTGTACGCCCGGGCGCACCGGTTGCACCAAACCCTGTGAAAATGGCGGATGAAGATGCGCTGACCGCACTGGATAGCTGGCAAGCGCGTGTAGATGCTGCAATGCAACTGGCGCTTAAGCAGGATGAGCCGGTGACGGCAGGGCTTCGCTAATGAATCTGTCGCGCTTTTTTATCCATCGTCCTATCTTTGCGGGCGTGCTAAGTCTGCTGATATTTATCGGCGGGGCCATTGCCGTATGGCAACTCCCTATCACCGAGTACCCTGAGGTTGTGCCGCCCACCGTGGTTGTTACGGCCAATTACCCAGGCGCAAACCCGAAAGTCATTGCAGAAACCGTGGCCACGCCGCTCGAGCAGGAAATTAACGGCGTAGAAAACATGCTGTATATGTCCTCGCAGGCAACTGCGGATGGCAGAATGACGCTGACCATTACCTTTGCTATCGGCACCGATCCGGACGAGGCGACCACGCTGGTACAAAACCGGGTGAACCGGGCGACGCCGCGCTTGCCTCAGGAAGTACAGCGATTAGGCATAGTGACCGAAAAATCCTCACCTAACCTGACTATGGTGGTGCACCTGACCTCCCCGGATGAGCGTTACGACATGCTGTACCTGGCGAACTATGCCGATCAGTATGTGAAAGACGAGCTGGCGCGTATTGAAGGGGTCGGGCAGGTTCGTCAGTTTGGTGCAGGCGAGTTCAGCATGCGGGTGTGGCTGGACCCTAATAAGCTGGCCGAGCTTAAAATGAATCCACAGGATGTGGTCAGTGCCATACGCAGTCAGAATCAGCAGGCTGCTGCGGGAAGTCTGGGCGCACAGCCTACTGGTGGCAGTGATTTTCAGCTACTCATTAATGTGCGCGGCAGACTGGCTGATCAGCAGGAATTTGAAAATATTGTGGTTAAAACCGGTGCAAACGGTGAGATAACCCGGCTTAAAGATGTCGCAAGGGTTGAGCTGGGCGCTGATCAGTATGCGCTGCGCTCGTTGCTTAATAACAATCCTGCCGCCGCCTTGCCAATTTTTCAGGCGCCAGGCTCTAATGCCATACAGATTTCAGAAGATGTCCGGGCCCGCATGCAGTCATTAAAAGCGGCATTTCCGGAAGGTCTGGATTACGACATTGTGTACGATCCCACGGTCTTTGTGCGTGGTTCAATCAAAGCAGTAGTAAACACCCTGTTAGAAGCGGTACTGCTGGTTGTGCTGGTGGTGGTGCTGTTTTTGCAAACCTGGCGGGCGTCGATTATCCCGCTGGTAGCAGTACCTGTATCATTGGTGGGTACCTTTGCCTTTATGCAACTGATGGGCTTTTCGCTTAACGCCTTGTCACTCTTTGGCCTGGTACTGGCCATCGGGATCGTGGTCGATGATGCCATTGTGGTCGTGGAAAATGTGGAGCGTAATATTGCTGAGGGTAAGTCACCGGTCGAGGCTACCGTGCAGGCGATGAAAGAGGTGACCGGTCCGATCATTGCCACTACGTTGGTGCTGGCGGCGGTGTTTATCCCCACGGCCTTCATGTCCGGACTGACAGGGCAGTTCTATAAGCAGTTTGCACTGACCATTACCATTTCCACCGTCATTTCTGCCATCAACTCGTTAACCTTGAGTCCGGCCCTGTCTGCGTTGTTACTTAAGCCACACGGCAAGGCGAATGACTGGCTGACAAGGGCCATGGACCGGCTCTTTGGGCGCTGGCTGTTCACGCCGTTCAACAGACTGTTTGATCGGGCATCAGACCGTTATACGGGCGCCGTAGGGGGGCTCGTCAGAAAGAGCGGTATTGTGATGGTGCTTTATGCAGGGCTGTTAGGGTTAACAGCGTTTCAGTTTAATTCAACGCCTACCGGTTATGTGCCCTCTCAGGACAAAATGTATCTGGTAGCGTTTGCGCAACTGCCTAATGCGGCGTCACTGGACAGGACTGAAGAGGTGGTACGTGAAATGTCCCGTATTGCCATGGAGCATCCGGGGGTGTCTGATGCGGTTGCATTTCCAGGCCTGAATATTAACGGCTTTACTAACAGTCCCAGTTCCGGTGTGTTGTTTACGTCACTCAAACCCTTTGCTGAGCGTCAGTCACCTGACTTATCTGCCGGCGCGATTGCCGGTCAGCTGAATCAGCAGTTTGCCTCGATAAAAGGGGCTTATGTGGCGATATTTCCCCCGCCGCCGGTGCTAGGTCTGGGAACCATTGGCGGATTCCGGCTGCAAATTCAGGACCGCGGTAACCTTGGCTTTGCCGAACTGGAAAAGGCAACACAAGAGGTGATACAGAAAGCCTGGGCACATCCGGCTCTGACTGACAGTTTCACCAGCTTTACTGTCAACGTACCGCAACTGGATGTAGATGTTGATCGCGAAAAAGCAATTAGTCAGGGAGTTGGCATTGATACGCTGTTTAGCACTATGCAGGCCTATCTGGGCTCGGTATATGTGAATGACTTTAACCTGTTTGGCCGCACCTATCAGGTCAACGTACAGGCCGATGCGCCGTTCCGTCAACAGCGACAGGATATCAGCCAGTTCAAGGTTCGCAATGCGCAGGGCCAGATGATTCCGTTAGGATCGTTTGTGGATGTCCAGCACAGCGCCGGGCCTGATCGGGTTATGCATTATAACGGTTATATCACCGCAGAAGTTAACGGTGCCCCGGCTGCCGGCTATAGCTCTGATCAGGCTAAAGCGGCGATTGAGCAAATCCTCAAGGAAACATTGCCGACCGGTATGACCTATGAGTGGACAGAACTGACCTACCAGCAAATTCTGGCCGGTAACGCGTCTGCCTTTATCTTCCCGTTAGTTGTGTTACTGGTGTTTTTGGTACTGGCGGCGCAATACGAGAGTCTGCGGTTACCGCTGGCAATTATCCTGATTGTGCCTATGACACTGTTAAGCGCGCTGATTGGTGTATGGGTATATGGCGGCGACAACAACATCTTTACCCAGATAGGGTTGATTGTGCTGGTCGGGCTTGCAACCAAAAATGCCATCCTGATAGTGGAATTTGCCAAAGAACTGCAGGAGTCAGGTATGGATAAAATTACCGCCATTAAACAGGCCAGCCGATTACGTCTGCGTCCAATCCTGATGACCTCCATCGCCTTTATTATGGGCGTATTACCGATGGTGATTTCTACTGGGGCCGGTGCTGAGATGCGCCAGGCCATGGGCGTTGCCGTATTTTCAGGAATGATTGGTGTAACCTTGTTCGGGCTTATTCTGACACCGGTCTTTTATGTATTAATGGCGCGCAACAAGCCGCGACAACCAACTACCCAAGCGTAGCCCCTGTGCTGAAAAAGGGGCATTTTTGGCCGCTCTCTCCGAGCGGCCTTTTTTTGTCTTAATTCGTCATAATCCATTCGTGAATTGCCACCCTGTCATACCTAAACTGCGCTAATCTATCCCTAACGCGTCAATCGTTAATCAATCAGGACGGAGTTACATTATGAATAAAGCAGTGGCAGTCATTCTGGCATTAGGGATCAGTGCAGGCCTGCTGGGGTTGGGGGCACAACTAGGACAGGCTCTGATTACCTTCAAGACCTGGGATCGGGTTGTGACCGTGAAAGGGTTGTCTGAGCGTGAATACACCGCTGACCGGGTGATCTGGCCTATTGCGTTTATCGAGGCGGGCAATGATTTACCAAAACTGTACGACCGTGTAGCCGACAATGCCGGGAAAGTGAAAGATTTTCTTACCCAGGCCGGTATTGCTGCTGACACCATTACCATTGGCCGCCCGGAAATTACCGACAAGGCTGCACAGCAATATGGCGGCGGACCGCGGGCTGAGTTTCGCTACAGTGCTACTCAAACAGTCACGGTATATTCAGAGAACGTAGAGAAAGTGACCGGCGTGATGAACGATATTGCCAGTCTGGTGCGCGATGGCGTGGTGCTGACTGACCAGCGCTATCAGTCGCGCCCAGAGTTTGTGTTCACTCGCCTCAATGAGGTAAAGCCAGAAATGATTGAGGAGGCCACAGTCAATGCCAGAGAGGTTGCTGAAAAATTCGCCAGCGATTCAAACAGCACCTTAGGAAAAATTAAACGGGCAAATCAGGGGCAGTTCAGTATAAGTAGCCGCGATGCGCATCATCCGCATATTAAACGTGTGCGCGTGGTTTCTACCATTGATTACACGCTGGTGGATTAACCCGCGTGATAAGAATGCTATAGTTTGTCTACTATCGAACGACTGCGTTGTATTTAACCCAGATATGAGTGCTGATGATCCCCAAACAAGCACGCAACTCGAATTTTTTGAGGTGCCCAGCCCGTGTATTGGTGTATGCGAAGCAGGGCCGCGAGGGTTTTGTAAAGGGTGCTACCGAAGCCGTGAAGAGCGGCTTTACTGGCTGAAAGTAGACGATGCGACCCGGCGACAGATTGTTGGTGCCTGTCACCGCCGTAAAATGCAGGCACAGCGCAGACAACGTCAGGCCGATGAACCCACGGTAGCATATAAGCCTCAGCAGCAGGATCTGTTTCACGGTACCGATAACGAGGGATGATGCGAGTAAGCTTATCGCTCTCGGCGCGTCCTGACGTGCGCAGTCGCAACGCAGGTTTCACGGACAACGGCTGTCGTTCTTTGGTAAGAACGTGTTTCTTTAGTGCGAGGACAAACGATCATCACAGGTATAAAAATGCATGCCTGACGAGCGTATTTCAGGCTGAGAAAAAAATACTGCTTGTTATAATGAGCGCCCAATAGAAGCGAGTGGATGATCTACTATGTCGATGGACAAATTCGTTAATGTTGCAGCTAAGTCTTTTACGCTGCCTGATGTCTGCTTGCGGATCCGTGATGTGCTGGATGATCCCCGCAGCGACGCGAATGATATTGCCACGTTTATCAGTGTCGACCCCTCGCTAACGGCGAAAGTACTCAAACTGGCTAACAGTGCACTGTTCAGGTTTCCCTCGCAAATTGACTCTATTGCCAAGGCCGTCAATGTCATTGGAGGGGAGGCTTTGTATAACCTGGTAGTTGCTGAGACCGCCACCAGCGCCTTCCGGCAATTCAACTCAGCCTTAATTGACAGTGACAAACACTGGCAGATTTCGGTCTATCGTGGTCTGGTCGCCCGTTATCTGGCAAAACAGGCGGGAATTCGTGGTAATGAGCGTTTTTTTGTTATCGGTATATTGCTGGATTTAAGCGAACCGGTGGTGGCCTGCCATGATCCCCATGCCTATGCAGAGTATGTGTCCGATGACGACGCGCTGATGCCAGAAGAAAAACAACTGAAACACTTTGATTTTACGTTTGCAGCCTGTACCGGTACTATATTGGAGCGCTGGCGGTTGCCGTTGCCTTTGTATTACCCGGTAAAACATCTGTATGAAACCGGTAAGGCGGCGTCTGATACCGATATCTCTGTGCTTGAGTGTGCCCGGCGCATTACCCTAAAAGAACAAAAAGTCACCACGCTGGATGTTGATATCTTTCCGGCACAAGTGGCGAGAAATCTAAAAATAGAAGGGGAAACCCTGGGAAGTGCTGTAGAGTTTGCCAGCAAGGAGGCCGCGCGGCTGTCTGCGCTAATACATTAGGCGCGCAGTTTATAACTGACTCTCAGTATCCGATGAGACCATCGGCCCGGTAACGTTGCGCTAAAAATAATTGATATACCTATGCAAACTACCCATGTTTTTCGCGGGCTGGTACTTGCTTTGTTGCTGGTAAGTGGCCAGGTATCTGCGGCACAGGATTTGATTCAAACGCTGTATCACGCTGAGCTTGATCAGGATGAGGAAAACCCGGTGCCTCACTTTACGCTCGATGGTGAGTTGGGTGTGCTGGTTGCTACCGGCAACACTTCAGCGGCGTCGCTGAAAGCGGCAGTAACGTCTGAGCACGAAACGCTGAACTGGAGCAACCACTATAATGCAGAAATGCTGTACAAAGAGAGTGATGTCGCCGACAGCAGTCGTGAAGTCACCGCACAGCGCTTTTTTGCTAATGCACAATTTGACTATAAGCTGAAGCAGGCTGACCGACGATTATTTCTTTACGGCGATTATGAAGACGATCGCTTTAACGGATATGCCTACCGGGCATCGCTTGCCGGCGGCTGGTCGCAGCGGCTCTGGTCTGATGAAAACAGCAAATTTCGCTACAGTGTCGGACCCGGTTACTCGTTTATTGAGGCCGAAACTAACACCATGTCGTCAGTGAATAGTGGTTTCATTGTAAGGGCCTCTGCCGAGTACAGATATAACTGGAGCACGGGGGCTAAGTTTCGTCAGTTCGTCAGTACTGAGGCTGGTACTGAAAATGTGAAGTCCAGATCAGAAACGTCATTGTCTGCCAGTATTTTTGGTTCCCTGGCCTTAAAACTGTCACTGATCCTGAACCATGAGACAGATGCTGCAGATGCGAATGCCTCATTGAATACGGAAACCTCAGTTACCCTGGTATATCAGTTTTTCTGATCTGCTTTACCGGGGTACAAAAAAATTGCCGAAATTCAGCCCTGACGCTTGATTGCGCGCTATTGGCAGGTAGTATAGCGTCGTATTCTATGCGCCCTGTGTGATCTCGCAGGTTATTTTTGGCTCAGTAAATTAGGAAAATTTATGAAAACATCGTTTTTTGTGACGCCCGCACTGGTTGTGTCGGCCACAGCATTGTTGTCATCGCCGGTGATGGCACAGGAAGAAGAACAGAAACCTTTTACGATGGAAGGTGAGCTGGGCTTTATATTTACTACCGGGAACACGGAAACGACCTCCGCCTCGGCAGGACTGACAGCGCATCAGGAGCTTGAGAACTGGAGCAATGATTATATTGTCGAAGGCTTGTACAAAAAAGAGACCGTGGAAATAGACGGTGAAGAAGTTGAGCGTACCTCCGCGCAGAAATTCTTCTCCTCTGCGCAGGGTAATTACAAGCTGGATAATCCCGATCACCGTTTGTTCGGTTTCGCCTCGTATGAAGACGACCGCCTTAGTAACTATGATTATCAGGCAACTATCGCTGCGGGTTGGAACCAAAAAGTACTTGAGACAAAAACACAGACCTTTGAATATTCACTCGGTCCGGGTTATGCGTTTCGGGAAACACAGGACGGCGAAGAGCTTAACGGGTTAATTGTGCGTGCATCTGCGGCATATAGCTGGCGCATTTCTGAGACTGCAAAGTTCACTCAGACGCTGAGTACTGAAGTGGGCTCTGAAAATACCAAATCCCGGGCGGAGAGTGCACTGACAGCGACAATCAGTGGTAACCTGTCCATGAAGGTATCCGTAAAACTGGATCACAACTCAAACGTAGCGCCCGGTATCGAAAAGCTGGACACAGAGACGGCTGTAACGCTGGTATATAACTTCTTCTAAACCAGGTACAGGCTGTCGGACTGTTGTGTCTGACGAGCATAGATAATAATAAGGCACGCCGGTAGGCGTGCCTTTTTTGGTGCTGAATGGGGTGCTGTGATGCACCACACCACTAATGCAGGATACGGGTCTTGATGGTGCCGTCGATTTTCTGTAGCTGGTCAAGGGCATCATAGGCGCGGTCGGCTTCTACGTCGACCACAACATAACCCACATCGCCTTTGGTTTGCAGATACTGGGCTTCAATGTTGATGCCCTGATCAGCAAAGGCATGGTTAATCTGAGTAAGCATACCCGGCCGGTTTTCATGAATGTGCAGCAGACGTGAGCGGTCGGTATGTTCAGGCAGCGATACTTCTGGGAAGTTAACCGCAGACAGCGTCGAGCCATTATCGCTGTACTTGGCGAGCTTTCCTGCCACCTCGATCCCTATGTTTTCCTGCGCTTCCTGCGTACTCCCACCTACATGAGGGGTCAAAATCACGTTATCCAGGCCGCGTAATTCCGACTGAAACTCCTCACTGTTAGACTTCGGTTCAACCGGGAAGACATCAATGGCTGCCCCACGCAGGTGACCACTGTCAATGGATGCAGCCAGCGCCGGTATGTCGATTACCGTGCCGCGCGAGGCATTAATCAGTATACTGCCGGGCTGCATTTGCTCGAGTGCTTTTGCATCAATCATATTCTGCGTTTGCGGGGTCTCCGGCACATGCAAGGTTACTACATCAGAGGTGCTTAACAGGTGGGATAAGCTTTTAACCTGAGAGGCATTACCCAGCACCAGTTTATCTTCAATATCGAAAAACTGGACACGCATACCCAGATGCTCGGCCAGAATACTCAGTTGCGTACCAATGTGACCATACCCAATGATACCCAGGGTTTTACCCCTCGCTTCAAACGAGCCAACTGCGCTCTTTTCCCATTCACCGCGGTGGGCCTTGGCATTTTTACTGGGGATCCCCCGCAACAACAGGATAATCTGGCCCAGTACCAGTTCGGCTACCGAGCGGGTGTTGGAGAAGGGGGCATTGAATACCGGAATACCACGGCGGCCAGCAGCATTCAGATCGACCTGATTGGTACCAATACAGAAACAACCTACGGCCACCAGTTTGCTGGCGCTGGCGAAAACACGCTCAGTCAGTTGGGTGCGGGAGCGAATGCCAATGAAATGCGCATCGCTGACCTTCTCAATCAGTTCGTCTTCCGGTAGCGACGTTTTGAGGTACTCAATATTGGTATAGCCATTGCTCCGTAAGGTTTCTACAGCACTTTGGTGAACACCTTCCAGCAACAGAATGCGGATTTTTTCTTTTGGCAAAGACACTTTTGACATGAACTTGGATCTCGGTTGTGAATGTTGGCTCTAATTTGGGCCTTCTGGACGTCTATACGTTCAAAGTAACAAAGATAAAGAAGGCTGAAAAGTGCTATTTTCGCCTTCCCGCAAATTAGTCAAAGGTTGCGACGCCACTTTCTGAAGCGGTGAGTACAACATCGGCGCCACGTAATGCGAAGATACCGTTGCTGACGACACCGGGAATATTGTTTAGTGTTTGCTCCAGGTCGCGCGGTGCAAGAATATCCAGGTTATGTACATCCAGAATAACGTTGCCGTTATCGGTGATCACACCCTGACGATATACCGGATCACCACCGAGTTTGACCAGTTCC
Source organism: Alteromonas halophila (assembly GCF_014651815.1). GTDB lineage: Bacteria > Pseudomonadota > Gammaproteobacteria > Enterobacterales > Alteromonadaceae > Alteromonas > Alteromonas halophila. The sequence continues at coordinate 19,342 of NZ_BMXP01000010.1, read as the reverse complement.
CTGGCGACATACGAGCGTGCCATTGGAATAACTTCGATAGGAAGCGGAAACTTACCAAGTACCGGGACCCGTTTGCTGTCATCGACGATACAGATAAAACGTTTCGCCACCGCCGCTACAATTTTTTCCTGTGTCAGCGCTGCGCCACCGCCTTTTATCATGTGCTTGTGCTCGGTCACCTCATCGGCTCCGTCAACGTATACCGACAGACTGTCGACCTCATTAAGCGATAACACGTCAATTCCGAGCTTTTTTAAACGCTCAGTCGAGGCTTCAGAGCTTGATACCGCTGCCGTAATTTTATGTTTGATGTCAGCAAGTGCATCAATAAAAAAGTTAACCGTTGAGCCCGTTCCGACACCAATGACCGTATCGGTTTCAACGTATGCCAGTGCGGCACGTGCCACCGCCTGTTTCTTCTGATTCTGATCCATAAACACTCCTGAAATTGACAGCCAGAGTGTACCCGAAAAGCCTGTGTTGCATACAGCACAATTTGTCAGCATTCCCCGCCTAAACGCATGCACGGACGCTGACGGGCCGCTTTAGGACAATACGGACACCCGCGGCTCAATCAGAAAAAGATTGCCTGACTGACTCACGCAGCATCATATTTCATTATATAGCCAGTTCTCATGATACGCGTGCGACGAAGGAGAGTGTGTATGGCTATCAACACTGCCCGGACGGAAGGCCTGCAGGCAATAGCGTGCGCGTCAGGAATCTTTTGGCACGATAATCTGAGAGGGTGTCACTATGGCGTCTAAGGGCACATCCCAGGCAGCAACGGGTAATGCGTCGACCTGCTGGCAGTCGTGGGCAATGCCAATAAGACGGGGGCTGGCAGGCCAGTTGTGACGGTTAGCCAGGGTACGATCATAAAAGCCACCCCCCATGCCTAAACGGTTCCCGTCTTTATCAAAGCCGACCAGCGGCATTAGGATTACGTCAAGCTGGTGGGCGGGAACCACGGCGGTACAGTCAAGTGAAGGCTCGGGGATCCCAAAGCGGTTTTCTGTCATTGCGGTGTGTTGGTGGTAATGCAAAAACAACAGGTGACCGCGACAAAACGGGTGTAACACAGGCAGTGCCAGACGGGGGGAAGAAGCGCCGGCCAGCAGTGAAGCTGAAAATTCACTGAGGCTGACTTCACCATCGTTGGATAGATAAAAAGCCAGAGAGCCGGCCGTTTTTACCGCTGGTACGGCCGCTAACTGCGACGCGATATCCTGTGCCGCCAGCTGCTGCTCTGTCGGGATGAGCGCGTTTCTGGCAGCTCGTAACTTGCGTCGTAATTGTGTGCGTTCAGAATTATGCATAGCAGAACCTGACTTTGTCTGACGGCTGACAGAAAAAACGGTCGGTCCACCCACACGGCATCATGCCGTGTGGGTGGTTTGATTACCCAGCGTAGGTGTCAATAAACAGCTGTTCCAGCTGACTATGGTTAACGCCCGTTGCAACCTTGATGGTGTTAGCATTGTTCCACAATGGGCTTGGCGTTGTGCCTTTCGGGGCAACAACGGTCTGACCGCGGTCCAGCTCGCCGGTGCCAACCCGCACATGCCCTTCGGTGAGTTCGAACAGCTCCGGATGACGCAGGTGCGCAATAGGAAACGCATCATGGAAAAAGCAGACCCGGTCGTCACGATTCTGAGAATAAAAATCCATGTAAAATTGCGCAGATTCTTTTACAAAACCGCCCAGTTCGGGGTTATTCTGTGCCAGTAAATCGACAAACTCAGGCTTGAACGGCACATTATTGGTGACATCCAGGCCAAACATGGTCAGGTCCCAGTCCGCAGCGAACACGATCTCTGCAGCATAGGCGTCATTCCAGATATTGGCTTCGGCTACCGGCGTCACATTGCCGCGAACAAAGGCTGCACCGCCCATGATACTGACCCCCTTAACCAGCTTAGGGAGTTCCGGCTCAAGACGCAGCGCAAGGGCAAGGTTGCCTAGCGGACCAATTGCGACCAGTGTGATTTCACCGGGATACTGGCGGGCCATATCCACAATAAACTGAGCAGAACTGCGCGGGTCCAGTTCCCGTTTTGGCGGCTCAGGTTTGATATGCCCAAAGCCGTGCTCACCGTGCACGAAGTGTGCATAGGACGATTCAGGACCCACCCACGGCATGCCAACCCCTTTGGTGACCGGAATGTCTTTACCGGCAATCTCACACAAAGTGAGCGCGTTTTGCGCAGACATGTTCACCGGAACATTGCCGTAAACCGTGGTCAGCCCCAACACATCGATATCCGGAGACTGAAAGGCGAAAAATATGGCCATGGCATCATCAATGCCCGGATCCGTATCTAAAATAATTTTATGCGTCATAACGTTTTCTTAATCACTTAGTGAGCGGTTTTAGCCAGAAACCGGTCAACTTCCTGCTGACTGGGAATAGATTGCGCAGCGCCTTCACGGGTAACTGCAATGGCTGAGGCTGCACACCCTCTGATAAGGGCTTGTCGGGCATCGGTGTGGTTGCAGTATGCCGATAAGAAGTAGCCAATAAAGGTATCACCGGCAGCAGTGGTATCGACCGCATCGACAGAAAACGCCTCAACACTGATGACATCGTCACCGCGCAGCATTTTCACACCTTGTTTGCCAAGGGTGATGATAACTTCTGCATCAGGCCAGTTCGCCTGAAATGCACTGATGATTTCATCCAGTGCCTCTTTGCCGGTAATGGCTGCGGCTTCAGTTTCATTGACAATAAGCAGGTCAATGCAATCCAGTGGCAGGTGTTTGACTGAGTCACTCATCGGCGCTGGGTTAAACGCCACTTTCAGCTGTTTATCACTGGCCTGCTTTAACACATCGTCAATGCTGCTGGTTTCATTTTGGGTCAGTACCCAGTCGGAAGAGGAGGTCTCTTTTAAGGCGGCAGAAACTGTATCTGCAGTGATTGTCTGATTGGCACCGCCAAACAGCACGATGGCATTTTCACCACTGGGGGTGACCTGGATAATGGCGTGGCCAGAAGGCGTGTCATTGCATTTCACGCCCCGACAGTCGACGCCTTTTTTTATCAGTGCCTGCTTAAATGACGCATCACTTTCGTGAATGCTGCCGACATGACGAACGTCTGCCCCTGCCTGCGCCAGTGCAATGGACTGATTGGCACCTTTGCCACCCAGTAATTGTTGATAGTGTGTTGAGGCGATGGTTTCGCCGGGACGAACAAAGTGTTCGACCTGATAGACATGATCGATATTAATCGATCCAAAATTTATTATTGCCATTTCTTCTTCCGTCGAAAGAGGGCGCCTCCCAAGATGCCGCTGTTCATTATTCGCCCTTGAACCGAAAAGTTCAGGGCGGAAGAATCACGATAACCGCAGGCTTCTCGATACGCGTCGAGCTTGCTCAATAGTTATCGGTTCAACTTCCTTAGTTTAAAGCATCGGCCAGGGACATGAATGAACTGGCAAACATCCCAGGAAGCATTGTTATTGTGCGTAACGCAACAGACTATACCAAACGTACGGTGCGGTGAAGAGGATCTCTTCACGACACGGGCACTGTTGCACTGATGATTCGACTGTCACTTCGTCGATGTGAATTACATGTTAAAAGCTGACCAGTTAGTCAGGCAGTATACCTGTTATCTCAGCGACCACAATGCGTTGTTTCTTGTTGCGTTATATATCAGGTAGGGACGTCCGTATCCGAACGTTTGTGATCATAGAGCAATCAATTAGGTGGGTCCAGCCTGACACGGCATGTTTTCGCGCAGTTGAGCAATGTATAGCCAGAAGGAAGTGGGAACAGACTTAACGCATCTTCCCAAGCAGGACGTGTGCTTGCGCGTTGCATTTGGTAGACTAACCGGCAAATTCAGCGAAAAGGTTTGTTGTGGAAAAACAACTTGATTACGACACCGTCTCAACGCGTCTCACTCAGCAGAATGTTGCCGTTGATGGCGCGGAAATGCAGGGGATCCTGTGCGGTATGTTTTGTGGCGGCATGTCGCTGACCGATCAGCGCTGGCTGAGCACCCTTAAAGATATTGCCAATCAGGGCGAACCCTTCTCTGATACAGCCGAGCAGATGCTAACTGCGCTGTTTAACCAGACGTGCCAGCAATTGCTGGAGGCTGAATTTTCGCTACAGCTGCTGCTGCCGGAAGATAACACGCCTTTAAACGATCGCGGAGTAGCACTGATTAACTGGGTTCAGGGCTTTCTGGTCGGCTTTGGTTTACATCAGCAGGATCTGACAAACTGCTCGGCCGATGTGAAAGAGGCAATGGAAGACTTTGCTAATATTTCGCGGATGGAGGAGCCGATGGAAGACGATGAGGAATCCGAACGTGCCTTCAATGAGGTGGCTGAATACGTCAAAATCTCTGCAATTTTGTGTTTCAGCGAACTGGGTCAGTCATTGCTTGACGACCAGCCTGCTAATCCGTCAGTACACTAACTATGATTAAACCCGAAGAGTTTATTGCGCGCCAGGACAGGTTGCTGGCGCAATGCCGTGCCAACAGCATTTGCCTGATACCGGCGTCCTCAATGGTTACCCGCAGTCGCGATACGGACTATGTGTTTCGTCAGCACAGCGATTTTTGGTATCTCACCGGGTTTAACGAACCGGACACCTGGCTGATTTTGTCTAATCATTCTCGCCTGGGTAATCTCTATCGCGCGATGGTATGTCAGCCCAAAGATCCCGATTCAGAAATCTGGCATGGCAGGCGTCTTGGCGCACAGGCAGCACTGGAGCAGTTTTCACTGGATGAAGCGTTTGAACTGGATGAGCTGGACGAGGTTCTGCCAGAACTGCTGCGCGGTCATGATAATGTGTATTTCGCTCAGGGCGACATCCCGTTGGCCGACACATTGTTGCAGGACGCTATGGACGTACTGCGTAGCGCACCTAAAGAAACGCTGGCCCCGTCATCCATAACCGATCTTCGCCCTATACTGCACGAAATGCGGGTATTTAAATCTGCCTGTGAGGTCGCCACAATAAAGGCGGCAGTGCAGATTACCGCCAGGGCCCACAAGCGGGCTATGCAGTTTGCCTCGCCCGGCTGTGAGGAATACCAGCTGGAGGCGGAAATTCATCACGAATTTGCCATGGCCGGTGCCCGGTCGCCGGCATACGGCACCATTGTGGGCAGCGGCGAGAATGCCTGCATTCTGCATTACACCGAAAACAATGATGTAGCACGCGATGGTGAGTTAATTCTTATCGACGCGGGCGCGGAGTATCAGGGGTATGCTGCAGATATCACCCGCACGTTTCCGGTCAACGGTACGTTCAGCCAGGCGCAGCGGGACGTCTATTCGTGGGTGTTAAAAGCGCAGGAAACCGTACTGGCAATGCTGGGACCCGGCGTAACCTTAAGCGAAGCCATGAATAAAAGCGCCGAAGTGATCACCGAGGGGCTGGTCGCACTGGGTATTGTGAAAGGCAGTGTGGCTGAAAATCTCGAGCGCAAAACCTGGCGGCAATTTTACATGCACGGTCTTGGTCATTACCTGGGCTTGGATGTACACGATGTGGGCAATTATAAAGTGGATGGTATGGACCGGCCACTTAAGCCCGGAATGGTGATCACTGTTGAACCTGGGATTTATATCGCGGCAGACAGCACGGCACCTCAGCAATACCGGGGAATGGGTATTCGAATCGAAGACGATGTAGTGATCACAGCGTCGGGTGTGGAAGTACTTAGTGCTGATGTACCCAAACACATTGATGATATTGAAGCCTTAATGAGGAAGTAAAGCGCGGTGGCAGACTCGGATGTTGTGATAGTGGGCGGCGGTGTCGTTGGACATACGCTGGCCCGTGGACTCGTCACCCATACGTCGTTGACAGTAACGCTGGTGGATGCGACAGACATCAATGATGCTAACACAGCCAGCGCGCATGGGCCGGGCTTCGACACCCGGATTATTGCGTTGTCTAAACGCACGGCGGATGCATTCGGGCAGCTCAGCGTGCCGCTTAGCAGTGCTGGTGCCACACCCATTCACCATATTCAGGTGACAGACCAGGGCCACAGTGGCTTTTGTGCCATGGATGCCGGTGACTACCGCCTTGATCACTTTGGCCAGGTCGTGTCATTAGCACAACTGGGCGCAACACTTCACGACTCGCTTAAACAGGAAGCGGCATTTACTTATCTGGCTCCGGCGACGGTGGTCAGTGCAACACCGTCGCAGGAACACACTCAAATCACGCTTGCTGATGGTAAGCACTTGCGCGCCCGGCTGCTGGTGCTGGCTGACGGAGGTCGTTCCGGGCTGGCTGAAGCGCTGGGCTATCAGCGTCAGCATAAGCCCTATCAGCAAACGGCACTGATCGCCAATGTTCACACCAGTGAACCGCATCACAACCGTGCATATGAGCGCTTTACTGCGCAGGGGCCGGTGGCCTTTCTGCCTTTTGACAGCCAGATTGGTGAGCATGACATGCCCGGGCATGGCTTTTCTGTAGTGTGGACTCGCCGGCATGCACACGAGCAGATATTAACCGACGATGCGGCGTTTATCCGCTCCCTGCAACAGGCAATGGGCTATCGTCAGGGCCGGATCCTGCGCACTACGCCGCGGGTCAGCTATCCTCTGGGATTATCATACACTACAGAGGTTGCCGGGCAGCGTAGTGTGATTGTAGGCAATGCTGCACAAACGCTGCATCCCATCGCCGGGCAGGGGTTTAACCTGGGTCTGCGGGACTGCCTGAATCTGGTGAGTATCATCAGTGGGCACCCAGACGCGGGCAGTATGGCGGTCACGCAGCGGTATGCCAAAAGCCGAAGGACTGACCGGCAGGTCTCCATGACGCTGACCGACACGCTGGTACATACCTTTTCTAACACGCATCTGCCGCTGGTAGCCGCGCGCAACGCGGGACTGTTCGCTCTGGCTGCATCACCGCTGGCGCGCCGGCAATTTGTGACGCAAACTACCGGTTTTGGTGCAGGTAGCGCATTTTCTGATAAGGACAACACATGAAACAAGTGGATATTGCAGTGGTAGGCGGCGGCATCGTTGGCCTTACGCTGGTGTCAGCGCTGGCTGACAGCGGCCTGACTGTTGCAGTTATCAGTGATGCGCCGCTGTCACAACCACTAAAAGCGACGCCGGATGTGCGTGTCAGTGCGATTAATGCAGTCAACGCAGAAGCACTCAGCGCGCGGGGGATCTGGTCGCAAATTCGTAATGATCGGGTATGCCCCTATAATGAAATGGACGTATGGGATAAAGACAGCTTTGGTCATATTCACTTTGACTGCCATGACATGCAAAGCGAGCAGCTAGGTCACATTGTTGAAAATCAGGCGCTGGTAAATGCGCTGGCGGACGGCGTAGCATCTCAGCAGAATGTCGTTGTTGCAGAGAGCCGGATTGCGCGTATTTTGTGGGGGCAGGAACAAACCATGCTGATGCTGGACAATGACGACGTCATTGCCGCGCGACTGGTGGTGGGGGCCGACGGTGCCAACTCGTTCATCCGAAAGCAGGCCAGCCTGCCGGTTACGTTTAAGGATTACGGCCAGACCGCCATTGTGACGAATATTCATACCGAGCAGCCCCATAATAATACCGCCCGACAGGTGTTCACGCCTGATGGCCCGCTGGCAATGTTGCCGCTTAATCATCCAAACCATTGCTCCATTGTATTTTCACAAACCACGACACGGGCCAATGCGTTGCTGGCCATGGACGAGAGCGAATTTTGTAAAGCGCTGACAGAGGCAAGCGGCGCGGCATTAGGGACGGTATCGCTTAATGCGGCGCGTCAGCATTTTCCGCTCATGATGCGCTACGCCAGACAATGGCTGAGTGACGGTGTCGTGCTTGTTGGTGACGCAGCGCATACCATCCATCCGCTGGCCGGGCAGGGCGCAAATCTGGGTATGCAGGATGCGCTGTCACTGGCATCCCACCTGACAACGCTTAAACAGCAGGACAAAGATTTTAGTCAGCGGCGTGCCTTGCGGCCGTTTGAACGGGAACGTAAAGCCAAAGCTATGCGCATGATTGCGGCTATGGACGGATTTAAAACCCTGTTCGCAGGTCACGCGCCGCTTAAAAAGTTCATTCGTGGTGCAGGACTTTCTGCTGCGAACTCGCTGCCAGGCGTTAAACGCCATTTTATTGCTGAGGCGATGGGGCTCTAGGGAAGCCTCAGTAAAGTTGCAATCCCTGCGCGATAGGCCCAAGATATAAGTATATTCCCCTACACCCTATCGGTTATGTCTATGAATAAACGTGATTTTCTGAGATTTTCAGGGATTGGCCTGGCAGCGGCGTCAGTTCCTGCGTTATCTGTTGCCGACGATAAAAAAAAGGACTTTCCTGTTGATGCCCGCTTAAGCGATATCACCGGGCCGGTGTCGCCCATCTCGGCCAGCGAGCGTGAGCAGCGCATCGACAAAGCCCAGGCACTCATGAAACAGCATGACATTAAGGCCATTGTGCTGGAGCCCGGCGCGGCGATGGATTATTTCTCTGGGATCCAGTGGTGGCGCAGTGAGCGACTCACTGCGTTAATTATTCCGCAAAAAGGCGATGTTGCCGTTGTGACGCCTTTTTTTGAAAAGCCCAGTGTGCTGGAATCGCTGCAGGTGGGTGATGATGTGCGGGTCTGGCAGGAACATGAAAGCCCGTTTGAGGTGGTCGCTGATATTCTGGCAGACCGCGGGGTGAAATCCGGCAAGTTGGGGTTTGAGGATACGGTTCGCTATTTTGCGGTAGAGGGCATTAAAAACGCGGTACCCAGTATGCAGGTAGTACCCGCGGAGCCAGTTACGCTGGGGTGCCGGATGGTGAAAACGGCGCACGAACTAACTCTGATGCACAAGGCTAATGAAATTACGCTGCGCGCTTACGAAGAGGTGTATGCACAGCTTCAGGAAGGGATGTCTCAGGCCGATGTTAAAGGGCTGATGCACACCGCGCAGCAATCGCTGGGCGGCAGTGGTATCTGGGGGATGGCGTTATTCAATGAAGCCAGCGCCTATCCGCATGGCACCCGCGAGGAACAGACTATCGGGCCGGGGTCGGTAGTTCTGATGGACTGCGGCTGTAGTGTGCATGGTTATCAGTCTGACATTAGCCGTACCTTTGTGTACGGCGAACCCAGTAACAAACAGCGTAAAGTATGGCAGCATGTGCGTGAAGGACAGCGCATTGCCTTTGAAGCTGCTAAGCCAGGGGCGACCGCTGGCAGCGTGGATGATGCGGTTCGTGCACATTATAAAACGCTTGGCTACGGGCCGGATTATAAGCTGCCCGGCTTGTCACACCGCACCGGCCATGGCATTGGCATGCAGGGCCACGAAAAGGTGAATTTTGTGCGTGGTGAAAGCACAAAGCTGGCTGCCGGTATGTGTTTTTCCAATGAACCGGGCATTTATCTGCCGGGTGAATTCGGCGTGCGTCTGGAAGACTGCATTTATATGACCGAAAACGGCCCCGCATGGTTTACCGAGCCGCCGGAGTCACTGAATGAACCGCTTGGGGCGCTGGCACCGCTTAAGGTTTAAGCTAACCCTTATGACAGAGAGAGTGTCTGCTCTCTCTGAATATCTTTAGGTATATATGCTGGCCGCCAGGTGGTGCAGGGGCTGCTTTTCACACAACTCAAATATCTTTGGACGGCGCAATATCAAACTCCCGGGTATATTCGCGGCTAAACTGTGAGGCACTGGCATAGCCAACCTGAAAGGCTACACTGGTGACGTCGGTAGTGCCGCTGCGGAGCAGTTCTCTGGCTTCCTGCAGCCTTAGCACCTTCTGAAATTGCAGCGGACTTAACTGCGTGACCGCCTTAAAATGGGCGTGAAATGAGGATGTACTCATGCCCACGCGCCGGGCAAGGTCGTCAACAGACAGGGCCTTTGTAAAGTGGGTTTTGATCCAGCTTATGGCATTGGCGATTTTCTCGGCATGGGAATCACTCACGCCCAGTTGCGCAATCGCCGGGCCGACGGGGCTTCGCAGTAACCGCAGCAGGATCTCGTCGATCGTATGGGGAACCAGCAAATCGGTATCCTGTTGCTGATGAATGATGTCCATCAGCCGCCGCGCCGTGCTGACAATTGGTGCACTGGCGTCGCCCACGTAGACCGCCCGGGTTTTTTCGGCGCGCGGCACACCGTGAGGAAACACGGTCAGCACCAGCCGGTTTAGCGCGCGCGGATTGATGGGGATAACCAGGCAGAAGTAGGGGGCGGCGACGGACGCTTGTGTGATGGTGACATGAATAGGCACCTCTGCGGCGTACACCACCATTTTTGAGTGATCATATTCAAAGGTCTGATTTGCCAGAGCCACCCGTTTAGCGCCCTGCGGCACAATGCAGATGCTGGGCTGCGAAAGCATATAGTGAGTTTCAGTGTGCTGCACTGATGATCGCACCACATGTACCGCGTCGCCCGCCAGGCTAAAATCGCCATCGTGGGGGGCATATTTGCCAAGCAGCTGTGTTAACGCCTGCAAATCCTGTTTGTCAGGCGATGCGACATGTTGCGCAGCCGCCTGAAAATTAACTACCGATGTCATTGTTTCGATCACTCATTAAAGCACGGTTCTACTGGTCTGGTGCGTAGGTAGCTGGATCGACCTTTTCCATCCAGTTTACCACGTTGCCGTTCTCGTCGGGCGCCTGGATTGCAATGTGTGACATTGACACTTCCGGCGCCGCGCCATGCCAGTGACGCACATTGGCTGGGATCCACACGGTATCGCCCTTTTGCAGTGTCTGAATAGCGCTACCTTCCGACTGTGCCCGGCCTGTACCCTCAGTGATCACCAGCGTCTGACCACGGGGATGGGTATGCCAGTTGGTATAGGCCCCCGGAGAGAAATTAACAATCGCGCCTTTATAATCCCCCTTTTTGGAATCAAAGAACGACCCCACCATCACATCGCCGGTAAAGTATTTCGCCGGCCCAGCCTGGTACTCACTGACTTTCTTAAGCGTAAGGCTCTGTGGCGTCGCTGCACTGGTACAGGTACTGCCGAATGCAACCGACAGCAGTGCGGTAGATATCAATGGGCCCATTTTCATAACAAATACCTCCTAAGGATTAAGTAAACCTGTCTACTCAGACACCGCGCGGGAACGGTGAGCCGTGACGGCGGGATCTTTAGCAAAACAGATGGTTACCAGCCAGACGACAATAGCCAGGCCTGCATAAAACAGCGAGAGCTCAAACAGGCTGATAAATTTAGATAGCTGCCCCGCAATAAGACTGGGAATTGCGGCGCCAGTATACGAAGTAGCAAAAATAAGCGATAAAACACCGGCGCGATCCTGCTGGCGGACGTCGGTCATCAGGACACGCACACTACCGGTGAGTACGGCCCCCTGGGCCGCCCCGGCAATCGCGCTGGCGACAATAAACATGGTCACCGATGAGAGTTTCATTGAGGCAATGATGCCGATAACAGCAAACGTGAATACTGTCATGCCCCAGCGCTGCGCCTGGGCTGGCGTGAGCCTGCCTGTTAACGGCCCTCCCAACGCGCCCGGTAGCAAAAATGAAGAAAACACAATGGCAGCAACAAACACACTGAGGGTGCCGAGTTGCGAAGCGGCAATGGAAGGACCATAGGCCTGCATAAACCCACCAAGCGCCCAGGTAGCAAAGAACGTCATTGCCGCAACCGGATAAACGGCTTATTTTTCGGTGGCAGGTCAAAGCGCGGACGCAGTGAGGTGCGAAAGCCAGGCTCAGGCGTCACACTTTCTTTTGCAAAAAACAGCAGTGCAGCACATCCAGCCAGCGCAAAAATAATCACGATATAGCACAGTATAAAGGGGTAGGGAGCCTGTTCTGCAAATAACCCTGAACTCAGCGCGCCCAGCGTTAACCCAACCAGTGGCGTAATACTGACCGTTGTGGCTGAAAGCCATGCCGGTTTGACGGGAGCCGTGTCAACGATATACGCAGTAATGCCACTGGATGCCAGGCCACAGGCAATCCCCAGTAGCAGTCGCCCAACTATAAGCGGGAGCGCGCTGTGCACCTGCGTAAACAGGAAGGTTGCGAAAGCGCAAAGTAAAAAGACCAGCAGGGTGAGTTTTTTACGGCCGGTATGATTGGATAACCGCCCCAAAAAAAGCAACGCTGAGACCGCTCCGACAAAGTAAAACACCGAGGTCAGAGCCAGTTCGTTGTAGGTTATATTGTAAGTTCGGTGGTAAAGGTCATACAGCGGAATAGGTGCCGCAGACGCGGCAAAGCTAAGTAGTAGCGCCAGTGTGCTGACGATAAATTCATACCAGCGTGGAGAGTCGGTGGCCATAAAAGCGCTCCGGTACTGAACTGACGATAAAAATAAGGTGTCAGCGATGGTCCGGTATTACACAGCCGGCCTCCCATCACGGTTTGGCAATGACACGCGAGTATGAAAGGCCGGTGCGGCGACAAAGGTGCGTCGTACCGGCCTGGAAGTGATCAACACAACAACCTGAGATGTTTAGTCAGCCTCAAGTTCCAGTTTTGACATATCCATCACGAAGCGGTGCGCTACATCGCCATTGGCAAGATGTTCGAAAGCCTCATTCACCTGATCCGGGCTGATCATTTTGCATTCGGGATGAATACCGTGTTCGGCACAAAAATCCAGGACTTCCTGCGTTTCTTTGATGCCGCCGATCAGCGAGCCAGCGACACTGCGGCGACCCATGACCAGTGGAACTGTCATTGGTTCTTCCAGCGGACCAACCTGACCGACAATGACCAGCGTGCCGTCGACATCAAGCAGCGGCGTATAGGTATCAACATTATGCTTCACCGGTACCGTATCGATGATGATATCAAAGCTAAACGCGGCGTTTTTCATGGCATCTTCGTCGGTTGATACTAAAATCCCTTTGGCGCCGCTTTGTTGTGCTTCTTTTTCCTTTTTGTCAGAACGGCTTATGACAGTAACTTCTGCACCCATGGCACAGGCCAGTTTCACGGCCATATGACCAAGCCCGCCAAGCCCGACGACACCGACACGGCTGCCTTCTTTCACGCCCCAGTTACGCAGAGGAGAATACGTTGTGATCCCGGCGCATAGAATTGGCGCAGTTCTGGCCAGATCCAGTGACTCAGGGACGCGCAGTACAAATTCTTCGCGAACAACAATATGCTTGGAGTAGCCACCCTGAGTAATTTCACCGGAGATGCGATCAGGCGCGCCGTAGGTGGGCGTCATACCATTACGGCAATACTGCTCGTCATGGCTGTGACACTTGTCACACTCCTGGCAGCTGTCTACCATACAGCCGACAGCAACATGCTGACCAACTTCATAATTTTTAACGTCTTTACCAGTGTCGGTTACCCGGCCAACAATTTCATGACCCGGTACCAGCGGATAAGGCTGGTCACCCCAGTCACCGTTTACCGTGTGCAGGTCGGAATGGCAGACACCACTGTAGAGAATTTCAATAGCGACATCATTATCACGCAAGTCACGGCGTTCAAAATGGTAAGGGACCATGTGCGCGTCTGAATCATGCGCTGCATAACCTACTGTTTTCATTTTTCCCCCTTGGAAAACGATTTGTGTACGACCGGATGGTCTGTCGGAATGGTGTAAATAGTAGTCTGACCTGCTTGCCTGTGCATGCCTATTTATTTAAATAGCATGCCTGATCCTCTAATTTAATTTTTTGAGTGGATTGCTAATCACCTGAATTTAGCAGTTCTTGAAAATAAAATAGTGAATCATGTGCCTAAAAGTCTAATCTTTCTGATTGTTACGCATAGGCAAGCGCGCAGGCAACTTGTCATTCACTGGTACGCGCCGGTCGCGGAAGTGGATTATTTGCGCCTCTGTCAGCGCAATCGGCTTTTGATAAAGTCGGCCAGAGTTTTGCCCACCACCGGGTGGCGGGCAGCCTGATTAAACAGACAGATATTCACTTTTCCCAGCCCGGGCAGATGCGGGTGACGAAGTACACTGACATTATCCGGCAGGCTCGCCTTCGCCAGGGCGGTGATGCCGAGGCCCTGGGTAATCGCCGCAACCAGGCCAGACAAGTCTGCGTTGGTGTAGGTAATTTTCCAGGCCCGTGTTTGCTGTTTAAGTGCTTCGATCACGCGACTGCGGTACATGCAGCCGTCGGGTGCCAGCACCAAAGAAATAGTGTCGCCCAGATACGGTCGGTTTGGATCACCCACCCACACCATATCATCCTCGACAACCAGTTCACCGTCGGTGTCGTTTAGCGGGTTGACCAACGCCAGGATCATATCAAAGTTATCGCGGTTCCCGGGCGAGAGCAGATCACGGCTCAGCGAGGAGGTGACCTCCAGAGACACATCCGGATAGCGTGAGGAAAATTCGCCAATCAGCCCGGGCAGCAGAGTCGAGGCAAACTCATTAGGGATCCCCAGACGCAGCCGGCCACTCAGTGGTGCAGGTGACAGACTGCGAAAGATACTGTCATTCATCGCCAGAATTTCTTTCGCTTTGGGGTAAAGCCAGTTGCCATCACTGCTGGGCACATGTCGCTGGCCAACCTTGGTAAACAGTTTCCGTTCAAGCTGGGATTCCAGCTTCTTTATCTGCAGGCTGATAGCCGGTTGCGAGCGACCCAGTAACTCACCGGCGCGGGCATAGCCGCCCTGTTCGATGACACTGACAAAGGTGCGCAGATTGTCGAGAGAAAGCTGTTTCATATTGCATTAAGTTTTTTAATATTGAGTCGTCAATATATTACATTTTTAAATGTAATGATAAGAATTTCCAATTTGTTGCCCTCATCGCTTCTTTCTATACTCGTAACTACTTTTAGAAACACAGTGAGTGAGTCGAATGACAAGCACCACCGCCCTACATGCGAAGCACCTCGAAGCCGGTGCCAAAATGGTTGATTTTTTTGGCTGGGATATGCCCATCAGTTATGGCTCTCAAATAGAAGAGCATCACGCCGTGCGCCGCGATGCAGGTATGTTTGATGTCTCGCACATGACCATTGTTGATGTGACAGGAAACGATGCCAAAGCGTACCTGCGCTACTTGCTGGCCAACGATGTTGAAAAGCTCAAAGACAAGGGCAAAGCGCTGTATAGCGGAATGCTTAATGATGAGGGCGGCGTGGTTGATGATTTGATTGTTTACCACTTCGATAACACCAATTACCGTCTGGTGGTGAACTCGGCCACGCGTGAAAAGGACATGAACTGGCTGAAGGCGTGCGCTGACGGCTTTGATGTGACCATTACACAGCGCTCTGAGTTTGCCATGATTGCCGTGCAGGGCCCTAATGCAAAAGATAAAGCGGCGACGCTGTTCAGTGATGCACAAAAGGAAGCCGTTGCCGGCATGAAACCGTTTTTTGGTGTGCAGGCAGAAGACTTGTTTATTGCAACGACGGGCTACACCGGTGAAGCTGGCTACGAAATTATGGTACCGACAGAACGTGCCGGCGAGTTCTGGCAGGGCCTGCTTGATGCGGGTGTTACCCCTTGCGGCCTGGGCGCACGCGATACGCTGCGTCTGGAAGCGGGCATGAACCTGTACGGACAGGACATGGATGAAACGGTTTCACCGCTGGCGGCGAACATGGGCTGGACGATTACCTGGGAGCCTCAGGATCGTAACTTCGTTGGCCGAAGCGCACTGGAAGCACAGCGTGAAGCCGGCACCGACAAACTGGTGGGCCTGGTCATGACCGACAAAGGCGTGCTACGCCATGGTCAGAACGTGCGCACCGAAAATGGTGACGGCGTGATCACTTCCGGCACATTCTCACCCACGCTCGGCCACGCCATTGCGATGGCACGTGTCCCTGCAGGTGTCGGTGAAACGGTGGAAGTGGAAATGCGTAAAAAGTGGGTTACAGTAAAAGTGGTTAAACCCAGCTTCGTTCGCAATGGTAAAAGTGTTTTATAAACGAATAAAAGAACAGGAACAATTATGAGCAATATCCCTAACGACTTACGCTACGCCGCTACTCACGAGTGGGTACGTCCGGAAGGTGACGGTGTCTTCACGGTTGGCATTTCTGAACATGCCCAGGATCTGCTGGGCGACATGGTGTTTGTGGAACTGCCTGATGAAGGCGACAAGGTTAGCACTGGCGACGATATCGCCGTAGCCGAATCGGTAAAGGCCGCTTCGGATATTTACGCGCCAATCAGCGGTGAAGTTGTGGCTGTAAACGAAGATCTGGAAGACTCGCCGGAACTGGTGAACTCTGACTCGTACGGTGATGGCTGGATGTTCAAAATTAAAGCCGATGATGCGTCAGAATTTGAAAAACTGCTGGATGCAGAAGCCTACGAAAACAGCCTGGACGAAGACTAAGCGTTTCAAAACGCGCCAGTCATTGCTGTGAGAAGGGGCGAACATGCGCCCCTTTTTGTCTATTTAACCATTGCGGATATTGAACAGGTTTATGTCAAATACTTCTCCGACTCTTGCTCAGCTTGAGCAAAAAAATGCATTTGTTCGTCGTCATATCGGACCCGGCGAAGACGAAATTAACGCCATGCTGGACACCATTGGTGCCGACACACTGGACGATCTGATGTCCCAGACCGTGCCCGCGGGTATCGCGCTGGACAAGCCCATCGAGGTAGGTGAGGGTGCTACCGAGGTACAGGCGCTGGCTGAGTTAAAAGCGGTAGCAGCGAAAAATCAGATTAACCGTTCGTTTATCGGCATGGGCTACTACGACACGCATGTGCCTAATGTGATCTTGCGCAACGTGCTGGAAAATCCAGGCTGGTATACCGCCTACACGCCTTACCAGCCCGAAATTGCCCAGGGCCGTCTGGAAGCCATTCTTAACTTCCAGCAAATGACTATCGATCTGACCGGTCTGGAACTGGCGTCAGCGTCGCTGCTGGACGAAGGTACCGCAGCGGCTGAAGCCATGTCGCTGTCTAAGCGTGTGTCGAAGAATAAAAAAGCCAGCCTGTACTTTATTGCTGACGACGTGCACCCGCAGACCCGCGACGTGGTTGAGACCCGCGCCGAAATGTTTGGCTTTGGCATTGTCACCGGCCCGGCAGAAGAAGCCGCGGAGCACGACGTATTTGGCGCGCTGCTGCAATACCCCACTACCACCGGTGAAGTCAAAGATATCCGCGATACGATTAAGGCGGTGCAGGACAAGAAAGGCATTGTCTCAGTGGCGGCCGATCTGATGAGTCTGGTGATGCTGAAATCGCCGGGTGAGCTGGGCGCTGACGTGGCGCTTGGCAGTGCCCAGCGCTTTGGTGTGCCGATGGGCTATGGCGGCCCGCACGCGGCCTTCTTTGCGACCCGCGACAGCTACAAGCGTTCTCTGCCAGGGCGTATTATTGGGGTGAGTAAAGATACCCGCGGTCGTCCGGCACTGCGTATGGCACTGCAAACCCGTGAACAGCATATCCGCCGTGAGAAAGCCAACTCCAACATCTGTACTGCGCAGGTGTTGCTGGCCAATATGGCGTCGTTCTATGCGGTGTATCATGGTCCTGAGGGGCTAAAAACCATTGCTCAGCGCATTCACCGGTTTACTGACATTCTGGCCAGTGCCCTGACCCAAAAAGGTGTGTCGCTGAAGCACAATACCTGGTTTGATACGCTGACCGTGATGGTGGATGACAAAAACGCGGTGCTTGAACGCGGCTATGCAAAGGGTGTTAACCTGCGCGCCGATCTTGACGGCGCTGTCGGTGTATCGATGGATGAAACCACCACCCGTGATGACATCACCACCTTGCTGGATGTGCTGTTAGGGGAAGGTCACGGGCTGGATGCCGAAACACTGGATGCCGAAGTGACGACCCAGGGCATGAAGTCCATCCCTGACGAACTAACCCGCACCAGCGACATTCTCACTCATGAGAACTTCAACCGTTACCATTCTGAAACGGAAATGCTGCGCTACATCAAGTCGCTGGAAAACAAAGATTTGGCGCTTAACCATTCTATGATTTCACTGGGCTCCTGCACCATGAAACTGAATGCGACCGCCGAGATGATCCCGGTTACCTGGCCGGAGTTTGGCCAGTTACACCCGTTTGCACCGGTCAATCAGGCCGATGGCTACCAGGAAATGATCCAGGAGTTGAGTGACTGGCTGATCAGCATTACCGGTTATGAGGAACTGTCGATGCAGCCTAATTCTGGCGCACAGGGCGAATACGCAGGCCTGCTGGCCATTCAGCGTTATCATGAAAGCCGCGGCGAAGGGCACCGTAATGTGTGTCTTATCCCCGGTTCGGCCCACGGTACTAACCCGGCATCGGCACAAATGGTCAGCCTGAAAGTTGTGGTTGTGGCGACGGATAAAAACGGTAACGTCGATATGGACGACCTGCGTGCTAAAGCTGAAGAAGTGGGCGATAACCTGTCCTGCGCTATGATCACCTATCCGTCGACGCACGGCGTTTATGAAGAAACCATCCGTGAAATCTGCGACATCGTGCATGATCACGGCGGGCAGGTGTATATGGACGGTGCCAATATGAATGCGCAGGTGGGCATTACCTCACCCGGCCACATTGGCTCGGATGTGTCGCATTTAAACCTGCACAAAACCTTCTGTATTCCCCACGGTGGTGGTGGCCCGGGTATGGGACCGATTGGTGTGAAATCACACTTAGCGCCGTTTTTGCCCAACCACTCAGTGGTAAACATTGAGAATGCCGGCAAGGACTGCGGTGCAGTATCCGCTGCACCCTGGGGCAGTGCCTCCATTCTGCCTATCAGCTACCTGTACATCAAAATGATGGGCTCAGAAGGGCTGCGCAAGGCCACACAGGCGGCAATTTTGAACGCCAACTATGTGGCCAAGGCCTTAGAAGGGCACTATGACGTGCTGTATAAGGGCAAAAATGGCCGCGTGGCGCACGAGTGTATTGTTGATCTGCGCCCGCTAAAAGAAGCGTCAGGTATCAGCGAAGTGGACATTGCCAAGCGTCTGAATGACTACGGCTTCCACGCGCCCACCATGAGCTTCCCGGTGGCCGGTACACTAATGATTGAGCCGACTGAGTCTGAGTCGCAGTACGAGCTGGACCGCTTTGTGAACGCCCTTATCAGCATTCGCAAGGAAATTGCCAAGCTGGAAAGCGGCGAGTGGGATGCCACTGACAACCCGCTGCACAATGCACCGCACACGCTGGCGGATATCTGTGATGACAACTGGGACCGCAGTTACGACCGCATGTTAGCGGCGTACCCGGCACCGGAAGTGCACCGCAACAAGTTCTGGCCAAGCGTGAACCGGATTGACGATGTGTACGGTGACCGTAACCTGATGTGTTCGTGTCCGCCGATTGAGGCGTATCAGGACGGGGAATAGGTAAAACAGCCCCATCGTTTAGATAAAAAAAGGCGAGCGCTTATGCGCTCGCCTTTTT
>NZ_BMXP01000009.1 GCF_014651815.1 Alteromonas halophila | reverse complement strand
TAAGACGTTGATAGGCAGGATGTGGAAGCGTTGTAAGGCGTTAAGCTAACCTGTACTAATTGCCCGAGAGGCTTAACCATACAACACCCAAAAAGCTTTGGATGTTGTAAGACAAGCTAAGAAATACGTACGTAGAGTAGTGACGTTACTCGATAGATTGGATATCAGACTTTCCCGATTGTTACCAGTTTTTTGTCTGGCGGCCATAGCGACGTGGCACACACCGCCAGACTCCTAATATGAAAACGAAAAGGCCACCCAAACGGGTGGTCTTTTTCGTTTTAGAACTGAAAGTTTGCGCGCTACGCCCGCATAGCGAACCCTAACCCATCATGAATATTTAAACGGCTCGGACTGCACAGGCTCAGGTGGAACAACCCATCCCTGGTGCACCGACCAGTCTCGCCATCCATGGCGAGCCGTTCAGTCGGCTGCGTTATGCCACAGGCATAACGGTCCTCCTTCACGCCCATGTGAGAGTAGCACATCCGCCATGTCTCGCTGCGAAGCAGTCTTATTTCAAGAGAAAGGGCTATCCATTTGGGTGGCCCTTTTCTCGTTTCTGGAAGCACAAAAATCAAGATGCTCATAGAAGCTTTCGGATAGTTCTCGTTGTGAAGCAATTTCCCTCAGTAAGCACTGACGTGCTACTCCCGCATAGCGAAACCTAACCCATCGGACGTTGAATCCATGTATTCGGACACATCCATGTGGCGCAGTGCCAGGGCGTACGTCCTGTACGCCCGTTCGTTCCTTTTGAGGTGACGTTAAGTCACCTCAAATTTGCTTTGCAAACCGGAGCCTCACCCATCCCCGGTGTACCGACCAGTCTCGCCATCCATGGCGAGCCGTTCAGTCGGCTGCGTTATGCCACTGGCATAACGGTCCTCCTTCACCCGAGTGCGGGCCCAAGCCCCATGTGAGTACTCTCTTCGGGTTTAGTTATGTATAAAAGTGAATCGAAGAAAGACGCCATCCTGGAAAGCGCGCAGCGCTTATCCGGGACCTCCTTCGCAGGATTGTGTAGTGGAAAAGAGGAACAGATCCACAATAAGAGCGAATTAAACTGCGCTCCTGCAAATCTCAGCTATAGACGCCAATACTACAAAGACGTCATCCCAATTAATGAGTAACACTTACCCAGGATCTCAGTGATGAGAGCGTAGAGCTTTCTTCGTTTAATAGCGATTAGAGAAGTTATTAACCGTAAAGAAGCGATTGATGGAGTCGCAATCTAATGAGAACCCGGCGGACTGCATCATCTGAATTGCACTTTCTATGTCGTTGAAAAACTCATGTTCAATATTGGCCGCACTATAAGCGCTTTTCAGCTGATGGCGAATAGTATTTTCTATATCAGAGTCTTTAATTACAATCGCGAGTACAGACAAGCCCAGTTGCAGGCGTATCTTGGATTGCTCTAAAAAGTAGGAATACACGGAGGGTTGCATCAACGGTTCGCCATACAGACAACTAAGCTGACACCAGGGCTTGGTGAGGTCCAGGCTGCGGATAATGGCGCCCATTTCCCGAGTGCCACGTCTCAGCGTTTCGTCGTTCCAGGGGCCACGTGCCGCGAACGTTACAACCTGACCAAAGACGCCTGCTTCGTAGAGACCGTGTTCAGTGCCGGGCCGGCTACGCAAAGAAAATATCGAATTCATCAGCAAACTGCAAAGTGCAATTATTCTTTGACTATAGTGCCTCATGAAAAACTTAACCATTAATCGAAGGTTAAATTATTCTAAAGTCGTAGTGTGGTGTGATATTAAAAAGCCCGCAATGAAGCGGGCTTTCAACTTGTTAAAGAGCTTGTCACGTCGGTGACTTACTCCTCTTCGTTGTATTCACTGACGTTAGTTTGCAGGGTAGTGCGTTTGTAGGTATCAAACTCAACTTTAGTGATTAAATCATCATTGTCTCTGTCCATCTGATTAAATTTTGCATCTTCAGACAATTCAGCCACTTCTGCTTCCGTCAGTTTGCCATCTTCGTTCGTATCAATTTCATCGAAATCAGTGTTGGCGATCGCGGCGGTGTCACCTTCTACTTCCACTTCAACATTTTTCTCAATGTTGATGCTCTTTTCATCGCCAGCCATGTTCTGTTGCTCAGTCTTCACTGTCATGGTCGACTCTTTCTCAACTTCTGCATCGTTATCGTCCAGGGCAAGTTCATCAGTGTCGACATCAACGTTTTTCTCTACGTCGATACGCTTACTCACTGATTTCATATTGTCGCCTTCGGTCTTCACCGTCATTGATGATGATTTCTCGACCTTGGCTTCATCCGCCATAACGATATCGTCCTTGCCGGCAGCAGAAACTGTCTTGGGATCAACTTCCTGCACCCCATTATCTTTGGCCTGTACTGATGCCACGACATCACCGGTAAAGTGCGAAGGATTATTAGATACATGCGTATTAAACTCCTTCACCGATAATTTGCCATTTTCATCCATATTCATGGTGTCAAAGTGTTTTGCAATGGCAGTATTTGTTGCTTCATCCCGTGAGACGTAACCGTCATTGTTTTTATCAAGGTCAGAAAATGACATCGCAATTTTATGACTGTGGTCTCCTGCCATCACGCCGGCAGAAAGTGCACTACTGATTAATGTAACAAGCGTTAACTTTTTCATAGATAATCCTCAGTTCGTGCCTCCATCAAATGCTTCAAGCGGAGGAGTTAATGTCACTGACAGTCATACATTCTACGTGCCATAAGTTAAAACATAATAAAAACATATGGATATAACCTTAACTAGGTTTTGATGGTTTTACAGGTATGTTAAAAATTTATGCCTGATTGAAAAAGCTACGCAACTCACCGGTATTCCTGATGTGAACAATTGATCAGTAATTCGTCGAGCTGTCGGGGCGTTAATCCTCTTAACCTGAAAAATAGTGTGTTGATGGTTTTAAACTTTTTGAAATGTGTTTGCGACTTATAGTTAACACATTATTAAAAGACGTGAGCGGATCACATGGATATTACGCGCGCCGCGATAAAAAACGCTTCGGGTGTCTCAATTGTTATTACTATTGTGATGGCGCTCGGCTTCTATTGTTTACTGTCATTGCCAATTCAGCTCTTTCCCGATATTGAGCGCCCAACCATTTCCATTCAGACTAACTGGCGAGCGGCGTCCCCACAGGAAATCGAATCTGAGATTCTGGAACCACAGGAAGAAGTTTTAGAGGGTATTCCCGGCCTGCACAGCATGAATGCGTGGGCTAATCAGGGAAATGCCTGGATTAATCTGGAGTTCGGCTTAGAAACCGACATGCAGAAAACAATTATTGATGTCATTAGTCGAATGAACCGGGTGCCGCCCCTGCCAAGGGACGCCTTGTCTCCCAATATCATGATGGGCGGCTGGGGCGGCGGTGCCCCCGCACTTACCTATTTCTTTCTGCAGCGCCTACCCGGGAACCCTAATCCGATAAACAGTTACGTAACCTATTTTGAGGATGAACTACGTCCGGAAATAGAATCCATTCCTGGCGTAGCGCGTGCGCGAATGGAGAGTGGCGTGGGTGGCGCGGAAGAGTTTCAAATCGTCTTTGACCCTTACCGGGCGGCAGAATTAGGAATCGATATCACGAATATTGCTAATATGCTTGGTAGCGCGAATGATGTATCTGGTGGCTTTGTGGATGTCGGGCGTCGTCGATACACGCTGCGCTTTGAAGGGAAATATGAGCCACAGGCCATGGGCGACATGATCCTGGAATGGCGAAATGGTAGCCCGGTTTATCTGTCTGATATCGCGGATATACGCATACAGCGTGCGGATGGCAATAATTACAGTGTGCAAAATGGCAATCAGGCGATTTCTATTCGCATCGACCGTCAGAACAGCGCCAACGTGCTGGCCACGCTGGAAGCGGTAAAAGCAAGGGTCGGAGAGTTAAATCAAAATTTACTGGCCGGTGAAAATCTTACCATGGTGCAGTCGTTTGACGCGTCCGTATTCATATACCGGGCAGTTAACCTTGTTACCAGTAACCTGTTTATTGGTGTCATGCTGGCGATTGGGATCCTGTGGCTGTTTATGCGGCAATTCCGGGCAACCCTGATTGTCGCGCTGGCAATCCCCATCTCTTTGCTCAGCACCTTTGTTGTGCTCAAACTTACCGGCCGTACCCTGAATATTATCTCACTTGCCGGCCTTGCTTTCGCAGTAGGCATGGTGCTGGATGCGGCAATTGTGGTGCTGGAAAATATTGTGCGTAAACGAAAGCACATAAAAGACCCACAGGAAGCCAGCTATGTCGCCACAAAAGAAGTATTCGGGGCACTAATGGCATCAACAGCAACCACGGTGGCCATTTTTATCCCGGTGATGTTTCTCAGCGATGTAGAAGGCCAGCTATTTGCTGATTTAGCGCTGACCATTGCGATAGCAGTAACGTTTTCACTGATCGTGGCGGTGACGGTACTGCCTGTGGTTGCGGTGCGCTGGCTCAGCAAAGAGATGCCTGACGACAAACTGGCCGGACTCTGGCAGCGCATAGCCAGTACCATTATGCGGCTTTCTGCCACGCCCAAGCGCCGCGCGGTGATGATCCTGGTACTCATGAGTGTGCCTGTAGTCGGTACATGGTCGTTAATGCCAAAGCTGGACTACCTTCCACCGGTGAAACGTGATGCAGTCGACGCATTCTTTAACTTTCCGGCTGGTGCCAGTGACGCATTTATTAAGGATGATGTCATGAGTAAAGTGGTCGAGAGACTCGATCCGTATATGCAGGGAGAAAAGACACCGGCACTTAAAAATTACTACATCATTACCTGGGGAAATGGCGGCACCCTTGGCGTACGTGCACAGGATCAGAGCAAAGTAAAAGAGCTGGAAACCCTGGTTCGCGATGAAATATTAAAAGATTTGCCCGATACCGAGACCTTTGCAATGCAGGGGAATCTGTTTGGTGGCTTCGGAAATGGCCGTTCCATTAATGTCAATCTGCAGGCTACGGATCAGGATGGACTGGTCGCTGCTGCCGGTATCGGTTTAACGCTACTAAAAGAGCGCTTTCCTAATGCCAATGTCAGAGCGAACCCAAGCCTCGAGCAGGCTGAGCCAGAGCTCCAGTTTCATCCGCGTGACGGCAGGATCATGGAGTTGGGCTACCAGCGCTCGCAGGTAGCAAGCCTGGTTCGCTCGCTGGGTGACGGGATGTATGTGGGGGAGTACTTCGATGGTGTAAAACGCCTTAATATAATTTTCCGTTCAACACCCTGGTCGACGCCGGAAATGCTGGAAGCCACGCCGGTTGTTGCACCTAACGGTGAGCTGGTGCGCCTGAGTGAACTGGTTTCTGTCGAACGGGCTGTTGGCCCATCCCGCATTCAGCGGGTTGAAGGAAAGCGTACACTCACGCTTAACTTCAATCCGCCGGAAGGGATGACGCTGGAAGAAGCCATGAGTATTCTTAAATCCGATATTGAGCCTGAACTCATGGCCGCAATGCCGGTTGGCGGCAGTATTCAGTATGGCGGCAGCGCTGATAGTCTGAAGCAGGCCATCTCTACTATGAGCCAGAATTTCCTGCTGGCGATGGGGTTGTTGGTGGTGCTGATGGCCGGGCTGTTTCGATCGCTCAAAGACAGTATTCTGGTTGTACTATCGATTCCGCTCGCGACGGTAGGTGGTGTGGTCGCTATTCAGTTGCTTAATCTGGTCACATTCCAGCCAATGGACCTGCTCACCATGATCGGGTTTATTATTCTGCTTGGTCTGGTGGTCAATAATGCTATTTTACTGGTGCATCAGACTCGCAACGGCGAGCGAGAAGGCTTATCACGTATCGATGCCGTTCATCAGGCAGTCCTGCTGCGACTGCGCCCTATCTTTATGAGTACACTGACATCAATTTTTGGCATGCTGCCGCTGCTTTTGTTACCAGGAGCGGGAAGCGTTATTTATCGCGGGCTGGCGGCCGTCATTGTTGGTGGAATGGCGGTAAGTACGCTGTTTACGCTATTGCTCCTGCCTACTTTATTGCAACTGAATATTCGACTGCCCTGGCGTCAGCAGCATGAAGAGAGCGATGCTGTTTCCGGCACTCTGGTCATTGCCAAACAAACACGACACACAGACAAAGTATAAAGGAACCACCAATGAACGTAGCCACTCTTAACCGCCACGCCGTGATACTGCTGTGTATGGCGATGACGTTAGCGCCGTCTGTTTATGCACAGGAGCAGCAAGCCGGGCCGCCGCCAGCACTTGTTGAGGTCGATGATGTCAGGCATGAAGTTATTTCAGAACAAATTTGGGTGCCCGGTACCGTCATCAGCCGGGCCGATGCAGAGCTGGCTGCAGAAGTAGAAGGCAGAATCACCTGGCTGGCGGATGTCGGCGATATCGTTGCTAAGGGCGAGGTGCTGGCCGCTATTGACGATACCCGGTTAAAGCTCAGCCTTAAACAGGAAGAGGCGGTAATTGCACGCTGGTCGGCCAGTGTCTCTATGCTGAGCAAGCGGGTAACACGGTTTGAATCCATGGTCTCGAACAATAATCTGTCTCAGAATGACATGGAAGCAACGACTGCTGAGCTTGAAATAGCCCGTCAGGAGCTGGCGCAGGCTGAGGCCAGAAAAGCACTGGTTGAATATCAGGTAAACCGCAGCGAGGTTAGGGCGCCGTTTAACGCAGTGGTGGTTTCCCGGCTGCAGTCTGAAGGTGAGTATATTCAGGTAGGTCAGACATTACTGCAGGTTGTCGATCCTAACCGTGTGGATGTGACCGTCAGAGCGCCGCTTAGTGTCATTCCTTATATTGAGAGTGGCATGAAAGTCGCGATCAGCGATGAGCGGCGCACCAGGGAAGAGGCAATTCGCGCCATAGTCCCTGTGGGTAACGCACGTTCACGCATGATGGAAATTCGGGTAGGACTTAACCCTGGAGATTTCGCGATCGGTGGCGCGGTACGGGTCGCGTTGCCAAATAGTGAAAGTCATCAGGGGGTAACGGTGCCAAGAGATGCATTGGTATTACGCAAGTCAGGGGCCTTTGTTTACCAGGTGGATGAGAATAATGAAGCCCGCCAGGTTGCGGTGACTACGGGGATTGGGATGGGCGACCGGATCGAAGTCTTTGGTGACATTGCCAGGGAATCACCGGTGATAACACGTGGCGCAGAACGGTTGACCGCGGGACAGAAAGTACGCTTCAGTGACGAGCAATCGTCGCTGACAGCGCGCACCCCATGAGTGACCGCCACTCGTGTAGGCACCCGTTAAGCCCGATTAGAACAATGTCATCTGATCATTGGTAAGTGTTGTAAAATCCAGACCAATCAAAGGCAGGATACTCTCGGCAATCGGCTTTATCTGCTTGTCTATGTAGTCATCATAGTCGAGCGGCGCAGTAACATACTCAGTGGGCTGTGGTCCCTGTGTGGTCAGCACATAGTGGATTTTGGCTGAAGGGGTGTAGCGTGCAGGCTGTCCATTGTCTGCACGCCATTGTTCGGCAATACGTGCAGCGCGGACATGGGGAGGCTGCGACTTAGTGTAGTGCTCAAGCGGTTTTCGCAATCGTTTGGCGTACACCAGATCCTGATCCCTGTGCCCCTCACGAATTTGTACAATATAGTCCTTGATTAGCGCATCCACGGGTTGCCCGGCAAATACGGCGCTGTACAAGGCATACTGAAAGTCTTTCGCCAGTCGGGTCCAGTCAGAGCGGACACTTTCCAGGCCTTTGAAAATCATCTCCTGTTTGCCGTTTTTCTGCGTCAGTCCTGCGTAGCGCTTTTTGCTGCCCATTGATGAGCCACGGATAGTGGGCATAAAAAACGTGTCAAAGTGCGTTTCAAACTCAATTTCCAGGTAGCAGGGCAGAGAAAAGTCCTGTCTGAGCGTTTGGTGCCAGCGCTGATTGATAGTGCGTTCAAGCTGTTCGCCCAGAGCCAGGGCATGCGCCCGGTCTTTAGCATCGGCGATATGAACAAAGGTGGAGTCTGTATCGCCGTAAATAACATCAAACCCCAGCTCCCTGATCCAGTCAGCAGTGGTCTGCATGATCTGATGGCCACGCAGTGTAATTGAGCTTGCCAGGCGAGGGTCGTAAAACGGGCAGCCACCGCTGCCAAGCACGCCATAAAATGAGTTCATTAAAATTTTTATCGCCTGTGAGCGCGGGCCATCACCAGCACGCTTGGCCTCATCACGCTGGCGCCACAGGGTAGCGATGATGTCAGGCAGAAAATGTTTATCGCGGGAAAAACAGGCGCCTTTAAAGCCCTCTACGGCATTATGTGGCGATAACAGGCCTTCTGCCAATCCCATTGGATCAATACAGAACGTGCGAATAATCGACGGGTAGAGGCTTTTGAAATCAAGCACCAGAACATGCTGGTAAAGCCCGGGTTTAGAGTCCATTACGTAGCCACCAGGACTTGCCAGCCCGCCGTCTTCAGGACGCACATTACTGATGTAACCTGCGCGATGTAAGCGCGGCAGATACACATTAAGAAACGCCGCAACACTGCCGCCAGGACGACCGGGCTCGAGGCCGGTCAGAGTGCTACGCAGCACCAGGAAGTCGAGTAGCCTGGTGTGCGCAACAATGTCATTAACCAAAGTGCAGTCCTGATAATTATACTTTGCCAGCTCCAGAGGTGCTTCAAAGTACTGACGCTTAATTGTTTCCAGCGGATTGTCCTCGTGGATCAGCTTCCCTTTTCCCAGCAATTCGGTCGCCACATGCTGAAGTGAAAAACTGTCAAACTGGTAAGTCATGGTTTTTAGCGATTCGATGCCATCAACGATACAGCGACCAGGGACATCCACAATTACCTGACCACTGTCCAATTCTCTGACCGACATTGTATGACCATGCCGGCCAAGCTTAAGTTGCTGATGCAACCTCGCAGCCCGCCTGCCAAGTAATGCCAGGTCGAACTGTTTGACATTCCAGCCCAGGATCACATCCGGATCGGCAGCGTCAATCTGACGCTCAAGCTCTCGAAGCAGGCTGTTTTCATCCTTACAGACAATCAGTTCGAAGGGCAGTGGCTGAGTCGGCGTGGGTATGCCAGCAGGAGGCGCAATCATCATTACCACGGCTGCATTATCTCCAGCTAAAGCAATACTGAACAGGTTTTCATGTTCGTCGCATTCAATATCCAGTGTAAGGCTGGACAGGGTAGGCAAGTAGTGCGCGGGCCTGACTTTTACCTGTTGATGAATACAGCGGGGGGCCGTGGCTGTTGGAATAAATGCCAGAGAGCCGTAAATGAAGCGCTCCATCAAATAACGGTCAGACAGTTTGATATCGGCCTCAAACAGTGTGATTTCCTCATTTCTGGCAATACGACGAAGGGTATTATGCTGCGACTCAGAGAAGGTTTTAAGTACGCAAACCGGCTGCTGGTCGAGCTTTTTGAATGGCTGTTCAGATGTTTCGACTGCAAGCCCTGCCCGGCGACAGGCACGTAATAGCGACAGTTTGTCGGTGATCTGCACAAAGCAACTGAATGTTTGCGCACTGGTATGCAGACACGCAGGTCCCTCATCGGTCGCCAGCCACAACTCAACCACTGGGCGTTGATTAACCACAATGGCGCGCCGGCTTAAGATGAAGCCTTCAATGCGCGGCGCTTTTGGCGTTATTGTCGACGGGGCTGAAGAATATGACATAGTGACAGTAACGCGATATCAGGGCGCACAAACCAGTCTGTCTCTGCCTTCAGATTTCGCCTGGTAAAGCGCCTCGTCAGCCTGTGCCATCAATACCTTGGCTGACTGGTTATCTGACAACATCGTCACGCCAGCGGAAACCGATACATTGAGTTCAGGTTTGTCTATGGTAAAAGGAATATCACGGCATGCCACAGAGAATCGCTTGAGCAGCGTCTGCGCTTCACTAAGATCGGTATGCGGGAAGAAAAACAGAAACTCTTCGCCGCCTATCCGGCCCAGCATATCGGTGCGTCGAAATGTATTTCTGGCCAGCTCACCAAACGCTTTTAACACTGCGTCGCCCGTCTGATGACCATGCTCATCATTAATTTTCTTAAAGTAGTCGAGATCCAGCAGAGCCAGAGTGAGCGGTGTGTCATGACGCTGAGCAAGTTGTAGATGGTGTTCGAATTGCGCCAGCACCTTACGCCGTGTCATTAATCCGGTGAGCTCATCTTCATTGGCCAGTCGTTCCAGGCGCTCCTGATGACGTTTGCCGCCGATGTATAAGAATGCCAGTAGCAGACAAATAATCAGCAACAGAACGACAACCGCAAAAATATAACGTTGCAGTTTCTGTTCATTTAACAACAGTGCTTGCTGACGCAGGTTTTGTTCGCGTAACAGGGCGTTTTGTGCCTCTTGTTGTTCAACTTCGAAACGGGTTTTCAGTTCCAGTAGCCGTTGCGAGTTCTGCTCTTGGTTCAGCCTATTTTTAAGCGCGGTATTGATCAGCATAAGCTGATAGGCCTTTTCAAATTCGTCCATAGTGGCAAAGAGCTGCGCCTTGCGTTCGTTAATGGCAATTTTTGACGGTAAAAACGCCTCTCCTTCTGCCAGCGCCTGTGCCTCGTCAAGCAGTGTCAGGCTATAGGCAAACTGACTCTGCTGACTGGCAATGGCATTGAGCGAAAGCAATACATTGATTTGCATAAAGCGGTTGTCAGCGTCTTCAAAAATGGTCAGCGCGTCAGTTAAAAATGCTTCTGCGCTACTTAGCTTTCCTTCATCAATTAACTGCTGTGCCATCACCTGATAACTGTAAGCCGCACCTTGCAGATCACCGATTTCAAGTGCAAGCTCGGCAGAGCGTTTTAGTTGTGCCAGACCGGTATCGCGATTACCCAGGTCAAGATTGGCTTTGCCCAGACCAAAAATGGTATTGGCAAGCTCCAGTTTTATGTCGTTTGCCTGGTAGTAGTCGTAGGCTTCCTGAAAGTAGGGCAACGCTAATTCGGGCTCATGCCGATATTCGTAGACCAGCGCAATCATGCTGGCAAAATCGCCAGGCTGCAGCAAGGTGTCGTTTGACTGCGAGAGTGTATAGCCCTGCTGAAACGTAGCAAGGGCGTCGTCGGTAGCACTCAGTGTGAGACTTAGGTACCCGTCGACGCTCATGGCGTAGCTCAGCAACTCTTTGGCATTATGTTCCTCTGCCCAGTTACGTGCTGACAGCGCCAGCATTTTACCCTCTCCAGGTTTGCCACTGTTATCCAGTGCCTCAGCTTTAGCAACCGCGAGATTATGATAAAGCCATGGGTGGAGGCTCTCGGTGACCAGTGCAAGCCCCTTATCGGCCCGGTCGAGGCCTTTGTGGGGCAACACCAGCGCCGAGTAAGCGCGGCTAAGGATGGCATAATACGCAGCCCGGTACGTGGTGCGTTGCTCTTGGAGAAGCTCAGCCTGTACGGCGTTAATGACATCCTGAGGCTCATCCCGAATATCTTTCAGAAACCGCTGGGCTGAAGGAGGCCAGGCATTTAGCGTCGATTCGTCAGCGAATACTACACCCTTAAACAGACTGATACAGACAAGGCCTGCTGTTAACCATCGCGTCATCATTTTATATTTACTCATGTTAAACCCACGCAGACGGCACTGAGTGCTGATCGACAGTCGGAACCAAACATACAAGAGCGTTCCTTCAGGGTTGTATCTGATTTACGCTTATGGCCAGCGGCAGGCTCACCGTTAAGACAGGTTCACCACGCTGTGCAGCCAGGCTACAGAAAGATTGGGTATAAGTGTATCAAATAGCTATCTATCAGACATAAACGTTTGAGTTTTCAGCGAGTGCAGCGTAAAAAAAGTACATATTCGTGCGATTGCAGAAACGTCATGTTATGAAGTTTGAATCTTTCACCGTTCCTCAGCCTGGTTGCGTCACGCAGGTCGCAGAGGGAATTTTCTGGCTTCGTATGCCACTGCCTTTTGCGTTGGATCATATCAACCTGTACCTGCTGGAAGACGAGCAGGGGTGGTATATCGTAGATTGCGGGCTGGCCACGTCCGAGACCCGTCAGCACTGGCAGTCGGTGTTGAGCACGCTGGACAAGCCAGTGCTGGGTGTCATCGCAACCCATATGCACCCGGATCATATTGGCTTAGCCGGCTGGCTGACCGAGCAGCATCAGGTTCCGCTATATATGTCTCAGACAGAGTATTTCGCCGCCCGGGCCCTGTTTGCCGGCCGGGCAGGTGCGTCTGCGTGGCGCGATGAACAGTATTTCGTGCGCTGTGGCCTGGCAACTGACGCTGTCACAAAAGCGGTGGGCGATGGCAAGGGCTTCAGCAGAATTGTCTCGCCGTTGCCGGTGGCGTATGAACGCCTGACGGAAGGACAGGTGCTGACCATCAACAATAATCGCTGGACGGTGATGATAGGGCGTGGGCATTCGCCGGAGCATGTTTGCCTGTATTGTCAGGAACGTCATATCCTGGTGGCTGGCGATCATATTTTACCTTCAATAACACCCAATATTGGGGTTTACAGTACCGAGCCTGACGGCAATCCGCTGGCCGACTACCTCGATACACTGCTACCGTTTATGGAGTTGCCCAGCGATACGCTGGTATTGCCTGCGCATAACCAGCCCTTTACCGGAGTACGTGCTCGGGTTCAGGCCCTGCGCGGGCATCACCAGCAGCAACTTAAAACACTTTACGACGTATGCAGAATACCCATGCGGGTGACAGATTGCCTGCCCGCGCTGTTTAACCGACAGCTCGACAGTCACCTGCTGCATTTTGCAATTGCAGAGTGCCTGTCACACCTTAACTATCTGTGTGCAGAGGGCCAGCTGGTTCGCACGCTTTCTGAGGAGGGGGTCTATATCTATTGCCAGTCGCCAGCCAGTGAAACTGAGCAGAATGACAGTGTGTTATCTTTTGACATGGTCAACGGGTAAACTAAACTTGAAATGATCATGACAGCAACGCTAAACAGCATGCGGAGTGGGGGATGGGCAAGGTCATTTTATCACTGGATGGTGGCGGAATACGCGGTGCTGCAACAACCCAGTTTTTATATCACGTCAATACCGGGTTACAGGAACGGCATGATAAATCATTACGAGATTGCGTCGACTTTTACGCGGGCACCAGCACAGGTGCAATCATAGCGCTGGCTCTGGCAACAACTCAATTGTCTGTCGACGACATTAATCAGCTTTACAACGCGCAAAATGCAACGCAAATTTTTGCTGAAAACGAGGGGCTTTTTGAACTCGACGGCATCAATGCGCCAAAGTATGAAGCGTCCGGAAAGCGCAGGATACTACAGCAAAAATTCGGTGATGCCTCACTGGCTGAGGCTGCCGCGCGCGATCGTCATGTTCTGGCAGTAACGTATAACATTGAAGCCCGCAAACCTTGTGTCATCAAAACGACAGATCCGCAACATCTGGGTTTAAAAAGTTGTGATGTCGCTGATGCCAGCAGCGCTGCGCCAACCTACTTTCCAACACGTGGTCTGGCAATGGGAGATGAGGGCTTTGATAACTGGTTAATTGATGGCGGAGTTACGGCGAACAATCCCACCCTGTGTGCTATGGCGGAGGCAAGGCGCCTGTGGCCACAAACGTCAATGGATGAGATGCGAATTTTGTCTGTCGGAACCGGCTACAGAACGCGCAAGATAAATGGACCGGCATCATGTAACTGGGGGGCGTTAGGCTGGATGACACAGGGCAATATTATCGACATTCTGTCGGACGAGCGCGTTGTTGCTTACCAGGCCATAACCATGGCGACGACCGGCAACTATATTAGGGTGAATGCTGAAATGCGCAGGCAGCCCGGGCTTGCGTCGCCGCCTGATGATGCTATGGATGATGTTAGCGCCTCGAATATCCTGCGCCTTAAAAAAATGGGGGATTTCTGGTTCGAGCAATACGGCAGTGCAGTGGTTGACCTGCTAGCCGGCACCTACGAAGGAACGTCTCTGGACCGCATTGATCCCATAACCGGTAAGCCTAAACCCTTTGGCTAGAATACGTCTGTCGTCACTGTGCGTGTGGCGCGTTGAGGGCAATGGCCGTCGCCTTTGATAAGTAAGCACTAGCTTAGTGCTTGTCAGGCGATTGCCGGGTTTATGCCTGCATTGCCGGTGTGTAAGTAAAGACCAGATTGCGTCCTCTCTGTTTGGCAGTATAGAGCGCACTGTCGGCCTGACTGAATAATTCATCCCAGGTCGTCATAATGCCGGTGGAGGTTGCGATGCCAATACTTACAGTAGCCTGAATGTCGACGTCATTAAACGTAGTAGAGTTATCGGCAATCCGGTCTAGCATGCGGTTAGCGACGACCTGGGCAAAATCGGCTGACAGGCCAGGCATGAGTATGGCGAACTCTTCGCCACCCAGTCGTCCAACGATATCATTATCCCGCGTGCCACTTTCCAGTGTTGTAGCCAGGGTTCGCAGTACTTCGTCACCTGCCTGGTGACCGTACTGATCGTTGATTTGCTTAAAGTAATCGATGTCGACAATCAGCAGAGAAAAATGCCCGTTTTCCTGCTGATTGATAATATCCAGCGCGCTTGCGATAAATGCCCGTCGGCTGAGGAGCCCGGTTAAATCATCATGGTTTGCCACCTTTTTCCAGTATTCCTTTTTGGAAATAGTATGCAGCAGGGGCAACAGCGCAGCAGTCGCGATGGTCAGTAGCAGGTGTGAAAGCAGCGTAACGTTGAACAGCGCCTGGGTGTCACTTTCGCCCCCCGACGCCATTTGCACAAAAATGACGGTGCCCTGAAAGAACATGACAAATGCGTGCACGACAAGGGTAGCGCGTATAACCGTAAATAATGTCTGTACAGGCTTTTTCTGCTGGTAAAAAGCACCGTCGCAAAGTAGCAGCATCACTGCCATCATGAGCGATGTAATGGCATTGGCGACCGACCCGAGGGTGCTGGCAACGGTAACAATGCCAAGACCGACAAAAAAGAAAAAGCGGGTTTGCCTGGCCAGCTTGGGCTGAACGCTGGCATGCTCATACTTAGCAATACCGGTGAACAGCGCATAGGTAGCGCTGAACAGACTGAGGCATGCTAATAATGTGAACAGGGCAATATCACTGTACAAATGCGCGGTGACGCTCATGACTATACCGGCACTGTATAGACCACACGCTATACTCCAGTGCCGGTAAGCGCCGTCATCCGGAAGCCGACGGCAAAGGTACGCGAAATATATACCGACGAGCAAATTTACAGTGAACGCCATGGCTATCCCAATTGGGAGAGTGACGGTCATAAATTATCTCTTTGCAGTAGTCACGAGCGAATACGCTTTCGCCTCGGATTAGGACTACCTCGTAAAAAACACAGTATAGCAGTGGTACGTAGGCAGCCCTGATTTGGTGCGTATTGATTTTTCTGTTGGCGTATAAAAAGGTATACCTGAAGTTTAGCCTTCCCGCCCCTCCTGCTTACAGGTGGCAAGGCGTTCACGCGCCTCGGTGTCCTGTGCGAGGACCTGTTTTAAGTCTTCCATGCGCTGACGGACCGCAACCCCGTATGTTTCATCATCACCCCATAATGCCGACAGCATGTACATTGATTCCACATCATGCTCACGAAATAATCGTCCGGCACGCTCCGCCTCTTCCTTTTGGTTTCCCAGCAGTTGTAATGCTTCAACAGCTAAAACAATCGCCGAGTCGAAAGTTTCACGATTAAAAACAGAGACTTTTTGCTGGATTAACTGATAGGCATGACGCCGGTCTCTGGCTCTGGCCGCCAGTTGAAGGTTGGGATAATGCTTCCTGGCAAGCGCAACAATTTCCAGAGTTTTGTCCGGATCATCAATTGCAATGACCAGGAGACGGGCATCCTGAGCGCCAGCTGCGTCCAGTAATTCTTTACGGCTTGCATCGCCATAGTGCACCTGACTGCCAAAGCGCCTCAGAAGGTCAATTTGGGAAGGGTTGTGATCAAGTACGCTAACTTCGTAGCCCTGTGCTTTGAGTAATCTGCCTACTACCTGCCCGAATCGTCCGTAGCCTGCGACAATGACATGCCGTGAAGGGGCGATGTCGGCGGGAGAGTCAAACGCGGGGGCGTCGCCTGCGCTGTTCTTCTGCAGATATGCAAATGCCATCAACAACAACGGTGTGACTAGCATCGACATTGTCACAACCAGGGTCACAATGGCGGCTTCAGCCTCTGATAAGATAGCCAGCTTGCGGGAAAGTGTCAGCAGGACAAAGGCAAATTCGCCCCCCTGGGCCAGGGCAATCGTAAATAACAATCGCTGGGAGCGACTGATATTATACACCCGTGACAAACAGTAAAGTATGCCTGCCTTTATGCAAACCAGAGCCAGTACCAGTAGCAGAATAAGGCTCACATTGTCAGCAAGCAGGCCAAAGTCTATAGAGGCGCCCACCGCCACAAAGAAGAGCCCCAGTAACAGCCCTTTAAAGGGCTCGATATCAGCCTCCAGTTCGTGACGGAACTCACTCTCTGCCAGTACCACACCCGCCAGAAACGTGCCTAATGCAGGGGATAAGCCCAGCGTTTGCATCAAAAGTGCAATCGCGATCACTAAAAACAACGCGAAAACAGTGAAAATCTCCCGCATGCGTGTTTTGGCAATGTAGCGGAACACGGGTACCGAAATGTATTTGCCTGCCAGAATAATACCGATAATTGCAGCAATGGACGCCCCAACCTGAGCCAGTACCGGCCAGTTTGCTGTCAAAGCTGCGTGATCAGATTGTACGGCACTCTCCGGCATAAAGGATAGCAACGGCAGCATGGCCAGGATGGGGATCACGGCGATATCCTGAAAGAGCAGTACAGAGAAACTGTTCTGACCCGCTTCCAGTTTAAGCCAGCCCTTCTCCTCAAGACTTTGTACTACAATGGCTGTGGATGAGAGTGCAAGCGACAGGCCTATCGCCAACGCACTTTGCCAGGCCATATCAAACAATAGCCATACTGCGGCAAATAGCGCAAGGGTGGTCAGTGTGACCTGCAATCCGCCAAGCCCCAATATGGAGTGACGAAGTCGCCACAGGCGTGACGGCTGCAGCTCCAAACCGATAAGGAAAAGCATCATCACCACACCGAATTCGGCAAAGTGCATTACTTCCGACTGGTCGCCGACGAAGGCCAGCGCATAGGGGCCGATCATCATGCCTGCAATCAGATAGCCAAGTACGGAACCCAGTCCCAGTCGCTTGGCAATAGGAACAGCAACAAGGGCAGCGCCCAGATAAATCAGTGAAAGCAACAGCATTGGCCGGACCATAATCAAAATGAATACATAAAGCGCATTAGATAAAAAACACCTCGCCCAGTCAATCAGCGAGTCTGGTCAGCCCTGAAATATCTATTACGCATCGCAGCGCGACGTGTGCGGAAGTATCAGGTGTAGTGCAGGTTTGCAGCGCATCGTCGGTAAAAATTCTGGATTAATCTGATTTTCCAATTATCTGCATTAGTTTTATAAGTTGTACCAATATTAGTCCTTTGACTATTTTAATTAGACCAGAGTGAACGGTTAGTAAATCGTTAACAGCGTGAAGGCGCTGTAGACAACTGATGGGTATTGAAGAGTAAGGATGAACGTAAAATGAGATCCATGAACAACAAACGAACAGCACTCTCGGCAATCATTGCGCTGGCAATGGCTACAGGGCTCGCGGTTGCTGATGAACAAAAACAGATGAGCAAGCCAGAAGGAGCGAAAGGCAGTGGGATGACCCAGGCTTTTACGCCGAAATCGAATAATTTCTGGTGGCCCGATCAGCTCGATCTGTCGCCATTGCGCAGTCATGATCCGCGATCGAATCCGTATGGCGAAGACTTCAATTATGCGAAAGCATTTAACGAACTCGATCTGGACCAGGTTAAAGCCGATGTCGAGGCCTTACTCACAGACTCACAGGACTGGTGGCCTGCAGACTGGGGGAATTACGGCCCGTTCTTTATTCGTATGGCATGGCACAGTGCCGGAACGTACCGCACACTCGACGGTCGTGGCGGCGGTGACGGCGGACAACAGCGTTTCGACCCGCTAAATAGCTGGCCTGACAACGGCAACTTAGATAAAGCCCGTCGTTTGCTCTGGCCAATTAAACAAAAATACGGACCGGCTCTGTCGTGGGGCGATTTAATGGTACTGGCGGGTACCGTAGGTATGGAGAATATGGGCTTCGATACCTATGGATTTGCCGGTGGCCGAACCGATGACTGGGAGCCTGATTTGGTGTACTGGGGCCCGGAAGTGGAGATGCTGGCCAGTGACCGCGAAGAAAAAGACGGAAAACTGCAGCGACCCCTCGGGGCAACGCACATGGGGCTTATTTACGTAAATCCGGAAGGCCCTAAAGGAAAGCCGGATCCTAAGGGGTCGGCGAAGAATATTCGGACCGCTTTTGGCCGAATGGCGATGAATGATGAAGAGACTGTCGCTCTGGTGGCGGGTGGTCACACCTTTGGGAAAATGCACGGGGCACACAAAGCCGGCGATTGTCTGGATAAAGAACCGGGGGCGGCCGGTCTTGAAGAGCAGGGACTTGGCTGGAAAAATAAATGTGGTAAGGGGCATTCAGAAGATACGGTAACCAGTGGTCTTGAAGGCGCCTGGACTCAGGCCCCTACTAAGTGGACGACCCTCTATTTATCAAACCTGCTGAATAATGAATGGGAACAGACCCGTAGTCCTGGTGGTGCCATAATCTGGGTGCCTGAGAACAAGGCTATGCATAACACAGTTCCGGATGCCCACGTTGAAGGCAAGAAAAATCCGCCGGTAATGACAACTGCAGACCTGGCGCTGAAAGCGGATCCCAAATACCGGGCGATTGCTGAGCGATTCCTGGCTAACCCTGATGAGTACCAGCAAGCGTTTGCCAAAGCGTGGTTTAAACTGACACACCGCGACATGGGACCCAAAGCGCGTTATCTGGGGAACGATGTGCCAGAAGAAGACTTCCTGTGGCAGGACCCGGTGCAGGATGTGGATTATCCGCTGGTCAATGATGGTGACATAAAGCAGCTTAAACAAGCAGTATTGGATACCAATCTGACTACCCAGCAACTGGTGAAAGCGGCATGGGCGTCTGCGTCCAGCTTCCGGGCCTCCGATATGCGTGGTGGCGCGACGGGTGCGCGTGTCAGACTGGAGCCTCAAATTGGCTGGCAAGCTAACGATCCGGCAGAACTGAAAAAGGTTCTCGCCACGTTGCAAGAGGTGCGCAGTGACTTTAACAGCAGCGCCACAGGTGACAAGCAGATATCCATGTCAGATATGATTGTGCTGGCTGGGGCTGCAGCGATAGAGCAGGCCGCTGCCGACGCGGGCGTAGATATTACCGTACCGTTCGTGCCTGGGCGTGGTGATGCGACGCAGAGTCAGACAGATGTAGACGCTTTTGCGTTGCTCGAGCCAAAAGCCGATGCGTTCCGCAACTACTTTAATGCACAGACCAGTTATCAGGGGCCCACGCAGATGCTGGTGGACAAGGCTGCTCAGCTGAATTTATCAGTTCCTGAAATGACGGCCTTACTGGGAGGCATGCGCGCTCTCGGAGCGAATACCGGAAACGCCAGCCATGGCGTGCTGACAGACAAACCCGGAGTGTTGAGTAATGATTTCTTCGTCAATCTCACTGACATGGATATCAAATGGCAAAAAACCGACAAAGAGAGTATCTACGAAGGGGTTGATCGGAGCTCTGGTGAGGTTCTCTACACGGCAACGCCGGTCGATCTTATCTTTGGGTCGAATTCAGAGTTGCGCGCTGTAGCGGAAGTGTACGCGTATGATGGTGCAAAAGACAGATTCGTCCGTGACTTTGTCGATGCCTGGACTAAGGTCATGCAACTGGACCGGTTTGATCTTCGCCATGATCTCAGTGCCAGCATAAACTGACTGGTGGCAGTGCGATAATCACGTTGTTAAGGCCAGCCTTCGGGCTGGCTTTTTTTATGACGTTTAAGCTCATCTTTGACGGCAACCAGGCCATAAGGTATGCCCGTCACCGTAAAACTCTATCGTTTTCAGTGATCTGACAGGAAGTATTTCAATTTTCCCACTATGCTTGAAAGTCTGTGACGTATTTTACGTATTACCCGCTCCAACCTGTTTTGCAGCCACATGGGGCGCCGGTACTACACTTAACAAGGCGCAGGGATGCCCGTTCAATCACTCACTACTCAGGCGGATTTATGTTTGCGAACCGGTCACTTTCCTTCAAGCTGCAACTTGTCGTAGGGCTGCTGTTTATTGTTCTTACCCTGTGCTTTCTGGTTATCAGCCTGATCAGCCTGAGTCAGACCCGCGATGACATCGTCGGTCAGGTGTCTGAAGAAATACGCCAGCAGATTGAGAACACAATGTCGTCGCGCGCCGAAAGCTATGCTGCAGATATGTCGCTACTGATTGAAAAAAATTACGCTTATTCGCATATTCTTGGGCAACAGTTAGCGGGCAGTATTGAAGGGCCGGCCAGTCTGGCGCTGAATCGCGCTCAGGTTGAACACTCGGTGGAAACGCTGCTTAGAGGTGGCAGCACATCGTCAATGTATGCGCAATTTGAAAAGAACAAGTTTGACGGTAACGCGTCGCAATTTATGAGCGGGAACAGCCATTCAGTTCCCGGTGTCGGCTCCTTTGAGATCTATTTTGTGCGGGAGGAGGACGGCAGTATCTCACAGATCCCTATTGATGATGCGCAAGAGAAGTTTGATGAGACGCTGGATGAATTTGGCAACCGGGCGGCAGAATGGTATCTGTGCAACAAGGACCGGCTGAAGCCCTGTATTGCGAACCCGTACAATTATGAAATCAGGCCGGGCTACACCGAAGTCATGACCAGTTTGACGGTGCCGGTGATCGCCAATGACAGTTTTCGGGGCGTCGTAGGTGTCGATCTGAATTTACCAATACTCCAGCAATATGCCTCAGAACTCAAAGCAAGTCTCTACAACGGTAGCGCAGAGGTGTATGTCATCAGTCACGACCGATTTGTAGCCGCGGCGACAGATGCAGAGAATAAATTAGCCAGACCCGTGTCTGAAATATTTGCAACAACCGCACAGGCGTCATTGCTGGACAATATTGTTACCTCAAGCGAGACGCAGGTACACGACGGTTTTATGTATCTGGCGCGGCCTATCAGGCTCTCGACCCCCGATGTTAACTGGCAATTAATTGTTGCAGTTAACTATGATACCGCCATGGCGCCCGCTACCCGCATCAGTGATCAAATTGCCGGAGATATCTCAGCGCTGCTCTGGATGTTACTGATTGCCGGGGGCGTGTTACTGGCTGTTGCGTTGATTCTGGTCAGGGTGTTTACCGGTAGTGTTGTCGATCCGGTCAGGCTGGTGGCAGAAAAAATGTCAGAACTGGCCGGTCAGGGAGGCGATCTGACACAGCGCATTGATGTGCGCTCCCATGCAGAACTTATTCAGTTAAGTACGGCCTTCAATCAGTTCAGAGAAACCGTACGTGAAATCATGGAAGAGGCCAAAGAAGCGGGTAACTCAGTCAGGCAAGACAGTGAAGAGTCGGCAGGCTATGCTGAACGCACCAGTGAGCAGCTCCAGCGCCAGCTTTCTGAAATCGACAGTGTTGTGTCCGCCATAACGCAAATGTCCGAAACAGCCAGAGAGGTGGCCAGCACGGCATCAGATTCCTCCCGTTATGCCAATGATGCGAATGAGTCGGTGAAACAAACAGAAGGAAAAGTGTCTACGTCTGCCGATGAGGCGAAACAACTGGCAGAGCAAATGCGCACTGCATCAGAAGCGGTGAGTAAAGTATCAAGCCGCAGTGATGAAATTCGCAAAATTCTCGATGTGATTGGTGCCGTGGCAGAACAAACCAACTTACTTGCATTAAATGCGGCCATTGAGGCAGCCAGAGCCGGCGACCATGGCCGTGGCTTTAGTGTGGTTGCCGATGAGGTCCGGGCGCTGGCATCAAAAACCGCGCAGTCGGTGGATGAGACTTCGCGTGTTATTGATGGGCTGCAGACGGAGGTAGCCACTACGGTATCGATAATTGATAAAGGTAATGAAAGCGCGAACGTAGCTGCTGAACGTTCTCATGAGGCGTTTGCACAAATGCGCGAAACGGTTCAGAACATTGATGAAATTAGTCAGCGTATGATTCAGCTTGCAACAGCAGCAGAGGAGCAGAGTCAGGTAAGCGATGTGCTGAATCAGAATATGGTGGTTATTGGCGATGCGACCAAAAATGTCTCTGAATTAGCCGATTCATCCAA
The DNA here is from genome assembly GCF_014651815.1 of Alteromonas halophila. Taxonomy (GTDB): domain Bacteria; phylum Pseudomonadota; class Gammaproteobacteria; order Enterobacterales; family Alteromonadaceae; genus Alteromonas; species Alteromonas halophila. The sequence continues at coordinate 133,146 of NZ_BMXP01000009.1, read as the reverse complement.
AGTCAGCGCGCAGAATATCAAGCGGGCAGTGGAAAAACTAAATACGTATCTGGATAAACTTAAAACCCGTTAGTTGAGGGAGTACCGCGCCCTGGCGCGGTACTTACATTCACCACGACTAGTTTTTGGCCAGTGTGGTTACCCGCTGCAGTTTTTCAAGGTTTCCCTTAATCAGGGCTGGCATGCGCGCATTTTTATCGGCCGCCTCAAGATCCGCTGCCGCCGCGACCAAGTCGTCGTTAAGGTAGTGCAGGACGGCGCGATTATTCAGTGCAATCGTGCTGGTCAGCTTGTTACTGTGTTGCACAGCATCATTGCAGTAGCGATTGGCCTGTTCAAGGTCTCCCGTTGCAACATGAGCAACACACAGGTTGGTCAGGATTGGCAGACGGTTGCCGGTGACCGACGTTTTAGCCAGCGCTGCTTCCAGTTTACGGATGCCTGTCTGATAATTTCCTGCTTCGACATCACGTACACCGTTGACGTCTTCAATGCTGGTTTTCATCGAAAGTACGGGTTCAGCGTTTACGCTGGTACCGATAAACAGTGCACCCAAAAAGAATGCGCCAAATTTGCTTACTCGTGTTTTGATCATGGTAGTATTCCTCCAGCCTCAGGGCGGTGTCAGTGCATCAGTTTGTTAACCCGATGTAACAAGGGTTAATGAAAAGATAGCGGGAAAGGACCTGAGGAACCTGACGGCTGCACGATGATTCGCTAAGGTTTAGCTAATGAAACTGGTTTTTATACCTGTCCAGACAGACGTTCTGACTCACGTTGAGACGATAAACTTCACTATGGATTGGTATTCGCCTTATTTTTAAGGACCGAAGAATAAGAGGTAAATGTGACCCGTTCACATCCGGATAAATTTCTACTCGAAGGCTTTACCATAGACATGGGGGATAACACGATTGCCAAAGACGGCAATGTCCGCCATGTTGAGCCAAAAGCCATGCAGGTGCTGAGTGTGCTGGTAGAGCATGCCGAAAATACCGTTAGCCGTGACTTTCTGCTAATTACCCTGTGGGAAGGCCGGGTAGTGGTTGAAGAGGTGCTGACACGAGCAGTATCGCAGCTTCGTTACGCACTCGACGACAGTAAATCGCGACGGCTGATTCAGACAGTGCCCAAACGCGGTTATCGCCTGACAGCAGCGCCGCAAACGATACAGGCTGAGCCTGATACTGACACTCAGCACAGTGACGCTGCACAGAGCAAAGCGGCGACGCCGTTCTGGTTGCCATTGATGTTTATTGGCATGATTGTGATTGCCGTGCTGCTTGGCACGCTCACCGGAGAGCTCGATGAGACACCGCCGGGGTTCGCGCCAGCCAGACTGGCGGTATTGCCCATTAATACGGAATCTCTGCCTGAGCAGCAGGCACAGCTGATTAAAGGCTTCACCGAGGATCTGACCAGTGAGCTGGCGACCATAAACGCCTTACAACTGGCGACCGGATACAGTTTCGATAATGGTGTGCCGCAACAGGAGCGGGTCCGTCAACTGGCTGACAGGCTGGATGTGCGTTATGTGATCACCGGTGAACTGCGTGCTTCCGGAGACAGTGTCAGGGCGGTGCTGTCGCTGGTGGATGTATCGACGGATACGCTGATGTGGTCTGGTGGCTTTGATAATATCTTCGCGCAGCTTAACAGCGTCAGACAGTCAGTACTGCAAACGATTCTCGATGAGCTGTCGGTGTCCGAACAGACATCCGGCGTATTAAACAAGCCGGACCCGGTTGCATATAAACATTATCTAAGTGGCCGCTACTGGCTGATGAACGGTACAACCAGTGAGTGGTTTTACCGAGCGGAGCGTGAATTTCAGAAGGCGGTTGCGCTGGCACCGGATATGGCAGAGGCGCACGCAGCCCTGGCATACATTTATGCACGTTATAACTTCCACGATCTGTATATGCCAGAAGATAAGGCTACAGAGAGCGCTGAACAGGCGATTATGCGGGCCCTGGCTATCAATCCGTCTGCGATAGCCGCTTACCAGGCCAAAGCAATTCTGGCTACACAGCGTGGCGATTTCTCTGATGCACAGGCCGCCCTGGACTTTATTATCGATGAACATGGCGAGGACGCGACAACACAGTATTTATACTCAGAGCTGGAACTGGCCAGGCTGCAGCCAGATAAAGCAATAGAGCGGGCACGTCGTGCAGTCCGGCTGGATCCGCTGTCGCAGTGGGTTAATGTTAACCTGGCTATTGTGCATATTTGGCGCGGAGAGTATCAGGCCGCCCAGGCCGCAATCGAAACGGCGCTGAGCGTGGACGAACGGTATACCTGGGCCTACGTCTGGCAGGCAAAGTTACGTGAGTTGCAGGGCGACACAGAAGGCGCCATCGCGGCTATGCAGCGCAGTCTTGATGTCGATGACCGTTCTACTCCTAACAACCTGTACCTGGCCGACTTGTTGATGCGTGCCGGAAAACCTGATCAGGCCAGTGTCTATTTTGCTCAGGCGGCTGCATTGTCGGGGGATTCCGCTGCCGCGCGACTGTGGCAAAGTGCGCCCCGGTTTTTGTATCGTCAGCAAGACAAAGCGACGGCAGTAGAATTGTTCGAACAGGTTAGCATGGTAGATTTTTCAGTGGTCAGTTTCGTGCCGGCTCTGGTGGACCTATACCGTAAAACCGGTAAAGAGAAGCAGGGACTGGCGTGGCTGAATACAGTGGCAGGCAAGCAGTTGGTAACCCAGCCGAAAAACTGGACGTTGCTCAGTGCTAAGGCCGCTTTGCTGGAAAGTGCAAAAATGAAAGAGAGCGGCAGTTACAAAGAAACGCGTCGCCAGCTTAACCGGCTACGTCAACACTACCCGGTGCACGCAGAAACGGATGGACTGACAGGCGATAAGCCTCAGACTCCGAAGTGACTCTCAGCGCGGAGCATTAACGGACAGCACTTCTGCGTTTTGGGTGCGTTCTGCTTTGAGTCGTACTTTAAGCTGCTCAATGGTCAGTGGATGGCACAACAGATATCCCTGGACCTCAGCACATTGTGTTTCCTGCAATACTTTTAACTGACTGTCCGTCTCTACACCTTCAGCGACGGAATTTACACCGAAATTAGCGGCAATATCGATAATCGACATGACAATCCGCCGTGTGCTGGTGTCTGCTTCGACACTGTTGACAAAGGCCCGGTCGATCTTAATTTCATCGATAGGCAGGTTTTGCAGCATCGCCAGCGAGGTATAGCCAGTGCCAAAATCGTCGATCGAAAAGCGTAACCCCAACGCTTTTAGGGCCATCAGAAGCTGACTGTTGGCCCTGGGGTTCTCAAGCGCAGCTGTTTCTGTAATTTCCAGCTGGCAGTACCTGGCAAAGTGACTGTAGTGCGTGAATAATCGGGTCAGTGCCTGCAGCTGCAGTTCGTCATTAAACTCAGTGGCTGAGATATTCACCGAAACGCGGGGCAGCACAGCAAGGCAGTCTGAATCAGACAGCTCTTTGTAGGCCTGACGTATGACCCAGTCAGAAATGCGGCCAGATACGCCAATTTCTTCCGCGACAGGGATAAATTCCGCAGGCGATACCGGGCCAAGTTCAGGGTGATGCCAGCGGCACAATACTTCTACACCGCACACTTGTTTGCTCAGCGCATTGTATTGCGGCTGGTAAACCAGGGAAAAACGGGAAAAGCAGTCAGGCTGGCGAAGCGCATGGACTATCAGCTGGCGACGCTGTAACTGAGTTGACAGTTCGCGGCTAAAGTAACCGAACAGGCCTTCACCTTTGCCTTTCAGGTTTTGCAGTGCGGCGGTCGCGCGGGTGATCAGCTCTCTGCTTCGCTTACCATCGCCAGGTGCAATGGCGATCCCAATTGACGCCTGAACCGGATAATCCAGTTTGTCACTTACCCGCTTCAGGGCATTGAATACCCGGCTGGCATAGACATCAAAACTATCACTGTGCTCGTGATGAGAAACCGCGATACCAAAATTGTCAGCCCCCAGCCTGCCAATCAAGGCGCCGTCGCGAAATTCGTTTTTAAGCTTATTTGCCAGTGTCAGCAGCACCTTGTCAGCGAATTCATGGCCTTTACTTTCATTAATTTTAGAAAAATTGTTGATATCAATATCCATCATTATCAACGACGAGCCGTGTGGCAGGCTCTTCAATATTTTGTCCAGTGCCAGTGAGAACTGAAAATGGCGGGGCAAGTAAGTCAGAGGATCGATTTGCAGCAGCGTCTGCGTTTTTTTGACTGCCCGTGACAGCAGCATAAACAGCAGCAGTGATGTGACGACCACATAAAACCAGCCTTTATAGGTCTGAAGTTCCTGATACGCCTTTGTATCTGCAACTAATAATGACAACGCCTGGTCAGAAAACAGGATCCAGAGCCCGCCCACAATTGCATAAATTAGTGCACCTGACAAAGCAGAACGCAAGTTTCGTCGCATCGTATAACAGCCATTTATCTACAACCGTGCAAAGCATAACACGCGAAATGAAAAAGTCTTGTTCCTCGACAAAAGAAACGCGCTTTTATCAGAATGCGCATGAGCTGAAGTTATTGATCCGCTTAGTACGCCAACGAAACCACTGTACCTGGCGCAGATGAAATTGTCGCATAAGGGGTGCTATGATGGTCATTTACGCCTTTTGGAACGAAACACTGGCATGTCTGTGATGCAACGCACGTTGGTAAACCTCGATATGATTAAGGATGACATCGCAATGTTGCCTGCGCATGCCTACGCGTCAGCGAGTCACCAAAAGCTGGTGAGACAGTACCGTGAATTACTGGTTTCCATTGATGCGTTGTTGCCTCAGGTTACCGAGAAACAGTTTCGTACATTCACTGCACAAACCGAGCTTTGCCACCTGTTGTCACAAAAGCAAATGGTTGGCGTTCAGCAGAAGATGATCTCCAGCGTGCTGGCGTACTGGGATGCCGATCAGAAAGCACAGGGGATCCTGGCGGCAGAGTTTGATCCGCAGGCAGATAAGCGACTGGACTTGCTGCAGGTGAAAGCGGTGCGGGCAAAATCTCAGCTTAAAACTGTTGCCGATGCTATGGGTAAGGCCGACTACCAGGCGTTTGTCAGCGCGCTAGGACTGGCGGGCACAGAACTGGAGTGGTCGCAGTTATGTGCAAGGGAGTAATATCCCTGCACGTTAAAAATGGAGCGGGGCTGGTAGCGTCACTTAATACCGCCATGCCGTTATTTGCATAGTAAGGCGCTTTATATAAACTTAATTGGAAAGGTACTCGTATCAGGCGTCATTCAACACCGACGCTGCTCTGGGAGAAACAATGCGCGACTATCTGGTGACCCGGGCTGTCACTGTACCAGATGAAATGCGACTCAGCCGCTACAGGAAAAGTCCGGAGCTTGGGCCCAGGGTTCTTTTTTTTAGTGGGGGAACGGCGTTAAACGGCGTCGCCCAAAAACTCACCGAATATACACATAACTCCATTCACCTGGTTACGCCGTATGACTCCGGGGGCAGTTCTGCCAAGCTCCGAGCTGCGTTCGATATGCCTGCTGTAGGCGATTTACGAAGCCGTATGATGGCATTGTCGGACGAGACGGTGTTAGGGCACCCGAACGTCAAGCGCCTGTTTAACTATCGTTTTTCCAAACGCAGCAAAAATACCACGTTGCATAAACGGCTAAGCGGTATGGTTGCAGGCACCGATAAGCTTATCCGCAGTATTGACGCTCCGATGCGCACGCTTATCTGCCATCATCTTGGCTATTTTCTCAATGCGATGCCGGCATCGTTTGACTTACGCGGTGCCAGTGTTGGAAACCTGATTCTGGTAGGGGGATACTTAAACCAGCACCGTGAGCTTGATCCGATTATTTACTTATTCTCAAAGCTGGTAAACGTGCGCGGTACGGTACGAATGATCACTGATGACAACTATCACCTGGCCGCCAGACTGAGCGACGGCACCGATATTGTTGGCCAGCACCGGCTGACTGGTAAAGAAAAGCCGAAAATAACCAGCTCGGTGAAGTCGCTGGCATTAAGCAAGCGCTCTGATCGCCTGGAGCCCGTACAAAGTCATCTCAACCAGCAAAACAGTGAGTTAATCGGGTCGGCCGAGCTTATCTGCTATCCGCCGGGCAGCTATTATTCGAGCCTTACCGCCAACCTTTTGCCACAAGGGGTGGCCAGCGCCATTGCAGGGAATCCGGGGCCAAAAGTGTACATTCCCAACCGCGGAACGGACCCAGAGCAGTATGGTATGTGTCTGCATGATCAGATTGATACATTGCTGGCGCAGTTACAAAGTCAGTTTGCAAACCCTGTCGCGCCATCGGCTTTGCTTAACTTCATTGTCTACGACAGTCGTTTTTGTCCGCAACAGGATACGATAGACGCTGAAAAATACCGCCAGCTCGGCATTGAAGTGATCGATACGAAGCTGGTCAGAAAGAGTCAGCCGGATATTTATGATAGCGATCGGCTGGTCAGTGCACTGTTGTCGCTGAGTTAATCTGGTTACAATACCGGGCGCGTTTCACACAGGCACCGCCACTGCTGAAAATGCCGGCAACAGCTGTCATGGCGCCAGCATTGACTGTTGGCGCTGTTGACATGAGAAGCTGCCCTATGGCGTTGTATTTTTCACCGTCATGGCAGATTCATTCAGTACCCGAACCTCACGCTGTGGGAATGGGATCTCAATGTTGTTAGCTTGCAATGTTTCGAACACGATAAGCAGCAAATCGCCACCTACCCGGTTTTTCCCATCGTCGATGCCTTCCATCCAGAATTCGACAAACATATTGACCCCGGAGTCACCAAAACTGTCAATTTCACAGTCAGGACGCTCTTCAAACGGAATGTCCTCGCCGCTGATCACCTGAGGGTGTTCGGCGACAGCGTCTTTGATAAGCTCCACCATTGCGCGTATGTCGGTTTTGTAGGCGACAGAAAAATCAATCCGGTAACGCTGTTTTGGATCTTTATGGGTCCAGTTGATAAGCAGCGAGTTGATGAATTTTTCATTGGGAACCAGGATATCTTTGCCGTCGTAGGTTTCCAGCACGGCGTAGCGCATTTTGAACTCCCGCACGAAGCCCTTGCTGCCGTCCTCCAGTTCGACATAGTCACCCACGGTCAGCGAACGGTCGAGCAGAATAATGATGCCGGAAATAAAGTTAGAGGCAATCGACTGTAAGCCCAGGCCCAGACCCACACCTACAGCACCACCAAAAACGGCCAGTGCGGTCAGGTTTATACCCATAATGTTCAGCAGTAACAGAATCACAATACAGAACAGGGCAACTTCAAAGAGTTTGGCAAAGACTTCTTTGGTCGTGATATCCAGGTTTTTATGATTGCGAATGATATCCTGACCAACGGTGTTTGAGGCGCGGCCCAGCCAGAATAGCAGTGCACCGAAGAACATCACCCGGGTAACACCATAGGCAGACACATTGACATTGCCGACCGTCATCGAAACGGACGACAACGCCTCAATCACCGTGGGTAATACGCCTATAAGATGTAAGAAAACAATCGGCAGGCCAACCCAACGCATAAACGCAGCAATGATCCCATTACTCACAAAGGCATTGATAAACGAGTTGAGGAAAATCATTACTGCTACTACCAGCGCAATGTTCAGCAACCATGCGTCAAACTGGTATTGCTCACCCAGCACCGTGGTAAGCTTCAGAAAGCTGATTGTCAGTACCGGAAAAATAGCGCTGCCCAGCTTATATATCAATACATACAGGCTGTGCGCGCCCGACTCAGGCTGTGAGTGTGTGTAACGAAACTGCTTTTTAAGCCGCACTGCAATAACAAAACTGGCCAGGTAAATCAGGCCAATCACCAGTAGTTGCATCAGGAATTCGGTGCTGACGACTGCGGCGCGGGTTTTATCAATCAGCGCTTCAAACTGTTGAGACAGCGTTGCTACTTCCATTTTTATTATTAATCCGGTTCTGTCAGGTCAAAGATGCGTATCAGGTAACGGTAGCCCGCGCTTTCAGCAATGGCGAACAGCGCTTGGCGAGGCGTCTCGCAGGCAGAGACGGCCACCTCTATGTGGGCGCTCGTTACACTGTACGGCATAAGGGGCACTGCTGTTGCTGATGTCATGACACCTGTTACGTTGTTGCTACCTTGTGTAATTATCAGATTTGTATCGTGTAATAGCCAAGGAAGATGCGAATAAGTCTATCGCCGCTCAGGCTTACAGCCAAGTGCCTGATCAAGGCGGTCTTTTGCAGACCTAACGGGTTAAGTCAAAAAGGCCAACGCAGAGCAGGTGCTTGGCTATAAGCCCCGAAGGGCGAGCCCTGAAGCACGCATTCGCTGCGTTAGCTTTCTTACCAAGGGCGATGGCCATTGCTTGCGAAACCTGCCTTGAGACTACGCACTTCAGGACTCGCTGAGTGATGATAGACTTATTCGCATCTTCCCTAAAGCGTAAAGTGAAATTATCTTCTGATACAGGCAAAAAGATGCGTCGCCCATAATATCTGCACCCGCCAGCGGCGCCTGTTTCTCTTTTTAGGACAACGCAGCAAGGATTATTTCACCTTCCATTCGGCGACGCTTGCGAATACCAGCCAGAGAATGATTCTGCTGCATAGCACTGATATTATCTGCCACCGTTTGCCAGTCTGAGGCATTGATGGGGTCGGACAGGGAGGCCAGATCCCGGTTATAAGGACCACGATTGAAGGCCAGCGACAACAGTGCTGTTTGCACGGCTCCAGGTGTGTTGGTGTTTGCAAGAGCCGGGAACCGCTGAACAATGGCTGCCCAGTATGGCGCCACAACCGCCGGAAACACATCCAGTGCCGCTTTTGTAGAGAGCCTGATATCCGCTAAGTCTGTCGCCGAGGACAGGTACGATTTTGCTTCTTTACCTTTCAGACCAATACAGCGGTGACAGGCACTGAGTTGCTGAGGTGTCAGTACATGCTGGTAATGCTCATCCAATGCCTGTGGCTCCTGCTGGCCCAGATCAAAACCAGGATCAAGGGTTACTCCAGACGCGCCCCCTGGCCAGTAGGGCTTACCGGCGTGGCCTTCCCGCGCATGGATCCAGGCAAGATCACCACGAAAATCATCCCGCAGCCTCACCTTCGGGGTATCCGTATTCTCAGCATGTGTCGACTCGGCACTGTGATTGCGTATTATCGTGCGTTCCAGTGCCTGCCAGGTAGCGTCATCGACAACACCGGTCTGTGTCAGATCTGCCTGCTTCTGAACCGCGATGACAGCGTCCTGTGTTGCCTGGCCGAAAAAGCCATCCGCCTCCAGGTTTTCTCCCAGCAAGCGTAGCAGGCGTTGCAGGTGTCTGACTTCCGCTTTGCAGTCGGGCCGCTGATGATTAAAGCCATCATTAAGACTAAGCATCTGCAACATCCTTATTGTGGGGGCGGTCTATGGCAGACGACCCGTAAGCAAAAAGCCGGGCGCAGCTGCCTGACCAGCAGCAAAGACACCGGTAAGCGCCGACAGAAAAGAGGTGGGAAGTCATCGTTTTTCCTTTACCAGGGCACACACTATTAACAGGGGTGGTTAAAATATAGTCAGTAGCTGTGTGGCTGACAACATTTGATTAATGAAAAGGACATAGCGGTATATCGCACAGTCAGGCCAGTTAAACGCAGCGCGCTATGTTTGTCAGTTCAGTCCGGTAGGCTGGCGCTGGGTGTATTCGCATCTTGCTAAAAGGTAAACGCTCATGAGTCTTTCACTGGGGCCGCTGGCACTGCCGCTTGATACGCTGTTGCTTTTTCTCACACTGGGCGTGTTCATAGGGGCGACAAAATTTTTATCCGGGCGACGTAAGATTGCAGGTAATGAGCAACTGGCCGAGCGCGCAACATCGGGCATTTATATCGCAGCGCTGAGTGCCTTGTTCCTGGCCCGAACGGTTTTTGTTATCAGGTTCTGGAGCCAGTACAGCGAGGCACCGTTGCATATCCTGAATATTCGCGACGGTGGTTTTTCCGCGTCCACTGGATACTTTGCTTTCATTACTGCGCTGCTTCTCTACTGCTACCGTCATAAAGCGTTGCTTGGCGTGTATGTGAGGGGCATTGCTGTTGCCTTGCTGGTCCTGGTGCCCGGTGATCTTGCAATGACGCTGTATAAACAGGGTAAAAGTCTACCCAGCGAACCGGTCGCAACATTGTCTGGCGATACATTGTCGTTGTCAGCGTATTCAGGGAAGCCGATGGTGGTAAATTACTGGGCATCCTGGTGTCCCCCCTGTCGTCGCGAAATGCCGGTACTGGAAGCGGCGCAGGCAGCGAACGATGATCTCCACTTTATCTTTGTTAATCAGGGAGAGACTGCCTCTGCCGTAGCAACGTTTTTAAAGCGTAACAGGCTAAAGCTTGATAATGTGCTGCTGGACAGGACCCGGGCGCTTAGTCGCTCATCCGGCGCCGCCGGGCTTCCGACAACCCTGTTCTTTAATCGCAGGGGGAAACTGGTGGACATGCATATGGGGGAATTGTCCGCTGCAAGGCTACAGGTATATATCGATAAACTTCCTGCCCAGTCAGCGCTTCACGCGCAATAATACATCTGGCGCTGCCTGCTGAGGCGGCAGCAGTGATACCCGGCAAACCCCACCACGTGGTTTTTTATGCCCTGTCGCCCGCTGCATTGCTACCTTTCTGACATGGGATGCCGTTATTAGGAGCTGTGGGCGGGCAATGCTTTATCTAACGCCCTGAAAACGCAGTGAGCAATACCGGCGGACTGCGTAAAAAAGCCCGTGTCGATATTTCCAACTGTATCAGTGGGCTGATGGTAATCATTATGCGTGGCGGATCCGATGTGGATAAACGGGATCCCCTTTTCTCCAAAGACTGCATAGTCACTGGCCTGTTGCCAGTTTTCCCGGTTACTTCTGGTGAGGGCGGAATGCTGGCTTCTGGCATTGCGGAGCCCCAGCCTGAGGTGTGAGGAACTGACAGTGTCCTTAAGCCGTGTAAGCGGCTTTTTCAGGTAAGAATGAATGCCATCATGAATCAACAGCAGCCGGTCACGGTTGCCCCCCTGGCCAACCATGTCGATATTGATGTTCAGTGCGATAGCTGATGAAGCAACCGGCAGGTCTCTGAAAAAGGCGTGTGCGCCATGCAGACCCTCTTCTTCGGCATCTGTGGCAATAAATATGACACTGTGTAGTGGTGGCGTAAGTGCCAGCTGCTGGGCCAGTGCCAACATTGCCGCCACGCCAGATGCGTTGTCATCGGCCCCATTGTAGATGTGGCCGCCTTTATAGCCAAGGTGGTCATAATGGGCGGTGATGACAATGTAGCGGGAAGAGTACTGTGTGCCTTTCGCATAGCCAATAATATTCGTTCCGCGGCCGCTGCTGCCGTACTCAAACGGGTGAATAAAGGTGCTCTGAAACGCGGATAACGGCACCTCGGCGAACCGTTTGGTGATGTATTGCCGTGCTTTCTCATGGCCCCTGGTTGCGGGCTCTCTGCCAGCAAACTCATCACTGGCCAGCACCGTGACGTCATGCATCAGCTCGGTGGTGTTCAGCGCAGGACATACATTCGCAGCCTGCGAGTCCTCAGCGCTCGCTGTGTTCTGCATAGCCGTCATCAGCGGTAAAGCGAGCAGTGCGGTAAAACAATAAAATAAGCGAGGTGACATAAAGAGAATTCCTGTCTGCACACGGCTGTAGTATAAAGAGAGAGCGGGGCGAGGGACAGCAATTGATGGTACATATCCATCCAGTTGTCCCTTCGCGTACAACCATTTATTTCAGACAGGCAGAGATTTGTGAAACGCAGTAAGACACTGCCAGAAGAGCAATCGCAACCCCAGCGCAGGCACTATCAGAACACTGGTCTGGTAGCCGGTCCGCTGGCGTTTGTTGCTTTGTTACTGACAGCGCCGCCGGCAGGACTGGACGGGGTTGCCTGGATGACCGCAGCGGTCGCGTTGTGGATGGCCATATGGTGGGCGACCGAGGCCATCGCTGTACCGGCGACTGCGCTGCTTCCGCTTATTGCCTTTGATCCACTTGGCATCATGTCAATGAAAGATGCTGCCGCCCCGTACGCGAATCCCACCATTTATCTTTTCCTTGGGGGCTTTGTGCTGGCTGCCGGGATCCAGAAGTCGGGGCTGCACCGGCGTATCGCCTTGTTTATCCTTACCTTTGTCAGCGCCAGTGCCCGTTCTGTCGTGCTGGGTTTTATGCTGGTCAGTGCGCTGCTCAGTATGTGGATGACCAACACTTCTACCACCATGATGTTGTTGCCAATCGCCGTATCAGTACTTACCACCATGCAACAGCATGACCGCTCCGAGCAACAAAACTTTCAGTTGTCGCTATTGCTCGGTGTGGCATATGCCGCCACAATTGGTGGTGTGGCAACGCTGGTCGGTACCCCGCCCAATGCCTTTCTGGCCGGGTATATGGCCGAATCCCACAATGTACAGATTGGATTTGCTCGCTGGATGCTGTTGGGGCTGCCGGTTGCTGTGTGTTTGCTGCCCCTCACCTGGTGGTTACTGACGCGCTATGTGTATCCGGTCAGCTTTGCGACCCCGCAGCATGTGAGAGAAAATCTGCGTGTTCAGTACGCGGAGCTGGGCACGCTGGCGCCAGAAGAAATACGTGTAGCGCTTATCTTTCTTGCCACTGCACTGGCCTGGATGCTCCGCCCCGTGCTGAGTAACTGGCTGGGCATTGAAGGGATAAGCGATGCGGGGATCGCAATGATTAGCGCGCTGCTGATGTTTATTGTTCCCGGCAGGAAAGTAAGCGGTGCACGTCTGCTGGACGTGTGCGATCTGCAGCAAATCCCCTGGGGGATCCTGTTGTTATTCGGTGGTGGTCTTAGTCTGGCGGCGGCCGTGTCGGATACAGGTCTGGCGCAGTGGCTGGGTGAGAGTCTTGCGGGGTTACAGGGATTTGGTCTGGTTATCGTTATTCTGGCAGCAACGACGTTAGTTATCTTTCTGACCGAACTGACCAGTAATCTGGCCACCACGGCAACGTTTCTGCCGGTGATGGCCGTGGTTGCGTTGGAAATGGGCGGCTCACCCCTCGCGCTGGCGGTACCGGTAACGCTGGCCGCCAGTTGCGCATTTATGCTGCCGGTCGCGACCCCACCGAATGCCATTGTATTTTCGTCTGGATACATCAGCATTCCGCAGATGGTGCGGACCGGATTGTGGCTCAACCTCACCAGCGTCGCGCTGGTTACTTTTCTGGCCGTGTTTCTGGCACCACGGATCTTTACCTGATCAGCCTGTCGTTTTATGACGGCGCGATGTCCAGCGCGCCTGGTTATTATTCTGGCATGGCTCTGGCGATATACCCGCTGTCAGTGCCAAACCAGATAGCCCCTGTCGTTCTGTTCACATACGTGTGCCGGATATGGCCACCAAATTCGACTTCTGTCTGGCTGATAAAGGCTTTTTGTTCAGGCGAGAAACCAATAAACTGATTTGGGATCGCTGAGGTATCTGTCAGCCATATACGTCCCTGGTTGTCCCGTGCCGTAGCGTATGGTGATGACGACGCACCGGTAGGCAGTACCCATTCTTCAAATGTGTCTGTTTGTGGATCGTAGCTGCCTAAGCGGCCTTCGGCGTAGTCGGAATACCAGAGCTTGCCATCATCTGTAATTTCCAGGCGACGGGGGCGGGCATCTTCGCGAGGCAGGTCAATCAGGTTGATCTCACCATTTTGAACAGTGGCCAGCTTGTTGGTGCCTAGCAACACGATCCAGGGCGTATCGTTATCATCCAGTCTGATGCCATAAGGGCGGGCATTAGAGATGGGCACTTTATGCAGTGTTACGTCACCTGACTGGGTGTCGAGATAACCAATGAAATTACCCCACTGAACAGTAAACCAGATATTTTCCTGTGCATCGAAGGTCAGGGTATGAGGGTCTCTGGCCTCGTCATCAGGCATTGGGTAACGGGTAATATCACCGGTTTCAGGGTTCAGCATACCAATGTGGGCATTCTGATTACCGGCATACCAGACATTGTCATCGCTATCGACGATCAGGTTGTGTGGATTAGTGTTCGGGCTCATGTCAAAGCGCGCAAAATCGCCAGTCGCCGGGTTCAGCTTGCCGATATAGTTGCCCGCCTGACCGCAAAACCAGACATTGCCTTTACTGTCCATCATCGGATCTCGGGGGCGGGTATTTTCCCACGGAACCTGCCATTTTTCGAAGGTCACATTGGACGGTAACCTATGGTCATCGGCAATCACACCGGCACTGACCAGCAGTGCCGCCAGCAATGCAAGAAGATGTTTAAGCATAAGAAAGCTCCCACAGCTTAAAATATGGTGTGTATACATATGCAGCAAACGGCTAAATGGTGCACATATTAACTAAAATATGTACATCCTTGCTGCGTCTGCTGAGTGGTTAACTTCCGCGCGAGAATTTTTTTAGCTTACGTTGCAAAGTGCGCCTGTGCATGCCAAGTGCTGCAGCCGTTGCGCTGATATTCCCTTGATGCTGGTGGAGGGTATGTTCAATATGTTCACGCTCAAGCTGTGCGGTTGATAGTGGCGTAAAGTCGGCCTGTACGCTGTCCGTACCTTCCAGTTTACGCCTTATGTCATTCAGGCTGACAGGCTTTGCAAGATAATCAGTCGCGCCACGCTTCATTGCTTCTACCGTGGTGGCGATGCTGGCATAGCCAGTAAGCATAATCAGATGCTGTGGCGCGAAGCGTGTGCGTAAGGGAGCAATAGCATCGAGCCCCGATTCCTGTCCTAACTGCATATCCAGCAAAAGCGCGTCCGCCTGTGTCATCGACAGCGTCAATGCGTCTTTGGCTGACTCACACGGCGTTACCTGATAGCGGCCGGTATTTCGTAAGCGGCGCGTTAATGTTTCAAGAAACACCGCATCATCGTCAATAAGAATAATCCTCACGACGGGCTCACCGGTAACGTAATCAGCGTGACAAGTATTTGACCATTTCGCTGCCAGGTGACACTACCGCCAAAACGCTCGATGGTGGCGTTGCTGATCACAGCGCCAACGCCGTGGCCAGTACTGCTCGTCATAAATTGTGCGCCAAGCTGCTCGAGCATGGCATCATCAATCACATCACAGGCATTGGCGATGGCCAGTTGCCAGCCATGCCCGGTGGCGTTGCTGGTTACCTCGACAGGATGGCTGGCTAGCCGGTGGGTCGCTTCACACGCATTTATCACAATACTGGAAATAGCAGGCAGTAGCGTGCGATCAGCGTGAACAGAAGCATCCGGCAGCGTATTACAGTGCCATGAAATCCGGGCTTCTGGCCGTGCTGTATGCAGCGTTTTCTGGAGCGCTTGCCAGAGTGTATCAGGGGAATAAGCAAAGGTGCGCTTTTCGCGAATATCATCAGCCAGCGTACGCCAGGTATGCAGGTGCGACTCAATACGGCCAAACTCAGCATTGAGCTGCTCTACCCAGGCCGGGGGCGAAGGTGACTCTCCGGCTTCTTCGAGCAGCAGCCGAATGGTTTGTGCAGGCGTAGCAACATCGTGTGTCAGTTGTGCAGCTGCAGTGCCAATAGCCAGCAACTGTTCGTCGCGTAACTGGCGTTCACGCATACGCTGAATTTGCTGTTCCCGACTGGCCAGTTGCCAGCGAAAGTAACGGATAACGACGCCTATCAGTAAGCCGGTAAACACAAAGCCCAGAATCATCCCATGATAATGTCCCAGCATGGCGTGCCCAGCATGGCCACTGCCGGACAGCATCAGTAACTGTGCACTTTGTAAGGCAATGGTTACCATCAGTACAGCGACCGCAACGGCCAGTGGCAATAACATAAATGCCAGTACGATAGGGATCAGCAGCACAACACCAAACGGATTACTCGCACCGCCATTTACGGCCAGCACTGCGTTAACCAGCAGGACTTCGCTAAGCAAAAGCAGGGTAGTCAGCCATACGGAAAACCGCGAACGTTTAGACAGGGCAATAACAAGTAGCAGTAACATAAAAACCTAAAACCGGTAATTCAGCTCTATATTAACCGAGCGGCCCTCTCCGGCAAGTTGCAAAAAGTCCTGGGAACGTTGCATGCGAATATCGGCGACGCTGACACCGCCCAATGGTAAGGCATAGTCCTTGTCAAATAAATTAGAAATGCCCGCGCGTATGCTCAGATGCTCCCACTGGTAAGCACTGTGCAGGTTGATAAGGGTATAGCTGCCTGTGCGGTTTTCCAGGCGCCGTGGATCGACGCGAGTTTTGTCAGCAACCCACTGAAGCTGCAGACTGTTTGTCCAGCCGCCCAGTGTGTGTTGCAACTGCACTCCCCATTGCCAGGGCATTTGCTGATAAAGTGGCTCGCCACTGTCATCACGACTACCACGGTTTAGGGCAGCATTTACTGATACATTCAGTTCTCCGCGATGCTGGCTGCTGAATAGCAGGTGGCGGGCACTCATATCCACCCCGTAAAGCGTGGCGTCGAGGTTGGTAAACGTCAGTGAGTTACGCATCGCGCCGGGTTGCTGCATGCGGTTGAAGGCAAAGAACTGACCGGTGACATCGACATCAATATAATCGTCCACCTTGGTGTAATACGGTGTAATGCTCAGTGCAGTCGTGGCTTTCGAATTCTCAAACGTATAGCCTACGCTGAAAGTGTGCGCTGTTTCCGCCGTCAGCGTCAGATTGCCCGTGTAGCCGTTGCCGTCACCAAACCAGCCAATCATGGTGGTGGCCATAGTGCCTTTGCCCCAGCTATAACGCTCGTACAGATTGGGCGCCCGGTTTTTGCGTGACAGGCCGGCCTGCCAGTGGTGGTTGTCAGCTATACGATGGGTCAGCAACAGCGTTATATCGACCAGATTTTCCGAGCGCTTACGCGACGCCTGGTTAAAGCGGTCGGCGGCTGCCGCGTCTTTATTCGGCATGCCCATCATCGGCATGCGGTTATAAGGCTGTACCTCGTCCGTGTTGGTGACGACATGTTCAAGCCGTACGCCAGCTGATAACTGCCAGTTTGCAGCCAGGGCCATGTCTGTTTCGCCGTACATGGCAGCGCGTGTCCGCTTACCATTATTGATATTGATAAAGTCATCAGGCCCCATCATCATTGAGCCGTCAAGCGCCGGCCACCAGTCATCCAGACGGTAGTCATGATATTCGGCGCCTAACGATAGCTGGTGGGCAGGGCTTAGTGACATATTCCAGGCCATTTTCAGCGACCGATCGCTGGCATCCGTCAGCATCGGCATCATGCCGGTTTTCTGCGCGCTGAAAAAGCCCATTTCATGGTCAACTTCATGCCAGTTGGCGTGCACCAACAGATCGCCTGAGGTGAATCCATGCTCGTAGCGAACGGTGACGCCAGTGCTGGTATTGTCAGTCATGTCCATGTACTGGTTGGCAAACCCCTGAAAGGGAATGGCCTGATGACTGACTTTAACTGCAAGCTGCGCAGTATCGTCTCTGAAAGCGCCAGTCAGCGCATGATTTTGGGCACGATACAGGGTGTCGAAAACGGTCGCGCCATTACCATCCTGATAACTTTTGGCGTCTTCAAAAGCGCCGGTATAGCGCAGACTCAGCGTGTCACTGGCAAGGTGCAGGCTACCATTGACGCCTTGTAGCTGGTTAGCGCTGCGATAGGAAAGTCCGGCATTGCCTGATTGCACCGTAAAATGGGACTGCTCACTGTACTGTGGGTTTATTGTCTCAAGCGCAATAACACCGGCAATATTGTCGCCTCCACGACTTACTGGCGAAACGCCCGGTAAAACCTGAACATGACGTATCTGGTTGGCTGAAACATAAGAAAGCGGCGGGTTCATCTGGTTGGCACAGGCAGCGGTCAGAGTCGCGCCATCAACTGAGACACTGATGCGGTCGCCCATTAGCCCGTTGATTACCGGTAGCGCCGACACGCCTCCAGCTTCAGAAAATGTTACGCCACGCTGGTTTAGCAGTTCATCGACAGCGCCATGCACTTCCTGCTCGTGCGCGTGACCAGTGATTTCGATATGCTCAAGCTCACTGTCAGCGATATTACTGGCGAGTACGGTGGGGACAGAAACCAATAGTGAAACGGGTAATAGCAATGGGAAACGTAACAGCATAACAACCTGACTAATAAGAATTTAATTCGGATAATAACAACCAAATTCAAAAGCCGGGATGCGGCAAATTGTCGCACCACTTAGTAACCCCGCACAAAGGCGCGTTTAATTAATGAAGGGGAGAGATTTTGGGTGATAGCAGAAATGATTGCCAGCCTGTCTGACTGCGCGACGACAACGTACAGGTGTCGATGTTGTGATGAACAGAAAAACAGCCACAGCCAGTCGTTGTGGAAACCAGGATCAGGGTTCTGCGCCTGGCTGTGGTCTGTTTTAAACTAAAAACACCGTCCCTGGCGAAAGTGGATTACTGATCCATCAGCAGATCGTCGAATGCACCATCATCAGCATCATCGGTAAACGTTCTGCCGTTCACCGGTAATGGCGTATCGGTTGCATCTTGCATAAACGCCTCCCGCGTATAGCTGGTCAGCGAGACCTGCTGGTCTTCGATGGTGATTGAGACCGTTGCGGTCACGGCAGCATTGGTGCCGTCAGATACCGAAAACACAAAGCTGTCCATGCCAGTCACCTGCGCCGCAGGCGTATAGGTGAACTCGCCGCTGTCCATGACCTCAACACTGCCCATCGTGGGCTCCTCTTCCAGTGCATAGGTCAGCGTATCACCATCCGGATCAGAAGCATCCAGCATCTCGGTAAAGGCGGTGTCTGCCTCGGTAGTGAATGACGCGTCCGTCGCAGTCGGCGCTGCATTTTGCATACCGTCCTGATTGTCGTTGTCGTCATCATCACTGTCGAAGCAGCCTGACAGTGAGCCTGCCAACCCTGCTACAAGCAGCAGTTTTATTGAATGGTTCATGTCAAACCTCCTATTCTGAGCCGGCAAGTGGCGTCTTCAGGTAAGGAAAGCTGCTGTCAACCATGGACGCATCCACGGGGGCACCATCTGTGAAGGGCACGTTGCCTACACTCGCATCCTCTTCTTCACAAAGACCCAGCGCGGTGTCTTCACCATTGATTGGAATGGGATAACACAGCCGACCCATGACAACGCGCAGGGCGATATCGACGACGTCATCACCTGGGCGACGTCCGTTAGGGAACCCGGCTAAATCGTCTCCTGCCACACCAAAGGCAGACTGTTGCTCTGCAGGGGTGGCGTCAATAGCTGTATTAAGACGCAGCATTTCCGACGCAGTAACCGAGCTTTGCTGGTTCACACCTTCAAAACCGGTCAAAAACGCCGTGACCAGATCGTTACGTGGGAAATTGGTGGGTGCCAGCGTATCAATAGATGTACCCAGCGTGTCATTGACGGCATCTCTGAACAGTACGTTCAGAAGCTCGGGCAACACCGGATGGGTTACATAATCAGCGAACTGACCATCTTCACTGGGGTGAGAGGTTGAAAAGGTGTCTTTATCACCAATACCAATAACCAGTTCGTTGACCAGTGGGTTACCCAGGCGTGATACCTGTGTCATGGCACCGCCATGCACCTCGGGTTTCTCAAACGTAGCGTCAGGGTTCAGGATGCGAGCCTGCGGTAAGCGAGCAGTTGTCCAGCTACCAATGACACCATTGCCATCACCGGTCACACAACTCGCGGGTACTTCAATGGCCAGCGATGTCACATTTTTATCTTTCAGGTCGTCATTGGCGCTGTCCTGTGTGATACCGCCGGGGAAACCGCCGCCATCACCGGCACCAGGTGCACTGTCACCCTCAACTGGCACATAATTGACCAGGTCGAAGGTTTCGCCCAGATTTACAACAAAGGGGTCTTTACGCTGGCCGACAAACACGCGTCCCATATCACTACAGCCCGGAACCGAGATGTCATAAACGAAGGTATCCGCGTAGCGCTGATATTCTTCGCTGCTGGTAAAGGTTTTGTTACCGATATAATCCAGCGGTTTTTTGAACATACCGCCTGCGGCAGGGGTTATTTCAGTGCGTGTACCACTTTGCATGTCGCCACTGACTACTTCCAGCGTATACATTTCAGAGAAGTTGGCGGCACTGCTGTCTTCTGCAGACACAGGCCCAACATTCTTAAGCGGCACTTTAATCATCTTCTGTGCGTCATCAGGGCCGACCGGCAATGCCACACCTTCATTATCCGAGGGCAGCATTTGCGAGAAATTAAACACAAAGCTCATGTCCTCGGTCGCATCGCCGTCGCTATCGATGTGAATAACGTATTCCGCATAGGGGTCCATCGCATAGTAATTGGGGCCACCGTAAGGATCTTGCAGTGGTATATAGTTGGCGATAAAGGTGACATACCCTTCGCGGCCAGGCTCATAACTACTGAACGCGTAAAAGTCGGTACTGTCCAGCGTAGGGTGACGCGTAATGTTGGGAGCTTCACGGTGACTTGATGCCATAACACTACTGGCAACAAGTGCAACCGAAGCGGTCAACAATGTCGATTTTTTCAAGAGCATGATGAATTCCTTGTGTTGTGTATTCATCAAGCCTTACGGCAGGGAAGTGCTGCTAGATGCAAAAAATGTAAAATATTTTTAAATTTAATGAAAAGCCGGCAGTGTTGCCGGCTTTGAGACGTGTGCTCAGACTTTAAACAATGGTGCGATATAGAGCACTTCAGACGGACTGCCGGTTGGCGAGCCACCTGGCGGTTCTTTACTGACGGCCAGTGCTTTAATGTTGTCACTGAACAAAAAGTCAGGTGCAGCGGCAAGCAGACTGCCCGATTCTGGTAGTAAACCCAGGGAAATCGGGGCGGCATCATTGGCCGGCACCATCCATAACTCATAATCTGTATCAGGCAACGGGGCGAGTGCATCCGTCACTCTGACCTTAATTGATTCACGGGATACTTCAACAATCCACAGTGGCTGGTTGTCATTGTCACTGACAATGGCCACCTGCGAGACCGGTAACTCAGCTGTTTTTTGTGGAACGATCAAAAACAACGCAACGATCACGGCCGCGGCTAACCCTGTCAGGGCTGTCCATTGCCATGGGTTACGCGATGGTTTGGCGGGTTGATCGGGAACCGCCTGCGGTGCATCAGCATGCCCTAAGCGTCGCTGAATTTCGGCCCACACTTTAGGTGGCGGGGTAACCGGTGCAACTGAATGGTTCAGGCCTTCAAGGTATTGCTCCCAAAGACAGGTTGCATCGTGTATTGCCTGATATTGCATCATCAGTTTTTGAAAGCGAATTCGGGCTTTGCCGCGCAATGTGCCAATCACGTATTCTGCGGCCAGCGCGTTATAGCGTTCTTCAATTAAATAATTCATAGTGACAAACACCGCTTCAGACTTTGCAGACCCCGGCGGATCCAGCTTTTAATTGTGCCAAGTGGCGAGGACAAATGATGCACCACTTCCTGATGCGACAGCCCGTTAACGTAGGCAAGCTGAATTGCCTGGCGCTGTGACTGATCGAGTTCATCCATGCACTCTTCGAGTTTTTGCTGCTCTGCACTAAAGCGCTGAGCGTTATCAGGTTTATCGGGAATGGCCTCGGCTTCGAGGTCAACTTCATTTCTGACTTTGTGGTAGCGCATTAAATCCAGTGCGCGATAGCGAACAATACTGACCATCCAGGTCAGCACGGTCCCTTTGGCGCGCTGATAGTGACCCGCGTTATGCCATATTTTCACAAATGCATCCTGGGTCGCTTCATCAGCGAGGTCCGGCTTTTTGAGCATTTTTAGCGCAACGGCGTAAAGTTGTGGGCTGGTTATCTGGTAAAGTTTCGCAAAAGCGTTCTTGTCACCGCTTGCAGTATTGCATAATAACGGAAACAGCGTTTCATGTTCCATGAGCACCTCTGGCATGTTGTGAACCAAAGAGTGCAACATCGATTACCTCTTCGGCAGTTATCCATCCTGCTACATAAACGACCCAATTAGCAATATGGATGCAATATCGATATTGGCGCAGAGAAAAAACAATGTGCAATGTGTGAAAAATAAACTGGCACATGTCAAATAAGGGTGATACACTGCGCTCGCCTTTTGAAGGTTCTATTTAACTTTGATCCATGCTACATCCGTTAGTCCCTTGTTAGTCACCTCGTGCGATTCTCATTTCGACCTTTACTGATTTAGACCTGTTCCCAAGATTCGATAGCCCTTCATCGCAAATCGGGTGCGTAACCGCGCTCATCTATTATTTTTTAGGAGTTATCCATGTCTACAACAACAGGCACAGTAAAATGGTTCGACGAAGCAAAAGGCTTCGGTTTTATTTCTCAGCCAGATGGCGGTAAAGATGTATTTGTACATTTCCGCGCCATTAAGTCTGACGGTTTCCGTACACTGACAGAAGGTCAGAATGTACAGTTCGTCGTCGAACAAGGTAACAAAGGCCCGCAAGCGGCAGACGTAGAAGTATTATAAGTACTTACCTTTCAGCGGGCACATCATCGGTGCCCGTTCATTACACTATTCCCATCCCGTCTATTTTTCTGACCACCCGAGGTTGCCATGTCTTTTTCTAAGTTGGGCTTATCCGCGTCCCTGCAAAATGCTGTTTCTGCGCAGGGGTATACAACGCCGTCACCGATTCAGGAGCAGGCCATACCCGCGGTGCTCACAGGCAAGGATGTGCTGGCTGCCGCACAGACTGGCACCGGCAAAACCGCAGGCTTTGCTTTGCCTTTATTGCAACGTCTGAGCGAAGGCAGAAAGCCTGCGTCGAACTGTGTTCGGGCACTGATCCTGACGCCAACCCGTGAACTGGCTGCGCAGGTTGAACAAAGTGTGAGTGAGTACAGTCGTGACTTGCCATTGTCCAGTGCTGTGGTTTTTGGTGGGGTAGGCATTAATCCGCAAATGAAACGTCTGCGTCGCGGTGTCGATGTGCTGGTGGCAACGCCAGGACGGCTGCTCGATCTGTATCAGCAAAACGCTGTGAAATTTCATCAGCTGGAAATTCTGGTGCTGGATGAAGCAGACAGAATGCTGGATATGGGCTTCATTCACGACATAAAACGCATTTTAAAGTTGCTGCCTGAACAGCGCCAGACGCTGTTGTTTTCAGCAACGTTTTCACCCACGGTTACAGCGCTGGCAGAAACCATCACAAAGCAGCCTGTAAAGATTTCTACTGCGCCTGAAAACTCGACGGTGGATTCAGTCACACAGACATTGGTACCACTGGATAAAAATCGCAAAATCCCAGCTCTGATTTCGCTGATAAAACAAAATAACTGGAAGCAGGCGCTGGTATTCAGCCGTACGAAACATGGTGCAAATCGTGTCTCGAAAAAGCTCGATGCTGCCGGAATCCCAAGTGCAGCAATCCATGGCAACAAAAGCCAGGGCGCACGGACTAAAGCACTAAGTGCATTCAAGAGCGGCGATATTGATGTCATGGTCGCCACCGATATTGCTGCGCGCGGTATCGATATTAGTCAGTTACCGATTGTAGTTAACCTGGATCTGCCAAATACCGCCGCGGACTATGTTCACCGGATTGGCCGTACCGGTCGTGCCGGGGCGGAAGGCGAAGCCTGGTCGCTGGTTAGTGCCGATGAGCTGTCCCAGCTCAAGGACATTGAAACTCTGATCCAAAAGTTGCTGCCACGTCAGCACCTGGCTGGGTTTGAGCCAGCATTATCACTGGCTCCGACAAGTTTGTCTGCGCCCAAAAAGCCCAAGAAGCCTAAAAAACCAAAAGCGAATAGAACAAACGACGCGGGTCAAAAAGCATCACCGTCACGGCGTTCACGTCCGCGCCGTAACAATAAGCCTGATGCAGGGCGTAATTCGGGACAGGCCTACACACAGTAGTCCTGTGGTTTGCAGGCCGGGTTGGCCTGCAAAAAGGTGACGCTAGCGGCGGTCGTAGTTGATTTGCTCGCCAGGATGCTGGTAGAAGCCGTCACGCAGTAATTGCTTAAAGCGCTTCATTTCACCCTGCAATGTGAGTTGCTCAAGCCCTTTATTGAAGAGTGCCAGCACCAGTCTGTCATCGCCTTTGCCTTTCGGCACCAGCAGGTGCGTGGTAACTGTAGAAATGCGAGGTTCGAGTAATGAAACCTCCTCGCGTTCACCGCTGGAAAAGTTCTGCTGTAACAGATACCAGCCGGTAAGTTCATCAATGGGGAAGATATCGGTTTCACCCTCAATGAGCGCCTCTAAGTTAGCGTTATCGCTCTCGTAAGTTTTCGTGGTTGACGTATTTTTTATATAATCCGCCAGCTCATCTGAATAGAGATACTGCTCGGTGACACCCATTTTGTATTCTTTCAACTCTGACAGCGACGACCAGCGTTTGGGGCCTGATGATTTATTAACATAAAACACCAGGTTTTCGGCAGAGATAGGATCGCTGTGCCAGAACTCGTCTTCTCGTGAGCGGACAAAGTTACCATACGATACCGCATCGTATTCACCTGAACTTGCCGCCTCAATCGCGTCTTCCCATGACATGGACGTAAACTCTACGATGACACCGGTCTCCAGAAATGCCCGGCTGATTATATGGTTAATATAGCCATTGTGCTCCATGTCGGTTGAGGTATATGGAGCATACTCGGTGGTGGCAATCTTAAGTTTCAGCCAGGCATGAGCCAGCGCCTGGCCCGGTGAAAGCATTAAAAATAATCCAATAAATAATAATGTGCGCATAATGACTCTTATTTAGAAGTAAACACCAAGACTAATGTTCAGTCGCTTTGTTGTCTGTTGTCGGCCACCCAGATCGAGCCCCAGGCCCGGTCCGCCGGAAAACCACATGTTCTTACCCTGTATGGTATCAATGTAAACGTACAATTTGCTCCAGCCAAAACTACATCCGTTAACCCATTGTGAGGAGGGCCGTGACTGGGGGCCATCAGGATCAATTTTGCTGTATTCGCTGTAGCATTTTATTGGGGTGAGTTCTTTAAACTTGTACGGCAACGTATAAACAAAATTGCCAATATAACTGCGGCCTTCGCTGGCCATCATCACCGGCGAGCCGAAACCAGAAAATGCCAGCCTGTCCCGGCGCTGGCCGCTTGGTGCCTTCAAATCGTAGTCATAATCGGTGTACTGTAGTTCAACTTTAACGTCGCCCTGCTGATGCCGCAGGTGTACTGCCCAGGCGCGCATGTCGCCCTCATCGACGGTGTCGAGGTTCAGCACCTCAGTTTGTTGCAACGACATCCCAATGTCTGTTGTCGCGCCACGGATGATGTTATCGGAGTAATTGACCCTGAGGTTATACTGGCCATCTTCTTTATTTCGAAATTCGCCGTCATCCGCCACATCAAAGGAGTAGCGGTCAAATTCGGCGGCGTCGTTATACTCGTCGTTTAAAAAGTAACCGCCGTGTATGCTCCAGTTACCACGCTCGTAATTCACTACCGCGCCTGCGTCATAATCATCTTCGAAGCCAATATAGTAGTTAGCGGAAAACCAAAAATTATTGGATGCAAAGGGAAGGAGTCCAAACGGGACTTTGGTGATGCCGCCCGTCACCTGCCAGTATTCATCATGGGTGTAGGTCACATCTGCGTAGCGAACGGTATTAAAACTGACATTCTCATACCAGCGATATTCCGCCTTATAGCTGAATTTTCCGTAGTCACCGGAAAGGTTGAGTCGTAAAGATTCGAACTCAAGGCCGTCCCGAAAAGCAGACTCCTGCCAGTCAATGTAACTGTAATTGGCGCGAACATGGCCGCCAATTTCAACCGGCTTGTCTTCCTGGGCGAGTGCGGGGCTGGCAATCATAATGGGGATCACCAAATGAAAGGGTATGAAGCGCGTTCTGTTCATCCAGCCTTCCTTATATGTAAATGGCTTAGAAAAGGGGCGGGCATTGATTTTGCTTTTAAATCCATCACATATACCGAGACGGACCTGAACATTATCGGCCCCAATTAGCCCTCTTGTACCATCGCTGCCAGTGTATGGATCAGTGTGTGACCGCGACAGTGGGAGACTGTGTTTCATTTATAACACAGTTCGGCAAGGTTATGGACGATGCGCACGGGAGGAGGGCGGGATGAGCCAGCCGTAATAAAGAGAGAACAGAAGGCGTTTATGGCTTTTTTATGAGGTAACGTTGCACTTCAATATTGCCAGTAACTAAAGTAATATCAATGGTATTGCCTGAAAATTGCACAGATGCACCTGCTAAGCTACCTTAAGAAGAAGTGGATGCAGCAATCAGCGCGCTAACGGTAAAATTGTACGCTGAAAAAACCGGATTGCGTGCAGAAGAACAGGCAGTAATTGATTACAGGTAACTAAGTACCTCTGCTGAAGTGTTTACGTTGAAAACAGAGTGTCGTTCAAACTATTTTGCGCAGTACTAGTTGAGTATGTGTTTTGTGAACAGGCGGCAATGCCGGCCTACAGTAGACGGGAGAAGACGAAGCTAAATAGAAGAGGTCTGAGACTCATGGGAAGGCTTATAGGCGTATTGTCAGTATGTGTCGGCGCAGCACTCGCTGCGGCACTTTGCGTTTTTCTGCTACAGGGGATGCAGGAAAAATCTACACCCGCAAAAACGACTCAGGTTAATGTAGCACCTGAAGTGGTGCCTGATGAAACTGAGGACGTGGACGCGAAAGCAATGAGTCCGGAAGAGCGAGAGGTGCTTATTGAGCAGACCCGTGTACAGATTGACGCACTGATGGAAGACTACGAGAACC
Organism: Alteromonas halophila; assembly: GCF_014651815.1. Lineage (GTDB taxonomy): Bacteria > Pseudomonadota > Gammaproteobacteria > Enterobacterales > Alteromonadaceae > Alteromonas > Alteromonas halophila. Next base: position 106,491 of record NZ_BMXP01000009.1, on the reverse strand, counting down.
ACCTGAAAAACCGTGAAAAGCGGCAGGAACTCAAGCAACAAATTGATATTCTGGTCAATAAGTATAACAAACTTATACTGCCGGTCGCGCTGACTGATGTGACCATTCGCGCGCGAGGAAGACGCTAACGGGTAAAGCGCAATCGGTATGCGTTTGGTGAAAGGCCAAAGCGCCGCGCGAAGGCCCGTCGAAACATGTCCGGGTTGCTATAGCCACAAGCACCACTTATCTGGCTCAGTGGCCAGCTATGCGCCACCAGTAGCTCCCGGGCATAGTCCAGTCTGAGATGCTCAACATAGCGCCCGGGTGAAGTACCGACCCGTTGCTGGAAACGACGGCAAAAATTGCGTTCACTCATTCCACAGTGGTTCGCCAGATGCCGGATACTCAGTTCACTGCTTAGATTATTCAGGATCCAACCGGTCAGGTCAGCAAACGGGCTCCCGGCCTTTATCTGATACTGCAGCGGCACAGAAAATTGTGCCTGGTCACCGGCGCGTCGCAAATGGACGACCAGGTACCGGGCTACGTCGGTCGCGACGGTCGTGCCCAGGTCGTCGTCAATCAGTTTCAGCGCTAAATCGATACCGGAAGTGATACCGGCTGAAGTAGCTATATTGCCGGTATCGACATACAGCGCATCGGCGGCCAGTGTTATTGAAGGGTATGTTCTCACCAGTTCATCAGTAAAGGCCCAGTGAGTGGTGGCTTTTTTGCCATTTAACAAACCACAGGAAGCCAGCAAAAATGCCCCCGTACAAATACTGACCATACGTCTGGTGCTTGTGCTGATCGCTGCCAGCCACGGACTTAGCAGGCGCTGATTTTCTGTGCTGCGTGAGCCACTGCCTCCCGGTATGATCAGCGTATCCAGTTTGCCGCACGCATTCAGGCCGACCCCTGCTGTCATTTGCAGACCTGATTCAGATGTAAACGTACTGGCGTCAGGTCCGATAAAGACCAGCTCATAAGGCGAGTGTGGGCAGACATCCGCGACAGTATGAAACGTTTCCATCGGACCTGTGAGATCAAGCGCATTCATTCCCTCAAACAATAAAAAGCCGATCTGTCGGGTGATCATAAAGCGGCCTTATTCTGGTGCTGTTCGATGATCAGGGAGATATGATAGGTATTATTGTGTTCTGATGCCTCGATGCGTACCGCATGCAGCCAGCCTTTATGGTCACCACCGCCGACCCATCTTAGCGTGTTGGGAGCTTCGGCTTGGGCAGGCTGCCAGTCGTTGTGGGCCGACATGGCGGCTTTGTACACGGCCAGCAGGTCGGCCGCGGAGGCGTCAGTACGGGCTCTGTAAACGGTTTTCCAGGCAGACTCATCGCCCACAGAACTTAGCTGGTTAAACAGAATTCCTTCAGGCCATTGGTATGTGTTATCCGGAAAGTGCCGATCTGCCATGGCGGCCCGAACAAAATTGCCTTGAGGATCCCAGTCATATTCGATGTGCAGCGCGACCGACCGGGCTTTGTTAATCCCGCGTATTTTACTTACCAGGTGCAGTGAGGCATCAATACCGGATGACAGACCGGCAGACGTGATAATCTGGCCATTATCCACAAAACGCTTATCGGCCTTTACGGTTATATCAGGGTAATCAGCGGCGAACCCCTCCAGCGCATTGTGAAAGGTTGTTGCCGCGAGCGAGTCCAGTAAACCTGACTCAGCAACGATGTGAGACCCGGTGCAGACCGACAGAATGTGATCCACCTGTTGCTGTTGTGCTTTGAGCCAGGTCAGTATGGTTTCATTGTGCATGGCGTCGTGGACGTCGCCTCCGGGGACCAGAATCGCATCGGCCTCAGGCATTGTTGTAAAGGCGTGGGCCGGGTTAACCGAAAGCCCCATGGCTGTGGTCACGGTTTTTCCATCCTGGGACACGGTGAAAACATCAAAATCAGCCTGACCAAACACTTCATACGGCGCAGCAAAGTCGATAATCTGCACATCATCAAACAACAAAATTGCGACCGTGAAAGGCTTTTCCCGGGGCGTTTCAGCAAAGGCTATGGTGCTTGTAAAAACAAGAGCAATAAGGCTTATCAAGGTGGTAAACAATCCGTAACGTTGCGCGTTCGCTGGCATAAAGGGTCCTTGTTTGTGAATGACAGCGATAGCATAGTCTACCGAAGGAATTGGCAAAATGACAAAGAAGCGTCAAATCTTGCCAGTTAGTGACATGTCTATGAACGAGCTGGCGCTACAGTCATCTTGCAAATCGCCATTAGAGACTTGCCGAGTTTCCCGTCTCTGCTATGTTAATAACGGCGTGGTAAGGGCAATTTCATTCACTTTTGATGCTTGTGCATCCCGTTTACAGGGCAATGCTGATGCCTACCTATAAAGCACCCGGCGTTTATATTAAAGAAAATGCAGCGTTGCCGACATCGGTCGCTGCGGTCGAAACTGCGATTCCTGCCTTCATTGGCTATACCGAAAAGGCCGTGAAAGGCGGACAGTCTGTGACGGGGTTACCTGTTCGCCTTACCAGTCTGACAGAGTTTGAGCATATCTTTGGTGGTCCCCCGGTATTGCAATTTGGCCTTACTCAGTCAGCAACGAGCCAGAATACCGGGTTTGCGCATGCGGGGAATCACTTTGGCTTGATCAGGCCCTCGCCTTATTTTCGGCTTTACCGCAGCATGCAGCTTTATTTTAGTAACGGTGGCGGCGCCTGCTATGTTATCTCTGCCGGTACATACAGCGAGAAAGAAATAGCACGGGCTTCACTGCAAAACGCACTTGACCGGCTACTTACAGAGCCCCTGCCTGCAATGCTGGTGATCCCTGAGGCAGTCAGTCTGAAAGAGCCTGATTGCCTGACACTCCAGCAGTCTATGCTTGAGCATTGTGCAATTCAGACGCAACGCCGAATAGCGATTTTGGATATTTTCAATGGCTTTGAACCTATCACTCACAGTGTGGCTGCATTTCGTAATCAAATTAATACCGCCACGACGGGGGGATTTGGCGCGGCGTATTATCCCTGGTTAAATACAGTGCTACTTCGCAGTGACAGACTCACTTATACCATTTTTGATGCGCCTGCCAGAGCGTTGCTGCAGCGTATTATTGCGCACGAACTGGGCAGGCTTGATCGGCAAACCCGCGCACTGCTTGATGCGCTCACTGAAGACAGCACGTCATATCACACAAAGCAAAAGCGGCCACCGCGACAGCACAGGCGAAGTCCAGACACTGTCGACAAAGCGTTTCGTTCGTTAAGTCAGGTCTATGTTTCGGCAATTAACGCCTGTGCACAGGAGGTTAACCTGCTGCCCCCGTCTGCCGCATTGGCCGGAATATATGCAAAAACGGACATGACGCGTGGCGTATGGAAAGCGCCGGCCAATGTCAGCATCAACGGGGTTGTCGCGCCTGCCGAAACGGTATCAGAAGGAGAGCAGCAAATACTGAATGATGATCCTGACGGTAAGTCGGTGAACACAATTCGTGCGTTTGCCGGTAAAGGGACGCTGGTGTGGGGGGCTCGAACCCTTTGGGGAAACGATCTTCAATGGCGCTATATCAGCGTACGCCGCACCTGTATCATGCTGGAACAAAGCATTCAAAAGGCGTTGAATGCGTCGGTGTTTGAGCCAAATGATGAACAGGTATGGATGGCAGTCGAACACATGATCGGGCAATTTCTGAGCGGGTTGTGGCGACAGGGCGCGTTAGCCGGGAACACGCCAGATGAAGCGTTTTATGTCAGCTGCGGGCTGGGAAAGTCCATGACGCAGGCTGACCTGAATGCTGACAGACTAGTTGTACAGCTTGGCGTGGCGGTAACAAAACCCGCGGAGTTTATCGTGCTGACAATACGTCGCGACATGCATCAGCCGTAAGCATCATGCACTGTTTGCTGGCCCGGCACCAGCGTACTGGTGACGGGAAGAAACGGGGCTCAGCCCCCACGCTTTAGTCTTTGAGATACGCCAGAAGGCGATCTTCATCTGCATTTACAACGTCTTTGTCGACGACTTTTTCGACCAGCTCTTCCAGCTGCTTATTCATCTTGCCACGCAGTTTGCCTAAAAAACCGGACTCAGCAATGATATCAATATGATAAATTTTGCTGGTTTTGCGTTTATTATCAAGCCAGTCAATCACATCTCCTGCGAAACGCTCCGCCTCCTGCTCTGTGGCATCTTTACGGGGCATGCTGTCTCCCACGTGACCCTGTGCAGATGGGGCGGGCTGTCGACCGGGTTTATCCGTATAAATATCCTGGTCACTGGAATGCCCAAACCGGTTCGACCAGCTTTTCTCAAATTCCAGTGCGGTTCCCTTCTCCTGCAGGACAAAAACTTTGGCTTCACTGCGGTTTGCTACAAGTAAAAACGATTGACCAACCATACGTTTCCCCCTTGTTATTACTGGTAAGTTATTCCGGCTGTCACCCGGATGATTACGAGGCAATGTAATGCAAAACTACAACCCGTTATATTCATTATAAAAGCAAAATCGGCGCCAGCAATGCACCCACAGCCCAATGTATTGCGCAGGACAGGTCGTTGATGCGCAGGGGCTGGTTGTGAAATATTCGTGTGCGCCAGACGTGCATCACAAAACGCGCAACATTTTCTTAGTAGACTGAAAATTTTGCTGCCGAATGTGAGTGCCGACTGTCAGTGTAAATACCCCGGGGGCGAGCATTGCCTGTTGTTATTCAGTCTAACTGTCAGAGACAAAAGCAAATTAGAGGCGGTATGCGAGCACCGATACAGGTGAAGGGCAGCCTGGCGTGCTTGTTGCTGCAGTAAAGGTTACCCAACCGACTGTTAAGGAAACGGAATCATGCTACTTCGCCCGCTGCTTCCGATTATTATACTGTTTATCATTGGTTGTTACGCCTTGCGGCTATTGCTAGAGCGTTAACATGATGAGGCTTCCACGTTTACCGCGCTGGGCCATTGTAAGCCTGGCTCTGGTGGCCACCACAGGCTTTGCGGCCCGAATGTACGCGCCAACTTTTTTGCAACGTCAGATCAATCAGGCGATTGAGGAGGCGCCCGGTGTGGAAGGGCAGGTTGGTAATATTGACATCGCCTTATGGCGGGGCGCTTATCAAATCCATGAGATACAACTCTACAGCATTGGCGTGGATGAAAAAGTCCCGTTGCTGATTACCGATAAGCTGGATCTCTCCGTGCTGTGGTCTGCGCTTTTTCGTGGTCAGATTGTGAGTGAGATGCACTTTGTTCGCCCCCAGATCCATCTACGTGATACACCAGACAGAGCACCGATTGAAAATGAAGACGTCAAAGAGAAGGAAACCTGGATAGATCTGGCGCATAAACTGGTGCCCTTTGAAATCGATAAAGTTGATATTGAAAGTGGGGTTATAAAATTTGAACTGGCCGCCGGCAAAGAACGGAATCTACTGAGCCTGACAGGCGTTAATGGCAGCGTTAAAAATATTACAAATATCCGTGAGAAACGTCGCGAAGATTTCGCAACCGCGGACTTCGAAGGCACGATCCAGAATGAGGCCAAAATTGTTTTTCATGGTAGCTACAATCCATTTGAAGCATCGCCGACATTTGATACCGATGTCGAAATGCAGCGGCTGGATGTACGCTATCTGGATGCGTTTATTAAACACTATTTGCCTGTGGACTTCGAAGCTGGCGAGCTGGATATGGCCATGGAACTTAAGGCGAATAAGGGAAACGTCGAAGGGTATGTCAAGGTGGGGGTCTATGATCTGGATGTGTTCAGCTGGAAGCAGGACGTGGCCAAAGACGGCGACAACCCATTTAACCTCTTGTTTGAAGCGCTCACAGGCGGCCTGTCTGGGTTTCTTGAGAACGATAATACCGACATGGTGGCAACACGAATACCGGTTAACGGTGAGATAAACGATCCGCAGGTACCGACGTTAGATGCCATCGCCGGGTTATTCAGAAATGCACTTATTGAAGCCTATGACATGGACGTAGAAGAATTGTTTTCATTTAGTGACAGCGCCCCGGCCAACAAGGAGGATAAGTAACAACAATGCGCTGACAAGGGCATTCTCGTCGCAGCGCCAGGCGGCGATGAATACAGACATCGCCGCCTGGCAGACAGGTGTTATTCAACTAACTGCGAAACAGGTGTCTCACCTTTAAACAGGTAGGTGACGAGATTACTGCTGCTGGCGCGACTAACACTTTCAACAATGGCCGTTGCCACATCTTCGCGGGGAATAACCGCATCATCCATATTGGCGGGCATATCGCCGCTGACCAGGTGGGTGCCGGGCTCATTCAGCAGGCTGCCGGGTCGTAAAATGACATGAGAAAGGCCGCTGTGGATAAGGTGCTGGTCGGCCATATGCTTGGCAACCAGGTAGGGCTTGATGGCCGAGTCCACAGCATCAGGATCATCGGCGCCAATAGAACTGACCATGATAAAACGCGGCACCTGTGCTGCTTTGGCATATTCAACGGCATTTCTGGCGGCCCATAGATCAATCAGCAATGTTTTGTCCGGGCCGGTACCCGCTCCGGAGCCGGCGGTAAATACAACACAATCAACACCATCAAAATGTTCAGAAAAATCCTTTTCGTAATCCTGTTGCATAACCGCCAGATTCTGGTGCTCGATATCATCAAGTTTGTCAGGGTTTCTGACGGGGGCGCGCACATGGTGCCCGGCATCAAGAAGCTTTTTTGTCGCTTGCTTACCGATCTGGCCGGATGCGCCAATAATAAGAATGGTCGCCATAATTACTCTCCTGTGACATTGGGGTTAAAATAAAATCATCATAATGGGGGCGGTATTGCGTCAGGCTTCTGTCAGCGTGTTTGGTCCAGTAAGTCAAACTCAGAACTGCTTCGTGGCAGCGCAATATCGATTTGTACCGGCAAATGGTCAGACAGGACACGTGTCTGCGCATTTTTGAGCTTTTTAACCCCGCGCACCTGCACATCATTGGTGGTCCAGAGCCGGTCTAGTGAAAAAAGCGGGAAACGGCTGGGGAATGTTGGCCCAAGCCGGTACTGGATTAACGTGTCATTAAGGTGTTTGAAGGCAGAGGTAAAAAACTGCCATTCGTTGAAGTCGCCGCCTAACACCAGTGGCGTGGGCTGTTTTGCCAGTTGCGATTCAATATATTCGTGAAGCAGGGCAAACTGAGAACGGCGCTCATGCTTCTTTAGCCCTTTATGGGTATTAATGACTGTCAGCGGACCGCCGGGCGTGTCCAGCATCACCGCCTGAATATTTCGCGGCTGAAAGCCATGCTGGCTGACATCTACCGTTTCTTTGTGCAGAACCGGGTAGCGGGTTAATACGGCGTTTCCATACCAGCCCGTTTTCTCATACAGCGCTGGAGAAGACACCAGCTGATAGCAGTCTGCGGCACAGATGGCCGCGATATCCTGCTCAACGGTGCGCTCTGCAGGACGGGTATCCATTTCCTGTAACAGTACAATATCCGCTCCGCATTGTTTTAAAAACGAACCAATGCGTTGATAATCCTGCTTTTTATCGGTTCCAACACCGCTGTGAATGTTGTAACTGACTATGCGGCACATTCTTCGGACTCAGCCCTGCCTTTTTCTTTACGCTCCTGATACCAGTAAGCAAATTTCTGTGAGCCCCAAATCATAAGCCCCCACAATACAATACCACCCACCAGATAGGAGATGGTTTCAGGTGAGGGATTCTGAAAGATTTTGGTTATTGAGTCGCCCACCAGCCCTTTGGCGATCATCGGCGGAAACATGCCGAGAAACGTACCCATCAGAAACTGAAAGATACCTATAGACGAAATACCTGCGACTAAGTTGACCAGACTAAACGGGGCAATGGGCAGCATTCGAATGGCTGCCACGCCAACAATACCACTGCGTTTAAGCTTCTGGTCAACGGCCTCAACTTTCGGTCCGCCCACTTTTTTCAGACCGGCATTGCCGAGTAGCTTACCAATGCCAAACAACGTCGCGGAACTGAGCAACGCCCCCATAATGCCGTAAATGGGGCCCCATACAGGGCCGAACACGGCAGCGACGGCAATAGATAAGACGGTAACCGGGAAGAACAAAATACCTGCGACAAAATACACCAGCAGCACTGTCGGTAAGGCAAAGTACGTTCCGCGGCTCTCTTTTAAAAATGCGTCGATACTGTCAGCGCTTAACCATGAAATGGACTGACTCGCCCAAAACATCAGGCCACCGAGCAGCGCAATGACAAACACGCCAAGACCAACCATAATGGTGCGTCTGCGTGGATTTTTCACCGGCACGGATGTGCCCTCAAGCGTTGGGACTGCCACAAGCGGTTCCTCCGGATCGGAAAGTGAGCGAAACACATTGTCAGATGACGGATCGGTAAAGACTTCGTCATTGACCTGCGTCAGCATGTAACGGTGCGCCAACTGGCCTTCCATAATGGCGCGTGCGGGCTTCTCCGTTACCGTGAGTTTCGCCGTTTCGTCTACCTCCCTACCGCTGTGTTCTGCAAGCAAGTCATCGCGAACGCGCGCGATTTGGCTGCGATTGTGCTCGGAGTTGCCGTAGTAGATGGTATCAACTTCGGTATCGAGGGCCATTGAGCGGTTGCTGAGATTAGATGAGCCAATCACCAGGTATTTTTCATCAATGGTCATGACTTTTGAATGGAAGCGCTTGTAAGCCGTGCGGCCATTTTCATCGATGATGGACGAGTACGTCATGATAACGCGGTCGGGATCGATGCCCTCAAACAGCGCGTTCTTAAATTCGATGCGGCTTGCCCAGAATGCCTCGCACTCAAACCGGCCTTTCGGTTCGTAAGAGCTGACAATAATCACGTTAAGGTCCGGACAGGCTTTGAGCTGGCGATTCAGTGCTTCGGCAATCTCCAGACGACTGGTGAACTGGTTTTCAATGTAAATCAGTCGTTCTGCCTGAGCAATGAGATCCAGCAGCATATGCCTGACTTCCTGAACAGGCTCAACGTCATCCATCATCGGAATGGTTCGCGCCAGTGCACAATCAACGTTTTCAAACCAGGGCGGGTAGTCGTCAGGCCAGGCATCAGGAAGCCCGTCATCAAGTGCAATCTTGGCGTCTTCGCGAATATCGATGGGGTTGGATTCAGATGCACGCAGCCAGCGCCAGCGCACCAGATTGCCAAACTCTTTTACAACCGGGCCTGCATACACCGCATGTACATCATGCAGTGGGCCATACTCGCCATTAGGGCCATTTCGCTCTTCAGAGACAACCGGGTGATCACGCGTATCCCAGCGATTCACTGAAATATCCATACCGCCAGAGAACACCACTTCGTCATCAACGATGATCACTTTCTGATGCTGACTGCCGCCAACGGGAATGGTGTCATCAAGAATGGTTTCTACGTTGTCTGGAGTTTTTTCATCCCACACTTCCTTGGCCCACATTTCCCGCAGTGAAAAGAACGCAAGTGATGAGTCCCAGCGCAATAAATACACCTTAAGATCGGGGTTTTGTTCTGCTTTCCACGCCAACAACTCACTGATTACGGAGGGCGCTTCTGATTGCTCTTCGTCTTCCCCATGAAGCAGGCGAATACGGCTGTCTATATCCCAGCCCACAATAAAAATCGAATGCTTGGCCTTAACCAGAGAAGAGTGAAGCGCTTTATAGTAGTTTGCACAGTCAATGAGTGGGGCGGCATAGCTGGCTTTACTACTTACCCAGCAATTCTCTCCCTGCTGAAAAATCGATGCTGTTTCAGACATAGTGTCTCCTGACATTCAACGCGCCACAATTACAAATATTGATTACTATCGTTTACTACTGCAAAAAACGCTCCATGGATGACTTTACGTCCATGTTTGTTAACTCACGGAATTTATTTATGTTTTTATCAGATGCCTATTCACGCTCGGCGCCATGTACAAAAAGTGTGTGGATTTGGCCGACTGACTCTGTAGTTTTTTCCCAATCCGTAGTGTCCGCGAAGCAAAGGCAGGTCAGTGAACTGTGTCAGACAGCGGCTTACTAATTTCACATTGAGAATGTGGACTGAACCATACTAAAGCACTACCTCACGGTTGAAAGCTGCTTACTATACACTTGCTGAGCCCATCGCCGCTGATCTGCGAAAGCAGGCCGATGGTCGTCTGGTCAAGCTAAAACTCATTTGTAGATTCACTGGGCTCTCCCTTTATACCTTGGTTCAGCAGATAAGTTTTCCAGTGCGCGTCAGGATTGCCAGAAGGGCATGACAATACTGAACGATACGATGAGGCCCAATGCGGCATTTACACAACAGCTACAGGCAGTGTGTGATGATATTTATGCACACCAGTGAAGGACGTAACTACAGACAGGCTACCTGATTACGGCCTCCAGCTTTGGCCTGATAGAGGGCTTTGTCCGCCTGCGTGATAAGCTGACTGACCGTCAGAGACGGGCAACACACCGCGGTGGCGATGCCTATGCTTATGGTTAGCGGTACATTGTCTGCACTGTCTCCAAAGGTTATTCCAAGGCTGGCGACCGCTTGCATGACTTCATCGGCAACCTGCTGCGCCTGAGCTGCACTGGTTTCTGCAAGGATCACGGCAAATTCCTCTCCGCCGTATCGCGCGGCCAGATCATCACATCGTTTGCAACATCCGTCGATTGCCCGGGCAACCTCTTTCAGCGCGTTGTCACCGACTAAGTGGCCGAGCGTGTCATTAAACCGTTTAAAATAATCCACATCAATAAGCAGTAAACTCACTGGCTTACTGGCTCTGATACCCCGCGAAATAGTCCCGGAAAGGTGCTCATCAAACTGCCGGCGGTTGGCGATGCCAGTTAGTCCATCAGAGTTAGCCAGGTACGCGAGTTGTTGATTGGCTTCTTCTAGCCGACTTTTCATTGTCTGCAGTGATAAGCGGTTGGCGACGTTCTCCAGCGAATTACTGAGCATCTCGCCAATCAGTCTCAGGTAACGAATATCGTGCTCACGCCAGGCATAGGGACTGCCTATAATATCGCAGCCGACAAAACCAAACAGGTCATCATTGATGTGGACTGCAACACACAACACTGCCTGAATCCGTTCACGTTCGAACTCCTGCTTTTCCAGCGCAGCGTCGTCCGGTAAGTGCGCGACATTATCTATTTTAAATACATGCTCATGCTTGATGATTTTTCCGAAGTAAGGAAGATCGGACACATCCATGTGTTGCAAGTCATCTTTATAGGGCGCAATGCCAGGTGCGACCCACTCATGCGTGTTACTCATGCTGCGTTTATCGTCTGAAAACTGAAAAAGGTAACACCGGTCAACGCCACAAAAATCGCCAAACGCTCCCAGGCTTCGCTCAATCAGGCTATCTAAATGGTCAGTGCTAACATTAATCAGTTGCGAGGAGATCGCCGATAACAACCGGCTGAATGCGAGATGGTTTGCAAGTGGCGAATTGTCTGACTGAAAAATAGTGACGTCATTATCCTGGATATTGGTGATATGCAGTGTCACCCAGCGCTCGCCGTTCACTTTGATGAGTCGGCCGCTTACCGAGCAGTTCAGGCTTCTCGCTCTGCTCTTTATCCTGACAACAAGCCTTTGTGTAGTATCACTGGCGCACTGAGCGAACGGATGCTCGTCGCCTGCCAGCCGTTCCCGGGAATCAATATCGTAAAAAGACAGACTCGAGAAAAACTCAGAGAACTCTTCGCTGACTCCAAAAAGGGTCAGACAGGCTGGATTGGCGTAAATATCATCGTGATCTACGCGCTTACAAAGCAGGCTGACCGGTAGCTGATTGAACAGCTCCTCACATTCATTATTGCTCAAAACACATCCCTATATGCACCTTTGTAAACAATAGCATATCTTCGCTAGTGATGTTTTTTGAGAAAGTACTGCCATGCCATATGCTGTGCGCCTCTGAATACAAGGTAGGTGATCACGACAAAGAGCGCGCACTGCCAGATAGGGAAATGCGAGACATAATAGGCGGGCCACGACACTGCCTCTGCAAAATTGATATACTGTGCAACGAAAAAATTGACAAACATATTGATAAGACCGTTTAAGCCCGGGTGAGGTAAAACGGTGTCGATGCCCGGCCAGTGGGTAGCGAGTTCATGGGCCTGTGACAGTTCAATAGTGATAAGTTTCGCAAACGCGGTGATGCCATAGTAGCCACCGCCAAAGGTCAGCCACTTTTCGATCAGTGGGTGCGACGCTTCATCGTTTGATTCGTCCTCCTGCTCAGACGATAACGCGTGCTGCCCGGTGTCTTCGTCCCACTGTGACAACACCCCTTTCCGAAAAGCTAGGTAGTGCAGCAACGCACTGCCAATAAATATCAGGCAGCTATAAACAACTATTTCCCACAATATAGAGTGCATTCCCTGCTCCGGTTTTACCATGCTGCTTCAGGCAGCCCTTATTAGACTGTTTATTTTATACAATGAAAGCGGACAGTGGGGAAGAGGGTTGTAAAACCGGTCTGAGCCCAAAGACGTACTCGTCTCAGACACAGTCATGCCGTTTCAGTGACCAATATCGATAGTCAGTGAGCAGTGCCGCGTCAGTACGACAAGGCACCATAGACTGATAGCCTGGTCAGACTGGTGACGCCTGCTCGTTGCTAATTTCGCGCAAGCGGGGGTGCCGCGCTACAATACTTGCCAGGCTGGCTTCCTGCTCATCGCGCGTATCGACAAAGAATATGTGCTTGCCTTTTTTAAGTAGCTTCTGAAACCGTTTAAATTTCTGGTTTGGCACCTGTAGCCCAATCAGACCGCCTTCCCAGACGCAAAAGCCCAGAATGACAAGTGAACCAAAGACAAAAGGCAACCAGCCAACGGCTGTGCTATGCAGGTCCAGTACATATACAGCCCCCAGCAGTACACCAGCAATCACAACGCCAATAAACGCGCCTAATTCCGATGAGTGCACGACGTCCTGTTTTAAAAAAGGTGTGATAGCATGCAAATGATGCTGTTCGACCTCGGTATCATTGTCGCTTAATACGTGGATCTGACTTCTGGCCATGCCCTGTTGTTCCAGTTCTTTTTCGAGGGCTTCCAAATCATTAAGGTCATCACTGATGTAGTAATGTCGTGACATAACAACCTCCCGCTCGTCTTGTAAGTAAACGATACAGTGCCTGATACTGCGCAGGGATCGTTTCAGAAGTATAGAACAACTGGCTGAAAATGCGCCCGGCTACGCGTGCGGGTAAGTCAGAAAATAATCTGCTGATGAGTTCAGAGAATAGTGATAGCAGCCAGCGCCACAGTTGAAGCTTGCGTCGTAAAGGGCATACTTTTATAGTCCACACCCTTTGACGGTTAATAAAATCATGGTGAATACCTCCAGCAATCTCAACCAGATGACCAGCGCCGCAGGCGAATCGTCAAACAAAGTGAAACCTGAGCTTGCTGACTTTGCGGGCAAATGGCGCCTTATGCGTAAAATTGTGCAGCACAATGGCGACGTCTTTGAGTTCGCAGGAGACGCGGCCTTTTGCTGGCGCGAGGGACTGTTAATTTACAAAGAAACCGGGTTGGTGACCGCGCCTAATGGCACAAAAATGGATGCAGAGCGGTCCTATCTCTGGCGACGTGGAGCAGATAGCAAGATTGACGTCTTTTTCGATGACAACCGTTTTTTTCACAGCTTTTCACGACACCAGCCAGTCGCCCATCATCATTGTGGCGATGATCACTACAGGGTAAATTATACCTTTGACACGTGGCCAGTATGGCAATCCATATGGAAGGTAGACGGGCCCAGAAAAGACTACAAAATGACCAGTCATTATTATCCAGTCTGAGTCATGGGCTCAGGCTGCTGGCCATTCACCACCGGTGCCATAAATGTTCATATTGTCCGTTGCGCTTGTTTACTGCGTCTGTGAGATAACCATAACGCGCCTGCGATAATCCCGCCCCCCAATGCCAGCCGGCCAAAATCGGTGTCTTTTTGCCAGAGCACGAGGTTCACCAGCAGGCCGGCAGGGATAAGCGCATTGTTCATAATGGCGAGTGTGCCCGCCGTGACTTGCAATGCGCCCTGGTTCCAAAAATAATACCCCAGTCCGGAAGCGACGACACCCAGCCATACAAGTACTCCCCATTGCAGGGATGTAGCAGGAAGCTGACCGCTGTCACCGAACAGGAAAAAGGCGGGCAAGGCTACCGCCAGGGCGCCAAGGTAAAACCAGCCAAACACCTGATGGTGCGAGACTGACAATTGCATTGATGCTATCAGCTTTCGATAGCCTACCTGGCCCAGTGCAAAACAGAAATTAGCACCCTGAACAATAAAAAAACCCTCCCAAAAATCCGGGCTTACGCCCTGAAAACGGATCACGGCTGCCCCCGCCATCGCAAGACAGGCACAGACGATATGAAAAGGCGTGAACCGCCGGAACAGGGCGTCATTTAAAATAGCAACATACAGCGGTGTGATGATGGTGAATAGCAGCACTTCGGAGACAGACAAGTACAAAAATGAATGATAGAAAAAGATATACATCACACCTAACTGTATTGCGCCAAGAGCGGCAAGAATGAGTTTTTGTGGACCGGTTAGCACGGAGAACTTCAGTAGCGGAAGAAATACCAGCGCAGCAAGCAAAACGCGGGTGAGTACGGCGAAATAACTGTCGACATTCCCTGCCAGATATTCACCAATCAGTGAGAACGAAAACGCCCATAGCAGGGTCACGGCCACCAGTTTAATCACGTCACTACTCTCTTGTTTGTCAGGTGCGCCGTAACCTAGTGCATTTGACGTGTTGAATCAACCGCCTCCTCAGAGCGCCGATGCAGCCTGCCACTGCTGACATGCAGTCTGCATCGACATGTAGCGGGAGCAGGATTCTAAAGCACGGTATTGCGGCATGATAGCGATCGCCAGAAAACTGGCCGGGCCAAAGATGGTGGTTAGTTTTTCCAGGTAGGTCAGTGCACTGTCTGTGTCATTACAAAACAGGAACGCTGTACTGATGCTGTGGTAGTGGTATAGCGTAGCAAACTGATCCTGCTTTGCATGCGCATGATAGGTCTCCACCGCGGCACGCACGTCTTCCAGGTTGCCCATTAATCCCGGCAGCGTAACGGGGTAGTAGGCTGCTTCGGGAAGCCAGCCGCCAGGGTAGGGCTCATCCAGTGTGGCAAGGCGCTGCTGAATTTTGGGTAGGATAGTCTCCAGTTCGCGCTGCTGACCAAGTACTTTGTACGCCATCGCCCGATACAAACTGTAGGTTTCAGGAAACATAGGCGTACTCCGGAACTGCACTGGCCAGGTGGTAAACGATGACGCGATAAGCTGCGGGTCAGCCGTGTTCAGTGCGTGAAATGACCGGCGGTAATAATAAATAAAATCTTCGCGGTCTACCTTACTGCTGGCCGCCTCCCAGGCACGCTGCGCCTGGCCGGTTAAGTGAAACACATCGGCCGTGACAATGGCGGTAAAGTTAGCGTTGGGCGCCAGTTTTTGCACCCGATCTACCATGTCCAGCGCCTGCACGGTGTGACCAATGGCCCCCAGAGTGTTAGAGAGCTCCATTGGCAAATCGACAAGCATGGGATCTAAACGCATGGCTTTTTTCAGGGCAAATATCGATTCGGCAAAGCGCCCGGAGCGACGAATAACATAACTCTTGCATGCCCAGGCCTCGGTGTTTTGCGGGGCAGTCGTCAGCACCCGATTGAGAACCTGCTCCGCCCGCTCCAAATTTAACTCGCCCCAGTAGCAGTAATAGGCCTGCGCGAGAAGTGTTTCAATTGCGTTGGGAGCGAGCATAGCCGCCCGCTCAACCGAACGCTTTGCCATGGGTAGCCAGCGCCTGTCCCAGCCAAAAAACCAGTACAGCGTTAAGTAAGCGCGGGCCTTGTTGGCGTGAGGTTCTGCAAAATGCGGATCCACCGCAATTGCCTGGTCGAACTCCTCGATTGCCTGATGGAAATCGTCTTCTCCAGAGGCTTCCGAGCGCATCTTTTGCTTGCCCCGTAAAAAGGCATCGTATGCTGTCAGATTATTAGTTGGTGCGTCGGCGCTCAGCAGCAACTCATCTTCCGGCGACAGCGCGGCCTGCATAGCATCGGCGATCTCCCGGGTGATATCACTTTGAATGTCGAATATATTTTCAGGCGAGAGTTGCCGATCGTAGGTATCAGCCCAAACATTGGTATCGGTTTTGCCATCGATTAGTTGCACGTTGATGCGAACACGGTGACCCGCGCGTTGTACCGCACCTTCAAGAATCGCCACGGCGCCGAGTTCTCTGGCGATATCGGGAATGCTTTTAGTGCTGTCCCGGTAGCCCATTACCGACGTACGCGAAATGGCCTGAACAGCGGTTAGCCTGGAGATTTGGGTAAGCAGTTCGCCATGCACCCCGTCAGCGAAAAAAGCATCGTCAGGCTCAGGGCTACGATTCGTAAACGGTAATACGGCAATCACTTTTGCCAGTGATGGGACTGGATAGCTTGTCAGTGCGCTATCGGTTGAGCGACGGTGTCTGGTTGTCACAGTTGGTTGCGCGGACGCAGGCATGTTGGTGTGAACCGGCGGGAGGGGCGCAAGTCTGGCCTTGATGGCACGGGTAACATCGACGAAAGCCGGATCGTCTGTCTGTCCCTGCCAGTTTGAAAAGTCGACACAATGAAACTGCCTGAAACCAATGGGCGGATTGGAGCCATCAGTGGAAATGGCAATCAGTGTGCCCGCATCGGCCGCCACTGACGCTTCATCTCTTACCCACCGACTTTTTGAGCCGGACTGAGACCAGCCCACGATCACGGCTCTGGCGGCCATTAATTCCCGCTCGATATCATCGGCAAAGTTATCTCCGCTTAATAATTCGCGATCCCACCACACAGAAAAACCCTGGCTTTCCAGTGCCTGGGAAAGTCGCTTTATGAAAGGTTGATCAATGCGCGAGTAGGAAATGAAGATATCGGCCAACTGCGCTCTCCTGATAGTGCGGGACACGTCAAAGCTGTTGAGAAAGCGTAGCACAAAAAATAGTCAGCTTCAGAGGCGAGCCAAAACGGCATCTTCCCTAGTTAACACACCAGATTAGAGAAACCGGGTTTAAACGGGGGGTTGCAGATGTTGTGTCTGCCTCTTCAAAAGGAAACCGTAGTGGAAGCAAGAGTCTCAGCCTATGTGGTCTTTGAGTGAGTCGCGCCTGCAAGTCTTCAGACGTTTCATAAGGGGGGGGGAAGACATAATTTTCAACAATTTTATCGGTACGCTGTTACAGTGGTGGATATAACGCATTTTTCGATTCTGTGCCACGGTGTAGTACAGAGCGTGTGTCGCCACGTTTACTGAACAACGATTTTACTGATGGATAACTAACTTCATTCAGCCTTGTGAGCATGACATGTTTCTGGATTTTTCACTTATTCAACTGGCCGTGTTAACCCTTTGCGTGCTCATCACCGGCATTTCAAAATCTGGATTTGCCGGGGGCTTGGGTGTTATGACAGTGCCTTTACTGACGCTGGTTATGTCACCCACTATCGCCGTATCACTGATGCTTCCTGTGCTGTTGGTGATGGATATGATGAGTCTGCGAGTATGGTTTGGCAAACAGCACAACCGGTCACTATTGTTTCTTGTGCCTGCTGGCATACTGGGAGTAATAGTCGGTTACCAGACCTTTGCCGCGGTCAACGAAGACCATATCCGGATGATGCTGGGGATATTGTGTATTGCCTTTAGCGTAAACGGCCTGTCAGGTATCGTTAAGGTTAAGTCGTGCAGTAATATCTGGGGGGCGCTACTTGGCGGTCTTTCCGGCTTTACCAGTTTTGTTGCGCATGCGGGCGGTCCTCCGGTTAATGTCTACCTGCTTAGCAAAGGGTTGAGTAAACAAACCTATCTGAGTACCGCCGTGGTATTCTTTGCTGCCATTAACCTTGCAAAGGTTCCGCCCTACATCGCACTGGGGCAGTTTACTCAACAAAACATAATAACAGCGTTATTGCTGGTGCCGCTTTCATTGCTTGGTATCAGGCTTGGCGTAGTGGCGCAGCACCATTTAGATGAGAGAAAATTTTTCTTTATTATCTATAGTTTACTCTTACTCCTTGGCTTTTACCTGCTTCTGAAATGACCGGGTGTGAAGCAAGAAGTGAGGAAATACGGGATGCAGCCATACATTCTTTGTGTAAACCGGGTCCGAGGTACGGCATGTTGCAAACGTATTCACGTTGGCATTCTGGCAGTGATTGACGATACTGAAATTAACCGCCATTCGAGTATTTGATATCAATGAAATCCTGTTTGTTCGCCATCGTATTATTTTATCTGATAACACCGGCCTGCTATGGGGCTGAGTACCTCACCGTCTTTCTGGGCGGCCAGTCCAACATGGATGGTTATGGGTATGTCGGCGACCTGCCTGACAGGTTGAAAGGCGAGCAGAATGTGATGATCTTTCATGGCAACGGTGTCTTTGACAATAAACCCGGTGGTGGTGTGGGGATCTGGGCGCCATTGCAGCCCGGTCATGGTGTTGGATTTAAGTCCAATGGCAAGGCCAATGCTTACTCCGATCGCTTTGGTCCCGAGCTTAGCTTCGCGCATACTCTCGCAAACGCCTTGCCTGATAAAAAAATAGCCTTGATCAAGTACGCCGTTGGCGGCACAGGACTGCATGTGAACACGGGGTTTAGCAATTGGTCACCAGACTTTACCGACGGCATGGCGATGAATCAGTATGACTATGCGCTTAACACGTTACGGAATGCCTATGCCACCTCAGACATTGACAATGACGGTGAGCCAGACACCCTGATACCAGCTGCCATTATCTGGATGCAGGGAGAAGCGGATGCGCATGCCAGTGAGGTATCCGCGAATGCCTATCATCACAACCTTACCCGCCTGATGAATCTGCTCAGAGCGGCGCTGAGAAAAGATGATATTCCGGTCGTGATTGGCAGGATCACCGATTCAGAACAGGGTGACGAAGATATTATGCCGTATATCCACAGGGTGCATCTCGCGCAACAGCAGTTTGTTGCTCAGGATCCCTGCGCAGCCTATATGACACAAACCAATGCTTACCCGTACAACCCCACAGATGCCTGGCATTATGCCAGTGATGGCTATGTCCGCATGGGCAAAGATTTCGCCAACGCACTCATGCCGCTTTTAACAAAATCAGCAAAATGTGCGCCTCAAACCGGACAGTCCCTCACAACCGCTGCTGATAACAGCGACTAGCGAAGTGTCAGCGCAGAAAGGTGCTCCAGCTTTTCAACGAGAAAGTCTATCAACACACGCACCTTTGCCGTGAGCACATTGGATTTAGGGTAAACCAGCCATATGGCCGAGTTGTCTTCGATATGGTAATCCGGCAGGACACGCACCAGCCGCTTCTGTCTGAGCTCTGTCTCGATATTCCACAGTGAGCTCATACAAATGCCAACGCCCGCCTCTGCCGCGAGTCGCATACTTGCCCCGTCATCACAGGTGACCCTGGGATGGTTATTCGGCGGGAACACGGCATTATGCTGCCCATTTTGCCTGACCAGCTTTCGCGCTTTAGTGTGACCAAATACAATAAGCTGATGATCACGCAGATCAGCGGGACTGGACGGACAGCCAAACGTTTTAAGGTATTGAGGCGCAGCGCAAAGCACGCGAACATCATTGGCCAGCTTTCTTCCGATAAGGCTGCTGTCCTGTGCGGGATAGTTCCTCAGGGCTAAATCAAAGCCGCCTTCAATGAGGTTCGTCTGCGTGTCTGACAATGTAAGATCAATATTAATTTTTGGGTAACGAGCGAGAAACTCTGGCAAAAGTGGGGCAATATAGCGCTGCGCAAAGGTACTGGATGCGGCAAACCTCAGCGTCCCACTGGGCTCTACCTGCCCCTTGCCCAGTGCCGCGAGAGCCGCATTTTCCTGTGCAATGATTTCCCGTGCATAGGGCAGGAAAGCCTGCCCTTCAACGGATAAGCGTATCTTGCGTGTCGAGCGGTGAAACAGATCGGCCCCTACCATTCTTTCTAATTTGGCGAGTCGTGCGCTTGCAACGGATGCTGAGAGTCCCAGTGTCTGACCTGCAGCACCAATGTTGAGCTGCTCTGCAGCCAGTATAAATAAACGAACGGCGCTCGTATCCATTTATTATCCTTAAAATCAGAATTCTGATTGCTTATTTTATTCATTTATTTCGATTATCCAAACTACTAACCTTGTGTCACTGACGTCAATTAGTCAATGCAAAAGAGGAAAGCGTGATGAAAGCAATGATGATCAATGCCTATGGGGGCACAGATGCATTTGAACCGGCACAGCTACCGAAACCGCAGGTGAAGCCAGGTCATGTGCTGGTAAAAATCAAGGCCACCAGTGTGAATACAGTCGATACCATGATCCGCAGTATGGGGGCTGACCTGCCTTTTTCCCCTGCCACGCCTGCGTTACTGGGCATGGATTTCGCCGGTGTGGTGGAAGAGGTCGGTGAAGGTGTTACCCGCTTTACGGTGGGTGATGAGGTGTACGGATGTGCCGGCGGTCTCGGCGATTTACCCGGTACACTGGCAGAATATATCGTTGCAGATGCAGACCTGACAGCGCTGAAACCAACGAACCTTTCAATGCGCGAAGCCGCTGCGTTGCCGCTGGTGGGGATCACTGCTTACGAAGGGTTAAAAAGAGCCCAGGTTAAAAACGGGCAGCAAGTGCTGGTGCATGGTGGCTCGGGCGGGGTGGGGCATATTGCCATCCAGCTGGCGAGACACCTTGGGGCTGACGTGTACTCCACAGGCGGGGGCGAAGCGCAACGCGATCTGATCCGTACCCTGGGAGCGACGCCCATAAACTATAAAACCGAAGCGGTTGAACACTACGTTGATACACACACTCAGGGTGCTGGATTTGACGTAGTGTTTGACTCTGTCGGCGGCGAGAACATGGTGAATTCGTTTAACGCAGCGAAGCTCAATGGCCAGGTTGCCTCCACGGTGTCGTTAGTCGAGCTGGACCTGTCAGTGGCACACATGAAAGGGCTGTCTGTTCACGTCATCTTTATGCTTATTCAGATGATCCACGACACCCGTCGCAAAGAGCATGCGGATATTCTGGATGCGCTCACACAGATCGCTGAGGCCGGTGCGCTTAAGCCGGTTTTAGATGACAACCATTATACGCTTGAGCAGATTGGCAGCGCTCACGCCCGACTGGAGAGTGGTAAAGGGCTGGGTAAAGTGGTGGTCAGTATCTAGCAGCCATGCTGTCACCTGCTCTGGATGATGAAGCAAAGCCAGAGGCAGGTGACAGACGTTAACGACGAATCGGGAGGAACAATGAAATACTACAGAATACTTATTATTGTGCTTGGCGCGCTGATAACGATGACGGCTGCCTGTGCAAAGGAAGGTGCGTCGCAGTCTCAGGTTATTCAGGCCGAAAACGTCAACTGGGGGTATTTAAACCCGCTGCGTGGCGACAAGAGTCCGGCAGCCGCCGATCTTTGGGGAGACAGAACAAAGGATAAAGCGACAGGGATGCTTGTACGTTTTAATGACGGCTTTTCCTCACCGCCGCACATCCACAACATCAGCTACCGGGGCATTGTGATCCAGGGAGAAATGCATAATGACGACCCGCACGCGAGTCCAATGTGGCTGCCCGCTGGTTCATTCTGGACGCAGCCCGCTGGTGCATCGCACATCACTGCTGCGAATGCCCCGGCAAACATGATTTATCTTGAAATTGATTCAGGCCCTTATATGGTCAAGCCTGTGGAGGCGGAATTTGACAACGGCCAGCACCCTATCAATGTTCATGCCTCAAACCTGGTATGGTTAGATGCAAAAGCAAGCGAACTGATTGAAGGGGCGGGCATTAGCATTGCGCACCTTTGGCAAAAGAAAGACAGGACCCAGGGAGAAATGATCAGGCTTGCGGCAGACACCAGCGTTGCACTGAATACCGACACTGACACGCTCAAGCTGGTGGTAATCGCCGGACGTCCGGAATATCGCTCTGCGCAGGAGCAGGACGGTATCATGCTGGATCCCGGAAGCTTTGTGAGCTCCCAGGGTAAGGTCGAACACACGTTTACCACTGACAGCAAAACCATTTTATATGTCAGGAGCCAGGGGAATATTCGGGTCAAGGCGAAGTAACTTCGCCTTTAAGCATTTGTTTGCACAGGGCCGAATCGTGTCCGGGGCCTCGCAAGCGGTGTCAGCGTTGACCTGACCCCCTTGTTTTTGCTCTGAGCCAGTTATTCAGCGCTCCCCTGAAGCTGGGATAAGCGTGCTAATGCATGCTGTACCTCGTCCTGCGAGGGCGGGTGGCAGCCGACTTGCGCCACATTCAGACTCGCGGCCATAGCGCCATACTCAAGTGCCTCTGACAACGTTTCACGCGACGAGGTGTGGGAAAGGCCGCCGCGCTGCAATAAATAGGCAACCAGAGCAGAGAAATAAGTGTCGCCTGCGCCAACAGTGTCACCCATGATGTCTGGTGAAATCACAGGCTGTGTGAGGTGCATGTCATTGGTAAAAAGATGCGAGCCACCTTCACCCAGTGTCAGTACGACAATACCATCGGTCATGCGTTCGAGCATTGCCCGGGCATGAAATTCTGGCTTGCCGGTCAGGCCTTTAAGCTCAAGATCTTCATCACTTACTTTGACAATGTCGGCAAATTCCACAAACCGCCAGATGGCGGCAATGTACTGTTGATGATTTTCTTCCACTCCCTTTCGGACATTCACATCAATACTGATTTTAACGCCCTGGGATTTTAACTGCTTGATAACTGGTATCAGGGTATCCAGCATTTCCGGAACGAGTGCCAGAGAGCCGGTATGGAATAACGAAATATCAGAAGGCAATACAGACAATAATTGTGACGCGGTTGCATCCAGATCGGCGACGCCTTTGCGATACAGGCGGTAGCTGGGTTTACCCTGCGGGTCCTTGTACACCAATGCCAGTGAGGTGTTTTTCTTTGAACGGAAATCAGCCGGTATGCGGATCCCATCGTCCAGTGCAGACTGATATAGCGCGTCACCGAAATCATCGGTAGAAAACGGCGACAGATAGTGACTGACAAGGCCCTGACGCACAAAGCTGCGAGCCACGTTATATGGTGAGCCACCAATGTACGGCTGAAACAAACCGTCTTCAGTCTGGATCATATCAAATAACGACTCGCCAAATACGGCGACTGAGGGGGTCATGCTGTCGACTCCTTTTTTTCACTCACTGTCTCTGTCCCAGCGGGGACACTTGCCTGCTGCATAAGCCGGCTAACCGGTTCGCCGGCAAAAAGTGCGCTGACAAAGGTTTCAAATAACCGGGTAAAATCAGGCTGCTGCGCCAGATCGGCAAAGATGTCGGCCTGGTGTAAAAAAGCCAGCGGCTGCTGCCCGGATTGTCTGCCGGCCTGCTGTAACTGATCTTTAAGTGCGTCAATCACCTCTAACGCCTCGCCGCTTTGCGAGGTGTGGGTGGCACTGTAATAACACCATGCCGCGACCACCAGCGCACTTATTTCAAATGCGCCGTCCTGCTTGACATTCTCGCGAATGGTGGGTACCAGAAACGTCGCCACTTTCGATGAGCTCTCAGAGCAGATGCGGGTAAGGCTGTCTTTGATATTCGGGTTGGCAAATCGTTGCAGCAGTGTTTGTTTGTACACACCGAGATCAATACCTTTAACGGGCGCTAGTACCGGTGTCACTTCACTGTCCATAAAGACACGTAATGTATCAGTAAATACCGGGTCGCTGACCGCTTCATCGATGGTGCGATATCCAGCCAGAGAGCCCAGGACGCCCAGCACCGTGTGGCTGGCATTAAGCAAACGTATTTTCATGGTTTCGTAGGGGGTGACATCGGCAACAAACTGCACGCCACATTTTTCCCACTGGGGACGGTCACTGCTGAAAGTGTCTTCAATCACCCATTGATGAAACGATTCACAGGTGACAGGCCATTGATCAGTCAGCCCTGTCATTGTCTGCACGGCATGTATATCGGTAGACGTCGTCGCCGGGGTTATGCGGTCCACCATGGCATTCGGGAACGCCACCTCACTGGCGACCCACGTGGCCAGGTCTGGGTCGGCAGCGCGGATATAGGCTAACAGCATGTTACGGGTGACATCGCCGTTATGCTGAATATTGTCGCACGACTGCACAGTAAAAGGCGGCAGTCCGCTGTCGCGTCGCTGTTTGAGTGCTCTGGCGAGATACCCAAATACCAGGCGAGGCGCGTCGGGGTTAGCCAGATCATGCTGGACATCCGGGTTGTTAAAATCAAACTCGCCGGTCGACGGATTAAAATTGTAGCCGCCTTCGGTGATGGTCAGAGACACGATGTGGGTGTCCGGGTCCGCCATTTTACGTATAACTGCGCCCGGATCATCGCATCCCAGCAGGAAATCCGTCATGCAGCCGATCACCTGAGCGGACGCCGAGCCATCGGCTTTTCGCTCCAGGACGGTATACAGGAAGTCCTGCTCGGCAAGCAGTTGCTGCATCTTTCTGTCATTTTCGCGTAGTCCGACACCACAGACCCCCCAGCGAGTATCGCCGGTCGCGCTCATGTACGCATCGGTATAGACGGCCTGATGTGCGCGGTGAAAGCCGCCCACGCCCACATGCACGATGCCTGTTTTTAGCGATTGACGGGCATACCCTGGTTTAATGACGGATGCAGGTAAATCGCTTAAACGCTGATTACTTAGCATTTGAGTGTGTTGCATACTCTGGCTCCTGAACAGAAGAATTGGCGAGGTATTTTTTGCGTTGCATCGCCCAGTAAGCGGTGGCGAAGTAAAGCACTGTGCACGCAAAGCCAACATTGAAGAAGAATGAGCGATTTGCCTCATAATCACTCATGTTTACGGAGAAAAACATGGCATTGAGCGCGGCCGACAAACTGACCACCAGACTGCCAAACGCGGCTATACGTAGGAGCCGCGTGAACGCGGATGTGTCATCCTGCAGCACGGGTTCACGGGCAGCCTGTTTAGCCTGATGCGTTTCAACGCGCGACTCAAAAGCGGCAAGCTCAGCTTTTTCACGGGTAAAGTCTTCGCTCGCGCCGTACTTTTTAGCCAGCAGGGTATAAACCCCCATTGTGACTACCCAGGTCGGTAAAAACAGGTAGTAAAAAGAGATGACATCCAGCGCGTTCAGACCAAAGCCGAAGATAAGCCCGACTGCCCATGAAGCCACCGCCGGCGTGCTGTGAGATAAATTCTTGTAGCTTAACCAGTAGCGGCTCATCCCCAGGCGCGGAAACAGGAAATGCTCGGCAAACACGATGGCGCCTACCGGTACCACCAGTAATCCAGCGTAGGTCAGAAGTGGCAATAGTTTAGTAAAAACGAACGGGAAACAGGCAATCAGCACCGTAAACAGGCCCACGATAAAGGTTGTCCGGTTTCTCGAATGGTTGGTAAAGATAGCCTGTGCGGCCAGACCCGCGCGGTACAGATTCGCGTTCGCGGTAGTCCAGCCTGCAACAATAACAATCACCAGACCGGAGAGACCGAGCGCATGAAACGCCACATCACCAGGATCCAGCTCTACAATGGATTTCTCCACCAGCACCGCGGTGCCCGCCCCCATGATCCCGGCTGAAATCCAGGCGATATAATGACCGAATAACATACCGGCAGACGTGCACAGTCCGTAGCGCCGTTTTTTTGCGAAGCGCAGCAGTGCCATATCAATCAGACCGAAGTGCGTGATGGTATTGGCCGCCCACGAAAAGCCAATTACCTCGAGCAAGCCAATACCGGGTTCACCGCTGGCATCAAGGCCTGTCCACACGGAGGCGCTGCCAATTTGCATAAATTCCGACCAGCTGGAGATGCCCGTCTGGCCAATCACTGCATTAGCCAGCTCCGGCATCAACACCAGCGGGCCACATAAAAACATGGTAAACAGCCAGGGGGCACAGATACCTGAGAAATTCGACACTGCGTTAAAGCCGTACATGGCAACCAGCACAACAATGATCCCTACAGCCAGCACCACCAGCACGAATAATGCGTTGGTTGGGTACCAGTTCAGTTGTGCAGGTATATCAAGCGCAAACCTCACCGCTGTTGCAGATACCGTGATCATGGCAGCGGAAATGACAGTAAAAATTATCACGTTGGCCCAGTTGTATAACCGGGTCATCGAATCACCGGCTATTTTTTGCAGGTAGGTGTAAAGACTGAGCCGTGTTTCAACCGCAATCGGCGTCGTTATCAGTGTCCAGCTTAATACTGCAAGGATGTTACCTATCAACAAACCAATCAGAATGTCAGTCATTGAGGCACCCAGTGCGACAAACGTTGCGCCAAAAACAAACTCAGTGGCAGCGACATGTTCGCCGGCGTACAAACCAAGAAAATGACGCCAGCCTTTCAGTTTATGCTTTGCGACAGGAAGCTGCTCTTCTTCTACCTGATGAAGATCGACATTGGGATTGTGCATAATTTTTCGTCCACGTTTTCAACCTGCGAACTCTTCCATGGTTGGGCAGTTGTTCTGTTAGTTCTTCACATAGCGACTCACTACGACATTGTCTGTCTATGCGTGTGAGCATTGGCTCATGATGTTGGCAAATGCCAAGGCTGTGGGCATATTCTCAGTCATTGAGTGAAAAGTCAACAGTTCGTTAACAATATGCCGTGTCGTACGCTAAAAATTTTTGAAGTCATTTTAAAATATAAATAATATTCATATAAATCAGTGGTATAGGTGTTTGTGCTGGCTTCTGAATAAAACAACCTGTTTACATCGGCAGGCATTATGAGAGTTTGCTTAATGCTTGTTTAATTGCTCAGGGTGGTTATAGTGAGCAGTCTCAACCTGCATTATTGCCTGAACGTCAATGGAGTCTGAGGTGTCTGGTACCGATCATATAATTTTCGACTGCGATGGTGTTTTGATCGACAGCGAAGTCTTAAGTCTGCAGGTCTGGCAAGAGCTACTCGCCAGACATGCCATCACCCTTGACGCAGATTATTTTAGTCAACATTTTCTTGGGCGTAGTTTTGAATATGTAAAACACCGGGTTAAGCAGGATTTTGCACTGGATGTCAGCCCCGAGCTGGCAGCAGCATTCGCAGAGCGGCTTAAAGAGGTTTTCACCAGTGAACTGACAGTCACGCCTTTCTTATTAGACGTTCTTCCTAACCTGGCCGTGCCTTACTCACTGGCTACCAGCAGCAGCCCCGAACGAACCCGAAATGCGCTGGCCGTAACCGGCCTGGATGCGTTTTTTGGTGACGATCAGGTGTTCACATCGTCACTGGTAAAGCACGGGAAACCGGCGCCGGATTTGTTTTTGTATGTGGCTGCAACCCGCGATCTGGCCCCTGAAAACTGTCTGGTTATCGAAGACTCGAAACCAGGACTGCAAGCTGCGCAGCGGGCCAACATGCAATGGCTGCACTATACCGGTGGCAGTCATCTGCACGGTATAAAAAGTGACGATAGTCAATCGCTTAGTGACTGGCGCGAATTTGCCCGCGCCTTTCCACACTTACTCAACTCAACGGATTAATTTGTATGCCTACATTGCCTGCCAGTGAAGAACGAAAACTGGAAGATGCCGCCCGTGCCGGCTGGCTGTATTATGTTGCGGGTAAAACGCAGGACGAAATTGCCCGTCAGTTACACACCTCCAGACAATCCGCGCAGCGTCTCGTGGCGTTATCCATTTCTGCCGGGCTTATCAGAGTGCGGGTCGAGCACCCCATCCGCAAATGCATGGAGCTGGCAACTCAGTTGCAGGACAAGTTTGGCCTTAGTCATTGTGAAGTAGTACCTAGCGATGACAGTAACCCATCCTCAACAGCGGGTCTCGCCCAGGCGGGCGCGGCAGAAATAGAACGGCGTCTGAAGCAAAGCGAGCCACAAACCATTGCGCTGGGGACCGGGCGTGTACTGCGCGCCTGCGCTGATGAGTTACGATCGTTGCATTGCCCGCATCATCAAATCGTGTCGCTGGTGGGCAACATTGCCGATGATGGATCGGCGAGCCGTTACGATGTCGCCGTCCATGTGGCCGAGCGTGCTGGGGCTCCGTATTTCCCAATGCCGCTACCCGTAATAGCCCGTTCGACCGACAGTAAGGCGCAGTGGCACGCGCTGCCGCATGTTAAAAATGTTCAGCAGCTTGCAATGGATGCTACGGTCGCTTTTGTGGGTATTGGGAACCTTGGCACCGTATCACCGCTTCATGATGATGGGTTTATCGGTGATGCTGAGCTGGCAACATTGCAGGAGCAGGGGGCCACTGGGGAAGTCATCAGTTGGATCTACGACAAGCAGGGCCATATTATTGACTGCGAAATCAATCAGCGCGTAACCAGCGTGCCCATTTCGGGCTTTACGCGTACGCCGGTCATTGGTATCGCGGCCGGTGAAGAAAAAGTGGCCGCCATCCGTGGCGCATTGTTGTCCGGTTTGATCACTGGGCTTATTACCAACGAGTACACGGCAGGCAGGTTACTTGAGGGGGAGTCGTCAGGCGCATAAGCGCCGAGTCGCAGCATACCTGAAGGTTATAGCCCTGCCAGCCAGTGCGGTGTAATGCGGTGGTTCGGCATCATGTTGGTAGGGCATACCGCTTAAAAGCGGACGGAAATTTCCGACGTAATGCCGCTGAATCCCTGGCCAATCTGTCCCCCTGAATTGACTCCCTCATCCTGATCGACATATTCCACTTTCAGCAGTGTACGATTGTTTATCCAGTAACCCGCCGCGATCTGAAGCCGGGTTACCTCATTGTCGGTGTCGGCGATCAAGTCAGAGGTGTTCTTCGCTACCGCATAGCGGGTGGCCAGGAACAGTGTATCTGCCACAATATACCGCTGTGCTTCCACCGCCCAGTAGTCTACGGCGGCGTCCGCCCTTATCACCTGATTTGAGTCAAAGCTGGTACCGGCCGGATCCCGGACACCCTCAGTACCAAAATAGGTGATACCGGCAACAGCATTGCCCTGTGTGTCAGCAAAGGTGAAATCGTCAGTTGAACGTCCCAGCATCAGAATAATGCTGGTCTGGTCGCTGGGCTGCCACGCCAGGTTAGCCTGTAACACGGTCTGATTCAGTCCGGGTAGTGCACCTACATGCGTGTCACGCTCACTGGAGGGCGACGCTGAAAAGTTGTAGTTTTCGCCATCGCCGAACCGATAGTTGGTTGTGGTGACCCCTGCCAGACTGGCAATACCGTTTTCAAACACCAGTTGCTCGCCCTGATTGGCCTTCATCATACTCAGCCCAGCCTTAAAGCCCCCGTGAAATTCCAGCGCGCCCTGCAACCGGTAGTTATAGCCCCTGTCAGCCTGGAATGCTTCACCAAAACTGGAGGTAGTAATGTGGCCGGTTACCCGGTAGGCGCTGAGCAACCCGGCATCGTAGCGTTGCCCATAACTTAACTGAATACCGTTTTCGGCGGTGGCATAATCGGTAATGCCATTACCGATAAGCGCATTGCCCTGATTATCTGCGCCGTCCTGAAACCCCTTAAACTGAAAGGGGGCCGCGCCGATATTGCCTACCCGAAGTACCAGACTGTTATTGTGCTTTTGTGTTCCGGTTAAGCCCAGCAGGTCGAACTCAATACCAGCAAAGTCCTGATGAAACGAAAAGTCGCGATCACCATTGTTACCAAAGTCGTTCGGCTCTTCAGCAATATCGATATCCGCGGTGATATGTTCAGTGATTCTGAATTTAAACATCAGATTAACCCGCAACCGGCCGAAGCCATCTGACTGCACTTCATCTTCAGGTCTGAATGCGCTCTCTTTGGCCTGAATAGCCTGATAATTCTGCAGTGCCAGAAAGTTCACCTGAACCCTGCCATCCAAAAATTCATTAGGCTGACTAGGCGGTGTGTACATTGGCCTGGGGTTGCTTAGTTCATCGGCGAATACGCCGGGAGCAACCGACGCTGCAATCATTCCTCCAGCGATAATCTTACGCATTGTTTTTATCGGCGGTGACGTAATTGGCTCGTTGAAATCGACTATCCACATACTTTACTCCTGATATTCCTGTCATCGGTCAGTTACAGCGCTGACGAGTTGAAAATAAACCCGGTTACACCCGGAAAAGGGCACCTTTGTATATATGATGGTCATATGCCCAAAGTGTGAGCATATGACCATGCGGTAACAGAATAGTCAACACTTTGTTAACAAGTGGTTGGCAGGTGTCAGACACAGGAAAGAATAAAAGTAAATTAAATCATATAATTAGTGCTGTAATGACAATGTAAACTGAATGGCGGGGTGTACTCATTCTGTTTGCTAATGGTGAGCAAGTTAACTGCGCCGGGCGACGCACCTTGCTTTACTCAGGCTGGGAGTGCTGTTTTAGCAGGCAGTTTTGCACGCTTGTAAGGTTGTAGCATTACTAGCATTATCACTGCTGAGTCTTTCGATACTGGCCTGGAGTCAGTGGCAGCTTCATCATTGGCGCTGTTGTTGGCGGCGCCTGGCGACAGAGCACCTCGGGTAACCCCAGAGTAGTCTGTCGCTGGCGCGAAAGGTAATACAAACCGGCTAACACTAAATCACGGTATTAACGTCGGCCATTGCTGGCTTATGACACAGTGACAACCGCCTTACGTTTATCTTCTTTAGAAAAACGAAGGGCGTTGTTTAAATTATCAAAATCGAAAAGGTGCGGGGCTTCTACAACCAAATCCTGCGCAGCAACCTGATTAAGCAGGGCTTCACCGTCTTTCATGAGACGCTGCCATTGCGATGCGTCACCGTAATCGTGAAGTGCGCCAAGCGCAATTTCGTGATAAGAAATTGTGCGGGTAAAGGGAGCGTCTACAGGCTCTTCAATACGACCCAGAATACTCACGACATGGCCGTTGGCGTCGAGCAGCGGTACCAGTGACGCGGCATAGTCAGGGCCATTTGCATCAAACACCGCATAGAACGTGTGTCCTTCAGGTCTGGCCCGGTGAATAGCTTTTACGCCCATGTCGTCAGCCTGGTTCTGTGTGAAGCTGCCGGATATGACATGAACATCGAAACCGGCTTTGGCCAGCATCTGAACAAGCAGCTTATTGACTGCGCCCATACCACTGACTAATACGCTCGCCCCTTTTCTTAGCGGCACTTTACTGAACGCCTGCCACGCGGTCAGCAAGGGGCAGGGAAGCGCCGCGGCTAACGCAAAATCAACGCTATCGGGAATAGCCATTACACGGCCGGCGTACACTTCACTGTGTTCGGCAAAGCTGCCGTTTTCGCCCAGGCTATGATGATAAACAACATGCTTCCCCATCAGTTCCGGATCAACACCTTCACCCAGCGCAACAACGACACCCGCGCCATCGACACCGGGTACATGACCGGTTTGCCAGTCACGTGGGTTGTCATCAATAAATTTCCAGTCGACCGGATTGATACCAATTGCATAATTGCGCACAACAATGCGGCCTGTGCCTGGTGCATTAAGGGCTCGCTCGTCCTGCGACAGCGCGCTGCCGGCGTGTTCAAACTGCCATACGTTGGTCTGCATATAAGCTCCTGCATATTACATCAGATATTTTGCCAGGTACGAAGGAAGCCAGCGCTTTGCAGCGCGTGGCTTCCTGGACTAGTCCCAGGCAGGTGAAAAGTCCGGATCCGCCTGACGATCACCGCGGTCTAATGCGTCTATTCTGGCGATATCGTCTGCATCAAGTGTCAGCGTCTGTGCTTTGAAATTGGTTTCAAGGTTTTTGCGTTTGGTTGATGAAGGAATCGTCACCAGACCATGCGCCAGCTCCCATGCCACGACAACTTCTGCGGCGCTGACGCCGTGCTTGTCTGCAATGTTGATAATGGTGTCATCTTTTAACACCTTTCCGACGGCAAATGGCATATACCCTGTCACCACAATGCCGTGCTTGTCACATGCGGCCCGCACTTTTTCATTGGTGAGGTAAGGGTGGACTTCTACCTGGTTGGTCGATATCACACCTTCACCTAAAATGCTGACGGCTTCTTCAATCTGAGCAACCGTAAAGTTAGAAATACCGATCTCTTTAGTCAGTCCCATTTCTTTAACACGCAGCAATTCGCCTAAGTACTCTTCCATGCTTTCACCGTTCTCTGGTGACGGCCAGTGAATGAGCAATAGATCGACATACGACAGTTGAAGCTTAGTCAGACTCTCTTGCACGCTATCAACAAAATTCGCTTTATTCAGCTTGTCGTTCCACACTTTGGTGGTAACGAATAAGTCTTCGCGTGCGACCTCGCTGTCTTTAATTGCACGACCAACGGCGTCTTCGTTGCCGTAAATTTGCGCCGTATCGATATGCCGGAAACCGACGTTAAGCGCCATGGTTACACTGTCATAGGCCTCATCGTCTTTTAAGCGAAAGGTGCCTACACCCAGCGATGGAATGTTGGATGCTGACTGATTTGTCGTCGTCATAATTTCTCCAGGTTGGTTTTGGTTACTTGTGAAAATGAGGCAGTACATACGCGGCGATGTGTTGCATTGCCTGTTCTACGGGTTGTGTGTTACGTCTGAAGTGCAACCCAATATGGTCGACACCGGCTTTCTTCATTGCGCTGAGTTCTTCGATAAGTCCATTGACACCTGTTTCAACCCCGAACCGGTGGCGTTTTATCGGCGCTTCATCGTCTTTACACGCCAAACGGCGTACCTTTGGTTGTGTCTAAGCGGGCCCAGTCATTATCCAAAGGGAGCTCAACACCAATAGAGAAAGTATGGTGCGCCAACCTATTAAACGTTGTGCTCATCGTGTTCTCCTATGCGCTGGCGGTGTCAGCTGTGTTTTTCAGCGCACGTTTATCAAGGTGTCCGCTGTAGCGTGTCGCCATCAGTGCGGCAACAGAAATCAGCGCACCAATCCAGGCGGTATCAGATAACTGCATACCATCGACAATGGCGCCGCCGACAACTGAGCCCACAGCAATACCAATGTTGAATGCAGCGATATTCAGGCCGGAGGCAACATCAACCGCATTTGGCGTAAACTTCTCGGCAAGCTGCACCACATAGACTTGCAGACCTGGCACGTTACCGAAGGCGAAGGCGCCCCACACCAGCACGGTGATGACTGCGGCAACTTTACTCTCCATGGCAAAGGTCAGGGCAAACAAAATGACAGCTAATGCGGAGAAAATAATACTGAGCGCACGAATGGGGCCTTTTTTGTCAGCCAGTTTACCGCCATAAATATTCCCCACGGCAACAGACGCGCCGTAAACCAGCATGATCAAGCTAATAGCGGAGGGCGCGAATCCGGCTTCCTGTTGTAAGATGGGGGCAAGGTAGGTAAACGCGGTAAATGTCCCACCATAGCCAAGGATGGTCATGAGGTACACCAACACCAAACGCGGCTGAACCAACACCTTCACCTGCTCACCAAGCGTTGCTGGCTTACTTTGCTTTAAGTTGTTCGGTACCAGCAGCGCGCTTCCGATAAGCGCAATTGTGCCGAGTGCCGATACCACCAGAAACGTGGCACGCCAGCCAAAGTTCTGGCCAATCCACGTGCCCAGAGGGACACCTGTAACCAGTGCGACGGTGAGGCCGGTAAACATGATGGCAATCGCGCTGGCTTCTTTTTCTTTCGCCACTAAACCGGTGGCAATTGTAGAACCAATAGAAAAGAACACACCGTGCGCCAGACCAGTAAGAATGCGCGCCAGTATTAAGCTCTCATAGCTAGGGGCCTGCCATGCCAGCAGGTTGCCGGCAACAAACAGCGCCATAAGGCTCAGCAGTACGTGCTTTCTGTTCCATTTTCCGGTTAAGGCCGTTAAAACAGGCGCGCCCACCGCCACACCAACGGCATACAGGCTTACCAGTAAGCCCGCGCTGGGCAATGTAACGCCAAGATCGGTCGCAATAGTCGGGACCAGCCCAACAATAACAAACTCAGTCGTGCCAATAGCGAACGCACTGAGGGTTAACGCAAATAATGCAATAGGCATATCGTTTGTCCTCGTAATAATAAGTAACGTTGTGGGCGGCTATAGCAGTGCCCAGACCTGGCCTAAGAGCCAACACCTCGCTCCTGGCGGTCGTTAATACAGTGCATACAGTTTGACGATATTGTTGTTTGCGAAAAACAGTATTAATGACAAAATACTTTTGTAATTATTGAAAATGTAAGGTGTGTGATGCCCGTTTCATCCAAAACAGAAGATCTAGAAGCGTTTCTCACCGTGGTGGACACGGGCAGTTTTTCGAGTGCGGCTAATCTGTTAAATCAGCAGGTCGCTAAGATAAGCCGGGCAGTGACGCGACTGGAAGCAACGCTCGATGTAACGCTGCTAAACCGCACCACCCGCCGGCTCGAGCTTACTGAAGAAGGGGCATTGTTTCTGCAGCATGCCAGAGACGGATTAAATGTTCTGGAAAAGGGCGAGGAAGCCCTGCGCCTGCTTAAGCGTGCGCCTTCGGGTAAGCTTCGGGTTGATGCCGCCAGCCCGTTTGTTTTTCATCAGCTAGCACCGTTAGTTGCGGAATTTAGTGAAGCCTTTCCCGATGTTTCCCTCGATCTCACATCGCATGACAGTATTATTGATCTTCTGGAGCACAAAACAGACATTGCTATACGCATTGGCGATTTAAGCGACTCAAATTTACACGCACGAAACCTTGGTAAGAGTAGGCTGCATATCGTGGCAAGTCCGCAATACCTTAAGAAATACCCGGTTTCAGGTGACGCCGACACCTTGAACAGCCACAAATTGATTGGCTTTAGTGACTCACCTGGTTTAAATACATGGCCACTCAGGCAAGACATAGATTTGCGTTACAGCCTTCGTGCATCAAGCGGTGAAACAATCAGGCAGCTTTGCATCGCGGGGCAGGGCCTGGCGTTGCTTTCCAACTTTATGGTGCAAAAAGACATTAACGAAGGCACGTTAATTCCGGTTTTTGCCGATGATATTGTCAGTCCCAACCGCCGGGAGCCGGTGCATGCTGTGTACTATAAAAACAGCGCCGTTTCGTCGCGTATATCTGCATTTTTAGACTTTATTCAGCCACGGCTTACGCTTTGAGCTAAAGATTGGCGCCCACGGTTCGGCGTGTTCTAAAGTTGTTCATTTTCACCGTTGACCACAGTCCGTTAAAAATCTGGCCGGGTCAGATGCACAATACCGCTGGTATCCATTGTCTGAGGCGCGTTGATAGCGTAGAGGCTACCCGCCCATGGGCCGGGCGGGCCAATTTAGACGCGGTTTGTCAAAACTCTGCGTTAATGTGGTGATAGTGTGATCAGCTTTTATCAGTCAGCGATGCTGCCAGTTTCCTGCCCAGCTCCATCGCTGATTGCGGGTTCTGACCTGTGATCAAACGTCCGTCCTGTACAACAAAGCTTTTAAACATCTTGCCTTCGCGATAGCCGGCACCCGATTTTTCAAGTTCGTCCTGAAGCAGGTATGGAACCACGTCGGTAAGCCCGACCGCCTGTTCCTCGGCGTTACTGAAGCCAGCAACCTGTTTACCGTCGATAATAAGATTGCCCTTGGTGTCACGAATGTTTAGCAGAGCAGCTGGCCCGTGGCACACTGCAGCTACAATCCCGCCGTGCTCATAAATGGCATAGCCGATGTCATTGACAGCCTGACTCTCGGAGAAATCCCAAACCGTGCCGTGCCCTCCGGCGAACACAATAGCCTGGTAGCGGCTGGGGTCTACATTTGCCAGCTTCTTTGTGTTGTCCAGTAATGAACGGGTTG
Organism: Alteromonas halophila; assembly: GCF_014651815.1. GTDB lineage: Bacteria > Pseudomonadota > Gammaproteobacteria > Enterobacterales > Alteromonadaceae > Alteromonas > Alteromonas halophila. The sequence continues at coordinate 70,828 of NZ_BMXP01000009.1, read as the reverse complement.
CCGGGTTAGCCATAAACGTCTTGTTGATCTGGTCGTCTTCACCGAGGCTACGCGGGTCAACAGGCGCTGCACCCCCCTGAATACTAGCAAGCTCCACATCTATCCCCGCGTTGGTCAGCTCATGATAAGGGTGAGTCATTTCAGACAACCAGAGCCCGGTCCGCTCATCGGTGTCACCCATTTTGTCATGACTGGTCACGACAATCAGGGCGCGGGGCTCGGCGCTGGCAACGGTCGCCGTTATGGTGAGTAAAAGACCCGCAAACGCTTTAACGAGGGCTTTCATCATGTATATCTCCTCTTTCAGATTGGCTAATCAGGACGTATCGTCGTGAATAGCATGTGTTGACATAAATTGATGTTGATAACCTGTTTAGTAAGAGCCGTGGACCTGCAAAAGCGGTCGTGGTTGATCTGTGCCTGTTGCATCACGAACTCATCAGGTTCTTGTCACTGTGGGTGGCTATGTTAGGCGCACTTTTGGTATAAAATAAATTTAACGTTTATATATCTGGAATTCGAAAATTGAATATCAGCAGCAAGAACCTGAATCTTCTTAAAATATTTCAGGTCCTGTACGAAGAACGCAGTGTGTCGGGCGCGGCTGAAAGGCTTAATTTGAGTCAGCCGGCGTTGAGTCATAAGCTTGCGAAGTTGAGAGAGGACTTTGACGACACACTGTTTGCCCGCGCACCCAGAGGACTGACTCCCACGCCAAGGGCCCATCAACTGGCCTCGCGGGTTCAGCAGTTGGTGCGTTCGCTTGAAACGTTTTACGATTATTGCGACGAAGAAAGCTTTTTGCTGCGAACAGATCGAATTCATATTTTTGCGACAGACTATATCGAACAGCTATTGCTCCCAAAACTGCTTCCGATTCTCAGAGAGCAGGCACCCAATACCCAGTTGGTGTTTCACAACACGCGGGGCAGGTTGCCAAGGAGCGAGCTGGAAACGGGGGCTTGCGATATCGCCATTGCCGGATTTTTTGAGGATCTGCCGGATACGTTCTATCAGCAAAAAGTTTTCCAGGAGGAATTCGTGGTGCTGGCAAGCCGAAACAATACACGGATCGGCGATACACTCACGTTGACGGCCTTTCAGGAATGTGATCATCTGGTAACCACGCTGACCGGCGATCTGGATGGAATTGTCGATAAGCAGCTGCAGCGTTCTGGTCATCGCCGCAACGTGGTGGCGGGTGTGTCCAGCTTTTTGTCACCGGCCTCGGTGATCGAAGGAACAGACCTGATCATCACCTGCCTTGGCACCGTTGCCGACCATGCCTGTCGACAACATTCCGGACTAATGAGTTTTCAGCCACCGATCGATCTGCCGAAGGTAGAAATTCTCCAGACCTGGCACCAGCGCACGCACGACGATCCGCTCAGGGCTGGGTACGTCAGCAGATCAAACAGCTACTGCGCTCAGCGGAGCTAACCGGTTCCGCAATGTCTGAGCAGTAAATGTCGCATATCAGTTAAAGACACGTCGACTATTTGTCCTCCGATTGCGCATCCAGCGACTATGCTTCGGTAGCGTTCATCGTTACTTCTTCACATCCTGTTTGAAGCGATCAGCGTTTTCACGTTCCTGCGCTTCAACATCACCTTTACCAAAGAAAGCCCAGAACGGTTTGGGAATTTCAAGCGCGCGTTGTGTAGCGGGTCTGTCATCAATTCTGTCGAACCAGGCTTGCAAATGCGGCAGGCCGTCAACGCTAACATTCGCCCAATAATAGGCGCGCGCCCACGTGTAGGTCGCCATATCTGCGATGGTGTACTCGTTGTTTACGAGAAAGTCTTTACCTTCCAAATGTGTATCAAGGACTTCCATCAGTCGGCGACTTTCGTCAACGTAACGTTTAATAGCGAACGGATCTTCGTTGCCGTTTTTAGCCGCAATACGCTGGAAGTACATGGCCTGGCCCATCATTGGTCCAACACCGCCCATCTGGAACATCAGCCACTGTAGTGTTCTTGATTTTTCATCAGGGTCGGATGGCAGAAATTTCCCGTACTTTTCGGCGAGATACCAAAGAATGGCCCCTGATTCAAACACAACAAAGTCGTTGTTCGCGCGATCGACAATCGTAGGGATGCGGCCATTTGGATTGAGCTTCACGTAGTCCGGCGCTTTTTGCTCGTTCTTTGAAAAATCAATGTGTGTCAGATCGTACTCGACACCGGCTTCTTCGAGAAATACCACGGGCTTCCAGCCATTCATCGTGGATGCGGTATAAAGGTGTATGTCTTTTTGTAAACTCATTGTCATATTCTCCTTCGCAGTTCAGTAAGCAATAACGAGCCAAAGCATAGCTTCAGGATGATCAGTCAATAACATTGAAAACCTCTGCTATTTTTCTTCTACAATAATAGCGACAGCCGTCTGCTCACCGAGATTTGTCACTTTGTGGGTCCACGCTTCATGCCACATGACATGCTCGTCGGGAACATCAGCAACAATCGGTTCGCCACCGAGCGGTTCAATTTTTAGCTTGCTGCCTTTTTCAAAATAAACCGTTTCGTTGTTGTGACGATGAAACGAATCGCTTTCGCCAGGTTTTAACGTCATTTTTAAAACAAGCACGAGGTCGTTCTCGAGTAACAGTTCATACTGCTTCGGCGACGCAGTGTGTCCTGATCCGTACTGGCTGTTAGCAAAGGCACCGGACGCTACGGTTAGTAAAAAGAACAGTCCGCAAATCAATACAGCGCGTAAAATAAGCATAGAAACTCCTGAGACGTTTTTAATACGCCGTGTTGGTTCATCGTTAAAAGTGTCTGTTAATATGAGCTTCAAAGCGTTTGAAGTCGTTTTCAATGTCGCCATTTTTCATCACGTCGAAGCAGGCAAAGGTTTCCATTGGCGTCATGCCAAAGAACTTAAAATTCATATGCATTGGGAACATCAAATCGTCGACTGACTTGCCCTCGAAAAACTCATCACTGACGCTGAATGATTCTTCAGGTGCATTGAAGGTAATTGACATCATGTATTTAACGTCTGTTAAGGTGCCGCCCGTGCCATAATTTTCTTTTGGCGCATCCTCGGTACGGCCATCTCCTGCGCATAAGGCACCGCCCATCCCAGCGGTGTACACCTCATCCATATATTTTTTAAATGACCAGGGCACCCCCATCCAGTTACACGGTGTCTGGAGAATGACAATGTCTGCCCACTGGTGATGTGCTAACTGCTCATCTACATCGTATTCTTCTGCCATCGTCACTACGCGGGTGTTATAGCCTTTGCCCTCAAGCAGAGTGATGGCCTTATCTGCCAAGGCGGCGTTCAGCTTCCCCTCAGAGAATGGGTAATACTGGTGGGCATTAATAATTAGAACATTGCCTGAATGTGTAGTGCTCATTGAAAAACTCCTGTCTCGATTTAGGGTGACTCGTTGAAGCAAGCATATTTTCTTGCTTTATCTTGTGATATATTTTAGTAACCTCTAAACCTTAATCAATCAGTATACTTTTAGTAACCTTGTGAAAATGAGAGGGATAAAGTGGAAAGTTCAATAAAAACAGACAGTAAAGGGCGAAAAAAAGTTTACAACGCCTGTATGGAGCCCTGCGCGATAGAAAAAGGCATGCGTTTGATAGGCGGCAAGTGGAAAGGCTCGATCATTTATCATTTGAAAGATGAGCCGGTCAGGTTCAACGATCTTGTCCGGATGCTAGGTGGCGCAAGTAAAAAAATGGTTGATCAGCGTCTTAAAGAGCTTGAAGACGAAGGCATGGTGATTCGAAAGGTGATCAGTGACCGGCCGGTCGCCGTTACCTATGAACTGACCGAGTTTGGGCGAACAGCTTTGCATATTTTAGAGGAACTCAGAGTGTGGTCTGAAACCCATGATGTACAGTTAAACGCAAAGTAGTGAACCCAGCTTCACATTGTTTTGGAACCGCATCTGATAGCAAGTATATAAGCTGTTTGCGTATGCGAATAGCTGCCACGTACTGAGCTTTCCCCCTGCGCCAGCAGCAACCTGTCGAAGAGGTTATTCATATCCTGCTGCCCGTTTTGCATACTCAACTGGCGATAAACAAGTCAGTGAGCTATGTGGCCGGGCATGACTGTGCTGTTCTCTACAGGTCTGTTTCGTAACGTGCCTTGTCAATTTAGTGCCGGTGCCCGCCAGGTTACGGGTATTTGTCTACTGAAGACTGCAGTTCACCGCAACGGCATCGGGTTACCATTTGGTGACCAGTTGATATGTTGCTCCGACGACCTATTTAGTCGAATCACAGAAAAGAGCCTCGGCTGAGGCTGACTAAAACTTATTCACGTTGATGAAACTAACATTTAAGACAAGAACCATGAAAAAAAAGCACACATATGCTGTAGGTAGTTTTGCTCTGATTACTGCACTGACAGCCTTACCATCTTATGCTCAGAGTCAGTCGCAGGATAAGTTTGGAGAACTGAAAGTCGGTGCTGCAATCTGGAATGTCATGGATGACGCCGACAGAAGTGCTGCGCACGTCGCTTATATTCACAAACCTCTAAAGCGTTTTTATGGCATTCAACCCAGTGCCCTGGTGATCTGGGCAGATGAAGGCCAGCATTATTATTCCTTAGGCGCTCATAAAGAGCTTTATCGAAATGGACGTTTTTTCACCTCTATTGCGTTTCATGCCGGCCTGGTGGACTCACCCGAAGAACTGGGCGACAACGTGGAGTTTTACTCTGCGCTTAGCGCTCATTATCAGCTCACTGAACGCTGGGCAGTTGAAGCAGAAATCGGCCACATCTCAAACGGTGGCCTGGGCGAAACCAATCCGGGATCCGAAGGAATTACCCTTAGCCTGAGGTACAAGCTTTAGTCGTTCACCATGCCCCATCAGCAGGAGGCATCCGCAAGGCAGGGAATGCCATTATCGCTTGTTATACCACTCCCCTCCAAAACGTCAGACAGCGCTTACCACACATAGGTAAGCGTTGCGGAAAACTGATCTGAGCGCCCTGGCGTACCGGGGATCTCTTCAAACGCCTCATCCCACAGATTATCCGCCGCCAGCACCAGGCTCAAATTGGCCAGCTGGGGTGGGGTGTAGGTAACCGTCAGATGGGTAAAAAACGCGGTACTCCCGCTACGTCGTAGCGCGTTGTCGGCCTGTTTTCGCCATTCATTATCTATCTTCACTGTTACCGCATCAGTCGGGTACCAGGTTGCGCCGAGGGTTAGCCGGTGCGGCGGGTAGTTCAGCGCATAAAAGCTGGCATCAATACTGGCATCCCTATAATCTTCGGATTTATCTAAGTATGTGTAGCTGGCGACCAGGTCGGCACTGTCCAGGCGCGTCACCGCTATCACCTCTACTCCCAGTGTGTCTATATCTACTGGGTTGGCCGCCCGGGCGGACGTAGCATCAAACGAATAGGTCCAATCGGTTAGCGTCTGATCCCAGCGATAAAAAATCGCCGAGTCCAGGCGCCAGGCGTGCTGGTCGAGGGATAACGCAAGCTCGAGGTTTTTGCTGACCTCGCGCTGCAGCATGTTGTTGCTTCTGAACAGACCGCTGTCGGTACTGCCACCAATGGCGGTATAACCTGCCACCTGCGTGGCCTCGGCGTATGACAATATAATTGTGCGAGTGCCATTGTTGGCGGTTTCAGAGGTAAGCGTCGCATCGCCAAGCACCGACAGCCGAGACGCATCACGGTTAGTATCATCAAACGCGGCACCAACGCGCAGCGTCAGCTGGTGCGCCGGGGCCAGGCTAGTTTGATATTCGGGCACCACACTGACCTTGTAATAATTGCGCTCAGTAAAAGTATTTTCCAGCGTGGTGGAGGTTATAGCGTCCACCATAAACTGGCCGGCGTAGTTGACCGCCCATTGCGGGTGCAACACATGGTGGCCTGACCAGGCAGCCGCATACACATCGGTTTCGTGAAAAGACTGAAAGGCATCAGGGTTTTCTCTGGAGAACACATAATGGTCGGTGTTGTTGCGTGAGTAAGCGGTAAGCTCAAACCCGCTGTCCTGACCATAACGCTGCTGGTGGTTAAACATAACTAGCCGGGTGTCCAGCGCTTCGGTTTCATTGACGTTAAAAGGCGTGTACATATTTGGCCAGCCAAAAAACTTGTTTTGCGCGCCATAAAACACATCGGTTTGCGAAGACACTCCGGTGAGTTGTAGCCGGGCATTGATGCGCTCAAAGTCATGATCGCCGTTTGCGATAGTGCCATCGCTTTGTGAATGGGCAAACTCGCCTTCTATACCCAGCTGCCATTGGCCTGCGTCGTCCAGGGGGCTCGCATGTGCAGCATGCAGGCGCTGCAACCGAAAGTCATTGGTGCCGAGACCCAACGAGACACTGCCGCCCGTTCGAACCGGGCGCCAGCTATAGGCAATGGTGCCCACCGAACTGTTTACGCCGTACAGGGCGTTATCGACGCCGGTGAGTACCGCTGGCGCGGTTAACATCTCCGGTGCGATGGGGATCTCTGCAAAATAATGGCCGGTTTGTGGGTCGAACAGGGTAGCGGCACCCACCCGAAAGCCGGTGTTTTCAAAAATTCCGCCGCGAATGGTGACATCAGCCTGAGCTTCAGCCATGTTGCGTGACTGCAGATCGACGCGCGGATCATACTCTAGGTTCGAGACGGGCGAATTAAAGGTGCCCACCGGTTTATCATTGGCCGTGGTAGCGCCTTCTATCACAACTTTCTCGATGTCCTGGTCAGTGAGCGGAGCACTGTGGGATGCTGCCGATACAATAAGTATGCCGCCAAAAGCGGTTACTGCAACGCGTGTCATTTAAATTCCTGTCATAACTATGAGGCTGGACAGTACGTTAGGGGACTGTCGCTATAAGGGTGATTGGCGCAGGATTGTAGCGGATTGTGGTAACTCTGCCTATCGTACCAGCTGAACAGGCATGGCCAGGCCCACAGCCAGAAGGAAAGGGAGCAAAAGGAACATTATTTGTAACGGACAAGCAGAAATTAAAAAGTAAAAGGTACTATTAACTGATAGCTATGGTCATGTTGCGGGGGGCAAAACAACGGGTAATACCCAGATTTTACGGACACATCCATAAAGAGGCATAATGGGCCAGGGATGGCGCTGCGTTGTTGTCTCAGTTTACCGCGTCAGCGCAGGCACACTGGGCGCAGGCTAACGGGAGTACGCGCACTATGGATCCTGCTGCCGTATGAATGCCTTATGTGTTTTACCGGGGTAACCACATCGGCCACTGCGGTACCTAACAGCTTCCAGTTAATTCAATCTGCTCAGGGCTGGAAAATACACTCGCTAATCGATAACGTCTTCGAGGGGGGCTGTTCCGTATTAAACCAGCAACATGCAGAGCATAAAGAGTATCCACGATGACCCAGACACAATCAGACACAGCTGAGATATCTGAACTTCATGACTTTGCGCGCCTAACAGATTATTCCCTGTTAACAGCGTTAAGCCCCGATCCTCAGTCTACCGGGGACGGCGCTGACCACAGTCCAAGACAGGTGTTTTCTGGCCACTATGTTCCGGTAACGCCGACTCCTCTGAATAATCCGGTCTACCTTTCTCACAGCCAAACTTTGTTTGATGAACTGGGGCTAAGCAATGAACTGGCACATTCCGATGCATTTATCCGGCTTTTTTCGGGGGATATGACGCGACTACCTGAGCCAATGAAACGTGTGGGCTGGGCAACTGGCTATGCGTTGTCAATTTATGGGACAGAGTACGTTCAGCAGTGTCCGTTTCAGACCGGTAATGGCTATGGTGATGGCCGCGCGATGTCGGTTGTAGAACTGGTGGCTAATGGACAGCGCTGGGAAATGCAGCTTAAAGGCGGCGGACGCACACCCTATTGCCGCGGTGCCGACGGTCGCGCGGTATTACGCTCCAGCGTGCGCGAATTTCTGGCCCAGGAGTTTATGCATGCGCTTGGAGTACCCACTTCGCGTTCACTGAGCTTGATCATGTCAACAACCGACACCGTGGAGCGGCCCTGGTATCTGGAAGGCTCAACATCTGTTGATCCTGAAATTCTGGTGTCGAATCCGGTTGCCATTACAACCCGAGTCGCACCTTCATTTTTACGGGTAGGGCAACTAGAGCTGTTTGGCCGTCGCGCTCGCAGTCATGCGCATCCTGATGCTATGAAAGAGCTTGAACAGATTGTCTGTCATGTTATCGCACGCGAGTACACCAATGAGATTGATACTACCCAACCTTTAGCAACACAGGTTCTGCAACTGGCCGAGGCCTTTTGTGAGCGCCTGACGTCGCTGGTCACTAACTGGATCCGCGTAGGGTATTGCCAGGGTAATTTCAACAGTGATAACTGTGCTGTGGGTGGATTTACGCTGGATTACGGCCCGTTTGGTTTTTGTGAAATCTTTGACCCGAAATTTCAGCCATGGACCGGTGGTGGTCAGCATTTTTCGTTTTTCAATCAACCTGCCGCAGCTTTTAAAAATTTTGAGATGTTCTGCCGAGCGGTGGCGCCACTATTGTCGAAATCTCATGAAGACATATCAGTGCTTGAGACGGTGCTAAATGGGTTTCCAGCTATCATGGAAGATAAGCTTAATACCATGTGGGCAGCGAAACTGGGACTCGCTGAATACGATAGCGAATTGCTGATGTCTCTTTGGCAACTGATGGCGCGCACGCCTGTAGATTACACGATGTTCTTTCGTGAACTGTCCCAACTGCCCGACGACATCGCAGCTATCAGCAAGAGTTTTTACAAACCGGCCAGCGAAGCGCTTCTTAGTGACTGGAATGGCTGGTTAGCAACCTGGCGCAAACGCGCTCTTGATACCTCAGACAGCAACAGTGTTGCTACGAAAATGAAGCGTGTAAATCCTAAATACACCTTGCGAGAGTGGCTGGTGGTACCCGCTTATCAGCAGGCAGAAAAGCAGGATACATCGCTACTTAGTGAATTACAGCAGGTGCTTAGTGCACCTTATGATGAACAATCTCCAGCCATGGAAGAAAAATACTGCAGCTTGCGGCCTGATGAATTAATGCACGCAGGGGGTGTTGCGCATTATAGCTGTTCTTCTTAAGTAACGAGCATGACTTCGAAAAGGTGGCCTATCGCCGAGATAGCCGCATTGAAATCATCAGTACCAAACCACTGGACTGGGAGCACATCGAAGGCGAAATGTGGAAGTGTTTAGCACCATAAATAATATCGCTTCAAGAGTGAAGCCTGTCGCAGCGGCAATAAGTGATCGAAAAAAAAGCCATGGTACCTACATATTGATATATCCCATGGCTTTCTATGCAATAAGGTAGGGCTACTAATTGCAATCGCAAAACGAAACAGGAGAGTAGGTGCAAAATAGTGATAAGCAACAGAATCAAGGGCAAGAAAACGAAGGATGTATTCAGGTACGCGGAGCTCGTGTACACAACTTAAAAAACATCAATATTGATATACCTCGAAATGAAGTGGTGGTCTTTACGGGTGTGTCTGGTTCCGGTAAGTCTTCGCTGGCTTTCGGTACGCTATATGCGGAAGCTCAGCATCGCTATTTAGATTCTATATCTCCCTATGCAAGGCGCTTAATAGAGCAGGTAGAAAAGCCTGATGTAGATGCTATTAATGGTCTCCCTCCCGCAGTAGGTCTTCACCAACGCCGCGGTGCCCCTTCTGTCCGCTCGTCAGTTGGAAGTATCACTACGCTTTCCAACAGTTTGCGCATGCTGTATTCACGTGCCGGCGATTATCCCGAAGGTCAAAGTATTGTCTATGCAGACGGATTTTCTCCTAATACGCCTGACGGTGCATGCAAGCACTGTGACGGTATTGGCAAAGTTTTTGACACGCAAGCCCATCGCTTAGTGCCCGACGCGAACCTTACTATACGTGAAGGAGCTGTAGCTGCGTGGCCTGGAGCGTGGCAGGGGAAAAACCTCGTTAGGGTGCTGCTTTCCCTTGATATCGACGTCGATATTCCGTGGCGAGAGCTACCGAAAAAAACACAGGATTGGATCTTATTTACCGACGAAATGCCACAGGTGCCGGCATATCGAAATTATAATCTAGAGCAAACTCGTAAAGCACGAAAAGAGAACGAACCTGCAAGCTACAATGGCAAGTTTATAAGTGCACGACGTCATGTACTCGATACGTTCAAATCGTCTCAAAAAGAGAAAATGAAGCAGCGAATAGCCCCCTTCATTTCTGTTGAAACATGCCCGGTTTGTCGCGGTAAAAAGCTTAAGCAAAAGGCTCTGGCTGTTAAAATTGATGGCTTGGATATTATCGATTTTTCAAGGCTGTCACTACAAAGCGTTTATGAAAAGCTTAAGGCGTTGCAACACTCGGTCGAAGGCGATACCTCAGAGCGGGGCAAAGTTATACAAAGTATAACGGGCGACATTGTTGAAAGACTAAAGCCGATAATTGCGTTAGGTCTTCATTACCTTTCGTTAGATAGAAGCACTACAAGTACCTCAGTAGGTGAGCTGCAGCGACTGCGCCTAGCAACCCAGCTAAAATCAAACCTGTTTGGCGTAGTTTTTGTCATGGATGAACCTTCATCAGGTCTTCATCCTCGCGATGTAGAAGCACTTATCGACGCGCTTCACAATATTACTGCTACTGGAAATTCGCTGCTTGTTGTTGAGCACAACCCTTACGTCATCAAAGGCGCGAATTGGGTAGTGGACGTTGGACCTGGAGCAGGTGTTAACGGAGGAGAGCTTGTTTTCAGTGGTCCAGCTAAAAAATTGGTAAACGAGAAAAGCTCAGCCACTGCAGAATACGTATTCAATAACAGAGCACTTTGTACTCGCTCTAAGCGTAAGCCAACTGAGTTATTGCGCCTTAACGATGTGTCGATAAATAATGTCAATCATGTCTCTGTGGATATTCCTCTTGGTGTGATGACGTGTGTAACTGGCGTTTCTGGTTCGGGAAAATCGAGCTTGATTAGCCAAGCGCTGGTTGAACTAGTTAAGGGCGGTCTGCACACTGCTGTAAAAAAAGGGGAAGGAGCCAAAGAAACAATAGAAGCTAAAGAGGTGCTCAATGACGCCAGTTCGCTTTTTGCACAAGACTCTACACCGCAACAAGGTTTTATCGATGCCGGGCTTGATCAGTTAAGCCGAATAGTTGTAGTAGATCAATCGCCCATAGGTAGAACCCCACGTTCAACGCTGGCAACCTATACCGGAATATACGACCAGATCAGAAGCTTATTTGCATCATCACCGGAAGCAAAGACGCGTGGATACGATGCAGGTCACTTCTCATTCAACGTCGCAAAAGGACGGTGCTCTAATTGTGAAGGGGTGGGTGTGGTATCAGTAGAACTACTGTTTATGCCAAGCGTTTATTCACCCTGCACCGTTTGTAACGGTAAGCGTTATAACAATGAAGTATTGGAAGTTCGTTACAATGAACGCTCCATCGCCGATGTATTGTCGCTTACAGTTGAACAGGCAATACCTGTATTTGAAACTAACCAGGTTATTACGCGAGGACTTCAAACGCTAATGAACGTAGGGCTTGGTTATCTGACCTTGGGTCAAAGTGCTACTGAGTTGTCGGGCGGTGAGGCGCAGCGAATTAAACTGGCGTCAGAACTAAAACGCGCTCAGAACGCCAACACCCTTTACGTGCTCGATGAGCCTACAACAGGTTTGCACCTTTCAGACACAGCGTTACTTATGCAGCATTTAGCGAAGTTAGTTGAAGGTGGAAACACGGTTGTGATGGTTGAGCATAATATGCAGGTGGCTGCAGCTTGCGACCACATTATAGACATGGGGCCGGGCGCGGGCCATGAGGGAGGCCGGATAGTTGCTCAAGGTACACCAGAGAAAATTGCTAATGCTAAGGACAGTGCCACAGCTGCATTTTTAAAAGCGAGCTTAGGCGCTTAGTTTTTTTAGGTAAAAACTATCGCGGTAGAGGTCGGGCAATTGAGCACCTACAAAGGAATACAGGGTTCTTAGACGTTCGTAAACGAAACCGTTGGTCACGGAAATCAGAACTTTTACCTTAGAAAGGGCGGTCGCTGACAAGTGCAAGTAAACAAAAGACAATGAAAGCCCGCTTAACACAGAGCGGTTTCTTTACACTGAAGTGGTCAAGGCATTTTTGCCATATCGTTATAGCTTTTCCAGTAACGTAGGCGATGTTGACAAAACTGGTAAGGCACGACTTACCTAAACACTTTCTTTGTCCTTAAAATACTGCATACTGAATCGCCATCTTCTGGCCCGACACTCGGACACCCCGCCTGGGCGGTGCATTTTCAGTATTCCAGACACAAAAAAACCGACTTGCGTCGGCTTATTTTCTCTTTTCTGTAGACTTGAAAAGAGTGGTACCAGTGGGCGGACTTGAACCGCCACGCCCGAAGGCAACGGATTTTGAATCCGTCATGTCTACCAATTCCATCACACTGGCACAGCATAGAAACTTTCATGTTCCGGCAATAGAACCCGCAACACCGGGTGATTATAAGTATCCCGCTTTGCCATGCAAGCTTTTTATCTTCAAGTCATGGTGAGTGGCGAAGCTTTAACCAGTTGCATTCTGGTCTACAACCGGGCAGGGTGGAGTGACGCATTCGCATTGAGCGAAATATGACCTATATTTATTGAGCGGATATGCGGACGATGTAAGGACATACAACATGCAAAGCAAGCAATCAGATAGTAAAGCCACAGCCCGTAAGGGTGATACCGCTTCTAAAAAAGAAATGACACGCGACAGCGACGTTATTCTCAAGGAACGAGCCTCGAAGTCATCAATGACGCACATGGAAGCGGACAGATATTTTACAGAATCTGATATTGCGCAAATACTGGGTAACCTGGACGGATTACGCAATGATGTTTATCCGGCAGAAGCACCAGAAACGCCACATACATCTACCGCGCCACATTTTCCGTCAGTATGCCTGATTGGTCTGGGACGGTGCGGCTCGAATATCGCCCTGGATGTGTCGTCGCTGGTTTACAACGCAAGAAAATATTACCTGAATGAGCTGTGGGACGAGCAAAACCGGGTTCATGAAAAGGAAAGCCGTCCCATTCGCTGGATCCACCGAAACCTGAGTCTTGCCTCAAAAGAGACGGTAAGGCCGGTGTTTCTGATTGAGCCGATGGTGGTGCTCGGTGATCTGGACAAAGACATTGAAGGGCGCATCCGGTTCTCCTCAAAAAACGCTAACGGCGACTTTCTCACTGATTACAACAAACTTAAAATTATGGACCTGTCTGAGGTGCATGCCGGGGGCGCGGGTAACTCACCTATCCTTGGGCAGTACCTGGCCAAAATTATCCTTAAAAAAGAAACCGAGCACTTCAGTAATAAACAGTGGAAGTTTATTCATTCCTACTTAATCGACTCCTGTGGTATCAAGGCCAACCAGTCCCGCCTCTACTTTTACATTTTCAGTGCGGGCGGTGGAACTGGTTCTGGCATGGCATCGGAATTTGGCCTGGCTCAGCAGTACTCTTACATGAGCAAAACGTTTGAAATTCGTAGCGAGCGCGAAATTCGGAGTAAAAATCAGTCGTTTGTATTTGAGCCAATCTTTACCAGTGGTATTTGTATTCTGCCAAACATCTCCGACCGCTATTCAGAAATGTCTGAGGCGTTGCATATCAATGCAGGGCGGTTATTGTGTAAATACCTCTCTGAGGAATGGAATTTCTCCTATAACTCTGACGAGGCCCAGGAAAATCACTCAAAGGACGTGCTGGCAAGAATTCGCCCGTGGAATGCCATGATGCTGATTTCCAATGACATCATGCGCTACGCCGAGCAAAACGACGCAGACAGTACCATTCAGAATATCGATGTGAATTCGATGGAGCGTCACGCTAACCAGTACATCAGCCAGCAGATATTTAATATTCTGACCGCGCAGGCAGTTACCACTGACTATGATGAAGACTACTTCCGGCGGGCAGGCATTGATATTGGCGAAACGATTCGCATGGATGCCAACGACCTTTTCATGAGTCTGGCCGGTCCGGTAGCAATTGCGTACGCCGAATCTGTAACTGAGCAGACACCGCCGGTACACAACAATGAGTTGGATATTGATGATCTGTTTTTCCGCTCGATCGATTTACCGCACTTCAACCAAAAGACGCAGGCTATTGAGGGGATCAGCCTGTTGCCTGTAGAGTCGGAAAAATACCGTAAGGCACTACAGCAGTACCGTGAGTCAAACTACGATCCGTCAAATTTAAGAAAACTGCATTTCTTCCAGAACTGTTCTTCGGTTGTCTCTATTGTGTCACTGCCCAAAGACTACAAACTGTCTTACATGGCGCTCAACCGGCTGAAAGCGCACTTAAATGCGCTGTTCCCCAATACTACGCTTAAACGCTATGCACTGGTGATTGGTGCCTCTGCGAACTTGTCACTGACCACCTTAATCGCTAAAAGCCCGTGTTTAAGTGATGATTTTCTGACCTTGATTGTTGCCTATATCAAGCGCTGCTTTGCCAGAAGCGAGGTGGGGTACGACGATACACTCGATAAAGCCATCGTCGAGTTTATTCAGGCCCCGGAGTTTGATGAGGAAAAGCTGGAAAGTATGCTGGTATCGCATGAAGACCCTGCCAAGATACTGGATACCAACTGGCATGCCATTAAGCCAATGTACGAGAAAAAATACCGCGAAATGATTCGTGACGATAAGTCGTTCACATCCATTAATGACATTCGGCTGAACCTGGATAATGTAAAAGACACCATACGCTATCTGCGTCAGATTTATCGTCACCGTATCAGCAAGACGCGCGTTATTTCACTGAACGATGAGGTTAATTTTAACGGCCCGATAGATAAGCGCGACACGTCAGAGTCGTAATAGACGCAACCTGCATTTACGCCTGTATCCAGTAGATTTTGCCTCACGCCCCTTAAGGGGCTGAGCGCGTTTTCCGGTCTGATGGCAGTTTGGCTTTTTTCTGCTGGCATCTTCGCCTTGAGTAATTGTCCGCCTGTGGCACACTACGCCTGCCTAAGTAACTGTAGAGAGACGTTGTGAGTACATCCCCCCAAGAGTCTGCAATAACTGCCCCCGCTGACGTTAAGCGCGCTGGCTTCATACGCCGTCTGCTGGCAATGGTCTATGACACGCTGGTTGCCATCGCCATTGGCATGTGTGCGGGGCTGGTGATAATTGTGACACTGGTTATTCTGCTTAAAAACGGGGTGCTCGATATGCAGGGCTTTGAGCAGCCATCCCAGGCAATCCAGGCATCATTACTGTACACCTCTCTGATCCAGGGCTGGGTGGCGATATGGGTTGCCGGTTTTTTTATATGGTTCTGGAAAAACGGTGGCCAGACACTGGGAATGCGGGCCTGGCGCCTGCGCATTTACAGTACTGTCGATAAACCCGTTACCTGGTCGCGCATGGTTATCCGTCTGATTGGCTCACTGGGCGGGCTGGGTACGCTGCTGGTGTTGTTTGATATTAAGCACAGACAATCGTTGCAGGATCGCCTGGCGTCAACCGAAGTCGTACAACTCACAAAAGCGCAAAACGACCACAAGAGCTGGTAACGGTTCGAGGCGTCAGCGCCTGAGTAACAGCGCGGCGACACTGGCGAACAGCACACTGGGTAGCAGTGCCCCCAGAAACGGCGGCAGGTTGTACACCAGGCTTAAAGGCCCAAACACTTCGTTGGTAATAAAAAAACCAAACCCGACTAACACGCCCATAATGACTCTTGCGCCCATTGTCACACTGCGCAGCGGACCAAAGATAAACGACAGCGCCATCAGCAACATCACACCGACCGAAACCGGTTGCAGGATTTTGCGCCACAGGGCAAGCTCGTAGCGGCTGGCATCCTGGGCATTATTTTCCAGGTAGTCGATGTAATCGAGTAAGCCTCGAATCGACAAGGCTTCTGGCTTCACGGCAACAATACCAAGCTTATCCGGGGTCAGTGTCGAATCCCAGTTCATCTGAGCCTGCTGCTCGTCTGTCACCTGACTTTCATTGATCTGCGTAATATTAACATTGCGCAGTTGCCAGCCATCCTCATTAAACCGGCCACTTTGTGCATAGGTAATACTTCTCAGTGTCAGATCGCCGCGGAAATCAAAAATACTGATATCACGTAACCGTTCGCGCGAGATAACCTGGCCAATACTGACAAAGTGCTCACCATCTTTGGCCCAGACCAGCTGCTCAGATGAAAACAAACTCCCGCCGGTCAGTGCTTCTGTGCGTATTTGTTTGGCCTTGGATTCACTGAAAGGCGTGACCCATTCACCCACAGCCATCACCACTATAATCATCACTACTGCGGCCTTCATGGCCGAGGAAATAATATTCCAGCGACTTAGCCCGGAGGCCTGCATCACCACCAGTTCACTGTTACTGGCCAGCACGCCCATACCAATCAGGCCGCCTAACAACGTGGCCATCGGAAAAAACAGCTCCAGTTCCCTGGGCAGGCTTAGGATCACGTAAATGGCGGCCAGCATAATGTCGTAGTCACCTTCGCCCAGCTTACGCAACTGCTCGACGAACTTAATGAGTGCTGACAGGCCAATCAGCACTGATAACGTTGCTCCAATAGTACTAAGCAGTGTGCGGGCGATGTAATAATCAAGCAGCTTAAACATTACTTTTTCCCCAGTACCCAGGCGCGCAGGTGGGTGCCTGATTTTCGATCACGGGCAATCAGTGCAATGCCAATGATTAGCATAATGGCATGCACCCACCACAGGCCCAGCTGTATGGGCATTTTGCCATCTTCAAGCAACCGTCTGCTGGCCAGCAGCAGTAGGAAGTACCCCAGATAAAGCAGGATCGCCGGAAACATTTTTCCAAAGCGGCCCTGTCTGGGATCAACAGAGCTCAGCGGCACGGCAATAAGCACCAGAAAGGGGATTGATAACGGAATTGCCAGACGCCACTGCAACTCAGCATTGGCCTCACTGGAGTCGTCCTGCCACAGTTCGGGTGTGGTCATGACGCTGACATTACGCCTGTCCTGCTCGGGCGGCGTGTCGTTGATTTGAATACGATACTCGTCAAACTCCACTTTGCGGTAGTCTTTTCTGGCCCGCTGACCCTCGTACTGAACGCCCTGGCGCAGCACCAGGTTGCGTGAGCCGTCTTCGCTGTCATCAATATAGCCGCTTTGCGCATATACCACGCGCACCTGGTTTTCACCGGTACTGGTCTGATTCTGCGACAGAAACACCCGTTTGAGGTTGTCGTTATTGCTGTCGATGTCATGCACGAAGATAACGGCTTTTTCGTTACCGGTTTGCTGAAACCGACCAGGGATGAGGGTGGAGAACCCAGCCTCATTACGGGCCTTTTCCCGTAACTGATCTTCACTGTCTGCCGCCATGGGCGCCAGGTACAGCGTAATCGCGCCGGTCAGTGCCATTATAAACAAAGACAAAATCAGCATGACCCGGGTGATATACCACTCGCTGACGCCGCAGGCTCGCAGTACTGTCATTTCGCTGTCCACATACAGCCTGCCATGGGCCAGCATGATCCCCAGATACGCACTAATAGGCAGCACCAGTGCAGACAGCGCAGGTGCATACAGGCCAAGGAAGCCCAATACCAGTCCTGCCGGAATATCGCCATCTGAGGCGTCTCCCAGCACCCGCACAAAGCGCAATGTGATAAAAATAGCCATTAAAATAAAGAAGATGGCGAATTGCGACTTCAGCGTTTCTTTGGTGAGGTAGCGGAAAATCAGCATGAACCCTCACCAGGAAAATTTGAGTTTTTAATGAAAGAATGCACGATTTTGAGTAAACTTAATGTTTTTACAAGTTTTGGCTGAAACCATAAACTGAGTTTGCATAGTAAACGTAAGGCACACTACAGTTATTTAGAGTAGTCATTGTACATTGCGCTATCAGTGGTCAGCTTGCAAGTCTGGCTGCGTATTAAAACATATTGCAGCGCAAAACGTTACGTGAAATTCGCCGGTAAGGCGAGGATCCAAAACCGAATCAACAGCGAGGTATCATCGTGGAGTTTAGTGTAAAAAGTGGCAGTCCCGAAAAACAACGCAGCGCCTGCATCGTGGTTGGGGTGTTTGAGCCACGTCGCTTAACTGCGGTCGCTGAGCAATTAGATGAAATCAGCGAAGGGTATATCAGTAATTTGCTGCGTCGTGGCGACCTGGAAGGTAAAGCAGGACAGATGTTACTGCTTCATCATGTGCCAAACGTGCTGAGTGAGCGAGTTCTGCTGGTTGGCTGCGGTAAAGAGCGTGAACTGGACGAGCGCCAGTACAAACAAATTATCGCGAAAACAATCCGAACGTTAAACGAAACCGGTTCAATGGAAGCGGTATGCTTTCTGACCGAGCTGCATGTCAAAGGTCGTGACACCTACTGGAAAGTGCGTCAGGCCGTTGAGGCCACAGAAGATTCGCTCTATACCTTTATGCACCTGAAAACCAAGAAAGGTGAGCCGCGCAGACCATTGCGTAAAATTGTATTCAATGTGCCAACCCGGCGCGAGCTGACTGTAGGTGAACGTGCTATCGATCATGGTCTGGCGGTATCTAAAGGGGCACGCACCACCAAAGATGTGGCAAATATGCCACCGAATATCTGTAATCCAATGTACCTTTGGGAGCAGGCGCAGAAGCTGGCCAGTGATTATGACAGCATTACCGCGGAAGGGGTTGACGAAACCCAAATGGCAGAGCTGGGTATGCAGGCCTATCTGGCGGTAAGCCGCGGCTCGCATAACGATGCCATGATGAGCATTATTCACCATCGCGGCGGACCAGCGGATCAGGCGCCCATTGTGTTTGTTGGTAAAGGTCTGACCTTTGATGCCGGTGGCATTTCCATCAAGCCAGGCGAAGCCATGGATGAAATGAAGTATGACATGGGCGGCGCCGCTGGCGTACTGGGGCTGATGCATACGGTGGCTGAGTTAAACCTGCCAATCAATGTTATTGGCGTGCTGGCAGGCTGTGAAAATATGCCTGATGGCAATGCCTATCGTCCGGGCGATATTCTGACGACAATGTCAGGACAAACCGTTGAAGTATTAAATACCGACGCGGAAGGCCGCCTGGTGCTGTGTGATGCGCTGACCTATGTTGAGCGTTTCGAGCCTGAGCTGGTGGTCGATCTGGCCACCCTGACCGGTGCCTGTATCGTGGCGCTGGGACATCATGCCTCTGCGCTGATGAGTCAGCATAATCCGCTGGCCCATGAGCTGTTAAATGCCTCAGAACAAAGTGCCGACCGGGCGTGGCGCCTGCCGCTGTGGGATGATTATCAGGAGCAGCTGGAAAGTCCATTTGCCGATATGACCAACCTTGGCGGCAAGCCAGCGGGAAGTATTACCGCAGGGTGTTTCCTGTCGCGCTTCACCAAGAAATATAACTGGGCACATCTGGATATTGCCGGAACAGCATGGCGCAGCGGCAAAAATAAAGGTGCCACCGGACGCCCTGTTCCAATGCTGACGCAGTTTTTGATGAACCGCGCCGGTATTAAGCTTGAGGACTGATAATTAATGCCAAATGTGGTGTTTTATCAGTTGAGTGAACAGGAGCGCAGCGCAACGGTCAGAGCGGCCAGCCTGATCGCCGAGGCCTACACCAATAAACAAAAGGTGGCGGTGTTGTGCGATAATCAGCAGCAAGCGGAAGAGATTGACGACCTGCTGTGGCAACTGCCCTCCGATCGTTTTGTCCCTCACAACATGCATGGTGAGGGGCCGCCCAGTGGCACGCCGGTCGAGATTTGCTGGCAGCCCAGCCAGGTAGGCCGGCGCCCTGTGGTGGTAAGCTTAAGTCAGGAACTGGTGATGTCCCCTCAGCATCACCAGCACATTATCGATTTCGTACCCCTGGAAGACGACGCCAAACAACAGGCGAGGGTACGGTATAAAAAGTATCAGCAGGCCGGCTGCGCAATGCAGTTCAAATCGGCGTAATTTTGAGAGTGACAATGGATAAAACCTTCGAACCACAATCCATCGAACAACAGTGCTACGAAAAATGGGAAAAAGAAGGCTTTTTCAAGCCGTCAGGTAGCGGCGACCCTTACTGTATTTTACTTCCGCCCCCGAATGTAACGGGGAGCCTGCACATGGGCCACGGCTTTCAGCAAACCATTATGGATGCACTGACCCGCTATCACCGTATGAAAGGTGACAATACCCTGTGGCAGGTTGGTACCGACCACGCCGGGATCGCCACCCAAATGGTCGTCGAGCGTAAACTGAATGCCGAAGGCAAAACCCGCCATGACCTGGGTCGCGAAGACTTCATTAAAAAGGTCTGGGAATGGAAAGCCGAAAGTGGCGGTACCATCACCAGTCAGATGCGCCGGTTAGGGACCTCCCCCGACTGGTCGCGTGAAGTGTTTACCATGGACGACAATCTGTCGAATGCCGTGACCGAAGTATTCGTAAAACTGCATGAAGAAGGGCTGATTTACCGCGGTAAACGGCTGGTAAACTGGGATCCAGTGCTGCACACGGCAGTCTCTGATCTGGAAGTACTGAACGAAGAAGAAGACGGTCACATGTGGCATATGCGTTATCCGCTGGCGGATGGCGACGGTGAGCTGGTGGTGGCAACGACGCGCCCGGAAACCATGCTGGGCGATACCGCGGTGGCCGTTCATCCGGATGATGAACGCTACAAAAAGCTGGTTGGCAAGCACATAAAGCTACCCATTACCGGACGCCTGATCCCCATTATTGCTGATGACTATGTCGATCCTGAGTTTGGTACAGGCTGTGTGAAAATAACGCCTGCCCATGATTTTAATGACTATGACATGGGTAAGCGTCACAACCTGGAAATGATCAATGTACTGACCGCCGACGCTAAGATTAACGACGAGGCGCCACAGGCCTATCAGGGAATGGATCGGTTTGAGGCACGCAAGAAAATTGTCGAGGATTTGGACGCAGAGGGACTGCTGGTCAAAATTGACAAGCATAAGCTCAAAGTTCCCCGAGGTGATCGAACCAATGCGGTTATCGAGCCCTATCTGACGGATCAGTGGTACGTGGCAGTTGAGTCGCTGGCGAAGCCGGCGATTGACGCAGTTGAAAGTGGTGAGATCCGTTTTATTCCGGAAAACTGGAATAAAACCTATTATCAGTGGATGAATAATATTCAGGACTGGTGCATCTCTCGGCAACTGTGGTGGGGCCATCGGATCCCTGCCTGGTATGATGATGCGGGCAATGTCTATGTAGCCCGCACCGAGAGGGAAGTCAGAGAGCGCTACGGCCTGAATGAAACCACTGAGTTGCAGCAGGATGAAGACGTACTGGATACCTGGTTTTCTTCTGCGCTGTGGCCGTTTGCCACATTAGGCTGGCCGGAAGAAACGCCGGAACTAGAGACGTTTGTACCCTCATCGGTACTGGTTACCGGGTTCGATATCATTTTCTTCTGGGTAGCCAGAATGATCATGATGACCAAGAAGTTTACCGGTAAAATTCCCTTTAAAGACATTTATATCACGGGCCTTATCCGCGATGAAAATGGCGATAAGATGTCAAAGTCCAAAGGGAATGTGCTGGATCCTATCGATCTTATCGATGGCATTGCGGCCGATTCACTGGTAGATAAGCGCACGTCAGGCATGATGCAGCCCCAACTGGCTGAGAAAATCGCCAAGCGTACCCGCAAAGAGTTTCCTGACGGTATTCAGGCCTATGGCACCGACGCACTGCGCTTCACGTTTGTTTCGATGGCGTCGACCAGCCGTGACATCAATTTTGATATGGGACGTGTCGAAGGCTACCGCAACTTCTGTAATAAAATCTGGAATGCCTCGCGCTTTGTGCTGATGAACTGTGAAGAGCAGGACACCGGGCGTGAGGGTGGTGAGATGGTCCTGAGTCTGGCTGACCGCTGGGTATGGGCGAAGTTTCAGCAAACCCTCGGTGAATTTGAGCGAGCGATTGCGGATTACCGTTTCGATATCGCTGCGCAAGCGCTGTATGAGTTTACCTGGAATCAGTTCTGCGACTGGTATCTTGAGTTAACCAAGCCGGTGCTGAATAACGACAATAGCAGTGAGGCTGAGAAGCGGGGCACCCGACATACGCTAATCAACGTGCTGGAGCATTTGCTACGTTTGCTTCACCCCTTTATGCCGTTTATCACCGATACAATCTGGCAGCGGGTAGCCGCGGTCAGCGCCGTTGACGTATCTGACACCAGCAGCATCATGACGCAACCGTTCCCTGAGCAACAAAGCGCCAGGCAGGATGATCAGGTACTGGCTGATATTGAGTGGGTGAAAACGTTCATTGTGGGTATACGTAATATCCGCGGTGAAATGGACATCTCGCCGAATAAACCATTAAACGCCTTACTGAAGCATGTGTCGCAGGAAGATAAACGCCGTTTGTCTGACGCCGATATGTTTTTAGACAAGCTGGCAAAACTTGAGTCAGTGAAAGTGCTCAGCGAGGGTGAGGAAGCGCCCGCCAGTGCCACCGCACTGGTAGGTGACATGGAAATTCTCATTCCCATGGCCGGCCTGATTGATAAAGATGCGGAACTTGCGCGTCTTAATAAGGCAATGGAAAAAGTTGAGAAAGATGTCGCCCGCACGCAGGGTAAACTGGCGAATGACAAGTTTGTCAGCAATGCCCCGGAAGCGGTAATAGAAAAAGAACGGACTAAGCTTCAGGACGCAGAGAAGCAACTGGAGAAACTCAAGGCGCAGCATCACACCATTTCTGCGCTTTAATGCAAGTAACCAAAAAGCTGCCTGCGGGCAGCTTTTTTATTGCTCTTCGTTAGTCTCTGAGTGCTGGCTTAAAAAAGGCTTCAGGGCATCGCGCAGCGCAGCCCGCTTGACCGGTTTGGTCAGATAATCATTCATCCCTGCGGTTTCAGACTGAATGGTATCTTCTTTCATGGCATTGGCTGACAATCCAATAATGGGTAATGTGGAGTAGCCGCTCTCGCGTAAAATAGTGGTAGCTTCTAAGCCGTCCATCACAGGCATTTGTACATCCATCAAAACCGCGTCGTAGTGCGGCGAGTTTTCAATTCGGCTAATGGCCTGTCTGCCATTTTCAGCAATATCAAAGGTCAGCCCGAGACTGTTAAGCATTTCTCCGGCCACAACCTGATTGATACTGTTGTCTTCAACCAGCAAAACATGGCCGTCCAGCGCAGGCTCAGTACGCTCTGAAGAAGTGATGGTGACACTGTGCTGCTCTTTACTGGCCAGTTCCGTGATAAACCGTTCAAACTGCAACGGAGTGAACGGGTGCATAATCATAGGGCCGGTCCACTGCGAGGTATACTTATCACTATTCGAGCCACCAAAGGTTTGCAGTATCAGCCCCACTGCACACCCCTGGTCTCTGTACGTTTGTAACTGCGGGAGGCGGTCGCGAAATGCCTGTAAATGCTCGATATCAACCAGCAGACATTCAGGTGGAGAAAAATCTTTTTCGAGGATCGATTTTGGTGTCAGACATTCTTCCAGTCTGGCCACTTCCTGGTAGGCGTCGGGTAAAAGTGGTGTATCTGTAACGTACTGTGTGTCAACTGGTAATGCCGGTAACGCGCTGATAATCCCTGACTGATGCTGAAATACACGCAGAGGCAGGGTAACTGCAAAGCGGCTGCCTCGACCCGGTGCAGATTCTACATCCAGCTTACCATTCATAAGCTCAGTAAGCTGTTTAACAATAGCCAGCCCCAGTCCGGTGCCCCCGTACTTGCGGTTCGTCGATCCATCGGCCTGTGTGAATGGCTGAAAAATACGGTTTAACTGGCCTTCCGACATACCAATACCTGAATCTTCAATAGTCATGATCAGGGACACCTGGTTGCCTTTGTCATTGAGGCTACCGTCAAAGCGAATATCCACACCGCCGTGGTCAGTGAACTTCACTGCATTGGCTCCAATGTTCATTAGGATCTGTGCGATACGCAGCGGATCACCGATAACCTGAGAAGGGAGGCTTGGGGCAACCGTTAGTGTAACGTTAAGGTTCTTTTCCCTGGCGCGCAGGGCGATCACAGTAAGCAGGTTGTCAAACAGGGAATGCAGTGAAAAGCTCACTTCTTCAATATTCAGTTTACCCGCCTCGATCTTTGAAAAATCAAGAATGTCATTAATGACGGTCATTAGAATTTGGCTGGAGTAGGCCGCTTTTTCCAGGTATTGTCGCATTGTCTCAGACATGTCCTGTTGCTGCGCTAACTCTATCAGCCCCACAATACCGTTAAGTGGCGTACGGATTTCATGGCTCATATTAGCCAGAAAGATACTCTTTGAGGCAGTGGCCTGCTCGGCACGCCGTTTAGAATCGACCAGTTCCTGATTGAGTCGCTCAAGCTGGCTATTCATCTCGGTAGCATCTTGTAGCAGCTCTTCTGTCTGGCGGTTTTTATTCTGAAAGACATGGGCAGCACGCGCCAGCTTGCCAATTTCATCACGGCGGTTACTCCCTGGGATTTCGCCACTTTCCTCGTCGTCAGACAGACGAATAAAGATATCGGTTATCGAACGAATAGGGCCAAGAATGCGGTAAGCCGTAAATAGTGCGGTTAAACAGGCCAGAACAATTGCGATGAACGAAAATAACTCGCCGTTACGGCGGGTACTCTCTGCGCGTTCCTGTGTTTGTTGCTTGATACGCTCCATACGCGCTGTGACCTGCTCAGTTAGCTGGTCGCTCAAATACAAAAACTCGTTGGCAGATCCTGCCATAACGACATTAACCAGAAACAGGTTGCCCTGCGTAATTTGCGTTAACTTTAAAAAATGATTTTCCGCTTCACTTAGTAGTGGCATCAGCTCGGCGGCAACAGGCGGGAATGCCTGAACCGTCTCACGGGTCCTGTCCATTGCCTGAGTAAAGGTCGTAAGCAGTGCCCGCTCCGGACTAATCAGGTATTTGAAGACGGCATTCTCTGCGATCAGGGCATCGTGTTTCAGTGAGGCCACGGTGGCAGGGGGCATCGCTGAGCCTTCAGACACATCAGCAATGTACTGTTTAAATGCGATAATGTCGGTGAGCGAGCCGCGATCGACCAGCTCGTCGCGGGTTGCCCGCGCTTTAACCACGTCGCGAAAATTGTTCTGATACGATTCCAGGTGGCCGCGCATGCGGGTCAGAGTCTCTTTATCGGCAAGCGGAGTATTCTGGGTAATATTGGTTTGCTCGAGTCGTGTAAGCTTGTCGTCAATCTGAAGCATCAGCCGCTCAAACCGTCTGACCGCAGATTCGCTCGCATTCTCCTTATAAATCAGAACATTGCGTTGCAAATCCAGTATCTCACGCTCCAGTTCCTTAACCCGGGCGACGTCGACAACCGCCTGTCCAGTGCTTTGCAGCCCGTCAATCAGTACAGTCTGGTTCTGCCTGGCTATAACCCCTTGCAACAGCAACAGAATAACCAGTGCTGATAGCACCAGCACCAGTTGGGTTCGAATCGAACTTAGCATTCAGACACGTCCTCTACCTTTTCGTCATGAGGTAATAAACTCATACCACTTTTGCAGACTGTATTCGTACGTTGGCATAACCGTATTCCAGACCGCCACATTGCTGAAGCGATCTTCGTAGCTGCCTCCGGAGCGTTGTTCACCCTTACGCACCGAAATCTTACCATCAGGACCACGAAGTGGCTCTGCTGCGGGCTTACCCTGATACCAGTAAGCCCATTCAGCGTCACTCAGGTAATGTGCCGAACGCTCGGGGTTGGAGATATAGTAACCCTGTCTGGCGATAAAAGCGCCAGGCCAGCCTGAGAGCCACCAGTTCATGTATTCATAGGCCGCATCTTTCGCGCGCCCCTCGGTCATGGCGGATAAACACATGACACCATGCCAGCCACGGTAGCCTTCTTTAGGTGCGGCAAACCGTACAGGTATATCCTCGCCATTGAGTGCTGAGACGGCCGGCGAAAACATGCTTTCAATGACGACCCGCTGCGAACGCATAAACTGCACCGACTCGGGAACCGACGTCCAGAAGCCGCTAAAATGATTGAGTTGGGTAAGCTCGACCAGAACAGAAAAGAGCAAGTCCAGTTCATCCCGGGTAATGGCGCCGATATCATCAAAGGTTATAAATCCTTTCGCCTGGGCGGCGAGTGCAAGATCAAACAAGCCTATGGTCGGGTCATTGACGATGGCGACATCACCGCTTACCCGGGCGTCGAGCAACCAGCCCCAGCTTTCTTCTTCCTGACTCATGGGCGAGGGTAGACGGCGTGTGTCATAGCCAAAGGAGTCAACGTTATGGACGTAAGGCAGAAAGCTTACCGTGTCCGTTGAATTTACCCCCAGACTGCCATCAGGCTGTACATTTAGAATGCGGTGCGGGGCATCTCCGGCACCGAGCTTTGCCTCAGGAGTGACTTTGCCGGTTTTACTCAGGCTGTTAATTTCATTCCAGTACGTAATGCGCTTCTTCTCTATAGGCTGGATCGCCTTTGAGCGCCACAGAACATTGATACTGTTGGACCATTGCTCATACAAATCGAAGCTGGCTGGGTTCATCGAGGCTTTTTGCAGGACTGCGGCACTGCCACCCGGCGCAAACTGAATATCAATCGCCAGGTCGTCCATGGCCTGTTTGCGAATGGCCTCCTGCAACGTAACATGGGTGCCCATTACCCGGATTACGGGGGGGGGCTGACCAATCGCGAACGGGGTGATACCAGCGGCGACGGTAAAGGCGGCCGTTCCTTTCAGAAATGAGCGGCGTGAGCTTGTGCTATGGTCAGACCTTCCTTCGTTCAGACTCATCAACATCGTCTCGACATATCAATTGTTAAGTGATATCAGTGTGGCACCAAATTGACTACATTCCAACTAGTTAAGGAAAGTGCGAATCAGTCTATCGTCGCCCTGCGAGCTCTCGGGTGCGTCGTCGCAAGGCTGCCTGCAGCGCCAGAGCAGTCAGCCATAGTAAGGATGCAGATGCCAGGCTGCCGCCATGCTTATCGACAACAACCACGGCGTCGCGGTATGTGGACTCATAGTTTTGGCTTTCCAGGCTGAGAAAAGCCAGGTCCGCATCCTGATAGTCATCTGAGAACGCCAGTAACGCGTGCGTGTTTGCATCATAAAGCTCAACAAGCAGGTGATACTCCCGCGAGGGAAAACCTGAAAGTAAGTCATTCTCAATGGTCAGTGCATCCTCGCTGTCATCGCCATACAGCATAAAGTCGGATGTCGTGTAAATAGCGTCATATACATCATGCCGGCCAACATAGATGACTGCGTACACCGCGCTTGCGCGATAAATGGTGTCGGCATCCAGGGTGACGCTGAAAGAAGAGTAATACCCATCACCATCAGGATCATGGCTTAGTGACACCCAACTGTCATAGATCCAGTAGTCAGTACTCAGACTCTGTAATGTTTCATCGTGACTGCGCTGATTGTGAGCGGGTGCTGTAACTTCAGTGTCAGATGAAGCAAGGGGCGTGTCGAACTGCCTGGCATCCGATGTGACGGTTATGGCTTCGTCAGTTTTTAGCTCAGATGCATATAAGGCTGCCGGCAGCAGTACCATGCCTGTGAGCAGTACGGTTTGAAAAATAGTCATACTTCGTTCCTTTCACCGCGTAAAAATACAGGGTAAAAGTAAGCCAGGTTGTATGAACAAAAACTGAAAGGAAACTGAAGGGAGAGGGCAACAGTCTGTTGCCCGTTAAGTAATTTCTAAGGAAACCTTATACGCATCTTGCCTAGTGAGCTTGTGGGCTGTGACCATCTTCCGCGTCGTCCTGAGGCATAAAGTAGGTACCCCAGCCATCATAAAAAACAGCGCTTTTATCGGCAATCTTAAGCAGCGTGTCTGTGTCGTTGTCCAGCACCTCACGCTCCAGTTTGCGCTTTACCGTGGCATCAAAACAGAACACCGTGCCGCCATCATCTAAGACCAGCTCTTCCGCATCGGTTACTTCAAACCCCGCTTTAAACGCATCGACCGCCGCTTTTTCAAGCTTGTCGAAATCGTCACTGGCAAAGTGATGTTCGATAGTGTAGTCAGCATCGGGCTGACTGCCGTCTTCCAGCAGGGCCTCAATGGTTTCCTGGTTAAATTCGTACCACTCTTCGCGCTCTTCAAACTGACTCATGATCGCTGTCCGTTAACCTGATTCTGCCGCAAGTTTACCTGCTTTTTTCACGTTCAGCGACCTCCGCATCCAGCTTCTGTATATGTTGCTGCATCCGTTCGTGGCAAATAAGCATCCACTCTTTGACTGAATGCTCGGTGGTGAGAAGAATGGGAGGCAGTAAGTCGACTATCACCTCACCATTATTCCAGCGATTCCATTTTACTTTGTTGTGCAGATTGCTGGCGGCCACAATGACAACCGGCTCGCCGGTAGCTTTAGCCAGATGAAATGCACCCTGCTTAAAAGGCAGCAGGCCCCGGCCATAACTACGCGTGCCTTCGGGGAAAAACCACACCGACGTGCGCTTTCGGCGTACTTTGCGTGCAGCCGCCATTAACGTTCCTCTGGCCTTACCGGTATTTTTTCTGTCGATCATAATGTTGCCGGACAGCCAGTAAATCTGACCAAAAACGGGGATCCATTTCAGGCTTTTTTTGCCAATGGTCACCACGCCTGGCATGGCTGCTTTTGCGACGGTAATAATGTCAAAACTATTCTGATGGTTAGCAATGTACACATAGGGTTGATTAAGCGTGACCGCACTATCGCGCCTGACCGTGACCTTCAACCCGACAATCGGGGCCATCCATGCATACGCGCGTCCCGCCATGCTGACGTTGTTGCGGTGAAACGGGCGGGCAATACAGACACCCAGTATAACCAGATTGATAATAAGAAACGCTGGCAACAGGGCGACAATACGTAAAAAAGCTAACAAAACTACATCCCTCTCTTCGTTGAGCGGCGCAGTATAAGATAAAGCGCCGCTGAATCATCTCCGATCAGTCGCGCTGTGTTCCAATAAACTTGTCTGAGTCATTCGCCTTCCCCTGCGCATAATGATATAAACGCCACATAAATGTTCATGGTTAGAAAGTTGGAAAGAGTGTATGCAAACCTTTGTTCCCGAGGATCTGGAAGACGACATACTTAACGATCTCATCGAAGAGATTCATGAATTATATGAAGCCAGTGAACAAACTCTGATTGAACTGGAGCTCAGGCCCGACGACAACGAATTACAGCGCGCGCTGTTCCGTTCCATTCATACCATAAAAGGCGATCTGGGTCTGGTAAATTTTACGCCGCTCATTCCTTTGCTGCAGCACGTTGAGGATCTGCTCGATTTTCTTCGCAAAGGACAAATCAGTTACACCAGTACCATGAGCGATCTGGTGCTGCTAACCATGGACCGGGTGAAAGCCTTTGTCGAAGCGATTATGGCCGCCGGGAAAGCACAATACGATGACAACCTGCATAAACAGCTGGTAATGGCGATAAGCCGTATTACCCCGGACAACCACGATGAGCATGACAGACTACTGGCCGAGGCGGTGCTGCTGCTCAACCCGGAACTGGATGTCAGCAGCAATGAAGAAGTAAAGGTAAAGCCACCGACACTGGCCACATCCGGTATTCCAAAAGACACCAGTGCCGAAAAGAAAATGGATATTCTGTTTTTTCGCGAGCTGATGCAAACCATTGAGCACCGCTCGAATTACTGGGCAGGGCGGGGCGACCGTATCGCGAAACTGGCGTTGTTTATTAACGAACTGGCTGGCAGCCCGGTTGAAGAAGACCAGCTTGCTGTTGCCTGTTACGTGCATGATTTTGGTATGGCATTTATGCCACTGAAAATACTTCATAAAAATGAGCCGTATTCAGATGCAGATTTTAATCTGATGCGCTCCCATGTGTATAAAAGTTCGCGTCTGCTTGAGCATCTTGATCAGTGGGACCAGGCCAGAAAAATCGTGCTGCAACACCACGAGCGGGTTGACGGCAGCGGCTATCCGCTGGGGCTAAAAGAAGATGATATCTGTGATGGTGCCAGGTTGCTCGCAATTCTGGACACGTATGATGCGATGACCCACTCCCGGGCGCACAACAAAAACAGTCAGTTGTCGAAAAAGCAGGCGGTCATAGAAATTAACCGCAGCGCAAAAGGCCAGTTCAGTATGAAATGGGTCAGACTGTTTAATCAGGCCATGACTGGGTTGTTAAGGCGCAGCTGAGATCGGGACGTGACGTCCCGGCGTTAGCTAACGTTGAGCTCTTTGAGCTTGCGGGTCAGCGTATTACGTCCCCAGCCGAGTCGTCGGGCGGCATCCTGCTTATGCCCGTGAGTATGCTGAAGCGCCCGTTCCAGCATGATTTTTTCAATCGTAATCATGGCATCGTTTAGAATATTATAATGCCCCTCTCTGAGTTGTTTGTCGGTCCAGGCGGCAAGGAGTGTCGGCCAGTCGCTTTGCTCCGCCACACCGCCTGAAGCGTGGCTGTCCATATGAATTTCCGGTGGCAGGTCGCCCGGCAGGACTTCCTGACCACTGGCCATTACAGTCAGCCAGCGGCACACGTTTTCCAGCTGGCGTACATTACCCGGCCAGGGCAACTGACTGATCAGTTTTTCGGTTTGTTTGCTGAGTGTTTTGCTTTCCACATCCAGCTCGTGGGAGGCACTGCGTAAAAAGTGGCGGGCCAGCAGCGGAATGTCTTCGCGACGTTCGGCAAGCGAAGGAAGATGAATACGAATGACGTTTAACCGGTGAAACAAATCTTCACGAAACTTACCTTCAGCAACACGCTGCTCCAGATTCTGGTGAGTGGCGGCAATAATCCGTACGTCAACGGTTACAGACTGATGCCCGCCTACCCGATAAAACTGACCGTCGGCCAGTACCCGCAGTAAGCGGGTTTGCACATCCAGGGGCATATCACCAATTTCATCCAGAAACAGGGTACCGCCATTGGCCTGCTCAAAGCGTCCCTGACGGGCATTCTGCGCGCCTGTAAACGCGCCTTTTTCGTGACCAAACAACTCCGACTCGACCAAATCTGCCGGAATAGCGGCCATATTGAGCGCGATAAACGGGTTCGACGCACGCGGGCTGTGCCGGTGCAGCGCCTGTGCAACCAGCTCTTTACCAGTACCTGACTGACCATTTATCAACACGCTGATGGATGAGCGGGACAGGCGGCCAATAGCTCTGAACACTTCCTGCATGGCCGGTGCTTCACCGATTATTTCGGTGACGGCCTCATCCTGAGGCGGCTTTTGGTTGCTGGACTGTTCCCGTGCATGCGCCAGTGCCCGCTGAGTGAGTGAGACCGCTTCATCAATATCGAAAGGCTTGGGCAGGTACTCGAAGGCCCCGCTTTGATAAGCGTTGACCGCGCTATCCAGGTCAGAGTGTGCAGTCATGATAATTACCGGGAGTAACGCGTGGCTGCGGTGAACCTCTTCGAGCAACGTCATTCCATCCATTTGTGGCATACGAATATCTGAAATGATCACTTCCGGCGCATTGCCGCTTGAGAGCTGGCGTAACAAATCTTCAGGATTCTCAAAGCAAAAGCAGCCAATATTGGCAGCCTGTAGCGCTTTTTGCAGTACCCAGCGAATAGAGCTGTCGTCATCGACGATCCAAACAGATTCACTATTCATAGGCTGACTCCTTTCTATGAATGGGCAGGTACAGAACAAACTCAGTCTGTCCAGGGCGGCTGTCTACATCGATTTTGCCACCGTGATGATTAATCAGGGTTTGTGCAATCGATAAGCCGAGCCCGGAGCCATTCTGTTTGCTGCTGACCATGGGATAAAATAACGTATCTTTAATTTCCGGAGGAATACCGGGACCGTTATCAGAAATTTTGATTTTGGCAACCAGCGGGTGGCGCCGGCCCTGTATTGTCATTTGCCGTTCCACCCGGGTTACCAGTTCAATTTTCGGGTTGTCGACATGGCTGTCGGTCAGTGCCTGAACGCTGTTTCTGACAATATTCAGCACCGCCTGTTGGATCATGTCCTGATCCATGTGCAGGTCCGGGATAGACGGGTCGTAATCACGAATAATGACTATCGGTGTATCTGAATCAAACCGCATCAGACTGCGTACCTGCTCCAGCGCCTGATGCAGGTTGCTCCAGGACAGACGTGGCAGTGAATTCGGACCAAGTAACCGGTCGACCAGGTTACGCAGGCGATCGGACTGATCAATGATCATTTTGGTAAATTCACTGTGCTCCGCACTCAGCTCTTTTTCCAGCAATTGCGCGGCCCCGCGGATCCCGCTCAATGGGTTTTTGATCTCATGCGCCAGGCCCCTGATTAATTCGCGAGCGGCATAGTGCTGGGCATGCTGCAGGTTTTCCCGCGATATGCGCTTTTGCTGATCAATCTTCTTCACTTCGAATAGTAGCTTCGGTCCGTCCTGCGTAGACAGGTTACTGACCGTCAAATCGGCGAGAACACAGCGACTCTCGCGAAATACCAGCCTTACCTCGTTTTCCGTGAAGTCTTCACCGCGCCGGATGGCGGCACGCAGGCGCGCCTCGTCAATCACGCCGGGCATAAAAAAGTCACTCAGCGGGTGTCCGAGCAACTGCTTCGCACCCGTTTCAAACAAGGCTTCGCCGGCATGATTAATAAAAACAATCTGTAAACTCCGGTCGACCATCACCAGGGCGGTGTTGAGGCTATTCACTAATTGTTGGGTGTCGAACGCCGGTACCTGCATTCAGGAATGTCTCCTTGCACATATTTGGTGCATTATAGCGGCAGCGGTTCCATTCGTCAGATTATCTTCTGACTGTCACACCCAGTGTGAACCGCTATGGTGCGGGGGCTGCGCTACAATTGACCGTCAATTGTTATTGATCAGCACCGATGCCTGGTGCAAATACAATGTCTGTGACGGGGTAGATGCAAGAGTCTTGCCCTTATTATCAAGCAATTTTACCTGATAGTTGTGTGCGCCGCGGTTTACGCCAGTCAGTGCGAAAACACCGCTGTTATTGGTCTGGCGGGCTTTACCATCGAACACTAACTGGAATCGTACAGCGGCATTGGCAGGGGTTTTCTGGGCGCGTATGGTAACGTTGCCACGGTTGTCCCGAATAGTAGCTTCGGGCTGAGGAGTACTTATCGATACGTTGTACTGCGGCTTTTCTTTGTCGTCAGCGGGGGATGGTTTCGGGGGCGTAGGTGTCGCCAACGGCGTTGCAACATTTCGAGTGGCGTCGTCAAACTCAATCTGTTCGCTGCCTGCGACCGGATCATCGGTGTACAGTACCGTGCCATCTTCCTGCACAACTTTGTAAACCTGCGCCGTGGCAACGCTACTTAATAGTCCGAAGAGTAAGAGCCAGTGACGCATAAGATGCTCCGAAATAGAGAGTGGGTCTGACGTTTTTTATTCGCTTACAGATTGGGTATACGCGAACAGGTTTATCTTAGTGCAGCGCCGGGCATAAAAAAAGCCCGCGACTGCGGGCTTTATGTATATGCATTTATACGCTGTACATTTTTGCGTTAGACGCTGTAGTACATGTCGAATTCAACCGGATGCGTGGTCATTTTCAGTAGCGTGACATCTTCTTGCTTAAGCGCAATGTAGGCATCAATCATGTCGTCGGTCATTACGCCGCCAGCCTTCAGGAAGTCACGGTCATTGTCCAGGGCTTCCAGTGCCATTTCCAGTGAATCGGCAACGGTTGGGATTTCCGCCGCTTCTTCTGCTGGCAGATCATACAGATCCTTGTCCATTGCATCGCCAGGATGAATTTTATTCTTAATGCCGTCCAGGCCCGCCATCAGCATTGCAGAGAACGCCAGGTAAGGGTTACCGGTTGGGTCAGGGAAGCGAACCTCAATGCGACGCGCTTTATCGCTGGTAACGTACGGGATTCGAATAGACGCAGAACGGTTACGCGCTGAGTAAGCCAGCATAACCGGTGCTTCAAAACCAGGCACAAGACGCTTATACGAGTTTGTTGACGCATTGGCAAAGGCGTTAATGGCACGCGCGTGTTTGATGATACCACCGACATAATACAGGGCTTCATCTGACAGGCCTGCATATTTGTCACCCGCGAAAATATTCTTACCATCTTTCGAGATAGACTGGTGACAGTGCATGCCTGAGCCGTTATCGCCAACGACAGGCTTAGGCATAAATGTCGCAGACAGGCCGTATGCATCTGCCACGTTGTGCACGACATACTTATAAATCTGCATTTCATCAGCTTTTTTCACCAGCGTATTAAATTCGGTGGCAATCTCGTTCTGACCTGCAGTAGCCACTTCGTGGTGGTGAGCTTCAATGGTCAGTCCCATTTCTTCCATTACCAGACACATTGCGCCGCGAATGTCGTGCGCAGAGTCGACCGGTGGAACCGGGAAGTAACCGCCTTTAACACCCGGACGGTGAGCAAGGTTGCCGCCTTCAAACTCTGCATCTGAGTTCCATTTTGCTTCCGATGAGTCAATCTTGTAGAAAGAGCCTGACATGTCCGTTTTGAACTTCACATCGTCAAACAAAAAGAATTCGGGCTCCGGGCCGAAAAAGACGGTGTCACCAATGCCGGTGGACTTCAGGTATTCTTCTGCACGGCGGGCGACAGAGCGTGGGTCACGCTCGTAACCTTCCATCGTAGAAGGCTCAAGAATATCGCAGCGTACGTTAACCTGAACCTCTTCAGCAAACGGGTCCAGTACCACTGACTCAGGATCAGGCATCAGCACCATGTCAGACTCGTTAATCCCTTTCCAGCCAGAAATGGATGAGCCATCGAACATTTTGCCTTCTTCGAAAAACTCTTCGTCAACTTGGCTTGCAGGGATTGATACGTGTTGTTCTTTACCTTTTGTATCGGTAAAGCGCATATCGATAAATTTCGCTTCACTTTCTTTGATCAGCTCTAATGCCTTTTCTACTGACATCGTGTCCTCCAGGTTTCAATGTAAAAATGCGAAGTGTTCTTGAGCACTCCAACAAGTTGATAAAAATAAGCGATATTCGTGCCATATGCCTTACAGCGAAAAAATGCGGGGTAGCAGGGAAGGGAGGGCGCAATTAACAGTTTGTGTGCATTATTATGGTGCAATGGTGGCCTATGTTGGTGCAATGGCTCGGTGCTTATGAATGTTAAGCCTAGTGGATAGCCGATAAGCTTGCCAGTCTGAATCAAAAAACAACCGGGCGAATGTGCGCAGGTATATAGCTTTTACTGACCAGTCTGTAGAGAATGGAAAAAAAAGGACGCAAATGCCGGGCTTTTTCTGTACAATCCGCGCCAAAATTCTTCGAGTATCAACTCATACAGCGACCTGACGCCAACGTGACTCAGGCGCCAACTAACAGGCTCAATGCATGAATACCTTTGATATTAATAAATTGCGTAATATTGCAATCATTGCGCACGTCGACCATGGCAAGACCACATTGGTAGACAAGCTGCTCCAACAGTCCGGCACGCTGGAAAGTCGTGGGGAAGTTGAAGAGCGGATCATGGACTCCAATGATATTGAGAAAGAACGCGGTATCACGATTCTGGCGAAGAACACCGCGATTAACTGGAACGACTACCGCATCAACATCGTTGATACCCCTGGACACGCCGACTTTGGTGGCGAAGTAGAGCGGGTTATGTCAATGGCTGACTCAGTACTGTTGCTGGTTGATGCCCAGGAAGGTCCGATGCCACAAACCCGATTTGTGACGCAAAAAGCATTTGCTCAGGGCTTAAAACCAATTGTTGTGATCAACAAAATTGATAAGCCGGGCGCACGTCCTGACTGGGTGATGGATCAGGTGTTTGATTTGTTCGACAACCTGGGTGCAACCGACGAACAACTGGACTTCGAAGTGGTTTACGCGTCAGCGCTGAATGGCTGGGCATCCCGTGATTCTGAAGAAACCGGCACTGACATGACGCCGCTGTTCGAAACCATTGTTGAGCAGGTGTCTGCACCGAATGCCGATAATGATGGCCCGTTCCAGATGCAGATTTCTCAGCTTGATTACAACTCTTACGTAGGGGTTATTGGCGTTGGCCGAATTAAGCGTGGCATGGTCAAGCCAAACCAGCAGGTGACGATAGTTACCGCTGATGGTGAGAAGCGCAACGGCAAAGTCGGTCTGATTTATGGCTACCTTGGTCTTCAGCGCCATGAAACCGAGATGGCCAGTGCCGGTGACATCATTGCGATATCCGGACTGGGTGAACTGAAGATTTCTGACACTGTGTGCGACGTTTCTGCACCGGAAGCGTTGCCAGCACTGACGGTAGATGAACCCACCGTTACCATGACCTTCCAGGTAAATACCTCGCCGTTTGCAGGTAAAGAGGGTAAATATGTAACGTCACGGAATATCCTTGAACGTCTGCAGGATGAACTGGTACACAATGTTGCCCTGCGCGTCGAAGAAACGGACAACCCGGATAAATTCCGAGTGTCAGGTCGTGGCGAACTGCACCTGGGGATCCTCATTGAAAACATGCGCCGTGAAGGCTATGAGCTGGCTGTATCACGTCCGGAAGTTATTCTGCGTGAAGAAGATGGTCAGTGGATGGAACCATTCGAAACCCTGACAGTTGACTGTCAGGATGAGCACCAGGGCTCTATTATGGAGCAACTGGGTCTGCGTAAAGCAGAAATGACCAATATGTCGCCGGACGGAAAAGGTCGGGTTCGTATCGACTTTATTATTCCAAGCCGTGGCCTGATTGGCTTCCAGACAGAGTTTATGACGCTGACATCAGGTTCTGGCCTGCTGTATCACACGTTTGATCATTACGGCCCTTACAAAGGCGGTATTATTGGTAAGCGTAAAAACGGTGTTCTGATTGCCAATGCACCGGGTAAAGCGCTGACTAACGCGCTGTTTAACCTGCAGGAACGTGGCCGTTTGTTTATTGGTCATGGTGTGGAAGTGTACGAAGGCATGGTTATCGGCATTCACAGCCGCGAAAACGACCTGACCGTGAATGCACTGAAAGGCAAGCAGCTGACCAACGTCCGTGCCTCAGGTACGGACGAAGCGCAGACCCTGGTACCACCGGTAAGAATGTCACTGGAGCAGGCGCTGGAGTTCATTGACGACGATGAACTGGTAGAAGTCACACCGGAAAACATTCGTATCCGTAAGAAATTCCTTACCGAAAATGAGCGTAAACGCGCCTCACGTGAGAAAAAGGGCTAAGCCTCCGCTTTGTCTCTGATAAACGCCGGCGTTAAGCCGGCGTTTTTGTTTGTATCTGTGAGTAACACTAAGTCAGCATAAAAAGTTCTAACCACAGAGGCTGGTATGCATCAAGGTCAACTCTTACACTAGGGAAGCGATACAGGACTAACGTCACTCAGCACGCCTGAAGTGCGTAGTTGTAAGACAGGCATCGCAGGTAATGGCTGTCGCCGGCTATTACGAGTTAATATCACGTTGACCGCAGTTTTCAACGCGCGTCAGTATCAATCATCCCCAACGACGAGGATCCTTCAGCACTATGAGTTTTGATGACACGCCCGACCGCAAAGAGACTTATTCGTTTAAATGGCAGAAGTATAAGGGCCAGGATGTCATTCCGGCCTGGGTGGCCGATACGGAATTTCGCTGTGCATCGCCGATCCTGGAGGCGCTGGGCGACAAGCTGGCTGAGGGGAATCTTGGCTATGTGCTGCCATCGCAATATACGCCGGCCATTGAAGCAGTGCAGCGCTGGCTGGCTGACAAACACGACTGGCAGGTCGAGAAAGACTGGATTGTCTGGACGCCCGGCGTCGTGCCCGCGTTTAACGTTGCCTGCAACGCATACTGCGAGCCGGGTGATAAGGTATTAATTCAGACGCCGAACTATCCGCCGCTTTTGGCTGCGCCCAAGCTTAATGAGATGGAGCGGGTGGACGTACCAACCGTGATGTCAGGTTCGCGGCCGATGCTGGACTTTGACGTGCTTCAACGCGAAGCCGCTGATCCGCGATGCAAGCTGCTGGTTTTGTGCAATCCAATGAACCCGGTGGGTACGGTATTGCGGGAGGATGAACTGCAACGTGTCATTGATATTTGTGACGCGAATGACGTGACCCTGTGTAGCGATGAAATTCATTGCGATTTAATTCTGGAGCCGGGCCTGTCGCACATTCCTGCCGGTCGCGTTTCATCACAGGCGATTACTTTGATGGCAGCCAGTAAAACTTTTAATGTAGCGGGACTGGGCGCCGCCTTTGCCGTGATCCCGGACAAAAAGCTGCGCGCCCGGTTTACGCAGGCTGCGGCAGGAATTGTGCCCTGGGTGAATGTGATGGGCTTAATTGCCACCGAAGCCGCGTTTACGCAGTGTGACGACTGGCATCAGGCGCAGCTTCGCTATTTACGGGGTAACCGTGACGAGGTCGTCAGCCGCATTAACGCCATAGAGGGGTTATCTATGCAGTCACCGGAAGCAACCTTTCTCGGCTGGGTGGATGCCAGCGGACTGGGCGTCAGCAATGTGCAGCAGTGGGCTGAAGAGAAGGGTGTGGGACCATCCCCAGGGCTGGACTTTCACGCCCGCGATTTCTTCCGGCTCAACTATGGCTGCAGCCGCAGTATGCTCGACGCCATTCTGACACGCCTGGAAAGCTGATCTGTCAGACCGATCCGCGCTGGTGCAGAGTACACCAGCGCGTGATACTGCGAGGTAAGATGTGAACAAGTCTATCATCACTCAGCGAGTCCTGAAGTGCGCAGTCGCAAGGCAGTTTTCGCAGGCAATGGCTAATCCTTTGGTAAGAACTTCCCTAGGCGATTAATCCAAACAACTTGTATGCGCCCAGTCCAACGACCACCGATACGACCAGCGCCCCGGCCAGGTTGCTCCACAGGCCGTTTCTGAATTCACCCAGCGCATTGCTTTTATTCATCACAATAAGCAGGGAAATAGCGATAATGGGCAACAGCAGGCCATTGGTCGCCTGCGCAAACAGAATTGCCGGCAGTGGTTTAAAGCCCGCACCTGCCACGACGACACCACAAACGATTATTGCCAGCCATATGGCGCGAAAGTGTTTACTTCTCATGTCATCGGATAAATTCAGCGCCCCGCATACCGCATAGGCAGCGGCCAGCGGTGCAGTAATTGCGCTGGTCAGGCCCGCGGCAAACAGACCAAGCGCAAAGAACCACTGCGCTTTATCGCCGAGTACCGGTTTTAACTGCTCGCCCATGTTGCCGGCATCCATTGTCGCGGCCTGCTGGAAAAACGCCATCATGGCAGTCGCGACAACAATAAGCGTAATCATTCCGCCCATGGAAATCGCCATGGCCGATTGTTTACGACTGGCTTTGATTGCAGTGGTTTTATCCTGTCCCTGACTGGCTTTGGCGACCAGACTGGCGTGTAAAAACAGGTTGTAAGGGACAATCGTTGTGCCAATCAGTGCCAGCACGGTAGTGATACTGCTTACATCCAGTTGTGGTGAAAATGCCTGTGTAAGCATGGCCCCGATATCTGGCATGGCCACCAACAGCGTAAGCAAAAATACCCCAGCCATGATGAAGACCAGGTAAACCAGTGTGGACTCTATCCACTGGTGTTTGCCGGTCCATAACAACAGTGCGGATATGGCGCCCAAGATCATCGCCCAGTTTCCGCTGCCTATCGCAATAAAGGCATCCAGGCCAATCGCAGCGCCGGTCAGATTCCCAGACTCATAGGCAGCATTGCCAATACCGATGGCACTGACGATCAGCGCAATAAAAAAGCCCCGCAGCAGGGGGCTGGACACCATGTCCTTCATGCCTGCCGATAAACCTTTTCCGGTTGCCACGCCCAGCCTTGCTGCCATATCCTGTAATACAATGGTGGCAAAGATTGAAAAAATCAGAGCCCAAATCAGGTGAAAGCCAAAGTTGGCGCCGGCCAGACTGGCGGTAGTGACGGTGCCTGGACCGATAAATGCAGCGGCGATAATGAATCCGGATTTGTCTTTTGCCATGCTAACTACTCTTTTAAGGGTTAGTGTTACGAGTACAACAACAGACGCACAGCGATAACCGTCACACGATAGCTGCATTGCCTGTCTGTTGTCGCGTTCCGGTGACCCCGCGCACAAACGCACACGCCGGCGAATGTTTGACCGGGTCGAAAAGCCGCACAGTCTAGCGTTTTGCAATAAGTTAACGCAAGCGCAGTGATAGAGGAAATTATGAGCCAGCCAGAAACGCCGTTTGACAATCTGACACCGCTTTATCAGCACACGGCTATGGCCGGCGTGTTGCCACCTCAGCATGAAACCGATGGATTTATCTTTGCCATTGCTGCGGCACCGGAAATTCCAATGCCGGAACGCTGGATGCCATGGCTGATACGTGGCAGTGAGACAAGTCTGCGCAGTGATGATGTAGACATCATAGCGGATACTCTGATGACCTGTTTGCGCGACCATCTCGCTTTGATGAGAAACGAACAGGTGGGACTACCGGCAGACTGTGAGTGGGCGCGCGAGAAAGAAGGCGGTATTCCGGCCCAGGTCAGCCAGTGGCTGACTGGTGCACTGTTAGCGCATCAGCACGTGGAAGGGGACTGGCAACGCGCCTGGGATGATGCGGCCGACACAGATGAACAGGCAGAATCCAGAGCGGTCAGACTCAAACGGGCTCTGCGGCTGTTTACCACGCTCTCTGATACGGCTATGGCGCTCAAGGCGCGCAATGAGGCGCAGGCAATGCAGTTGAAGGAAAACCTGCCATTGCTGTGGCGGCAGTTGCCCGCACAGCTTGCTGACTATGTGGCCCTCGCCGGTGAACTGGCCGGACTCTTACCTAACCAGTTTGAAACGTTTGTACAGCCGCCTAACGCTGCGAACGACGCTGATTGAGCGTATGTCTTAGCGAACTGACATAACTGTCCAAATCCAGCTTGGCCCGATCATAGGCCTGATTCAGCTCTGTTGAGTCAGGAGCCTGCATCAGTGCCTTGAAGGCATTATCTGTCTTTTCCAGAAGCTCTTTAAGGTGTTGATTGCTGACGTCCATGTTGCGCTTCCCTGTAGTAAACCGTGTTAAAACGCTGCGGATCCTAATTCAGAATGGTTTAACCACAGCCAGTATGACAATGGCCAGTATGAACAGCACCGGCATCTCATTAAGGAAACGGTAAAACCGGCTGCTTCGATCATTTTCATCGCGGGCAAATTGCCTGACCAGCTTATACAAATAAAAATGATAAATATACAACCCAAGCACTAACAGCAGCTTTATATGCAGCCACGCTGACATCTTCAGCCAGGTCAGGCCATAGGTGCCAATCAGGGCCAGGCCGAAAATCAGTGTAAGAATGGCAAATGGCGTGACAAACCACCATAAACGACGCTCCATCACTTTGAACTGATCTTTCACCGTCCGCGATGTTGCTTCAGCGTGGTAGACAAACAGTCTGGGCAGATAGAATATACCCGCCATCCAGGCCAGCATGAAAAACAGGTGCAGGGCTTTGAACCACAAAATCATAGGTTACTCTCTTATGACGGCATTAATACTGAGCACGTTGTAAAAAGCTTTGAAGGACGTTCCAGGTAATAACGCCAATAATCTGATCCGGCGCGCCATCGTAAATATACACCGCACCGGCCCGCGCGTTTTTTAGTTTTTCATACACCTCGTGCAGGGTAGACTGTGAATGCAGCCCCTCCATCTGATGGTAACTTAACGGCGTTGCACCATGTTCGAGGCTGACATCAAACTGTACCTGTTTAAACTGTACGTCCAGTTCAAACCGTGACTGCTGCACCACTAATGCAGTGGGAGACTTCGATAAATAGTTTTCAATCGCTTTATCCGGGGCATCATGGAACAGTTTAAAGTCTTTTTCCATCGCCGCTAACACGCCTGTTTTTTCCAGCGACTCACGAATGGAAGTAATGGCATACGGGAGGTTCTGATAATCCAGTTGCCGTATAAAAATAGACCGGTTTCCTAAAAACTGGGTAGATGTCACATAGGCCGGCACGATGACCAGCATGGCCGGTAAAATGATCTGCGGGCTGTAAGACAGCTCCATAACCGCAGACAGCGCCGCCAGCGGCGCATGCAATACTGCTGTCAGCATACCTGCCACGCCCAGCAGTGCAAAGCTACTGGTGTAGTCATCGACATTCAAAAAGGTTGAAAGCGGGATCAGCAGAACCGCGCCGGCCAGCATACCAATAACCATGACCGGACCCATGATCCCACCGGGCACACCAAGACCAATCGCGAAAACTGCCAGCACGACTTTTGCAGCCAGCACACCAAGTAACAGCAAGGTGCCGGGATCGCGTTCAAAAAGCGTTTCCACATCGATAAAGTTTGCACCCAGCGCGTCGGGTAACAGCATTCCTACACCGCCTGTGATGATGGCTGCCAGAATCAGTCGCCAAATCATACTGACAGGACGAAACAGCTTCATCACCCGCATCAGCTGATTATTGAACAGAGTGGCCAGCATGCCCAGTACAATACCAAGCACTATCAGGTAGGCGTACATCCACTCACTGAAGGCTGCAAACGATAAAAAGGACAGCTCGTTAATTTCACCGAACACCAGTCGAGTCATCACAGAGCCGCAGGCGGCGGCCAGCATCACAGGGACAAAAATATGAATTTTATATTCCCGCAAAACTACTTCCATAACAAAAATGACCGCAGCAAACGGTGTGTTAAACGACGCCGATATACCGGCTGCAATACCACAACCAGCCAGGATACGAATACTGTTGTAGGGGAGCCGCATCCATTGTCCGAGAAAACTGCTGCTGGCAGCGCCCAAATGCACGGATGGCCCTTCCCGGCCAACGACAAAGCCGCCAGCCAGCGCCAGCATACCGCCAAAAAACTGATTAATTGTGGTGCGAAAAGGAACGAAGCCGTAGAAGTGCTTCACTCTGTGAATAACGAAAGGGATCCCCATGCGGTAATGTTTGAAGCCCGTTATGTAAGCGATGGTGAGGATCAGTAAGACACTTATCAGGGGCATCAGAAACCATACCGGCCACTCGTCATTAAACCAGGCGCGCAAGGTACCAAACCCATACTGCTGCAACCATTCCACGCACAGGCGAAATACAATGATTAGCGATGCCGCCAGTACACCGCCAACAATGCCAAGCAGGCAAAGCTGAACCGATGTCCGCGGGTGCGCAACCTCATGTCGAAGAACAGACAGCCACATAGTGTGATAAGGTAGTGAAACGATTGTCAGGTAGTCTATCACAAATGCTTTCAATTCATCATGTTATGTTTGCTTGAGTGAACATGGATCTTCATACATTGCGCAAAAAGTTTGGTAGCAGTGCCCTGACACTTATCGTTTTTGTCTGCCTGTTATTGATGCTGGTATTTGGGTACTGGCTGGCCAGCTACCAGCATCAACAGGCTGCGTTTGAGAGCAAGTCGCGTACACAAACCCTGCGGGAAGCGGAAGACGAGAATCGTGCGCTGGCAAAAA
Organism: Alteromonas halophila; assembly: GCF_014651815.1. Classification (GTDB taxonomy): domain Bacteria; phylum Pseudomonadota; class Gammaproteobacteria; order Enterobacterales; family Alteromonadaceae; genus Alteromonas; species Alteromonas halophila. The sequence goes on along the minus strand of NZ_BMXP01000009.1, from coordinate 27,462 downwards.
AGCTCAGCCAGCGCACCGCAGAGCTGACCTTATCCCGCATGGAGCTTGAGCAAACAACCCGTCAGATGGTAAACCTTGAGGAGGAGGTCGCTGCTCTGCGGGAGCAGCTTGGCTTTTATCAGCGGGTAATGGCGCCTGAAAATACCCAGGATGGCTTTTTTGTCGATGGCATAACAGTGACACCAGCGGCCAGCCATCATCACTTCCGGTTACAGTTTGTGCTGCTTCAGCAACGCAATAACAAAGCCGTGATCAAAGGAGAGCTTGCAATCGCCATCCGGGGCAGCCTTGAGGGCAAGCCTCACGTTGTCACGACGGCGAATACAGAGAGTTTTGCAGACGGGCCAGTGGCGTTTCGCTTTACGTTTTTTCAGAATGTCGATATCAACATTCAGTTGCCCGACGCGTTTATACCGGAGTCGCTGACGTTTTCGGCGAACGTGTATCAGTACACGACGCTGCGTGGGCAATACGAAGCGACCTTCGACTGGCAGCAGGTATTGTCAGTGCCCAATGGGCCTCCGGCACACACTCAGTCTGATGAAAACACGGTATCTAACTGAGCTTCTGCCAGCGCGACAACCTGCGCATCAATCGGCGGCGGAGCAATATCAATGCCTTCACTCAATGCGCTGACGATTGTGTCTATTGCGGCAATGCGGGCATGCCATTTATGGTTAGCCTGAATAAGATGCCAGGGACACGCTAGCGTGTCTGTCTGTGCAAACATGTCATTGATTGCCCGTTCATAATCGTCACGTCTTGCCCGGTTTCGCAGGTCCTCCTCAGTCAGCTTCCAGCGCTTGTGGGGGTTATGCAGTCGTTCAGAAAAACGCTTTGCCTGCTCGTCGGCACTGATATGAAAAAACAGCTTAACAATACGCACGCCATCATCGGTGAGTTGTCGTTCGAATTCGTTAATCTCACGGTAGGCGCGTTGCCATTGCTGTTCGCTGGCAAAACCCTCAATCCGTTCAACCAGTACCCGGCCATAATAGGAGCGATCAAAGATGGTCCAGTGACCAGGTAAGGGTAAACGGGTGTTAAAGCGGTAGAGGTAATGCCGACCCTGTTCTTCTGGTGTAGGCCTGCCAATCGGATAGACATGCACGCCCCGCGGGTCAAGCTTTCGTGTAATACGCCTGATCGCACCGCCTTTGCCTGCCGCATCCCAGCCTTCAATAACCAGCAGCGCACGGCGTTGCTGATGGTAGTAAGACTGCTGCACGTGGGTAAGGGTGTGTTGCCCACGCTTGAGGCGAGCCTTGTACGCGGCTTTCGTACCTATTTGGGGATGTGCGCGGTCATCGCTTAATTGCTGAGGCGGCTGTCGCAGCGGGAATGCTGACGCGTTATTACTCATATGCAGGTTACCTTCTCACCCGGAATTTTTTTCGCAGCTGTTCACCGTCGCTAATACTGCAACGACAGGCATCGGCTCGAGTGACTTCGCAACATAAACGTGGAGGTCACTGGTGTTTCGAACTGATAGGGGACAACCGGCGTTTTACCTTCGTTGCTGAATTTCTCAATGGCATCTTCCTTACCCGCGTGCGGCTCTCTGTAGCGTTAAGCCTAGTCAACCCGTGTGTGGTTTGCCACTGTTGTTCCTCTGACGCTGGCAGCAGAAGGTATATACATTTTGTCACAATTGATCACAGTCGCGGCCAGCTGAGTCACCTATACTTATCCGGTGGAACGTTTTGTTCGCACCTTTCTGAGCCACAGCTGGAGATAAAAATGGATCAAGGCATGATTTTCGTTCTGGTGATTCTGTTTGCATTTGTGCTGCCGCTTGTATTTGTCGGTATCTGGACAGGCCACAAAAAGGACATGGCCAAAATGAACACGGAACTCAATAATTCTGAAAAGCAGAAAATTGCGAATGAATTTGAAGCCGTTAAAGCACGACTGGAAGTGCTTGAAGCCATTGTGACGGATAAAAAATATCAGTTGAATGAAGAAATTGACAGTCTCAGGCAACCAGCAAAACGGCCCAATTGATACCTGAAGATACCAGCAGTGAAGTAAGAGATAAACCAAAGCTATTATCAGCAGTTATATATAACGTCGTTTTTTATAAATGAACAGTAGTGGAATAATGTAATATTTCACTTTTGTGTCGTTTTTATGTCATTTTTGTGACAGTCTTATTGACTACGTGTTTGCCATCAATAGACTGAACCGGCCGTCATCTAACGAGTAACCGGATCCAGTCTCATGCGTAATGCCAGTTGTGCCCTCTCTCTCTTTTTTACTTTGCCTGGTGCAATGTTAAGCAGTGCGAACGCCATGCCTGTTACAGCCTCCTACGACAAGCCAGGCATTACTTTTCAAACAGAGGATCAGCGTTATAAGGTTAATGTTCATGCCAGGTTTCAGTTTCGCTATGCTACGCCGGATGACACTCAGCCACTGATCCGGGATGACTACGCCCAGGAGCAAGGCACGGAGTTTGGTGTCAATCGGTCGCGTTTAAAGATTAAAGGGCATGCGTACAAACGCTGGTTACGCTTTTCCATGGAATATGATCTCAAAAACAATTATCTGCTTGATTACCGCTTCAGAATGGAAAAGTACGACGCGCTGAAAGTAAAGCTGGGACAGTGGAAGCTGGAATACTCACGGGAGCGCAGTATAAGTAGTGGCGGCCAGCAGATGCTGGATCGTTCAATCATAAATCGGCATTTCACCATTGATCGCCACCAGGCAGTGTCGGTTTATGGACATATTCAGTCCGGTGAAACCCTGGATTTTAATTACTGGGCCGGTATTGGCACAGGCACCGGGCGGGGAAGTAATCAGGATGATGATTCGCAGCCATTATACTTTGGCCGGTTACAATGGAACGCGCTGGGAGGCGGCGTAGGCTTTGTGGCCAGCGATCTGTCGGTCAGTTCGCAGCCCAGGCTTAGTTTTGCCTATGCAGCAGCCACCAATCGCAGTCGTTATACGCGCTTCTCCTCATCGGGCGGTGGCAGCCTGACTGGCTTTGATACCGGTCAGCCGGGCCAGTTCGAAATAACGCAGTTTAATATTGATGGCGCATTTCAGTACGCCGGACTCAGTGCGCAGGCCGAGTATCACGAAAAAACCATCACAGACCGCCGTAATAATAACCTTGAAACAGATCTGAAGGGCTACTACGTACAGGTGGGATATTTCTTTCACCAGCTTGTTGATGCCTGGCCGAAGCATCTGGAGCTGGCCGGACGCTACGCCAGCTATGAGCCGGAATCTGTTACAGACAAAACGCAAACAGAATATGCGGTTGCCGCTAACTATTTTATTCAGGGACATAAAAACAAGGTAACCGTTGATGCTACGTACTTTGAACAGTCACAGGCGTTACTGACGGACGTCGACGAATGGCGATATCGGATACAATGGGATGTAAGCTTTTAAAAAGGCCCGCGAACTGCGGACCTTTTTACTTTTTTTGATTTAGCATCTGCGTACACATCGAGTGTAGAGGAGGATGTTACTATACCTGAGCGGCGCCAGGCTTGTTTGCATCTTCCTAAAGACAGAATAGGTTCTGATGGCAGTCGTTGGCATTATTTTAAAGCCAGAGACATGTATTGAAATACTACTCTCTTTGCGACGTTGTCAGATTCACGTCAGGACGATGGAATAAACGTATCAGAGAACGGAGATCTTGCTAAGAACGCGCGCTACTCGTGACGCTGTATCACCACTTTGCAGGTGTCTGCATGCTTGACGTTACCAGTCTCGTTAACAATCAGTTAGACAGTAACTCAGATTTCTTCTTAATCTTACAATCGAAAATACGTTGCGTGTTCTTTCTGCCAATGTAGAAAGCCACGGTGTACGGATGCTTACGTTTGAAAAATTTCTTAAGCGATTTAAACATAGAAGCCTCCTTATCTATTTCCGCGTATTCAGAATAGGCCATTTGATGGTTATTTGTCCAGTGATATTTCAACAAAATGTCATATTGCTGTAATAAACCAATGGTAAGTCGTGCGTGGGGGGCGATGACGCTCTGTATGTGAACAGGGTGGGTATGGCACGGGAAATACTTGATGTGTTCACTCAGGTATTAGATAATCCACCGGTAATCCGTGTCTGAGCGCAATGTAATAAATGAGGTGAATATGACTGTAGAGACCGCGCTGCCGATTGAGTTTTCTGATGCAGCGGCACGTAAAGTCAAAGAGCTGGTGACCGAAGAGGAAAACCCGGCCCTTAAATTACGTGTCTATGTCACCGGTGGTGGGTGCTCGGGCTTTCAGTATGGCTTTACCTTCGACGAAAAAGTGAATGAAGGTGATATGACCATTGAAAAAGAAGACGTGGTACTGGTTGTAGACCCGATGAGTTTGCAGTACCTGGTTGGCGGCATCGTCGACTATGTCGATGGCCTGGAAGGATCGCGCTTTCTGGTTGAAAATCCCAACGCATCAACAACCTGTGGCTGTGGCGCCAGCTTCAGCATCTGATCCCTGCGCCGCCTTTGCGGCGGCGTCAATTCTCTCTCTTTTCGTCCTTAGAATGGTTTAAACTCTGCTAGAGCAGGTGCGAATAAGTCTATCGCCGCTCAGGCTCACAGCCAAGTGCCTGGTCAAGGCGGTCTTTTGCAGGCCTAACGGGTTAAGTCAAAAAGTGATGATAGGCTTATTCGCATCTTCCCTAGTTTTGGGTATAAACTGACGGTCTGTATGCAGAAATACAAACAGGAAGGTTTGCATGAAACTCTATGGCTCAACCACATCACCTTACGTCCGGCGCATCCGGATCATTCTTGCTAATACCTCGCACGAATTTATTGATCTGCAGATCTTTGCCGGTGAGGATCGTAAGCTATTGGCCTCACGCAACCCAACAATGAAGGTGCCGTGTCTGGAAGATGACGGACAAATGCTCTTCGATTCACGGATCATTTACCGGTACCTTGGCGAAAAACTCGGCCACACCGACCTGAACTGGGAGCAGGAGAATCAGCTTACCCTCATTGATGCGGCTAATGACTCGTTTGTGCAGTTATTACTGCTGAATCGTTCTGATATTGATACCAGTCAGGACAAGTTGCACTTCCGGCTACAAAAAGAACGCATTGAAGCGGTACTGCAAACCCTGGAAGCACAACTTGAACAGGGTGGGTTCGGTGGCTGGGCATACCCGGAAATTAGCCTCTATACACTTATCGACTGGGTCGAATTCCGTCAGTTGCACGACCTGGCCGATTTTCCTGAATTGCGGGCATTTCGCGAGCGGCATGTTGATCGCATCGAGGTCACGGCTACCGATCCGCGTCAGTAGCCACGCTCAAAATCAAACACGTAGTGTAATGGCTCGTCATTGATAAAGCGCTTCGCGTTAGCCGCAAATACCTCAATGACGTCTTCAGGCCGTGAAATCGCTGCTGTGTGTGAGGTAATGTAAATCGCCTCATGGTGCCAGAAAGGATGTGTCGGGGGCAGTGGCTCCTGTCTGAACACATCCAGTACGGCGGCGCGCAGCGTACCGTTATTCAGAGCATCAAGCAGATCATCATCGACAATCGCGCTACCACGTCCGGCGTTAATTAAGATGGCCCCATCCGGCAGCGATGACAGCAGTGCTTTGTCTATCAGGTTCTCAGTTTGTGGTGTGTCAGGCAGCAGATTAAGCAGTGCATTACACTGACCGGCAAATTGGTGCTGCTGATCAGGCGTATAGATGGCATCAAACGCGTGTGCCTCGCCACCTCTTCGGCTCATGCCAATCACCTTCATGCCCAGTGCTCTCGCGGCAGGTGCAACCTCGCTGGCAATTGAGCCAGCGCCGAGGATCCCCAGTGTCTGTCCGGCCAGCCGGCTGATGGGGGCTTCTTCCCAATGCGGCGGCGTGTCGCGTTGCTGCCGGTTAAACGTGGCAATGTTACGTGAAAAATACAACAGGTAAGCAAGCACATACTCGCGCATCTGCGTACCAAAAATCCCTTTGACGCCGGTAAGCTGGTAGTCACGCTTGCTCAGCGACAGCAGCGGTGTATTGCCCGCCCAGGTGGACTGACACCAGCGCAGGTGCTGACAATCAGGCACAATCTGAGCGGCTAAATTGGGGTCGGCAAGTAATAAACGGACCTCAGAACACGAGATTGCTGCGGGGGCCGTTTCGCATTGGTCTATACGCAGCCCGGGCAATTGGCGGGCTTCCAGCAGTGAGCGCAGCAGCTGTGCATCACGGCTTAGAATCGTCAGCGGTAACGGTTCGGTCATAGGTACCTCGTTTTAACAGTAAACATTTCTTTCCTGCGCCATTGGAGAATGTCAGGTCATAATGTTTATAAAGTGTTAGTAAGAAATTACATTTGGGTGAAAAAATAAAGGATGTCAATTTATGCAGTCACCCATCGAACACGCAAAAGTACTCTCGCCCCGCCGTAATACCACGCAGGCGTCGTCTGTTGACGAGCTGGTCGGCGAACAGCTCTCACATTTCGGTATTAACGCAGACTCTGAGTACGGACAGGCACTGGCTGCCACCGCCAGCCATCTTTATCAGGCCCAGTCTGACGTGACACGTCTGTGGGACGTTACCAGCAATACCTTAAAAACGCTAAGTAAAGAAGACAAGGTGGCGTACTTCAACGCGAAAAAATTCCTGTCGTTTCAGATTGCGAAAATTCTCGACACCCTGCAGAACCCGTTCCGGGCGACCTATCAGAGCCTTGGCGGTGGTAGCGCGACGCAGGGCCACTATCCGCTGTTTGATAACGTGACGGCACTGTTTTCTGCTACGCCGGTGATTGTGCGCACGGCAACGTATGTGTATGCCTGCACCGAGTGGGTGGATGATGCATTTCAGGGCAAAGAGTTCACGCACCAAATCTATTCGCGTTTGTTAAATCCAACCAATATTTCACTGGCGAATGCCATTGTTGATATGGAAGCGGGGCCGTATTCTGCAGACTATCTGGCCTGGAATTTTAACTCTGGGATGGCGGCGATCGATGGCATGCTCTCAAATGTGCTGTCGCACGGCGACGTGCTGGTGGTATCGCGCAATGTTTATGGTGGCGTTTATCAGTTGCTGCATGATTTTTACGCCCGTGCGAACCGCATGGATATTCAACTCGTGTGGTTCGACGGCTATACCGAAGATGAGTTTATTGCCTGCATGGATCAGGCGCGCAAGGATCACGGAGATCGACTGGAAGCAGGCGCAAACATACACGTTTATGTAGAGTCGCCCTGTAACCCCCATGGCTATGTACTGGATGTGCCTGGTATCTGCCAATATGCCCATCAGCAAGGTTCACTGGTCATGCTGGACTCTACGCTGGCCACGCCGGTATTACACCAGCCGCTGCGCCATGCAGACAAGGCCTGCCGGCCGGATTATGTGGTACACAGTTATACCAAGGATATCTGTGGCAGTGGTGCCACGACCGCCGGGGTGGTGATTGCCGAGGCATATCGCATGTTCCAGCCAAAAGGCGCCTGCATGAATGGCTATGACTGGTCGAAAACCATGTTCTGGGATGTCTATTATATTAAAGGCGCATTTTTGGATTCGGAGAAAGCGTTTGATGTACTCAACGGCATGAAAACCTTGCCGCTGCGCATGATGAATAAGGTTCTAAATACCCAGGTCTTCACGCGTTTTCTGGAAAAGCATCCGAAGATCCGGGTCAACAGTCACGCGCTGGCGGAACACGAAAATGCCGGCTTGTGTGAGAAGCAACATAAACATGGCTGGCCGTGTGCGTTGTTTACCGTGGATATGGCGCCAGCGGGACTGGAGCGCGAGGTATTCACGCGTTTCTTCGATGCGCTGGAACCCGCTTTCAGTCACCAGGTCAGCATCGGACAGACTAATACGATTGTGCTGTGTCCGGCCCTGACGTCACACTCGGAATTAAGCGAAGCTGAGCAGAAAAAAGCCGGTATTGAACTGACTACCATGCGCATCGCCATGGGCACCGATGATGTGAAACAACTGATTGCGCACTTTATGCTGGCGGCAAAGCACTATATTGAGCCTGCCATGCCGGGATTCTGTGACGGCTTTTTATCGCCGGACGAGATCGATGCGCTCTACAATAGCATTGCCAGTGAAATCAGCCGTCAGCATTATGCAGACAGCCCAGCCATGGCCTCATTGCTGGATAAATAGCGTCGCGGGCTGATACCCTGTAGTATGGCATCGCGTTCATATTACTGAGGTATCGGCATGTATCATTTTACGCTAAATGTAACATTTCACGCCCCGCTCACGCCTATTTATGAGGCGTTTCACAAACCTGGTATGCTGATGGAGTGGTTTGCACCTGGCGAGGCTATGGTGGCACAGGTCATGTCAGACTTTGAAGAAGGCGGACGCTATCGTATTGTCTTACAGGAGCCGTCGGGACAGCAATACTCACTGACCGGCCAGTACACCCATATTGTGCCGAATGAGCATCTGGCGTTTTCCTGGGCCTGGGAAGATAACGAAGAAGAGTCGATCATGACCGCGGTGGAGATCCGTTTTGAAGCCGAGGACGCCGATACGACCACAGTAACGCTGACGCAAACCGGCTTTATGAACGAAGAAGAAAGGGACCAGCATCAAAATGGCTGGATGTCATGCCTGGAACAACTGGCGACGCTGCCGCTAAGCGACGCATTTCATGACAATGCAAGCCACTCAGAAAGGCAGTAGCAGCCTCTCTGAGTGACGTTTTCCATGACGCCTGGCTAGCTCATCGATTCCAGCGACGCTTTTCCTGAAGCCTCTTTATAGGATTCGTAATCGCTGTAGCCCTCAGCGCCGCCGCCATACCACTGTGAAGGATCGTCAAAGTCGTTCAGCGGGTAATCGTGCCGGTAGCGCTCAGGCAAATCGGGATTGGTAATAAAGGGGCGGCCAAAGGCAATCATATCGCCATCACCGTCGGCAATACGCTGCTCAGCGCTGGCTTTGTCGTAACCGCAGTTGCCAATGATCATGCCGTCAAATAATGCACGGAATTCAGCCAGTGTCATAGGATCGCCGCGTTCATGGAAGCCAAAACCTAGCCCGTCCATCACATGCAGGTAACCAAGCTCAAGCGCGTTCAGTTGCTGCGCCACATAGGTAAAGGTTTCCCGGTAATCATCGGCGCCCATGTCATTGAATACGCCGTTAGGAGATAGTCGCACCCCGACCTGCGCGGCGGGCCATACCGACAGGACAGCGTCCATGACCTCACCTAAGAAACGGTAGCGGTTTTCTATACTGCCACCATACTCGTCATCACGCTGGTTGCTGCGGCTGTCCAGAAACTGGTTTATCAGGTAACCATTGGCAGCGTGCACCTCAACGCCGTCAAATCCGGCGTCTTTAGCATTTTGTGCCGCTTTACGGTAATCCTCGACAGTACGCGCAATGTCGTCCTGCTCCATAGCGCGTGGAACTTCATAGTCCTTCTTGCCATTTGGAGTATGGATCTGATCGCCCTGTAATTTCACTGCGGAGGCAGAAAAGGGTGGCTTACCATCATGAAAATCGCTGTGCGAAGCGCGCCCGGTATGCCAGAGCTGCAGAACGATGCGTCCCCCGGCATCATGAACCCGCGTTGTCACTGACCGCCAGCCATCAACCATTTGCTGGTTATAGATACCGGCAGAATCGACCCAGCCATTGGCTTCTTCTGAAATGGACGTGGCTTCGGAAATCAGTAAACCTGCGCCGGCACGCTGCGTGTAATAATCACCCATAATTTTATTCGGGATGCGTTCGCTGCCTGCGCGGCCCCTGGTAAGTGGCGCCAGCACCATGCGGTTTTTTAGTGTGAATCCTGCCCATTGCTGGGATTCAAATAACGGCGAGTCTGCCATGCATTACTCCTCTGCGCTTTTTGGTAATTTATCGTCAATACACTATTTGGCTGCAGACGGTTCTCTTCAAGTCACTGACTCATCACCAAATTAACTGAGTTATAGCAATTGGCTATAGTTATAACGCACAGCGATAAATAGCCCTGGCATCGTCCTCCTCGATAGTGCAGGGGTTATTGACCAGTAAACGGGTTTGCAGCATGGCGTCGCGGGCCAGCATGGGTATATCCGCCTCTGATATGCCGCACTCGCTAAGTGTTTGTGGCAGACCAAGCTGACCGGAAAGCGCATAAAAATAACGGGCCATTGCTTCAGCACCGTTATGCTGGGCCAGCAGAGCCGGGCAAATTCGTTGGGCGATAGCCTGGTAATCGCGTTCTGCTGCGCCGGCGTTATGGCGGAGCACATGAGGCAGTACCAGTGCATTACTCAGTCCATGGGGAATATGAAAGTGGCCTCCCAGTGGATAGGCCAGCGCGTGTACGCCGGCGACCGGTGCATTGGCAAAGGCCTGACCGGCAAGAAACGCCCCCAGCAGCATATTGTGGCGAACCATGACATCATCTGGTTCCTCGCAGGCCCGGCGGATATTGGCCGACAGCAGAGTGAGCGCCTGATCTGCGAGCATCGCCGAATAGGGATTCCGTTTTAGTTTACTGGTAGTGGCTTCAATCGCGTGCACCATGGCATCAATGCCGGTAGCGGCCGTGACAGGTTTTGGCAGGCCGGTGGTCAGGCTGGCATCAAGCAGCGCCAGATCTGGCAGTAACAGCGACGAAACTACGCCGGCTTTGGTGGTCTCACCTGTGGTTACGACCGCCACGGGGGTAGCTTCTGAGCCGGTTCCCGCGGTGGTAGGGATAAGAATAAGCGGTAAGCGGGTGCCACGTACCTGATCGACGCCATATAACTCTGGCAGAGTCTGTACGTCTTCCTGCCTCTGCACACACGCCAGACGGGCAATCAGTTTGGCGGTATCCAGCGAGCTGCCGCCCCCCAGACCTATTACCGCATCGGCCTGGTGCGCGGTAGCGGCCGCCACGGCTGCCTCTACAATCGATTCAGGCGGGTCAGCGATAACGCCGTCATACACGCCCACTGCGTGGGTCTGTTCAAGGCGAATTACTACCGGCTCCAGTAACCCTGCCGCAACAATACCGTTATCGGTAACCAGCAACGGGCGTGAAATATGACGGGCAGTGAGTTCGCGGCCAAGCTGGCTGACACAGTCTGGTTCACAGATAACACCAGGAACCGTGGTAAATCGAAATGCCGACATGGCGTCTCTCCGGCGTGTGGTCAATGCCTAAAGTGTAACCAAGTCGTCATCGGCCTGCCGTTTGATTTCTGAATAAGCAAGTATTCATCAGGTCGATAGGTAATACCAAATCTTCCCGGATTGGTATAGAGACGGCGCTATTGCCTGGCGGCCTGAGGTGCAAGCGGCAGCGTAAAGACCTGGATCGTGTCTAGTACTGCCCCCTGAGTTCCCGTATTTCCCCCAATCACAAATACCTCGTCCCCGAACACCACCGCAACATTATGGCGGCTGGCCTGATAATCACTTGTCGGGTACGACCAGGTGTTGGTCTTCATATTCACCTTCATGACCCGGTCCATGTCGTTGTAATCACCAAACACGTAGACATCCTCCTGATAGGCGATAAGTGAATGTGCACTGAAGGGAGCAGGAGCATCGGGCAATGATCGCCAGGTGTCGCTGGGAGCGTCATAGCATTCTATGGTGGCAAATTGCTCAAAGCCGTTGTACCCCCCCATGGCACAGATTGTCTCGTTGACAGCGACAACTTTAGTGTTTCTTGGGACACGTAAATTAGCCAGGCGTGACCATGTTTTGTTTTGCAGGTCAAAGGCGGTGGTAAAGGGCGTAGCCAGTAATGTAAGGCCTTCACCCTGGCGTTTAGGCACGGTGGTGGTACCGCCCGCAACGATAAGCTTATCCCCTATTTTAGCGGCGGAATTAAAGCTTCGTGGGACCCGCATTGGCGTAGTCGAGGTGATCTCATGGGTGGTGGTGTTAAACACTTCAACCGTGGCGACATATCGAAGTTCATCATCCACCACCATATGGCCACCCAGCAGGAAAACAGACTCTTCACCGTCCCACACAGCGGTTAAATAGCGTCGCGGAAGAATTTTCGTTGAAAGCAATGTGACTTCCCGTGTGTCGGGGTCAATCATCTCCACACTGGACAGAAACCCGCGTTCTCCGCCACCACCGAAAACATAAATATGTTCATCGTCTGCCACAGCGGCGTGGCCATAGCGGGCCATATGCAGGGTAGAGGGTTTGTTCGCTGGCTCTGGTGATGATGCACAGGCCGTTATAAGAAGCAGGCTGACAAGGGCCGCAACGCTGCAACGGGGCAAGAAGGCTAATGCCATAATTATTAACATCCATTGTTTTGATTAAGATGCTGGTACTGTACTGATATTGTGAAGAAAACGCGAATCCCGTCAGCGCTGCTGTGCAGAAACAAAAGAGACAGTCGAGCCTGATGCAGCTTCTTTACCTGGCTTTACAGCAGGTGCCGAGCACCGCTGGCCGTGATGCGCCGGTGACGGCGGGCAGGTTGCCCAATACGTTATGCTGGTAGGCCCAGGCCAGCCACGCAAAGGCAGCGCCTTCCACCCACTGTGGGTGCAGCCCCAGATGCTGACTGGTTTGTACTTCAACAGCCGTTGCCGACAAAGCGTCGGTAATGGCGGTAACCAGGCGTGTGTTAAACGCCCCCCCGCCACAAATAATCAGTTGTGTTGTTGAGTCGGCAGAGTGAGAAAGTGCCTTTATAGCCTGAGCGATACTTTGCGCGGTCAGGCTCAGCAGGGTGGCCTGCATATCATGAGGGAGTATGGTTTTATCGCCGCCAAGCGCGGCACATTTCTCTTCAAGCCAGGTCAGGTTGAAGTATTCCGGCCCGGCGCTCTTTGGAGAAGGCCTGCTAAAGTACGGATCAGCAAGCATGACGGTAAGCAAGTCGGTGTCTGGTTTGCCGGTGGCCGCCCAGTTCCCGTTTTCATCATAGGGCTGGCATAGGTGCTTAAGGCACCAGGCATCCAACAGGGTATTACCGGGCCCGGTATCAAAGCCGGTGACGGTTTTCTCATCACCAGCGGGCAACACCGACACATTGGCAATACCGCCTATATTGAGCACGATGCGCGTGCGCGCAGGATCAGCAAACTGAAACGCGTGAAAGGCCGGTGCAAGCGGGGCACCCTGTCCGCCGAGTGCCACGTCTTTAGATCTAAAATCGCCAATTACATCAATGCCGGTATTCACAGCCAGCGTGGCCATATCGCCAATTTGCAGGGTAAAGGGCGGGGTAGCATCCGGTGCGTGTAATATGGTCTGGCCATGTGAGCCGATGGCGGTAATGGCATCGGCCTGGAGATTCTGCGACTGCAAAAGATCATTCACAGTGTCGGCAAAGACACCGGCCACCTCGCGGTTGGCCCTGGCCATGGTGCTTATGTCGGCGGTCGGTGTGCGGGCCAGATAGCGAAGCGTAGCATTCAGCGTCGCCGGGTAGGGGCGGGAGGACTGCGCAATACTGCGGCAGCCCTCCGGCGTAATATCACACAGCACCGCGTCCACGCCGTCCATACTGGTCCCTGACATGACACCAATGTAAAGCGCCATATTACTTCTGCAGCGCCAGCATGATCCGCTTGGTGTTATCGAGCTGCGCATTGCGCACCTTTGCGATCTGCATAAATGCGTCACGCTGAGACTCATCGATAGGACGCGCCTTCGGCAGTTCTACGGTACGCGGATTGCGGTGGACACCGTCGACCAGAAATTCATAGTGTACGTGCGGACCACTGGCAAGGCCGGTACTGCCCAGATAGCCAATAGTCTGGCCCTGTTTTACGGTATCCCCCACTTTCACCGCACGCTTGGAAAAATGCAGATACTTGGTGGTGTAGCGCTCGCCGTGTTTAATAAATACATGATGGCCGTTGTACTTATCGTACGAGGATTTAATTACCCGACCATCACCGGCAGCCATGACAGGTGTACCGCGCGCAGCGGCGTAGTCGGTGCCTCGGTGGGCTTTCCAGCGCTTCTGAACCGGGTGAAAGCGTGACTTGGAAAAGTTTGAGCTGACGTATTTAAAATTAACCGGCGCTCGCAGAAAGCTTTTGCGCATGCTGCGGCCTTCTGGCGTGTAATAGCGGCCATCATCATGCAGGATCGCCCGGAAGGTCTCTCCACGATTTACAAATTCAGCTGCGACGATATCGCCAAAGCCGACAAATTCGCCATCAATATACTGTTCTTCGTAAATGACATTGAACGCGTCCCCCTGACGCAGTTCCATGGCAAAGTCGATGTCCCAGCCAAAGATACCGGCCAGACTCATGATTTGATTGCTGGTCATGCCGGCTTCAACCGCGGCATTCCAGAAACTGGAATCAATTTCGCCCTGGGCAAAGTTGTACCGAATATCTACCTGGCGCGTCTCAAGTTCTGCAACCAGGCTGGTGCCGTTGTCTTGTGTCACCGGTTTGACGTAAAGAGTTTCTGTTGAGGACAGTTTATAACGCAGACCGCCAAACAGCCCTTCGGCGTCGGTTTTAAAGGATAACTCATCCCCGGGCAGCAGCGTGACCAGCGTTTTGGCAAGTTCACCAGACTGTGTCACATCGTACACATCACGGGCAGAGAAACCTGCACGCTTAAAAATTTTAGCCAGAGTATCGCCGCTTCGTACGCGGTAGGTTTGCCAGGGCGTTTCGTCTTCATCAAGAAACGCATCGCCTGCGCCACTCACAGAAATAGACAAGGGGTAACGCACGCCTGCATCCAGGGTGGTCGCTTCGCTATGACGGCTTGCTTCCACTGGATCTGAGGGATAAAAAACAAGACCACCAAGCAGCAGCGCGGCTGCGGCGAGTCCCGCTTTGTGTGGTCTGGGCAACCGTTTAATAGTGGCTACCAGCATATCGATTTGCATTCTCATAATACTACCCAACCTGAGAATATCGTGTTCGGCCACGACTTTCTACTTTAAGTTGTTCAATTTCACATCGTTTTCACGTGCGTATTGTGCATAAATTGCACGTCTTTTTGTCGCAGTTGCCGCATTTTATTAACGCGCAGTGTGAACAGGCAACGCTTTTTGACGCGCGACGCTTTCATTGGTTCCTCGGGATGCGTAAAATACCCGTCTTATTTTTGGACCAACCAACAGAGTGTAAAGCTAACCGATGAAAGACTGGCAGACAGCATTCGCGGAAATTAAACGCGGTACGGACGAGATCCTCCCTGAAGACGACCTGATTGAAAAACTTAAATCGGGCAAAACACTCACCGTTAAAGCAGGCTTTGACCCAACCGCGCCAGACCTTCATCTTGGCCACACTGTGCTAATAAACAAGCTTAGAGCGTTTCAGCAACACGGTCACAAGGTTGTTTTTCTTATTGGTGACTTTACTGGCCTGATTGGCGATCCTACCGGGAAAAATGTCACACGCAAGCCATTGAGTAAAGATCAGGTATTAGAAAACGCAAAAACGTATCAGGAGCAGGTCTTTAAAATTCTGGATCCCGAGCTTACCGAAATCCGCTTTAACTCGGAATGGATGGATAAACTGGGCGCCGATGGCATGATTAAACTGGCGGCCAGTCAGACGGTCGCGCGTATGCTGGAGCGGGATGACTTTAAAAAGCGCTACAACAGCAATCAGCCTATTGCCATTCATGAATTTTTATACCCGCTGGTGCAGGGCTGGGACTCTGTGGCCCTGCATGCCGATGTAGAGCTGGGAGGCACCGATCAGCGCTTTAATCTGCTGATGGGCCGCGAGCTGCAAAAAGAGAATGGCCAGGCGCAGCAAACCATCGTGATGATGCCGCTGCTGGAAGGGCTGGATGGCGTGCAGAAGATGTCCAAGTCACTGAACAATTATATTGGCATTACCGATACGCCCAACGAGATGTTCGGCAAGATCATGTCGATTTCCGATGAGCTGATGTGGCGCTACTACGAGCTGTTAAGCTTTAAGCCGCTGGAAGAGATTGCTGCCCTTAAACAGCGTATGGCCGATGGCGAAAATCCGCGCGATATTAAAATCATTCTGGCCAGAGAGCTTATCGCACGTTTTCACAGTGATGAGGCGGCAGAGCAGGCCTATCAGGACTTTGTGCAGCGTTTCCAGAAAAATGCGATTCCGGATGAGATGCCAGAGCACAGCATTGATCTGGGGGAAGAGGGCATTGCTATTGGGAACCTGCTCAAACAGGCAGGTCTGGTTGGTTCCACCTCTGATGCTATGCGTATGATAAAGCAGGGCGCAGTTAAAATTGACGGTGAAAAAGTCACCGACACCCGCCTGACACTCACTGAAGCCAGTGAGAACGTGTATCAGGTAGGCAAACGTAAATTTGCCCGGGTGACATTACGCTAATCAGTCTGTCGCCCTGATTGTCGCGCTCAGGTCATTGATGCCTGAGCGCTATTTATCTTTTTTCCAGCGTTCGTGCTCCTGGCGTTCCCGCACAATATCTTCCAGTGCAGAACCCGGATCCTCCTCACCCGCCACCGATTCATCGGGGCTGCTGGATTCCGCGTCTTCATGGGAAATGGGCTTACGCTTATCCCATTCGCGTTCATTAAACGTTTTAGTCATAACATTCCTCCACTTTCGCCTGTGGTAATAAGCTTAGACAGTACCACCAGGGTGATCGTTCGCTGACTCTTTGCTACCGGGAGTAGGGGGGACGGTTGTCCGGCGTATGGTCGGCCACAAACGCCCCGCGTTCTCCCAGTGGTTTGTCTTTGCCGTGGGTGCTGTCTTTTTCCGTCTGCAGCTCCAGTGAGGAGTTCAGTTCGGCCCCCATCAGAATAATCAGGGCACTGGTATAAAACCAGATAAGTAGAATGACAATGCCAACCACTGAACCATACGTTTTATTAAAGGTAGCAAAGGTTTGTAAGTAATAGGAAAAGGCATAGGAAAAGGCCACCCACAATATCGTAGCAAACAGGGCTCCGGGCGTTACCCAGCGCCATTTCGCACGCGTCCGGTGCGGCCCGTAACGGTAAAGCGACGACAGCCCAACATTGAATAAGATCACCAAAACCAGCCAGGTAACACCTCCAACAGCCAGCTTACCCAGGCCTTTGCCCAGCAGGTAATTGAGCAATTGCGGCATCACAGTAATAATCAGCAACGCCAGAATAATCATGCCGATAATCGCCAGCGTCAGCATCATTCTGGCAATGATGGCGAACATAAAGCGCCGTTTGGTCGATTCATGATAGGTTATATTGCAGGCCGTGATCAGTGCATTGGCCCCTTTACTGCTACTCCACAGTGCGACTAAAACACTCAGTGCAAATCCCCAGCCCAGCGTCTTGTCTGACTTTGAAATAAGCCCCTGAAGCTGTTCTTCAAGAATATACCGGCTGTCAGCAGGCACCACATTAATCAGGTAGCTCATATGGCTTTGCAAATCGTCGAAGGAGACCAGTAAGCCATACAACGAGATGACGGCCGTGAGTAGCGGGAACACAGCCAGCAGGAAATAAAACGCCACGCCTGCCGAGACCAGTTGCAGGTTGTGCGTATTGAGGTTGGCGTAAGTGCGTTTAGTGATTGCCCACCACCCTGATAATGGCATTTGCGTGACGCTTTTTGCGTCCCGTCCCTTGTTGTCAGTCATGCACACCACACCCGTTTTTATGGCTATCCGGTTTACCTTTCTACGTCATTGTATGCAAAACGTTTTAATCAACGGCAAAAGTACGTGGAAAGATGAAAAGTCTTTTAAAATATTATGCAAATAGTAATTATTATCATTTGTGTTGACATTTGTGTGCGTCTGGCTAGTATACCTATCCTCAACACGGGATGACCCGTGAAAATAATGACAAACAGACTCAAAGGACACTCATGAAAGCACGCGTCGCACTTAGCAGCCTGGCACTGGCTGTTCAATTTGGTTTGTCGTCAACGGCGATGGCAGTACCCATGCCGGATGACAGTGAAATAGAGCATCTGGTAGTAACAGCAACAGGCTTTGAGCAAAAGCTGACTCAGGCGCCTGCCAGTATCTCGGTGATTACCGCCGACGACATTAAAACCCGTTCGTTTACGTCGCTGCTGGATGCAGTCAAATATCAGGAAGGCATCGATATTGGCTCTACCCGGGATAAAACCGGTCAGGGCAGTGTAAGTATGCGGGGGTTAACCGGTGAGTATACGCTGATTCTGATTGACGGACGCAGGCAGAACAACCACGGCGATATTTACCCCAACAACTTTGGTGGCAATGCCTTTAACCATATTCCGCCACTTGAAACCATTGAGCGGATAGAGGTTATCCGTGGTCCGGCCTCAACGCTTTATGGCGCGGATGCGCTGGGCGGCGTGATCAATGTGATCACGAAAAAGCACAGCGAGGAGTGGACAGGTTCAGTCACTTTTGGCCGCAGCCTGCAAACCAGCGACGATTTTGGCAACGATATTACCACCGATTTTGCCGTGAACGGGCCGCTGATCGCGGATACGCTGAGCCTGGGAGTGCGTGGCAGCATGTACGAGCAACAGGCATCGTCGCCGCAATTTGCACCTGCAGTTGATCCCAATGGCACGGTGCATGTTCGTTCACTGGGGTTTGGCAGCGGTGGTCGTACCGTAGATAACACCAATGAGCATTTTGGCTTTAGTCTTGACTACACACCGGCAAAAGGCCATGAAGTTTCATTCGATTATGACAACTCCCACCAGGAATACGACAATACGCCGGAATACAACATTGAAACGGATGAAATTATTTATCCGTTGGGAACACGCGATAGTATTGAAAGCCTGTGGCAGGATCGTGGTGGTCAGGTTAATCCTCGTGCCGGCTATGCGTCAGATCAGGAGTTTGATCGGCAGTGGTGGTCTCTGGCCTACGATGGTGAGTTTGAGCTCGGCACTTTGATGGCAGCGCTGTCTTATGTCGACACCCAGAATAACGGACGAACGCTGCCGTTAAGTGTTGATGAAAGGCTGTTACTCCAGCAAATGTATGATGGGGTGGGTGAATATGCAGATTTGCCGGAAGAAGAGCGTCGCGACATTGCAGCCCAGACCTTTCTGCCGCGTCCGGCACGGCCGCTGGACAGCAGTCAGTACACCTTCGATCTGCGCTTTGATATTCCTGTCAGCGATGTTGCTGGCGACCATAATCTGGTACTAGGTGGTCAGGTGATAGACGGAGAGCTGCAGGACGGTGTGTTTGGATTGGAATCGGGTAATGCCGGTGCCATTCAGGAACAAAAGATGTACTCGGTGTTTGCTGAGGATAACTGGATGATGACGGACGCGCTGACGTTGACTGCAGGTGTGCGCTACGATGACCATGATGTATTTGGCAGCCAGACCTCGCCGCGTGTCTATGCCGTTTATAATTTAAACGACTACTGGACAGTGAAGGGAGGTGTCAGTACCGGATACAAAACGCCTCAGACCACCGATCTCTACGATGGTGTAACCGGGTTTGGCGGGCAGGGCACCAGTCCGTTTGCCGGGAACCCTGATCTTCAGCCTGAAACCAGTGTAAACTCCGAGATTGCGCTCTACTGGAGCACCCGTGAGCATAATTTCAATATTACTTACTTTAACACCCGCTTCGACGACAAAATTGCCCGCGGTGACACTGTGCTCAGTTGTGAGGTGACCGGTGGACAGCGCCCCTGTGTAAACCTTGGTGAGTACGATCAGCTTGGTTACGATACTTACAGCCAGAAAATTAATATCGACAGTGTTGATGTGCAGGGGATCGAACTGGCGGGGCGTTATTCAATTACTGCAGACTGGTCCCTGTATGCTAACTACACCTGGACCGACAGTGAGCAAAAGAGCGGCGAACAGGAAGGCTTACCGCTAACTAATACAGCTGAGCATATGGCCAACGTAAATCTGGGCTGGGATGTCACCAGCGACCTGAATATTTATTTGCAGGGCGAGTTCAGGTCTGATCGCTACCGCGGCTATGACTCTGTTTTTGAACGTGAACTGTACTTCGAAAACTACAGCCTGCTGAATTTAGGAGCACGCTGGACGCTAAATGATCATGTGGTCGTAAATTTACGCGTAAATAACCTGCTTGACCGTGACTTCACCTCGTATTCCGTAGAATATAACGACCTCAATGGCGATGGTGAGTTTGAATATCTGACAGGGCGTGGTGTGGTCAGCGAAGTTGCCTTTACTGATGACTATAACGTGAAAGATAAGGCCAGAAACTTCTGGGCCAGTGTCACGGTGAGCTTTTAACTGAAGGATTGGGGCGAATGACGCCCCATGCATAGGGTGTGTAAATGCAGTTCGGGTTGGGGTCAATAAGGCAGTGGCACTGGATCAGTGCGGCGGTTTCACTGGCAGGCATGCTAATGTTTGCACTAACGGGGATCACGCTGAATCATGCTGCTGATATCAGTGTTGAACCAGAGGTCGTGACCATTGATGCACAGCTACCTGATGCGCTGATTTCTGCATTGCGGCGCGCCAATCCGGAAGACCGGCATCATCAGGTTCCGCCGGCACTCAATGCCTGGCTTACCACAAAGCATGACATTCGTATAAGTCAGCAGGCGCACGTCGAATGGAGCGATGAAGAAATGTATTTCGCGATGGCGGGTCCTGGTGTGGACGCCTGGCTGGCCGTTGATCTGGCATTTAACGAACTGATTTACGAACGTACCGATCGCGGCTGGATAGCCTACTTCAATGACTTGCACAAAGGCCGCGACAGTGGCCCGGTGTGGGGGTGGTTTATCGATATTTTCGCCGCAGTGTGCGTTATTTTTTGTGTTACCGGCCTGATATTGCTTACCCGACAGACCAGACACCGCCCCATGACCTGGCCGTTAACCTCGCTGGGCCTGGTGTTACCTGTCATTTTGTTACTACTTTTTGTTCATTAATGTGAGGGAGAACACATTGGTTAAATTTTATTCCGTTTTATTAGCCGTATGCACGTGGCCATTGTCATTAGCCGCACTGGCCGCACCGCAGGCGGCACTGGAAATTACGCTGCCGAGAATGCAGGTGGCCGAGTATCACAAGCCGTATCTGGCCGTATGGCTGGAAGACAGTGCACGCAATGCCACGCAGGTTGCGGTGTGGTATGACGTAGCGATGCGTGAAGCCAAAGGCGAGGAATGGCTTGCTGATCTTCGTCAATGGTGGCGACGGGGCGGGCGCAGTCTGACCATGCCAATTGACGGTATTACCAGTGCCACCAAAGGGCCAGGCAGCCACGTCATTGACCTGTCGTTGCAGTCTGTACTTCGCGAACTGCCAGACGGTGAATACCGACTGCGCGTAGAAGCCGCCAGAGAAGTGGGCGGCAGAGAGTTGCTCAGTCTGGCGATTACCCTGCCACTGGATAATGCCACTCTGCCTGTCATTGAAAAAGGCAGCAGTGAACTGAGTCAGGTACGCCTTTATAGCGTAGCTCCCTAACCAAAACTGCACGGAGATTGCACATGAAACCTTTTACTTATTTGACCCCGATTACCGGTGTGTTGGCCGCTCTAATGCTGACTGCCCCGGCGCAGGCGCACCGCGCATGGATAAAACCCAGTGAAACCGTGCTTTCCGGCGAGCAAAACTACGTCACGTTTGATGCGGCCGTGTCCAATACGCTGTTTGTGCCCGAGTATGTCGCATATAACACGGCGGCTATTACAGTAACCGCGCCGGACGGGAACAACGTTAAGATTGAAAATGCCAGTAAAGGTAAATACCGCTCAGTATTTGATGTTCCGCTAAAAAAACCGGGGACGTATAAGATTGCCTCTGCCTCCAGCGGGTTACGGGCATTCTGGCGTGATGAGCAGGGAAACCGCAAAATGTGGCCGGGCCGCGGTGGTGCCAAAGACGGCGAAACGTATGAGAACTCGGTGCCTGATAATGCCGCTGAGCTGCGGGTGACTTATGGTTCGCGCCGCACGGAAACATTCGTTACCTTAGGTGCGCCCTCAACAGAGTCGCTGCAACCTTCAAATCAGGGATTAGAGCTGGTCGTGAACACCCATCCCAATGACCTGTATGCGACTGAGCAGGCTTCGTTTTCGTTTTTGATTGATGGTGAACCAGCCGCTGGTGTCGAGATAGAAATTGTTCGTGGCAGCATGCGTTACCGCAACGCCTCTGAAGCAATAACCTCCACGACCGACGAGAAAGGTCGGTTTACTGTGACCTGGCCTGAGGCTGGCATGTACTTTGTCGAGGCCTCTTACAGTGACGACAAAGCCAAAGCGCCAGCCACCGAGAGACGTGGCAGCTACTCGGCGACGTTCGAAGTATTGCCGCTGTAATATTGTGATTGAATCGGTACGTACCATGCTGGCCCTTTTCCTTGGGCTGGCCTGGCTGTTGTGGACAGTGATGACACTATGGCGTCAGCATCGGACTGGCCCTTTTGCAATGTCTGATACGCTGGTAGCGTATGCCAGTCAGACAGGTACCGCGCAGTCAATGGCGACTGAATTTGCACAGCGTCACAACCTGCAGCCGCCGCTGGCACTCGGCAAGCTTTCGCCGAATGCACTGGCTGAGGCGAAAGAGCTGCACTGTTTTGTCAGCACCTATGGCGATGGCGAGCCACCGGACAACGGCAGAAAGTTTGCTAAAAGCTTAAACAACCTGAATACAGGTCTCTCTGAGCTAAGCTTCCATGTGACCGCGCTGGGCGACAGGCGCTATCCTGACTTTTGTGCGTTTGGGCACCTTCTTTATGAGCGTTTGCAGTCTCACGGTGCTACGCCATTAGGGGCAATAACCTGTGTTGATGCCAGCGAGGCGAATCAAACAGACAACACGCAATACCGTAACGCCGAGCTGGTGTCCAGACAGTATCTTAATCCACACAGTGATGCGCCGGGATTGTATGCACTAATGTTTGCTGCACCAGACTGTTGCTGGCAGGCAGGAGACTGGCTGGATGTTCGGGTGCCCGATCCCGCCAATCCGTCCGCGTATCTGTCGCCGCGCACCTATTCAGTCGCAAGCGCTGGCGACAGCAAAACATTGCGTTTGATCGTCAGGCACCTGATAAAATCAGACGGACAATCAGGCCTGGCCTCGCACTTCTTAACGCACACGCTTACAGAAGGCGAATATATTAGTGTCCGTGTGCGCCAGAATCCGGCCATGACACTGACAAACTGCAATGCCCCACTGCTGCTGATTGGTGCCGGAAGTGGGCTGGCGGGGCTGCTTGGCGTGATTGAAACGCTGGCGCAACGTGCAGTTCGCCGACCAATCTGGCTTATTTATGGTGAACGCGACCCGCACGACGATCGTCCCTATGCCGACAAACTCGACGCCTGGCTGAATACAGGCGTCATCGCACAGATGAACCTCGTATTCTCCCGTCAGCGCCCAATGGCGACCACCGCATTGCGATATTGTCAGGATGTGTTGCTTGATAAGCCGGCTGCAGTCAGCGACTTTCTGGGTGGCAGTGGCCACATTCTGGTATGCGGCAGCCTGCAGGGGATGGGAAGTAGCGTAGATCAGGCACTACGCGACATTCTGGGTGACGCATGCCTTGAAGCGATGGCACAACACGGCCGCTACCATCGCGACCTGTATTAACTACGGGAAAGTCATTTTTTTGCGGTGAGTTATAATTAGTATTGATGCGTGATGAGGGGAAGGACTGAATATGAGTCCCGTACCCAGCCTGCCACGGCCGTTTGAAAAATCACCAGACTCGGTATCTCCACGCATCCATCGCTTTCATTCTTATCACCCGACATGGTTTTACTGGTATTATTACCGTTCTGATTATGTGGTCACATTTATTGGGCCACCTGAGCGTTAGGTACTGACAGAAAAAGCAGGTTTAACCGCAACTCAACGGGCTGGTACATTGTGTTTATTGTGAACGCCCTTCTGTAAAAAAGGAATATGCAATGTTTGCAGTCGATAACATTATCCTGGTCAGTGCAGTACTTGCGATTCTGGGTGTGCTCGCGAGTAAATTGTCTCCTCGCTTTGGTGTGCCAGTACTGGTGTTATTCCTTGGTGTTGGAATGTTAGCCGGAGAAGATGGCATTGGCCGTATTTTCTTTGATAATGCCGATGCTGCGCACGCCATTGGTACGTTTGCACTTATACTTATTCTTTTTGATGGTGGCCTGCAAACCTCGAAAAAATCAATTCTTCAGGCATGGAAGCCCGCGGCATTACTTGCCACCCTGGGGGTGGTTGGAACCGCCGTGCTTACCGGCCTGGCGGCAATGTATATTTTGGACCTGCCGTTGTACAAAGGTTTACTGCTCGGCGCAATTGTCGGCTCAACGGATGCGGCTGCCGTCTTCTCGGTGCTGCGCAACGCAGGTATCCGTATACCTTCAAAAATAAAATCAACCTTAGAGCTTGAAAGCGCTTCTAACGATCCTATGGCTATTTTTCTCACCATAGGACTGATTACACTCGTTCAGGACAGCACAACACAACCAGTCGATTTACTTGCCTTATTTGCCAGTCAGATGGGCGTAGGCGCAGCAGTCGGTCTGGCTGTCGGTGGTGTGGCGGTATGGTTGTTCAGGCGCATAACTCTCATGGCTATAGGGCTGTACCCGGTATTCGTTATGTTATTTGGCGTGTTGTCGTTCGGTCTTGCGGCGAACCTCAGCGGAAGTGGCTTTTTGGCAACGTTCATCACAGGCGTAATTGTTGGCAATAGCCGGTTCTCTTACCAGCGAAACACATTTGTCTTCTTAGACGGATTAGCATGGCTTGGGCAGATTGCCATGTTTGTAATACTGGGCCTGCTGGTGACACCCACAGAGCTCTTTGTAAACTGGAAAGAAGGACTGCTTATAGCCTGCGTGCTTATTTTTATCGCACGTCCACTGGTCGTCTTACCGATTTTGTTACTTTCCAAAATGTCGCTTAAAGCATCGGTGCTTATTGCCTGGGTAGGATTACGTGGCTCGGTACCGATAATTCTGGCCATATTCCCACTCATCTTCGGTATGCCCTATGCCGAACTGATCTTCAATGTCGTGTTTTTTATTGTGTTGATCTCGGCGCTGTTACAAGGGTCAACCTTGCCCTATGCGGCCCGAAAGCTGGGGCTGGTGCTCAATGATGACGTGCAAGAGTCGAGTACGCTGGAAATAGTGAAAGTGGCAAAAAGTAAACGGGAACTGATTGAAATTGAAGTTTCTTCGCTTTCACCGGCGCGTAATAAAACCATAAGCGAGCTGGGATTACCGGACAACACCGTTGTGGCCATGATTGCAAGGGGGGAAACAACGATCATTCCTAAAGGCAGCACGCAGTTAGAAAAGGGCGATCAGGTCTTTATTATTACCAAAATGCTCGATAAAAATGCGGTCGAAAATCGCTTCTACGCTGACCCCGAATAGGCTGGTGACGCCAGATTGTGGCATTGGCGTGATTCGGGGGAGAGGCTTTCAGCATTCTCCTTTTTAATATGCGATAGTGACCGTAAATCCTTACTGATTAAAAACCTGGCCTGTCAGAGTCGGCTAAAATAGCACTTTCATAGTGTCACTGGCAGGCAATACTATGAAAGTGCAGTTACCTGTTCTGGCATTGTTAGTGGATGCCAAGGTAAACAGGTCGCCTTGAAGATGTGCTTATTCAACCACCTTCGCCCAGTTATACAGTGCGCGTAGTCCCAGCCTGCGCAATCCGGCAAACGGGTAGCGGGGCAGGGGCGAGGAATACAACGGCAGGTCGGTATTAATATCACTTGCTGCATCGCCGCCCATCATGCGCTGGGCCAGTCGCGTCCCGGCCAGGCCTGCAAAGGAAACGCCTGAGCCGCAATATCCCATGGCATATCCCAGGTGCCCACTGTCATCCACGTGAATACGCGGCAGGCTGTCCAGTGCCACACTGACCCAGCCGCTCCAGAAATAGTCGACACCGATACCACTAAGCGCAGGAAAGCTGTCGCACAGGGCGCGTACCATACGCGCTTTCTCCTGAGGATGCTGGGCATGATTGCCTTTAACT
Source organism: Alteromonas halophila (assembly GCF_014651815.1). Taxonomy (GTDB): domain Bacteria; phylum Pseudomonadota; class Gammaproteobacteria; order Enterobacterales; family Alteromonadaceae; genus Alteromonas; species Alteromonas halophila. The sequence goes on along the minus strand of NZ_BMXP01000009.1, from coordinate 1,627 downwards.
GCGCCGCGGCCACCAAACAGCACGCGCCCGTCAGGCAGAGTCCGGTAATAGTATTTCATCATGCGCGTATCCATCATGGATAGCGGACCATCAAGACCTGTGTCGGCGCGCTGCTGTGCGCTTAAAGGCTGTGTGACAATAATACTGGATTGCACCGGAAACTGGCGGTTATCGATGGCATGGTGAAAGGTCGCCGGTGAATAAGCATTGGTAGCCAGTAACAGATTTTTCGCGCGTATTTTGCCTTTCGGCGTTTGCACATAGTAATGATTTTTGCTGTGCTTGATAGCCTTAGCCGGTGTATTCATACAGATCTTCGCGCGCTCTGCATCCGCTGCACGGGCAAGGCCTGCTGCGAGTTTTAACGGGTTGAGAGTCTGTCCCGGCTGCACCAGCGCGCCGTGGGCACCTGACAAACCAAATTCGTTAAGTAAAGCAGGCTTATCGACAAAGCGCACTGAGTCGGATGCCTGCGCATGTTGCAGTTTTGCCTGTCTGCGACTGTGGGCAATTTTATAATAGTCACCGGCAGTAAGGTCACAATCAATGTTATGTCGGTCAATGCGGTCGGTAAGCAAGGTTACAGCGGCCTTAAACTCCTGCGCCATACCCTGACCAATTTCATTTCCCCACTTTTTGCTGATAGCGGGTATACCAAGTCGCCCGGTGCCGTTAAGCACAAAACCGGCATTACGACCGGCGCAGCCAAAGCCGCTGTGCCGGGCATCAATAAGCGTGACATCCTGATTAGCCTCGGCAAGGGTTAGGGCGGCCGACAGGCCAGTATAGCCGGCACCGATGACCAGATAATCGGTGCTGATATCGGTACTCAGGCGGTTAAAATCAGGGGGCGTACAGGTTGTCTTCCAGTAGCTGTTGGCGTCGGGGGTCGTTGCCGTTACTGCACTGTCACTGAGCGGATCGTAGGTCATGAAAACACGAGCAGCATTTCAGCGCCGTCACAGCTGCAGTAGCCGTCACATACCGGACAGTCATAGCCCTCGTACATGGACGCATGGCGCCACTTGTCAGGATGTTTTTTGATAAGTTGTCCGCCATTTTTTGAAAAGTATTTAAAGGCGCTGTTTCCGGGACTGGCCAGCCAGATGTGCGCCAGACCTGCCTGCGCACCCTGAACCTTTGCCTGTTCAACAGAGCGATTAAGCAACTGACTGCCAATGCCTGCGCCCTGCATACTGGGATCGACCGTATTGCATTTAAAGTAGCACACCCGGTCAGCAGGTACAGGCCATGCCTTAGGGGTACACCACTCATCCTGCTGCCACTGGCTGTGGGCATAGGTCAGGCGAAAACCTGCGACTTTATTGTTGTACAGCGCTACGAAGCTGGCATTGGTGCCATCGTGCCAGCTTTTTTGGTAAATCTCGGCAAGGCTCGCCTGGCTGAGGTAATTGTCGCCCTGAACCGCATTGCCCAGCGCAATGACTTCTTCAAAATGCGGCTTCTCTAGCGGTGTGTATACAATCTCGCGGGTCATACTCGCGGATTCAACCCCGAAGTGCACCACTCGCTAAATTAAGCTGTTCTTCGTAATTCATTGAAGACCACCGATGGTTGTTTAAACCCAAGGCATTTCCTTGGCCTTGCATTCAGCGCACGCTCAACG
>NZ_BMXP01000008.1:125992-163547 GCF_014651815.1 Alteromonas halophila | reverse complement strand
TAAGCTCTGGAAGGGTTGTTTTAGACTAAGACGTTGATAGGCAGGATGTGGAAGCGTTGTAAGGCGTTAAGCTAACCTGTACTAATTGCCCGAGAGGCTTAACCATACAACACCCAAGAAGCTTTTTAGCTCTTCACCTACAAGCACTTGCTTTGCAAGTGGGCGTGCAAAACGGTTTAACCGTCGATGTGAAATCGACTGACCATTTTGCTACTCGCTAAACTAGGAGGAGTTAAGAAACATTGAGTGTTGTAGACAAGCTAAGAAATATGTACGTAGAGTAGTGACGTTACTCGATAGATTGAATATCAGACTTTCCCGATTGTTATGTTATTGACGTAAGTCGGTAACAACCAGTTTTGTCTGGCGGCCATAGCGACGTGGCACACACCGCCAGACTCCTAATTCGAAAAAAAAAGAACCCCGCGAACGCGGGGTTTTTTGTTTTTGGGACCAGCACTGACGTGCTACTCCCGCATAGCGAAACCTAACCCCTCGGACGTTGAATCGATGCATTCGGACACATCCATGTGGCGCAGTGCCAGGGCGTACGTCCTGTACGCCCGTTCGTTCCTTTTGAGGTGACGTTAAGTCACCTCAAATTTGCTTCGCAAACCGGAGCCTCACCCATCCCTGGTGCATCGACCAGCTCGCACGTCTTGTGCTCGCGTTCATCACTTTATTCACCACTTCCTTGTGGTTCACCTGCTTACGCAGGCCAGCTAAAGCTGTTCAAACTGGTTCCATACCAGTTTATCGGCGTGCCACTGGCACCCCTCGCTCGCTACGCTCACCGTTCTTCACCCCCATGTGAGAGCTTGCTTCGGTTCAAAAGCGGTACAAGGAGCAAATCGAAGAAGGGCGTCATCCTGGAAAGCGCGCAGCGCTTATCCGGGACTCCTACGTGCAACCGTAGAGTAGCAACGAAGAACATCTTCACCGTGAAAGCGCACATATAGCTTACGCAATAACACCGCCAATAAAACAAAGACGTCATCCTGGAACGTGCGCAGCACTTGTCCGGGACCTCCTTCGTGCAACCGTAGCGTAGCAACAAAGAACATCTTCACCGTGAAAGCGCACATATAGCTTACGCAATAACATCACCAATAAAATAAAGACGTCATCCCGGAACGTGCGCCGCACGTGTCCGGGACCTCCTTCGTGCAACCGTAGAGTAACAACGAGGAACGACACTAGAACGTAAGAATGCCATGTATAGCTTGAGTGGAGCCGCGCGTGCTGGGTTGTTATTTCAGGCTTTCAGTTAGCGACACGAGGTGAGATGCAACGTTTTTTATTTCCTGTAACTTATCGTCAGTAATGGTAGAAAGAACGGTTTTAAGCTCAGTCGTTGAAATGTCTTTGGTCCTTGGAAGGTATAGAACTTGAACTATATCTTCCAGATCATCGAATTTACCGGCCCAGTCATCACCAATTGCGAACGTCGATGCCTTTTCCCGGATCAGATCTGCCCGTTTTTGCTCCCAGCTGTTTTCCTCAAATACATCATCGACGTAACGACAGGACAACAGTATCTCCTTTCTGTCTTCAAAAGGGATAACGATTTCTTTCCCCTTCACTTTATTAAACTCGTCGGTTGATAAACCAACGACAAGCCGATCGCCAAGCGCTTTAAGACGCCTGAGAAGCCGGACATGACCGATATGAAATAAGTCAAATGTTCCGTAGGTGACAACAGTTCTCATCAGGCTATTCCTTTGGAAGTTTCAGTCTGCTTTGTGGGCTAACCCATTTTGTCTATAAACACTGGCGAGCCTCAAACGCGCTTAGTAAAATTCTCTAACCGCATGCTTGAACGCTATCATTAGTGCTACATGTAGCACATGGGGGTGCCCAATTGCTTAGTTTGGCACAGGGATGGTTGTTTGCGAAAACCTGTCTTTATCTTTTCCCACTTCTATTTTATAAAGTACGCCATAGTCATCTTCTTTTATTACGACAACAGGCCCGCCAAGAAGCTTAATTAACTGAGGTGTCGTATTACTGTGACCAACAATAAGTACGTTATGGTGACTGTCACTGACGCTGTCCGCTAAATCCTGAAGCTTGCTTGGATCGTAGTGGGTGATGGGTGTCTTAGTAATGACAGAAGTTGGACGTGCAGTATCTGTCGTTCGCTTATAAGGTGTGGAAAATATTTTCCCTATCGATTGCCGTGTCATGTACGTAGCGAGATTCTCTGCGCGACGGGCACCTTGCTCAGTAAGTCCGGGGTTTGGCCCGGCTGTTTTTTCATAGTGGCGCGTCAGATAGAGCGTCGCGGTTCTGGCAGGAAAAGTAACTAACAGGCAAAGCAATATAACAGTACCTGGCACCGCAAGGTTTGTCGAAGGTCGTCCGATCAGCATTAAAAAAGTATTCCATTTGTCGGGAGAGAAGCAAAGTGTCAGGTATTAAGGTGAATGATGCAACTGAACTTGAACATCGTGCCCGGGCATGTCGGTATTGCAGTGAGTTAATACCGCACCAGCCAAAACCGGTATTTATTCTAAGTCCGTCTGCAAAAATCGTGTTAATCAGTCAGGCTCCCGGGCGACTCGCGCACGAGTCTGGTCTCGCCTGGGATGATACGTCCGGCGATCGATTGCGGGGCTGGCTTGGACTAAACCGGGCGCAGTTTTATTCAAATAACAATATTTCAGTGGTGCCCATGAGCTTTTGCTTTCCAGGCTATCGAAATGGCGCAGACGCACCGCCGCTAAAACCATGCGCACCGCGCTGGCATGATGCGTTTTTGCAAACGATCTCACCATCACTGACAATTTACATTGGCCGCCATGCACAGCGCCACTATTTACCACAGTACAAACGCTTAACAGACGCTGTTGCTGACTGGCAGTCACTTCAACCGGGTGAACTGGTATTGCCACACCCGTCGGGTCGCAATAATCGCTGGCTGCATCGCCATAAGTGGTTCCAGCGCGAATTATTGCCATTTCTGCAAACCCTGGTTGGCAGATATGTATCCTGAGTTAAATATCTGTGGTGTATTGTGCCTGGTTACGCGTCAACCATGACGAGGGTAATTAGCGTGTACAGCCTTAACCCCGTGTGTGAAAATAACGCCAAACTAAAATGACTCCGTTTCCAGATACGCATGCAGCAAAAATCGAATGTTATTGAGGTCTGCTTAAAGATTGAGGCAGCACTGACAAACAGGCAACCACTGTCGGTTATAAGACTGGGTGACAGAGAAGGCGGTATGCTGGCATATCCCGAACTGCTTGGTCGAAGTGCCGTTGATCGGTGTTACAAAGACTGGTTTGGTCACACAGATATCAGCGACGAGGCGTCATATTCAATTGCTCAGCAAATGCGGGACGCAGTGCGACAAGCCGATGTTGTTGGAGTACCGAGAACAAAGCAAACCCAGTTGCACCCGCACTATCAGGCCGTATTTGATGCCGCTGAACATTACAGCCTCATAAAACACGGTACCATGCTCACCGATGCCGCCTTGCATCGCTACCTGCAATTTACGCTACTTTTCAGAAAACTGCTCTGGCAAAGGGATGTGGTTGGCGTAGTATCGCCCAGAGACGTGGCAGACAGCTTGAAGCGTGTTTTTAAAATTGGCGCAGTTGAGCATTATCTGGTACGTGGGCAAAGCAAGTATGAGGGACGTTCAACGCTTCCCCACTTCCCTGATCGGTTTGCACAACTGCAAGAGCAACTTAGTGTTCCTTATCCTGGCGCGCTGTTTCTGGTAGGTGCCGGGGGGCTGGGCAAGATCTATTGCCAGTGGTTAAAGGAGCGCGGCGCCGTGGCCATTGATATTGGTGCCATATTTGATGCCTGGAGTAACGTGAAGTCACGCCTGGTACACCCCTGTCATAGTATCGACTGCTATGCTGACGTGCCTACTATCTCGCTGCCGCAGTCTGTACAGCGTTTTAATGATTTGTGTGATCATTTTCAGTTGGATACGGAGCGCCTGAAGGCGGAGGCTTACCCTGAGTTAGCGGGTGTAACGTGGTAATCGACAACAGGATGGTATTGTGCGGGGGTTAAGGCAATTTTTCAGGCGCTTTGTATGCGGAATCAGACCAGTGGCGAAAAACAACGGAAATGCGCGCACACTGCAAGCTGGCTGGTATCATATAAAAGCAAGTGCGACAGAGCTGGAAAGTACAGTCAACATAAGGCTGGCGCAAGAAAGCAGCTTGGTTCCACTTGTCGAAACATCAGGTGACTGGCTACCCAACCTTCGTTATCGCGGCTACTTTTTTACAACGGGTGGTGTGCTACATACCGAAGGGCTGAAAACCGCAGATGTTGAACGTTTTCCTGCCTGGCAGGTTCGTCTTCGTACCGCTCTGCGAGAAGCACGCAAAAAAAGACCCGCGGCCATGCTGTCGTTACTGTTCAGCTCGACGCAAACACTGTCTGATTATCATCAAAGCGGGTGTCATCAACGGGATGTTCTGGCTTCTCTTTCAGCCCTTTCGGTCACGCGGGAGCAGCAAGATAGCCTTCTGATTGTGGACGGCGCTCAGCCAGAGCGATTAAATCCGGCAATGACCAGCGACGCCACCCGGCGGTATATCATTGTCAGTTTTGACGACATCTGTCTTCATCCGGCTGCCCCGGCAGCCATTGCTCAGGCGGCGCATCGAAACGGGTTTCCGCCCATTCTGTACTCTCAGCATGTCGGCGCATCAGGTGAATGTGTCGTTAAACCTGAGTTTGATCCTGTTTTTTTTGCAACGTATGACTTTATCGGCCCTGCCGTTTTTTTTCGTGAAGACCTCTATCAGACGTTGCTTGCGACACCTTGTAAGCTCTCTGCGCTGTCGCTTTATCAGATGGTTGCCAAGCAGATATCGGCGGGCGAAACACCCGTAAGGATAGACGAATTTCTGGTCATGTCAGGCCGCCAGGCAACGGTGCTCAGTGAAGTATCAACGCATTATCAGACAATGAAAACAGAAGCGTCGGACACAGCTGCGCTTCGTCAGTGGCATTACCCTGTGACCGACGCACCGCTGGTATCGGTGATTGTACCTACTTACAATGGTCTGAATGTACTCAGGCCCTGTATAGAGTCTCTGTTGACGGCAACGAGCTATCCAAACACTGAAATTATTGTTATTGATAACAACAGCGACGATAAAGACACCCTGAACTACCTTAGCTCCGTGGCTACACGAGGTGTGCGGGTCATCAGGTATCCCTATCCGTTTAATTACTCTGCCATTAACAATTTTGCCGCATCAAAAGCGAACGGCGACGTGCTATGTCTGCTTAATAATGATGTAGAAGTGATTGAGCCTGACTGGCTAAATAAAATGGTGTGCTGGGCGCGTCTTTCTGATGTTGGCGCTGTAGGTGCGAAGTTGCTGTACGGCAGTGGAAGAATTCAACATGCCGGTGTGGTTGTGGGTATGGGGAACGCGGCAGGCCACCTGCATCGTCTTGAGGAACATGAGCAGACTCACCACGGTCATCGTATTTCCCAGAACCAGATGATGACTGCAGTCACCGCTGCCTGTTTAGTTGTGGAACGAACAAAATTCGACAAGGTAGGAGGCCTGGACGAAAAGCACCTGGCGGTTGCCTATAACGATATCGATTTGTGTCTTAAGCTGAATCAGTGTGGCTACCAAACACTCTATTGCGCTGATGCAGTGTTGTATCACCACGAGTCAGTTTCTCGCGGAGATGATCTGTCAGACGACAAGATCAAACGGTATATGCGCGAGCTAAGATATTTTCAAAAAAACTGGCGGGTAAAACAGTTAAAGGACAGGACCGTATCTAAGCATTGGGACCGGCATATGGAGCGGGTTCCCAAACTGACCGCGCCGGTCGACGCTTTTACATGCAGTGTGGAGAAATTGTCGTCGTAACGACAATGAAAATTGGCCCCGCTAAGTGTTATACTGCGCGGGTTTAACCGCATATTGCAAGCCTCATTGTGTAGTCTTTGAACATATTATTTATTTGTATAAAAGGGATCCGTGAAGTCGCTCATTATTCATGCCGGTCTGCATAAAACCGGCTCAACCAGTATTCAGAATTTTTTAGGTCAGTACCGAAAAAAACTGGCAGCACATGGACTCACTTATCCTAAGTTTTCGTATGGGAAAGAAACATTTCATAATCACTCCGCGCCGTTGCGGTTAGCGTTTTCAAAACAGCCCGGAAAACTATTTTATAAAAACCTTGCCGATGCCGATCCTCAGGAGGCGGCTGCACATTTTCATCGGCAATTCGAAGTGCTAAGAAATACGGAAACACGGATATTACTGAGTGCAGAGGGCTTTTCTCAGTTTACTGAAAGCGAATTGTCTGCGTTTTTAACTTTTTTTGAAGGCTGGGATATTCGGGTTCTGCTGTATGTAAGGCCAGCCTATTCATACCACTGCTCAGCAGTACAGGAACAAATTAAAAATGGCAGGTCGGTCAGCGTTGCAGCGTCTTTGGTAAGCCGAAGTGCAGATATTGTTAAGCTTCAGTCAGTGTTTAGTAATATTGAGTTTTTTCATTTTCCGGATGCGTGCGCGCGATCAGGGCCCGTAGGGCATTTTGTTGAGCACCTGAATTTACCGCTGCCTAAACAGTCAGATGCCAGAGACAATGTGGGCCTGAGTAATGTGGCCGTACGCATTGCAAATCATGTCAATGCGGTGATTCCAATTCGTAAGAATGGAAAGTATAACCCCCAGGCTGCAACATTTAATGCTAAAAACTATTCTCTCTCAGATGGACCGTTTAGACTGACTGAGCAGGAACTGGATAACATTCGCGATGCCGTAGAGAAAGAAAATGCCGCGCTAACCACGTTGACTGGGCTTAATTTCAGCGGCGAGACAATGAAATGTTCCTCACACAGAAAACTTACGTTCAAACAACAAGTAACCATTATTAGCGCGCTGCAGCGCACGTCGCCTGATATTAAAGTGCTCATTGAGCGTTTCCTGATAGAAAATGCGTATATTTCTCCACAGTTGGCTCAAAACAGGCTATATACAAGAATGACTGCCACAGCATTCAATGTCCCCGGAAAAGTAAACAGAAAATGGCGGGCAGCTGTGCGACGTTTGAAGTCCTCATTAAGATTAGGCGAGCCTCGCAACTGAGTAATGCTAATCCAGAAGGCGGTGCGATGACTAACAGCCAATCAATGAAAAAAGTTAACCTTTTTATCCTTGGCGTGCAAAAAGCAGGAACCACAGCGCTCGCCGAGTTCATTAGTGCGCACCCTGACGTGTGTCTTGTTAAAGGCAAAGAGGCCCATGTCTTTGATGACCCTGACTATCACCGTAGCGCAGATAAAGCGGGATATGCACAGAAAAAATATGACGCCAGGCTGTCGCATTACAATGGAGAAAAATACCTCTGTGATGCTACACCCATTACATTGCTTCACCCCCGCTTTATTGCTGAATGTGTGTCGTATAACCCTGATGCAAAATTTTTGGTGATGTTAAGAGATCCCGTCGCTCGCGCATACTCTCACTATCAGATGAGTAAGCGCAGGGGGCTGGAGGAGTTGTCGCCACTGCGTGCGTTTTTGACCGAGCCATGGAGAATGAAAAACTGGAAAGAAGCGTTGCCTTACGCCCCTTTTGAACATGCATACCGGGATTTTTCTTACCTGCTCAGAGGGTGCTATAAGCGACAACTTGCTGCCCTTTATGATGCAGTCCCAGCCAATCAGGTTTTACTGCACAAACAGGAGGATCTGATCCGTCAGCATCATGAAGTAATGGCCAAGACGTTTAGCTTTTTGGCGCTGCCACAAGAAAACATAGCGCCTAAACAAGTCTTTGAAGGGGACTATAAAGAATCGATCCCCTGGGCTGCGCAGACCTACGCTCGACTGTATTTCTTATTTCACGGAGAACATTACTAATGGCGCAGGCGCTATCCCTGCTCTCGGTTCCAGGAACAGATAGCAGGCGTTTCCTACAGACATTACAAACGTGCCTGAGTAGTGGTACAGATATATCCCTGACTGAAGCCGCCGAAGTAGTAAACCAGCCCCACGGTGGCGAAGTGGAGCGGCTGGGTATTTTTCTTTGTGATCCGGCGGTAAGGCTAAAGCAATCCTATGACGGCTTGCGCCAACAGGGAAAGGCCACAGGCACCTTTGCAGATTTTTATTCAAAGCCTGCCCGGATAAATTACTTGTCTAAACAGCTTGCCGGGCTGGATATATCTTCACTTGGCTTTGTGGGACTTCAGGAGTCTTATGCGAAGTCGCTGTTAATGGCTGAGATCTGGACCGGGGAAAGGTTGTCGACTGTTTCGCCTACGAAGGTGAAATGCGTAAGTCACCAGGTTCTGGCTACGATAAGTACGGAGGACTACGCAGAAATTCAGCGTATTCATGCGCAGGACTATACGTTATATGCGCAGGTGAAATCCGTCTTTGAACAGTGTTATGAAAACTACCAGCGGCAGACAGACAAGAGCAATGTTACGGATAAACGACTGCTGTTGCATTTAGGGCCTCCTAAAACAGGCACTTCTGCGGTCCAGTCCTGGCTACTTAAAAATCGCAGTATGCTGCGGCGCTCAGGTATCGAGTATCCTCAACATCACTTTGATGAAAACGGCATTAGCTCAGGCAATTTCACGGTGCTCCTGTCTAATACCGGTGATGACAAGTGGGCTTTTGATGATGATAAGGCGAGCCGGCTAGTGGGTGATTTTGCACGGTCTGATGACAAAACTCTGTTGCTTTCCTCTGAGCACTTTTTTTATTCGTTGCCATGGCTTTTTAGCCGTTTTCCATTGGCACACTATATCTTTTATATTCGCCATCCACTCTCACTGCTGGAGTCTAACTATCATCAGCATGTTAAGCGACACAGAGCAGATTATGAGTTCCTACAACAGGACAAAGCTACCTTCGAACAACTTTCTGCAGTAAGTGATATTGCCCGTCAGTTTTCAGTCAGCGTTACTTACAGATACCTGGAACGTTCGTTATTGGTTAACGGCAGCTTGATAGATGATTTTTTATCGCTGATGTCCCTAAGCAGTGAGTCTGCTGATAAAAGTAAAAAAGTGAATACGCAGTACAGGTCCGGTGCGCTTGAATTAATGCGAGTTTGCAACCGCTTTTTACAGTCACATGTGATTGATGAACTGGACAGGTTTTTGCAGTTCGTGAGTGAAAGTCAGCCAGCATTTTCACTTATTGAGCCTGATAGGGTTGTCACTTTTCAGCGTCAGTTAGCAGAGCAGGCGCGGTTACTTACTAGTGGAGATAAGCAATTAGATGCGGACAAACTACAAACATTACTAAGTCAGTATACTCAGCCGGAATACTTGTCAGAAACGGCGCGCATCGAGGATATGCAGGAATGCTTGCGGTTACTGGCTGAATGCAAACCAGCACTGGCAAGATCCATATTAGAGCAGGCCAAAAAATACCATGAGCAGAAAGTCGCCGAGCAGCTTAGCGTATATGTCAGCGCAAAATACAAAAACTATCACTTTCCTTTCTTACGAAATTTAACAGCCCGTATTCGTCGTTACTTTCGGTAAAATTGACAAAGCTTTATATCAAAGCAGCTTTCTGCCAACTGGCAATACATAGTTGACGTAAGTCAGCCGATCACTTGGCCAACTCGCCAATATCTCGTATTTTTTGTTCCAGCATCGGCTTATCAACAAAGAAATTATTGAATCTTTGATGACTCTCGCTTTCTTTACCAACTTTGCCGCACCTAAGCTCAAACCAGTTTATGTTGGCAGCGCAGGCCAAATTGAAAAAGAAACGATCGCCAAACCAGTCAGGAGAGAGCGAAAGAATCGAGGCCCCATCAGGCAGAAATACCATATTAGTCATATCGCTGCCAAGCGTTGCGACTACTGATCGGGCGCGCCCCCAGTTTGCAATCTGACTATCGAGGTTCGCGTGCGCCTGAGTAAAAGGTTGGTAATGATATTGCTCCAGTAACGCTTCTACTTCTGACCGGTTTTCTATTTCTCGCTTCTTGAGTCGTTTAATAAACAACCTGTCCACTTCATGCGTGTTCTCTAAAAGTATGTCAACAGACCTGAGGGCGTCTAATGCCCACGGATGAATAAACCCGGATTTCGGTTCAAACAAAAAGTCCAAAATATATACAGATTTAAACAAGTAGGAGGTGTTACTACTTAGTGGAATTATTGAATCTCTATCTATACCGTACGCATTCAGTAACTTTCCCTGACTCATGTTTAAACTGCAGAAGCCTTTCGGTAACGCTATTTTTATATGTGGGAAGTGCTTTTTAATGAATAAAATTTTGGGGAAGTTTTGAATAAGGTGATGGCCCCAGGTGCCTCCTCCTTCATTGTGAACGACGAGCACAGATTCATGCTGAAATTCGTAGGAAATATTATCAATCGTCTTTGAGATTTTTTGCTGAGACCAGTTAAGAGCGTCATTATGCTTAAATGACCCAAGCCCACCCTTCAAAATAGTGTCTGTATAAACGTATTCTTCATCAAAAGTGAGAAATGCGTCAGTAACAAATGCATTTTCAATCTGCCGTAATTTTACAGAAGGAAAGAGGACGTTTTCAGGAGGAAGCGGGCGACTAAAATCTTCTCTGGATTCGGAGTCCGAGCTGATATCTTTTACAAAATCTAAATCGTATCTCTGTTCTACCGGAGACAGCACCTCTACGGGATCGCCATAGTCTGGCTGGTTGAACTGATTTAATACCTGTAGGTCACTAACTTTTGATAAGTTCATAAATAATTTCTTAAAAGGCTTCCTGATTGCTAAAACGCTCTACTGTCCCCAATGTAAACAAGGTTGTGCATTCAAGCAGTACGAGTCATCCTGCCGGACAGAAACAGCGCATATTTGTCGGCAGATAGTACGGTAGATCCTGCTAAATGCAAGGCTTGCAGAAAAGACAGCTGGCAATCGCTGGCAAAGCCAGGTGCCAGCTATCATGTATTGCCTGCTACAAAACATAACGTGTCAGTGCGCGCGCTAAGGCTGCACGTTCGCGAGGGGCTGTGTATTTTTTTGCCGTCCTATTACCAAAGGACTTTCGGATACGGCTTTCAATTCTGCTCTTATTCAGGGCCGAAAGTGTTGCCTCCTGAATTGCCGCATAGGAGTATTCACACAAATAGCAGTTGTTCAGCGCATTGCTGTATTCGGTATTTGCGATACAGTAGGGAACAACTGCCGCTTCACTTAGCCACATAGCCTCAATACCTGGCAGGTAAAAGCCTTCCGTATCGTTAGGTAGTGCAATTGTTACTCTAGCAGATGACATAGCTGCTGTGACTCGTTCGCGCTCAACGGTATGGCTATATTGGGTTACCGATTTGCCAGAGTCTTCCAACCACTGGAAAAGCTGTTGGCCAAGCTCAGGCTTTTTATTAGCGAGAATAAAAACATCATTTTGGACATTGCCCAAAGGTATTGGTAATTCATGACCCATCGGTATGACAATACAAGGACCATTTGCATAAGGCTCAATGGCGCGCTTTACGGCTTGCGACACACACAGGCGAATCGCTGGATACTGTAAGTATGAAAAAAGCGTAGAGTCCGGTTCTGCATGGCGTACATGCTGAATTAAATTGATGATTGTGTGCTGAACACTGTTTTCGTTGTTTGCAAGGTAAGGCTGCCAGTCTTCACCGGCAAGAAAGACCACATCTGTGTTCTGGGTATCGAACTGTGCTTGATAGGTAACACCGCAAATTTCGTCAAAAAGCGTTTTATTTGTGGCGGCTTTATTACTTAGATATAGCGATGGGCGCCATCCGAGCGCCAGAAAGTGATCAATATAATCGCGGACTTTCTGATGCCCGCCTGTATAACCATGATACCTTCTGTGAAACGCTATACGTTTTTGTGCAGGTTGCATGACGCTCACTGTCTCTATGTACCGTTGAACCTTGCCAGAGTACTTCGGTGCAAAGTAACTGACTAAGAGCTCCGAACAAGTATGTTTCTATTATCTCAGGCAGCTAAGCCTGAGTCTCCAGAGAAAGTATGCTACTAAAGCATACTGATAAATTCACTTCGCATCCCTGTATTTTGAGCCGCTATACTTATTAGGCGTTCAATAGCATGCATGGTGGTGCCGTCGGTCTGGCCTGATTCATCTGGGAAGTCTTCAAGACGCCAATTATAACGGGTGAGGGGCGTCAGCGCATCAGGCCGGTACCAGAACATGGAACCTGCCGGAAATTGGGGAGCGGATTCCGGTAGCGGTAATCTGAGCTGTTTGGCGAGCCTCTCCGTATCTTCACGGTTGTTACCCCAGTGGATATCTTTGACGATAGCTGGGTGGTAAGGCGGCAACAGGATGCCTGTCTTAGCCTTGCTTTGTAATGCAGAGACAATCTGGGAAGTGTGCTTCTTATCGCCCACCAATGCCCACAGCAATTGTAGACGCCAGCCAGACAAATGAGGTGCGTGAGGCGTTGACTTCGTATGTAGCTTTAGCACCCAGTCGCAGTCGGATAAGCGTGGGCAGGCCTGCATTAACCATGGGGCGATATCCCTGCCACGGTTTTCAACAGTAAGAATGTCACTGGTAGACGGCAGTATCTGTTCAAGGTAGGTCTTATCGTGTATCGAGCAGGTCACAACGAGTCGGAATGTCTGAGGAATATTTCTTAAAAAGGCCAGGATTTCCGGTACCAGGTGTCGATAGTACACATGAAGATGAACGCCAATACAGGCATCTGCACCTACCTGTTCCTTGCTTAAAAGTGCAGGTAACTCTGTGTTTGCAGATAAGGCACCATACATTTCTGTTTCAAGCACTTCGTGCGGCCAGTACCGCTCAAGGTGCGCAAACAAATAGTCCTGCAGGCATTGCCCTTGTTTTTCACTAAGCTGCCCCAGCGCAGATGAAAGCCAGGCAGGGTTATTGCGTCGTACAAACATGTACCGTACAAAATAGTCATCCAGAGCTTTACCGTGCTCTGGCTCATTAGTGAGTACATCAACCACATCCATATACCGAGTAATGGCGGGCATTTCATTCGTATTACGCTCATTCTTCTGCGTACGTTGTTCGTAGGATTTATCGCGATCAGCAAGGCGTTTTTGCGCAGAAACAATGGCCGGCTTAGTTGCATCCAGCGCTAATGCTTCGTCAATGAGTGCCTGAGCGTCTTCGTAATTCCCTTCTTCAGTAGCAACGTCTGCCAGCCTGGCAAAAAAGGTGGCATTGCCTGGGGCCATATCTTTGGCGTTCAGATAACACTGCCTGGCCAGACGTAGCTGCTTTTGAGAGAGATACAAATCGCCTAAATACATCACTCGCCAGGGGACAGGTTGTAGCGTAATTGCCCGTGTTATTGCAGCCTCAGCCACCTGATTCTGGTTACAGGCGTTGGCGATCTTATATATGGTTTCCCAGCTTTTAGCATCCTCACACGGCATCGTCATCAACGTTTGCCAGGGGAATGTCGCCGCTTTCTCTGCAGGTAATGCCTGCAGTACGGCCAGCGCTTCTGATATCGACAGTCCATCAATATTTACCTGGGCGCTTATACGCGCAGGCTGAAAGCTACTATTCTGATTACCGGGCTTACTCAATACGTGCGGGCTGCTTAGCTGAACCGTCTCGTGGCTTGCCGTGACACCACACTGGTGAATAAGTTGTTCCTGTACATCGTCACACTCGGTCTGCAGATCGTTGGGAAGCATCTCGAGCAGTGAAGCTGGGATCGTACTTTGCAGCAGCGAATTGTCGAATGACGTCGACAAGCTGAATAATGCTTCAGGAATGCCTTTTTTGCGTGCCTGCGCAAAAAGTGACGCAGACTGATTCAGCAACGATGACAAAGGTAAAAGCAGCGTATTATTAGGTGCGCTATCCATCCATTGCAGCATGGCACGAGAAGATGCAAGCCACAGCCGGGCGGCCAGGTCAGGGGATTGCCAGAATGCAAAGTCCAGTTCGCGCTGCTGCATAGGACAGGTGTAGTGCAGCAACTCCCGGCTGTGCCGTTTTAACAGCGACGATACACAATAGCGCCAGTCCCGGTACACAAAAATGGCTTTTACACGGTTGTTAGTTGCGTGTTGCCAGGCGTCAAAAAAATGCACTGCGCGGGGATCTTTCACACCGATATAGGGCGCATCGGTATCCGACCGGACATTTATGTAGTCGGTCAGCTTGCTCTGCAAAAATGTCGGTACCGTTAACTGCGTGTCAGTACAGCGCCAGTCGTAGCCATTTGCCCCGAGCATCTGATCGTGGATCTTTACCAGTGCATGATCTTCAAAATGACCCTGCTGGTTAGCAAAGCTGGCACCCATAAGGTTATCACCCATATGCGTGCCATTTTGCATTAATGTACTCGCCAGCAAAGATGTCCCGCTGCGGTGAAATCCGCTAATTAGGTAAAAGGGCTTTGTGGCGGTCATCATATCAGCGTAACAGGGCTGCGAATTTTTTGCTGGGGGTCAGCCCATTTTGTGTGACGAAGTCAAATGTGCGTCTGGCCAGATTAAGACGATTGTCGTCGTAGGCATCCCAGTCCCAGTTTTGAACGGTGTCTAACAATGTTTCCAGCGAAGGATTGCGCTGAAAGTCGCGCGCGTGCAGGGTTGGGATCTGCATGGTTTCACAGAGTTCTTTGGTTCGTGAATCTATGTGCAGACAAACAGCAGGAACGCCAGCTTGTAGCGCTATCTGGCAACCATGGATGCGGGTACCAACAACAAAATCTGCTTTGGATATGTCACTAAACCACTGCGGGATAGACAGGTACGTCGTGGCGTGTTGACGAAACCAGTTATGCATGGAGGGCGTGGCGTCACCAGGGAAAAAGGCGTCACGCACATCTTCTACGTCGGCCTCTGAAACATCATCAAGCCAGTTCTCAGCCAGGCAGATAAGATTTTTGGGGCTTTGCACGACATACCGGCCACCATGTGTATTAATCAGGCCAATAAGAAACTGTTCCAGCTTAGCCAGGTTTTTAATGGCGGGGTTGCCAGCAGTAACGGTGACCCCGTTTTTCAGTGTGGGGGTTAAGGCCTGGCTCTTGCTTTTCAGTAACTGCCCTAATTGCTTGTTGTTACTTAAAAAGTGAGAAGGGCAGCCAAGCGGCACCGCTTTATCGCCAAGGCCAAGACGCTCGAATACTTTATGGGTTAAGTCACCCCGCACCGAGACATTGGCAACATCAGAGCGTTCACACAGCAATTTAAGCCATGCCTTTGAGGCGTCCGGAATCTTTTCAAACGACGTATCAAAATCATCACTTAACTGAAATTGTGCGCCCAGCCCCATTGCAACGGCATGAACGTTCACCCCTTCCAGCTTAGGCCCTGATTTCATCAGGTCCATATGTTTGCCGATATTGTTTGCCATGGGCAGCAGCAACGTATGCCCGGCACTGTTTAGCGTGTCTGCTGGCGTAGACCATTTTACATCTGCGCCATCAAGTTCAATCAGTTGCTCCAGCGTATAATTGAACAATAAATTTCCGGTATTGCCGGATGCGGCTCTGACCAGTTCGTTATAGCCCGTAACCAGCTGGTTGTTACCGGACCCAAGCCCCATTAAATTTGCCATGCTACTGCTCTTCCTGTGATGTTGCGAGTTGGGCGATAGCCTGGTTCACCGGCAGGTTGTTGCCCTCCAGGAAACGCTGATAATTAATTGCATTTTTGGTGCGTACAGCATCGTAGTTGTCTGCATCGGCCTGTTTCCAGCGGCTTGCCTTTATAAGCTCATCCGCATTCAAATCGTCAATGTCGGTATACCGCATCGTGGGGATCCCGGTGGTAAGTGCCAGCTCTTCAGTGCGTGAATCGATGCTGATCACTTTTCCGGGCACACCGGCCTGAATCGGCAGGGCCACACCGTGGTAACGGGGGCCAATAGCCAAAGTGAAATGACGTGAGTAATGCATCCAGTTCTGGGCATCCGCAAAGAACACAGAAAAACTTTCAAACCAGGCCTTAATCTGCTCCCAGTCTCCGATTCGGGAGTACACTTTCTCAAGTCGTTCAATCTGATTCATTGGTAACGCGCCACCTTCACCCAAAGCAAGCTGCAGTAGTGCCTTCGGGTGCTGGAGAATATAGTCACCGCGATTATTTTCAACAATCTCAGTAAGGGTGTTTTCAATACTCGCCGATGGGTGCCACGGGTTTCCTGCCGCAGTCATAATACGCTCATACCGCGCACGTTTCTGGTGCTGTAAGCAGCGTTTGCCGAGATTGAGTTCTGTTGAAATAAACTGCGACGGGCAGCCAAACGGTGATGACTCAACACCGTAGTGTGCGACAACTTCACTGGAAAACTCACCGCGCGTAATAATGTTAGGCTCATCTGCATTAGGACGAAGCGACTTACTTAACTGAAGGAACTGTTTGCTGCCTTCAGGAATGTCCGGAATGTTACCAATATTGTCACTTTGTGCCCCCAGACCGATGAACGTAGTGGGCAGGTCAAAACTCTGCAGGCGTTCAACCCAGCCCTTAAGGTCTACATGCGCACCCATCTGATTAGCGCAACAGATAACAAGCTGATCATAGTGTTTATTAACAAGTGCTGGATTATCGCCCCAGTTAACAATGCCAAAGCTGTCACCCAGAATATTCTTAATACCCTGCACAAAGGCGACATTGCCCGTATTACCGCCGGTGGCGCGCATCCACGCCTCCGAGTTTGCTGTCGCCATGTCTTTGGCTACAAAATCGTCGATGTTTACGAGGTTCGTGATCACCCCAATTTTCATATGATGTTTCCTAACTACCGGTTGCGCTGATATCGCTGAATAAAGATTCTAACAGGGCGATATGTTCGTTTTCTGCGTTGTGGTTAATGGCAAGCTTCTCTTGCCAGTGTTCGAATACGTCTGGATCTGTGGCTTTGACAAGTGCCGCCGCAAGTGACGCGGCGCTACGAGCCTCAAAGGTTAACCCGGCTTTGTTTTCAATTTTCTCTTTCATGCCGCCGATATTAGAGCCGATTAGCGGTCGGCCAAACTGCATTGCTTCCTGGATAACAACCGGTGAATTTTCCCACCAGATTGAAGGAATAACCACCCAGTCACACTCTGCAATTCTGCTGGGAAGCTGCTCTGCTTCATAAGGGCCGCGTATATCTACACAGTCTTTAGTTTGAGCCAGCAAGCTTTCTACCCGTTCACGGAACTCGGCAGGTTGCTTATCCAGGTTGGCACCGTGCACATCAAGGTGGATTTGTGCTCTGATATCCGGCGGCAACAGGGTGATGGCATGCAGCAAAATATCCAGCCCTTTATAAGGGTTTATTTGCCCAAAGAAGGCAAACTTTCCTCGCTTTCCATTTTCGCTAATCTGACGGGGCTCAATTGCGCTGCGGGGCGGCAAAACGTTTTCAATAACGTGCATTTTTTCTACATCCAGCCCCCAGTCTACATAACGCTTGGCCAGGAAATGGCTGGGTGAAATGAATTCATCGACATGAGAGAACTGGTCGAGCAAATACTGTTTGCGTAATAAAAAGTCGCCTGGTGAGTTACTGGGAAAGCACTGGTGGCAATCGTTTGCTGTCGCTTTGTAGCAAAGCTTCAGTGTCTCGCGTTTTACCATCTGGCCGTTGTGCATGCACATCGCCATAAACTCATGCAACGTGAATACAATTTTTGTATCAGGCAGGGCCTGACGGATTGCGGCAAAAAGCTCGATCCCCATGTGTGCATAATGGTGTATGTGCACAACATCCGGGCTGTATTCACGCAGTAGTTCGGCTAAATCTACAAACAGTGGTTTTAAATGACTGCTGCTAAGCGTGAACCACTCCGTCATCGCTGTGTGCAGCAAAACTTCGTTACCCCGGCTTGAGAAGGTGGAGCCGCCGTGTGACTTTGCATCGGTTCTGGCGATATATAAACAGTCGAAGCCTTTATGTTTCAACAGCGTGTAGAGGTTCCACGATGCGACTTCAGCGCCCCCTTTACTAAGCTCTGGATGGCCATGCGAAATGAAAGCTACTTTTTTCATTTTACCCTTTCCTCGTGCATAGACTGAAGTGTGTCCTTCCAGCGTTCATTAAACAGCACTGCATTTAAAATGGTGATATTGTGTTTCCAGCGCCCTGGTGACACCAGATTCTGCGATTGCCGCTCAAGATGGTAGAGCTCAGCATCCCGCCGAATAACGTTCTTCTTACCCTGCTCAAGGAGCTTCAGGCACAGGTCTGAGTCCTCAAAATCGCCAAGTACATACGCAGAGTCAAATCCGCCTACGGCGTTAAAGTCTGTTTTCTTAACTGCCCAGCAAGCGGCTGTCAGCAGTTCGCATTCGGCTTCTTCTGCAGGGAATGGAGACAATGATTTCATCCAGCCTTTACGCGGATGATCATTGAAAAGCAGGCCTGGGTATTCAGTAATTGTCATAGGGGCCATGCCGTCATGCTGCAGGGTGTCGTCCTCGAACAGAAGCCGGGCTCCCACAATACCGGTGTCTTCGCGGGATACACTTTCAAGCATTTTATCCAGCCAGTCATCGGACTTAGGTAAAATATCAGAATTTACCAGCAATAAGGTGTCGGCAGTGGCATGTTCTGCGCCAATATTATTGGCTTTGCCAAAGCCGACATTATGCGAAAGCTGGAGAAGGCTAAATGGCTGTTGTGATACATATTCCATTTCTCGGGCCAACTTAAGGGCATTGCCTGCTATTTTTGGGTCGTCAATCACATAGAGAATTTCGATGTCCTGGTACTGTGGCCGACGTCCAAAGTAAGACAACTGGTAGCGCAAAAAGTCGTATCGACCATAAAGCGGGATAATCATAGACGCACGAGGGCACTCAGGCGCCTGCCCGAAGTCAATACGGGTAACAGAAGCGGTTTTATCGCCTGGATAAATCTCACGCAACATAGGGCCGAAAACCGAGGCCTTGCTCAGTTGCTTTGGAACGTGACTCTGCCAGTTGTTCAGCAGCCGCATGGCGTTAGTCATAGGGTCATCGCTGGCCGCATAAACATGCTCTATGGGAAGCTTAATGCTGTTTTCGTTGAGGGTGGCACACAACGTCAGGTTGCTGTTCTTACCTACACGCGTATCCACCTTCATCAGAAGAGCGAAGCCAGTATGTTTGAACATGTCGCTCTCGCCATAGGTCTCTACCACATCACGGCGGTGATAGCGGGTGATATCCTCTACGTCAGCAACCACGAACCCGCGGCCATCTACCAGCGACCAGTCAGTCGCGTTCTGACCATCCGTCAGCCATCCAGATACGAAAATAAAATTTGGTGATACGATGGCATATTCACAACTGCCTTTGACCCCGGTTTGTGTGACGATATTAGAGGCAACGTTGCCGGTTTCACTTTCCAGTCCGGGATCCTGGCCTTGCAACGCCAGTGACCGTTTTTCCTGCCTGCCATTACTAAGGTGCGCAACCAGTTTTAGCTGGCTGAGCTCTTTATCGGTATTGCAAAGTAACTGAAAGCCGGTTCCCCCTCTGCCGGTTGCCGCTTTCACATCATCCCTTGGTATGGGACTGCGCTTTACGTCAACAGCGTTACCATTTTCATCTTCAATAGCCACTGATTTCACGCCATCAGTGAAATACCAGCCAATAACACAATAGCCTCCAGTGGTCTGGGAGACAGTGTCAACTGTGAGCGGCGAGCGCTCTGGTCGGCCGAGGATCTTTTTAACGAGGGATTTCACCTTCTTCACATGGTTTCCTTGTTGTTCCGATGAAAACTGACGTGCCGGATTTTAGCACAACCCTGCAGACGCCACTATGGTGTGAGTGCCTTGCAAACTTCTTCATAAGAATAGAAAGGGGAAAGGGCGCTAAGTTCATTGATATGTGAACGTAATTTGTCCTTGTGCGCGGACTCGAATTGTCTGTGCTTTTGGGTCAGTTCCTGATGCTTAGTATGAATAGCCAGTTCATTGAACAAACGCTGACCTCCGGATAGAAGAATATCCTCGTAACGAACTACCGGAATACCTGCACTTAAAAAATTCTGGGTAAACCAGTGATAAATACTCAGCTGCCGGCTGAGATTACATTCCATGCTATTGAGCAAACGTTTCAATGCCGGATCAAACCGTTCGCCAGCGGGAATGTGGCCCTTGTTTACCGGTAGGTCGACTTGCATCCAGGACAATAAAACATTGACCGGGTTACGAACAATACCAACCACCGGGAACTGCTTTTGTAAGTCAGGCAGCAGGGAAGTAAATAGTGCATTTTGCTTGATAAAAAGGGGGATATCTTTACTGCATGGCGCCAGCGTAATGTTACCGCGTACAGCCTGTACTTTTCGTATACCTGACGCGTTGTTTTCAGCTACCGGGTTATCTAACGCAATGCTGTTTTTATCACCATGTTCGAACGGAAGACCGTTTGTGATCTTGTGCTCAATATCGTGTATGCGTACAGCGACTTCGTCAATTGCCTGCTGGCAAGACGTAGCGGTGAGCTTTTGAGGATTAATCGGCTCATGTAACGCCAGCGCTTTGGTACTTTTATTAATTAAGTAACAACATAGCGTGGTTCCCGAACGGGGAATGCCGGTTAGAAGTGTAATTTTTCGTTGCATAACAGACATAAAAAAGCCCCCGCAAGGCGGGGGCTTTTGCTATCCAGTTCTCAGAACTTAGTCCAGAGAAGTGATAGAGTTCGCGTTCAGAACTACTGTGTCAGTAGTGCCGTCAGACAGGTTAACAGTCTGAGTAGCTGCCTGGATGTTCGCGTCTACACCTTCAACTTCGATAGTTGCAGAGGTACGTGTACGACCGTCCAGAGTTACTACGTCAGCGCTGCGCAGAACCAGGGTAGAGTTAGCTGGGATAGAGCCCGTTGCCGCGTCGCCCGCAGTTGCTTCTGTACCTGTTTCAGTAGTGAAGCTGATTGAGTAGTCAGCTGCTGCGCTACCGTTGTTAACCAGGATCAGACGCTGGTTGTAGTCTTCGAACGTAGTCAGGTAAGGCACTTCGATAGTAGTTGTATCGTAAGTGATAGAACCTAAGTCGCCGCCCAGCATGTCGTCTGCCAGTGTTACGTCGTACGTACCTTTAGCGATAACTTCTTCGCCGTCTACGTCAACACACACATACCAGTCGCCAGCAGTCAGAGTAGAATCTTCTACGTCTTCGATGATACCGCCAGTTTCAGTAGGCGTGATTGCAACTGGAGAACCAGAGTTACAAGCGTCGTCCATTTCCAGCGTCCACTCGCCGAAGCTGAAGTCACCAGTGAAGACGATGTCTTGCTCGTCATCAATAATGTCTTCTGCTGTTACCAGTGTACCGTCAAGGTCGTAAGCTTCTTTGAACGACAGATCAGTGTTCAGGTAACCAATAGTGGCTGAGGTTGCACCCAGAGAGCCTGCTGAGAAGTTAGTGAAGCCAGACGCTACCGTTGCTTCGTTGTCATTTGCAACAACCAGCTCGCCAGTTGCGGCAGATGCCAGCTCAGTGAACTGCGTGTTAACAAACTTCAGAGTGTTCTCAAGCTTGTTCGCAGCGCCTGTAGCTGTTTCGTACAAGCGATAAGAAACGCTTGATACTGAGTCAGTAGAAACAATGTAAGAGGCTGCAGACAGTGAAACTTCGTCTGCTGGAGCGATATCGCCAGCGCCGTCAGTTGCACTTACTTCATAAATTACGAAGCTGTCATCAGCAGTACCACCAGCAGACAGAGTTGCTGTGTAGTTAGCATCTGTGTCAATAGTGATAGAAGGTGCTGCACCGAAAGTTCCGTTAGCCAGATCGATACGCACGTACTTAGATGTACCTTCACCGATGGTGAAACCAACAGTAGTGGTCAGGTCTAGCAGACCACCGTTGTTGATAACTTCAACGGTATCTGCACCAGCTGTAACCACTTCACTTGCGTAAGTGATTTTTTGGCTTTCAGTGGCGTCCAGGTCTACAACCGCTTGTGCGCCAGATGTGAATGCAGCAGCCAGAGCTACCGCAAGTACTTTTTTGTTAAACATGTATAACTCCTGCAAGAGTAACTATAGTTTTAGATTGTCATGGCTTACGCCACCAAGTCCGTGGTGACAACGCACCAGACTACTCCAAACAAATTACAACACGTTAATGTCGTATTCAACTTTTATTGTGGTTTTTATAGCTTTGACACCCAAAAACGGGTGAAAATTCGATTAGCGCAGCGTAGCAACCACAGAAACTGCTACGCAAATACGGTGCCCTTTGAAGGCACCGGGACGAACGTTACATCAGATCCGCCCCACTTTTCAATGAATTATTTATTACGCATCAATAATTTTTAACACCTGCATACGTATTTATATACGTACTCTTAGCATTAAATATCACCGATCTTTAAAACGCCTGAAAGGGGGAAGCTCTCCTTTTTGGACGACAACCTTCACACTTTCCGTGACCGTTGGCCCAGCTACCTCAATATACAGGCCCCGATACGTGATCAACCCGAAATAAGGTTCAGGGATACCATTGACGCTGGGTATTACGCCCAAGACGTCATTATAGTTTAATAACCACTGATTGTTATCGCGCATTCGCTTTATTTTATCGGCAGACGACGGCCAGAGTTTACGCCAAAGTTCAATTGGGATGGCATTAACGTTTACATCCGAGGATCTGAGCAGGCTGCACTCGGCTGTCATATCATCATTTTCATCAAGTAATTCTTTCCAGCCCAGAACCTGATGTAACTCGCTGCAGCTTTGCAGTAAATAGTTAGGAGGAACAGGCAAATCTTCACGCTGATATTGCCTTGCTTCTGCACCTGCCGGGCGCGACCACTCATCGGCATCGGCGTAATCGGCCAGACGGCTGGCAAGAATGGACACATCCGATGTGTCAGCACCATTGGCTGTCAGCCACTTCCGAACCCAGAACTGATCAGACGTATTCACAGGGATAAGGCCATTTTCAGCCTGCAGCGAATAACGAAGAGTCAGGTCCTGACCGTTGACATTTTCTTCCTTATAAATGTGTCCGTCAGCGCGGATCTCATCACCTGTAAGATAGGCAGTCCACTGGCCGTCGAGTTTTTGCAATGCCTCCTTATTGTTACCCTGGCTGACACCTGCCCGTGTTATGCGTTGAGTTGACGCTAAGTAGGTAAGCTCATTGACTTTTGCGGTGATGGCCGCCTTTTCGTTCAGCTGGCTTGTTGAAAGATCGGCAAGGGAAAGACGGCGCTGCATAAGTTCGCTGGCTCCGGCAAGCAGCAGCGACAGAATTATGCTGACCACCAGCACTGACAGAAGTGCAGCGCCTCGTTGCGAGGTGAGTGCGTAATTAGTGCGCATCATTAAAACTCATACTTACCAAAGGCCCGAAGTTCAGCTGGCATTTCTGCGTCTGTAGGTCTGATTGGCAGCGCCATCACCCATTCCTGATTGTTGCTTTGAATACGAATAGCTTCTGGGATACGGCCATTGGACGGCGAATAGGCACGCTGCCAGCCCTGTGACGTGAGGTACTCAAACACGCCACTCCCGTCTACGTACCCGAGCGATGTATAGGTTTCTTCGGTGTCATGGCGGTACAGCAGCGCTGTACGGTTACCATCGGCGCGCAGCCGCCAGTGCAGTTTATATACGCCGGGGCCTGGCATATCCGGCGGCGTCAGGGTAGAAAACGAAAGGTCGGTAGCATTTCCCGAAAACATAGAAGTATTGGGGTGGCGCAGTACCATGCTCTCAACACTTTGAGTAAACCAGATTTTGGGCAGTTGCGCCGCGGTGGTTTTCAGGTTCCGTGCCCCCAGCTTTTCAAAGTTGCGCCAGGTGGACTCAAGGCCACTGACCAACAACGATGCCGTAAGCGACGTGATAACCAGCACCACCAGCATCTCAATCAGGGTAAAGCCGCGCTGCTGTTTGGACAGACTAATCACCGAATATTTCCTTGATGTTGATCCCTGCGTTAACACGCCAGAACGTCGTGTATTGCGTGGTAAAGTCTGCAACCTGCTTATTATTCTGGCTAAAGACTTTGGCATCTACGTCAAACAGCGTAACTACCCAGGCCGGCTGACGCCGGTAGGGCTCATCAGTCGACTGACGTGCGACAGAAAGTGTCCATTCGACCCGGTAGGTGTCGATGGTAAAGTCACCCTCTCGCTTATTCTGCAGATCTTCCAGTCTCAGGCGATCCATAAAGCGATCGAATAACACCGGCATGGCAATAGCGCGTTCTATTTTAGTGGTGCTTTGTGCAGCGGTATTGAACCAGCCCCAAACGACAGTGAACACGCCTGAGAGAATGACCAGTGCCACGAGCGCCTCAAGCAGTGTGAAGCCACGTTGATCAGTTATTCTCAATGAGCTCAACCTCGCAGAATGGTGCATTGATTTGATAGTAATACACCCGTTGTTGCAGTGTCAGAGAAACCCGGCCACTTTTGCAGTAGCCGTTAGCCAGCACAATAATCGGCTCTTCGATACGTATGCCCTGCGTGTTCTCCATGCCCAGTTCACCAGGCTGCTCAAGAGTGACGGCTTTGCCGCTGCGCAATGTCTCCAGTGGCAGCATAGAAAGCGAATTCTCAAGCGTGTTGCGTCTGGCGGCCGCTTCCCGGCTGTCCAGCCAGGAGAATACCGCGGGCCCAACCAGAGAGGCGGTCAGCCCCAGAATAATCAGGGTGACCAGCAGTTCGATAAGCGTAAAGCCGGACTCACCCCTGTGTGGGCGCATAGCCGACATCTGCATTTAAATCGCTGCCGCCTTCCTGACCGTCAGCGCCCAGACTATATAGATAGAAGCCTTGCTGCGCATTGCTGTCGCGGCGATAAACATAAGCGGTATTCCATGGGTCAAGCGGCACATCTTCCTGTAAGTAAGGACCGTCCCAGTACTGCTTAACGTTATTAGGTGCTGCCATCAGATCTTCCAGCTTACTGGGATACTGGCCAATATCCAGCCGGTAGGTTTGCAGCGCCATCTTCAGCATTTTTACCTGTGTTTCTGCAGTACGCACTTTTGAGCTGTCGACTTTGCCAAAAAACTGCGGGCCGACGAGGCCGGCAAGCAGACCCAGAATCACCAGAACAACCAGCAATTCAATCATGGTGAAACCTTTGTTATTACGCATTCGTTAATCCTGTCTGTCTCTTAAATAGCAATATCAGTTGAGGCCGTTATTGCCAACACAATACCTAGTATCATTATTCCAATCAGAATACCGACAATCAATATGGCGATCGGTTCTATCAGCGTCATGACCTGCTTCATTTTACGCTTACTTGCTTCGTCGTGCAGCCTGGCCACGGCATTTAGCATATTGGCAAGCTGACCGGTCTTATCACCTACGGCCAGCAGATTCAGCGAGGTCCCCGGTAACAAGGATGCGCGTTCCAGGGCATCGGTCAGCGAGACACCTGACTGGACATCGGTAATAAGGCCCATGGCTTTTTGCCGACGGCGGGTAAAACCGCAGGACTCGGCGGATAACGTAAGCGCAGTCACCAGACTAACCCGGGCGGTGAGCATGGCACCACACAGCGAGGCCCAGCGCGCGGCGTCCTGTTCGGCCAGCCAGGGGCCAATTACCGGCAACTCTATGGCCACGTTCATTACCTTGCTGCGCATGGTCGGGTTGGCAAAGGCGGCGATAACCAGCAAAAAGACGACGGCCGTGCCGCCTAATACCATCACCGGATTATCGTTGGCGGCGCGCCCGGCGCTTAGCACCAGCCAGGCCAGCGTAGGCAGTGGCTTATCATCATCCAGCATATGCGAGAACTTGGGTACCACGGCAAAGAAAATAATCATCATGGCGGCAATGCCCGAGCCAATCAGTACCAGCGGGTAGGTAAGGGCATTGCGCAAATCGTTTTTTACGGCCTGATCATAGTTAAGCTGCTCGGAGGCTTTTCTCAGGGCTACCGCCAGTTGGCCACTGGCCTCACCAGCGCTAACCAGATGGTGAACATAAACGGGAAAAGGCAGCGTTGACTGCTTAATCGCACTTGAAAAGTTTTCACCACTCTCAATCAAGCTGGCAATTTTACGAAAGCCGTCGGCCAGACCTGGATGTGACTTATTCCGTGCCAGCGCACTTACCGCTTCAACCAGCACTACGCCAGACTCGGTCAGCGTAGCCAGTTCCTGCAGCGGCAGGACCAGATCGCTGGTGGTAACCTTGCGTTTGCCGCCGGTACGCTCTTTTACCTCATGGATCTTGGTGGCTTCAATTTTGCGCGACTGCAGGGTACGCAGCGCTTCATTTTCGCTGGTTGCGTCAATTTCGCCGCTTACTGACTTTTCAGTCGTTAGGTCGATGCCCTCGTAACTGAACTTCATTCAGTCTCCTCGGCGCTGCATACGCGCAATACTTCATCGACTGTCGTTACACCGCTGGCCGCTTTCATCAGGCCGTCCTGTAACAACGAGCGGAAACCGGCTTTCCGGGCAGCCTGACGGATCTTTGAAACCTCAGCACCCGCTGCGACCAGTGAGCGAATACTGGCGTTTACAGGAATAAGTTCGTAAATGCCGATACGTCCGCGGTATCCCTTGCCGTGACACGCCTTACAGCCCACCGCTTTTTTCCATGTCACCGCAGAGAGTTTGTCTTTTATCGCCGCAAAGTCATCGCCTTCAAGTAAAAATGCCGGCGCTTCGGCTTCTTCACTGCACACTGGGCAAAGTTTTCTGACCAGTCGCTGGGCCTGTACACCCTGAATCGTGGCTGCCGTCAGGTAGGTTTCCACGCCGATATCTGCCAGACGTGGAAAAACGGAAGACGCATCATTGGTGTGCAGGGTAGATAATACCAAATGGCCGGTCAGTGATGACTGCACCGCGATATCGGCAGTTTCTTTGTCGCGGATCTCACCCACCATGATGACGTCAGGATCCTGACGTAAAAAGGTACGCAGTGCTCTGGCGAACGTATACCCAATGTCGGCCCGTGCCTGCACCTGAGTAATGCCGTCGAGCTGATATTCCACTGGGTCTTCCACCGTTACGATTTTTTCTTCACCCGTTTTAATATCTGACAACAGGCCATACAGCGTGGTGGACTTGCCCGAACCGGTTGGGCCGGTCACAAGAATAATACCGTTGCTCATCTTGCCCCATTCGCGGATAAGCGCCAGGTGATCGTCGGCAAAGCCTAATGCATCCAGACTCAATTCATCACGTTTTTTGGGCAGCAGTCGCATAACAATGGACTCGCCGTTCACATCCGGTGCTGTGGATACCCGCACATCGTACTCACGGTTACCGGCACGGGTGGAGAAACGGCCATCCTGCGGCAGGCGGCGTTCGGCAATATCCAGTTGTGAAAGCAGCTTAATACGTGACGCAATGGCCGGAAAACGTGAGGAAGGCTGCTGCATAAACTCGTTCATTTTGCCGTCGACCCGAAAGCGGATCACCATGTTCTTGGCACCCGGCTCAATGTGAATATCTGACGCGTCAGCAAAAATGGCCCGCTCGACTATGCTGTTAACCAGGTTTATAACCGGGGCTTCTTCGGCCAGTGCCGCAATATCGGACGTATTGGTACCAAACAGCGCGGACACCGCCCGTTCTGAGCCCACTTCATCTTCCACCGTGGCCGCCATTGCGGGGGTGAGTAACACTGGATGGATGGTTTTATCCGGCGCGCTTAAGGTAACCACACGAATATTTGCACTGGCCCAGGGCATATCAGTATACAGGCTGATATCACCCTGTTCGTTGGTCACTGGAAAGACATGATGTTCCACACA
Organism: Alteromonas halophila; assembly: GCF_014651815.1. Lineage (GTDB taxonomy): Bacteria > Pseudomonadota > Gammaproteobacteria > Enterobacterales > Alteromonadaceae > Alteromonas > Alteromonas halophila. The sequence continues at coordinate 135,900 of NZ_BMXP01000008.1, read as the reverse complement.
CCAGTCCAGATTAAGCGCCAGCATGTCACAACTGGCAATGATGGCGGTGGCATTCGGGCATTTGTTGATTTTGTCGACCAGCGGCCAGGTTAGCGTATTAGCCAGCGCTTCATACAGGGTGTCATCACCCACTAAACCCAGTCGCGATATAGCCGTGACTTTCCAGCAACGCAGTTCTTTGCAAGTGGCATCAATAATCTCCAGCTGTTTTTGGTCAAGCTGGTTATCTGCCGTAAGTGTCGCGATCAGCGTCTGCTCAACCTGGGCAAAATCGGTAGTAACTGCTGTCAAAATAGTCAAAATCCCATTAATTCAAAAAAAACTTGCCAAAAAGCGGCGTAAGAAACACCAGTGCATTTAAATAATGTGGTAGTTTCCGATATATTATCCGCGTTTTAACCATTGTCGTAAGAGGCGTCATGTTGTCAGCACTTTTTCCAAAAGGCCTGCCCCCCTGGCTTGATTCCGGGCTTGATCGGGTAGAACAGCTTTTATGGAATCGCGCTACCGAGGTTGATGCTAAGTCCGATGCATTCTATGTGTATCGCGCTTACCCATCAAGCATCAAATCTGCCCAGCTCGCTGACTGGGTAGCATTGCAAAAGCGCAGTTTGTCTCCGTTTAAAGGCGGCGAGGTGTACGCGCATGCGTCTGCACGCGGCGTTTGTCTGTGGGCAACCCCGACGGCCTTTTCCGGTATACCGGAAACAGCCATGCAGGGTGCGTTGTCAGACGGTGAGCACTGGGTACAGGGGGCCCATCATACCTATTACCAGGTATGGAAGCAGGGTGTCATGACCGAGATGGCGACGGGTGTCAGTGCGCCGGCGGGACAAACAACGGTTTCCGTCGATGAGTTACGCGGCACGCCTTGGGCGAAAAGCCGCAATATTGATAAAATGCTGGCAAAGCCCGTTACCTGGTTTGCACTGGCTGCCGGGTTGTTTTTATTCTCGCTGACGATGAGCCTGGGCAGTTGGCTGGGTATACAGCAGCAGCTTGGCAGCTATGAGGATCAGATTGCCTCTCTGGAGACATCGCTGGGTGATAAGCTGGCACTGCAAACCCGCTATCAACAGTATGAGCAGCTGCTAAGTGGCGTCGAACAATGGCAACATGCGCCCGGTCATTTGCCGGATACGCTGGCCAGCGTCATTACGCCGGTGCTTGGACAAACCAGCTGGCATGCAAATGTGATTGCCTGGCAGGGCGGTCAGCTTAGTGTTGAGCTGGAATCTGATGAACTGGATATTGCCAGCCTGGTGCAGTCACTGGAAGCGAGAAACGAGTTCAGCGAGGTCAGTATCCGGCCAAACGCAAAGCAAAACACCTGGGATTTGGAAGTAACTTTAAATGAACGTTGAGTCAATTAAACAGCAGCGCTGGTTTGCTGAGTTGCAGGAGAACAAACGTCTGCAGTGGCTGTTGTTGCTGGTTGCCTGCATTGTCTTGTTGTCGCTGGCGAAAGCGATATCTGACAGCGTGACGGTGCGACAGGACGAAGTGGCTCAGCAAAAGCAGATGGTGGAAAAGCTGCTGACCGCGCAGGCCAGGCCGCTTGACGAAAGCGTGGTAACCGACAAAGCGGATGCGGTCAGAGCGCTTAAAGAAAAGGCGCTGACAGCCGGGTCGGCCAGCGTGGCCGAAGCTCAGGCGCTTAAGCGCATTGATGCACTCACGGCCCAGTACATAGATGGACCACGGGCTACGCTGATTAATACCGAAGCGATGCAGTATGGTAGTGAGAACTTCTGGCAAATTCGTATTGAGGTACGGGGTAAGCTAGACGAAAAACAACTGATTGGCTTGCTGGACGCCTTTGATGGCAGTGAACAGTTTCAGCGTTTAACATCGTTTCAGTACCGTCCGAAAGCGTCCAGTGTGATTACGCTGGTAGTGGACTATTTGTATTTAACGGAAGCGCCCTAGTATGAAAAAAGTTGTTGTCGCAGCACTGGGCGCCGTGCTTGTAGCGGGTGCTACAGGCTATATTTCAGTGCTTGAAAGCGACGCCGAGGCAGAAAATACGGAACTACAGGAAAGTGCACAGGTCAGTACACGCTTTAGTGATATTTCCTGGAAAAAGGTAATGGAGTCGGTGCCTGATTACTACACACCACCACCGCCACCGAAGAAAAAACAAAACAATGACGGTAAAAAAGCAGAAAAGAAAAAACCAAAACCGACGCTGATTTCAGATGCCAGACTGATGGGCGTGGTAGAGGGGGAAAGCCCTGCAGCCCTGGTGGCGTTACCCAAAACTAAAGAAGTACAGCGTATCGCGCTGGGAGAAAGCTGGCTGAAACCCTGGCAACTGGCCCGTGTGCACGCTGACTCGGTGACCTGGAAAAATACCGAGACCCAAAAAGAACATGTTCAACATTTATTCAGATAAAGTATCCGGGGAAGTGCCGGTGCAAGGATTATAGAAATTATGCAGGATTTTTCACAACGCAGGTTGCCACACTTTAGCCGGGCAGTGATAGCCGGTGTGCTACTGACCTCGCTGGTGGGGTGCTCGTTAACGCGCGGCCCGGCCCATGAGCTGGCCGAAGATGATGTTGAGAATTTTGAAAAGGCTTTGCGTGATCCTAAAACGCTTGATGAGGCGCAGGGCGAAACGCTTCTGGATGGTCAGGAACAGGAAAGACCAGATGAGATGACGATAGTCAGGCCTCCAACGTTGTCAGTAGAACAGGCTTCGCAGAAAGCTGAGGATGCGGTATTACCTGGCCTTACTAATAAGAAAGTGAAACGACAGGCGTTTGATAATATGCCGGTACCGGCTTTTATCAATGAAATATATGGTAATCAGCTTAGCCTTGATTTTGTTATGCAGCCCTCCATCCGCAATGCACCGGATCTGGTTTCCATGCGTCTGAATTCAAAGTTAAGTGAAAAAGATTTGTATGCCATCGCCACTAAAACGTTAAACCAGTATGGCGTGACAACCTTTTTACAGGATGGGGTGCTGGTATTTGACTACTCCAGTGAAGCTGCAGGCGAGGATACGCCAATTCTGGCATCGGGACGCGCGTTACCAGAGGTGCCAAGTGGCAACCGGCCGGTCTTTCATATTTATCCGCTAGCGTCCGTCAATACGCCGCAGGTACGCGGGCTACTGACTCAAATGTTTCCAAAAAGTACGCTTGAAGTGTCAGAAGATATAGCTCGCAATGCGCTGATATTAAAAGGCAAGCTGCCGCGTGTGCGGGAAGCGATTGAAGCCATTCGAGTGCTGGACCGGCCTGCTATGGCCGGTATGCAAAGCGCCATTCTGCAACCTGCCATCAGTACCGCCGATGAGCTCGCTAACAACCTGCAGCAGATTCTGGATACCGAGGGTTTTATCGTAAAACAGGGAGCAGGTAACGCTCCAGTTCGCCTGCTGCCACTTGGGACGACAGGTCAGTTAGTTGTATTTGCCAAGTCTGAAGAGGTGCTGGACTATATTGTTGAGTGGGCCGAAAAACTTGAAAAGCAACGTCAGACAGCGGTTGAGAACGGCCTGTTTAGCTATCAGGTTCAAAGTACTCAGGCCAAACATATTGTAACGCTGCTTAATCAGTTAGGTATCGCACAAAATGGTGCAGCTGGACCCACTTCTTCGAATGACGGTAACAATAATAATGCGTCGCAGCCGCAGGCGGCTTCTTCCGGTGGCTCATCGCGTGGGCGTTATGCGGTGGATGAGCAACTTAATACCATTTTGTATAGCGGTAGCGGTAAAGACTGGCTGCAGGCGCTGAGTATGATAAAGCGACTGGATAAACCTGCACCGTCGGTGATGATAGAAGTCATACTGGCCGAGGTGAGTCTGGACGAGGAAGAACAAAGTGCCATTGAGTGGCTGGCGAAAAGCGCTGTGGATACCTATAACCTGACTGCCGGTACCATTGGTAATCTCGGGTATGATGGCAGTGGGCTGAATCTGCAGCTTACGTCTGGCGACAGCACCCGTGCGCAGCTAAACTTTTTGTACAACAACAGCCGTTCCACTATACGTTCGCGGCCTCGTATTATGGTGAAAAGCGGTCAGCAAGCTTCAATTGATGTCGGTGACCGGGTACCGATTATTACCTCTAACACGCAAAGTACACAAGGCAATTCAAACGTAATTCAGCAAATTCAGTATACCGACACCGGTGTTTTGTTAGATATCAAACCTACAGTGCATGCCACCGGGTTTGTCGATATTGAAATACGGCAGGAGCTAAGTGAAGCTGTGGAACGGGACGTATCAACCGTACCTTCTCCTACCATTAGCAATCGTACGCTGGAAACCACACTGACACTGCGCGACGGTGGTAGTGTGTTAATTGGCGGTCTCATCCGTACCTCTGACAGTGAAGGTGAGCGTGGTGTGCCAGGGCTAGCCGGCATACCGTTAGTGGGCAAGCTGTTTAGAGGCGATACGTCTGCACAGCTTCGCACCGAACTGGTAGTGATGGTTATTCCTTACATTTTAAATGGCCCTGATGAAGTAGAGTCGCTATCAGACGAACTGCAACAAAAGCGCATGCGGGTCATAATGGGGACTGACGGGGAAGAGAACAGTGATGAGGAGTAGCGATTAGCCTTATCGTTCATAGCGCCGGTTAAGCCGGCGCTGTATGCCATCGTGAATAAACGGATCGCTGGTGGTACTAAGCTGCCAGCGTTTTTCCATATAGGCTTTTTCACTGGAAAACCGCGCCGCTTTTTCCGGACTCAGATCTTCTCCCCGCGATTTGCTTTCATGATGCAGATGAACAACACGGTTACATACCACATTCACTTTTCCGGCCTCGGCGGCTTTCAGACACAAGTCAATATCGTTAAACGCTACCGTCAGGCTGGTTTCATCAAACCCGCCAAGCGTGTCAAATAAGTCGCGCCGCATTAGCAGACAGGCCGCCGTTACCGCGCTGACTGCATGGTCGGTCTGCAGTTCATAAAAATAGCCTGATGCCGTTTCCGGCAGGTATTTGTATTTGTGCGCCGCGCCGCCCAGCGTGCCGATGGCTACCCCCGCATGCTGCACGGTCCGGTCGCCATACAGCAGCTTGCAGCCTACCGCTCCTACCTCATCGCGCTTAGCATAGTGCAGCATGGTGGAGAGCCAGTGGCACGATTGTATTTCCACATCGTCATTCAGAAAAACCACAAACTCGCTGTTTGTCTGCGCAACTGCCCAGTTATTGATGGCCGCATAATTAAATGGCGCGTCATAGCGCGCCACCGTTATTTTTGGGTGTTCGCCGAGACGGCTTAACAGCTGCAATGTGTCTGGCTGCTGCGACTGATTATCAACTATTACAATGTCGTAGTTGGTGTAGTCGACTTGCGAGCGCAGTGAGTCGATACAGGCCGACAGCAATTCAGGGTTATCCCGTGTGGGAATTATAACGGTGACTGTGGGAGCGTCTGTTGTGTCTGAACCCGCAAACCGGATTGGGGGCTCTTCAATGGTCGCCGGCTCAGGAAAGGCAAAGGCCAGCTCGCTGGTAGTTACAATTTGTTGCGCTGACAGTGCTGGCAAAAGCATAGCGGGGACCGCGGCTGCGTTATTGACTGGTGTTGTAGTGCATAACGCTGTCAGTAGCTCGCGATCAAACCAGCAGGCGCGGCTAAACGCAGCTTCTGGCGTACAGGAGTAGCGCAGCCAGGGTGGCAGGAACACCGGCTGATGCTCAGCGCCTGCAAAATAATCACAGGCCAGGCAGCGGGCCTGGACATGTGTGTTGGCAGCACGGTGAACGACTGCTGCGGCGTTATGAAGCACCTGATCACCTGCATTGATAAAACAAAGCCAGTCAGCCGCCGGCGGATGGCTCGCAAGCTCTGATAATGTTGTGTAGTGCGCATCTGCGTCACCGGGCGGCATACTGTCAGTCACTACATACACATTAAAGCCGGCAGCTCTGGCCGAGTCAGTACTCATGCGCAGTGAGGACGCATCCTGAGAGGCCAGAATGACAACACTGGCATTGAGCGCGATACTGTTTTGATAAGTAGAAGCCGGTGTCGATACAGCTTTTTGCCACGCAGAAGGACGCCGGTTAAGTTCTTCCCAGGGCTTTCCAAATACCCGTTTACGGTACCAGCTTAACAACGGTTTGTAGCGTTTAAGGTGACGTCGGAGCATAGCGGCTTTCGTTTATTCCAAAGTGATGTACAAGAGGCGTTAAGTTGAACATCTCTATTCGCGTCTTTCCGTGCAGTGTATCAGAAAGCCGGGCAAGGGTGTGGTACGTCTGCAGGTGCGGCGCTAACATGACAGATGTGTGTTACGTAAGACCTTTTATTTACCGGTGCATTCCCCTACCATTAGCGCTATTAATTTTGTTGATTCCGGCGAAACATGCCCTCTCTGAAGTCTTACCATACCTTTGCGTTGGACGCATCCTGCAGCACACTGACACCGTTTAACTCGACTGACGCGTTTCTTGACGCCTATACCCGCAGCGATCTTAACTATTTGCTGGGGGAGGGCAGTAATACCGTGTTCCTGAGTGACTTTGACGGACAGGTACTGGTTAATCATATTACGGGTATGACCCATACAGAAACGCACAAGGCGCATACTTTGCGGGTTGGCGCGGGTGAAAACTGGCATAAGCTGGTGAGTACCTGCGTGGAGAATGGCTGGCATGGTATGGAAAATCTGGCGCTTATTCCTGGCTCAGTTGGCGCTGCACCCATTCAGAATATTGGGGCATATGGTTGCGAGGTCATGCAGTTTATTGACCGCGTTGAAGCGCTCGAAATCGAAAGCGGCCGCACACTGGTCCTGAGCAATGAAGAGTGTCAGTTTGGATACCGTGACAGTGTGTTTAAGCATGCGCTGGCGGGGCGCTGTCTGATCACCCACGTGACGTTTTCGCTGACGCGCAATGGCGAGCCTGAAACCAGTTACGGCGAGCTGGCAAAGCTGACCAGACCAACACCGAGCGCCATTTATGATGAAGTTATTCGCATTCGTCGCCAGAAATTACCCACACCCTCGGTACTGGGCAATGCCGGCAGCTTCTTTAAAAACCCGGTGATCACGCAAACGCATTTTCAGGCGCTGGCCCAGACCAGCCCTGATATTCCTGGCTATGATGTCGGAAACGGGCAGGTAAAGGTGCCCGCTGCCTGGCTGATCGACCAGTGCGGGTACAAGGGGCAAGAGCTGGGCGGGGTGCGCTGTCACCCCACGCAGCCTCTGGTACTGACCAATACTGGCGCAGCCACGGGAGAGAATGTGGTTGCCATGGCACGGGCTATTATTAATGACGTTTCTTCTGCATTTGCTATACCGCTTGAGCCGGAAGTGCGGCTGGTGGGAGAGAAAGGATTAATCGCACTATGAAACAGGCATCGAAAGCCATTCGACAACATATTCTGGCACTGCTATCTGACGGCCAGTTTCACTCGGGCGAAGCCATTGCTCAGGAAGTCGGCTTATCCCGAACCGCGGTCGCCGGCCACATTTCGCAGCTGTCAGACTGGGGGCTGGATGTGTTTAAGGTGAAAGGGAAAGGCTATCGCCTGGAGCGCCCGTTTACATTGCTGAAAGCCGATACCATCAAAAAGCAGCTGCGTGATGCCGGTATGGCCCTGATCGATGTAGAATCGGTGCTGCCATCGACCAATACGGCGCTGAAAAAGCGCATTAGCAACTCTCCTCATAATCTCGCCGATGGTGATGCGGTTCTGGCAGAAGTTCAGACCGCCGGACGCGGACGCCACGGCCGCAGCTGGCTGGCGCCGGTCGGTGGTAGCCTGACATTCTCTATGTACTGGTCATTTCCAGATGGTTACCAGAGCATGGCAGGGTTGTCATTGCTGGTTGGGCTCGCCGTTTGCGAAGGGCTGCGCAAGGTTGGCATCGATGATACTCAGCTTAAGTGGCCTAACGATGTTTACCTTCAGGGTCGCAAGCTGGCCGGAATACTGATTGAAGTAGAGGGGCAAATAGGGGCTACAGCACACTGCGTAATAGGCATTGGACTGAATGTCACCATGCCCGATGGCCAGTATGATGTCGGGCAGCCCTATAGCGATCTGGCCGGTTATCTGGGTCATGTTCCCGACAGAAATGACGTGGCCGCGCATATTATCGAGGCGCTGTGGAGCATGTTACCCAAATTTGCACAACAAGGCTTCGGCCCGTTTGCTGCGCACTGGCAGGCCACCGACTTATTTGCTGACAAGCGCATAGTGCTGCAAATGGGCGAAAAGCGTTTTGTTGGGATCGATCGTGGTGTCGATGCCAGTGGTGCGCTGCTGGTGGAAACAGAAGATGGCATCAGCCGTTTTCATGGGGGCGAGGTGAGTTTACGTGGTCACTGAAGCATCGGTATTGCTGGTAGATATTGGTAACACCAGGGTTAAGGCAATAAGACTTGATGCCTTTGGCGGAGAGCCTGAGTATTTTGTTGATACTGACGATTTAATGAACGCCAGCGTTTTTCGCGACATCGACACCCTTTATTTTGCCAGCGTGCGAGAGCAGGCAGTGAGTGACCGGCTGGCAGACTGGTGCCAAAAGCAAGGAGTGACATGCCGCGAAGTGGTGACAGAAAAAACGGCATTCGGTATTACCAATAGTTATGAAGATGTCAGCAAAATGGGCGTTGATCGCTGGCTGGCAATGATAGGTGCCGCAGAAATTGCCTGCGATACTTTTTGCGTGATTGATACCGGTACTGCCACCACGGTGGACTTTGTCAGTAAAGGTCAACATTTAGGCGGTTGGATTGTTCCTGGCTTCCAAACCATGAAATCTGCACTTGTCGGCGCGACCAAAAGGGTGACGGCAGATGACGCAGCGCCTGTTACGCTTGATGTTGGGCAGACAACAGAAGCCTGCGTTGCCCAGGGGTGTCATGCAGCTGTGATTGGTGTTTATTTCAGCGCCGTTGACTACTTATCACGCAAACAAACGCCGTTTGATGTTATTTTAAGCGGAGGTGATAAAAAACTGTTTGCAATTGCTGAGCTGAGTGATAGCATGCGCCCCGCGAATTTGGTGGTGCAAGGTCTTGCCCGCTACGCAAAAAGCGAGCTTTTTGCGTAACATTGTTTAGGTGGTAATTATTTAAGCACTTAAACAGAAAAATGAAAATTTTTCGAAAAAGACTATTGCACGGAGTAAGTCATTACTCTAGAATGCGCACCCACTTGATGCAGTGCCGACTTAGCTCAGTTGGTAGAGCAACTGACTTGTAATCAGTAGGTCGCCAGTTCGACTCCGGCAGTCGGCACCATCAATCTCAGGAGGGGTACCCAAGCGGTCAACGGGAGCAGACTGTAAATCTGCCGGCTCAGCCTTCGCAGGTTCGAATCCTGCCCCCTCCACCACTTTCTATGAGGTGGCCAGAGAATTAGGATTGCGGGCATCGTATAATGGCTATTACCTCAGCCTTCCAAGCTGATGATGCGGGTTCGATTCCCGCTGCCCGCTCCATTCGTGCTGATATAGCTCAGTTGGTAGAGCGCACCCTTGGTAAGGGTGAGGTCGGCAGTTCAAATCTGCCTATCAGCACCATTTTCTCCCCAGCTCATGTTTGTAAAGATTTCATAAACCTTAAAGTAACTTTGCTGGGATATTAGAAATGGCAAAAGAAAAGTTTGAACGTACGAAACCCCATTTGAATGTGGGTACAATCGGCCACGTTGACCACGGTAAAACCACTCTGACTGCAGCAATCACTACTGTCCTTTCAAAGACTTACGGTGGTTCAGCTCAGGCATTCGATATGATCGATAACGCGCCTGAAGAAAAAGCACGTGGTATCACCATCTCTACGTCACACGTTGAATATGACACGCCTACTCGCCACTACGCGCACGTAGACTGTCCTGGACACGCTGACTACGTTAAAAACATGATCACTGGTGCCGCACAGATGGACGGCGCGATCCTGGTAGTTGCAGCA
>NZ_BMXP01000008.1:0-125753 GCF_014651815.1 Alteromonas halophila | reverse complement strand
GAACGAATACGAATTCCCAGGTGATGACCTGCCAGTCATTCAGGGTTCTGCTCTGAAAGCACTGGAAGGCGATGCCGAGTGGGAGAAGAAAATCGTTGAGCTGGGCGAAGCCCTGGATTCATACATTCCAGAGCCAGAGCGTGCAATCGATAAGCCGTTCATCCTGCCAATCGAAGACGTATTCTCAATCTCAGGCCGTGGTACTGTTGTAACCGGTCGTGTAGAGCAAGGTATCATCAAAGTTGGTGAAGAAATCGAAATCGTAGGTATGAAAGAAACTACGAAGACGACGTGTACCGGCGTTGAAATGTTCCGTAAGCTGCTTGACGAAGGCCGTGCTGGTGAGAACGTTGGTGTTCTGCTGCGTGGTACTAAGCGTGACGAAGTTGAACGTGGTCAGGTACTGGCGAAGCCAGGCTCAATCACGCCTCACACGAAGTTCGAAGCAGAAGTTTACGTGCTCTCCAAAGACGAAGGTGGCCGTCACACGCCATTCTTCAAAGGCTACCGTCCACAGTTCTACTTCCGTACAACTGACGTAACTGGCGCCGTTGAGCTGCCAGAAGGCGTAGAAATGGTAATGCCAGGCGACAACCTGAAGTTTGTTGTTGACCTGATTGCACCCATCGCCATGGACGAAGGTCTGCGCTTCGCAATCCGCGAAGGCGGCCGTACAGTAGGTGCAGGTGTTGTTTCTAAAATCATCGACTAATGATGATTAACACCTAAACCCTAAAAAAGGCGCTCGTTGAGCGCCTTTTTTGTGTTCGAAGAAAACTGCACCAACAGCCAGTCACTAACCAAAAAGAATGGCACTACACTGAATGAATGATATCTTAGTGTGTCAAACACCTTTAAGGATGACCCTGATGTTAAGCGGTATCCACACAATGCGCAGAGACATCCTGAATGCAAAATCAGCAAGCGAAATTTGATCTCGAGGCCTATTTAGCCCTTTACCAGCCGGTGGCGAAAGAGGGGTTGCTTAAGCCACCCTTCGAGTTATTAGGCCTCATTACTGCCATAAGCTCTTCACCAGAACTTATCGTACCTTCTGAGTGGTACCCCTTTATCTGGAATGACCATGCAGAGGATCCTGCGTTTGAAACGTCTCAGCAGGCTGAGCAGTTGCTGGGTTACTTACTGCAATGGTCCAACTACTGCACTGAAGCTTTTGTACAGCAGCATGAGTTAGCGTTACCTGCTGAGCTGGATGTCGACGAGGCGGGCGCACCTACCGATGAATTAGTCGATTTTGCACAAGGCTATCTCTTAGGACAGGACTGGTTAAAAGAGGTATGGGATGCATTCATCCCTGATGATGAATCAGAAGAATCCAGCATTGTCGGCGTGACGATGTTGTTGATGATGCAGTGCATCCAGCCCAATACCAGAGAATCAGAGGAGTACCCTGACTTAGTTGCAGTACTTACTAAAAAGGAGTCGGCGAATAAGACTCTAGCTATTTTCCTTTCAAGTGTCGGCAATCTTGGTTGCGAACTTTACGAACAACAACGCCAACAATCATCCGCCCCTTACCACAACGCAATGAAAAAAGTTGGCCGTAACGATCCCTGTCCGTGCGGCAGCGGGCGAAAGTATAAAAAGTGCTGCCTGAGCTAATCTTTGGGCTCGTTAAATATACAATGCTTGGCAAAATTCATAGACTCATTGGCTGTCCAGTTCCCTTTATCCTTTTCTTTCATGTCCTCACACCACTCTTTGCTTCCTACTTTAGGCGCGCATGCTGTAAGGCTTGTCAGTGCAACAACTAAAATTATAAGTTTCTTCATGGGTATACTCCGCGTTGCAGTCAGGCTGTAGACACTTTAGATAGTAGTTAAAAATGCGGTGCTTGCAGACATTTTTTCGCTCTCTTTGCCCAGATAGCTTACTGACACAATGCCGTCAAATTTGCTCTGTAGGCTCACCATCATGGTGGATGACACTGGACTGCGAAATGACGTTGGATTCAATTAAGGCAAGGCTGGCGCTGATAATCTGTATTTGTGTACTGGGTATCGGCATGATGGTAGTTAGTCAGCATTATTATAGCGGGCGCCTGATCAGTATCAATCAGCAGCAGGAGTTGTTACTGCGCCTCGGCCAGGATCTGTTACAGATGCGTCGTCATGAAAAAGATTTTTTATTACGGCATCAGCCCAGGTATCTCGAATTATTTAATCAACGGGCCAGCCTGTTCAGTGACCGGCTTAAGCAGCTTAGTCCGTTGTTTGAGCATTATGACTTACCCGTAGGGCAGGCGGGCGAGTTAGCGCAAAGCCTGCAGACCTACCAGCAACTCTTTCAGCGAGTTGTAGCGTTGCAGACACAAATTGGCTTAACGACCCGTCAGGGCTTGCAGGGGCAACTGTCAGAGTGTGAGGCGCAATTACTGCGCACCGATACGTTTAACTATGGTCAGCGTGCGCGCGTGCAGCTTGATGAGGCCAGACTGCATATACGTCACTTTCTGCTCTCCCGCGATACGTTTTATGCCAAAGAGGCTAATACACGCATTTCACAGTTGCGTACGTCTTTGCCCTCTGCCCGTGAAATACGCCAGTTTCAGCAAACCTTTGAGACGCTGGTCGATGGCTACAAACAGTTAGGGCTGACCCACAATGACGGGTTACGGGGGCAGTTTCGCCGTCAGGCACACGATGTTGAATCACAGCTTCAGCGGATCGATGCAGCACTACAGCCTATTATCGACGCGCAGCAACAGGATGTCCGCCATTACAGTATCAGTATTGCTATTTTCACGGCCATCGCCTTGGTCATATTATTGCTGAAAAGCGTGGCGACCTTTCAGAAAGCGTTCGGTAATTTTGTTATGTTTTTTTACCGCTGCAAACGTCAGTATCATAAGATTGATCCACGATGCCTGGGGTTCGCCGAGTTTAAATCGCTCGCCCAGATAGCTAATGAAATGGTAGAGTCGCGCAGAGAGACGGAGCGCCAACTGGCGATGGCACGGGCACAGTTGCGGTCTGAAAATACACGGGAATAAACATCATCAAAGGTGACAGGCATGCGATATGTAGAGCTTGGAAATAGCGAACTGAAAGTGTCAGAGGTGTGTCTTGGCACCATGACCTGGGGGATCCAGAACACTCAGGCTGATGCCGATGCACAGTTGGACATGGCACTTGAGCACGGCATCAATATTATCGATACCGCTGAAATGTACCCGGTCCCGCCGAATAAAGAGACCTACGGTGACACCGAGCGTATTATTGGTAACTGGCTTCGCCGGCATCCAGACAAGCGCAGCGAAGTCGTGATCATGTCGAAAGTGGCGGGCAGCGGCCTTGACTACATTCGTGAAGGTACGCCGGTCACCGCGAAATCGCTGATAGCAGCGCTGGATGCATCACTGAAGCGGCTTCAGACTGACGCCATTGATGTGTATCAGTTGCACTGGCCGGGACGTAAAACACCGCATTTTGATAAGCACTGGCCAGGAACTGTCTCCCCGCTTGATATCAATACTGCACAGGAAACTGACGCAATGCGTGATATTCTGAGCGGCCTTAACAATGCGATTAATGACGGAAAAATCAGGCATTGGGGGCTGTCGAATGATACGCCATGGGGGATCCATACTTTCTTGTCACTGTGCCGAGAAATGAACGTGCCTGCGCCCGTCTCTATCCAAAACGAGTTCAGCCTGTTACATGCGAAAGACTGGCCTTATTTAATTGAAATGTGCGCAGCAGAACACATTGCCTATTTGCCCTGGTCACCTCTGGCGACCGGCATGTTAAGTGGTAAGTACGTTAATGGCGCGCGTCCCGCTGGTTCACGCTGGACCTTTGTGCAGCGTCATGGTCTGTTTCGTGATACCGACCTTGCGCAGCAGGCGACGCAGGCCTACATGAAGATTGCCCGCGATGCGGGTATGACGCCCTCACAACTGGCTCTGTGCTGGTGCCGGCAGGTGCCCGGTGTCACCTCCACCATCATCGGTGCTACGTCGCTTACGCAGTTAGAGGAGAATATTGGAGCCTTCACACAAACACTGACCCCATCAACACTGCAGCAAATCGGCGATGTACTCAAACGCTATCCACTGCCGTTTTAACCACCGCCACCTTCGTCATGGAGTTGTCACAATAACGTCATAGCATGGCGCTATCGCTTTTTAATTGCGAGGCCATGCTATGTCGCTGTTGCCGACTGATCTACCCGCTGTTTTAGATACGCCACTACCCACGAAACGCTGGCAAAAGTGGTTGTTACTACTTGTGCTCATATACGCCATGTTACTTGCTGTTAGTCTTATTGGCAGTGGATTTAAGATTGCAACGGGAGAGCATGCCAGGGAGTTATTTGCTTTTGCGTCCAACCCGGTCATGGGACTGATCATTGGGATGGTAGCTACGGCTCTGTTGCAATCATCCAGTACCGTGACATCGATTATTGTAGGGATGGTTGCAGGCGGCTTACCCATTACCATTGCCGTACCGATGATGATGGGCGCGAACGTTGGTACCAGTATTACCAATACGCTGGTGAGTCTTGGTCATGTTACCCGGAAAGAGGAATTCCAACGGGCATTTAATGCCGCCACTATTCACGACTTTTTCAATGTCCTGTCCGTTGTGATTTTTCTACCGCTTGAAATGGCTTTCGGTGTGCTTGAGAAAAGCAGCGGCTATATCGTCTCTATGCTGAATATCAATGTTGCCATGGACGCCGACATCATCAATCCCATTAAAACTGTAACCGAGCCAGTAACATCTATGATCACTGAAAGTGTCTCTTTCCTGCCGTCGGTGTATCCGGGTATTGCAAATATCGTGTTAGGTATTGTACTTATCATGTTGTCTATCACCCTGATGGGACGGGTAATGAAATCACTGATGGTAGGTAAAGCCAGAGACATTTTACACCACAGCATTGGTAAAGGGCCTGTGTCAGGTATCATGTCCGGGACCATCATGACAGTGCTGGTGCAGTCTTCCTCAACCAGCACGTCTCTGATGGTGCCACTGGTTGGTACCAATGTTCTGAAGGCTCGTGATATCTACCCGTTTACGTTAGGGGCCAATATTGGTACCTGTCTTACTGCGCTTATTGCAGCGATGGGCGTCACTGGCATCAATAGTGGCGTTGCACTTCAGATTGCGCTGGTCCATCTGATATATAACGTACTTGGGGTGATCGTAATTTACGGCATACCTGCGTTGCGTGAACTGCCTCTGGCGTTGTCCTACCGGCTTTCAGTACTCGCTGCAGAGCGCAAAATGTATGGAGCAGCCTACATTACGGGCTTGTTTTTTGTGATGCCTTTAAGTGTGATTTTTGTGCTGAGATGATTAACAGTACATCTTTAACGTGATTGAGAAATGAGACCCCGGCGGCAGCTGCGTGGATGCCCACCGGGCTAAGAAAGGCATGAGCGGTTAGTCAGAACGCATACTTGGCAGAAACCTGAATACGATTCATATCGCCCTCAAGTCCCGATTCCACCTCGCGTTTGGCGAAGGTATATTCCGCGCCAACGGTAAGCGCCCTGGTTGGTGAGTACAGCAGGTTTGCGCGGGTACTGTAGGTGCTCTCGGTCACGCTCATACCGGTTAACGCCGTATCATTATCGACATCCAGTGCGGAAAACATAAAATTACTGCGCATTTTGTCATTCCAGATATGGCGGTAGGCTACGGCATAACCGGTCGAGTCAATGGCCTCAAGATCGCCATTCGCGGTAAGAACGGCGCCATTACTGGCATTGAGTGCAACATACCGGCCCATCCCCGAGCCGCCGTTCACCATAAAGCGAATGTCATCGCCATTTCCGAGCTTAAACTTGCCGGAAACGGCGACTCCGTAAGACGTCTCATCATCATCAATACCCTGACCGTCATCGTACGATAACTGGCGTACCAGGCCCGCAACCTTAAGGTGTCCCCAGTCCCGTTTGGCGGTATAGGCCGCTATCAGATCTGGCACCGCGTTATCATCGGCAACAATTCTGCCACCGCCACCGTTGGGCGTGACTGTCGCTTCCGGATTTTCAAGCGCAACCTCAAAGCCGTTATTGCTGTAACGGACCATGGTCTGACGACCAAACGTTATACCGTCGGTGGTACCGATGAAGTCCAGCGATTCGGGCAGTGAGCCTACGTCCATAAACGTGGTCCAGGTTTGACCAATGAGCCAGTTTTTATATTTGATAAATGCATGGCGTACGCGCGGCAGGTAGGAGTTACTGATACGTTCATTACCGCCACTGGTGACAATAAAGTCCAGTTCGAGTACGCCGGTGATGCTGTCTCCTTCATCGGTCGGCGTATTGGTGGTAAAACGGAAGCGCGACTGACGAATATGGGCGTCAAATTGCGCACCTTCATCACCTCCGGATACTGGTGTCAGTGAGGGAATGTAGAAATCACGGCCGATACTACCGGAGCCAAGCGCACCTTCTGAATAATTACTGATCATGGCGTCCGCTTTCACATAGCCAGTAAATTTAACGTTGGTACCGGCAAGCATATCTGCATGAGCGAGCTGTGATGAGGCACCGGCAAGAGCAAAAGTGACGGCCAGTGCCGCTTTTCTGAAGTTTATTTTCATCATTTGCGTTGTTCCAGTAATAGGGTTAATAATGTGTAAACAGGCTGTTAGCAATCGTAAATTTGGCTGACAACGCCTAAAAAGCAAATAAGCGGATGGTCTGTAAGACTAAAGTCGTAGATGTTAAACGGCGTAACGAAAAGGGCAGGCTGTGTCGCATCTTCCCCAATTGATGCTATTGTTATTAAACGTTTTTTCGATCATATCCTGACAATCAAGGGTAACTATCATTGTACCTGGCTGTGACATTGGTCACTTTCCCGCAAAGCCGGGTGGCCGTTGAGTGCGAACAACCTTCTCAGACTTTGGTCGTAGTTGTGATAAGACCAAAGTCTCATTTTGCTTTGCGCTGGTAAGGCTACATTGAACAACATAAGACTGACTTCAACTTAAAGACATGGGAGGCACTAGGTTATGACTGCCAGTAAGACATATCCGGTACCGGAAGCAATTAAAAAAACGACGCATTTAACTGAAAAAGAATACGCACAGATGTACGAGGAGTCGGTCGAGGATCCGGAAGGGTTCTGGGAAAAACACGCTGACAGTCTGGACTGGTATACCGCCCCAAGTAAAATAAAAAATACCAGCTTTGGTCCCGACGATGTCGCCATTAAGTGGTTTGAAGACGGTGTGATCAATGCCAGCTACAACTGCATTGACCGGCACCTGGCAAAAGATGGCAAGAAAGTCGCGCTGTACTGGGAGGGCGACTCACCGGAAAACAGCGAAGCTATTACCTTCGAACAGGTGCACTATGAAGTGTGCAAGCTGGCAAATGGGCTGAAGGAACTGGGCGTAGGCAAAGGTGACCGGGTTGCTGTGTATATGCCAATGGTACCGCAGGCAGCCTATGCCATGCTGGCCTGTGCCCGGATCGGCGCGGTGCATTCCGTGATTTTTGGCGGTTTCTCGCCTAATGCTATTGCCGACAGAATAAACGACAGCGCTGCCAAAGTGGTGATCACGGCTGATGAGGGCCGACGCTCGGGCCGTTCTATCCCACTGAAGGCCAATGTAGACAAAGCTCTGGCCAATAATGCCTGTCCGTCCATCACCAATGTGCTGGTACACAAGCTAACCGGTGGTGATGTTGCCTGGAACGACAACGTTGATGTGTGGTGGGATGCGCTGACGGATACCTGCTCGGCGCAGTGTGAGCCTGAGAAGATGAATGCTGAAGATCCGCTGTTTATCCTGTATACCTCAGGTTCTACCGGCACCCCGAAAGGTGTGGTGCACTCTACTGGCGGCTACCTGCTCTATACCGCTATGACCTTTAAATATGTGTTTGACTATCAAAGCGATGACATTTACTGGTGTACCGCCGATGTAGGCTGGATAACCGGTCACAGTTACATGGTGTATGGCCCAATGCTAAATGCTGCCTCGCAGGTGTTTTTTGAAGGGGTACCGACCTATCCTGATGTGCGTCGTATTGCGCAGGTCGTTGAAAAATACAAGGTTAACAGCCTCTATACGGCGCCAACCGCGATCCGTGCGCTGATGGCCCACGGTGAAAAACCTGCAGAAGGGTGTGACGTATCGTCGCTGCGCCTGCTGGGTTCGGTGGGAGAGCCTATAAACCCGGAAGCCTGGGAATGGTACCACCGCGTGATTGGCTCAGACCGTTGTCCGATAATGGACACCTGGTGGCAGACAGAAACCGGTGGCATCATGATCACGCCGCTGCCCGGTGCGACTGCACTTAAACCTGGCTCAGCGACCCGGCCATTCTTTGGCATCAAGCCGGCATTGTTCGACTCTGAAGGCAATGAACTGCATGGTGAAGCCGAGGGTAACCTGGTGATTACCGATAGCTGGCCTAGTCAGGCGCGCACCGTGTATGGCGATCATGAACGGTTCATCAATACCTATTTCAGTGCGTACAAAGGTGTGTACTTTACCGGTGATGGTGCCCGTCGTGATGAAGACGGCTATTACTGGATCACTGGGCGCGTGGATGATGTGCTGAATGTTTCCGGTCACCGTCTTGGTACGGCAGAAATCGAGAGTGCGCTGGTGGCGCATGAGAAAGTTGCTGAGGCGGCGGTAGTAGGCTACCCACACGATATCAAAGGGCAGGGCATTTATGTTTATGTTACGCTCAATGAAGGTGTTACCGCGGATGAGGCACTGACCAAGGAGTTGCGCGACTGGGTACGCCATGAACTTAGCCCTATTGCAACACCGGATAAAATTCAGTGGTCACGGGGCCTGCCGAAAACCCGATCAGGAAAAATAATGCGGCGCATTCTGCGTAAAATTGCGGCCAATGAACATGAACAGCTCGGGGATACCTCTACATTGGCGGACCCGTCGGTAGTTGATACACTCATTGAGCAGCGGCTTAACAAGTAAAGGACTGACCAATGACAACCCTGCTGATTGCTGATGATCACCCGCTTTACCGGGATGCCTTACGCGGGGCATTGTCATTGTCACTGCCGGATCTGGTTCTGCGCGAAGCGGGAGACTTAACCTCCACGGTCGATATGCTCGAACAGGAGGATATCGACCTGTTATTGCTGGATTTGCACATGCCAGGCAGTAATGATTTGTTTGGGCTGTTGCACATACGTAAGCTGTATCCGGACGTGCCTGTTGCCGTGGTATCAGGCACTGAAGATGCGACCATCATTTCCAAAATTGTTGGGGTTGGTGCACTGGGTTTTATTCCTAAAACCGCCAGCTCCAGCGATATTGCCGACGCCGTGCACGCCATACTCGATGGTGATATCTGGTTGCCGGCCTCGGTCAGTGACCATATTGAAGATGTCGATGCCGCGTTTTCCGAACTGGCCGATAAGGTGGCAAGCCTGACCCCTTCCCAGTACAAGGTGCTGTGCTACATGCGGGACGGGTTGCTGAATAAGCAGATTGGCTACAACCTCGATATTGCTGAAGCCACGGTCAAAGCGCACGTCACCGCCATATTTAAAAAGCTTGGCATTAATAATCGCACACAGGCGGTTCTGATTGCCTCGCAGCTGGAACTGGAGCCGCCAGCAAGCAGCCACGCCGGCTAGTGCCAGTGAAAGCAAGTGCAGCTACTCGTGCGGGATAAACGGCAGGTATTGCTTTATAGCAGCCTCTGTTTTATCGCTCAGTAGTGGGTTTTCAAGTACAATTTCATGACGCCCGCTGACCAGCTCAAGCCCTTTTTTATAAAAGGGCTGGCGATGTAGCAGTGCGGAAAATTCGCCAGACTGTTGCAGTGCCTGAAGGCCCTCTTCAATTCTTTTGGCAAGCTTCTCATTGTCTTTGCTGACAAAAAAGAACATGGCACTGCGGTAGCTCAACAGCAGATAGGGCTCAAGCGATACGCCCTTTGACTGCCACTGCTGTAGCTCGTAGCCTGCTTCCACCAAACTTCGCGGGAAATAATCGGCAAAGCCTTCAATGAGTAACCGGTGCGAGGCCTGATAGGGCGCTTCTATTACCCTGAAGCCATTGTGTAGCAGTATACGTGTGTCCGGCCAGTCATAGCCCTGCAGCGCATACAGGTCTTTAAGTTGCTGTGCGTCAGGCTGCACACTGAACCGGCGATCGCCGGTCGCGATCAATAATACGCGTTTACCAAAAAAACCATCCACCAGAGGAATACGAATAGGGCGGTATTTGCGCTCTCTGTCAATCGAGGTCACGCTCCAGGTCACATCCGTCAGCCCGTTTTGCAGATTACGAAGCTGGCGCTCCTGTACCGAAACCTCTGGGTTGGGGTGTAGCCTGACCTGCCCGTACTCACTGGCATTCGTACTCAGAACGCGTGAAAGTAACGCAGTGATATAGTTGTAAATGGGGTCGGTGCCTGATGCTACTTTAGGTATGCGCAGAACCTGCGATGGCACAACGGTGTCTTCGTCTTTCCCTTCTCCGGCCTGGACAGGCAGAGAAAGCACCACACATATTGTCAGTAGTCGTCTTAAACTTTCGCCTATCATCCTGGATATTCCTAGCGGTTAGCGGGCGAATAAAATGCGTGTAGTGACACTTAGCACGCCCTGGATATTACTTCCGTATCTGCCTGCTAATCTTTTCCTGTCAGCAGGTACTCAAACTCCGGGTCGACAATAAAACGGCCGTTCATCGCTTCGCGACCGAGTAACATCAGGTAGGTCATCTCCGAGCGATCGGTCAGTGTAAGCTGAATTTCCCAGTGCTCGTTTTGCATGATAATGGACGTATTGATTACATACCGGCGCTCGCGTGTGGCCGTTGAGCTTTTAACCCGTTTTTTGCCTGCTACCGGGGCCTCACGGCGCACGACTTTGTCAACATTGTGAATATCCGGGTGAATATCAAAACGTATCCACAGCTCACCATCCTGTTCAAACTCTTCAAGGTTATCTACGTGCAGTGACGACGTGGCCGCACCGGTATCGACCCGTACATTAAGATCACTGATGCTTAAAAACGGTAAATCACATAATTCAATTGCGCCCACTACGCGTTTATTACTTGCTGTAGTCATCAACGTACTCCCTAATATTCACTCACGGTCTGGTCTCCCAGCACCAGATTATCCTGTAGCATCTCTACATGCTCGGCGACGGTGTCGGGTTTGGGGAAGTAGGCGACGTGGTAAATCGCTTCGCCTTCCTGAGCCAGTGGAATATTCTGTTTGCCAATGACCACACCTTCTGTGGGCGTAGTGATTGTGCACAGCAACTCGCCATAGGGGTCGGTGATGGTTGCCAGGCGATCGCCCTTGTAGACATGATCGCCAAGCTGTGCGATGTGCCTGACAAAGCCACTTTCAGGAGCCCGCACCCAGCCGCTCTGACGGGCAATAAACCGTTCTATGCTGTGCCCTTTACTCCGGCTTTTGTTCAACATACCCAGATGACGCATAGTATTAATGATGCCGCGCACGCCAGCCCGGATGGAGAATTCGTCGTAGCGTAATGCCTGACCCGCTTCGTACAGCAATATTTTAACGCCATTGTCACTGG
Organism: Alteromonas halophila; assembly: GCF_014651815.1. GTDB lineage: Bacteria > Pseudomonadota > Gammaproteobacteria > Enterobacterales > Alteromonadaceae > Alteromonas > Alteromonas halophila. The sequence continues at coordinate 114,216 of NZ_BMXP01000008.1, read as the reverse complement.
CGGCCTGACGCAACGAGCCGTCGCGAATGTCAGCGTTAAGGAGCACCGGCACGCCAAACGCCCGGGCCATTTCCAGTACCTCGGCATCATCCAGGTTAGCCCGGATCTGCGGCAGGTTGCTGCGATGAATGGCACCGGTGTGTAAATCGATGCCTACATCGCATTTCGCCACAATTTCAGTATAAAACAAATTTGCCAGACGGCCTGCCAGCGAGCCTTTTTTGCTGCCCGGGAAGCTGCGGTTTAAATCGCGCCGGTCAGGCAAATAGCGTGACTGGTTAAGCACACCATAAACATTAACCATTGGAACAGCAATCAGCGTGCCTCGCAGCCGCTCTATTGTCTTCGAGCGGATCAGCCTGCCCACGATTTCAATGCCATTTAATTCATCGCCATGCAGTGCTGCACTGACAAACATGACCGGTCCCGGACGCTTTCCTCGTTTAACATAAATAGGGATACTCATGTTTGTCGCTGTGTACAGCGGTGGCATCTCTAATTCAATTTTCACTGACTGGCCAGGCGAGATTGCCTGCCCGCCAATAATCAGGTCCTGATGTGTCACTTACCCTTTCCCTTTGGTCTTCGTATTGTTTGGCTTAGCACTTTTTTCAATAAATTCAATGATCATGCCGGCAACATTTTTCTTCGTCGCCAGTTCAATCCCCTCGAGACCAGGCGAGGAGTTAACTTCCATGACCACTGGCCCATGATTAGAGCGCAGAATATCGACCCCACAACAGTTGAGTCCCATGGTTTTGGCGGCATCAACCGCTGTTTTCCGTTCAGCGGGACTGAGGCGGACCAGACTTGCCTGCCCGCCACGGTGCAGGTTCGAGCGAAACTCGCCGGGGGGGGCCTGACGCTTCATAGCCGCGACCACTTTACCCCCAACCACAAAGCAACGAATATCTGAACCGCCGGCCTCTTTAATAAACTCCTGCACCAGAATACTGGCGTTTAACCCCATAAACGCCTCAATTATCGACTCAGCCGCTTTTTGTGTGTCGGCCAGTACCACGCCTATGCCCTGGGTACCTTCCAGCAGTTTTATTACGACGGGCGCTCCGCCCACATTTTTGATTAAATCGTCAATACGATCAGGGTGGTGTGCAAAGCCGGTGCGCGGCATGCCAATGCCTTTGCGGGACAACAGTTGCAAAGAGCGCAGTTTATCCCGGGAGCGACTTATCGCCACCGACTCGTTCAGGCTGTAGGTGCCAGTCATTTCAAACTGCCGTACCACCGAGGTGCCGTAGAAACTGACAGACGCGCCGATACGAGGTATCACGGCATCAAAGTAAGGCAGTTGCTTACCTTTGTAGCGAACAGAGGGGCGAGCGCTGGTGATATCCATGTAGCAGTGCATGGTATCGATGACTTCAATATCATGGCCGCGCTCCTGACCGGCTTCGACCAGGCGGCGGGTAGAGTAGAGTTTCGGATTGCGGGAAAGTATGGCAATTCGCATGTGGAATAATATCCTTTCGTTTGTGCGAGCAGTAAAAATGCAGCTATCCTGCTTTCCACAAGCCGTGGTGCAGCTGCAAGTACAAATATAGCTGAAGCTGACACACTCGTCTTTCAAAAAATTCTTGTCGAAACGAGTAATTAAGCGTAAAACGTTGGCAAATGTGCCCGGTCTTCAGCGTGTTTGTACTACTATTGATACAAGTACGGAGAAAGCCCGGGTTTCGATGACAATACAATAGTTGGAGATAATAATGGCGTGGGGTGTTCAGGCACTGAACTGGCTTTCAGCTTATCAGGTTAACCTGATATGGACGGGCGTAATACTGGTGTTATATCTGATGGCAACCCGCTGGATTTTTCCGCGTCTGGAAAAAAATATAGCCTCAACCCGGTTACGCACCGGCAGTGCCCTGAAAGGCTTGTTTGCCGCCAGAGTGGTCGCGGGAGTGCTCGCATTTGCGCTGGTACTGTTGGCCTGGGGGATCGACTTCTCCGGATTACTGGTGCTTTCGACGTCTATTATTACGCTGACCGGTGTGGCACTGTTTGCCCAGTGGTCACTCATCAGCAATATTACCGCGTATTTTATTTTACTGACGAATGTTGCATACCGACGTGGCAATTACCTTCGAATTGTTGATGGTGATAACTATATTGAGGGTTACATTGCTGATGTGGGGCCGTTTGTTACGCGTCTTATCACCAGCGACCGTGAAACCGTGCTGTATCCGAATAACCTGATCCTGACCCGTCCACTGGTGCTGAATCCGAAATCACACTGGTCCGCCATGGGCAAAGTCACGGCGGCGTCACAGCCACCGGCGCAACCCACGGGTAGCCCGGAAGCGTAAACTGCACTGCTGCTGTGTCATGAGTGTTGATGCCAGTTAATCAGGTCTATCGTATCAGCATAACTCCTAGCCGCTGGCCGCGCCGCGGATATAGCGGCTCATACTCTGAAGCAGTGCGCGCAGACGTGCTGGCTTGAGTGGTTTGGTGAGATAGTTCACGCCCAGTTCCTTGCAAAGCCTGACCAGCGCTTCATCCTGCGTGGCCGTGACCAGGGCAGCCGGGACCACCACATTAAGCTGCTCGCGGATCTCTTCAATCAGTGCCAGACCATTGCGTGTTTCGTCGTGACTGAGCTGGTAATCCATCAGCAGTATATGCGGTGACACATCAGCGGCGCGGGTCAATGCGTCGTCCCAGTTCTCTGCCAGATAAACCTGCACTCCCCACTTTTCCAGTAAGGTCTGCATGGCATCCAGATTCACCTGCTGATCATCAACACACAGTACACGCATGCCGCTAAATGATGTATTACGGGATGTCAGCTGAGCCGGGGAGCGAGCGGCACTCGGGTCGGTTTTAGGCAGCATAATGGTAAAACAGCTTCCCTTGCCCGGCTGAGAGACAACATCCACATGGCTGCCCAGCTGTCCGCTCAAACGGCGTACCACAGCCAGCCCCAGACCAATACCGTGTTCATTACTGTCCTGTGCGCGGTAAAAATCACTGAATATCAGAGAAGACTGCTGTTTATTGAGCCCTATACCGGTATCGCGCACAGCGAACTGCACTGCGTTTCCCTGAGGCCTTACGGTAACCAGAACCCGGCCTTTTTCGGTATATTTCACGGCATTTGAGATCAGGTTCTGTACAATTCGGTATAAATAGGTTTTATCGGCCATGACCCAGCAGGGACGAATATGGTGGCGCAGTACCAAGCCCTTGTCCTTTGCCCGCATGGCCATCTCATCGGCCAGTGGCGTGATAAGCGCCACCACATCGACCGGCTCAAGAGTTGGTTTCAGTTCGCCCTGATCCAGGCGTGCAATATCCAGCAGGGTGGCAATCAGTGTTTCGCTTGAGCTGACGCTGTGATTGAGTTTTGTCACGATATCGGTAACCGGTGCCGGTAAGCTCTGTTCCTGCAGGGCTGTGATGTATAACTTGGCGGCATTAAGCGGCTGCAACACATCATGGCTGGCCAGCGCCAGAAAGCGGGTTTTACTGGCATTGGCGTCTTCGGCGGCACGGCGGGCCCGGATCAGCTCCTTTTCCATGTCCATACGCCGTTCAATTTCCAGGCGCAACTCCGCATTGATCGAGTGCACTTCTTCGGTGCGCTTTTTGATACGGGCTTCCAGATCGATATTGGATTCCTGCAGTGCCTGCTGAATTTCGATATGCCCGGTAATATCGCTGAAGCTGGTAACGAAGCCCCCGCCGGGCAGTGGGTTACCCACCATTTCAATAACTCTGCCATCTGTGCGCTGACGCTTGAACCGGTGTGGTGTGCCGCTACGCAGGTGCGTGAGACGTTTTTCGATTTCGGCCTCAACATTGACGACGCCGAATTCACCATTATCGGCGTTATAACGAAGCAATTTTTCTATTGGCGTACCCACGGTCAGTAACTCATCCGGGTAGGGGTACAGGGTTGCATACCGCTTGTTCCACGCGACCAGTTGCAGGTGCTTGTCAATCACACTGATCCCCTGGTCAATATTTTCGAGCGAGGTGAGCAGGGCAGTCATATTAAACTGCATAGCCTGGGTGGTATCGTCAAAGAAGTTAATGACTTCGGTGAAGTCCATTTTCTTGCCACGCAGCGCGCTGTCAATTAACGCTTTGGCGCTGGATGCGCCGATAACACCGCCGAGGGCGCGCTCGCAGAAAGCCAGAAAAGGTGCGTCAGGGGCATCACTGTCTGTCAGTTCGCACTGATTCAGCTGCTGATATTGGGTCAGCAACTGCTGGCAGCGGCCGGTTCCCATGAAGGTGGAAAGCAGCGTAACGAGATCTGATACCGTCACATTGATTAACTGGTTTTTAGGTGGTGTACCTTTTACCTGCGCAGGAGACACGAAGGCTTCAGCCTGGATCCGGTCAACCAGACGCTGTGGCGCAAACCAGGAAAAGATGGCGTATATCAGCGCGTTGGCTGACAAACTGATAACGGCCCCCTGACTGATCAGCTCGTTTTGTTCAATGCGCGATATATTTTCATTTACCAGAGGCATCAGCAGCCACAGGATCCAAATCACCATGCCAGCCAGTAAGCCGGCATACACGCCGTGGGCATGGGCGCGCCGCCAGTACAGGCCGCCGACAATAGCCGGCAGCAACTGAATAACCAGCGAAAAGGCGATGAGGCCAATTGAGTGCAATGACCGGCTACCCGTCATTTGCTGCTGATAGAGAAAGGCCAGCAGCAAAATGATACCAATAACAATACGGCGAATAAGCCGGATCCTGGGCGCTATACTTTGTGTGCGCGGCCCGTGTTCGCGTATCGCAAATAAGCGCGGCAGAATAACGTCGTTGGTTAGCATCGTGCTTAAGGTCAGTGTGGCTACGATGATCATCGCGGTGGCAGCTGATAACCCGCCAATAAATACCACCATTTGCAACAGCAGCGAGTCGGAATGAATAGCCAGCGATAACACGTAAGCATCCGGCTCTATACTGGTTTCACCAAACGCGGCCTTGCCGGCAATCGCAATCACTGGGATCAGCATCGCAATGATGGCCAGATACAGAGGAAACAGCCAGCGGGCAGTTTTGATATGGCCAAGGCTGAGATTATCAATAATTGCCACATGGAACTGACGGGGCAGGCAAATAACCGCTGCAGCGGCCATGATGGTTTGTGCAATGAAGGTAAAGGAACTGAATTGCTGCAGGGCCTGTGCACTGAAAAAGCTGCTCAGCATCTCGGTATTGCCGGCAAATTCCGCCCCGAGAACGGACCCGTCAATGGCCGACGCACCCGATGCCTGCCAGGTTTGATAGCCCAGAAAGGCAACCAGCGCCAGGGCAAGCAGCTTTATTGTAGACTCAAACGCGATAGCCAGCATCAGTCCCCGGCGGTATTCGGTCACATCGGACTGCTTGGTGCCGAAATAAATGGCAAACAGCGCAATAAAGGCGGTCGCCAAGACGACGATAAGGCTGGTGTCTGGTTGCTGGGTGAGAAGCTGGAAAGTGGTGCCAATCGCCTTTAGTTGCAGTGCAATGTAAGGAATGGTCGCAAGCAGTGCGATCAGTGTCACCAGTAGCGCCACCGCCTGGCGTTTACCGTACCGCGAGGCAATAAAATCAGAAATGGTGGTGATGTGCTGCTTTTTACTGACCAGCGTCATCTTATAGATAAACTGATGCCCGAGGGTGTACACCAGGATCGGGCCAAGCATGATGGGCAGGTAAATCCAGGTATCACGGCTGGCCTGACCGACGGCACCAAAATAGGTCCATGCCGTGCAGTAAATGGCCAGTGCGAGTGAGTATATAGCTGGGTGGGAAGTTAACCGTCTGGCGGTTGGCGAATTCTTATCGCCCCAGTTGGCAATGTAAAAAAGTACAAATAAGTACACCAGTGCCAGCGCAACCCATCCTAACGCCATTCTCTATAACCTCTTGTTAACATTGCTGGTTGCATTATACGCAAGTTCTGAAAGTCCTACCTACGACCATGGTCTCATTTTTTAATCCCCCTTGCGGGACTAGAGTATATCCGAAACGCCTATAAATGCGGGGTTTGGTGTAATGGGATACGTTTTAGCGTTCACGAACAACCGGTCGTTGCCATAAAATTCGCTTGTTAGGTAAATGTAAAATAAAAGCATCTTATTAACCTTAAGTGAGGAATAACACGATGGGATTTAGAAACGATGATGACAAAAAAGCTTATTGGAAGGAGAACCTGTCGCTCCTTACCAAGCTTTTAATTGTTTGGTTTGTAGTCTCCTTTGGTGCCGGGATTCTGTTCGCAGATGCGTTAAACGCGATCCAGTTTTTTGGTTTCAAACTGGGCTTCTGGTTTGCCCAGCAGGGCGCAATATATGTGTTCGTCGCACTCATCTTTGTCTATATGGCCAAAATGAATGCTCTGGACAAAAAGTACGGTGTAGACGAGGAATAAGCCAATGGATGTTCAATTACTCACTTTTATTATTGTTGGCGCATCCTTTGCGCTGTATATCGGTATTGCCATCTGGGCGCGAGCCGGTTCTACCAATGAGTTTTATGTTGCTGGTGGCGGTGTGCCACCTGTACTCAACGGCATGGCTACTGCCGCAGACTGGATGTCGGCAGCCTCGTTTATATCAATGGCAGGCCTGATCTCCTTTATGGGCTACGACGGCGCGGTCTATCTGATGGGATGGACCGGTGGCTATGTGTTGCTGGCATTGTGTCTGGCCCCGTACCTGCGTAAATTCGGCAAGTTTACAGTACCGGATTTTATTGGTGACCGCTACTATTCGCAAACTGCCCGTACGGTGGCCGTGTTCTGTGCTATCTTCGTGTGCTTTACCTATGTCGCCGGGCAGATGCGTGGCGTTGGCGTGGTATTCAGCCGTTTTCTGGAAGTTGATATTGTGGCCGGGGTAATTATCGGTATGGCCATCGTATTCTTCTATACTGTGCTTGGTGGTATGAAAGGGATCACCTATACGCAGGTTGCACAGTACTGCGTGCTGATCTTTGCTTATCTGGTACCGGTAATCTTTATCTCGATGATGGTCACCGGGCATATTCTGCCACAAACCGCGTTTGGTGCGACCCTGGCCGACGGCTCGGGAATGTATATGCTGGAGAAACTCGACAACCTCTCCGTAGAGCTTGGGTTTAATGAGTATACGTCGGGGACCAAGAGTACTATCGATGTGTTCTTTATCACCTTCGCGCTGATGGTGGGTACGGCCGGGTTGCCGCATGTTATCGTACGCTTCTTCACCGTGCCGAAAGTGCGTGACGCTCGCAAGTCAGCAGGCTGGGCACTGGTGTTCATTGCTATTCTGTATACCACCGCACCGGCGCTGGCCTCTTTTGGTCGCGTGAACATGATTGAAACCATCAACGGCCCGGATTTGCAGGGTACCCCGTACGCGAGTGCGCCAACCTGGATTAAGAACTGGGAAAAAACCGGCCTGATTGAGTTCAACGACAAAAATAACGACGGCAAGATGTTCTATGCTGCAGGCAGCATTGATGATCCAAACAGTCCTAATGAAATGAAAGTGGACCGTGACATCATGGTGCTGGCAAACCCTGAGATTGCCAACCTTCCGGCCTGGGTCATTGCGCTGGTGGCTGCAGGCGGTGTTGCGGCGGCACTGTCGACCTCCGCAGGGCTGCTACTGGTGATTTCCACGTCAGTCTCGCACGACCTGCTCAAGCGTAACTTTATGCCGAACATTACCGACAAGGCAGAGCTGTTCTATGCCCGGCTGGCCGCCGCCGTCGCGATTATCATTGCCGGTTATTTCGGTATCAATCCGCCCGGTTTTGTGGCGCAGGTGGTCGCCTTTGCCTTTGGCCTCGCAGCCTCCAGCTTCTTCCCGGCTATCATAATGGGGATCTTCTCGACCCGCATGAATGATAAAGGTGCGATTGCTGGTATGGTCTCAGGGATTGCCTTCACCGCCGCGTATATCATTTACTTCAAGTTTGTGAACCCGGCTGCTAACACGCCCGAGAATTGGTGGTTCGGTATCTCGCCAGAAGGCATTGGTACGCTGGGCATGATGGTGAACTTCCTGGTTGCGTTTTTGGTGTTTAAAGCGACCGATGAAGCGCCGCAGGACATTCAGGATTTGGTGGAAAGTATTCGCTATCCTAAAGGATCCGGTGAAGCATCGGCTCATTAACGCAGTGTAATAAGTAAACCCAGGGCCCGCTTTTCAAGTGGGCCTTTGCGGTTTGAAATCGAAAGTTGATGCGAATATGCCGGCGCTCTGACGGTGTGTTCCCAAAGCCCAGGCCAGGAGAAATGACCATGTCAGCCATGGCGCAACAGGTGAAGGATTTTCTGACGGTCTCTGCCCCTTTCGACAGCCTGAGTGACGATCAGCAGCAGAAGCTCTGCAAAGGCGCATCGCTGCTGTATCTCACGCAGGACAATATCAGTGACGTAACCGGCGCGCATAAAGGCCGGGTATTTCTGATTCAGAATGGTCAGTTCTCTGTTAAAGACAGCAGTGACAGTGAACGCCATTTAAGTGAGGGCGATTTTTTCGGGTATCCCGCGGTTATGGACAACACTCGTTATCCGTTGACGGTGAGCGTCGATAAGCCCGGCCTGGTATTCAGTTTCACGGCTGAGGCATTTGCACACACCTTATCGATACCCGACGTCAACGCGTTTTTCGAGAACAGCCGGCAAAACGCGTTGCAGAATCAGGCGCTCGCAGCGTCGAATTCCATGTGGCTGTACAAAGCGCTGGCTGATGTCATTGATAATGCGCCGGTCACGGCAATTGAAAGCACCTCTATTCAGCAGGCCGCGAGTGTGATGACTGAGCAGCGGGTATCATCGTTGCTTATCACCAGCGACAACAAACTGAGCGGCATTGTCACCGATCGCGACCTGCGCTCGCGGGTGGTGGCCAGCGGTATTGATGTCGACCTGCCAGTTTCTGAGATTATGACGGCAAATCCTGCCAGAATTGCGAATAACCGCACCATGTTCGATGCCATGGCACTGATGAGCGAAAAGAACATTCACCACTTACCAGTAGTGGATCGCGTCAGCCGCGAGCCTATTGGTATGCTGACGGCCTCAGATATTATCCGACACCAGCGCGGCAACGTTTTATTTATTATTGGCGAGCTTGCCAAAGCCGAGAGTCTGTACGAACTGACCCGCCTGTCGTGGCAGTTACCACACTATTTTGCTGCCCATGCTAAACGGGCGGGTGATTTTGACATCGCCGGTAAAGTATTGTCGCAGGCCACGGACATTATGACCCGCAAACTCATTCGCTTTTATCAGCGTGATCATGGTGACGCGCCAATGGGCTACTGCTGGCTGGTGTATGGTTCGCAGGCCAGAGAAGACCAGACGATGGGGTCGGATCAGGACAATGGCCTGCTACTTGAGCGCAAGCCGGATGAGGCGCAGGCTGCCTGGTTTGCCGACATGGCCGATTATGTCTGTCAGGGGCTGGGCAAATGCGGCATAAAACTGTGTGACGGCAATATAATGGCAAGCAATCCGGATTTACGACTAGCACTGGATGACGCCATTGAAGAGGCGCGTGGGTGGGTGAATGCGCCTACCAGTGAGGCCATTATGCACTTTAATATTTTTCTTGATGTGCGGGGCGTCGCAGGTGATCTTGGGTTATTCCGGCAGTTACAGCAAGCCAGGGCGCCGCTGCTGAAACAGAAGATGTTTCTGGCTGCGCTGGCACGTCATAATAATGAAGTGCCCGTACCGCTTTCTATGTTCCAGAAGTTTGTGTACCAAAAAGGCCACAGTAAAAAAGACTGTATTGACTTAAAAGTGCATGCCATCGCCATTATCAACAATATTATTCGTATTTACGCCCTTGCTAATGAAGTGATGGTGCCATCGACACCTGCCCGGCTGGCTAACATGCCTGCTAACTCTGGCCTGTCGACCCGTGACGGACAAAACCTGAGGGATATCTGGCTGTTTCTGAACCGACTGCGCTGGCGGCATCAGCTAACCCAGAATGTGACCGACAATCTGGTCTCGGTCAGTGAGTTGTCGTCCATAGAAAAACATCAGCTAAAAGCGGCGTTTAAAGCCATTGAGCGTTCGCAGCAGGCGGCCGTGATGGCCTTCTCCGGTGGCATGGGGTAGTTACGAGTGTTATCGCTACTCACACGCTGGTTATTAGGTTCGCCGCCAACGCCGCCACACTGGCAAGGCGTGCCTGTTTCGGATATTTCGTTTCTGGCTATCGATCTGGAGCTGACTTCGCTGGATGTGACCACATCGCAAATCACGTCGGCAGGCTGGGTATCGGGCAGGGCAGGGGACATCGATCTGGACAGTGCTTATTATCAGGTGGTGAAAACCAGTAGTTCGCTGGAACAAAGCCCGGTTATTCACGGTTTAACCGCAGACACGGTGGCGCAGGGCTGTCATGTCAGCGACGTGCTTGATGCACTCATGCCCTTCGCCGGCACGCACATCTGGGTATTTCACAATGCCCGACTGGATACCGGTGTGCTGGATAAAGCGCTGCGTGAAAATGGACGCAGTCTGGACAACATAGTGGTGCTGGATACGCTAAAGTACGCGGTTTATCAGCTGGAAAAACAGCATCAGGTGCTTCCGCCCAACAGCGCAACGCTTACCGTTTGTCGTCAGCGCCTGGGACTGCCTCTGGCCCCGGCGCACAATGCCCTGGATGACGCACTGGCAACCCTGCAGTTATGGTTTGCGCAGTACTATACGTACAATGGTGGGACAAAAAACGTCACGATTGATGACTTTTTATCCATTCACGTGGCAAAGTGCAAAAAAATGGGAAAAAAGTCATAAGGTAGCGTTGACAAATGTGCCGACTCCGCGTAAATTTCGCTCCCACAACGCGGCAGGCAGTATCAACAGCCAGCCCTTGTTGCCCAGGTGGTGAAATTGGTAGACACGCTAGCTTCAGGTGCTAGTGACCTCACGGTCGTGGCGGTTCAAGTCCGCCCCTGGGCACCATTTTAAAATACTTTCCAGTGACTTAAAAAGACGGTCTAGATTCTGACTTTTGAACTGTCAGGGTCACAGTACCTGCTTAACCAATTGATCTAAAGCATCGAATGTTATCAAAACCATTAGCATAACGATCAGCACAGTCCGAATTATACCCACATAGCGATCTGCCAGTCTGAGTGTGCTGGTTTGCGCGGCGGCATCCGGCGATGAAGCTTTGGGCATGCCGTGCTTTATGTCGATGTTGCCAAATGGCCAGCAGAGAAAAAGCATTGTATCAAAGAGCATCAGCCCCCACCGGTATGCAGCCGGGACTTCAGTAAAGTACATGGGGGGTGTTGGCGACGCCGCCACGGGCTCAGGCGCGAGTTTGTCCATATACGGCTCATCCTGTATGGGCACCCGATGATGACTAAATCGAAGTCCAAGTAGCAAAAAGGCAGCGGCTGCGGACAACACGAACAGGACGTGAGCAATATTAACCCGGTGCAGTGGAATGCTTACTATGGTAAAGGCAAACAGAAGAGCAATGGTTGCCCACCGCCAATACCCTTTAAACAGGAAGGCGGCGCAACCAAAACTCAGCATAATAAGTAACGTGCTAAACGCATTGAAATAGCCTATGTCAGCCTCGGCAAGCGCACTGCTCTGGCTTGGTGAGCTTTCTCCGCCACTGGACTGGAGCAACAATAATGACTCAAACATAAACACCGCGATGACCGCACTCAGCCAGATTGTTTGCAAAACACGAGGGCTTTTGCCCATCAGTCGCGCGCGGACAAGCGCGCCAGTGCTGTACAGGATCCCAAGCAATACGATGGCGGCCGGCACAGAAATGTCATACCTCTGTACGTAAAGGAAGAGGCTGTCGGTGAGTTCAACTCCGAAATCAGGGAAGAGCAAACTCAACTGACAGGTTAGGGCGGTAGCGCCGAGTAGAATGCCGGCCAGGTGAGGTTTGATTGCTGTCATGCCCAGTAACACGGCGATAAACGGTATGACAAACTCATCAGAAAAGCCAATGCCCAGCGCTGCGACGTCTGAAGCTTCGAGCCACAGGGTGGGTGAAAGTGGTAGGAAAAGTAGTAGCAGCAGAACCATGGCTTCGCCGGGGTAACGCTCGGTCAGCAGTCTGGCAAGGGCATCGGGCTGTCGAATCCAGTGGTAGAAAATTAAGCCAATCAGCAAGTAAAAGAGCGACAGGTTGGCAGTGATCTGGCCATCCAGGTTTCCGTCGTATAACCAGAAATCCACGGTAATAAGCGAGAGCAGGATCAACGTGCCTATAACTCTGGGAGACAGCTGCTTGCCCTTACTGGCCCACCAGGGCAGCAGCAACAGCAGCAATACGCCCATGTCGAAGGTAAACGGGGTCATATGAAAGGACAGCGACAGCAGCGCTACAAGCATGTAATCGGCAAGACGCAGATTGCTGGTCGCGGTGGATGGAATGGGCTGCGGGCGTGCCAGTTGATACAGCCAGCCTCGCAGTGCGACCAGCAGCAACAGCAAGGTCAGACTTTGCGCAAACGCTGCTCTGAACAGATACACGGCGGTGACGTCACTGTTTGCCTCCAATACCATCTGTATGCCGTACACCACACCGAAATACAAAAGCAGCACCAGCGCAGTATGCAAGGGGTGTTTGACAAACATCAGGGCCGGCAGGCTGGTGTTGTGTACAAATTTCGGTCCCAGCAACCACGCCGTCAGCATTAAGCTGTAAAACAGCCACTGCATCTGGCCGTAATCGTCAAACTGGATATCGGCATCATACAGTTGCAGTAATTGTGCGGTGGCATCAAACGCAATCAGCAGTAACAAGGCAAATAAAAATGCGGGCCAGTTGAGGCAAAACGAGCTGATGGGTGAGGCCTTATGGGCCTGCAGCCGGGCCGACACATTAAGCGCGACCAACATAAATCCCAGAGCCGCGCAAAGTTGCGTGATCACCACCGACAGCGCAATATCAGTCAAATCGCCTATTTCTGTACTGATGCTATCTGCCAGCATCACCGCAGGCTCGGCGATCAGTTGCGTGAGACTGTAACCCAGACCGTCAGAAATGGCTCTGGCGGCAACCGAGATAATACTGATACTGACCGCCAGGCGTAGCGGGTGCAATTGGTAGCGTTTGAGGTAACGATTGCAAGCGGTCAGCACAAAGGTCATCAGCAGCATTACGCCAATGCCCCATAAGGTATATTTTTCCAGCCACACAGGCAGACCGGAATTGCCTGCGTCACTGACATAATATCCCTGCTCAATCAAATTCCAGCCTAACAATCCGATCCCGCCGGCGATGACGAGCCTTAACATGGAGAGCGGTTTGAGCATGTCACTTATTTGCAGGCTGTTGCAATAACTTACCTGCATAAAGCGATGAGAGACGAAGCGCCTTGGCGTGTGAAGTGAAAGCAGGTAAAACACCACGACCATGCTCAGCAAGGTTGTCAGGCAGACGGTTTCAGGATCCGCGAATCCTATAGTTGTTGCCACCACCTCAATGCTTTCCACCTCCGAAGGCGGTGTATTCTGTTGATAGGAGGTAGGGGCCTGCTTTGCGAGGGTATTGACGGGGGCGGGCTCATCCGCTAATCCGGCAATGAAGTGGAGTGACTGAAAAAGTGCAGGAAGAAGCGTCATACCCAGCAACAGTGCCGTGGCGTAACGGACACGCACAGAGCGCAGGCCAACCGGCGAGGCAAAGCGTTCAAGGAGTTTATTGTGTCCCATGACTGCCCGTGACCACTGCACCAGCAGAAAGATAAAGCCACTGATGGAAATCAGCAGGCCAGTGGGTTGGATCACAAAGTCGAACAATTCAGTATCTATGGCGTCAGCCACAATGCGTGAGTAGCGATTAAACTGGCTGAGAATCCATATCAGCGCAACACCCAACAGTGAAACAGTGACAGGCCAGATCGTATCGCGATAGCGGACTGGTATTTTGGGCGGCGTTGGCTGTAACAGGCGTGACACTTTATGGGGGAGCTGATAGTCAGTTTTTTGTGGTGTTTTGCCATTTAAAAAATTAATCAGCAGTCCATCTTTGAGTGGATTGTCGGGCTTAAGCCGCCCCAGCTTGTCGTGCAGGAAGTCTTTCTTTTCCGGCGTCACCGGCACACCCAGGGTCACCGATTCGCTGGTGTCAGGGGTATGCAGGGCATTAACCAGTAAGGTCTCTATGCACTGCCGCAAGGTGTCACAGATGTGTGGGGAGAGAGCACTGATAAGCCTGATGCGCAGGTAATTGGGAATAATGCCTTGCTTGAACCAGGGCAAATTGGCCAGCTGGAAGTACGTATCTTCATTGAGCTGGTGCTCATTGCGTGATTGCGCCAGCCAATGGCCGAGGAACGACGTAATGTCCCAGACCAGCGTAGGGAAGATGGCACAGGCGCACAGCCAGACGTAGCCTGTTTCGCCCAAATACAGTTTTAACTGTTCAATCAGGCGCTCCACATCCTGTTCAGAGCGTGCGTCTGAAAGTAACCACTCACTCTCATTTTTTATCAGATCTGCAGGGAATGGGTTCATGCGTACCGACGGAACCCGGTGTACGCTGGTGTGCTCGCCTTCAGGCAGTGAAAGGTTTTCAAGTACCGTGGCCAGCATCTCCAGTCCCTGCTTGTGACCCGGCACCAACAGGAATCCGGCAGACATCAGCGCAGACTCTGTCACGCCCCAGGGGGGCGATACCCGAGGTGTCACAATGCAGCGACACGTCCAGTCTCCGAACACCCGGGTGACCCAGTCTTTCACTTTGCCGGTGTAAGTGTGGATCAAGGTGTCACCGGAGCTCAGAATGAGCAGTCGCGCGTCCCTGTGACGAGACAACAACGTGGTAAGCGACAGTCTTTCTTGTGTGCCCTGCTCGGCGCAGCAGTAGCGTGGATCGGAAAAATAATAGTAGGCGTCAACGATGGCACCGTCTGTGGAGAGGCTATCTATCAGTTCATCAAACAGGTTGGTGACGTGAGCTCCCGAGTCGTCTGCGTCGACCAGCACTAGGTATTCAGGTGACAATTGTCGTGTCAGGTATTGTGGCTGTGTGAAACCTATGTTCTGAGAGGCGAGCAACGTTGTGCGTTCGGCGTCCAGTTCCTTGGTTTCAATAAGCCGGTGACGACGGAACTTAGCGGTACTGCGCCGGAATTGTCTGTCCCGGTAAAGTCGTGATAAAAAGCGCTCAACAGACAGCTGTGAAAACTCAAAACTGGCGTCCATTTCACCACTGTTAAGAAACGCCTGAAAGCGCTTCTCTTTGTTGCGCAAAAGCCAGATACCCAAAGCCAGCGCTATTGCGAGCATAGCCTCGAACAGATGGCTTACCAGCGGCGAAGTCTGGAACGTAGAGGTGGCATTTGGCCTGGTTTCAATTGGCCGCTCAGAGGGAGACTGCGTGGCGGGCTCATTCGCGGCGGGCATATCTACGCCGGTTTCCATACTCAGCCACAACGCCATTGCGATGCCGATAAGCGCAGTGATGACGGCAACAATAAGGCCTCTGTTGGCGGTAGACCTTGCGCTGCTTCTGCTACTCGATGCTGGCTGAACGTCTGCGCTGGGATTGATTGCCTGTGGCGAGGCGGACCCGATGGCGATTGACCGTTGTTGTGCCTGCCATTCGTCGAAATACACCTTGAACAAGCGCTGCTCTTTTGCCGACCGGCAAACAATGGGCGCGAGCACCGATGCCCAGTCTGAAATAGCGGGTGCCTGCTCAGACTGGGCCTGCAGATTCAGCAGTTGCATCGCCGACAGATAGTGCCGGGGATCCACTGCGAACTTTTTCGAGTTACGCAAAACATCAAAAAATGCGTAAATGTCGTCAATCGTCATCGACGGCGATGGCATCTGTGTCACCCCGTGGTATTAAGCCAGTCAGCGATCAGTTGCTCTTTTCGGCCATGAGGAAACCGGTTTTTTAGCAGCGTGCTCATTTTTGCCATGATCAAATCCTTCTGCGTACGTAAGCCCTGCCTGGCATCGGCAAAGGGGCTCAATACTTCAACAAATTCAATGATCTCGGACAATCCGGGCTTTTTATCCAGGTCCGGACTGGCGCGCAAATGCCGTAATAAGCTGGCCGCATCCTCCAGCAGTTGAGGATGAACATTATCGTCGTCACTGAACCGGGAGAGCAGAATTTGCATCAGGGTGTCCGGTTCAGGAAACTCTATGTTGTAGAAAATGCAGCGGCGTAAGAAGGCGTCCGGCAACACTTTCTCTGAATTGCTGGTAATCACGATAATGGGCCTGTACGCGGGGTTGGCGGCTATTTCTGTGTTGTCTATCTCGGGCACCTTAAAATACATATGCTCAATCTCATTGAGCAGGTCGTTAGGCACATCTCTGGGTGCTTTGTCGATCTCATCAATAAGCACCACCGAGCGGCGCTGCTCACCAATGTGCATGTCTTTTGGAATAAGGGCCTGTGGTACCTTATCTGCTGCCACTAAAAGCGCTTTGCCAAGGCCGGTATAGGCAATGAACCGGGAGGGCGTCGGTGGTGTGTCGCTCACAGTACGTGAGTTAAACCAGCCAATGTGGTCGAAGGTGTAAAACAACTCTCTGGCGGTGGTCGTGGACTTGATTTCTACTTTGAGATCGGTGTCCTCACAGCCCAGTTCAAAGGCGATATTGCTGGCCAAGGTTGATTTACCGGTGCCAGGCTCCCCCGTAAGCAGAAGGGGCTGTCCAAGCGCCAGAGCAACATTGACCGCGTCAATCAGTCCGGGCTGCGCGATGTAGCCCTGTGGCCTGGTAAAATCTTTGCGTTTGGGAAGGTTTTTCCAGCCCTGCTTCGAGGGCGTTGGAGAGTTGCCTTTAAAATACCGGTTGAAGCGTGCTGAGTCAGTCATGGGGTCGCGGGGTTCCTTGTCATTTGCCGACATCAAAAATGTGTTCACTTACGCATCGTTCAATTACATCCTCAGCCTTTACCATTGGCAGCGGCTGGGTCGCTTGTTCGCGTTCGATGTTTTCCAAAAGCTTTTGCTCATCTACTTCGATGCCCAGGTTTTTACTCGTATACTGAAGGCGGGTACGTACCCAGTTGGTGAGTTCGCCGAGCGTCAGTGCATCTAACCTGCCCAAATACAAATTGGGTCGTGCGGCCCAGTCAACCTCATCAAGCTCATGGTCATTGGGCACGACGGGCAAGGCAGGGTGTTGTTGCAGGTACTGCGCTATCATGTCCGACGCGCTGCTTTTTGAGTCCGGCGTCGTTTTGACGATAAGCACGACCAGACATAGCTGGCCCGGGTTGAGCGGTTGCGCAGCCTGCCACTGGCTAAGCCAGCTTTCAAAAATACTTTGAAACTCATTATCCAGACTGCTTGGCTCGACATTGATGCGTACTAAAATATGCTGCTCGCGGTACCGAATAGCCTGGATAAGGGGGGCAAGTGAATGGCATGGCGTGTTTTCGGCGGCTTTGCGCGACGTGCCGGCAAACAGCCCGGACAAAAAGCCGCGCCGCTTCTCAGGAAGCTTGCACCTCACCTGTTTACCAATGGCATTGAATAGGTTAAGCAGGCGATGAGGAGCTGCTACCGGTGGGCCGGGCCAGTCTACCGACAGATCAAACAGGTGCATGTCGTCTTCGCCGATCAAAAAGTCCAGCTCATTTTTGATGCCTTTAACCAGATTTATTGGAGAATCGTTATCGGATGCAAGCAGCGTCAATACCAGTGGCGCGCTGGTGCGCTTTGCCGCCCGGGTGCTGACCCAGGCCTCCACCAGACCGCGAATCTGCTCCCGGTCGATGGAATATTTCAACTGCAGTATCTTATGACTTAACGCATTACTCCGCGGTGTTGTGTTGTCTTCATGATAATTGCCATATACCTGAATGACCTGATTCACATCCCGCTTGAAGATAGTGGTGTTGTCCGACATCCGTGTCTCCGGTATTTAAAACAAGGTGGCAGCAAATGCCGCAAAGGTACCCAGCGCCTTGCCTATTTTTGTCAGCCCATCGCTGGCGCCTGCCGCGGTTGTGATTGACTGGGCTATTGCATTCAGACGCGATTGAATGTTGTTGCCGGAAGTCGCTCCTGACCCTGCCGTGTTTTGTACTTCCTGGATCGCCTGTGCTGCTTCCTGGGCATGAGGAGATTCTGCTGCGTGAGCACTCAAAGCGGCTTTGAATTTATCAAGCTCTGCTCTGAATTGATCCGGCGACTGTGGGGGGTGGACGACAACATTTCCTTCAACCTGGATCACCTGTCCGACGTTTCCGTGAAATTGGTTGTTAAATGCCATTTCCCTGTTCCTCGCTGTAAAACCGCACAAAAGTTATTGGTTGTTTATTTTTTAATCATAACAGCAATTTGCAGTTTGAGTAGAAAAATGTCGCAGTTGAATAAAAGTGAAGCATTTCGGAGGCTTACGACGACAGATAGAGAGGGGCGTTGAGTAAGGTCAAACAAGTGGTAAGGGGGCGAAGCGTCCCCAACACATTTATTTATCAGAAACCGCAGCTTCTATTCTATCGTTATCAATGTATTTCTGCAGGATGGCCATGCCAGCAGCAACTTCGGGACTGGCAAACATTTCCTGGCCAGCAACCTGGCCAAGCACCTGAAACCCCTGTTGAATCGCAAACATGCCCTCGTACGTCACGGCCTCCTTGGTCTGAGTAAGGCAGGATTCTGTGAGCAAGCGCATGAACAAGTCACCTACCTGCTGATTGGCGATTTCGATCTGCTGGTCGGTAATCGAGGCAATTTCACTGACCGCCGGATGGGCTGACGCCGCCGTGAACATCCATTTCACCAGCGCCACTCTGTCCTCTTTGTTGGTAGAGCTGACCAGACATTTCGACAAGTCATTGGTGTAGATACCGGCTGTGGCGCTGGTGGAGGCGAGTACGATAGAAGCTGCTAGAAGCAGGCGTAAACTGAGACGCATAAAAAGTCCTTATGGGTGGTACTATTCCTCAGTTATGTTTATCACATCTTTTGCGGTCAGGACAGCAGCGACACGTCGCAGGTTAACGTTCGTTTTTGGGTCAGGTGCTGCGTTCATGTAAGTAGTTGAAGCCGGCATTTCACGTATCATACTCAACGCGTTTGTATTGATTTAACTAACATTAAATATGTGCAGGTGTGGTTAACATTTGGTCACTTGTCGGTATAGTTCGCACGACATTGATGAGGTAGCAACCATGCATATCAACACACGGCTTTCTGTTCAGGACACACTGCGCGCTTACAAAGAGCTGGTGAAGTTCTTCAAAACGTATCCTTTGGCCTTGTTACTGGCAATACTTGTTTATGGATTACTGGCGGTAGTGCCTGATGCGCTGTTCCCGATAAAAATGGCCGCGTATGCTGTGGCGATAACGATGCTGACCTGTGTCACAACGGCACTCTACCGCACTGGGGACTGGTCGCAGATACTGAGCGAACTTAAGTTTCAGCAGCGCCTGCTGCTGCCAGCGCTGATAATGATTATTGCGCTTAGCGTGACAGGCTTTATGGTGGCTGAGTACCTGATGCCATTATTACAGACGCCGTCAGAGGCTATGCCGGGTACCGGTGGTGGCACCTCATCAGGTGAGCAAACATCAGTGCTGATGCTGGCAACGCTCGCCGTGGGGCTGATCTGCGTTGCCCAGATTATGCCTTATGTGCTGGCGCATTTTTGTCTTGGTTTGTCATTGTCGAAACAGCAAGGCGAGCGAATCTGGGTGGCGCTGATGCTAAATGGTGTTATCTTACTGGCCTTTTCACCGTTTGCCCTTGCCATGCCACTGCTGATGATATTAGGCGTTCAGGCGGTCGAAGGCATTGTGCTGGCGAGCGCGCTGTACTGCTCGTTTTTGCTGTTTATTGTGTTCAACATTCAAAAAGCGACGCCTGTGGGGGAACAACGCTTCTCTGCTGCACAGGGCTCCTGTTAATTATCAGGCCGGTGCGCTGCAACAGCGTTGCGGCCCTTATCCTTGGCACGGTATAACTGTTCGTCTGCAAGCGCAATGGTGCTGTCACTGGACATTCTGGAACCTGACGTCATCGTTGCGACCCCAGCGCTCACTGTGACCCGCTGTAGGGCAACGGGTTTGTGGGGAATGGCCGCTTCATAAATGGTCTGGCGGAGATGGTCAGCGACGTGCACCGCGCCCTCATGGTCGGTCTCAGGCAGTACAACCAAAAACTCCTCACCGCCCAGCCTGATTAGTTTGTCAAGTGGCCTGGACAGTGACCCTTTGGCGAGTAGTGCTACGTCTCGTAAACATTTATCGCCCTGCTGATGGCCATAATGATCGTTGTATTGTTTGAAGTGATCAATATCAAACAACACAAATGAAACAGGAGACTGTGTGCGCTTCGCATGCCGCTCGACGGCAGGCAGGTGGTCTTCGTAATAGTGACGGCTGTAGGCACCTGTCAGACGGTCAATGTAGATCAGCTTTTCAAGCAGTTCGGTTTTAACCACGTTGCTAAGGTGTGTCCGGACGCGGTTCCAGAGGGTGGTAGCGTTGATGGGTTTAGGAATAAAGTCAACACAGCCGCAGGCCCAGCAGTTACACTGATCCTCATCAGACACAGATGCTGTGACAAAAATCACGGGAATGTGTCGCAATGCTTCATCGTCGTTCAGGTTTTTACATGCATCAAATCCGGTGACGCCGGGCATATCGACGTCCATCAGAATCAGATCAGGACGATGCTTATGACATTCCTCAACAATATTGTTGGCGGTGCTAAGGCTTGAGCATATTACTTCATTGCAGAGCACTTCTTCGGTAACGAGTCTGCTGGTGTCCTGATCATCCACAATCAAAACATGACATTGCTTAAACGGCCGGGGCTGCAGATTTTCTGCGGACATCGCGGACTCCTTATCCGGGCGGATAAAACTCCTGTTTTTAATGGTCTCAGTGTATCCGGTATTATTGTTAGGCACAAACACTGACTAGCCGAGCAGGCCAAGCGCTGTGACGATGTACAGCGAAAGTGTCGCCAGCAGTCCAATGCCGTAAAAGTAACTGCGGGGACTGGGGTTTTTCTCGGTAGCAATCGCATAATACAGACACATATGAAGAAGCCGGCTCAGCGCAAAAATCCACACAATGATGGATAGCGTGGTCGGGTCGACACCAACAAACATGGCTAGCAGCGCTGGGATAAGAAAGGGCGTCAGATTTTCCAGCGAGTTCTGAAAGGTGCGGTGACTGCGAAATACAAAAGAGTCATGGCTAAGGTTGTCATCAACCTTACCCGGTACATAACGGCTTTGTCGGCGGTGTGCTACGGCAGCAATGATCCCCTGAAGCACCACAGTCAGGCCAACCAGCCAGAGCCCCCAAAGTGAAATACTGTAAGTTAAAAACACGCTTGCTCCTTTTATTTCGCATTGTACTGCGCTTATTCGTTACACTATAGATTCGCCCGCTGACAATGGTTGGATCAGTTGTACTCTGGCATTTAAGCGCGGTAAGTCTGTGAATCGTTGGGGTTAATCTCAATATTTTATACGTCGTGAGAGTGTATGCCACCATTAGAATTACTGTTTGGTTTCAGTTTATCTGCGCTGTTGCTCAGTTTGTCCCCAGGTCCTTCTAACCTGTATATCATGGCCTGTACCATGGAAACCGGGCGTGCGTCCGGTGTTGCAGCAGCGGGGGCAATGGCGCTGGGCAGTCTTATCTATACCATACTGGTAGCACTGGGGCTGGCGTCTGTTATTGCGGTATCACCTGTGCTGTTTATCGCTATCAAGCTCTTTGGGGCGGGGTATTTGCTCTATCTTGGTCTGTCAGCCTTTCGGCAGGCATCGGTGTCGGCATCGAATGAGGCGACAAAGACAACAGGCAATGTATTCTGGCAAAGCCTGGTAGTCGAACTGACCAACCCTAAGACGGCGCTCTTCTTTGTTGCGTTTTTGCCTCAGTTTACGTCTGCGCAAGCCGGTGATCTGGTATGGCAGCTCATGGCACTGGGGGGCATTTATGCGGTGATTGCTTTTTGCAGTGATCTCGGTGTGGTGTTTCTGTCCAGTCAACTGGCTACCTCAGTTAGGAAAAAGGCAAACGACCAGCAGCGCTGGATGGGGTATCAGAAGCAACTTGCCGCGCTTATCCTGTTTGGGCTGGGCCTGTATATTCTGGTGACAGAAGCGCTGGCTTTGATGATGTAGGCAATGTTGCCATGGGCAACATTGCCGGGTACTCCCTGGTTACAGGCTGCTCATTAATTGTGGGGGCAGTAATACTTTGTCGATGACATGAATGACACCATTAGACGCCATCACATCGGCCTTAATGACGTTTGCATTATTCACCATCACTTTCCCCATAGAGGTCATCAGCGTAATCTCTGAGCCCTCGACAGTGCGCGCTGTGTCAGTTTTCATAGCCTGTTTGGCTGACACTTTTTGTGCCAGCACGTGGTAGGTCAGCACTTTTTTAAGCTCATCTTTATTTTCTGGCTTTAACAGCATCTCCAGCGTGCCGTCTGGCAATGTGTTGAAAGCTTCATTAGTGGGTGCAAAAACGGTATACGGGCCGTCTTGCTTGAGCACGCTGACAAGGCCTGCCGCTTTCACCGCTTTTACCAGCGTGGAAAAGTTGTCGTTTTCAGCGGCGACGCCTACGATGTCTTTTTTGCCAGACTCTTCGTGGTGACCGGCAAATACAGGCATTGCAAGGCACAAAACAAAGGCAGCACGGTAAATAAAGGATAATGCACGTTTCATAATAACTCCTGGGTTGTCGTGACATGGTTCAATTCAACATTGAGACACTCGCTACTACGGGCACACATCCGAAATCGTTGATTAATAATTATTCATTTTCTCAGCTTGCTCCCGGCATTGCCGGGAAGAGGTATTCGCATCTTCTTTTACCCTTTGTCGTGATACCGGCACATTTTATCGTTACATTTTTGTAAAGATTTTCAGGCTACCTATACTTTAGGAAGATGCGATAGAGTTATTCGTATCTTCCTTAGGAAACGACACGCTAGTGATAATACGTTGTTTCTGTGATGTTGTAATAGCTTTGGAGGTGTCGTATGCGAAGCGTCCGACTTGGTATTGTTACCCTATATTGCTGGTGGCTGACAGGATGCGTTACTACTTTACAGGTGCAGGACGCTGGCGATGAATTACCACTCTATGACGCGCTTTTTGACGGGCACAGTGAAGTTGAGGTGGTGTCAGATAAAGAGATCTTTGCGTTAAGTGAAGAAGCTAAAGCGTTTGTTGATGCGCATATTTCCGATCATAAAAATTACGAGACGAATATCAGCAACCTGGTTTATGCGATATTTGACCGCGCTGAAATGGGGTTGCTGTATAAAGGTGACGCCAATTCCATAGCCAGAAATACGTTTTTGAACCGGGCTGCAAACTGTCTGTCGCTGTCTATTATGACCTACGCCATGGCTGATTATGCTGGCTTTGACGCCTGGTTTTATGAAGTTGATATTCCTGAATACTGGACCCGCCGGGATGGCTTTAGTCTGCTTAATGGGCACATCAATCTGCGTATTACCACGCCGATGGAATTGGAAATTACCCGCCTGAAAGACGATTTTGTCGATGTCGACTTTGATCCACAGACGATCCGTAAGCACTTCCCACGAAACCGGATTAAAAAAGATCTGGTGGTCGCCATGTTTTACAACAACCGCGGTGCAGATGCCATTTTAAAGCACGACTATGACGAGGCGTATGCGTATTTCAAAGCCGCTGCAAACCGCGCACCTCAGCTGGCTCAGACCTGGATAAATCTGGGCGTTTTGTATCGTTTTAAGCAGGCATACGATGAAGCCGAGCGGAGCTATCACTACGCGCTGGCGATAGATGAAGATAACCTTACAGGGTGGGAGAATCTGGCGGTGTTATACCGGCATAATGGTCAGGCAGAGAAAGCCAGAGAAATCATGGCGTCAGTGGACAGTCAGAGGCGAAACAATCCGTTCTATCACTTTATATTAGGGGAACAGGCCCTCTACGAAGAGAAATATGCAAAGGCAATACAGCATTATAAGCAGGCAAAACGTTTAAAAAAACACCACGAAATCATGTTCGGACTGGGTAAAACATACTTTGCTATGGGGGATATTTCTCGGGCCAGGCATTATCTGGAACAGGCTGCGCGGTATGCATCGAATCATCAGGATGAAAAACGCTACGAGTCGAAACTTACAATGTTACAGTCCAGTCGCTAATTGAACTGGACCTGCGCTTCGAACAGTAAAATGGGGCCATTCTGGCCCCATTGTCATTTTCTGGTCCGGGATTAAATCACGCCCAGCTCTTTTAATCTTTCCTGCAGGTAGCTTTTGGCGGTATGACGTTCAGAGAGCACAACGTCAGGACGCGGATGCAAAAACAGCGGCAGGGAAATGCGCGACTTGGTCATATCGGCATTCTCAGGGTTTACCACACGATGGGTGGTGGACGGGAAGTAATGCCCGGATGCTTCCTGCAGCATGTCACCAATATTAACAATAATGTTGCCAAAGTCGCTGGGCACATCCAGCCAGCTGCCGTCTTTGGCTTTTACCTGCAGGCCGGGTTCGTTTGCCGCCGGTAATATGGTCAGCAGGTTAATGTCTTCGTGTGCGGCGGCACGAATAGCCTCTGGCTCTTCATCACCACTTAGTGGGGGATAGTGCAGTACACGCAGCAGTGTTTGATCGCTGTCTTTAATCATGTCAGACAGCGGCTCGCTGTAATGCTTGCTGACGTCCGCCGGAGAATGATTTTCTACCCAGCGCAACAACTCGCCGGCGAGCGTTGTGGTTTTTTCGTAATATGACGCCAGTTGCGGGCGCAGCTCGTCCGGGCACTGGCCCCACGGGTAAAAATGGTAGTATTCTTTAATGTCTTTTTTGGTGAAGCCTTTGGCTACTTCAGAGACACTTTGGGGGAAGAAGCCGTCCTGACTGCCTTTGTTATACAGGTACTTGTGCTTTTCTTCGCCGTCGAAAAATGTTTGCCACTGCGAATAAATGTCCGCCACCATCTCCTGATTGATCGGGTGGTTTTTAAGCACGCCAAAGCCCGTTTCTCGCAAAGACTCAACAAACAATTCGGCAGCGTTGTCTGCCTGATAATCTACAGCAACTAATTGCATAACTTCTTCCCGTTTACATTGACCGCGGCATTATAATGATAGACCGAGTTTATGGAAGGTGTACCGATTGACCAAAATCAATTACCGCCCATAAAAGGCGGTAATGTATACAAAGCTGACTAATTAGTCCACTTTTGACGGAAGAATTAACCCAGAGACAGGAAAATTCCAGCCAGGGTTGCGCTCATCAAGTTGGACAGGGTTGCGGCAAACACGGCTTTTAGCCCCAACCGGGCAATCTCTTTGCGACGGGTAGGGGCCATGGCACCAATGCCCCCCATAAGAATGGCAATCGATGAAAAGTTAGCAAAACCGCATAGTGCAAAGGTGATGATAGCGCCTGAATTTTCTGACAGTGATGCTTCATTTTCCAGGAAGCTGAGATACGCAACGAACTCATTTACCACCACTTTCTGGCCGATAAAGCTGCCTGCCAGCGCGGCTTCATCCCACGGAATCCCAATGGCCCACGCCAGTGGTTGCAATAAAAAGCCCAGAATGCCTTCAAACGTTACGTTTTCATATCCAAACAGACTGCCGGTCCAGCCAACCAGTCCGTTAAGCATGGCGATAAGTGCAATAAACGCCAGCAGCATCGCGCCTACGTTAAGTGCCAGTTGTAACCCTGAGCCAGCCCCGCTCGCGGCAGCATCAAACACGTTGGCATACCCCGTGTCTTCTGCATCTACGTCATTGAGTTCATCATTGGCTTTTTGCGTTTCCGGCATCATGATTTTGGCCATCAACAAACCGCCAGGGGCTGCCATAAAGCTGGCAGCCAGCAAATACTTAAGTTCTACGCCCATGCCTGCGTAACCAGCCATGACTGATCCAGCAATCGAGGCGAGGCCGCCCACCATGATCGCAAACAGCTCGGAGCTGGTCATGTGCGGAATAAAGGGACGTACTACCAGGGGGGCTTCGGTTTGCCCAACAAAGATATTGGCCGAGGCACTCAACGACTCCGGACGCGAGGTGCGCAGAACTTTCTGCAGAAAGCCGCCAATCACTTTGATCACCAAACCCATAATTTTAAGGTGATAAAGCACCGCAATCAGTGAGGAGAAAAAGATGATCACTGGCAGCACGTTAAACGCGAAGATAAAGCCGATAGACTGATCACCCACAGGGCCGAACAGGAAGTTAATGCCCTGCTGGCTGTAATCGATGATATTAGCAACAAAGCGGGTCAGGCCCAGTAACGCCTGTTTGCCCTGCTCAACATAGAGGATCAGGCCGCCGATAATTGCCTGCAGCGCAAATGCGCCACCCACAGTACGCCAGTTAATGGATTTTCTGGCTGAAGAGAGCGCATAGGCAATGCCCAGCAGTAGTGCAATGCCCACTAAACCTGACATAACTTCACTTCCTTTAAGTCAGTGCCTGCTGAATATGCGACTTGATCACATCCAGGGCAATTTGGTTTTTCCCGCCTTGGGTTACCACGACGTCGGCTGTGAACCGACTGGGCTCTATAAACTCATGGTACATAGGTTTGACGGTTTGTTCGTATTGTTTTGCCACCGATTCGATGGTCCGTCCACGCTCTTTTACATCGCGGATCATGCGCCGCATCAGACATATATCTAATGGCGTATCAATGAAAATTTTTACATCATAGCTGGGCAATAGCTCTGGCCGCGCAAGCAGCATAATGCCTTCCAGTATAATCACAGGCGCCGGGTTGAGTCGCTCGGTTTCGGGCAACCGGGTGTGGGTTTTAAAGCAGTAATGAGGATAGTCGATGGGCTCACCACTGCGCAGGGCCTGCAGGTGTGCCCTTAACAGTTCATGTTCAAATGCATTGGGGTGGTCATAATTATTCTGTTCCCGGGTCTCCATAGGCAGATGATCCTGGGCACGATAATAATGATCTTCCCGTAATACCTGCACAGGCTTACCCTGTGAAGAGAAAGCATCAAACAAATTTTTAGTAAATAGCGATTTGCCAGAGCCTGATGCTCCGGATATCGCAATAATCAACGGCGCTTGCATAAAATAAGACGTGTAATTTATCTGCTGCAAAGATACGCGTTTGCACGGTGCGAATCAATCTTAAGTTCGGATTATGGCAGGGAAGTGCGTGGAAAGCGGGCCGAACTGCGGCTTTATATCAGTGTGAGTTGCTTAATTTCCAATAATTTCGATGTCTTCTTCGTGCAGTACCGGCAGCGCATAGGAATGTTGTTTAGAGCGGGAGCCTTCACCCTGTGCACGTGGCGGGTAATACAGCTCTTTTTCTTCGTTAAAGGTAAAAAACACTTCGTCCAGCGCTGCACGAATTTCACTTAAGGTTTTATCCAGGTTTGCATTAAAGTCGGGCCGCTTGCGCTTAGTATGACCCAGTTCAATTAGCCGGCTGAATACCCGGTTGGCCAGCGTGAGCAACTCTTCCGGGACCTGCTGATGATGCTGTAACGGCGCGCCGGGGTTACCAATGCAGTATTTAAGCAACGCGGTATAAAAGCAAAGTGGCTTGTTTTGCAGTACTACCTGAGTATCATCGACGCCGTTGCCGAGGGTTTTATCCTTTAAATTAATGACCAGTTTCGGCGTTGCGGGCATATCAGAACTGGCCTGGTGACGGGCCCGTTGACGGGTACGTCGGTAAGAATAAATACGCAGCGGCAGTGCCAGGGCCGTTATCAGCAGTGCGGTAACGCTTAGCGACAGGTAAGCACTCAGCGGTCGTGCACTGGCGACGATAGTTATTTGCTGCTCTGAGGTGGTAAGTACAAGCGAATGACTGACTGAGAAACGTGACGCGTCACTATTGCCGGTTACATCCTGAATACGCAAAATGCGGGCTGGATAGTGCATATCTGAGAGCGCCATATTGACGCGGCTGATGTAGCGCTCTACCGCCGACTTATTTACCGGTGTGCCAAGCGCAGCATTACCGATATCCACATAGGCCTGGTCGAGACTGACCCGGCGCTCAATATTATCCAAAGCGCGGTGTGTGGCGAACCACCCTGCCGCAATCTGTCCTATGCTTGCGGCTGTCTGCAGCACCAGGTAGAAGCCGAGCAGTGGCGCAATGATTGGCAGCCAGTGACGCCTGACGATATTAAAGCGTAACATTTTCACACTCCACCATCATGGTCACGTTCTGATAATACGAACGCGGATGCATATCTGAAATCGACTGGATGACTTGCTGTGTTGCACATAACAGATCGGTATTGCGGGTTTGTAGCTTCAGAAACCACTGCATACCACTGACATTGTCAATCAGCGCCGTTGCATAATTCCTGGACAAAATAGCATCGTCATTGCTTCCCCAGTATGAGGAAATAATATCAACATCGCCGGCCAGAAGGGCACTGCGTAGTTCCTGATGAGAGTTGTAATAATTCAGTTCGACATTGTTTTCGGTCAGACCCAGAGATTTAAGCACCGTTTTCGGCACGATATGGCCTGAACGGCTACTTGGGTAATCAAGGATGCCGATACGTTTGCCCAGCAGGAACTCTTTAGTCAGCTCAGGCTTTTCACGTAACGCAATGAAATACGCACTGTAGTCGGGATGCGAGGCGATATTTTTAAAGCCATAAATATCATCGGCACCGAACGCCTCTACGACATTACTTTTTACCAGCGCCAGATCCACCACACCGTGGTTAATATAGCGGAACGTGTCGTAGTCGTTTTGCCCCACCACCACATTGACGTTGCCAAACTGACGCTTCACGACTGGGTTATTGCAAAACTTTTCGATTGCCATTTCAGCGATGGAGGCATCGGTGACATAGACGTCGTACGATTCACTGTTGGTTGAAATTGTCGTGGGACACTGCAAACGCAGGCCAGTCTGAGGCTTGATGGCGGGAACTGTCACCGCATTTTGCCAGTACGAAATCACACCGCAGGCAATAGCAGCGACCAGCAATAACAGCCCCCAGGTTTTGTGAAGGAAAACAGATAAAGACAAATTTACGTTATAAATGCCGCTTTATTTAATGACGCAATTTCACCAGTTAAGCTTATTTAATGCAACCGGTAAGTTTATCTATAGCCAGTAAGGTGTTGTTTATATTGGATATTTTATAAATAAAACTGAATGTCGTTAAACGCTGGTTATTAGTTTGTATTGCACAGAGAATACCCGCGCTGTTACATCAGGATTTTTCAGTAAATAATTCAAATAACATTATTGACCGAGTGGTCAGGAAAGTAGTAAAAAATTTAATATTAACAAGATGTTAAAAATTTGATTTTTATTAATTCTGTCATATTCGTGAAATATATCTGAAGAACAATTGCGGCGCCTAAAAGAAAACAGCGCGTGCCTGTTTGAGCACGGCAAAGATGTAGTGAAAAGTGAAACAAACATGGCATTTTTCGCCTAAATACAAGGGAAACACACATGATCTCTAAAACTCAGCTAAGTCGCGTAGCGATGGCTGTTGCATTGTCAGTTGGCGTTGCAACGTCAGCCATGGCAAACACTGGTCAGTCGTCTTCAATGCGCGGTACCATTGTTGGTCCTCAGGGTAATGCTGCTGCGGGCAGTGCAATTACCATCCTTCACCAGCCTTCCGGTACGGTAAAAGAAGTACAGGTTAATGCAGAAGGTAAATTCTCTGCGCGTGGTCTGCGTGTTGGTGGTCCTTACACCATTATCGTTGAATCAAGCAAATTCCAGAGCCAGGTTATCGAAGACGTTTACCTGGACCTGAATGACACATTTAACCTGAATGCACAACTTCAGTCTGTGTCAGATGTAGAGCGCATTACTGTTACCGGTACCCGCGACTTCTTTGCGAACAGCGGCGCGAACTCAGTATTTGGTGAAGACGCTATTCAGAACATGCCGACGTTTGATCGTGATCTGAAAGATGTTGTGCGTTCAAACCCTCTGGCTGTGGTAAGTCCTGACGGCACTGAGCTGAGTGTTGCTGGCTCAAACCCAAAATACAATGCACTGACTGTAGATGGTGTAGGTATTAATGACACCTTTGGCCTGCAATCGAACGGCTACCCTACTACCCGTCCGCCTATTTCTCTGGATGCAGTAAGCCAGGTATCTATTGAGTACACGCCGTTTAACGGTCGTGCTGCCAAGTTTGGTGGTGGTAACATCAACGTGGTAACCAAGTCGGGTACTAACGAATTCCACGGTACAGCCTTCTACGAAGAAGTACCGATGATGGGTGATGCTAAAGATACACGCCTGTCTGAAGAAGAGTTCGATGTTGAGAACGAAGAACAGAGCTACGGTTTTACCCTGGGTGGTCCAATTCTTGAAGACAAACTGTTCTTTTTCGCTTCTTACGAGAAATGGGAAGAAGAAATTGCGATCAACTTCAAGCCTGAGTTCTATCGGGATGAGACACTGGCCGCTGCCAACCGTGTCATCAATATTCTGAACGATACTTACGGTCTGCAGGATTCAATCGGCGGCGCACCGGCTCCGGATGAAGATGAAAAGACGCTTATCAAACTGGACTGGAACATCAACCAGGACCACCGTGCTGACTTTACTTACAGCAAGCAGGAAAACAACGCTGCGCGTAACTATAATGACAGCGACGATACTCTTCGCCTGGCATCAAATGCGTGGTCGCAAGTGCAGGAAAACACGTTCTACACAGCGCACGTGTACTCAGACTGGACAGCAGATTTCCAGACTGAACTGAGCATCTCTTACAAAGAGTTTGAACAGGCGTCAGTGACGGCTACTGACTGGGGTGAAATTAATGTTGATACCGTGCCTGGCGGAGACAATGGAGATACCATTGTAGCCGGTGCTGACGAAAACCGTCATGCCAACGTCCTTGCCAACGAAGTGTGGAACATTGGCTTGCACGGTACGTACCTGGTTGGTGATGTTGAGTATCGCTTCGGTGTGGAAATGGAAGACACCTGGAACTACAACCTGTACGGGCGTGACTCATCAGGCACCTGGGAATTCGATGATTTATCTGCCTTCGCTGCAGGCGAAATCGCTCAGCTTGAATATGCCAATGCCTTTACCAACAACAAACAAGACATCGCGTTTGACGTAGATAGCACCACCTATTCAATCTACGGCGACGCCAACTTTGAATTGTTCGACAACTTTATGGTTACTGCCGCACTGCGCTACGAGTACCTCACCGTTGACGATTCACCAGTCCTAAACGAAAACTTCCAGAACACTTATGGGTTTGCCAACACTGAAAATCTGGATGGGTTCGACATTATCCTGCCGCGTGTAGGGTTTGACTGGGAAATTACAGAAGACTTTACTCTGCGTGGTGGCGTTGGCCGCTACTACGGTGGTATGCCGCTGGTTTGGATATCGAATGCCTACACCAATGATGGTGTAACCAAAGATAACGTGCTGCTGACCGACCTTGATCCTTCTCAGGTTGACTTTAACAGTGTTCCTCAGGTTGCACAGGATGCGCTTATGCAGGGCGCGGGCAGTACTAACCAGATCGATCCGAACTTTGAGCTGCCATCTGACTGGCGCTATCAGATCGGTACCGAGTACGTGTTCGACGTGCCGGGACTGGGTGAAAACTTTGCCTGGACCACCGAATTTACCTATGTCGACAAGCAGGACGCGGCGTACTGGGTAGACCTGTCTCGTGAAGACAATGGTCGCCGCACGCCGGAAGGCCGCATTATCTGGGATAACGTGTATGACGGTACCCAATACGAAGGCAACTATGATCTGCAGTTGACTAACTCGGATGACGGTGGCCGCAACATCCTGCTGACAACTGCATTACAGAAACAGTGGGATAATGGTTTCAGCATCAACGCATCGTACACGCACCAGGACATCACTGAAGCGAACCCAGGTACCAGCTCTACCGCTGAGTCGAACTACCAGTACGAAGTAACGGTTAACCGTAACAATCCGCTGGTTGGTACAGCCTACTATGAAATCGAGCATCGTCTGGTTCTGAACTTAGGCTATAAGCACGAGTTCTTCGAAGGTTATGAAACCAACGTGAACCTGTTCTTCGAGCGTCGTTCTGGCCGTCCATTCTCGTGGACATTAGGTTCATTCCGTGATGATGACTTCGGTGACCAGCCAGAATTTGATGATTCAGATATCTATCTGCCGTACCTGCCATCAGGTGCTGATGATACGGCCTTTGATTTCGAAGCGGGCCTGAGCTACGACGAAATCATGGCGATTGCAGCAGAAGCGGGTGTTGAAGGCGCAGCCGGCGGCTACATTGAGAAATACTCATCAACACAGCCGTGGCTGACAACCATGGATCTGGCAATTTCTCAGGAAATTCCAGGCTTCCTGGAAGGCCACAAAGGTCGTCTGTACTTTACTATCGACAACTTTGCTAACCTGCTGAACGATGACTGGGGTAAGTCTTACCGCATGCGTTTCCCTCAGCAGATCCTGTATGACTTTGACATCAACGACCAGGGTCAGTACGTACTGCAGGAAGCGTTCGGTGGTACCGATACACGCAATTACGATGAGTTTGATGTGTCTGAGTCAACCTGGCGCATCAAAGTGGGTGTAAGATACACATTCTAATAATAGTGCACCCACTATCGTGACACTTAAACCGGCTATCGCAGGATAGCCGGTTTAATTAGATGGTCCGCCTCACCTCTGAGCTTCTACGCTTAGAGTTAGGCAAACAAAGAGGCGAACCATCATGTCTTCTATTAAAGTCCTTGGTATTGATTTAGGCAAATCATCGTTTCACGTCATAGGCCGTGACTACTCTGATAATCAGGTAATCCGTAAGAAGTTTTCTCGTTCTGCATTAATTCACTATCTTCATCAGTTATCTCCATGCACAATTGCGTTTGAAGCATGTGGCGGCGCACACTGGCTTGGCAGACAATGCGAGTCGATGGGCCATAAGGTCAAGCTTATCCCTCCACAATACGTAAAGCCGTTTGTTAAAAGTAATAAGAACGATTTTATTGATGCGGATGCGATATGCGAAGCATCAACAAGGCCGAACATGCGCTTCGTCAGCGTAAAGTCAGAGCAGGCACAAATCATCTCTGCTATTCATAAAACCAGGCACGGATATATCAAAGACCGAACAGCCTGCATGTCTCGCATCGGTGCTTTGCTACTGGAGTTTGGCGTTGCCCTTCCAACAGGTCATAGTGTGATGAAACAACTGTTTAGCTGGCTGGCGCAGCAGCGGCAGCCCCTTCCGCCGTTATTAATGCAAGAGCTCGTGGAGTTGCACGAGCATTACCTGCTTCTCAACGCAAATATTGAGAAACAGGACAAAAAGCTTAAGCAATTGGTGGAGGGTGATCCGGTTGCTCAGTTGCTGAAGACGATCCCGGGCATTGGCGATATGACGGCCAGCCTTTGTGTTGCCAATATTAGCAGTGCAACGGACTTTAAGAACGGTAGGAATATGGCAGCTTGGTTAGGATTAGTGCCTGCGCAATATTCAACAGGCGGTAAGCCCAAATTACTGGGCATAAGTAAGCGAGGTAACAAGGAGCTTCGAACCTTGTTTATCCATGCGGCCAGGGCGGTAATGTCGAGGCCTGAGAAGACGGGAAAAATCTACGGAGAGTGGCTAATGAATCTGCGAGCAACCAAGCCGTTCAATGTCGCTACAGTCGCATTGGCCAACAAGTTAGCTCGCATAGCATGGGCAGTCATGAAAACAAAACAAGCATTTAGCGACAAAGCGTTAGCACCGGGTTTGCAATGATAAAAGAGATGACGAAAACGGTAGAACCACTGGATTAAAACCTGACACAAAAAACAGCTCACAGAAGCTTTCGGTTTTTTGAGGATAATCCAGCGCGGATCTCATCGTGGAGCGGGTTGCGAAAGCGCCTAATCAGACTCCGAATACATTAGCGCAAAACCAGCCCCGTTATCGAAATTAATCATTGCAATAACGAGGCGGACCATACATTTTTGTATTCATTCCAATGAAATAACAGCCAATTGTCACACAGTGGTCACAATTTATTATTAACCTGCTAGTGTTAAGATGACAGAAAAACAACAAGTCATAAATCTGTCATATAGCTGTCATAAAGTACGACCCGATCCCCGGCAGGTCAGTCAAGCCGTCGCTCTGCAGGGCCAATTTGGAACAAAGGAAACACTCATGAACTCTATTGCTAAACTCAGCCGCGTCGCGCTGGCTGTCGCGCTTTCTGTTGGCGTGGCAACGACCGCGGTGGCGCAGGAAACGTCTTCCGGCATTCGTGGTAATATTACCGGTCCTCAGGGAGCGGCAGACGCCGGTGCCAAAATTACTATCCTTCACGTACCTTCGGGTACCGTGCGTGAGACTACCGTTGGCCAAAGTGGCCAGTTCTCACTGAGCGGCCTTCGCGTGGGCGGTCCTTACCAGATTATTATCGATTCTGACCGGTTCGAAGACACCATCGTCGAAGAAGTCTATCTGACACTGGGCGAACCCTACACAGTGGACCTGGCACTGCAGGCAGAACAGGATGTAGAGAACATCGTCGTCACAGGTCGCGCCTTAAGTGGTATGGCGTTTAATGAACGTGGTCCGTCAGCCAACTTTGGCGCTGCAGAGTTGCAAAATGCCCCGGCGATTAACCGAAATATTACTGACATCATTCGTCTTGACCCACGGGTTTATGTGGATGAGTCCGCCGGCGATCAAAACTCGATTCGCTGTGCCGGTAAGAGCCCGCGTTTTAACAGTTTTACGCTGGATGGTGTTCGGGTTAACGACTCGTTTGGCCTGAACGAGAACGGCTATCCGACTGAGCGTATGCCGTTTCCGTTTGATGCAATTGAACAGGTTGCCGTTGAGCTGGCGCCGTTTGACGTCATGTATGGTGGCTTTACCGCCTGTAATATCAATGCGGTAACCAAGTCTGGTACCAATGAATTTCATGGTAGCGCATTTTATGATTACACCAGCGACAGCTTCCGTGGTGACTCGCTTGAGGGTGAAGATGTCAATCTGGGTGAATATTCTGAAAAGCGTATGGGCTTTACGGTAGGCGGCCCGCTGATTGAAGACAAGCTGTTCTTCTTCGCCGCTTATGAAAAACTGGAAGGCGCGAACCTGTTTGACCGTGGGCCTATCGGCTCGGGTGCCGTCGATGAGATTAACATCACCCAGGCCGAGCTTGATGAGATCGTCAGCATTGCAAACAACCTGTATCAGTATGATCCGGGTCAAATCCCAAGCAGTCTCGACAATGAAGATGAAAAGCTGCTGGTGAAACTGGACTGGAACATCAACACCCAGCACCGTATGTCATTAACCTACAACTATAATGACGGGAATAACTTCACAGAGTCCGACGGCGATAACGATGAATTTGAATTCCAGAACCACCTGTATGAGCGTGGCGCCGAGCTTGAATCATGGGTCGGTGTGCTTTATTCAGACTGGACGGATAAATTTACTACGGAAGTGCGCATTGGCTACCTTGATTTGCAAAACCGCCAGAACTCGGTAGGGGGCACGGACTTCGGTGAAATCCGGGTTGAAACCGATGATGTTGACGTATACCTGGGCGGCGATGACAGCCGTCAGTCAAATGTCCTGGGGTATGATCTGTTTAATGTGTCGCTGCGTGGTTTCTATTACATGGACAACGGCCATGAGCTGACCTTTGGTTACGAGCGCGAAGCACTGGACGTGTACAACCTGTTTGTTCAGCACTCTGAAACAGAAATTCGTTTTGATGGCATAGAAAACTTCCGCAACGGTTTTGCTGATTCGATTTACTACAATAATGCGCCGTCGCAAAACCCTGAAGATGCCGCCGCTGACTGGGGCTACGCCTTAAATACTGTCTATGTGCAGGATGACTTCGACTACGACGATTTCACCTTTATGGTGGGTCTGCGTTACGACTGGTATACCAGCAGTGACGAGCCGGCGGAAAATCCGGATTTTGTTGCAGACTATGGCTTCTCTAACACGGCCACGCTGGATGGAGAAGGCCTTATTCAGCCGCGTCTGGGACTGACCTACAGCCTGACCGATGACACCACGCTGCGCGGTGGTGTGGGTCTCTACTCTGGTGGTAATCCGAATGTCTGGTTGTCCAACAGTTTCTCTGCCAACAACGTGCTGCAGTTTGGTCAGCGCGGCCGTTCGTTTGGCTACACCGATGGTTCCCGCTCATTGTTTGATGACGATGTAGTGTATGAGGGGCTGGAAGACGGTGTACCGAATGGGCCAGGCTATGGTGTGCCAAAAGAACTTTACGATGCCGTTGCCAGCGGTGTTGGTGACAACTTTGAAATCAATTACCTGGATCCAAACTTTGATATCCCGTCAGAGTGGAAACTGTCGTTGGGCGTAACCCATATCTTCCCGGATAACTACCTGTTTACGGCAGATTTACTGGTTAGCCGCCTTCAGGACCAGGCGATTATTCTGCGTGGTGACCTTGAGCAGATTGGTACAACAGATGAGGGCTACCCACAGTATGACAGCGTGCGTGAGCCAAGCTTCGTGCTGACCAACTCTGACACAGACAGTACGTCGTATATGCTGTCCTTTGGTGTCGCTAAACAGTACGACAACGGTGTGGACTTCACTGCTGGTTATGCCTATAGCGATGCGGAAGATGTGCAGCCGATGACCAGCTCAGTTGCAATTTCGAACTATACCAACCGTGCGTTCTTTGATCCGCAGGAACAGGTATCGTCTACGTCCAACTACAATATCCGTCATCGCTTTACCGCTACGCTGAACTACGAAACAAACTTCTTTGCAGAGTATGCAACACGCTTCTCACTGTTTGGCGCGCTAAGTGAAGGTCAGCCGTACAGCTATGCATTTGACGGAACAGGCTCTGAGCCTTACGTCTTTGACCCTTACCTTGACTATGTTGAGAACATCATGGAGCCGGGTGCAGAGAGAAACGAACACTATGGCTCATGGTGGGGTAAGCTGGACTTGCGTATTTCGCAAGAACTGCCGGGTTTTGCTGAAGGCCACAGTGCCAGTGCGTTCTTCGTAGTGGATAACCTGACTAACCTTATCAATGACGACTGGGGTATTCTGGAGCAGGTTGACTTCCCGAATACCGTAGGCCCCGGTGATCGTGCAGAGTCACGGGTAGGTGATGCGTCACTGTACGAAATTCGTGTGGGTATCGAGTACCGCTTTTAAGTAATACCACGATAAATAAGAAAAAACCCGCTTCGGCGGGTTTTTTTATATGAGTAAAAAAGCCGTGTCAGACGCTGTCAAACAGATCTTCAACCCGCTGGCGGACCGCCTCGATTTCAGTGACATCGGCAGGGGCGATAAAAATCGTATCGTCACCGGCAATGGTGCCGGCCACGCCGTCTTTTTTGCTTAGCGAGTCGAGAAGCCGGGCAATTAATTGTGCCGCGCCCGGGCTGGTACGAATGATCACCATCACGTTATTGTGTACCACGTCCAGAACCAGTTGTTTGAGCGGGCTTTTGGCGGTTGGCATACCCAGCTCCGGTGGCAGGCAGTAAACCATGTCACCCCGTGCGTTGCGGGTGCGTACCGCACCATACTTGCTAAGCATGCGTGAGACTTTCGACTGGCTGATATTATCGAAACCCTGTTCTTTAAGCGCGGTAACAATATCGCCCTGCGAGCCGTAACTTTCTGCTTTGAGAATTTCCTTGAAGGCTTTGATGAGTTGTTCTTGCTTTACGTTCGCCATGTATTCTTGCTGTTATTGGAGGGTCACAATATTGTGCCCGAGAGGTGCACGTTGTTCAATTTAATTGCATAACCATTCATGATGTTGAATATCACGTTGGTTCGGGCCTTAATCGCCCGACTACGACCATCCGGTGATTGAGTTTTGTCAGCCGTTGCTTTACTGTTACGGCCCCGAGCCTGTTTATCTTTGTTTAGCGGACATGCCGCCGGCCATAAAACTGGCAGGCAATTGCAGATGAGGGCAGTGTCGTTTTCTGCATAATCGGTGCGCAAAGATAAACAGGCTCTAATCACTTATGTTATTCCATAGGAGAAATGGTATGAAAGTAGCCGTGTTAGGTGCTGCCGGTGGTATTGGTCAGGCGTTGTCTTTGCTGTTAAAAACACAAATGCCAGCGGGTTCTGCTCTGGCGCTGTACGACGTGGCGCCGGTTGTTCCCGGTGTTGCTGTTGACTTAAGCCACATCCCCACTGATGTAAAAGTAACCGGTCACGGTAAAGAGGATCTGGGCGATGCGCTGGACGGTGCAGACATCGTGCTAATCCCCGCGGGTGTTCCTCGTAAGCCGGGTATGGACCGTTCTGACCTGTTCAATACCAACGCTGGCATTGTGAAAGCGCTGGTAGAAGGGTGTGCAGAGCATTGTCCAAACGCCTGCATTGGTATTATTACCAATCCGGTAAA
Organism: Alteromonas halophila; assembly: GCF_014651815.1. Lineage (GTDB taxonomy): Bacteria > Pseudomonadota > Gammaproteobacteria > Enterobacterales > Alteromonadaceae > Alteromonas > Alteromonas halophila. Next base: position 75,880 of record NZ_BMXP01000008.1, on the reverse strand, counting down.
TACCACTGTGGCTATCGCAGCAGAAACGCTGAAAGAAAAAGGCGTGTATGACAAAAACAAGCTGTTCGGTGTAACCACGCTGGACGTGATCCGTGCTGAAACGTTTGTTGCTGAGCTGAAAGGCTTAGATCCTGCTGCGCTGCATGTGCCAGTAATTGGTGGTCACTCAGGTACTACCATCCTGCCGCTGCTGTCGCAAATTGAAGGTGTTTCACTGACGGATGATGAAGTGGAAAGCCTGACACACCGCATTCAGAACGCAGGTACCGAAGTGGTTGAAGCGAAAGCCGGTGGTGGCTCTGCCACGTTGTCTATGGGTCAGGCGGCCGCGCGCTTCTGTCTGTCACTGATTGCTGCGATGCAGGGCGAGAACGTGGTTGAGTACACGTATGTACAAACCGACGACAGCGATGACGCCGCATTCTTTGCTCACCCAGTGCGCCTGAGCGCCAATGGGGTAGACGAAATACTGTCTTACGGCGAACTAAGCGATTTCGAAACGAAAGCTAAGCAGGATATGCTGGAAGGTCTGCGCGGCGATATCAAAATGGGCGTTGACTTCGTCCACGGCTAATTGCGACGGGCTGTAGTGCGCGCCGCAATGGCGACATAAACGCAGCCACGCCGTAAACCCATCCATGGGGGCTCCGCCACCGCATCGTAAGCGGTGGCGGGCTATCTAAATACAGTCACCACGCAGAAACGTCTTTGCGGCGCAAGCCGCCAACCTCCTACAGCCAATGCAATGCCACGGTTGTCAGATGGAGGTACCGGCCTGCGCCGGTATGACGATTCTTCGTAGAAAAATTAGCTACCGTCTTTGCGGCGTAAGCCGCAACCCCCTCAACAGCCCCGTAGGGTTTGCACTACCGGAACGCCGTCACCGCATCTTTGGCAAAAAAAAGCCGCTGAAATGACAGCGGCTTTTTTATTGGGCGTTGCAGGCTGGGTTTAACCGGTATTACGCATACCAATCGCAATGCCCGCAATGGTGACCATCATGGCCTGCTCAAGTGCGGTATTTTGCGCATCGTCACCGGCTTTTCGTACGCGGTCGAGCAGCTCAATTTGCAGATAGTGCAGCGGCTGCAGGTAGGCGGCACGAATTTCCATAGATTCACGGCCCTGCAGGTCGTCTTCCATGATTTCCTTATGCTTAGTCAGCTCAAGCAGTGACGAGATGCTTTGTTTTAACTCATCACGTAAGGCTTCACCAAAGTGCTTAAGGTCGTCCGGTACCAGACGCGCGTCATAGGCTTCGCTGATGCGCGGATCGGCCTTATGGAACACCATGTCCAGCATCGACAGACGCGAACGGTAGAAAGGCCACTCAGCGAACATTTCACTGACCACTTTCTCGTCGCTTTCACTTTTCACTTTATCGATGGCGCGCATGACACCTAGCCAGGATGGTAATACCAGGCGGGTCTGCGCCCAGGCGAATATCCACGGAATGGCCCGCAGGCTTTCAATGCCGCCGGTGGGCTTACGCTTGGCCGGGCGACTGCCCAGCGGTAGCTTACCCAGTTCCTGTTCTGGCGTGGCCACGCGGAAGTAAGGCACAAAGTCTTCATCTTTACGTACGGTGGCACGATAGTTATCCCGGCCCTGGGCCGCCATTTTGGATATTAAATCGCGCCATTCCTGTTTTGGCGCCGGTGGCGGGAACAACATGGCTTCAATAATGGCACTGGCGTAAATCCCTAAGCTGCGTTTGGCCAGCTTGGGCATGCCGAATTTATAACGGATGGTTTCGCCCTGCTCGGTCACCCTGAAACCGCCGTCCAGTGAACCAGGCGGTTGCGAATGAATGGCTGCGTGCGCGGGCAGGCCGCCTCGACCAATGGTGCCGCCACGTCCGTGGAACAGGGTCAGGCGTACATTGAATTCTTCCGCCAGCGCGACCAGCGCTTCCTGCGACTCATACTGCGCCCAGCCCGCGGCCAGGGCACCAGCATCTTTGGCTGAGTCGGAATAACCAATCATCACGTATTGCTGGCCATTCACGTAGCCGCGGTACCAGTCGATGGACAGCAGTTTGCGCATGACATCCGGTGAATTATTTAAATCATCCAGCGTCTCAAACAGCGGGGCAACTGGCATCGGCCAGTCGACACCACTTTCGCGCAGCAGCAGTTGCACGGCCATCACGTCCGAGGCTTCACTGGCCATCGAAATAATGTATATGCCAAAACCTGTTTCACTGTTATCAGCGATAACCCGGCAGGTATCCAGAACTTCGCGAACATCGTCTGAGGCATCCCACTTTTCAGGGAACAGCGGACGCTTCGAGTTTAACTCGCGCAGCAGGAAGGCCTGTTTGTCGGCTTCGCTCCATTGTGCGTAATCGCCCAGCCCAAGGTAGCGGGTAATTTCACTGAAGACCTGCGCGTGACGCTCGGAATCCTGACGGATATCCAGGCGCAGCAGATGAACACCAAAGCAGCGTGCACGGCGGATAGTATCGAGCAACATACCGTCAGCCACCACCTGCATGCCGCAGTCACACAATGACTGGTAGCACAGTAGCAGCGTATCAAGCAGTTCCTCGTTGCTGGTTACCCAGTCGCGCTGGTCTGGTGACCCCCCTGCCAGGTATTCACCAATGCCGTCGCGGGTTTTGATAAAGCGGCGTAGCAACGGCCGTAAAATGGCGCGGTACGGTTCGTTAGCGTCTTCGCCCACCTCCGCGCGCAGGGCGTCGTTGCAGTCGTACATCGACAGTTCAACCTGCAGACGGTCTAAGTCCATCGCAAACAGCTTGGCCGCGCGTTTGCGTGCCAGCAGCAGTACCTGACGGGTAATGTCTGAGGTCACATTCGGGTTACCGTCGCGGTCGCCGCCCATCCAGGAGCTGAAGCTGACCGGCGCCGCGTCAAGCGGCAGCGACACACCATAATCTGCCTGCAAACGATCATCCATTTCGCGCAGAAATTCAGGAACGGCTTCCCACAGTGAATTCTCAATGACTGAAAAACCCCAGCGTGCCTCGTCTACCGGCGTAGGACGTACTGAACGGATTTCCTCGGTATGCCAGGCCTGGCTGATAAGATCGGCAATACGGGTTTCCACCCGGGTACGCTCGCTGTCGTTCAGTGTTTCCTGGTGGATAGACTGCAGGCAGCGGGCCAGTTCTTTATGCTTATGAATAAGCGTGCGGCGTGTTACCTCGGTAGGGTGAGCGGTCAGTACCAGGTCAATATTGAGTTTGCTGACGGCTTTCTCAATATTGCCTTTTTCTAGCTCTGCTTTTTCCAGATGAGCAAACAGATCATCCAGCGGCGCATCAACATTCAGCGCACTGTTATATTCCTGCTCCGCAATATTACCAAGATTAAGAAACTGCGCAAAAGCGCGGCCGACAGTGAGCAGCTCGTTATCACTCATGTCTTTGAAAGTTTCTTTCAGTTTGTCGCTGCAGTCAGCGTCACCCTGATAAGACGAACGTCCGTCTTTTCGGATTGATTCTATGCGGTCAAGCCAGTCCTGACCGAGCTGGTTTTTAATGGTTTCACCCAGCACTTTCCCAAGATAACGAACCGTATCTTTCAGCTCTGTATCATAATGTGATTGCATGGCATCCTCCTGCTTTCAGGCTATTCACCTTACTGCGAAGCAGCGTTATTGTCTAACTACTTTGAGTTATAACTTACAGCAATAGATCCGGTTCACTCTGTGTTCAAAATAACGCCAGGCAAGGCCAGCATTGCTGTGGTAAACTATCGTGTTATCGCCAGACTATGGTTTTAGCTTGGTACTGACTGGTTAAAAAATAGTCTGAAAATGTAATAAAATTTCAGGAGTATTTGTGGCAGATTCATTCGATACAGTGGAAACGCAGGCCAGCTACGGCATTGGTTATCAAATGGGCGAACAGTTAAAGAGTAACCCATTTGACGGTATGGACATCAATGCGGTAATGAAAGGGCTGGAAGATGCATTCACCGGTCAGGAGCAGCAAGTGGACAATAACACCATGCGCAATGCCTTCGGTGAAATTCACGGCCGCATGCAGGCTGCAAAAGAAGAGCAGTCTAAAGCGATCATTGAAGAAGGCGAGAAATTCCTAAAAGAGAACGCTGAGCGGGATGAAGTCACCGTGACAGAATCAGGCCTGCAGTACGAAGTAATCGCCGAAGGCGAGGGCGCATCACCCACGGCTGAAAGTACAGTGCGTACTCACTATCATGGCACGTTTATCGACGGCAAGCTGTTTGACAGCTCCTATGAACGCGGGCAACCGGCAGAATTCCCGGTTGGCGGCGTGATTAAAGGCTGGACTGAGGCATTGCAGTCGATGAAGGAAGGCGCTAAATGGAAGCTGTATGTGCCGCATCATCTGGCCTACGGCGAGCAGGGTGCAGGCGCGGCGATTCCGCCTTACAGCACTCTGGTATTTGATATTGAGTTACTTGACGTATTGTCATAAGAAGTACGTAGCAGCGCGGCGGCAATGCCTGCCGCGCTCACCCGATTTGTTCCACCCCTTAATTGTCTGCACAGCCGAAGCCACACGGGCCTCCTGCATCATGAAATAAGTCAACAGCTCTGAGCAGCGATAGTCGCATTTGAACCCCTGCTATTTTTTGGTTGGCAATTCACCAGGAAAATCATTACGCTACATAAAAAATGTAAGCAGCCTGTTAACACATGACGCGGCAGTCGCCAGATAATACCGAACCAGCCTCTCTCCCAGCTTTTTGCCGGGTCACAGACACTATCAACCGCCGGATTTGCCAGTGGGTGAGTGTAGCAACCCTTGCCATGGTGCTGATCACGTTTGCCGTGGTGGTGCTTCGCTATGGGTTTAATGTGGGCTGGATTGCCCTGCAGGAATCGGTAATGTATTTGCACAGCGCGGTTTTTATGCTGGCTGCGGCGTATACACTGCGCAGTGACGGCCACGTGCGGGTTGATGTGTTTTACCGGCGACTGTCCCCTGTCTCCCAGGCCAAAGTCAATCTACTGGGAACGTTGGTGCTTATGCTGCCAACCTGCAGCGTTATTTTCTTATATAGCCTGCCGTATGTCACTGCAAGCTGGCGCCTGATGGAGTCTTCCATTGAAGCCGGGGGACTGCCGCTGGTGTTTGTGCTTAAGACATTGCTTCCTGTCACCGCGGCCATGCTGATGCTGCAGGGGCTGGCAGATATCGTGCGTTACACACTGATGATTAAGCGGGCACACTGATTATGGAATGGATGGCCATAGTCCTGTTTATCTGTATTTGCGGCATTTTGTTACTGGGGTTCCCGGTTGCTTTCACGCTGGCGGGGACGTCACTTATCTTTGCAGGGCTAGGCGCGCTTACCGGCACCTTTGATACGTCCTACTTAAGTGCACTGCCAAACCGGTTGTACGGGATCCTGACGAATCAGACACTGATTGCCGTTCCGTTGTTTATTTTTATGGGCATGGTGCTTGAGAAAAGCAAAGTTGCCGAAGAGTTACTAAACGCCATGGCAGCACTGATAGGACGCTTTCACGCCGGGCTGGGTGTCTCTGTGGTGCTGGTGGGGATGCTGCTGGCTGCCAGTACCGGCATTGTGGGGGCGACCGTGGTCACCATGGGCCTGCTGTCGTTACCGGTGATGCTAAAGCGCGGCTACCCGCCATCTGTTGCGACCGGTACAATATGCGCGACCGGCACGCTTGGTCAGATTATACCGCCATCCATCGCACTGGTACTGCTTGGCGATGTATTGTCCAGTGCCTATCAGAAGGCGCAGCTGTCGATGGGGATCTTCTCACCCGAATCGGTGTCTGTCGGCGATTTGTTTGTGGGAGCTATCGTACCCGGCCTGGCGCTGGTGGTGCTGTACACGCTGTACGTGCTGTTTGCATTGCGTAAAGCTGATGACGCGTCTGTGCCAGAGGCTGAATCTATGCAGGCAGGCACAGGAAAGTTGCTGGCTGCGCTGGTGCCACCGCTGCTGCTTATTGTGCTGGTGCTGGGCTCGATTCTGACCGGCTTTGCCACGCCTACTGAAGCCGCAGGCGTCGGTGCGACTGGTGCCCTTGTATAAGCTGGTTTGCAGCGTAAGTTATCGCTAACTACTCTTAAGCAGACGATGATGGAAACCACGACGGTCACGGCCATGGTGTTTCTTATCCTGATTGGTGCGTCGATTTTTTCTTTAGTTTTTCGCGGATTTGGCGGAGAACGTCTGGTACAGGATTTCCTCACATCACTGCCCGGCGGCGTGTTCAGTGCCATGTTAATTGTCATGCTGTTGGTCTTTGTGCTGGGCTTTATTCTGGATTTTATTGAAATTACCTTTGTCGTGGTGCCCATTGTGGCACCGGTGCTGCTGATGATGGATGTTGATCCTGTCTGGCTGGGCATCATGCTGGCCGTAAATCTGCAGACTTCCTTTCTGACCCCGCCATTTGGCTTCGCGCTTTTCTACCTGCGCGGAGTTGCGCCGCCATCGGTGAAAACCTCACACATTTATCGCGGCGTCATGCCATTTATTGGCTTACAGTTAGTAATGCTGGTTGCCCTTGCCATCTGGCCGGAACTGGCCACCTGGCTGCCCAACTACCTTTATGACTAGGGAATAAATAATATGAACAACCCTGTACGTGTGACCTTGCTGGTGCTGCTTTCTGCGCTGACAGCCGCTTGCTCTGAGAATAGCGCACCGCAGCAAGGCGCCGAGCAAACGACACAACAAACCTTCGAGTGGAAAATGGTAACGGCCTGGCCAAAGAATTTCCCGGGGCTCGGCAGGGGGCCTGAAACCTTTGCTGACGTCGTTGAAAAAATGTCTGCAGGGCGACTGAAAGTAACAGTGTATGGTGCCGGTGAGCTGGTTCCCGGATTCGAAGTCTTCGATACGGTTTCACAGGGCACGGCGCAAATGGGACATGCCGGGGCCTATTACTGGAAAGGCAAAATACCGGCTGCGCCGATATTTTCTGCTATCCCGTTTGGCATGAATGCTATTGAGATGAATGCCTGGCTTCAGTATGGCGGTGGCATGGAATTGTGGCGCGAACTTTACGCGCCCTTTAACGTTATCCCCTTTGCCGGCGGCAATAGTGGTGTTCAGATGGCGGGCTGGTTTAAAGACGAGATCACCAGTCTGGAGGACTTCAGAGGCCTGAAGATGCGGATCCCAGGGCTTGGCGGGGAAGTCTTCAAAGAGGTCGGTGGTGTACCGGTGACACTAACGGGCGGCGAGATTTTTGTGGCACTGCAAACCGGTGCCATTGATGCCACCGAATGGGTGGGTCCTTATAATGATCTGGCCTTTGGTCTTCACCGCGCGGCAGACTATTATTATCATTCCGGCTGGCATGAGCCAGGCACAGCGCTGGAATTTATTGTGAATAAAGATGCCTTCAACGCATTACCTGATGACTTACAGGCAATTGTTGAGACAGCAACCCGAGCCGTTAACCAGGATATGCTCGATGAGTACACGGCGCGTAACAATAATGCTATGCAAACGCTGATTGAAGAGCATGGGGTACAAGTTCGACCATTGCCAGATGATGTGATCCGCGCGCTCAGAGCAGCAACCACGCGGGTAATGGAAAAGCAGGCCGCCAACGATGCTGACTTTGCGCGAATTTATAAGGCATATCAGAGTTTTTATCGTGATGTTGCGCAGTATCATGCCCTGTCAGAAAAGGCGTATTACAACAACCGGGACAAGTAATGCCGACTCACGGCACCGGGACAGTTAAGCTGCTCAGAGTTGTTATCCGCTCTGGCTTGCATACAATAGCCGCACATTCATAAAAGGACAGAAATCTATGGTTATCAAGCCGAAAGTCAGAGGCTTTATCTGCACAAACGCGCACCCCAAGGGCTGTGCGGAAGCGGTCAAACAGCAAATTGACTACATTCGGAATGCGGGCGTCAGTGGCGAAGGCCCTAAAAATGTCTTGGTGATAGGTTGCTCAACCGGGTACGGCCTGGCATCGCGTATTACCTCAGCATTTGGTTACGGCGCCAACACCCTCGGCGTGTGTTTTGAAAAAGCGCCAACTGAGCGCAAAACCGGTACCGCAGGCTGGTATAATACGGCCGCCTTTCATACGCAGGCGCGCAACAATGACCTCTATGCTGAGACGCTCAATGGCGACGCGTTTTCTCATGAAATGAAACGTGAGGTTATCGAAAAAATTAAACAGGATCTGGGCAAGGTCGATCTGGTGGTGTATAGCCTGGCCTCGCCACGCCGTACGGACCCCAATTCCGGTGAAACCTACAAATCCACACTGAAACCAGTGGGTGAAACCTATACCACCAAAACCTATGATACCGACAAGGATCTGGTTCACGATGTGACGCTGGAGCCGGCCAGCGACGAAGAAATTTTAAACACCATTAAGGTCATGGGCGGTGAAGACTGGGAAATGTGGCTGGATGCCCTGGCAGAGGCCGGTGTGCTGGCTGAAAATGCTCAGACCACGGCCTATACCTATATTGGTAAAGAACTGACCTGGCCCATTTACGGGCAGGCGACCATTGGTAAAGCCAAAGAAGACCTGGATCGCGCGGCGGCAGCGATTATCGGCAAACACAGTGATCTGATGATCGATGCCCATGTCAGTTCGCTAAAAGCACTGGTAACACAGGCAAGCTCTGCTATCCCGGTAATGCCGCTGTACATCTCACTGTTGTATCAGGTCATGAAAGATGAGGGCACTCACGAAGGCTGTATAGAGCAGATCCGTGGACTGTTCTCTACCTGTCTGTATGGTGATACGCCGGTCCTTGATGAAGCGAACCGCTTCCGTATGGACGGTAAAGAAACCAATGACGAGACTCAGGCAAAAATTAAAGCGCTGTGGGATGACGTCAGCCAGGAAAACTTCCATGAACTGAGCGATTATGCCGGTTACCACCATGAGTTTTTGAAACTGTTCGGTTTTGATATCGACAATGTCGACTATGACGAAGATGTTGACCCGCAGGTAAGCTGGTAATCCGGTGCGATATGCAGGTGATTAAGCCGTCTTTTCGACGGCTTTTTCGTGTCTGCTCAAGGAGCACATGATTAGCCGGGCGGGTGCATACAGGAATTGACAAAAAGCGGAACCGCGTATCGCAGATTATAAGATTAAGTTTTGTAGAAAAATTGAGGTTTATCTGTGATTAACGTGGCGCAAGGCTGGTGGTTAATGCTAAAATCCCGAAGTTAAGTGAGGGTGTTGTATATACCGTCGCGACGGCTATGGCGGCCAGACCTCTAAAAACCCAATAATATCAGTTGCTTGCCATTCGTCGTCCCGTGATTCCGCAGCAAACGGAACGCCATCTGTCACGTCGTTTTTACGCAAAGCGATCAGTGAGTAAAAAGTAAGTTGTAATAACAATCAGTAACATGGTTTACCCTGTTCTGAGTACGCTTTTGCATGCTGACAGGCAACGCTGCCTACGTCATGCAAAAGAGTATTTCTATTAGAGTAGTGCGATTACATATGATAAAAATCAAGAAAGGTCTCGACCTCCCAATTGAGGGGGCGCCTTCACAGCAAATCTCTGACGGTTCTGCTGTGACGCGCGTTGCCATTCTGGGAGAAGAATATGTGGGTATGCGTCCTACCATGCACATTCAGGTTGGTGACAAAGTAAAAAAAGGTCAGCTTCTTTTTGAAGACAAAAAGAATGCAGGCGTTAAATTTACTGCACCGGCCGCGGGTGAGGTGGTAGAAGTGAACCGTGGTGCAAAACGTGTCCTTCAGTCAGTGGTGATTAAAATCGAAGGCGATGACGCCGTCGAATTTGACAAAATTGCTGCGAAGGATCTGGCGAACACGGACCGCGAAAAGCTGCAGTCAATCCTGGTTGATTCGGGCATGTGGACAGCGCTGCGTACGCGTCCGTTTAGCAAAGCGCCAGCTCTGGACTCTGCACCGCATTCCATTTTCGTAACAGCGATGGATACCAATCCGCTGGCGGCTGACCCTACAGTTATTGTTGGTGAGCGCGAAGAAGACTTTGTTAACGGATTGAAAGCCTTGACTGCTTTGAGCGAAGGCAAGGTCTTCGTGTGTAAAGCACAGGGTGCGTCCATTCCAACTGGTGACGCAGCCGTTGATGTGGAAGAGTTTGGTGGTCCGCATCCGGCCGGTTTGCCAGGCACTCACATCCATCACCTTGATCCCGTAGGACTGAAAAAGACCGTATGGCACGTCAACTATCAGGACGTGATGGCCATCGGAGCCTTGCTGACCAGTGGTGAGCTGGATAACCGTCGTGTAGTAGCACTAAGCGGTCCTGCTGCCAAAGATCCACGTCTGGTCAGAACGCTGCTGGGCGGCGATGTGACTGAGCTGACCGAAGGCGAGATCGAAGGCGACGAAGTGCGTGTTGTCTCTGGCTCGGTGCTGAATGGCACTACAGCACAGGGCGTCCATGGTTTCCTTGGTCGCTTCCATACACAGGTCTCACTGATTAAAGAAGGCCGTGAGAAAAAGCTGTTCGGCTGGATTACACCCGGCTCAGACAAGCACTCGGTGACCCGTGCCTACCTGGGTCATTTAAGTGGCGGCAAAAAATTCGATATGACAACAACAACCAATGGCTCTGAGCGCTCGATGGTGCCCATTGGTAATTATGAACGCGTTATGCCCCTGGATGTCATTCCCACGCTGCTGTTGCGTGATTTGATCTCCGGCGATACTGACAGTGCTCAGGCGTTGGGTTGCCTCGAGTTGGATGAGGAAGATTTGGCATTGTGTACCTACGTGTGCCCTGGCAAATACAACTATGGTCCGATTCTGCGCGACTGTTTGACCACGATTGAGAAAGAGGGTTAAGTCATGGGTTTAAAAGCGTATTTAGAGAAAATCGAACCTAATTTTGAACCAGGTGGTAAACACGAAAAGTGGTACGCGCTGTATGAAGCTGCGGCAACCATTTTTTATACACCGGGTAAAGTCAACAAAGCCAGCACGCACGTGCGTGATAGCATCGACTTAAAACGCATCATGATCATGGTCTGGATGGCAACATTCCCGGCGATGTTCATGGGTATGTACAACATTGGCCTGCAGGCCAGTGAAGCACTGGCAGCGGGTTCTGGCACATTGCCGGATGCCTGGCAGGCGAGCCTGTTCACCGCACTTGGCGGCGATCTGACTGACGCTGGCTGGTTAGGCATGATGTTTTATGGTGCATGTTTCTGGCTGCCTATTTATGCCGTGACCTTTATCGTCGGCGGCTTCTGGGAAGTTTTGTTTGCATCGGTGCGTAAGCACGAAGTGAACGAAGGCTTCTTCGTTACCTCGGTGCTGTTTGCATTAACCTTGCCCGCGACCATTCCTTTATGGCAAGTGGCGTTAGGGATTACGTTTGGTGTCGTTATTGCAAAAGAAGTATTTGGCGGTACGGGCCGTAACTTCCTGAACCCGGCACTGTCGGGTCGTGCGTTTTTGTATTTTGCCTATCCAGCCCAGATCACCGGTGATCAGGTGTGGGTCGCTGCAGATGGCTATTCGGGTGCAACTTCACTGAGTCAGGCGGCCTCTGGCAACCTGGATTTCTCCAATATGGACCAGTGGATGAACAGCTTCCTGGGCACCATCGCAGGTTCTGCCGGAGAGGTATCTACCCTTGCGATTATGATTGGCGGTCTGTTTATCATGTACATGCGTATTGCCAGCTGGCGTATTGTCGCCGGTGTTGCGCTGGGTGTTGCTGCTTTTGCAACGCTGCTTAATTTAGTGGGCAGTGATACCAATTACATGTTTGCCATGCCAGCGCACTGGCACTTTGTTGTCGGCGGTCTGGCCTTCGGTATGTTCTTTATGGCAACCGATCCGGTATCAGCATCGTTTACAGATACAGGAAAGTGGGCTTACGGATTCTCTATCGGCATGATGACCGTGCTTATCCGTGTGGTTAACCCGGCCTTCCCTGAAGGGATCATGCTGGCCATTCTGTTCTGCAACCTGTGGGCACCACTGTTCGACTATTTCGTCGCACAAAGCAATATCAAGCGGAGGGTAGCACGTGTCGGCTAAGAAAGAATCTCTAGGAAAAACAATCGGCATCGTGGTTGCAGTTTGTTTGGTCTGTTCTGTTGTTGTATCGGGTGCAGCTGTAGGCTTGCGTAGTATTCAGCAAACCAATGCATCACTGGACAAAAAATCTAACATCCTGACGGCTGCTGGCCTGTACGAGCAGGGCATGAGTGCTGACAACATTGAATCTGTCTACGCAGAGCGTGTGGAACAGCGCTTTGTTGACCTGGAATCCGGTGAATTCACCGAAGCACCAGGCAGCGATTACGACATGTACAAGGCGGCTAAGAAAACTGACATGAGCACCAAGGTTACGAACAGTAACGTTGGCTTTCAGCGTCGTCCGAACGTGGCTAGCGTGTGGATGGTACGAGATGATGCGGGCGAAGTATCACGCGTGATTCTACCGGTGCACGGCAGCGGCCTATGGGACCTGATGTACGGGTTCCTGGCAGTAGACAATGACGGACAAACTATTCGTGAGCTGATTTACTACGATCAGGCGGAAACACCAGGACTGGGCGGTGAAGTTCAGAACCCTGCGTGGCAGGACAAATGGGACGGCAAGAAACTTTACGAAGATGGCGAAGTGGCTATCCGCGTGAAGAAGAATGCAAAACCAAGTAACCCGCACTCTGTTGATGCACTCTCTGGTGCAACGCTGACCAGTAACGGTGTGGAAAACACCATCCGTTACTGGACCGGCGAACAGGGCTTTGGCGAGTTCCTGAAGAAACAAGCATGGCGTTCATAAGGGGAGTTTCATGGCTGACACTAAAGAAATGAAAAAGGCCCTGTTTGGGCCAATACTGGACAACAACCCTATTGCCCTGCAGGTTCTGGGTATTTGTTCTGCACTGGCAATTACCACCAAGCTGGAAACAGCACTGGTAATGTCACTGGCGCTGACCAGCGTGGTCTCGTTCTCGAATCTGTTTATCTCACTGATTCGCAATCAGATTCCGTCAAGCGTTCGGATTATCATCCAGATGACCATTATTGCCTCACTGGTAATCGTGGTTGACCAAATACTTAAGGCCTACTCCTACGAGGTCTCAAAACAACTGTCGGTATTCGTTGGTCTGATTATCACCAACTGTATCGTAATGGGACGTGCCGAAGCGTACGCAATGAAGAGCCCACCTCTGATGAGTCTGCTGGACGGCATCGGCAACGGCCTGGGATATTCGTTCATTCTGATCGTTATCGGTACCATTAAAGAACTGTTTGGCTTTGGAACTATTCTTGGTTTCGAAATTCTGCCACTGGTGCAAAACGGTGGCTGGTATCAGGGCAACGGCCTGCTGATCCTGCCATTCAGCTCATTCTTCCTGATTGGCGGTATGGTGTGGTTCATCCGTACTATTCGCCCTGAACAAGTTGAGCCTAAGGAGTAAGTGTCGTGGAGCATTATTTGTCACTGTTTGTTCGCTCAATCTTTATTGAGAACATGGCACTGTCCCTGTTTTTGGGTATGTGTACGTTTCTGGCGGTATCTAAGAAAGTAAAAACCGCCATGGGCCTGGGTGTGGCGGTTATCGTCGTACTGGGTATTTCGGTGCCGGTTAACCAGGTTATTTATGTAAATATTCTGGCGCCTGGTGCGCTGGCATGGGCCGGCTTCCCGGATGCTGACCTGAGCTTCCTGAACTTCCTGACGTTTATCGGGGTCATTGCCGCATTGGTACAGATCCTTGAAATGAGTCTGGATAAGTTCTTCCCGGCGCTTTACAACGCGTTAGGTATCTTTCTGCCGCTGATCACAGTTAACTGTGCCATTTTCGGTGGTGTTGCATTCGCGGTTCAGCGTGAATACAACTTTGGCGAAAGTATCGTCTATGGTGTTGGAAGCGGTGTTGGCTGGGCGATTGCGATTGTACTGCTGGCCGCCGTGCGAGAGAAGCTTAAGTATGCCGACATGCCGGATGGCGTGCGTGGTTTGGGCTCGGTCTTTATGATTGCGGGTCTGATGGCGCTGGGCTTCCAGTCATTCACTGGTATTCAGCTTTAACCAACGCTTGGGAGCAATTATATGAATCAAATTGAGATATTTCTTGGCGTCGGCATGTTCATTGCCATTGTACTGGCGCTGGTATTCATCATCATGTTTGCCAAGTCAAAGCTGGTACCGAGTGGTGATGTTGAAATCATGATTAACGATGATCCGGATAAGGCAATCACTGCCTCACCGGGCGGAAAACTGCTGGGCGCGCTGGCTGACGCCGGCATTTTTGTATCGTCGGCCTGTGGTGGCGGTGGCTCTTGTGGTCAGTGTCGTGTAGATATTAAATCAGGTGGTGGTGAAATTCTGCCTACCGAGCTTGATCACATCACTAAGCGCGAAGCGCGGGAAGGATGTCGTCTGTCCTGTCAGGTTGCGGTCAAGCAGGATATGGAGATTGAGCTACCAGAAGAAGTCTTTGGTATTAAGAAGTGGGACTGCGAAGTCATTTCTAATGATAGCCAGGCTACGTTTATCAAAGAGCTTAAGCTTAAAATCCCTAATGGTGAAAGCGTACCATTCCGTGCTGGTGGTTATATTCAGATCGAGGCACCACCGCACCATGTGAAGTATAAAGACTTTGATATTCCGGAAGAGTATCGTGCTGACTGGGAACGTTTCGGTTTCTTCGACATCGAGTCTAAAGTCGATGAAGAGGTCATTCGTGCGTATTCCATGGCAAATTACCCGGAAGAAGAAGGCATTATCATGCTGAACGTGCGTATCGCTACGCCGCCACCAAATAACCTGAGCCTGCCAGCGGGTAAGATGTCCTCGTACATCTGGAGCCTTAAGGAAGGCGACAAGGCAACGATTTCCGGTCCGTTTGGTGAATTCTATGCCAAAGAAACGGATGCTGAGATGGTATTCGTCGGTGGTGGTGCTGGTATGGCGCCAATGCGTTCGCACATTTTTGACCAGCTTCGCCGCATCAAAACGGATCGTAAAATTACGTTCTGGTACGGGGCTCGCTCACTGCGCGAAATGTTCTACACAGAAGATTTTGACGAACTGGCAAAAGAAAATGATAATTTTGACTGGCACGTTGCTCTCTCAGATCCTCAGCCTGAGGACAACTGGGAAGGCGACACCGGCTTTATCCACACCGTGTTGCTTGAGAACTACCTGAAGGATCATCCGGCACCGGAGGATTGCGAGTTCTATATGTGTGGTCCACCTATGATGAACGCCGCCGTCATCAATATGCTCAAGGATTTGGGTGTTGAAGATGAAAATATCATGCTGGATGACTTTGGTGGTTAATCTATAGCAGATATAATAGGAAGGGGGCCAAGGCCCCCTTTTTTTGTACCCGAGAGGAATGAGATGAGTCATATTGTTCGCCGACTATTGTTAATTGGCCTGTGTGTCATGTTTGTCGCAGCCGGATGCAGCGACAAAGAATCCCCGGTGGTACACCTTTATGGTGACACCATGGGCACCACGTACAATATAAAGTATGTGGCACAAGAAGACCTGACAGATGAGGGACTTCAGAAAAAAGTAGATAAGCGTCTGGCCGAAATCAACAAGTTAATGTCGACCTATGACACGACGTCAGAGTTGTCCCGGTTCAACCAGTATCGCTATACCGATTCATTTGCGGTGTCGGACGAGACCCTGGTTGTCGTCGAGGAGGCCATTCGACTGGGTAAGCTAAGTCAGGGTGTACTGGATGTAACGGTCGGACCGCTGGTCAACCTGTGGGGCTTTGGCCCAACCAAACGACCGGAAAAGATCCCGTCAGACGCCGATATAGAGGAAGTACGGGACTACGTTGGCCTAGATAAATTGTCTGTGACTGACAATGGACTGCAAAAGTCACATCCCATGGTCTATGTAGATTTGTCTACCATTGCTAAGGGCTATGGGGTTGATCAAATTGCAGAGATGCTGGAACGTTACAACATAGAAAACTACCTCATTGAGATTGGCGGTGAAATGCGGGTGAAAGGACACCGTGGTAATGGCGATGAGTGGCTTATTGCCATTGAGAAACCGGTGACCACGGAACGTGCGGTACAAAAAGTTGTCTCAATAGGAGAGAACGCGATTGCCACGTCAGGGGATTACCGTAACTACTATGAAGACGATGGCGTGCGCTACTCGCACCTTATCGATCCGCGCACCGGCAGGCCGCTCAGGCACAATCTGGTGTCGGTAACGGTTGTGCACCCGTCTTCGATGACTGCCGACGGTCTGGCTACCGCGTTCAACGTGATGGGCTGGGAATCGGCGAAGTCCATTGCCAGAGAACAAAATCTGGCTGTGTTTTTAATTCGTAAAACAGATGATGGCTTTGAAGAGTTTGCCTCTTCAGAGTTTGAAAACATCGTTGATGTTCATAACTGAGGGGGATGTAATGTCCACATTTATTCTTGCGTTTGGTTTCTTTCTGGTCATGGTAGTGGCCATGGGTATTGGTTACATATTGCAACGCAAGTCCATAGCCGGTAGTTGCGGTGGCCTGGGGGCACTGGGTATTGAAAAAGCCTGTGACTGCCCTGAACCCTGTGACCGTAAAAAAGCCCGGCAGGAAAAGCAGCAAGCTCGGGATAAGAAGCTTAAAGAGTGGCAAGAGAATCAGATCCTCTAACCCCTGCTCCAGCCACGGAGTGGAAAAAAGCTAATCTGACAAACAAAGGGCGTCACACCGTGGCGCCCTTTCTCTTTTGACACGAAGGGCTGCGCGATTTAAAGAAATTATGATACTGTACGTTCGAACAGTGTTTTTGGTGGAGTTACAGCTTGCGTAAAATCATCCATATCGACATGGACTGCTTTTACGCCGCAGTGGAGATGCGGGATGATCCCTCATTGCGGGATATTCCTATCGCCATTGGTGGCAGCAGTGACCGCCGCGGTGTGATTTCGACCTGTAATTACCCTGCCAGAAAGTATGGCGTGCGTTCAGCCATGGCAACCGCCTACGCCATGCGTTTGTGCCCCGATCTGAAACTGATTCGCGGCCGCATGGATCTGTATGTGCGCGAATCGCAGCGGATCCGTGCGATATTTTCAGATTATACAGACTTGATCGAACCGCTATCGCTGGATGAGGCGTATCTGGACGTGACTGACACGCAACTGTTTGGTGGCAGCGCAACGCTGATTGCCGAAGATATTCGCCGTCGTATTTCTGCAGAGCTGGGTCTGACGGCCTCGGCAGGCGTGGCGCCCTGTAAATTTGTGGCTAAAGTTGCCAGTGACGAAAACAAGCCTGATGGCATTTGTGTCATTTCGCCTGACAAGCTGGATGCGTTTGTCCGCGAGATGCCCCTTAAAAAAATTCCCGGGGTAGGCAATGTCACCATGCAAAAGCTGCAGCGCATGGGGCTGGCAACCTGCAACGATGTAAGAGGTTACCCGTTTGAACGCATTCAGCGCGAGTTTGGTAAATTTGGCCGGGTACTCTGGGAGCGTGCCCATGGGATTGATGAGCGCGAACTGAATGTCAGCCGTGAACGTAAGTCAATTGGGGTAGAGCGGACACTGACTGAAGACATTCACAGCCTTGAAGAGTGTCAGGCGTTTTTGCCGACATTACTTGAGAAAATGGCGGAGCGAGTCGACCGTCATCGCGATAAAACCGGCAAGCCTGTGCATATCCGCACCCAGGGTGTGAAGCTGAAATTTCAGGATTTCCAGCTTACCACCGTCGAGCACCGGCAGCCCAGTTTAGATAAAGCCTATTTCTATACGCTACTTGAGGAGGCGTATGCCCGCGCCAATGGCCGCGGGATCCGGCTGCTGGGACTGCACGTCGGCCTGGCGGAATCGGCCCAAAATGAACAACTTGTCCTGCCATTGGAGATCTATGATGACAACACCTAAGTTACCTAAGCCCGGTCGCTACCAGCACTATAAAGGCAACTACTACGATGTGCTGGATGTGGCGACGCATTCTGAGGACGAGAGCAAGCTGGTGGTATACCGTCCGTGCTATGGCGCGCGGGCATTATGGGTTCGGCCGCTGACCATGTTTATGGAAACCGTGGATGTTGAAGGGCAGCCTGTTCCCCGGTTTCGCTACACCGGTCCGACTCCGGAAGACAACGAATAAGTATTGCCAGCAACAGAGGTGGCCGGGATACGGTAAATGATCTATCTTTTCCGTAGCCTCATATAGTTGTAGCAACTGCGTTTATCCTGGGATCCGAATACTTATGAAACTGATAACCTTAATGTTACTGACCTCGCTGTCCTTTGTCGTACTAGCGCAGGACCGATTTGCAGATGTCACCATCACAGATACGCCACTGAAAGGGTCGGTGCATATGTTGCAGGGTTCGGGCGGCAATATTGGCGTGTCTGCCGGTGACGACGGGATTTTGATCATCGATGACCAGTATGAACCGCTGGCGGAGCGCATTGCCGAAGCGCTTGGCGAACTGGGCAGTGATAAGCCTAAGTATATAATCAACACCCATTATCACGGCGATCACACAGGCTCGAATGCGTTTTTTCATGAACACAAAGGCGCCACAATTTTTGCCCACGAAAATGTTCGGATCCGTCTTGCCGGCGATGAAAAAGTCAGTGAATCAGCATTACCGGTCGTAACCTACAAAGATGGCATTAAGCTGCACTTTAATAATGAAACAATTCACGTTATGCACTTACCGGAAGGTCACACTGATGGCGACAGCGCCGTATGGTTCGAGGAGCCGGATGTGCTGCATACCGGCGATTTGTTTTTCAATGAGCGATTCCCTTACATTGATACTAAAGCGGGCGGCAGCGTGACTGGCTATATACAGTCGGTAGAAACGCTACTGGGCAAAGCAGACAATGATACGGTCATCATTCCGGGTCACGGACCTCTGGCCGACAAAGCCGCTTATGAAACGTTCCTGAGCATGATCAAAGCCACCTTTGATATTGTTAAGAAACACAAAGCGGATGGCATGTCGGAGGCGGAGATTATTGAGGCAGGTCTGGGCGAAGAGTGGGCGTCCTGGGGGTGGCAGTTCATCAGCGAAGAGCGCTGGATTAAAACGCTCTACCCTGAAGCGTGACAGAAAACGGCAGCCTCAGGCTGCCGTTTTACGGTGCATACAGCTTAAGAACCCAAAGCAACAGAAATAGCCAGGGCTGGCGGGCTCCAGCGTTTCAGCCATACGGGTGGGCAGCGCAAATATGCCTGCACCAATCAGCCCGTCTAAAACCAAAAACGAGGCCGCTGCAAAACCAATCCCGCGGGTGAGTGACGTCATGGATTAGTCTGCCTGGTACTGACTTTCCCCGGCGACATAGGTGGCCAGTACCTGGGTTTTCCACAAGTCCTGCGGTTCGATAGTAAAAATATCGCGATCAATAAGGATAAAGTCGGCCCACTTTCCGGGGGTAAGGGTGCCTACCTTGTCCTCCATATGCGCGGCGTACGCAGCATCCAGGGTAAACCCCTTTAGCGCCTGTTCGGTAGTCAGCGCTTCATGTGCGTACCACCCATCCACCGGATTGTTGTTGCGATCCTGCCGGGTGACGGCTGCGTGAATACCGTAAAACGGGTTTGCCAGTTCAACCGGAAAATCCGAGCCCAGTGGCACGGCAATCCCTGACTCAAGCAGGGTCTGCCAGGCGTAGGCGCCTTTCATGCGATCTTCACCAATGCGGTCCTCTGCCATGTTCATATCACTGGTGGCGTGGGTCGGCTGCATCGATGGCAGCACCTCAAGTTCAGCAAAGCGTGGTAAGTCACTGGGCGCGACCACTTGGGCGTGTTCAATGCGGTTGCGCAGGTCACGCCCTCCGCTTTCACCGAACACGCGGGCAAAGGCATCCAGCGCCAGACGGTTAGCTTTGTCCCCGATGGCATGGTAGTTAAGCTGAAAACCAGCGCCTAATACTTTGGTAAACAGGCTGTCCATATCATCCGGTTGTGTCAGCAGCAGTCCATGCTGATGCGGCGCATCTGAGTATGCCTCAAGCAGTGCAGCGCCACGGCTACCCAGGGCACCGTCACCGTAGGCTTTTACCGAGCGGATATGCAAAAAGTCGTCAGGCGAGGTGATGATCCCGTTATCCAGCATCATACTAAGCTTTGGATCGGTAGCTGCGAGCATGGCATAAACCCGCACGGGCATGCGCTGGTTCAGCGTCTGTGCCAGATAAAAGTCATAAACGCGGTGGCTGATGCCGGCGTCATGCATACCAGTAATGCCTTCTGACAAAAGGTGCGCACCCGCTGCGTTAAGCCGTGCGCTGAGCTGCTCACGGGTTTCTTCGGGCAATTGTGATTCTACCAGTGCCATGGCGTTATCAATCAGTACCCCGGTCGGTTTACCGCTGGCATCGCGCATGATTTGTCCGCCTTCCGGATCGGGAGTCTCTGCCGTTACCCCTGCCATGGCCAGCGCCTTGCTATTGGCCCAGCCCGCATGACCATCAACACGTACCAGCCATACCGGGCGAGCGCTGAGTTTGCTGTCAATCTGACTGGCCGTCGGGAATGCACGATCTGGCCATAGTTCCTGATTCCAGCCGCGGCCAATCAGCCATGGCTGATCTGTGTTGCCCATAGCATAGGCCGCAACGCGCTCAACCGCATCGCTGGCGCTGTCTGCTTCCCGTAAATCAACTTCCAGCAAGTTAGCTCCCAGCCCCATCAGATGGCCGTGAGCATCGATTAAGCCGGGCAACATGGTTTTGCCTTTGCCATCAATGACGTGGTCAAAGGCGTCAGCGCTCTTGTCCGTATTCAGTGTGGCGACTTTGCCTTCATCAATGACCAGCGAAGTAAATTGAATAAGGCTTCCCTCGTCATTGAAGGTATAGCCGTTCACATTATTTACCAGCGTGGTTGCGGCGCTTGCCTGAGTTATATTCAGCAGCAGTATCAGAGAGGCAAGCAGTGCCCGGCACGGCATTGCAGAAAGTGTGGTCATTCGCTGACTCCTTGTGAAGCAATAATAGGGGGCTGGCTAAGATAATCGACATCCCAGATGGTACGCATAGCAGACTGACTGATGTTGCCGCCAGAGAGCATCACCAGTGCGGTTTGTCCCGGCGCTGTATTAACCGCCCAGGCGGCCACTGCGGCCATGGTCATGGCGCAGGTGGGTTCGATATGCAGTTTAAGTAAATGATGCAGCCATTGTGTCCAGTAACAGATTTGCTGTTCATCAACTTCGTAAAAATCATCCAGTTGCTGAATAAACTCAAAGGTGTAGGGGCCGACGGAGGGGGTGGCCGCGCCATCAGCAAGGGTATCCGGCGGACCGTCCAGACGCACGATTTCCCCGCATTGCAGCGAACGGGATGCATCATTGGCTGCCTGAGGCTCGGCGCCGATAACACGGGCTTCCGGCATCTTTTCACGGGTTGCCAGCAAAGTGCCGCTTAACAGACCGCCGCCCCCGCAGGGTGCAAACACGGCATCGATCGGACCCGTTTGCTCAAACGCTTCCAGCGCTGCAGTTCCCTGACCGGCAATAATGTAAGGGTGATTATAGGGTGGGATCCAGACAACACCGTCTTCCTTCGCCGCTTCCTCTACAGCGGCATCGGCTTCTTCCCGGGTAGGCAACAGCACAAGGTCTGCCCCGTACGATTTTGTTGCGGCCGCTTTTATTGGCGAGATAGATTCGCTGGCATAGATAGTCGCAGGAATGCCAAATGCCTGAGCCGCTTTTGCCACCGCCTGTGCATGGTTGCCTGAGCTGTTCGCGACAACCTGTTGTGGCAAGGCGTCCTGTTCTTTCAGACTGGCCAGGAAGTTGGTTGCGCCACGCAGTTTAAAGGCGCCGGTGGTTTGCAGGCATTCGGCCTTGAACAGAATACGGTGACCAAACCAGGTGTTTAATAAAGCAGATTCCATGATCGGAGTGCGTTGTACCGATGAGCGTACACGCTCAAGGGCCGCAGCCACGTCTGCAAACGTAGGAGAAGACAGCATACTAAGCACTATTCACAAATAACCATCTGTCTACACTACCATTTTTTTCAATGGCTGGGACAGAGGAATAGGAGTAACATAAAAGTATTCAGGGGGAAACGAAATAGTAAAAGGTGTAGCGAAAAACTACACCTTTTACGCTATCTGAAGACGTTACGGCTTCAGGTGTTTATCGAAGAAGTTAGTAATGGTGTGGTATAAGTGAATACCCGTCTGTTTACCCCGGATACTGTGCTTTTTACCTGGATAGTCCATGGTTTCAAAGGGAATCGCCAGATCCTGAAGGTGCTTGTATAACATGGTGCTGTGGGTAAACAACACGTTGTCGTCTGCCATGCCATGGTAAATCAGCAGCGGGTTTTTAAGATCTTTTGCATAGGGAAATACAGACGATGCGGTGTAAGCCGCGTCATCGGTTTTGGGGTTGCCCATATAGCGTTCGGTATAATGTGTATCGTATAAACGCCAGTCGGTGACCGGTGCGCCCGCGACACCCGCCTGAAAGTAATCGCCGGCTTTAAACATGGTCATTAGCGTCATGTAGCCACCATAGCTGTGGCCATGCACACCAATGCGGTCGGCATCGACGTAGGGCAGGGTGCGCAAAAATTCAACGCCGCGGACCTGGTCTTCAACCTCAATGCTGCCCATCTGTTTGTAGATAGGATCTTCAAAGGCTTTACCACGGTAGTTAGAACCACGGTTATCCAGCGAAAATACCACATAGCCCTGATCCACCCAGTGTTGCATCAGCAAGCCACGGTTGCCGCCCCAGCTGTTGGTCACAACCTGTGCATGGGGGCCGCCGTACAGATAAACGATGACCGGATTTTTCTTTTTCATGTTCTCCGGCTTATATAACCGGTACATGAGCGTTGCTCCGTCCTTGGTGGTAAGCTCACCAAACTCCGGCTGAGTCCAGCTGTCTTTAAACGGTGCCAGCGGATGATCGGCATCAACGGCGTTTTGCTCAAGCCAGGTCAGTTGCTTGCCACTGGCCTGATGCAGGCTAACCTGAGGTGGGGTGTTCACGGTTGAGAAACGATCAATGTAGATTGATGCATCGCGGCTAAAGGTAATGTTGTGAAAGCCGTCGCGGCTTGTCACTTTATTAATGTTGCCACCATCCAGCGAGACACTGTACAAATGGCTTTCAAGCGGCGTATCTTTACGGCCGGAGAAGTAAAGGGTTGCGGCGTCGTTGTCAACGGCCTCCAGCGCATCGACTACCCAGTTTCCTGATGTTAACTGACGAAGTAGTTTGCCGTCATTATTGTACAGATAAAGGTGCTTAAAGCCGTCACGTTCTGATGCCCAGATAAACTGGTCGCGCCCAGCCAAAAAATGCAGGTCATCGTGCAGGTTCACCCAGGTTGGGCTGACTTCCTGAAGCAATACTGATTGTTTGTTGCTCGCCAGGTGATACGCGCGCAGCTCCAGCGTTTGCTGATTGCGGCTTTGCCACTGATAGGTAAAAGTTTCGCTATCCGGCATCCACTGACCCCGGGCCAGGTAGATGTCTTTATCTTTACCTAAATCAATCCACTGACGCTCACCGCTGTCCAGCGACTGGACGGCCAGTGTGATCTCGACATTGTCTGTTCCTGCCTTCGGGTACTTTTGTTCGATAAGCTTAATGTCGTTGGCATAGATTTCGGTACGGGTAATATTGTCTACCGGCGTTTCGTCCACTTTGGTAAAGGCAATGTGCGATTCATCAGGTGCCCACCAGTAGCCTGTCATGCGACTCATCTCTTCCTGCGCGACAAACTCGGCCATGCCGAACTTGATGTTGCCGCCGCCTTCGGTGGTAATGGCACGTTCTTCACCGGTTTTGATGTTTTTAACGTACAGGTTTTGTTCGCGAATATAAGAGATGAAATTACCTTTGGGCGATAACTTGATATCTGTCTCAAAGGCTTCGGTGTTAAGCAGGCGCTTGGCGTCGTCATCCCCCAGCCGGAAATAATAGACATCGCCGCCCAATGGAAAGAGTAGCGCCTCGCCGTCGTCAGACCACTGGTAACTGACAATCCCCGAACCTGACAAACGCATACGTTCACGCCGCGCTTTTTCTTCGTCTGACAGCGTTTCTTCACCGGTCAGCAAGCTTGCAGAGTCAAATAACATGCGGGTTTTGCCACTGTCGATGTGGTATTCCCACAAGTCCAGTTGCTCATAGTCGGATTGTTTACCGCGCAGGAAGGTAACGCGCTCACCGTCCGGCGATACTTTTAATTCGCGGGGGGCGTTGCCATCAAGAGAGGGAGAGGAGAAAATACGCTCTATATTGAGCGATTCTGCCTGACTGGCTGTATTCAGCATGAGAGCTCCGAGTAACAGGATTTTCTTCATTGTTATCTTCTTCAGTTTCTGTCGAAGGGTTGATTGTAGAGATTACACAGGATGATACAAGTTGAGCAGTTTTAAATCCGCCCTTGTACTTGGCGCAACCGGCCTGGTAGGGCAAAACCTGGTGCGCCGGCTACTGCGCGATCATCGCTATCAGCGTATCTGTTTGCTGGTTCGTAAACCACTGGCGTCGACCTTATTTGATGATCCCGACGGCAAACTTCAGCCGGTGGTCATTGATTTTGACGCCCTGCAGGATTACCAGGGCTACTTTATGGTCGACCACGTATATTGCTGTCTGGGCACCACGTTGAAGCAGGCCGGATCAAAGGCCGCGTTCAGGCGCGTGGATTTTGAATACATTCATGTGGCCGCGCAACTTGCACGCGCGCAGCGCTGCAGCAGTTTCGTGTGGATCTCATCAGTGGGTGCCGATGCCAGTAGCAGCAATTTCTACCTGAAGGTAAAAGGTGAACTGGAAAACGCCATTATGCGCATGCCGCAACTGGACAATGCATCAGCAGTGCGCCCGTCATTGCTGATTGGCGAGCGGCAGGAATCCCGTCCCATGGAAGCGCTGGGGCAAAAGCTGGCACCACTCTTTGCGCCCCTGCTAAAGGGGCGGCTGAAAAAATACCGTCCTGTCGACGCTAAAGAAGTAGCGGCCAGCATGGTGGCCCTTCAGCACTTCTAGCCATTGGCATGTCTGTTTTCCGTTGTAAGCAGTTTACGGTGCGCCAGCATAACTGCGCCATGAAGGTAAATACTGACAGTCTGATCCTGGGCAGTTGGGCGCAGGTGGGCGACGAACGTCGTATACTGGATGTCGGCACTGGCAGTGGCATTTTATCTTTGATGCTGATGCAGCGCGCCGCGCCTGATACCCGCATTGATGCCATCGATATTGATGCAAAGGCTGTCGCACAGGCCGCCGACAACTTTCGTCAATCGCCGTGGGCGGATAACTTGCGTGCTCTGCGGGCCGATCTGACAAGCTGGCAGCCACATCCCCGCTACTCGCTGATTATTTCCAACCCGCCATACTTCAGCGCCCCGTCCGCACATACCAATGCTTACAGGGAGCAGTCGCAACGCCGCCAGGATGCGAGGCAGTCGCGTACCCTAAGTCCTGCGTCGCTATTGCACTTTGCTGCCCGGTATTTAACAGATGGAGGGAGGCTGTATTGTCTCTACCCTTATCAGCAATCAGACGCTGTGGTCGCACAGGCCAAAGACGCGGGGCTTCGGCCAGGCCCACGCCTGGATATACGCCATAACCAGGTATCGCAGCCGTATGTGTCTGCGCTGTGCTTTACTGCCGCCCAAGATTGTAAGGAGCGTCAGATGTTAACCATCAGGGACAGAAAGGGGGCGTACACGGAGGAGTTCCGGTCACTGTGTCAGCCCTATTACCTTAACTTCTGAATCACGCTGACCACCAAGGGAAGATGCGAATAAGTCTATCATCACTCAGCGAGTCCTGAAGTGCGTAAGTGCGTAGTCGCAAGGCAGGTTTCGCAAGCAATGGCTAACCCCGTGGTAAGAAGGCTTTTCCCAAGCTGTGCTGGCACTTTGCATGCAGGATAAGTATGATGCGCCAGCGTATTACTGGCGGGACATGCGACACATCACCGATGAACGCGCATAAAGATAACGAAGCTAAAAAGTAAAAAGTAAAAAGTAAAAAGTAAAAAGGTAAACACTGACTATGGATATGCTTGCTGAAGGATTTGGTGCACTGGCGGTGGTACTGAATTTTATTGGCTATCGCCAGAATAAAGTCGAGAAATATTTGTTCGTGTCGTCGTTTGCACTGATGAGCGTCAGCATTCACTTCTTTATGCTGGATGCCATGGCAGCAGGCATTGGTACACTTCTGGCCAGTATCCGCAATATGGTTGCTCTGAAGTACCGGGGCAAATCAGTGCTGTTTTTCTTTGTCGCCGCTAACATTGGCTTTTTTATTTACGAGTGGTTTGGGCTTGACCACGGGCCGCTGATCATTGTGGCCTACACATCGTCACTTATCTTTACCGTTGGCTCTATTGTTATTCGCGATGCCATGCGCATTCGTCAGTGGTTTCTGGTGGCAGAGTCTCTGGGGTTGATTTACTCAGTATCGGTAGGCAGCATTTTCGGCACGGTATTTAACGTCAGCAACTTAAGCAGCATTATCAGTAAGCTGTATATGGAGCGTCGCCGTAACTAGCAGGCTGCTGATACAAAAAACGAATAGCGATTTCAATTACAGGCAGGATCTTTTCTTTGCATTGTCTGTGAACACAGCTGGACTGTGTTGTTTTTCTATCTGAATGTTACTCGTGAGACGTCTGACAATCTTGAAAGTCTGATAAAACTGCCGGGCAGTGTCAGAGATATGCCGCAGCGGCTGGCGTTACGTGGAGTCCTGACGAACGGGAAAACAAAACATTGTGTACTTCACTATTACTTCTGCGCTAAATACCCTTTGTTTATTGTGGTTAGGCTGTAAGCGGTTGGAGTTTGCACTAGAAATATCAGGCAGGTAGTTATGCGCACAAAAAAGCCGCCCCAGGGGGCGGCTTTCAAATTCTTTTAAAACCAGAACGGTCAGGATGAGCCTTTAACCAGCACCGATACCTTATCAATACCAGCAATCTTCACCTGGTTCATCACTTCAACCACCAGACCATGCTCTGCATTCTCATGCGCCTGTATTGCAGCCGTGTCTGTAACGTTTTCAGCCAGGTATGTTTGCGCGTTAGCAACCACCCGACGAACATCAACCTCACGGCCACCCATAACGATCGTACCATTCTCATCGATACGGATAGACAACGCCTGAGAAGGCTTGTTGGTCTGTGACTCATTGTCTTCGGGGCGATTTACATCCAACCCTTTCTCTTTCACGAACGAGGTCGTTACGATGAAGAAAATCAACATGATGAACACGATGTCCAACATGGGGGTCATGTCAATCTGGGCCTCATCTTCGGCCGAGGTATGCTTTTTTCTTTTCATCTCGTCTTCTTTCTTCTGCTACGTTCGAGCACGACAGTATACGGGTTGTCACAAAAAATTTCAGCTTTTTGCACAAAAAACGCCGCGCATTAACACTTGTTGATAAAAACCGGATTCGACGCCTGAAGTAATATTACCTCAGGATTTGTTCGTAAGGGCGATACCTAACTGATAAAAATATAACTTTAACGCATTGTTAAGTCTATGTCGCAAGGTATCACGAGGATAAATCCCAAGTCTAGCTTCCGTTGACATTTTTGTCCCCTGAACCAGAAATGCGTTTTTAATTTCTGCGTCCTGAATGCAGGCCTCAAACGCCCGGGCCGCCACTTCCTGTGGCATGGCATAGTAATACATATTTAACGCGCGATCAGCCTGAATAGATCGTTGTAAAAACTCGCTTGGGCTGTTGTCGCTGGCCAGAAACATGGATGCAAAACATTCACACAAGCGTTCATTGAGCGGGTGTGGATGCATGGTCGCGTTATCCAGCCACGCCTGTGACGCAAAGCTACCGGACTTTCGTATAGCAAAGACTTTGCCGGCTATGTAGTGATCGAAAGCATGAAACCACTCATGTGCAAGCGCGCCACCGCCAGCATTTTTAGCCAGCGCCAGCTGGCGCCGGGCACTGTTGTAGTGCGCGCTGCTGTGTTTCTGGCCGCCGCTGCCAAAGGCCAGCGACAGGCTGCCGTTGAGTGAAATCACCTGCTCATTGACGCCCAGAATCAGTTGCAGGTCGCAGAGCGCATCGAAAAAAAGATTCGCTGCAATCTGCTGCTCGTCAGGCCGCACCCAGCGCCCCACCGTGATGCTGGCAAAATTGAACAGTTTTTTGATGTCCTGAAAGCTGACATCTGCCCCATCCCGGTGGCTGGGGCCATTGCGATAAAATTCGCTGTGCAGCCGTCCTTTACTCACTCAGCTCCTCAATTAACTGCGTGCACCAGTCGCGGATCCGGTCATCGGTTTGTTCATACTGATTTTCGTCATCCAGCGACAAGCCGACAAAATGACTGCCATCTGCGTTCAGGCCCTTGGACTCGGCAAAGTCATAGCCCTGATTCGGCCAGGCACCGATGATTTTGCAACCCGAAGGGGCGATGGCTTCATGCAGCATACCCAGCGCATCCTGAAACCAGTCGGTATAGCCAATCTGGTCGCCAAGGCCGTACAGCGCCACAATTTTACCGGATAAATCTAACTGATGAACCTCATCCCAGTGTGACTCCCAGTCTTCCTGCAGTTCACCAAAGTCCCAGGTAGAAATACCAAAAATCAGAATGTCGTAATTGGCGGTATTGCTTAGCGCCACCTCCTCAATATTGTGGACGTCCACCACCTGGTCATCGAAAAGTTCGTTCAGCTGGGCCTGAATTTTCTCTGCTGCCATCTCGGTATAGCAGGTTGTGGACCCGTAAAAAAGGCCGATGGCGATTGCCGGCTCACTCATGCATTACCCTCTGAGTCGCGATTTACATGAAAACACGGGATTCTAACCTTTAATCGTTGCCATACAAAGCCAGGCAGGTCTGCCCGTTTATTGTTTGCTGATATGGAAGCGATGCCGGTTAACCTGAGCTATTGCTTTTTACTCGCTGAACGCGCGCAGTGGAAGTGCGATAAATGTTTGTTCTGTGTAGCCTTTATATTAGTCTACTATCAACAAACTGATTTACATTTCCCGATCACGACGAATATTATGACATCGCCTGGTACAGAGATTGTTGCCCCACCACTTAGCATCAGTTTATTAACGTCGCTATTTTCATTGATTGATAAGCCGATCGAAAAGCTGCGAGAAGAAGTGTTTCCGTTGGCAAAACGGGCACTGCCAAAAGATATCGACGACAGCGTGTTAATTGAGTTGCCGGAATTTGATGCCTGCTTCAGCTATTTAAAAAAGCATTATTTAGCGTCTGAACTTGCCACACATATTCCGAAGCAGTTGCATGTTAGTCAATACGGGCTGATTGGATTTCTCATCGCCACGGCTTCAGATGTAAAGCATATGTTTCAATTGATTGAAGAGTGCGGTGAAGACTTAGGCTACTTTCACCGTGCCAGAGTAAAGCGCCATGACAATAATGGGTTGCGCCTTACACTGTCACAACAAAAAAGCTGGCAGAATTTATCCCGGGACACGCAAAGCTATCTTGTTTCTTCTTGGTGTCGCCTGATTGAAGTAGGGTTGGGTCGGCATGGTCATAACAAGCAGTTGCAGTTAGCCGTGCCTGAGCATTGTGTGCAGACTATTCAGGCCGAGTACCCTGACGTATTCTATGTCCAGCGAAGCCATGCATCGTCTGTAGAAATCATCGCGCCAAAGGACTTTGTCCACTACCGGTTGCCTGGGGGGAATGAGCGGTTACACAAAGTTTTTCTCAGAGAGCTATCGGAAATTCAAACTGAACGAAATAGTCAGGACAGTCTGTCAGGTAAAATACTAAAATATTTAAAATCAATAGCGGATTACCGGGATGTATCGAGTACCAGCATGGCGTCTCACTTTGCGATCAGTGAGCGTACGTTAAACCGGAAACTGGCCTCCGAGCAGACTTCATTTAAACAGTTGTTTGTTACCGTGAGAAGTTTTAAAGCCCTGACGCTATTGTTAAAAGGTGAGTCTGTCGAGCTGGTGGCGGACAAGATGGGCTTCTCTGACAGAACAAGTTTTGAGCGCTCGTTCAAGAGCTGGCAAGGGGTTACTCCGGCTAAATTTCAGGGGAAATACGCTGCGCTATGCAGTGAAAAACCTGCCCAGGATATTCTTGACCCTCAGAATATTCCAAGTTTGCCCGACGTTGCAACAAAACTTCTCTCCGAGCTGAATAAACCCGAAGCAAATATGAATGCTGTAGCAGACATCGTGACCCACGATGCGATGTTATCTGCAAAGGTACTGTGGGTGGCGAACAGCAGTTACTACGGTAATCTGGAAATTAAAAGTGTTAAGCATGCCATTCTGAGTGTCTTTGGGACTAGTAAGCTCAAAGCACTGGTCATCAGTCTGTGCGCAGAAAACCTATTTCAAATTCCAGAGGACACGTTTAATTACGACGAGTATCACTTCTGTTCTTACCTCACAGCCAGGGCAGTAGAGCTGTTATACGACAAGTCTGGTACGGATAAGAAACTGGTGGCGGATCTTTATTTCGCAGGCTTACTACACAATATCGGTCATATTTTTATACGTTACTGCTTGCCGGAGAAATATGCGGAAATTTACGCAGAAACCCGCAAAGAAGCGTCCTGGGAAACAGTAAATAACGTGCAGTCATTACGGCTGAATATCAATGCGTCAGAGTGTTCGGCAATGCTGGCAATGGCATGGGAGTTACCGTTTGATATTAAGGGTGTGCTTAAAGAGCTGGCTTACCCCACTCGTCAGTCTGAGCATGTTGATGTGCTTCGTGCGTTAATTGAATTGATGCATCAAACCTATCGCGCGAAGGGAGATCAGGAAACCATTGATGCCATATTTGCATCAACGCACGCGTTTATAAGTAGCGTTGGAGCAAACGGGCTTTCTGTGACGGCGATGAGTCAGATAAGGGCAATGGTTGATGAGCACTCATATTTCGGCTGACTTGGATTCAGATAAACAAAAAAACACTCGTATATAAATGCATACTTTAAAGTCTGATTTTATCTATCAGTTGTCGGAAATTGTGGTTTTATTGTCGGCGATCAACATGTTGTAACTGTTCAAAAATTAGGTAATATTCCGTCATCGGAGGTTGTTGTTATGAAAAACAGAATATTTATCGCATTGTTAGCGGGCATGATTGCGTCAGGCAGTGCATCAGCGTCATTTATTGATTCGAAAGATTTTTCATCTAAGAATGAAAATAGTTACTGGACCAACCATGACCTTGGTCTGGATTTTCTCAGACTGGAGTGGGCGGACACGCTGGGCGCAGATGTCAAAAATGCCGCCAATCAGAAAACACTCGAAGATTTCAACACATTTGTTGAGACTAACGATGAAGGCTGGCGCTTTGCGACAATGGGTGAGTTTGATTCCTATATTAACTGGTTTGATTCAGATCCAAACATCGATGGCTGGTCGTTAGCGCAGAACGAAGGTGGAAACCTGTTTTTCGACTTGAATGGGCTTGGTGGTGGCTTTCAGGATCAATATGGTTTTGACCATGAAGGGTATACGTACTGGCAGGTCGGGACACTGAACCCCGATGCCCAGGCTGGTGAGAATCCGTTCCACTATGTTTGGTTTGCAGATTTTGGCGATCAGGACAGTCGGGTGACATGTGTTGAATGGTCGGTACTATGTCAGGCATCGTTCTTCCCAACATTTGAAGGTTATATGCCCGACTTTTCATCGTTTAATGCTATTTCTGCAACGTATCAAAAAGACGGATTTCACGACCAGTGGGCAGGTAATCCTCTTAATTACGCACCTTTGTTAGTAAGAGATGTGGGCGGTCCCTCGTCCTCGGTGACAACCAGCGTAAACGAGCCTGCAACAGGAGTATTAGCATCCCTCGCAATTTTGGGTATGATGATGCGTAGAAGGTTGGTAAGAAATCAACGTTAATTAGCAGGTTAAGGACAATCTGAATAATAGTGTAGCCCCCAATGGTTGTAGCTGGCAGTCGTTGGGGGTATTTTTGTGTTTAAAATATGTCTTTTGTTGAAGTATTTACTCATTATCTATTCGGTATACGCTACCTGGCACTTGTGCTAATGGTGTGCATGCTGATGTTTGCGCTGGATGATATTTTCGTAGATGTCTATTATTGGGCAAGACGATTCTGGCGACGTCTGACCGTTTATCGCAACCGCGATAAGTTTGATGAAAACGCGCTGTTCCAGAAAAAAGAGAAGCCGCTCGCGATAATGGTCCCCGCCTGGCAGGAAGTCGGTGTGGTGGCCAAAATGGCAGAATTAGCCGCTTCCGAACTTGATTATGAAAATTACCAGATTTTTGTCGGCACCTATCCGAATGATCCCGATACACAAAATGATGTCGATTCTGTGTGTCAACGGTTTCCGAACGTGCATAAAGTGGTGTGTGCTCGCCCAGGCCCGACAAGCAAGGCAGATTGCCTCAATAACGTCATTGCCTCAATTCTGGAATTCGAAAAACGAACCCGTGTAAAGTTTGAAGGTTTTATTCTGCACGACGCCGAGGATGTGGTGTCAGCCATGGAGTTGAGGCTTTTCAATTATCTACTCGACCGAAAAGATCTCATTCAGTTGCCAGTCTACCCCTTTTCAAGAAGCCCGTGGCGGTTTACAGCGGGGCACTACCTTGATGAGTTTTCAGAAATGCACGGCAAGGACATGGTTGTTCGTGAGGCCATGGTGGGGCAGGTACCCAGTGCAGGTGTTGGTACCTGCTTCAGTCGCCGGGCTATTTTGCGACTGACCGAAGAAGGTGATGGCCTGACGTTCGATATTCAGTCATTAACGGAAGACTATGACATCGGCTTTCGCATGAAGCAGTGGGGCATGGAAGAGATCTTCGTGCACTTTTCTGTTACTGACAAAAAATACGCTACCTTTGCTGAGCAATCACGAAGTCGAAGCTATAGCGGTGGTAATGTCGTTTGTGTTCGGGAGTACTTTCCTGAGTCTCTGAGTACAGCCGTAAGACAGAAAAGCCGCTGGATCGTGGGTATCGTGTTTCAGGGAATACAGGTGCATAAATGGTCGGAAGACTGGAAGCTGAACTATTTTTTGTGGCGTGACAGAAAGGGCGTTATCGCACACTTTCTGAGTTTTCTGGCCACCCTCGTTGCTATTCACGTCATTCTGCTTGGGTTATATGACTGGTTGTTTCCAGAGAGTTACCGCTTTTTATCAATCTTTACTAACGATGCGTTGAGCGTCGCATTGATCCAAATTAATTTCGCATTCTTTATTAACCGTATTTTTCAAAGGGCTATTTTTGTGCGGCGTTATTATGGGATCACGCAGGCACTGGTGAGCCCTATTCGCTTGTTCTGGGGAAATTTGATTAATTTTCTGGCCAATCTTCGTGCGATAAGACAGGTTATTGAACAAGGCGGGAACCCCAGGCGTGTCGCCTGGGATAAAACGGAGCATGAATACCCAACCGTCAGTGACAGAGCGTTAGGACAGTCTTTGGGAAGTATCCTTGTCGCAAAAGGCGTGTTGACCGAAGACAAAATCAACTTTGCCCTGGAAAACCGTCGCCCGTTTGAACGTTTAGGACAAGCACTTCAAAGAATGCAACTGGTTTCGGCTGACAACATTGGCAAGGCGCTTGCCGAGCAGGCAAAAGTTGAGTATCGCTATATCGACCCGTTTGCGATTGATGAGGCTCTGCTTGCCGACTTTAGTGACGCGCTGGCGCTAAAGTATCGTGTACTGCCTGTAGCAAAAAACGAAAAAGGGATAGAGGTTGCCAGTGAGAACCGTATCTCGCCGATTGCACTGGCATCACTGTCGAGGAAGTTAAATAAACAGGTAACCTGGGTCATGTGCCAGACCGGCGCCGTCACGTTGGGCATTCGATATCATTATCAGGGGGTAGAGTGTAATCCTGAACCTGAATTGAACAGAGCCGTCGAACAGGGCCTGTTTGATGCAGACGTTGCTAAAGATTTGAAAGAGTACTTCTACAGCTTGCAAATACAGTTTGGTGATGCGATTCAGCAAGCTGGCTTTATAGAAGCGCCTGTTTTCAATCAGATTATTCTGGATTTTGACTTTGCAGGTGATATGCGCCTTGGCGATTATCTTGTGCAGGAAGGTGTTGTATCACAGGACGTTGTCGATAGTGTTATCGAGCAACAGAAGCAGCGACAGTTAAGTATCGGTGAACTCATTGATGAATATCTCTTGAGACCAGGAGCAGTGCAATGAGAGTTATCTCGACGTTTTGGGTTATCGCCTCGTTTTCCAGCTTATTAATGACGAGCAACATCGCGTCAGCGCAGGAGCCGTTATCAGATTATCAACGCTTTGTGAGTTACCCGTATATAGAGAAGGCGTACCGTCTTCAGGAGCAGGGGAAATACACAGAAGCGTTAACGGAAGCAAAAAAAGCCCTCGAACATGCGCCTGAGTACAACCCGTACCGCGAGCTGGTTTTACAACTTACTCTGCAGTCAATGGATTTAGATGCAGCGTTAACCATGCTTGCAGGGGACGATAACAATGCAGATATGTTGGCGCAGTGGGAGGAATTTGTACTCACCCTGGACGACGCTGAGCGTCAAATGGCGCTGTCTCAGCGTTTGCTTGGCAGCCCTGGCTTTACCATTGCACACAAAAGGGATTTTAAACAAAAGCTGATAAACCGGCTTATTGGTATAAAGGCATTCGACAGGGCCACTGCGTTTTTTGAAATGTCGCGGGACGCGGAGGTGCTCTCTGAAGAAATGGTTGAGAGGATAATGTTTGCCTATATAGCTACGGATGAACATCAAAAAGCGATAGACCATTTCATTGAATATCAGTCATTGTCAACTGACGCTATGGAGGCTGGCTTTATCCAGTCGGTACTGCGTTACAGTAAAGAGAGCGATAAGTTCGCTATTTTTACAAGACTGTCAAACAGGTCAGCAGCCAGCAAAGGAGTGGAAGCCTGGGTTCAGCAACAGATAGCAAGTGAAAACACAGAGCGCGCACTGCAAGGCTTTCGCTGGTTAATAGACAATGATGCACTCAATTCACTGTCACTGTCCCAATATGCCTTACTGCTGGCACAAAATAATGATCCACAAGCGCTGGCGCTGTTAGCGCGAAGTGAGCTGGGATGTCGTGCGCAAACGGAGATCCAACTGAAGTTTGAGGCCCGGCGTGAGGCCGCAGCAACGCTGTATCAATGCCTGTTAGACGGACAAAGTTTCGTTGGCTGGGAAGCGTATGCGTCTCAGTTGCTCAGCGCCACGCAATTAAAGGCGTTACTCTCATCTGAACTGGCAGAAAAGAAATCGCTGCAAGCCACACTACAGTCACTGGTGTTACAAAAAGATATCGTCGGAAAGGATTACCAAAGCCTGATAAATACGTTGCCTGCCGATAGCAGTGATCCAGACATACTGGCCACGCTTTTTATCAGTTACGAAGCACTCCAGCAGTGGCAAAAAGCCAGTGACGTTGCCGCTAAACTCTATCGCATAAAGCCCACTGCACAAAACCTTGACAGGTTATCGTTTGCACTGGTCCAGTCCAAAGAAACGAATAAAGCGAAAAATATGCTAACCCAGGCCTTTATCAGGGAGCAGGCATTAACGGATGGCGCTTTGCAACGACTGTTAGGATTGCTCAGTGCTGATGACGTAAAAGCGAACTCGGCTTTAGCTCAGAGATTGGCGAACTGGCAGGGGACTGGCAGGTTAAATAGTGCTGTAGCCGAACTATTGCGCGTAGCAGGCAACTGTGACGCTGCCATTGAACGACTTGAAAGCGCGTCAGAAAAAGGTTATTCAGCGCTGATGACGCTGGCGATGTGTAAAGAATCACTGGGGCAGTTTAAACAGGCATCAGCGTACTTTATGCAAGCGCATCAACAGCAGCCTTCAAAACAAACACGCGATGCACTGATTAACCTTGCGATAAAGCAAAACAACACAGAACAGGCTATGGAACTGTTGGAAGCGGCGCCAGCAGATCAAAAAGGGCGCCTGTGGCAGCAGCAGCTCGCACAGCTATATTACCAGTCTGAACGTTATAACGACGCGATACGGCTACTGTCCCAACAAGCAGAGGCACCTGCTGGTCTCTCTGGAGACATGTACGATGTGTATATAGAGTCCCTTATTGCTACGGACAACGTCGAACAGGCGCTTGGCGTGGCTCAACAGCAATTTGAATCGCAGTCTTTTTTCTCACCGGCCCAATGGCGTCGTCAGGCGAATATGAACCTTGCTCTGGGGCGTAAACCTGAAGCTATTCGGGCATTGAAAGCGGCGCTATCAGAAAAACCTGAAGACAGTGCTACAAGACTGATGCTGGCTTTCGCGCTGATTGACGAGAGACCTTCGGAGGCTCTGAGACAGTTTCAGCGTCTGGAAGCCAATGATGAAACTTTTGATCCTGTTCACTATGAACAAATGGCCTACCTGTCCAATACGTTGGGTGATCAAACGCAGGCAGCACAATACCTCAAGCGACGTTTCAGCCAAACAAATCAGCCAGTACTGGAACACACCGATCATTATTGGGGATTGCGTCGCTTCTATGGTGATCTGACGCAACAGGTACGCCTTTCGGCTATCGCGTCTCATGGCACGGGGGCAATACTGGGGGACGTATTCTATGATGAAAGCGGTAGCGTCAGTGACAACTTGCCGACCAATAACCTGACCGTGCGGGCGGAGTACTTTTTCGGCTCGCTTAATTCAGGCACCACGGCCTATGCGCAGTTATCGGGCAATGGCAGTAACGACGATATTTTTGCCAATGTCAGTCAGGAAGTCGGACTGACTTACCGCCCGTTCGACAAGATTAACCTGCGGGTTTCTACCGGCTTCCAACGCTATGTGAATGCAGGGTTCTCCTGGGAAGGTTTCGTCAGAGTTAATGGAGATGCGCTCAATCAGAATGAGTACCGCCGGGACTGGCGTGCGTCAGAAGGCTGGTGGGAACGTAACTTTTACTATGACTACATGTATTTTTATGAGTCTGATCAGGTATTTGGACAGGTCCTGTTTAATTATGGGTATGGTTTCAGCATGTCAGATACGATGTTTCAGACAATGCTATTTTACGGGCTGAGCCGGTATGACTATCGGCGTGCGTCGGCTGAATTCGAAGGCCAGCATGCCTTTGAAGAACTGGCAGTGGGGCTTGGCGTGCGCTTTGACCATTATTTTGTTGATGAGCCCATCGAAGACCGACTGGACAGGCTACGCTTATCGCTGGAATGGCGGGTAAATGTAGCAGGAGATCTCAGTGAAGATACCCACGGCTTATTCTTCATCGCGGGCTATGAATTTTAATCGGCGGAGGCTATCTGCTGGTTGGGCGGCGTGGATTTTTGCGCTGGCGCTGTGCGTATTGCCGTGTGCAAGTAGTGCAAAATCACTTTTTTACCAGCCGCAAACTACCGATGAGTCACTGACGGTCCAAGACTGGGAAAAACAACTCAGTGCGGCCAGAGAGGCTGGCTACACGGCGATTATCCTGCAGTGGATGCAATACGGCGACGTTACCTTCTACAATTCAGAGATTGTAAAACGTATCAGCCAGGCACCATCGTCAAAGTCCTTTGACTTCTGGGTTGGGCTGTTTATGCCCGATGATTATTACAATGTGATGGAGGACCAGGAGCAGGCAAAATATTACTATATCGATAAGGTGCTCAACCGCAGCACATCTTTACTGGCCATTATAGATCTCTACGGGCTCAATCAGCAGTTTCGTATTAAAGGCTGGTACCTGCCATTAGAGATATCCTCCAGCTATCTGCGGGCCGAAGAGCGAATGCAGATTTTAGCTCGGCTAAAAGAGTGGCGGGAAAGCGTCGCTAAGCCTGTGGGGCTAAGTTACTTTGTGGGCTATCAGAATAATCTGGCGCAAAGTGAGCGAGATGTTGCTGACTTGAGTGCGCATGGGTTTACTACTTTTTTTCAGCGAAGTAATGGGATCATACAAAAAAATGACGCAGAAACCCTGTTTCCGGACCTGGACTGCAACACCTTCGTTGTCACAGAAGCGTTTGAAGAAATTCAGGCAGGACAGTTTATTGCGTCTAATCATTTGCCGGTGATGAACAGCTGTCATAATCAGGCAGTGTTTTCATTACGATACCTCCCCTTTTCCCGCTTTCAGCAGAGATAGGCTATGACAGCGAAAAAAATTCTTATCGTATTCGGTACCAGGCCGGAAGCAATAAAAATGGCCCCGGTGGTGATGGCATTGTCTGATGATGAGCAACTGGATACCAGAGTTTGTGTCACGGGGCAGCATCGGGAAATGTTAGATCAAGTGTTATCACTATTCGACATTACGCCGGACTATGACCTGAATATCATGAAGCCTAATCAAAGCCTTAATGATGTTACGATAAATATTTTGTCAGGACTTAAACCCGTATTGGAGGACTTTGGTCCGGATGCCATACTGGTGCATGGCGATACGACGACCACCATGGCGGCCACTATTGCGGCGTTCTATCAGAAGATCCCGGTAGGTCATGTGGAAGCAGGATTGCGAACGGGCAACCTCTATTCCCCTTGGCCTGAGGAGGCAAACAGAAAGGTTACAGGTAGCTTGGCCACCTTGCATTTCGCACCTACCGCCAGATCTCAGCAAAACCTGCTTGCCGAAAATGTACCCGCAGACTCGATCACCGTCACAGGCAACACAGTTATCGATGCATTGTTAAATGTTGTTGATAAGATCAAGTCCAGTGATGAGTTATCAGCAACCTTAGACGCACAATTTTCTTTTTTAGATACCAATAAGAAAATCATCCTGGTCACCGGCCACAGGCGAGAAAGCTTTGGTGGCGGGTTTGAAAATATATGTGCGTCACTAAAAGCCATTGCGCAGAATAACGCAGATGTTGAGATTATTTACCCTATGCATTTAAACCCGAAAGTACGGGAGCCGGCCAATCGAATTTTGAAAGGGGTATCGAATGTTCATCTTATTGAGCCCCTAGATTATTTGCCTTTTGTCTACCTTATGGATCTCAGCCATATAATCATTACCGATTCCGGGGGCGTGCAAGAAGAGGCGCCAGGTTTGGGTAAGCCTGTACTGGTTATGCGAAATACGACGGAACGTCCGGAAGCCTTAGATGCAGGGACTGTGCTTTTAGTGGGGACGGATAAGGACGCGATTATAAGTCAGGCGGAAACCCTGTTAAATAATCAAAGCGTGTACGAACGAATGAGCCATGCGCACAACCCGTATGGGGATGGAAAAGCCGCAGCAAGAATTAAGCGTACGCTAAAAGCTTATTTAGCGTCGATAAATCAACACTGAAACAGAAAAATCCCGGACAGTGGTGAAATGTTCATTTGTTACAGGCGTATCAGGTGCAGCCGCCTTTACTCACTCAGCTCCTCAATTAACTGCGTGCACCAGTCGCGGATCCGGTCATCGGTCTGTTCATACTGATTTTCGTCATCCAGCGACAAGCCGACAAAATGACTGCCATCTGCGTTCAGGCCCTTGGACTCGGCAAAGTCATAGCCCTGATTCGGCCAGGCACCGATGATTTTGCAGCCCGAAGGCGCGATGGCTTCATGCAGCATACCCAGCGCATCCTGAAACCAGTCGGTATAGC
The DNA here is from genome assembly GCF_014651815.1 of Alteromonas halophila. GTDB lineage: Bacteria > Pseudomonadota > Gammaproteobacteria > Enterobacterales > Alteromonadaceae > Alteromonas > Alteromonas halophila. Next base: position 36,409 of record NZ_BMXP01000008.1, on the reverse strand, counting down.
CAATTTGGTCGCCAAGGCCGTACAGCGCCACAATTTTACCGGATAAATCTAACTGATGAACCTCATCCCAGTGTGACTCCCAGTCTTCCTGCAGTTCACCAAAGTCCCAGGTAGAAATACCAAAAATCAGAATGTCGTAATTGGCGGTATTGCTTAGCGCCACATCCTCAATATTGTGGACGTCTACCACCTGATCATCGAAAAGTTCATTCAGCTGGGCCTGAATTTTCTCTGCTGCCATCTCGGTATAGCAGGTTGTCGAGCCATAAAAAAGGCCGATGGCGATTGCCGGTTCACTCATGCATTACCCTCTGTGTCGTTTTCGTTCAGAGGGGAAGTCTACCGTGTCTCCGTTGCTACATAAAATGCGACAGGCAACCTCTTTGCCTTCTTCATCGAGTATTAACTGGCCCAGCGCACTGCCATTATGCAGTTCACCACCGGAGGTGGGCTGACGTGGCGAAACGGTCATATCACGACGCCGTGTAAAGACGTTTAACGGTGAGTGAGGCGAATATAGCCAGCGATTACCGCGATCAAGCCAGCGGATAAGGCGTGCCGGAAAGGTATTTTTTATGCCTGAACAGGTAAACTGCAGGATCTGCGGGCTGCGTTTTCGGAAGCGAAGCTTTACGTCATACACAAAGGAGTAATGGACATCACCCGATAAAATAATGAAAAAGGGCGGTGTACGGTAGTGTCTGAAAATGTTCAGTATGACATTGGCTGTGCCTTTGTGCGCCATCCAGTTCTCAGCATCAACGGTCAGCGCTTTACCAAAAAACGTAAAGACTTTCTGGATGGCCTCGATGAACTTCACCCCAAAAATAGGGGCAGGGGCCACAACGATCACCTTATCCTGTTTAAGAATTGAGTTCTGAAATTCGCACAGCGCTTCCCAGTCCATCAGGCCGGAGGGTTTATTGGCGTCTGACTCTGACCGCCAGCGACGGGTACGGGTATCAAGCACCCGTACTGGGGGCGAGGTATCAAGCTGATAATCCCAGCTCTCAAACTCAAATAAAGTATCGATAAGGTCACTCTGGTTTTGCAAAGCATCTTCGGCGAACGTATTTGGGAGCGTCTTTACCAGTGAGGACAGGCGCGCCGGACAGTTTCCCCAGCCCTGACAAAGCAGGTAACCGACAAGTGCGTTGCCCACCATACGCCGGGACAATGGATGCGAGTATACTTCTTCTTCCCAGCCCCGGGTCAGATTCCAGTCATCGGTCACATCATGATCATCAAACATCATATAGGTAGCAATGTTAGCCATAGCGCGTTGTACAGCCGGCAGTGCGTCAATAAAAGATGTCAGTGCGTCTTGTTCGCAGGCAAACTGCTGCCGATAGTCGTCGGGAACCTCAGACTCATCAAACTCAACGTCCCGCCACAGTACCGGCGACCAGCACAGCAGGTACATGGCGAGTACCTCGCTTAACGTAATCAGATGGTTTTTAGCGTTCACTGAGGTAAAGACTGGCTTTCTTTTGGCGCGAAAGAACAGTTTTGCCAGCGCTGAGTTATCGTCTGTTTTAGGTAACAGTTGATCCCGCTGATAATAATTAAAGGGATGGGACTCCAGCGCTTCGCTGTGATCGACAACGGCACCCTCCAGTGACTCGCTGTGCAGTCCCAGTCGTTCAATCACCTGGCCAACCGCCTGCAACGTTGGGCCGGCCACGTCATCGGCATAGATTTGATCGCCGGTTAACAGCAAAATATCGGGTGGTGGCGTCTCATTCTTGCCGCTGTTGCTCAATAGCTCATCAAGGCGCACTAAGGCGTCTTCGCCCTCTGAATGGGGGCGACGGCAGGAGCCGTGCAGCACATTGCGCAAGACAGGTGTCCACCTGAAAAACGGTGCATCATGCCCGTCATAGCAAAGCGCCGATACTTCTTTTTGCCACTGCTGTTGAAGTGCGTTATCCGCAAAAGTAAACGAATAACTGACGGGCTCATTAGCAATAAACGGTGAGGCGGAGGTAACACTGATGAGCTGAATAAACGCCTGTGTGCCGATTGGAATACATTCAATGCTGGTGTCACAGGTAAGCGTCTGATCACATTGATGGAGTGTCACAGTAATAGGGGAACGCGCCCGGGTAACCAGCCAAAAATGACATGCCGTATCGGTGACACGACGAACTATGGGGCCAGCAAGCACAGCAGGTAGCGACATACGTGGCGTTCTTTTCAGTTTAAATCCCAGACATTAGCAGAGAACGGCCGGATCCGGAAGGTTAGCTAAGCGCGGGACCGACCGGTTTTATGCTTAAAATCAGTAACAAAAGAGCATTGCGGGGAGATATGCCAGCTAGATATACTCCCATGCAGCATTTTAACCGTGGCGGTGCCGGAATACCGGTAGCCGGTGCAAAGAGGGATAGCGACATGAATTATAAAAGTGGTATTACGCTTTTAATGCTTGTTCTGACGGGGTGTAGTGAGCCACAGCCCGCAGCGCCTGAAAATATTGAACAAGCGTCTTCTGTGCTAACGGCCACCGGACAGTGGGTGCAGACTGCCGGCAAAGAGGTGATGAGCGACCCTCAAACTTCAGGCCTTACGGTAGTCGATGGTAAGCTTGTTACTGTGTCGGATGGCAGTGCAGATGCCGCGCAACAACGAAAGTTGCACGTGATTGATCCTGCAACGGCAACACTGGGAGTTGAGCAGCGTTCGTTTTCCATGGCGTCCCGTGTGCGGCGCAGCTGCTTTTATCAGTACCTGTCTGATGCCCCTGATCTTGAAGCGCTGGTGGTCGATCCCAATGACAGCGATGTGTTTTATACAGTGACTGAAGATGCAACGCGTACTGGAGCGTTGTCAGTAAAGTGTCAGCGCCGCTATAAAGATACCGGTTCAACGGATTATCCGACATTGTTGGTGCGCCTGGAGCGCATGAATAATGACCGGATGATGATGACCCATGTAAGGCCTGTACAATTTGCGCTTAGGGACGACGTGGGGGATTTTCCTAATGACGGGATCGAAGGCATGGCGTTGTCAGACAACAACACACTGTACCTGGGACTGGAAAAGGATAGTCAGGGTCAGCCACGCATATTTAGTGTGATTATGGATGAGGCATTCTGGGAAACGGATGAATTCGCGAGGGTTATCGACTCACAATTGTCGTTGCCGGTGTTTACCAGAGGTAATCACCCCATCAACGGGTTAACCTGGTATCGTCATCCGCAAAGTCAGGTTGCTTATTTACTGGCCGCTGCCCGCAATGACAATGAACTGTGGGTAGTGCGTGCGGATGGCGAAGGCACGACCCTGCGGGTACCCATGCAGTTTACTGCGCCAACGGATGGTGCCTCTGCTGACTGTAGTGAGAGCCACGAGGTCATGGATAATGCGTCCATAGAAGGCGTGGCAATTATCGACTCGACACTGTGGCTCATCAATGATCCATGGAAGAAAAATTATCTGAAAAATGTACAGTGCGAAGCGCTAAGGCCTCATTACGAGGCCATGGCGCCGCTGATATTTTCCGTGCCGTTACAAGATGAGTGGTTCAGCATCGAGGCTGAAAATCCAGCCTCTTAATCAGTCCTGCAGGCGCTCGGCAAAGGTCTTCTTAAACTTGGCCAGTTTGGGCGCCAGCACCATCTGACAGTACTGGTTTTGCGGATTATTTTTGAAGTACTGCTGGTGGTAAGCTTCGGCCTCGTGGTAGTTGTTAATGGGCACAACTTCGGTCACCACAGGATCCGGCCAGATTTGCTCATCTTCAATTTCTTTAATAATGGCATGTGCGGCAGCGCGTTGTTCGTCATTATGATAGAAAATGGCGCTGCGGTATTGCGTCCCCACGTCGTTCCCCTGCCTGTTGAGTTGCGTCGGATCGTGCAGGGCAAAGAAAATCTCAAGAATGTCACGGTACGAGATTTGTCCAGGGTCAAAGGTAACCTGGACCACTTCCGCATGACCGGTATTGCCGCCGCATACGGCCTCGTAGGACGGGTCACTGGTATCGCCCCCGGCGTACCCTGAAACAGCACTTTCAACGCCTCTAACACTGTTATACGCAGATTCAATACACCAAAAGCAACCGCCGCCAAGCGTTGCAGTTTGTAACGTTGTCATAATTCCTACCTTATTTCTTAACTAACGGAAGTGTGGGTATAAGCATTGTCGACTTCAAGTCATCCACTCCTGTTTTTTTAGCGTAAAAGTGCATGTCTTATGATCTTATCGAGGTAACTATGATCATCTTTTATGACGGACACTGTCCGTTGTGTCGTAACGAAATGCATCATCTGCAGCGATACGATCACCAGCGACGGATTGAAATGGTGGATATCCAGTCTCAAACCTTCGCGCACAATTATCCCCATCTTGACTGGGACGCGCTCAATAACCGCATCCACGTACAGCTCGACGACGGCACCATGATCAGTGGCCTGGATGCCACACACAAAGCCTGGCAGGCGGTGGGCAAGGGCTGGCTTTATGCGCCACTACGCTGGCGAATTGTCCGGCCTGTCGCTGACTGGTGCTATTCAAAATTCGCGCGCTACCGCTATACCATCTCGTTTCTACTGACTGGTAAACGGCGTGGTTGTGAAGAGTGTATTGATGACGTACAGGCGCATACCGTACCGGTTAAGCACAGCAAAGCAAAAGCAGCAAGGGTAAGAAAATGAGTCAGGTATCGGTGGTTATCGGCGCCAGTGGCGGCATCGGTCAGGCAGTCGTCACACAGCTCTCAGATCAGGGAGAATCGGTTTACGCCCTGTCCCGTGCAGGTACAGCCTTATCTGTTTGGGGAGACAACGTTGAAACTCAGGCACTCGACAGCAATGATGAGGCTGCCATCGCGGCGTTTATACAATCGCTTAAAGATAAGGGGGAAGTCGTCAGGCTCGCGATTTGTACCATCGGAATGCTTCACGATGACAATGCCAGCCCTGCTATCTCACCAGAGAAAAAACTGGAGGATCTGGATACTGCGCAGCTCACGGCTTATTTCTCGGTCAATACTATTTTACCGGCGTTATGGCTAAAGCACCTGGTCGGCGTAGTGGACAAGGAGCAGGCAACTGTTGTTTGTCTGAGTGCCCGAGTCGGCAGTATCAGTGATAATCGTCTGGGTGGCTGGTACGGATACCGGGCGTCGAAAGCGGCACTCAATATGCTGCTTAAAACCGCTGCGATTGAATATAACAGAAGAACCAAAACAACCACGCTGGTGAGTTATCATCCCGGAACGGTGGATACCGGCTTATCACAACCGTTTCAGGCCAATGTGAAGCCTGAAAAGCTTTTCGAACCTGAGTTTACAGCGAAGCAACTACTTACTCACATAAAGGAGCTGGACCTTAAGGACAGCCCTCACTTCATTGACTGGGACGGTAAGCCTGTCAGCTGGTGATTCGTCCGAACCATTGCGTGGCGCGGCCAACGCCAAGACATTTTGTTAACCGGCTGTTACTATGCTCGCTCAATGGAGGGCGCGGGCTGCGTGTGCCCCTTCCATTTAGTGGCAAGGTTTGTGTGCGGCGTTGCGACAAAACGTTGGCTGGTTTTCGTCGACAACGGCATTTTTTTTTGCACATAATCGCCAATCTAATAATAACAAAGTACTAAAACAACAAGAGGAAGTGGGATATGAGCGGGGCCAGAGAACAGTTTGGATCGCGCATCGGGTTTATCCTGGCGGCTGCCGGTTCGGCAGTGGGAATAGGAAACCTGGTTGGCTTTCCGGTCGGAGCAGCGAAAAACGGTGGTGGCGCGTTTTTACTGATGTATGCAATTTTCGTTTTCGCGATCTGTCTACCGGTAATGATGGCGGAAATGTCGGTGGGCCGGCACGCAGGAAAAGATCCGCTCGGCGCCTACAAAGCCATCGGCAAAAATGCACCGCACTGGAATCTCGCTGGCTGGCTGTCTATTATTACGCCGTTTATGATTGCCGTTTTTTACATGGTGATCACGGTTTGGATCTTCGGGTATTTAAGTGCCGCAGTGACAGGCGATCTTGCAGAGCTGGCGAAACCCGATACCTTTTCGACTTTTATTAATTCACCTACCTTGTTTATCTACATGGCGGTCGTGGTAGGCATTGTTTACCTTATCCTGCAGGGCGGCGTAAAAGAAGGCATTGAGAAAGCCGCGAAACTGCTCATGCCGTCGTTGTTTGTCATGCTGATTGGTCTGGTGATCTTCGTACTAACGCAGGACAACGCCATGGCTGGTGTTGAATTTTATCTGATTCCTGATTTTTCCAAGATAACCGCACCCGTTATCAACGGCGCATTGTCACAGGCGTTTTTCTCGTTGTCACTGGGTATGGGCATATTGCTGACCTATGGCAGTTATATTGATAAACGTGCCGATGTACCGAATTCTGCAAAGCTGGTTGCACTAACCGATACCGCCGTTGCGTTTACTGCTGGACTGATGATCCTGCCGGCAATTTTCTCCTTTAACCCGGATACCAATCCGTCAGAGCTGAGCGAATCCTCAATCAGTATGATCTTCACGTATCTGCCAGAAATATTCCTGGCGCTGCAAAGCTCAATTGGCTACCTGGGTGCCTCAGCGGTCGCAAGCCTGTTCTTCTTACTGGTCTTTTTTGCGGCGATAACTTCCCTGGTTTCTATTTTTGAAGTGCCAGTGGCGGCCCTGATGGATGAAAAGGATATGTCGCGTAAGTCGGCACTGTTCACGCTGGGTGTGCTGATGATTGTCATGGCCGTGTTGTGCGCGTTGTCATTTGGCTATGTGGATGCGCTAACGTCTTTTGTCAGTTATGCCGGGCAGCCGAAATCATTTTTCGATATTGTTTATGATGTGTTTTACGAAACCATTCTGCCGCTCAACGGCTTCCTCATCTGTATTTTTGTGATGTACCGCTGGAAAAAGGCAAACTTTAATGCGGCTCTCGAACAGGGCGCCGAAAGCTACAAAGGCACCTGGCTTGAAAAGTATGTGGATGTGTCGGTCAGTACCTTTATACCCGCTATTTTGCTGGTTATTTTTGTCAACACCGTAGCGGTGAAATATTTTGGTGTGAGTCTGTTTGGATAATACGCCGGGCGTCGGGCACCCGCCCGGCGCGCCCTGTTATAGTTTATCTCTTTAGCGTCGCTTTACCGTCGAATAAGCAATGCCCGCTTCAACGCGCTGCAACCAGCGTATCCGCACTTTCTCTAACACATGTTGAAAGGGTCGGGGACCTTGAGCTCCAGGCCAAGCAATGCAAGCGACAGGGACGCATCCACCTCTTTACCTGTTGCGGGAGCATCAGTACCGCTAAACGTGGGCGCCGGTAGGAGTAATTTTTCAGCGCACGCCGTATAATACTCGCCCCGTTTGGGATGCTGCGTGCAACTCAAGTGAAGAACCCGGTTCATCGGCCCTTTTCTTATCAGTACATTGATTGCTGCGACTACATCGGTGCTGTGAATGAGATTAATTTTCTTATTGCCCTTATCCAGTGATTTGCCAGCCAGCATATGCACAGGATGGCGATCAGGGCCAGTCAGGCCCGCCAGTCGGAGAATACTGTAGCGCTTTGGCATCTTTCGCTGAAGGTGCGCTTCAATAACTGCATTTGCATGTGCCGACGTAGTGTCGGGCGCTGGTGGCGTATCCTCTGTCACAATACTGCTGGTCGTGTCCCCATACACGGATGTAGTACTGGTAAATATGAGATGGCTGAGCGCCGTATCAGCAAGTGTATCGATAAGTTCGCACATGTGCTGTTGATAGGCACTGAGGTCCTGCTGACGCCGTCCCGCAGGTATGTTCAGTACCAGTGTTGCTTCATCGGCAATTTCTGTCAGCGGGGCAGGGTCATCACCAAGCGTAAAAACAAAGGCATTGATGCCTTTGGCGCGCAAGGATTTGGCTTTTTCGGAGGCACGAGTAGTTGCACTCAGTCTTAAAGACTGGCTTGCTTGCCGGGAAATGTGACTGCCTAACCAGCCGTGCCCGCAGAGAATTAGATGATTGGATAATAACGTCATGCTAGTCTGTTATACCCGTCCACAAGCGTAACAGATCAGTTACATGTGGACGAGTGATATACTGCGGGCCAGGCATAACGCCATGTTACATTTTATCCGCGTGGCCGTGATAGCTGACATCCATCAGGTTCAGCCCGTCCAGTCCGGGAATATGGCGTTGCATTTGCGTTTCAGCCTCATCAGCATCGGCCAGCACCTGGCAAAGCTGATCGGCTTTTTTCTCAAGCTTGAGGGCCTGACGCTCGACGCGCGTTTCAATTGACTCTCCAAAACGATCCATTTTTGCTTCAAATGCCTCCATATCACCCCCTTCCCACATCAGCTGTGTACCCAGGGCAACCAGGATTTTTCCCATCGACTGAGCGATGGCTTCTTCCACCCGATCTTCGAACTCATTCTCCCAGCCACCTTCCATCCATTCTTTCTGGCGCATCTCGCGGGAGTTAATACGGATCGCGCCGTTTTCGTCATAAAAGGTGTCGTCGAGTTCCGCTGACATATCCGCGAACATCGTATTAAACTCTGTGACTACGTCGTTGTCAGCGCCAAATAACTCTCCGAAAACTTCATCTACAGCGGTGGTTGCCAGCGCAAGGCCATCGGCCGCTATGCTTACGGACATAGGAATGGCGGTATCGATATGTGTGTAGTAGTCACTTACCCATCGCTGCTGCTGACTATCCAGCCCAATCGCTTCACCATTCACTGTCAGGTTGTGATCAGGCGTAATCGTCATGGTACTGCCATTGTCCATATCAACCGTGAGTACGCCACGTTCGTACAGAATGTTGCCGTCAAGCTCAACGTTGCAGTTGTCGTCATGGGCCAGTGCGGGCGTTGAAAGACCTAATGATACCAGTGCGCTAAGGGTGATGATCCGATTCATAATTTCCTCAATTATTCAGTGAGTGCGTCGGGGATATCGACAGCAAAGCCTGGGCCAACATTTATAATTCATACTTATCAATAGGTTAAGATGTTTAGGCGACATAATGCTTTTACTAACAGTCTGAACCTTAGCGCTTTTAAGTGAAAAGTGGTGAAATTGACTAAGATCAACGACACCGCGAATCTACCGATTATTGTGTAGCAGGTGCTGTGCAAGTTACTTTGTTTTAGGCATAATACGCGCAGCAGAAATTAGGGGTAAAATAGAATGACTGACTGGATAAATGCAATCATGTTCGGTGTCGCGCTTATAGCCTTTGTTCTGGGGCTGAGCAGTGTCATCATGGGGTTTATGACCTCAACAACCGGCGAAAAAGGCATGCAGGAAAAAATCGAATACGGTTTCTTTGGCGTGTCTGGTCTGGTTGTCTGCCTGCTGATGGGATACGCATTAAGCTAACCGGCTATCGTTGACGGCACGTAAATAAAAAGGCGCCAGTGATTTCACTGGCGCCTTTTTTCATTCTGATGATTCTTTATCAGGCCGCTCCTCCTGACCACTGGTCTGCGCCGACGATGACTGCGACAGCATTGATGACAGATGGCCATCACGCTGATAGGCGCTCAGTTCAAACTGATCAAGCATGGCCATAATATGATCAAAAATATCTGCCTGTACCTGCTCATACTGAACCCATTGCTGCTCGGTGCTGAAGCAATATACTTCGAGTGGCAGGCCAAGTTCCGTAGGTGGCAACTGACGAACCATATGTGTCATTGACTGGTTCACCTTTGGATGCTTGCTGATATAAGCAGTCAGATAAGCTCTGAAGGTACCGATATTAGTGAGTTTTCTGTTGTTTAACAGATCTCGCTCTTCAATGGCGTTGTCTTTGTGAAATGTCTGTAGTTCAGATACTTTATCTTCAATGTATTTTGAGATGTAGCGTATATTCGAAAATTTCTCCAGCATCTCAGGTGTGCAGAGTTTAACGCTGTGTATATTGATATAGATGGCCCGTTTTATCCGCCGGCCGCCTGACTCCTCCATTCCACGCCAGTTCTTCACTGCCTCATTGGTCAGGCTGTAGGTCGGCAGGGTGGAAATGGTCATATCCCAGTTCTGCACTTTCACATTAGTCAGGCCGATTTCAATAATAACGCCATCGACCTCATATTTCGGCATCTGGATCCAGTCGCCGGTGTTGAACATGCGGTTTGCGGCAATCTGGATCCCGGCGACAAAACCTAGAATGGTATCCCTGAAAATAAGCAGTAGTACCGCAGCGATGGCCGTCAGGCCGGAGACCAGAATAAGCGGACTGCGATCAATAACCAGTGAAATACTCAGCAGCACCACTATAATGGCAAAAACCAGCTTTGTTACCTGAATAAAGCCGGTGATGGGGGCGCGTCGCGTTGTGCCAGAGCTGTTATAGACATCCTCTAAGGTACTGAGTAGGGCAAACACTGCCAGCATGCCACTGAACAGCATGTAGAGCATGGCCAGCTTGACCATAAAGCCGCTTAACAAAGAGGTGTGCTCAATCAGTGACGGGATGATCAGGGTAATGCACAGCGCCGGCAGTAAATGCAACAGACGCCGAAAGAACCCGTGTTTTAACAGGCCATTATCCCACTGTGCGTCAGAACGCTTTACCCATGTTGCAATCTGCGGGCGAATGACAATACGGGCGAAAAGGTATACGACCGCCGCGAATGCCAGCGTCGCGCTGATCGCAATCACATTGTATAGCACCGTGTCTGCGCTGATTCCGGGCAGAAGCAGCTCCAGTAGTTCAAGAAAATGTGTTCGCAAAGACGATGAAATTTGTTCCGTTTCCATCTCCATCTTATCGCTCCAGTAACCGTTTTATGTGATTATCTTTTGACCCCCACAGCTGGTTCAGCCAGTCGTGAAAATAATGACGGGCATCGCTGTCAGCATCCGTGGGCACAATTTTCTGGTCAGGTACGTCCAGCACTTTGACGTCAATAATAATTCGCGTCATTTTGCCGCATAGCATGGCCATCATTGGGTGCCGTGTATTCTCAGGGTAGACCAGTGATACATCCAGCACATTCGTAAATAATTGCCCCATTGCAGCGAGAGTAAATGCGACACCGCCCGCTTTAGGTGGCAGTAAGTGCTGGTAGGGACTGGCTTTACTCTGATGCTTTCTGGTTGTAAAGCGGGTGCCTTCAACGAAGTTAATGACGGTGGTAGGCGTAGTGCGAAACTTGTCGCAATAAGCACGGGTTGTAGCCAGATCTTTCCCCTTTTTTTCAGGATGCTTTGCCAGATAAGCCCGGCTGTAACGGCGCATAAACGGCATATCCAGTGCCCAGGCTCCAAGCCCCACAAAAGGCAGCCAGATAAGCTCCTGCTTAAGGAAAAACTTTGGTGCGGGTATCCGGCCTGCCGCAAACTCAATCAATAAGATAATATCCAGGTAACTCAGGTGATTGGCTACGATCAGATACCAGCTTTGCTTTGACAGGCTGCCGTCGATATTGACATCGATGGTAACCGGGTTGAACAGGCGGATAAAAAACACGCTGCATTTACCAAAGGCAAACATCAGCAGGTGCATAACAGACAACATAGCACCGCGAAGTACCTGCAACGGCAATATAAGTTTAACCAGACCCAGAATGATGATTAGTCCACCCCACAGGGCCAGATTGAGTACCTGCAAACAAAAGTGAATGACAAAAATAAAGGGGGCAAGTAGCGCTCTCATGCTGTTGGTTCCGTTGCGCGCATACTGGCGATAAGCGCGTCTTTTTCTGTCCAGCGTTCATTAAGCCACGCCTGGAAGCGCGCTTTTGCTTCCGGATTGGTAAAATAGTCGTCGGTAAAAAAACCTGACTGTACAATCTCCTTAATTGGCGTGACCATAACATTCACATTGATATTTTTAACTTTACCGCTGACAAAGTCCCAAAATGACGGAACACCTTCGGGGTAGTCAATGGTGACATCAATCAGCTTGTGTAGCTGGTTGCCCATAGCCGACAATACAAAGGCCACACCGCCTGCCCGTGGCTTAAGCAGGTAGCGGTAAGGTGAGTTCTGTTCATCATGTTTTTGTTGTGAAAAGCGTGTGCCTTCAACAAAATTCATGATTGATACAGGTTTGAACCGGAATTTTTCACACGCACGACGCGTGGTTTCCATATCTTTTCCCTGCATATGTGGATGCTTAGCCAGAAACGCCTTGCTGTAACGGCGCATAAACGGGAAATCGAGTGCCCACCAGGCGAGTCCCAGAACCGGCACCCAAATCAGCTGTTGTTTCAGGAAAAACTTTAAAAACGGGATTTGTCGGTTAAATACGCGCTGAAGGACCAGAATATCAACCCAGGACTGATGATTCGCGATCACCAGATACCAGTCTTTTTGAGTGAGCTGGCTGAGGCCCTTAACCTGCCAATGTGTATTGCTGGTCATGCGCTGATTAAGGTTATTGCAGGTGATCCAGGCCGTTGCGCAGGCATCCAGTAAATAGGAAATAAAACGGCGCCAGGGCGCAAAGGGAATTAGCTTAAAAATGGAAAGAATAAATACCGGCGTAGTCCATAATATTGTGTTAAGAAAATACAGGGTGACTGAAAAAGCCCCCACTAAATGATGAAAAATACGTCTTATCATCGAGCTCACCTCAAAAATTAGACAGTTAGTGTAAACCATGTTGATCTAAAATCCGATAGAGCCTTTACTGAACGCTAATCCAACGCCCTGAGAAAGGAGAAGAATATGCAAGGTGAAACCATATCCTGTAAGGCTGCTGTGGCATGGGGAGCAGGTAAGCCCCTGTCAATTGAGACAGTTGAGGTTGCACCACCCAAAGCGGGTGAAGTACGAATCAAAATCCTCGCCACAGGTGTGTGTCATACAGATGCATTTACATTGTCCGGTGATGATCCTGAGGGAATATTTCCCAGCATTCTGGGTCACGAAGGCGGCGGCATTGTCGAGTCCGTGGGCGAGGGCGTGACCAGTGTCAGTGTGGGTGATCATGTGATCCCGTTGTATACGCCTGAGTGTGGCGAATGTAAATTTTGTAAGTCAGGTAAAACTAATCTGTGCGGAAAAATTCGTGAGACACAAGGCAAAGGGCTAATGCCTGATGGCACTACCCGGTTTAGCAAAGACGGCGAAACCCTGTACCACTATATGGGAACATCAACCTTCTCCGAATACACCGTATTGCCCGAGATTTCACTGGCAAAAGTAAATAAAGAGGCGCCGCTTGAAGAAGTGTGTCTGCTTGGGTGTGGCGTTACCACTGGTATGGGGGCCGTACTAAATACCGCGAAGGTGGAAGAGGGCGCTACGGTCGCAGTTTTCGGTCTGGGTGGTATTGGTTTATCCGCCATTATCGGTGCTCAGATGGCGAAAGCCGGGCGTATTATTGCCATTGATATCAACGAAGATAAGTTTGAACTTGCCAGACAGCTAGGGGCCACCGATGTGGTGAACCCGAAAAACTATGACAAACCTATTCAGGAAGTCATTGTGGATCTCACCGACGGTGGCGTTGACTATTCCTTCGAATGTATCGGTAACGTCGACGTGATGCGCTCTGCACTGGAATGCTGTCATAAAGGCTGGGGCGAGTCTGTGATCATTGGTGTGGCGGGCGCCGGTCAGGAAATTTCGACCCGGCCGTTCCAGCTGGTTACCGGGCGCGTATGGCGCGGCACGGCATTTGGTGGGGTTAAAGGGCGTTCAGAGTTGCCAGGTATTGTTGAGCAGTACCTCAATGGCGAAATTCCGTTAAAGACCTTTATTACGCACAAGATGCCGCTTCAGGATATAAACGAAGCGTTCGACCTGATGCATGAAGGAAAAAGTATACGTAGTGTCGTGCTGTTTGATGAGGCTGAAGCGTAATGGATATTATCAGTGAAAACCGGGCATTCGGCGGACGACACATTCGCTACAGCCACGCATCGAAGGTCACCAACTGCACGATGACGTTTGCGGTCTTCCTGCCCCCTTTTGCCTCAAAAGATAATCCGGTGCCAGTACTGTACTGGCTCTCAGGGCTGACCTGTACCGATGAGAACTTTATGCAAAAGGCCGGGGCAATGAAACTGGCGGCGCAACTGGGCATGGCCATTGTGGCGCCGGACACCAGTCCGCGCGGCGATGATGTTGCCGATGCCCCAGACGGTGCCTACGATTTGGGTCTTGGTGCAGGCTTTTACGTGGATGCCACGCAAGCGCCCTACGCGAAGCACTATCAGATGTACAGCTACATCACACAAGAGCTACCGGAACTAATAGAAAGCAACCTGCCGGTTACCCGGGAACGTGCTATCAGCGGTCACTCAATGGGTGGCCACGGGGCCATCATGATTGGGCTTCGTAACCCAAGGCGGTATACGTCTGTGTCAGCGTTTAGCCCAGTCAGTAACCCCACTGATTGTCCCTGGGGACACAAAGCGTTTGGCGCGTATCTGGGGGAAGATAAAAGCACCTGGCAGACTTATGACTCTGCTGAGCTTTTAAGAAGTGAAAAGCATGAGGTTCCCTTGCTGGTTGAACAGGGCAACGATGATCAGTTTCTGCAGGAGCAGTTAAAGCCTGAGGCGCTGGTGAATGCAGCGCAACAATCTGACAGCCAGCTAACCCTGAACATGCACGATGGCTATGACCATAGTTACTTCTTCATTGCCAGCTTTATTGATGAGCATCTGGAGTTTCATGCCTCGCATTTGGGGCTGATTTAAACGTTCTCAGTAACGTGTTTCTAACAAGGGCCGCTAAGGCCCTATTTTATTTTCGTTCCGCCACGCACCTCTGTACTTGGGGAGTCGTTTCGGTATTTTTAGTTCATTGTGCTGAACTAGGGCTGTCGAACATTACGTATATGTAATCCAGGTTAACGTAACAGAAAAATGGGCCGCGTGCGGTGAGCAGTGATTACTTCCTTTTCTTAAATTTAGTAGGTGTAGCTTTCTTTGCCGTTTCAGGGACCCTGATGGGCTACGACAAAGAGGTCGATGGTATTGGCGTGATCGTTTTGGCTTCTGTCACCGCTCTGGGGGGCGGAACCTTGAGAGACATCTTGCTTGATGAGCCAATCTTTTGGATCGATCAGGTTTACTATCTGTATTCGACGTATATTGCCATCCTTCTTACTATTCTCTCTATTCGGCATGTATCCAGATTGTCGCAAAATTACTTATTGTTTTTCGATGCAGTAGGGCTGGGGCTGTTTAATATTATTGGTATCGAAAAGTCGCTCATTAACGAAACTGGCATGGTTGTCGCCATCACCATGGGGGTTACCACCGGTGTATTTGGTGGCCTTATCCGCGACGTTATCTGTAAGGAGATTCCATTGGTGATGCGTGGCGAGTTATATGCCACGGCCTGTATTGCCGGCGGGCTTGTGTACGCTGCCTTGTTGTATGCTGGCGCGCCATATGCTTGGTGCATACTGGGTGCGTTGTTTACCACCGTCTTTTTGCGACTTGGTGCCATTCACTGGGGATGGCAGCCAAAATTATACCGTAAGAAAAATCCTGGATAACAGGCGAATCAGCAGGGGATTTTTTGGCAAACCAGCCTTTGAAACTTTTGTCGAGGTCGACGAAAGTAAATGCCGATAGTACAAATATTTCCCCTGGCGGCTAACACCTGCAATTAATGTGCATGCTGTCCTGTGTTAAACTCTCACCTAACGTGTTTTGACCTGGGGCGTTATGTATTCACTACTATTGCAACGCTCCTTTAACCCAAGCAGAGAGAGCAGGTAAGTGGCTGAAGTATTCAAACCGGCTGACAATAGCACAACTAACAATATCGACAGACGCTTCTCCGTCGCGCCAATGCTGGATTGGACAGATCGCCACTGTCGCTATTTTATGCGGCTTTTAACAAAGCGGGCTGTGTTATATACCGAAATGGTCACCACGGGCGCGCTGATTTTCGGTAAGGGCGACTACCTTGCGTTCAATGAAGAGGAGCACCCAGTGGCGCTGCAGCTTGGCGGCAGCGATCCTGATGATATGGCGCGCTGCGCAGTAATGGCGCAGGAGCGTGGTTATGATGAAGTAAACATCAATGTAGGCTGTCCATCTGACCGGGTAAAAAATGGTAGCTTTGGTGCCTGCCTGATGGCGCAGCCTGAGACAGTAGCGAGAAGTATCAAAGCCATGCAGGCTGTGGTCGATATTCCGGTCACCGTAAAGTGTCGCATTGGCATTGATGATATGGACGAATACAAAGACTTCGCACACTTTGTGGATGTGGTGGCGTCAAGCGGCTGTGATACCTTTATTATTCATGCGCGCAAAGCCTGGCTTCAGGGGTTAAGCCCTAAGGAAAATCGTGAGGTGCCGCCACTAAACTACCCCAGAGTTCATGCGCTTAAACAGGCACACCCCAATTTGTCTGTTAGCATCAACGGCGGTATCAAGACGCTTGAGGAAGCAAAGCTTCAGCTTCAGCATGTAGACGGTGTGATGGTAGGCAGAGAAGCGTACGCCAATCCCTATCTGCTGGCAGAGGTTGATTCGGCTGTGTTCGGTGATGTGTCAGCGGCCCCTTCACGTAAAGAAGTCGTTTTGGCTATGAATGAGTATATACAACGCCAGAATGACCCCTACTTTAAACCCTGGCACGTTGCCCGTCATATGCTTGGGTTGTTTCAGGGCCAGGCTGGCGGCCGTGTCTGGCGCCGATATCTGAGCCAGAATGGCACCGGTAAAAACCCCGATCCAAATTTATTGCTTAATGGTCTGGCTGCACTGGAAGAGGCCCAGTCCAATGTTAAAGCGTTTAAGGATGCCAAAGTTGGTTAATTTCACCAAGTCTATGGTTAATTATACTAAAGTTTGAACTGGCACGTGCTGAACTCATTGCTGATTTGGGTGAGCGTATTTTAAAGTTCTTAAAAATCAGTGTATTAGAGTAGCTCTTCAGATTGGCACAGCTCTCGCTATACCTTCTATGTGAGGGTCACATGGTGTGACCCGCTACTAAACATCGAGGGTACACACATGAAAGCGTCAACACTTATTATTGCATCCGTACTGACAGTCGGCACCTTTAGTGGTCAGGCTCAGGCAAATGAATCTGGTCTTGATCGGTTTGTAAGTCATCTGGTTGCACAGACTGTTTCTATGACCACCAATGAACTGGAAAACAGTGCCAGACAGCTGGTAGCAAACGCGTCACATATGTTCGAACTAGACGCCGCAACGGTATCGACTCGTGTAAGCGTGACCGATCTGGCGGCAGAAAAGCCCGAAAAAGAGACGCAGGACACGGGTGAGTAAAGCCATGACCGGGCAGCTCGGTCTGTTCATCATTTTATTGGTGCCGGTAGTTTCTTTTTTAGTTGGCGGGCTGCTGTTCTCACGTTATTCAGTGAAAGATCGCCCACGCAATGTCACGCATAGACCGGCACAATCTGTTCCCCTGCACCATTCCTAGCAGATAATTGTCTTCGCAATTATCTGCTTTTTTATTCCCATCTTCCCTAATTGTACCTGTGCACGCATAAACAAATATCGTCGGACATATATGCGTTGCCTCCCTGGCTGAGTGTCGGCTCAGCGCTACGAGATTTAGGTTAATAGTGGGTATGGTTAATTTAACCACTACCTATGGCGATATTGACTAAAAAATAATAAGCGATAGCTGCAGAACAGCGATTGAAAAAGTCGCATTAAATAAAAGTAAATAAAAACAATATCTTAAAACTTGGCATGGTGATTGAAAAGAATTAAAAGAGCAACTCGCAAACCGCTTACAAATGTTGAGGAGAAGAACATGGGTATGTTTTCAAGAATGAGCGACATCGTACAGGCCAATATCAATGCCATGCTGGATAAAGCAGAAGATCCTGAAAAAGTGATTCGACTGATCATCCAGGAAATGGAAGAAACCCTGGTCGAAATTCGGACTCAGGCAGCGACTTACATTGCTGAGCAAAAGCACCTAGATCGCAAACTGGAACGGCTGCAAAAAGACAGTAAAAGCTGGCAGCAAAAAGCTGAGCTGGCTATGGACAAAGATAAAGAGTCTCTGGCCCGAGCGGCACTGCTGGAGAAGCAAAAATGTGAAGCTGCCCGCAGTGAAGTGTCCGGGCACTATCAGCAACTGACAGAAATGCTGGAGAAAATACAGGATGACACCGGGCGTTTGCAGAGCAAGCTGGCCGAAGCGAAAGCAAAACAGAAGTCGCTGGTGGCACGCAAAAATACAGCCGCTGTGCGACTTAAAGCACGAAACGTCGATCACAGTGACAAAATTCAGAATGCCATGTCACGGTTCGAACAGTACGAGCAGCGTATTGATTACCTGGAGGCGCAAGTGGACTCCTATGATGTGGTATCCACAACAAATGCGGATCCTCAGTCACTGAATGCGCAGTTTGCAGCGCTCACGTCAGACGATGACGTGGAAAAAGAACTGGAAGCGATGCGTAAAAAGCGGGTGGCATAAGCCATCCCGCTCGATACGAACCTACACTATTTAACGACCATTGGTGGAGATGATTATGAAAATGCCAGGTAACAAACGAATTTATCGTGATACAAATGACGCAGTTATCGCTGGCGTATGTGCAGGCACTGCGCGGTATCTGGGCGTGGATTCCGTTTGGGTACGCGCCGGGGCCGTCATAGCTGCATTTATGCTGCCGGGAATTACATTGCTGGCATACCTCGCTGCGGTGTTTCTGTTACCACGGTGGTCGTCATGAAAAAGATCCTGATAGCGATTGTTCTCGCCGTCGTAATAGTGAACTGTTTCAGCGCGCTTGCTGATAGCATGACCGGAATAAATATAGTGATGGCTGATGAATTACTCTCACCGTTAGAAGGCATTTTGGTCATTTCTGTTCTGGCTGCCGTATTTGCTGTTGTTGGATTTGTAGTAGCAGTAAGTTTGTTCGGAGCGCTATTGATTGCTGGCGTCGCAGGAATACTTGCTCTGGTCGTTGCCGGCGTCAGCGTATTCTGGCCTGTTTTGCTGGTGGCAGGCGCGTTGTTGTTAATAAAAAGAACGCAGCAAAGTCCTGCAAACTAAGCGCTAAAAGAGGCGAGTTGCTGTAAAGTTCGTTATGCTACAGTTGACGTGTTAACTTACCGGCGCCAGTGCGCCGGTTTTGATTTTAGACGCAGAAAGGTTGCCGAGATGACAGGAAAATCAATAAATATGAAATGGGTAGGGCTGGGTATTGCCATACTGGTCTTTGTTTTTTGGCTGATTGGTGTTTTCTGGAGTGATGAGCCTGATACGTTTGATGTCAGAGAGAGGGCAATGGCTGCCGCTGGTAGTGAACGGGACGCCAGCGTTGCAGGGTTCACCATCACTACGGCAATGATAGAAGTGTCACGAACCCTGCTGGAAAAACCAGGCGGTTACTTAGCTAACGATGTAACCCCTCCCAGTGTTTTGTTAGATAACATTCCTGCATGGGAATTTGGGGTGCTTGAGATGGTACGCGACCTGTCACTGTCGATGCGCAAGGACTTCAGTCGTTCCCAGTCACAGTCAATGGAAAACCCTTTTCTTACCAAGGCGCACCCGCAATTTAATATGAACCATCGCAGCTGGCTGTTTCCCTCCGCCGAATCCTATTATAAAGAAGGCATCGATTATCTGCGGGAATATCGCTCTCATCTGGTCGATGGCCAGGACAGTGACAGTCAGTTTTATACCCGGGCGGATAATCTTCGGGAATGGCTTAAGCAGGTGGAGAAACGGCTTGGCAGCTATTCGCAGCGCCTTAGTGCCAGTGTCAGTTCCGAGCGCATTAATACCGACTTAGCCGGCGATAGCCGCGCCCGGCAGTCAACACCGAGTGCCCGACAGCGCGTAGTAAAAACCAGTTGGTGGAAACTGGATGACAACTTCTATGGAGCGCGGGGGGCAACCTGGGCATTGCTTCATTTTCTTAAAGCGGTAGAAGTGGAATTCGCTGATGTCCTGGAAGACAAGAATGCCACGGTCAGTCTTGAACAGATTATCCGCGAGCTGGAGGCCACTCAGCAGACTGTCTATAGTCCTATGATCCTTAATGGTGGCGGCTTTGGTATGCTAGCTAATCACTCGTTAGTGATGGCGAACTATATTTCACGTGCCAACGCTGCTCTAATAGAGCTGTCAGAGCTGTTAAACCAAGGATAATTAATGAATAAACTGACTATTGCTGCGCTGTTTTTGGGTAGTGGTCTTTCTTTTAGCGCCTGCGCTGATACCTTCGCCGGTGTCTATGTGGGCGCTCAAGGCTGGCATACCGGCGTAACAGGTGGCTATGCGGATAGCGAAAATACCGCCGCATTTAATTTTGACGACAAAACCAATAGCTCGTTTTATGTCGCCTTTGAGCATTTTGTCCCTTTCGTCCCGAATGCCAAGGTAAGTCGTACGACCATGGATTCGGCAGGGACGACTAATCTGACAACGGATTTCACGTTTGAAGGCAATACCTATACGGCGAATACCAATGTGGTTACTGATTCGCAGATGACGTCAACAGACCTTATTCTGTATTACGAGTTATTTGATAATGATCTGGTCAGTTTCGATTTGGGAGTAAATGGAAAGTATATTGACGGAACCTTCTCCGTTGAAGATACACAGAGTGCGACCTCTGGGGTGAAGGATTTTTCCGGTATCGTGCCGACGTTGTATTCACGTTTCGGGGTGGGACTGCCGTTTACTGGTTTGGCAGCCTATGCTGAAGGCAGTTATCTGTCGTTTGATGATCACACTCTAAGCGATTACCAGCTCGCCGTCACGTATAGCTTTATCGAGAGCCTGGCAGTGGATATGACGGTGCAACTGGGTTACCGGAATGTCAGCGTCGACATTGAAGATCTGGATGGTGCCTATGCCGACTTAGAATATGATGGGGTCTTCGCAGGGCTGGAACTACATTTCTAATCGTGCCGCATCTTTCCTATAAGCACTGAAAGTAATAAAAAAGTGTTATTTATTCTTTTCTCTTCACCATGAAACTCGTTAGCCTTTACACATCGTTGTAAGGCTAATGAGTTATGACACAGAATCCATCAAATACAATATCACCCGGCGGTATACTGAATGAAACCCAGTGGAATGCGGTTACACGCGCGCTGTCGGGCCTTGACCACACTCAGCTGACCTGGGTCAGCGGCTACGCTGCCGGACTTGCTGCCGGACAAGGCGCAGCTGCGATGCCTGTCGCGGGCGCAGATGGTGCGGCATCCTCTTCGTCCACGCTGACAGTGCTGTATGGCTCACAAACGGGCAATGCCAAAGAACTCGCGACGCAATTTCAGGCAAAAGCGGAAGAAGCCGGTATTACCAGTAAGCTGGTAAGTATGGCTGACTACAAGCCACGCCAGCTGAAAAATGAGACACATGTGGTGGTCTTTGTCAGTACACATGGCGAGGGTGATGCGCCAGATGATGCCATCGAATTTCACGAGTTTCTGGGCGGTAAGAAAGCGCCTAAACTCAGCAGCCTGAAATACGCTGTGCTGGGGCTGGGAGACTCAAGTTATGAGTTTTTCTGTCAGACCGGCAAAGATATCGACTCGCGATTATCTGCACTGGGCGCCTCGTCGGTGGTTGGCAGAGCAGACTGTGATGTCGACTATGAAAGTCAGGCCGGGCAATGGTCAGAGTCGGTGATTAACGCCGTGAAGGACGATTTTGCAGATGGAAGCACTGGCGCCGTGGCTGTACAGACAGGCGCAGCAATTCCGCAGGCTGGCGCGCAAACGTATTCGAAGAAAGCACCGTTTAAAGCGACCTTGCTGGAGTCACAAAAAATAACCGGACGCGACTCGGTTAAAGACATCCGCCACATTGAAATTAGTCTCGAGGATTCGGGGATTACCTATCAGCCTGGGGATGCACTGGGTGTCTGGTTTAAGAATGCGCCGGCACTGGTGAACAAATTCATTGAGCAGCTGTCTCTGGATGGTGAGGCCGAGGTCACCGTGGCGGATGAAGTGATGTCGCTTCGCGATGCACTGACCAATAAGCTTGAGCTGACCTTGAGCTATCCGGCGTTTCTGAAAGCCTATCAGGCGGCCACGCAATCCGAGACACTGGCGGAGCTAATGGCAGATAAAGCGACATTGCGCACCTATCTTGCTGAGCGACAATTGATTGATGTGGTCGTCGATCATCCTGGTTCGATCACTGAACAGCAACTGGTTGATGCCTGCCGACCGCTGACGCCGCGACTTTATTCTATTGCATCAAGTCAGGCCGAAGTGGACGATGAAGTCCATCTGACGGTAGCTCATGTTGATTATGAAGCCTTTGGTTATCGTCATCAGGGCGGTGCGTCTGGCTATGTATGCGAGCACCTGGAAGAGGGCGGCGAAGTGGAAGTGTATGTTGAGAGTAACAACAACTTCCGGCTGCCAGAAGATCCCAATACACCTGTGATTATGGTGGGGCCAGGCACAGGTATCGCGCCGTTTCGGGCGTTTATGCAGGAACGTGAAAGTCAGGATGCAGAAGGCAAAAACTGGCTGTTTTTCGGTAACCCACATTTCACCCAGGACTTTCTGTATCAGGTAGAGTGGCAAAGCTATGTGAAAAGCGGCATTTTGAACAACATCACGTTGGCTTTTTCACGCGATCAGCAAGACAAAATATATGTTCAGCATCGCCTGACAGAGCATGGCAAAGAGGTATTCGACTGGCTTGAGCAAGGCGCACACTTCTATGTGTGTGGTGATGCAATGCATATGGCAAAAGATGTGGAACAGGCCTTATTGACGCTTATCGCCGAACACGGCAATAAGTCTGAGGAAGAAGCCAAGCAATATTTGGTCGGACTACGCAAGGCAAAACGTTATCAGAAGGATGTCTATTAATGAGTAACGAGAAATCGCCCTTCATTGTTGAAGGCAAGCTGTCTGACAACGAAAGGTTAAAAAACGAAAGTCGCCACCTGCGCGGTACCATTGAAGAGGATCTGAAAGATGGTCTGACCGGAGGCTTCAACGGGGATAATTTTCAGTTGATTCGCTTTCACGGCATGTATCAGCAGGATGACCGTGACATTCGCGCCGAGCGCAGCAAGCAAAAATTAGAGCCCCTGCATAATGTTATGCTGCGGGCCCGTCTGCCTGGCGGTGTCATTACGCCGCAGCAATGGCTGGTGATCGATAAATTTGCCGAGGATCATTCTCTCTACGGTAGCATCCGGCTCACCACACGGCAGACATTTCAGTTTCACGGCGTGTTAAAGCCTGATGTAAAGCTCATGCATCAAACGCTCAATAAAGCGGGCATTGACTCTATTGCCACCGCTGGTGACGTCAACCGAAATGTACTTTGTACCTCAAACCCGGTGGAGTCAGAGCTGCATCTGGAAGCCTGGGAATGGGCGAAGAAAATCAGTGAGCACCTGTTGCCTAAGACGCGCGCCTACGCAGAAATATGGCTCGATGGTGAAAAAGTTGAAAGCACGGAAGACAACGTCGAGCCGATACTGGGCGATACCTATCTGCCCAGAAAGTTTAAGACCACCGTGGTTATTCCACCGCAAAATGATGTGGATGTGCATGCCAATGATCTGAACTTTGTCGCGATTGCTGAAAACGGCAAACTGGTTGGCTTTAATGTGCTGGTTGGCGGTGGTCTGGCGATGACCCATGGCGATACCTCAACGTACCCCCGCAAAGCGTCTGAATTTGGCTTTGTAGCGCTTAAAGATACCCTTGCTGTGGCGGAAGCAGTAGTCACCACGCAGCGTGACTGGGGTAACCGGGTTAACCGTAAGAATGCCAAGACTAAATATACGCTGGAACGGGTTGGTGTGGACAACTTTAAGGCCGAAGTTGAGAAACGTGCTGGCATTCAGTTTGCCGAAACGCGCCCCTATACCTTCACGAGCCGCGGCGATCGCTTTGGCTGGGTGGAAGGCATTGATGGCAAGCTGCACCTGACCCTGTTTATTGAGAACGGCCGCATTCTGGATTATCCCGGAAAGCCGCTTAAAACTGGCTGTGCCGAAATAGCAAAAGTGCATCAGGGCGATTTTCGCCTGACGGCCAATCAGAACCTTATTATCGCCGGGGTACCGGCTGATCAGAAAGAAACCATCGATAAACTGGCACGTGAGTACGGACTGATCGCGCCGTCCGTGTCTAACCAGCGCCTGGATTCCATGGCGTGTGTGTCACTCCCGACCTGTCCACTGGCGATGGCGGAAGCCGAGCGGTATCTGCCTGACACGGTAACTGAGCTTGAAGGTCTGCTCAAAAAGCACGGTGTTGAAAGTGACAGTATTATTTTTAGGGTGACTGGCTGCCCAAATGGGTGTGGGCGCGCCATGCTGGCGGAGGTTGGCCTGGTCGGGAAAGGACCTGGTAAATACAACCTGCACCTGGGGGGAAATCGCGAAGGGACGCGTATTCCCAGAATGTACCGAGAAAATATCAGCCACGAGGAGATCATGACCATTCTGGATGAGCTTATCGGTCAATGGTCTGCAAAGCGGGACACTGATGAAGGATTTGGTGACTTCCTGATCCGGACAGAAGTGATAAAGCCGGTGGTTGATTCGGCAAGAGATTTTTATGACTAGCACAGCGCAAGAAATGTCGACAACACTGTCTCTGGTCATTAGTTCAGGTAAGCTCGACGAGATCAATGCTGAACTTGAAACAATGGATGCGCCAGAGCGCATTCAATGGGCGCTTGCCCATTTGCCAGGCAATCACATTCTGTCATCAAGCTTTGGTGCGCAGTCTGCTGTAATGCTGCATATGGTCAATCAGGCCCAGCCGAATGTGCCGGTAGTACTCACCGACACAGGGTACCTGTTCCCGGAAACCTACCAGTTTATCGACGAGCTTGTAGATAAACTGCAGCTAAACCTGCACGTCTATCATGCTGCCTTGTCTCCTGCCTGGCAGGAAGCAAGATTTGGCCGGCTGTGGGAGCAGGGACTGGAGGGTATTGAAAAATACAACCAGATGAATAAAGTCGAACCCATGCAACGGGCATTGAAGGAGTTGCAAGCCGGTACCTGGTTTGCGGGGCTGCGACGCAGTCAGTCTGACAGCCGGGAAAAGCTGCCCGTGCTGCAAAAAGTGGGAGATCAGTTTAAGTTTTACCCCATAATCGACTGGACCAACAAAGACTTGCATTATTATCTCAAAGAGCATGGGCTGTCATATCATCCCTTATGGGATAAAGGCTATGTGTCGATTGGCGACTGGCACACCACATCATCGCTGGCCGAGGGGATGGAAGAACAGGATACTCGCTTCTTTGGCCTTAAGCGCGAATGTGGTTTGCACGAATTCGGTGACGGAATCTAATTGAGACGTTGAGAAAATTCAATAGAAACAGTCGTCATTAGTGAATGGGAGCAGGTAACGCTCCCGTTTTTATTGGACAATAAATACACGCCCCAGAATCTGTCGCAGTGCAGCCATGTAGGCCTGATTATCCTGTCTGCCTACCAGGCGGAAAAGTTCTGCACCGACCGACGTGAATTTGTAGTAGACCAGTGCGACACCAGCCCGGCGACTGGTTAGTTCAAAAGTTTCTGGCCCGCATCGCCACTGAGTATGATGTCCTTCCGCAAATTCCCCGCTTTCAATTTCACTGGCATACAGTAATTTCATATCCTGCAATGCTAACAGGTCGGGATACGACAGACCGAATGATGAAATGTTAAGCTGCTCTGGAACCGGGCGTCGAATCAAAGACAGTAGTCCCTTTCGAACATGATAGCCAACCAGTACACGAGGCACACTGTCGCCGGCTCGTCGGCTTGCGATACTGACGGCTCTGCTGAAAATGACGGCATCACGGTGAGTGAGCGATTCCAGCGTCTGCAGACTTCGTCTTGAAAAGCTGCCCGGATGACTGACCTCAACTGCAAAAATTTTCCCCCATAGCTCCTGCATTGCCGGCGAATGTATATTTTCTGCCAGCGAACAAAACGAAAAAAACCAGTCAGGATCGACGTTATCTGCCTCCTTGTCACCGACACTGACATTAAGTGCTATATTTAGGATGGCCTGCAGATTGTCTATCTTCTGCATTTCACGGATTTGGCGTCGACGTTCAAGAATATGGAGGCGTTGTGATGCGTCATTGGTAGACATGGACGGTGAGATACCGACCCGGGCAAAAAGCGACAACATCTTATCCTGTATCTTTGACTCTGATTGAGCGCGAGGGGACGATGTCGGCAGTGGTGTAGACTTCTCTTCGACATTCCTGGTGTCTTTACTGACCTTGCTAATGTCGCTTGTTGTAGTGCCTGGGGTTACTTTCATAGTGCAGCTTATGGGTAATAAGGTTTACGACAGCGGCGTCGAGTATAAACTTTCATTTAGACTTTTGAAGTAGACTTAACAGATGTTCGCTGGTACAACTGAGTTAGGAAAGACTATTGCACTGTAGCGAACACTTTGCAATTCCCCATCGTCGCTGGCGATGCAACAGGTAGTGAGGGTTTATTGAAGTATGTCGGGGACGGATTACGAAAACGACGAGCTCGTCTTTCTCGATGAAGGTAGTGGCGAACTAGATACAAAGAGTTATAAAGCGTGGAATATTCTTATTGTTGATGACGATGAGGAAATTCATACAGTTACCAGACTGGCGCTGACAGATCTCATCGTAAATGATCGAAAATTGAATTTCCTTCATGCCTATTCTGGTGGGCAGGCAAAAGAAATACTTCACGAATATGGCAACCGGATTGCGATCATCCTGCTGGATGTTGTCATGGAAACCGACGACGCGGGCTTTGATGTTGTGCACTATATTCGTGAAGATATGCGGCTGCCTGAACCGCGCATAATTCTTCGTACCGGCCAGCCAGGCTACGCACCTGAAGAAGAAGTCATTAAAAATTACGACATTAATGACTATAAAACGAAGACCGAGCTCACCCGGGGGCGATTGCTAACAACCGTTATTTCGTCAATACGATCATACCTTCAAATTCTTACCATCAACCAAAACCGTTTTGGTCTGGAGAAGATCATTGCCTCTTCCGCCAACCTGTTTGAAGAGCATTCAGTGAAAGGGTTTTGTGAAGGTGTCGTGACTCAAATAAGCTCACTTATTGGTCTGGACGCGGAAGGGCTTTTGTGTGCCCGTGCCGGATCAGTGCTGGACCGTGATGATGATGGTGTATATGTCCTCGGTGCCGCGGGCGGCTTTGCGCAGTTTATTAACGAACCTATCGAAACCGTACAAAGTGATGAAATTGTTGAACAGGTGAATCGGTGCCTGCGCCAGAAACGTCATATCTTTGAGACTGATTCGTCGGTGCTATACATCAACCGTGCAGGCTTTGAAGCGGCCGTTTATGTCAACATGGTGAAAGACATTAATGAACTGGATAAAAGCTTGCTGGAAGTTTTTCTGTCCAGTATTTCAGTGGGTTATGAAAACGTAAACCTGTTTCATGAATTACGAAACGCAGCCTTCAGAGACTGGCTGACACGACTGCCTAATCGCAACGAATTTATCAATATGCTGGACAAGCCACATATGTATGGCTCCGACAATGCAAATGTTGCGCTGATTGATATTAATCACTTTTCTGACATTAATGATGGATTAGGTCAGGAAGCGGGGAACGAATTGTTGCGGGCTGTGAGCAACCGGCTTGAAAGCCACTTTTCTTCGGCTGTGCGAAAAGGCCGGATAGGCTCGGATGTATTCGGGCTGATTGGGTCGGAGGAAGAGGTCTGTCCGGACAACATTAATAAAATGTTCCAGTCTTCTTTTCAGGTCGGTGACCATACTTTGCCCGTTAATGTGAGAATAGGGCTGTGCAAGCTTGATAACACCAGAAAAATTGGTATTGAGCTGCTTAAACGCACCAACATCGCTCTTAACCGGGCGAAGAAAAATATCACCGACAACTTCAAGTATTTCGCTAAAGACATAGAAGACAAAACCACCTGGCGACTCAATATGATCCGTCGACTGCGAAATGATTTTGCAGATCGTAAGTTACAGTTGTGGTTTCAGCCTCAGGTTGATCTGGTCAGCGAAGAGGTGGTTGGCATGGAAGGTCTGTTGCGCTGGCCCGACGGTGAAGGCGGGTATATTTCGCCGGCTGTTTTTGTGCCGCTTGCCGAATACTCAGGTCTCATCGTTGATATTGGTCAATGGGTACTTGAAGAGTCCTGTCGACGTATTGAGCAACTGAAGGACCAGGGGTATGGTCACCTTCGCGTAGCGGTGAATATATCCATTCCGCAGTTTCGCGATCGCTGTTTTGTGAGACGGGTGACTGACGCGCTGTCAGCGCATGACTGCGACCCCAGCCGGCTCGAGCTTGAGATCACGGAAAGTGTTGTAATGGATGAGCCACAGATTGTCGTTGATGCTCTTCGTTCCCTGAAAAAACATGGCGTTGCCATTGCGATTGACGATTTTGGTACCGGCTTTTCTTCGATGAGCTATTTACAGCAGTTACCGCTTGATCGGCTTAAAGTTGATCGGTCTTTCGTCAGTGATATCAAGCCTGGCCAAACGGCTGTGCTGGCAGAAACAATCGTGACACTGGGGAATAAGCTGGGGCTACAAACCATTGCTGAGGGCGTCGAGAAGCGCGAACAGGCCAGTTTCATGATAGAGCTGGGATGCGATGAAGCGCAGGGATATTTATTCGCACGCCCAATGCCGTTTGATGATCTGATGGCATTTCTTGGTGCTAAGCAATCGTAATGAGTTGTTGGAGTAGCGTGGAAAGCCTGACAGCAATTTTGCGTGGGTAGCTAACAATTTTAAAATATTTCACTGTGTCATATTAGTGTCACATAGCTATGATCCAGATTTGACTTACTTCTGTAATCACCGTATATTGATGTTAACAGTATATTAATTCTTACTGTGATTAGAGGAGAAAAGACATGCGTAAAGTGGTACTTGGATTAGCAATGCTAACCTGTTTTGGTGTTGCGCATGCGGAATCTGGTAATAATCAGCTTTTCGACTGTATGGACGCAGCAACGTTCGAAATGAATGATCAATGTATGGCTGATACTATAAGCAGCAACGTTGGTTACCGTAATGCACAAAATGAGATTTTCTCAGGCGCTAGCGAGAGTCAGGGTGACTACGCTATCGCAACGCTGACCTTCGATCAGACAAAAATGCAGATTGATGTTGTCGCTCACAAAGACGCATTAAGTGCAATGAACGCAATGGTCACGCCACAATCCAAATAAAGAAAAAACCGGCAGTTGCCGGTTTTTTTATGTTCAGAATATTCTGTTTAAGCCATTTATAGCAGCGACCCGATAGGCTTCTGCCATAGTCGGATAATTGAATGTGGTGTTCACAAAATACTCAATGGTATTTCCCTTACCCTGTTGCTGCATAATTGCCTGCCCGATATGAACAATTTCAGATGCCCGTTCTCCGAAGCAATGAATACCTAATACTTCCAGGGTCTCACGGTGGAACAGAATTTTAAGGCTTCCCACTTCAGTAGACGCAATTTGCGCTCTGGCAAGGTGCTTGAACTGTGCTCTGCCTACCTCGTAGGGCACTTTGGCTTCCGTTAGCTCCTGCTCTGTCTTACCGACTGAGCTAATTTCAGGGATGGTATAGATACCTGATGGAATATCCTGAACCAGCGCGGACTGGGCCTGCCCCTCAAGCATTGCCTGTGCGGCAAAGCGGCCCTGATTATATGCGGCGGATGCCAGGCTGGGATAACCAATCACATCGCCAACCGCATAGACGTTCTCTACCTCTGTTCTGTAATCCGCATTTACGCTGAGTTGTCCTCGGCCATCAGCTTTAAGCCCGATATTTTCCAGATTTAACTTATCTGTATTGCCGGTCCGGCCATTTGCAAAAAGCAGGCAGTCAGCGCGCATACGTTTGCCAGACTTAAGGTTCAGAATAACGCAGTCATCTCTGCCCTCTACGGATTCATATGTCTCATTATGGCGAATGAGGGCGCCGTTGTTCCAGAGGTGATAACTAAGCGCATCAGAAATTTCCGTATCAAGAAACGACAGCAGACGATCCCGCATATTGACCAGATCGACTTTTACCTTCATACCTCTAAAAATACTGGCATACTCAGAGCCAATCACACCGGCCCCATAAATAATGACTGACTTGGGATCATGATCCAGCGACAAAATGGTGTCAGAGTTGTAGATGCGGGGATGCGAGAAGTCGATGTCATCCGGACAATACGGGCGAGATCCTGTTGCCAGTGCGACCTGTTTAGTGGTTATTACATCTTTGGAGCCGTCCTGACGCACAACCTGTAATGTATGCGCGTCAATAAAGCTGGCTTCACCATAGTGCATGGTTACCCGATTTCTGTCATAGAACGAGGCGCGTAGCTGTGTTTGCTTGCGGATCACGCCACTGGCGTGCTTCATCATCTCAGCAAAGGTCAGGTTTCTGCTGATATGGCTGTCGGCAAACAGGGGGGAGTTATTATACTCAATCAGGCGACTCACAGAATGCCTGAGCGCTTTAGATGGGATTGTCCCCCAGTGAGTACAGCCACCGCCGACTGCCTCGTAGCGTTCTATTACCGCAACATTTTTGCCTGATTTGGCCAGTTGCATGGCCACACCTTCACCACCTGGGCCGGTACCAATGACCACGGCATCGTACTGAAAACTCTCTTCGTCTTGCTTTGTTTTTTTCTGTTTAGCCATGCCTGCTCACTATTTGAATACAATTTGTTTAAACAACAATACGTTAGTTTAACAGTCTGAGTTTAGCAGGATGGTCTTAGAATGACAGGGAGTATTTATCAGGTAGGAAATACCTGACCCTGGAGCACAGGATCAGGTGTGAGAGGCATTACGCGAACTGAAACTTTTGAAGCTGTAACCACTTTTCGCGTTGTACAGCCAAAGCGTGTTTGAGTTCCTTATATTTGAAATCCAGCTCGAAACTTTCCAGAGACTGTTTTAGTGATTGCTGACGCAGTTTTACCAGGCGCTTTTTGGTCGCATAGTATTCTGACATTTTTGACATCAGCAGCTCATATTCATCCTGAACAAGCGCAAGAATTTCATCTGCATTGGGCAGGTGCAACGCTCTTTCATTCGCTTGTTTAAGCTGCATCGCAAGACGCGCTTTTTCAATACGCTCTTCAGGGCAACGGCGAAGGTTTCGGGTCAAGCGCAGGTAAGAGAGGCCGCGAATCAACCATTTTGTAGGATCGTACTGCCACCAACGAATACCGTTGCGATAGTCGTACTCAAAAATATGATGGAAATTGTGATACCCCTCACCAAAGGTGAACAATGCCAGTATGCCGTTATCCCGAGCAGTATTCCCATCGGTATAAGGCTGACGTCCCCAGAAATGGGCCAGCGAGTTAATGAAGAACGTCACATGGTGAACCATTACCAGTCGCAGCACGCCGGCGATGAGGACCATACCCAGCACATCACCATTCAGCCAGCCGAGCGCTGCGGTGATACCAAAGTTTGATGCCAGTACGATAGGCAGGTAATACTTATGCTGCCACATTACCACTGCATCCTTTTGCAAATCGCGGCAGTTTTTATAGTCGGCATAGCGTGTTGCCTGATATTCACGCAGCATCCAGCCTATATGTGCAAACCACAGTCCGCGCTTTGCCGAGTAGGGGTCTTTGTCATTGTCATCAACATGGCGGTGGTGAACACGGTGATCGGATGACCAGTGTAGAATACTGTTTTGCACTGCCATGGCACCGCCAATGGCAAGAATGGTTCTTACCACCGGGTGCGCATCATACGATTTATGCGACCACAGACGGTGATAGCCTGCAGTAATAGACATGCCAGTAAAAAAGAACAGAAAAATGGCAACGCCGATTTCTACCCAGTCTATTCCGGCCGCAGCGACCCACAGCGGGACACCGATAAATGCGATTAATGCACTCAGTACAAATACCAGTACATTGGTCAGAATAATTGGTGGTTTTTTCATAACTTCATATTTCAGCTTACAACTGTGCGCTAAGATAACCTTTTTGCAGAATTCAGGCAACTTAAACGGTGAGAAGACAGAAAGTTTAATGTTAGAAGCCGTTAGATTGGACAAGGTAAGCACAGTAAGATGGCTGGGCTCGTCCTTCGGGGCTTACAGCCGGGCACCTACCTCTGCGTTGGCCTTTTTGACTTAACCCGTTAGGCCTGCAAAAGACCGCCTTGACCAGGCACTTGGCTGTGAGCCTGAGTGGCGATAGACTTGTTCGCACCTTCCCTGGTATACCATCACTTTTTCAGGAGCAGCAGATTGTGAGTCGACAGGAACAAAAGCTCAAAACCCGGCAGAAACTGATCGACGCAGCGTTTACGCTGCTCGACGAAAACCGCAGTCTGTCAGCCATTAGCTTACGGGAGGTGGCACGGGAAGCGGGCATTGCCCCCACATCGTTTTATCGGCACTTTAAAGACATGGATGAACTGGGCCTGACGCTGGTGGATGAAGCCGGACTCGCGTTGCGGCAGTTAATGCGTCAGGCGAGGCGTCGCATTGCTACTGGTGGTGGGGTCATTCATACGTCAGTAGAAACGTTTCTGGAATTTATTGAGGCCAATAAAAACGTGTTCCGGGTGTTGTTACGGGAGCATACCGGCACATCAGCAGCGTACCGGTTGGCCGTTCTGCGTGAAATTCAGCATTTCATTAAGGAGCTGACGGACTACATTGTTGAGCAACAGAAAGTTGATTATGTGATTGCCACGAACCAGGCGGATGCCATGGTACGCCTGGTGTTTAGTGCAGGGGCTGAGGCGCTTGAAGCGGATGCAAAAATGCGCCTGGAAATTGCACAGCGTGTCAAACTTCAGTTGCGTTATATTCAGCTTGGATCAGCAGCTGCCCACGGTAGTTCTGACGATCAATAGTGCTTCTGTCTATTTTCTTTTCAGGCGGACGCCGGCCTCAATGTGGTGTGTAAATGGAAACTGGTCAAACAACGCACAGTTTTCGATGCTGTGAGTCTGACACAACACCGAGAGATTGTCGTGAAGCGTATCAGGGTTACATGAGATATAGATGATATTATCGTAGTGTTGAATCATTTTGAGTGAGTCCAGGTCGAGCCCTGCGCGAGGCGGGTCAACCAGCACTGTCGAAAAGTCATAGTCA
Source organism: Alteromonas halophila (assembly GCF_014651815.1). Classification (GTDB taxonomy): domain Bacteria; phylum Pseudomonadota; class Gammaproteobacteria; order Enterobacterales; family Alteromonadaceae; genus Alteromonas; species Alteromonas halophila. Next base: position 3,442 of record NZ_BMXP01000008.1, on the reverse strand, counting down.
CTCAGATCCATATCACCAAGACGCTTAAAGGTTCTGCCATGGACCAATGCTTCGGTAAATTCTTCTGCGGACAGACGAACAATTTCAACATTATTCAATGCATTCGCCACAATGTTGTACTGCGCAGCCTGCACCGAAGGTTTCGCGATTTCCGTGCCAACCACCCGGTTGAAATGGGTCGCTAGCGGCAATGAAAAATTACCGGCACCGCAATATAACTCGAGCAGGTCGCCGGATAATTGCTGGCTGACATCCAGAGTCCACGCAATCATGTCGCAGTTTACGATAGCATTAGGCTGGGTAAAGCTGTTTTCGATATGTTTGAAAATATACTCACGCCCGTTAACGGGTAATCGCTCAATGACAAAGTCATGACCAACGATACGCTTTTGCTTTCTTGCTCTGCCAATGATGCTGACAGGGTGTTCATCGCTTAGTTGCGCCTGCAGCCGGACTGCTTCCTGTTCCCATTCATCATCAAGTGGTTTGTGGTAGAGCAAACTAATAACCATCTCTCCCGACAATGCGGTTAAGTAGTCGACCTGAAAAAGTTTGGTACGCAGCAACGGGTTGTCTCTCAACGCATCAAGTAGGCGATGCATCATCGTATTGATATTTTCTGCTGCAGCAGGGAGTGCGTCGACGCGATACTTTTCCTTCGTCTTCTGATCGAACATTATGTGGTACAGGTCATCACCATCATGCCAGACCCGGAATTCGGCCCGCATTCGATAGTGCGTTTCCGGTGAAGGATAGACACACAGAGCAGGGGCATTGTGCTTGTCCAGCAAAGTCTGAAGACGCGTAACTTTTTCCTCCAGTTGTTGTGTATAAGACGTGGATTGTGCCAAAGTCATTGTCTTCCCCCTGTTTGCATCACTAGCGATAAGGCTGCGAATTGTAGAGTGATTTTTAATAAGTGCAACTGCCACACCTTCCTGTCCGGTGAGTATCCAGAAAGATTAAATTTGCATTATTATTAAACAATTTCATTTTTTTGCCGATACACTCATTGAGGATAGTGAGGGCAAAAATTATGAACGTAGGTCAAATCAAGGCATTTCTTGGTGACCAGAATTCTTCTGTGAACCCGAGTACGGCAATTAAAAAGCAGTTGCAGGAAGAAGGACTGAAGCAGGCGGCAGAAATGATGAATCGCCAGGCAACCTCGGTCAGCATGTCAGCATCGCAAACATCCATTGGGTTACGCATTTTTAGTGGGGCTATGTCCAATAGCGTCAATGTGGACGGTAAGAATCCGTCACCCGAATCACTTGAGAAGCGGGAAAAAGGCGATAATCAGCCTGCTTCCTTATTCGATTTTGAGAAGGTTGCGAAAAACGTAATGCGTTTTGTTGGGGGGGTCATTGAAGGTGCCGCAAAAAGTGGTGCTGATGAATCGCGCTTAAACTCCCTGTTTGGTCAGGCTCGCTCAGGCGTCGCCAAAGGGATCGCAATGGCTGAGAAAGATATTGGTAGGTTTATGAATGAAGATATCAGAAATGGGATATCGCGCAGTCGTGAACTTATTGGTAATGAAATCGATTCTCTTGAGTCGCGCTTACTTTCAAGAGGGGAAGAAACCAGCCAGGTTTCTCAACTTGCTATGAGCGCATTGAACTCAAATACGGGATCATTGCTGATTCGAACCCGGGATGGTGATGAGCTTACGTTGCGTTTTGAGAACGTCCAGCAATTTACCTACAACCAGCAGACTCGTTTTACCTCGTCACAGGATACAAATACTGATGTCGGTAGCAATGGCCAGCAAGGTCAGACTACCCGAGTTTCCGCATCGGAATCTGTTCTGTATCAGTTCTTTCAGCGAAGTGGAGTTAGTTTCTCGCTGGAAGGGGAGCTGGACGAGGACGAGCTTAAATCAATCGCTGATTTAGTCGGTCGTGCGAACGATTTGGCCGACACCTTTTTCGCCGGCGATCTGGATAAGGCGTTTGAAGATGCTCTTAATCTTGGTTTTGATGACAAAGAACTGGTTGGCTATGCTCTGCAATTAAATAGCAATAATCAGGCGGAGGTTGTACAAACATACGAAAGTATTAAGCATTACAGCGATGAGCAGCCAGATGCAAACAAATATGGTAATGCCGTTAGTCCTGTCTCGCAGTACATTGATAAAATGCTTAACACGATGGATGCTGCTGGCAAGCAGCTGGAAAGCGGTGAACAGTACAACACCATGATCAATGGATTGATTGGTGAGATGAAGGACGTTCAGGTTCCGGATTTGATATCAGCGATTAATCGCTTCCATATGTTTAACAGGCAATTGTTAGATGCGATGCCTGCGACGGCTGCTGAGCAAACGGACAAACCGGATACTCAGCAACAGCCCGACGCTTAATTGTTGTCGTTTTTATCCTTGGCGGGGCGGACCTTGAGGGTTCGCTCCTGAAAGGTGGTGTCATTTAACTGGTCTATAGCCGAGTCCACGTCATCGGTAACAACTTCAATAAAGCCATACCCCTTTCGTTTACCGGTTTTTCTATCCTTCATTAGCCTGACAGACTGAACAGCAATAAAATCGCTAAAGAATGCTTTAACGGCATCTTCATTAGCGCGATACGGGAGGTTACCAACATACAGTGTTGAGACGTCGGCGGAGGACACATCTGATTGTTGGTTAGTCGTCCGTTCCCGACTGCTGATAAGTGATGCCAGAATTGGCGTGATAATACCGCTCACTAATAGCGACAAAGAAACCGTTAAGGGAAGATTTGAATTAATGTTTGCCGAAGCAAAGATTAAATATCCAAGAATTGCCAGAACCGCGCTAATAATTACGCATTGAATCATACCTACTTTCATATACCTTCCTTTCTATTTGTTATTGATGATAATGGGAGGCTCTGTGTAGTTTACTCATTTGTAACAAAATGAACAATAAGTTGTGAAAAACAGCCTGAGAGAGCCGTTATAGGTAGCTATAACCTGACAAAATGGCTGCTACAGGTCAATACGTGAGCGAACAGTAAAAAAAGATAAAATTTCTATTGATCTTTAAAATCCGGTGCGTACAATGCGCACCACGTTCTGAGGGGGCTCAGCCACATCAGGACCGGATGCGAAAAGCGGTTTTAAAAAATTGAAACAAACTTGAAAAAGGCGCTTGACACTGGCATTAAGCAATGTAAAATGCGCATCCCGCTTCGGGGTAAGACCTAAAGCAAGACGCTCGAAAGATTAATCTTAAAAGCGTGCCAATCGGCAAAGCCGGTTGTCAAAATGTTCTTTAAAAATTTAGGCAAGACAATCTGTGTGGGCACTCGTTAAGAGTGTCAACCGACGATTCATAAAGGTTTTTCGATATATTTAATTGAAGAGTTTGATCATGGCTCAGATTGAACGCTGGCGGCAGGCCTAACACATGCAAGTCGAACGGTAACAGGAAGTGCTTGCACTTCGCTGACGAGTGGCGGACGGG
>NZ_BMXP01000007.1 GCF_014651815.1 Alteromonas halophila | reverse complement strand
CGTTGAGCGTGCGCTGAATGCAAGGCCAAGGAAATGCCTTGGGTTTAAACAACCATCGGTGGTCTTCAATGAATTACGAAGAACAGCTTAATTTAGCGAGTGGTGCACTTCGGGGTTGAATCCGCGTCATCTGGATTAGTAGAAAATAAATTAACGCCATATTCGCCAGAGTACGGTCAAACGAGCTACTAGGATATTTTGCCCTCGACGGTTCTATTTCGTGGTAAACTCCCGATAGTGTAATAAGTTAGTTTTTGAAGGGGAATGAATGCGAAAATGGTTAGTGCCGATTACCGGAAATCATCAGGTCCTTTACAACTTAAATAACTGGCTTGAGTCTCCAGATTTTTGTATTTATGAAGATAGTGAGGACCATCTGGGAGATGCTTATTTTTTAGAGTCGGTCCACCTCAATGGTGCAACAGACATTAATCAAGTGATCAGCAAACTTAAAGGACTATTGGAACTTATTAATGGGGCTGTAGCAATACATTGGGGATTCGACAATGCTCGCTCAAACCATCAGTTGAGTTTTGATGAACTGTACTTCACTGATGAAGATTTTCCTCGTGAAAGTGACTACTCTTTAGCTACACCCAGACCTCGAATTCATGAGGTGCCGCCTAGTTCGCCTTTTTCTGTAAAAATACCACTCGAAAGCCAGTTAAACTCATGCAAGGATTTAATCTCTGCAAGAGTTCGAATGGCGGAAAACAGTGATGCTGTAAGATATTTGCTGCGACAAGCGGCTTCTGGTTTTGATTGGAGAAACCTTTATGCAATCTGGGATACAGTTTGCTATTACTGTGGTGGAGAAAAGGCAGCTGTAAAAAACCTAAAAGTTGACGCTAATAAGAAGAGCGCCTTCACTGGAACCGCAAACTCGTTTTCTGTCTTAGGTCCTGAAGCTAGACATGGTGAGAAAGGCTGGAAAGTGCCAAATAATCTAATGACTTTGGTAGAGGCTAATGATTTTATTCACGAATTAACTGTAACTTTTTTGAAAAAATATCATTGTGTAAAATGTCATGAGCAGAACTTAGTGGAAAAAATTCGGCTCAAAAATGAATTAGTGTAATTACTTCAAAATCGCTCGGTGGTTAAGCGACTAAGCTCCCTTGGTAATCACACTAGTATATAGAAAGCGATTGATTATTCTGATATCTCAAACTGGTTCGCTTAGACGTTGACTAATAATTAATTGAACTAGGCTAGCCTCTTCATCACAGAAGAAAGGGCTGCAAAGCGACAGATACTGCTTGGTGGATACCCTTTCTCTCTTCAAAAAAGTCATGCTTGTTATAAATCTCATCTAATTTACTGATTTTATGATTTAAGCAACGCTCTAAATGGTCATCTTGAAACTTTAGTTCTGAACCAATAGACCTGAAAGTGCGTCGGAGATCATGCACCCTAAAATGTTCTAAATCGCCCATACGGTTTGGTGGCTGAACCTTTTTACTACGATCTATACCGAACAGTGAATTTATTGCGCTGTTAATGGTATCTGAACCCATATACGGTTTACTACTTTGGCGTCTAGCTGGGAATACAAAATCTGAGCCTCGTGAGCGAACTTTTAGTTCTCTAAGCCATTCTACAGCAAGTGGCGGTAACGGAATCTTGATAGCTCGAAAGTTTTTCTTGGTACGCTCTTTGGGTAAATGCCAAACCGCGTTATCTAAATCGAATTCACGCCATGGGGCTTGAATTAGTTCAGATTTACGTACTCCCAACACCACCAACAAACAGCAGGCCAGATAGTTGTCGCGAGTAAAAGACTCGGGGTATTTTCTGAATTTGCCGAATGCTTGCTCCACTTCATCAATAGTTAATACTCGTTCCCGACACGACTCATCCCCTCCTGCATCTTTATAGCTGAAGGCAGATGCGGGATTGTTGAGTGTAATATTTAATTGAATAGCATGTTTAAAAAGGTTGTTAAGTAGGTCAAGGACATCATTTGCCACTGTAGGTCGTCCACTATCGGTAATAATATTTAGGATATCTCGAATGTGGAACGCATTAACCTGCTCAACTTTGAGGTGACCAATGAACTTGGCTACATTGTTGTCATATTTACTTTTCGGAATATCAGGCCTTTCTAATCGTTTGAGCAGTTTATTTTCAAACATATCTTGAAATAGCTCGTTAAAAGTCATCCCGTTATGTTTGTGGAGAGAGCTCAATGATAGTGGATCAATGCCTTCTCTTAGCATGGCTCTGATCGTTTCAGCCTCACCACGAGCTTCCGCCAGCATCAGTTGCTTGAACTTACCTAGTGACTTTTCCCTCCTCTTTTCATTGAAGGTATATCTCAGGGACCAGTAAGGTTCACCGCGCTTCGGAACGACAAACAACAAACCGTTTCCGTCGGATGTTTTACCTGGCTTTCCTTTAGCTAGTAAGTTGACCTGTTTGACTGTTAAATTTGACATTTTTTCACCTCTTGTACTCACCAGTGGCTTGAGACTAGCAGCGAAAAATACTCACCACAATACTCACCAGTTGGATGAAACAGAATGAAAAAATACGGAACAATAAAAAACAAAACCCCGCTATAAGGCGAGGTTTTTCAATTGCTTATGAATATCTGTGAGCGTTAGAGAGCGTTACTCTATATTCTGGATCTGCTCACGCATCTGCTCAATCAGTACTTTTAGCTCTACCGCTGACTGAGTGATGTCAGTGCTGATGGATTTAGAGCCTAAGGTGTTCGACTCGCGGTTGAACTCCTGCATCATAAAGTCCAGTCGCCGGCCACAGGCGCCGCCTTTATTCAGAATATTGCGTGTTTCGCTAACATGGGTGTTTAAGCGGTCAAGTTCTTCGGCCACATCGACTTTTTGCGCCAGCATGATCATTTCCTGCTCGAAGCGGCCTGCATCAAGCTCAACCTTGGCTTCCTCAAAACGGGTCTGAATACGTTCACGTTGCCAGTTCATAATGTCAGGCATACGTGCGCTGACTTTCTCCACTTCCTGTTCAATGGCGTCCAGGCGCTGCTCGATAATGGATTTAAGCGCCTCGCCTTCCGCTGCCCGGGCGTCGATAAAGTCTTTCAGGGTGGCATCAAAACCGGCCATCACATCGGCCTGAATGGTATCCATGTCGGCTTCTTCAGCGGCAATCACCCCTGGCCAGCGTAATACATCCAGCGGGTTAACGCCGGTCGACTGGCCATGCGACTGCACCCAGTCGGCGGCATGCAGCACTTGTTTTGCCAGGGTTTCGTTCAGATTCAGTTTGGTGTCGGTATCGTCACTGGCACTAAAGCGCAGGTTACATTCAATTTTGCCGCGCGCCAGTTTCTTGCGGAACCGTTCACGCAGTACCGGTTCCAGTGAGCGGAACTGCTCGGGTAAACGGAAATAGGTTTCAAGATAGCGTTGGTTAACTGAGCGAAACTCCCATACGGCAGTTCCCCAGTCTTTTTTTACTTCGCCCCGGGCGAAGGCTGTCATACTGTATATCACACATCACCTTTAATGTTTGTGGCCTCTGCTCAATCTGAACTGCCTGAGCGGTTCACGCGTTCTGTCTCTTTGTGGCAGCGGCCTGCCCTAATCATAGCGCACAAATACCAAAAGGTAATTACGAACAGGCACAGTGTTTTTCACTCCTGTGCACAGTGCGTTATACTGTGCACACTTTCCCTGAGGGGCATTGCAGATTCGCGCTGTGTTCGCCTGACGGGACTTTCACTATTCTTGCACCAACTCATGTGGAGAACACTATGCGTCCAAGCGGCAGAACCGCCAGTCAGATCCGTCCCGTTACCCTAACCCGCCAGTACACCTGCCATGCAGAGGGCTCGGTACTGGTGGAATTCGGCAACACCAAGGTGCTGTGCAATGCCACAGTTGAAGAAGGGGTGCCGCGCTTTATGAAGGGCCAGGGTAAAGGCTGGATCACCGCTGAGTACAGCATGCTACCGCGTTCTACCCATACCCGTAGTGGCCGTGAAGCGGCCCGTGGCAAACAGGGTGGCCGTACCCTGGAAATTCAGCGTCTGATAGCCCGCTCTCTGCGCGCCGCCGTCGATCTGAAATTACTGGGTGAGAATACTATCACGCTTGACTGTGATGTGATTCAGGCTGATGGCGGAACGCGTACTGCGTCGATTACCGGAGCCTGTGTTGCGCTGGTGGACGCCCTTACCTACATGCGTAGTAAAGGGATCCTTAAAGCCAATCCGCTTAAGCATATGATTGCTGCGCTGTCGGTGGGCATTTATAAAGGCACGCCCATTGCTGATCTGGAATACTTAGAAGACTCTGATGCAGAAACCGATATGAATATCGTCATGACCGAGAGCGGCAAGCTGATCGAAGTGCAGGGCACGGCCGAGGGCGAACCTTTCAGTTTTGATGAAATGGAAGAAATGCTGACCATTGCCAAGCATGGCTTGCGCGAACTGTTCGATATCCAGAAAGCTGCGCTGGCCTGAGGAGTCGCCATGAAAGCATACCAACGTGAATTTATTGCGTTTGCGATTGAACGCGGGGTCCTCAAATTTGGTGAGTTTACGTTAAAGTCCGGGCGCACGAGTCCGTATTTCTTTAATGCGGGGTTATTTAACCGTGGCGGCGATCTTGCCCGGCTGGGACGCTATTACGCCAGCGCGCTGACCGATGCAGGTGTGGATTTTGATGTCCTGTTTGGTCCGGCTTACAAGGGGATCCCCATTGCGACGACCACCGCTGTAGCGCTGGCCGATCATCACAGCCTGGATGTGCCCTATTGCTTTAACCGTAAAGAAGCTAAAACGCATGGCGAGGGTGGCAATCTGGTAGGTAGCGAGCTTAAAGGCCGGGTCATGCTGGTGGATGATGTGATCACGGCGGGCACGGCTATTCGCGAGTCCATGACATTACTGGAACAAAACCAGGCGTCGCTTGCCGGTGTGCTGATTGCGCTTGATCGTCAGGAACGGGGTCAGGGTGAGTTATCTGCTATTCAGGAAGTCGAGCGCGATTTCGCCACGCGTGTCGTTGCCATTGTCACCCTTGGCGATGTAGTCAGCTACCTTGAAGAACAGGGCGGCCACCAGGCATCCATTGATGCTATTACGGCCTATCGCAGCAACTATGGCATCTGATAGTACATTCAGCGAGGCGTTTGAGAGCGCCTCGCAACACCTTGATGCCATGGGGCTGCGCTGTCCGGAGCCGGTGATGATGGTGCGCCTGAATATTCGTAAACTGAATGATGGCGACACCTTGAGCATTGTTGCCGATGATCCGTCAACGGCCCGTGACATTCCCAGCTTTTGTAAGTTCATGTCTCACACGCTGGTGGCCGCACAAACTGAGGTGCTGCCTTACCAGTATGTGATTAAAAAGGGCCTGTAAAATCAGGTCCTTCTGTATCTGGCCTCAAACGCACAGTAAATACCAAACATGACAAAGCCAACACCCACGGCACCCAGCAAATACTGGCCGAAAGTCTGTTCGGTCAGCGTTTCGAGGGCTTTTTGCAGTCCCCCGGCTTCAGAAGCGTCCTGATTAAGCGCTGCGAACGCAAAAAAACTGCCGACCAGCAAGTACACCACTCCTCTGGCAGTGTACCCCACCCTGCCCGCTTTACGGGTGGCTTCCTGCGCCCCCTGAGACAGACGTTCGGTTTCAAACTTTTTAATAAAGTCAGCGGTGTATGCGTGTTTAAACTGAATGAACGCAAAGGCAATAATGGCTACGGCGCCAGCCCCAACGATAATCAGCCCCCATTCATACTGCATCAGCTGCGCGGTCATCTGCTGACTGTCTGAGCCTCCCTGCCCGGATGAATCATCGCCGGTAAAGACCTTAATGCCCAGATAGGCGGCAATAAGGTATATCAGGCCGGAAACAAACAGAAAGACGCGCATGATCACATCTTTTGCCTTGCTCATGTCCAGTGATTCGGTGTTCAAAACACACTGCAGCCAGCGCCACAGCGCATAGCAGATTAGCCCGGCGACAACAGCGATAAGCATCACCTGACCGTAAGGTTGTGACTGGATAGTTTCAAACACATGTTTTTGTGTAGTGTTTTCACTGCCCAGCGCAGAAATTGCCGATGAGATAATAAAAACCCCAAGCATGGTATACATCACGGTTTTAGCACTGTACCCCGCGCCGGCTATCACGCTGAGCCATTTTGAATGGGTTTGCACGGCTACTGTTCCTACTGTTGTTGAAACGGTAAGGACTAACCGTTCAAAAAGTACGCCACATTGAGTGATTTTCACTTTTGCGGCTGGGATGCCGCCTTAAGAAGTAACTGCTGCAGGTGATGTTTGCCTTCGCGGGACAGGCAATGCAACTCAGAGGCATGTAAATCACAGCGCTTTAGCGCGCGTAACAGTGCCGCTTCGTTAATTTCAACCTGAATAAAGCCTTGCTTTGTTGCTGCTTGCGATTGCATATGCCTGCCCCACGAAGGATATACAATTACTGTAGTGCAAATGATAACTATTATCAATAAAGGTTTATGACGATACCAGTGTCGACAGCCACCACAGCAGCAATACAATAACAGTGATTAACACTATGGCCTTGGTCTTATACTGGCGTATCAGTTGCTCTGCTTTATTTCCAGCCAGGTAAACAACCACTGCCAGACCAAAGTAGCGCAGCGACCGCGCAATAAATGTCGCCAGCAAAAAAAGGGGGAGCGAGAACTGCGTGGCACCGGCACTCAGCATCGCTATCTGAAATGGCACCGGCGCAATACCTAATGTCAGCACAAACCAGAACCCTTCCTGACTCATCTTTGTCTTTACCTGCTCAACCTGTTCCGGGCTGGACAGTGTCTGCGTCACCCACTCACCGATGATGTCAAACAGGTAGTAGCCAAGCGCGTAGCCAACGATGGCTCCAAGCACGCAGCCAAGAGTAGCCATAAGCGCGATCAGCCATAACTGTTCGCGACGTGCCTGCATCAACGGCACCAGCACCGCTTCCAGCGGCACCGGAACAACGGTTGATTCGAGAAACGATGCCAGCGTGATGCTTTTGAGCATGTGTTTCGACGCGATCAGCGATTTGGTTTTATGCTTAACTGTGCGGCTTATGGCCATAACTGCTTACTCTGGCTGTTTGTAGACCTTACCGTCTTTCATGACGAACGACACTGTCTTCATCACACCGATATCCTCAAGAGGATTTCCCGCAACCGCGATAATATCGGCCAGTTTGCCAGTCTCCAGGGTCCCAAGCTGGTCATCGATGTTGAGTAGCTGTGCGCTGTTGATCGTGGCAGTGCGCAGGGCGTCTGCTTCATCCATTCCCGCCTGTACCATCAGTTCAAACTCCCGGGCATTGTCGCCGTGAGCAGAGACGCCGCTATCCGTTCCAAAGGCTATGTTAACCCCCGCCTGATGTGCGTTTTCAAAGGTTTTCTGGATCAACGGACCAATTTTTGCGGCTTTGGGGCGTACGATGTCAGGAAAGTAGCCATCAATTTTAGCTTTTTCAGCGACAAATTCGCCGGCCATGATGGTAGGTACAAAATAGGTACCATGTTCTTTCATCAGATCCATGATGGTCTCATCCATGTAGGTGCCGTGTTCTATCGAAGTGACGCCAGCTTTAATGGCCCGGGCCATGCCTTCCTTACCATGCGCATGCACGGCAACGGTCATCTCGTAGTCGTTGGCGGTGTCAACAATACCCTCGAGTTCATCATCCATAAACTGGGGGTTCTGACCGCTTTTTGCCACACTTAACACACCGCCGGTAGCGGTTATTTTGATCACGTCCGCCCCTTCCTGGTAGCGCGCCCTGACTGCTTCTCTTGCATCAATGGGACCGTTCACAACGCCCTGGCGCGGGCTCACATCCGGACGCAGCACATGGGCTAAGCCATTACTGGGGTCGGCATGGCCGCCGGTTGTGGCAATGGATTTGCCTGCTGTGTAAACACGCGGGCCGGTGGCGAAGTCTTTATTGATGGCATTACGTAAGGCTATTGTTTCGTAATAACTGTCGCCTAAGTTTCTGACTGTGGTAAAGCCAGCCATTAGCGTTTTATTCGCATAATGGGCGGCGCGAATGGCCACATCGGCTTCATTAAATGTGTAGCGCTGCATGTACGTCGACGGGCCGCCATGCTGAAATGACAAATGCACGTGCATATCCATCAGTCCCGGCATGACCGTGGCATTGCTTAAATCGATCAGCGTGTCGTCGTTGTCCGGCTCGGTGTAGCCCTTTTCAATCGCCGTGATTCGGTTGTCCTCAATCACCAGCGTCATGTTTTGTCTGAGTGTGTCTTCGGTACCAGTGAAGACCTTACCAGCGTGGATCAGTGTGGCGGCCTGCACAGATGCACCGCTGGCAACAGCCAGTACAGTGGTGAGTAACCTGGTTATTTTCATTATTTTTTTCCTTGTAGTTAAAACACTGTCAGAAAACCACTGTAGGTGAGTCATGCCAGAGTCACAACGCACATTGCGACCAGTGTCAGATAACCGAAGTCAGGACGAAGGCAAGCGGCCAATAACGAAGTCATGCCCGTTACTGCCAATCACCAGCGCTGTTTCGCCGGCCTCACTGATTTGAGTTGCCTGTTCGATCAGCTGATAATACACATTGTGATGCAGGCGTCCCCACAGGTTGCGGCGGATTTTGATATAGGGAATGGCTGTGGCATTTTCGTCAGCAAGCGCCACAGGTGGCTGGCGCAGCGCTATCTGGGAAGGCTGGGTAAGGTGAACATCTTCATCAGTTTGCGTGGTAAGTACCAGCACGTCACCTTCATAACGCCAGTTGGTGATCACAAAGGGCACATCGGCTACGCTGATACCCAGCTTTTCCACGGGGGTGACCAGATAATAGTTGTCGCCCTCTTTCTTCAGCACCGAGGCAAATAGCTTTACCAGTGCACGGCGACCAATGGGCGTACCTTCATAAAACCAGCGACCATCCAGTTGGATCTGCATGTTCATGTCGCCACAGAATTCAGGATCCCATTTGTCTACCGGCGGCCCGGACTCAGCGTCCGTGGTCTCGCCGGCAAGTTGTTGCTGAAGTTTATTAAGATCCATTGTCTTGTAGCAATGCCTTCAGTTCGCGCAGTTTCGCCTTAATGCGACGCATGTTGTCTGGCCCTGTGCGTAATAATTGCTTTTGCGGTGAGGACAGATTCTCAAGCTGCTCATCGGCATACTTGTAGGCAACAGAATCGGTGTAAACTTCGACCGGCATGGGCACTTCCGGTGTATCCAGTAACTGATCGATCGCCTCAACGATAACATTGTCAAAGTCGCGGTCCGGATCGCCTATTTCGCTGTACTTCTGCTGAATATCAGGCTGATAGGTTTCGTACAGATCCAGCAGAGCCTCATTCTCAAACGATTCCAGCATATCGACATACGGCGTATAGCGTTTGTAACTGGCAGCATCAATCCACTTCTTACCGGCCTGGGTGTAGACCCTGAAGGACTGTTCCGGTGGCGATACCAGGCGATAATTGGTGGCCAGTTCATCATTGGCAACATTGGTCACTGCCACCACAAAACGCTGTAGCACAGCTTCGTCCATCAAAATGCGATTGATCGCTTCATCATTAGACGCTGAGATATCGGCCAGCGACGCTTTCACGGCGTCATCGCTCACATCCAGCGGCTCAGGCTCTGGCTCAGGTTCAGGTTCCGGCATCGGTTCTACTTCCCGTTCTGACTCTATTTCCACAGGCTCTGGTTCCGGCGTTCGCTCAAACTCTTCGGTTTCGGTCGCCGGCTCCGGTTCTTCCTGCTGGGTCACCGGCTGTTCAGCGGGCACGGGTTCAGGCTCGTCATCCGACGGCCAGAAGATCACAGCCAGAATTATCACCACGATGGCGCCAATGATCAGAATATGGGGCGTTATTGATTTCTTTTCCGTCTCTTCACTCATAATTTTTCAACCTAACTCGCAACCAGTTTTAGATAGTATCAGAGATAGCACCTAATGTAGGAAAATCAATAGAAACAAAGGTTCCTCTGTACTGGCAAATTCCTCATTTGACTTAGTTTTTTACGCCATCAGCGCCGATTTTGATCGCTCTTTGCCCAATTTTATACATAAAAAAACCTGATTGTGATTCCAAATCACGCTGCTGTTGATACAATTTATTAACAAATAAATACACTAAGTTAGGTCGACAATGTCTGTAATTCTGTTCGCCATACCGTTTTTTCTGCTCCTGATAATCCTGGAGCTGGTGGTGGATGTGCGTCGTAAAACAGGTTACTACCGTGCCAATGATGCAATGACCAGCTTAGGCATAGGCATTGTGTCGCGCATGATGACACTGGCACACCAGCTTATTCCCTTCACAGTGTATGCCGTGGTGTTTGATGCGATCGCCGTTTTGACTTTACCTGATACAGTCTGGGTGTGGGTCATGGCGTTTATCGTGTATGACTTTTTCTACTACTGGAAGCATCGCATGGGCCATGAAATGAGTATTTTGTGGGCGGCCCATGTCGTGCATCACTCCAGTGAAGACTACAACCTTACAACCGCGCTGCGTCAGACCAGTGGTGCCCTGTTCACCTGGATCTTCTTTCTGCCCATGGCATTGCTGGGTATTGAGCCTGAGATGCTGATTACGGTCGCTGCCCTGAATCTGGTCTATCAGTTTTGGGTACATACCCAGCATATCAATCGGCTGGGCTGGATGGAGTACGTATTTGTCACGCCGTCCAACCATCGGGTACATCATGCCCAAAACCGCGCGTATATCGATAAAAATTACGGCGGCGTGTTTATCCTGTGGGACAGATTATTCGGCACATTCATTGATGAAGATCCCGATAACCCGCCGGTGTATGGGTTACGCGGTGCACTTAAAAGCTTTAATCCGCTGTGGGCAAACCTGCAGGTTTATTCACAGTTGTGTCGCGACAGCTATTATACCCGTGCCTGGCACGATAAATTTCGGGTCTGGTTTGGCCGCACCGGCTGGCGCCCGGCTGACGTGGCTGCCCGCTTCCCCGTAGATAAACCGCCGCTCAGTGCATTTAAAAAATTTAATCCTGCGTTAGCGGCCTGGCTGACTCGCTATAGTATGATGCAGCATGGTGTACTGCTTTGTGGCACGTTATTTCTTTTGTTAAGTCTGGCGTCACTCTCCGGTGTGCAGCAAGCCGTACTGGTTGCGCTGATTATACTGACGGCCCTGCAGATTGGCCTTGTTTTACAACAGGTTAAACTGGCGATAGCACTGGAAGCACCGCGTTTGCTGTCAATGCCGTTGGTACTGGCTTCGGCGGGGTTTTCATCCGCTGTGATCTTCACAGCCGCTGTGCTTGCTGCGGTGAGCTTATTACTACTGCTGGTGGCGGTCCGTCAGGCATATCCGTCGCGGCCATTGCTGGCGCCGGAACATCAGCCTGACGACTACGTACAGGACGCGGTTGTGCCATCACTGGCCCGGGAAACCAAGGTGGAGTAATGTCATGGACAAATTTTCCTATACACAGGTTTGCGATGCTGCACTGGATATTGATTATCTGGAAGTACAGTCGTTTGAGATGAGCGTCTATCTGGTCTACCTGAAAGCGCATGGTAAAGCGGGATTTGTTTACGAAAATGACCGCCCTAAGCGATTTTTCAGTACCGGTCAGATCCGGGAGGCCTTTGCACACTGCCAGGTAGCAGAAGCGGCAATGAAGCACGACTCCCCCTATGATGAGATGATTGGCAACCCGCCTAAAGGAGCCAGTCAGATGACCATGCCGTTTTCTATGCAGCTGCCGTACTAAACAAGATGCGAATAAGTTTGTCGCCGCTCAGCGAATCGGCAGTGCGTCGTTGTCTGAGGTTGCGCAGGAAAAAATGACGGTCGCCTTGTCTTAATGATACACCGGCTGCTGAAAAACGTGCACTGCAAAGGTCAGCACACCCTAGCCGTGATCCAGCCACGGTGCCGCCACATGTCGCATATCCACCCGCGCTTCAAGGCGTTTGGCCATTAAAAATAAGCCACCCAGTTTGCGGTGAATAAACAGGGCATCAGCTGGCGGTGCATGCCAGAACTGTAGGTCATAGGTGAGCGTCATCCCGGCATCATGGGTGCGGGTCAGCAGGTCGGTGGTACCAAAATCATAGGCGCCATCCGCACGTATTGACTCACAGGCCATCATTCCCAGTTCAATCACCGCCTGTTGCTGTGCGTCATTGTGGTATTCGCTGATAAGACCAATGGCCAGTGCGGCTTCACGCATCATGCCATGATCGTTACAGGCGGCCGCATTTAACAGTTGCTGGTAGTGTCCGGCAATGGCGGGCGGAATGCTGCGGGTGGCGCCAAAATCGAGAAGCACCAGCTGCTGCGACGCGTTGATAACCCGATAGTTGGCCAGGTTTGGATCGCTTTGTAAGGTATGAAACTCAAACAGCTCCCGAAAGAACAGCTCCATCAGTGATGTCATATAGGCATCGCGCTGCTCCTGGGGCTGCTCCAGAACGCTCTCCAGTGGCTGACTTTCGACAAAATCCATGGCCAGTACATCACCGCTGCTAAAGGCTGGTATAACCTCGGGGATAATAAAGCGCGGATCCTCGCCCACGGCGTCCCGGTAACGCTTTAGCATGGCCGCTTCGTGCAGGTAGTCTGCCTCGAGGTGCAATTGCGCCTTGGCTTCTTCCAGCAAGGGCGCAATAGGCACCGCTTTAGGAATAAGGCCGCTCATGCGGATGAGTGTGGCGACATTATCAACGTCACTGTCGATGCTGTCTTTGACGCCCGGGTATTGTACTTTCACTGCCATCATCCGGCCTTCAGGCGTGATGGCTTTATGGACCTGGCCGATGGACGCAGACGCGATGGGGGCGAAGGAAAAATACAGCAGGCGATCACGCCACTGCTTACCCCAGCTAGCCTCAAGTACCTCGATAAGCTGCGCCTCGGGCATTGGCTCGGCATCTTCACGTAAGCGTGCCAGTATTTGCCCCAGCTCTTTGGGCAGAAACTCGCCGCTGTCCATGGAAATGATCTGGCCAACTTTCATGGCGGCGCCACGCATGGTGGCAAGCTGATCGGTGATACGGGTAATGTTGGCCGGGGTCAGCAGCAGGTCAGACAGTCCTGGGCGCTTACCCTTAAACCATTCACTGGCGCCATTCGTTAGCATGCTGCCAGCAATGCGCCCGGCCATTGTGCCAAGACGTCCAACCCGGCTCAGGCGACCCGCGGGGATCGGGCGGCCTGTCGACTTATTGCTCATAGTGATACACGTATAAGGTTTATACTCTTTAAACCAGTTGCGATGCAATCTGGATCAGCAGCCCCACAACACTGCCGATGGCAAAGCCCAGCCAGCCATTGCGGCCGGTGTAGCGTGCCAGTGCAGCGCCAAACAAACCACACCATAGCATCGCAGCATACACGCCGATGGTGCCTGTGCCGACGCCGGTATCAGGTAAAAAAAGCAGTACTATGAAGGTGGTAGCCATTGCACCAGACAGCAGCACCCACATAATATTTTTGCGGTTGGCAAAGGCGCTTTCTGAGGTTTCGTTTTGCATGATTACACCACTGTTTAGGGTCTGATAGTAGTGTGTCCGGTCCTGATGAGGGGGTCAATGCCGTTGATATTAGACTATAGGCGTAGGCGTGAGGCTAAAAAGTGCAGAATGGCAGTCAGGCTGCCACTCTGCCGCATCTTACGGAACTAGTGTGCACTGTTGCCGAAGGAAACCTCCAGCAGCGTCACATTGTCGGTAAATGTCAGGGTTTGCAGGTCGCCTTTGCCTTCTACATTGAGGGTATTGACCTGCGTTGGCCACAGATCGCGCAGCGCATCATGACGAATTTTAAGGCCAGCCAACTCTGGCGGCTGCGCCGTTTCCTGATACACCCAGAAAAACTTACCTTCTGTTTCAAAGCCTACTGGCTTTAATGGCAGAGGCTGTTTGTCACTGTTCAGCAGCACAAAGTGGCGGGCAACGTAGTCAGCAAAAGCCTGCTGTGTTTGTTTATCGGCAATAATATCAGCCGATTTATCAAACAGTGCTTTTACTGCGTGCTCAGCATCGTGCAGATTAAACCGGTGCATGATTTCAATATTTTCAGTGCGCGGGTTAAACAGCACGGTGGTAATGGCCGCCTTGATCTGGTGCGCATGGCTAACGTGCGTAAACAGCAGCAACAGGGCCAGCAGGCCCCATTGCATCGCAGTGCGACTAGTCTTCATTGTCACTGTCGTCATCGTCGTCGGTTTTCAGCTCAGTGGTCGAATCGTGCATGATGTCACGGTATTCGTAGGTGTCCCGGGACTTTGACTTATACGCTTCAATGCGCGAGGGAATAATACGGCGCGGATAATGATTATTTTCCACATCCACATCCGCCGTTTCCCAGTGCGGATCCACCGTTACGCTCACCAGCTCTTCGTCTTTCTCTGTGACGATAAGCTTGCTGACCGCTTTTGGTGTGCGGCGCCAGATTTCTGCTGGGATCCGCATTTCACGGCTGGTGCCGTCTTTAAATTCCAGTTCCAGCAGGATAGGCATGACCAGCCCGCCCTGATTGGAGAACTCCAGCACGTAATAGTTTTTATCTTCACGCACTGCCCGTTCAAACGCCTTACGTTCCCACGGCTCAAGCTTATTGAGGAATTTACGGTACTTGTTGCGCTCTTTGTTGGTCACTGTGTAACGATCGTTCTCGTCGTAAAAATCACTGATGTCCTCAAAACGATCGACCCACAGCTCACGACCTTCTTCACGGTTACGTTTTACGGTCAGCGATTGCGGCTTGTCTTTCTCTGCCTGGCGTTCACGGGCAAAGTCGATGTCCGGATCTTCGGTATCCAGACGCAGTTTATACACGCTATCAATGCTGATATCGACGTGATCGGTGGTGTAGAACCAACCGCGCCAGAACCAGTCCAGATCAACACCGGAGGCTTCTTCCATAGTACGGAAGAAATCAGACGGCGTCGGACGTTTAAACATCCAGCGTTGTGCGTACTCTTTAAAGGCAAAATCAAACAGCTCACGGCCCAGAATCGTCTCGCGCAGAATGTTCAGTGCCACGGCTGGCTTGGTGTAGGCATTGGGTCCCAAACGCAGTACCGAGTCTGATTGCGTCATAATCGGTACCTGTGTGGACGACTTCATGTAGCCGGTGATATCGCGTGGCTCTACGCCCCACGGAATGTTCGGATCCCATTCGCGACCGGCCACGCCGTCTAAGAAGCTGTTTAAGCCTTCATCCATCCAAGTCCACTGGCGTTCATCAGAATTCACGGTCATGGGGAAGTAGATATGCCCGATTTCATGAATAACCACACCAATCAAAAAGCGCTTTTCGGCCAGCGAATAGGTACGGCTGCCATCATCGCGTAATTCGGTGCGCGGACCGTTAAAGGTGATCATGGGGTATTCCATGCCGCCTACCGGACCATTCACGGACTGGGCAACCGGATAGGGATAGTCAAAACTGAAACGGCTGTAAACATCCATCGTATGAATAACAGCTTCGGTGGAATACTTCTTCCATAAGTCGCCGCCTTCTTTCGGGTAAAACGACATCGCCATCACGGTAGGCTGTACGTCACCGCCCTGCTGATAACCGCGTGCATCCCACATAAACTTACGTGATGAAGCCCAGGCAAAGTCCCGTACATTCTCGGCTTTAAAGTGCCAGGTCTTTTGCTTGTCGGTACCGGCTTTTTCATTTTCCAGGGCCTCTTCTGCCGTCACGATAAACACCGTGCGATCAGCATCTTTTGCCTCTTCCAACCGCTCACGCTGAGTGCTGGTCAGCACTTCATCAGGATTTTGCAGTTCACCGGTAGACGACACGATATGATCCGCAGGCACGGTCATTTCCACGTCGTAGTTACCAAATTCCAGCGTAAACTCGCCGCGGCCGATAAATTCTTTGTTAGTCCAGGCTTCGTAGTCAGTATAGGCGGCCAGACGCGGGAACCACTGAGCCAGCAGGAAGATATCATTGCCACCCTCGCGTTCATCATCGGGAAAGTGCTCGTAACCAGCACGTGCCGCTACCGCGTTTTCCTCAACGATATTGAAAGCAAAATCGATATCAAAGGTAACCTGTTGCCCGGGTTTTAGGGGGCTGTTTAAATCCACCCGCATCAGCGTGCCGACAATGACATGATGCAGGTCGTTGCCGTTAGCATCTTCAACACGGGAAATGTCATAACCCAGTTCATGGTCTTCCACAAACTGCTGGCGACGCAGCGCGCCCATGCTCAGCTGCGCAGGTTTGTCACCACTTGCCGAACGGGTCGCTGGCCCACGGTTGCCAATGCCACCAAAGGTCGTGGTCAGGGCTGACATAGAGTCATCGCGGAATTTATTCTGGTCAAGCTGGATCCACAGATACTTCAGGGTATCCGGTGCGTTGTTCTGGTAGGTGATGGTTTCTGTAGCTTCAATACGGCGCTTGTCTTCATCCAGGGTTACATCAATGTCGTAATCGACTTTTTGTTGCCAGTACTGATGCCCCGGCTCGCCGGCCGCGTTACGGTAAACGTTTGGTGTAGGCAGCACTTCGTCAAGTTGTCTGAATTTATCTTCAAAGTCGCCTTTTGTTTGTTTTATCGCTGCATTGGCAACGGGAAGCTGCGCCATCAGAGTGATGACAGGCGCAGCAATCACCGGTACTAACCAACCCAGGCGGCGTTTACTGGTACGCATGCATAATCCTCGGAATTGTAAATAGTAAGATTGCAAAGTGTTACAGAGTAACGAAAAGTCATGGCCAATTACCAGTTTTTGAACGCACATTGCCCAGTGTCTGCCGCAAAACTGGGTGTACAGTAAGTTCTGCTGTGATGCGCAGTGTGGCCGCGTTATCCGCCTTGCGACTGCGCATTTCGGGACTCGCTGAGCGACGACAGACTTATTCGCATCTTCTCTTGCTTCTTCACCGGACTGTCGTATTCTTGGGCGATAAAACCCTGATAGCGATTCATCATGCAGACATTCTCCTGGCAGCGCGCCGTAATTAAGGTTGGCAGTGCCCTCATTGCCCCTGACGGTAATGCCTGCAGTGCCCAGTATCTGCTTGCAATTGCCGGTTTCATCACGGCAAGCCGTAAGGCCGGGAAAGAGGTTATTCTGGTCTCGTCGGGCAGCGTTGCCGCTGGACGGCGCAGCGTACCGGTCACCCACCAGGCAACTATCGCTGAAAAGCAGGCTATGGCGTCCATTGGGCAGATGCAGATGATGGCAAACTGGCAGCGCTTCTTTGACTTTCCCTGCGCCCAGGTACTGCTGACCGCCGATGATCTGCGCGACCGCACCCGCTACGTGAATACCAGAAATACCCTGCGAGAACTGCTGCGCCACCAGGCTCTGCCGGTAGTGAATGAAAACGATACAGTAGCGGTGAACGAGCTGAAAGTTGGCGACAATGACAATCTGGCCGCTTTTACTGCGCTGGTAGCCCAGGCCGACACATTGATCATCTGTTCGGACATTGACGGGCTATACAGCGCCGACCCCAGGCGTGATGCCACCGCCACGCTGATACCGCATGTGTCTGAGATAACGGCGGCAACTATGGCGCTGGCTGGCGGAGCAGGCACCGCATTGGGTACCGGCGGTATGCGCACCAAACTGGAGGCAGCATCGGTCTGTGCAAAGAGCGGAATACAAACGTTGATCGTAAACGGGCGTGACGCTGCCACCTTCGATGCGCTGAGTCAGGGGCGCATACCTGGCACGCACTTTACGCCGCAGCAGTCGGCCAGCAAAGCGCGTGCACTGTGGCTGACGCATACCATTAAGACACGCGGTATACTGCATATTGATGAGGGCGCACGTGATGCCGTAGTATCGCGGGGAGCCTCGCTACTGCCAATAGGTGTGCTGTCAGTAAGTGGTCACTTCAAAAACGGCGATGCGGTCGATCTGAAGTGCAATGATACGGTAATCGCCAAAGGACTGGCGCTTTATGATCATTATGAACTTCACAAAATTAAGGGGTTACGCTCGGTGGCGATTCGAGACGTGCTAGGCTACGACAACAGCGATGTAGTTGTGCATCGCGACGATATGGTATTGATTACATAGTTAACCGCCGGTGTTGTGACAAAGACCGGCTGCATGAACGACGATCACGCTTTGGAATAATTATGACTGAACTGGTTCCCGCACTGTCCGATTATCCGTATCAGGTAACCATTGCCAGCCGCTGGCAGGATAACGACGCCTACGGCCACATCAACAACGTGGTCTACTACAGCTTTTTCGATACGGCTGTGAACCGCTTTCTTATTGAACAGGGTAACCTCGATATTCACAACGGGCGTATTGTTGCCTACGTGGTCAGTTCGCAGTGTCAGTATTTGTCGCCTGCCGCCTACCCGGAGACGATTTATGTCGGTCTGCGGGTGGTGAAAACCGGGCGCAGCTCGGTCACCTACGGTTTATCAGTGTATGCCGGCGACGCGCAGCGCCGTGTTGCCCATGGCACCTTCGTGCATGTGTTTGTAGACCGCGAAACTAACAACGCGGTACCAATTCCGGCACAACTTAAAGACACGCTTTCAACATTGGCGGATGCATTATGATGCGGGCCGTATTTCTCGATGCCGGCTCACTGGGCCTGTCTGATCTGGATACCGCACAACTGGATGCCCTTGCCATTGATCTCACCTGCTATGAGACCACACGGCCTGATCAGGTGCAGGCTCGGGTGAAAGACGCAACGGTTATTCTCACCAACAAAGTGGTGCTGGATGAGACCGTTCTCTCGCAGGCATCTCATTGCAAATATATCGGTATTACCGCAACAGGCATGAACAATGTGGATCTGACGGTCTGCGAGCGGCGTGGCATCACAGTGCGCAATGTGGCCGGTTACGGCACCGATGCAGTGGCGCAACACACCCTGATGTTACTGCTCAATCTGGCGGCACGCTTTGTCGACTACTACCAGGATGTACGCGCAGGGAAATGGTCACAGTCGCCGCATTTTTGCAGGCTGGATCATCCGGTCACTGAACTGGCCGGCAAACATGCGGTAATTGTCGGGCATGGTGCGCTGGGTCAGCGGGTTGAGCAGCTTTTCGCGGCGCTTGGCATGCAAGTCAGCATTGCAGCAAGGCCCGGCAACGCCGATGACCCTCGCCCGCCGCTAAAGGATTTACTGCCTGACGCAGATGTACTGAGTCTGCATTGCCAGTTAAGCGAGCACACCCGTGCCATGGTCAATGCCGCACTGCTTGCGAAGGTGAAGCCTGGTTGCCTGCTAATAAATACTGCGCGAGGCGGACTCATTGACGAGGCGGCATTGCTGGACGCACTGGACAGCGGCAGACTCGGTGGCGCGGCGCTGGATGTGTTAAGTCAGGAGCCGCCGCCCGAGGATCATCCGCTGTTGCAGTATGACAAACCCAATTTATTGATAACGCCGCACAATGCCTGGGTTGCGACGGCGTCGCGCCAGCGTCTGCTAAATTCGGTGGTCAGTCAGCTGAGCGACTTTATTGCACAGCCGCAATAAGCATCACAGCGCACCGGCTACGCTCTTAAGCAGTCCACCATGATTATTTAAGTGCGTCGATTTGCTTTTTCAGCTCATAGGCCGGCTCAGTAACGATGGCCTCCAGCGTTGCAATCCGCTCGCTCAGCGCATCAATTTTCGCGTCTTTTTCCGCCAGCTTTTGTTTTAACGCCCCGGTCTCGCTACGTTTAAACGGATTGCTGCATTGCCCGTTAAAATAGTCGGTCAGCCGCCACTGGTACTTTGCATCCAGATAACTGCTGATAAGCCCAACCACCATAACCACACTAATTAAAGATATAAACGTTATTGCTTCCATAGTATTCTCCAGGTGATGTCAGGATCAGGGATGATGTAACAGCGTAAACGGTGTCGTATCCTCCCCAGGTGTCATCTCTACAGTCACCGCCAGCACAAAAAAATTACAGTTTGTGTAATTTTTCTGTGGGCAGGCTGACTAGGGAAGGTGCAAATGGCATTTTACTTACCGCTTCAGGACGCGCTGTGAATCATGATTTTGACACGATAATCAAAGACTATGGAGGCTTGCTAAGCCGGGTGGCCAGTACCTATGAAGCCAATGACGCAATAAGACAGGAATTGCTTCAGGAAATAGCGCTGGCAGTCTGGCAGGGACTGGAGCGGTTTAAGGGTAACAGCAGCCTTAAAACCTACGTACTGAAAATTGCCCATAACCGGGCAGTAAGCCATATTGCCGGTCAGGTCAGGCGACGCGATGAAATTGATATGGCAAAGATGCCTCAGGCCGAGGCAAGCGATCATAGTGAGCCGGATATGGCGTATGCGCAACAACAAAAAATGCACGCATTGCTGACCTGCGTCCGGACCCTCCCACTCCCCTCCCGGCAGGTGCTGACCCTGTCGCTTGAGGGTCTGAGCTACGATGAAATTGCAGAGGTGTGTGGTCTGACAAAAAGCCATGTCGGTGTGTTGCTTAATCGCGCTAAACAGACCCTGAGCAGGAGACTTTCCAATGAACAGTAATGAAGAGCTGAGCGAACTGTGGCAGTCACAGCCAGTGTCAGACGTTGATATTGCTCAGATAAAACAGGATTTTCGAGGGCAGGTAATTAAGCAGCGCTGTTATATGCTGCTGGATGTACTTGGCATGCTGCCAGCAATTTTGCTGGTATGGCTGGGGTGGGCGTCGTTTTCGCCGCTGGCGGCGGGCATGCTGGTCGGGTTAGGGATGGTGCTGTTACCGGTCGTGGGCTATTTACTGTGGCTGCGCCGGATTGCTGCATTTGGCAGCGCCTCAACCACCACAGAGTACCTGCATCAGCTTACCCGACAGATGCAGAACAATGCCCGAATCGCCTGGCTTACCCGCCATAGTGCCTGGCTAACCCCGCTGTTTATTGCGGTCTTTTATCTGGTGATGTTTGTCCGGGGTGAGATGACGCCAGACCGGTACCCAGTGGTAGCAGGCGCACTGCTGGGGATGTGTTGTCTGATGGCGGTTTTCTATCGCTGGGCACTACTGCGGGAGCGCCGGTTTACCCGGCTGGCGAAACAACTGGCGGCGCAACAGCGAAACAGCGTGTCGTGACGTATGTGAAGTCTGACGTGGCGAGCGTGTTGATAACCCCGTTTGCACTATCTTCACTCCTGCTCATCGTCACGGTCGCCTTCATCTTCGCCGTTTGTCCCTAAGAAAAACTCATAGTACAAATCCAGGGCAAATTCAGACTCGTCCTCTATGGTGGTTTGTATGGCTTCCAGAAATAGCCGCGGCAGCAGCTTGTAACGCAATGCCAGATCGGGTGGCTCCTGACGACGCCGCAAATTGCGCGACGTATCGTCATTTTTCGACAGGCCAACATCCACGTTATATTCTACTGACAAGCGGTCATTAATCTGGCCGGTGACCGACAGGCGGGACTCATTGGTGCCTAAGCTGAATTCATCAATGCCCAGTGCGTCTCCAACCTGCGTCGTTAGCGATTCGGTATTGGATAAGCCAAAGCCCAGCAGTAACGCATTATAATTGGGGTCGGTGCTGCCGGAGTCCGGCCCTTTGCCGGTCAGCAAATAGGACAATACCGCCTGCTGATCCATGGCCGGTTCAGAAAACAAATTTACAGACGGGCTGTCTGCCGTGCCATCAACCCGGATCCCGGCAATGACACCATCGTCAGTTTTAGCCGGTTCGCGCACGGCTTCTATCAGTAACATGGGTTGATCGATAGGACCGTTAAACTGAATTTCACCGGTCTGCACGACCAGGTTCTGACCATAAGCAGAGTACGCGCCTTCCAGTACCCGCACATCTCCAAACCCAACCAGGGACGGCTGTGTCTGTATCTCCAGCGCGCCATGCAGACTCGCTTTAACACCAAAGCCTTCCAGTCTGACCTGTCCGGCTTTCGCTTTATCAATGTTCACCATAATGGTGGCGTCGACTCTATCCAGCGGGTCTGTCGGTGGTGGTTCGCCACGCAAATGCACATCTTTGGATGGCGACACGGCGCTTTCGGGCAGTTCTTCAATTTTTATGCGGGCCCAGGGAATACTGATACTGCCGCTGGCATTAAGCATCTGCCGCGATGCTGTAACAGATAAGTCCGGTGAAACCTGAAAACGCATGTTGGGCTGGCGCACCTCAAACTGTTTGCCTTTGAGGGTCAGGGATACTTCAGGCTCGTCGTCCCAGGTTGCATCTCCGTTGAGGGAGCCCTCGCCACCGCCTAGCAGGAAGGTTCCGTCAAACGATGCATCTGTGCCGTTCAGCGTCACCGTCTGCTGCCAGTCCTGCAGGGTTATCGGGGTATCCTTTACATCAATGGCACCATTTTCAATACGCAGCTGACCAAACAATTCAGGTAAGCCTTCGGCTCTGGCAATGCGAATGTCACCATTTAACGTGCCGGTCAGTTCACGAATAGCGGGCGATAATGGCCGCAGCGGCGCTACGCTGATATCAGAAAGGCGGATATGGCCATTGATCTGCGGAGAGTCTGCCAGTGGGTTGGTGGTAATATTCACACTGGCCTGTCCCAGCTCAGGGCTGACGATGTTGCTGACAGCGTTCAGCGCATCGTCTTTGTAGGTACCGTCGGTCACAAACTGACTTAAGGACAAGGTAACCTGCCGGTCTTTACCGAGTCGCCAGGTACCGGGGGTAATCTCAGCATGGAAGGCAGCGTCGACCGGCTGCCCGGCCTGATAGCGGCCACTTGAAGAGATACTCAGCGTTGTGTCATTGACTGTCGCGACGATGTCCGGTGCCAGCTCCCGTGCCCATAATCCTATGGGCAGTGATTGTGCCAGAATATCCCAGTTCGCATTATTGTCCCTGTAGCTAAGCGCATTGATACACAATTCGCCATCTGCCCGTGACAGCCAGCAATGCGTGTTGGCTTTCAGACGCATTGGCTCCGGCGTGAGTGTCAGCGAGAACGGGTTCTCCAGCGTCCACTGCGTGTTTTGTATCTGCAACTGGCTTTCCTGAATCTGTGCCTGCCACGTATCGCTGCGCCACTGGCCATCTACCACCAGGTGTGCGCGGTGATCCGGCACCACCAAAGTGAGCTCAAGCGTATGTGTATCCAGTGCGCCGTCAATGTCGAGCTTGCCGTTCATGGCGCCCTGGTTAGCCAGTGCCTCATTTACTGCCGGGTCGATGCGCAGGTTGGCAAAGGCAATCTGGCCGTTTGCCGCCGGGTTAGTCCAGGGACCGGACACAGTAATATCGCCGCTGCCCTGGCCCGTGATCTGCGGATAGAGCGCCGATGCATTTACCACGTTTAGTTTTAGATCTGCGTTCAGGTAGCGCTGGTTAAATACCTGAGCATTAATACTGGCACGGTTTTGTGACTGTTCGACGTTCAGGTTACCGACCATAATGTCACTAGGCTGCGAGTAGACAAATGTACCGTCAACCGTGAGCGGCGCATCGCGCAGCTTACCGCTGATATTCAGATCTGTAATGCTGGCTTCTATTCCCTTTTCTGTTAATTGCATCAGGCTGGTGAACTGACCGGACAGCGCAGTCGGGCCGAAGGCATGCAGCGTGTCGGCAGAAATATTGGTAAGCCGGGTCGTACCATCCCAGGACAGTTGCTGATGCAGGTACAGGGTACCGGTATTAACGATGTCGCCGCCAAGCAATGACGCATTAAGTTTATTGACCTTCACATTGCGGGTGTTCAGCACAACATCTGCGGTAAACGGGATCTCCCCTATCTGGGGAATAACGGCCGTGCTGTCGGTGAGTAACTGATAATCTCCCATGGTACCGCGCAAACTCAGATTACCGGCTTTCAGCGCGCCCTGTTCCAGCTGCGGCAGACCCTGCGACGGCCAGTTAGCCGTTATTTCAAGCGGCAACGACGCACTCAGCAGGTTGGCGCTGGCCGCCATCGACAGGGTGAGCATGCCGTCAGCATCCACGTTGAGCTGCAATGCATCGGCGGCGCCGCTGGCGCTGAGGCTGACAGTTTGTTCGCTGCCGTCAACCTGGGTTGTGGCATCCAGGTCCAGTTCAAGCGGATAGTTGTCGCTCAGCGTGACCTGCGCGCTGCTTTGCACACTGCCCTTTTCATGGACCACATCCACCGCATCGATGGTGAGGGTATGGGTGTCAAAGTCCAGGGCGTCAAACGCCAGCCGCGACAGGGATTGCGGCGTGTCGCCCTGCTTCAGGGTTGCGTTTTCCAGCAAAAAATCGTCAATCTCAATGGGGATCGGCACACGGACTTCTGGTAAGTCCGGTGGTGTATAGGACAGTGCATAGGTATCGGGCAGATCGCTGCTGTCAGGGGGCTGACTTTGCGCCAGCACGACCGTTAATTCCTGTAAGCGAGGGCTGGTTAGCACAATCCGCTTATGCGCAGTGGCAGAGAGCGACAGGCGTCCCAGTGCGATTTCCTGCGCAGGTAAATTTACTGACAGGTCGTTAACCGTGACATCATTTACGCGCACCGGTACTGGCAGGGTTAAGGGCTCTTCAGATGCGGGATCTGTGGATTCAGGCGGCGTCGCGAGTTGTGTAACCCGCACGCCCGTGGCCGACAGTGTTTCTACACACACCCGGGGCGCCGCCAGACAGCGCCAGGCGATATTGACGGTAGCGCTGTCGGTCTGCACCTGCCAGATATCATCCTGCCAGCGGACATCCGTCAGCGTCAGATCGTGCGCCAGGCTGCCGCTGATATCCTCAATAGTGAGGCCCGGTACTGCCGAAACTGCTGCATAGCGAATAATTGGGGTGCCAAGCGGACTCATCAGCAGCGCCAGCACTGCCAGTATCAGGACAAACGGGGCCAGCAGCCACAATGACAGGACGCGTTTTCTCATAAAATCTCCGGCCCAAGAATGATATGCAGCCTGAATGTCGGATCACCCTCTGTAGGAAAGCCACGTCCGACATACACACGCACCGGTCCAACCGGAGAGATCCAGTGCACGCCCATACCGACACTGTAAGTCAGTGCCTGATCGAGATCATTGGTCGCGGTACCCACATCCGTGAATGCCGCCACCCGCCAGTTCTGAGCAACCTGGTAGGCGTATTCCACACCGGCTGTCGCCAGATATTTACCACCGATGGGATCCAGGCTCTCTTCGCCGGTAACCGGATTGACGAGCAGCGCTTTGGGTGACACATCACGGTAGGCGAAGCCACGAATACTGCGATCCCCCCCGGCAAAAAAGCGCAGTGAGGCAGGGACTCGATCAAAGTTATTGGTTTCAATTGCGCCAAGTTCGCTGCGCAGCGTAAAACGGTGTTTGTCGGCGAAGGTGCGGATAAGAATCGCCTCGGCGACGCCTTTAGCGAAATTTATGTCTGAACCCAGATTATCTCTGCCCACCTGGGCTAACAGCGACACATAAGTGCCGTTTGAAATATTCAGATCATCATCCTTGTCGCGGAAACGAATGCCATAGCCGGGCATGATGAGCGACGTGGTTGCCTCCGGCGCAATGCCCTGCAGATAGGTTTCACGTAAATAGGTCAGCGACACATCCTGCTGCCAGTTAGAATCCTGCGCCTGCCAGTAGCGGTGGCCGGACACCGACAGAGTCTCACTTTCCGTTTCTGAATTTTCGTATTCCACAAATTGATAACCGGCCTGAAGGCTGATGTAGTCCGTTGAAATGTTGTCCATGGGGATCCGGTAGTCGGTGGTCAGAGACTGCTCCGGTGCTGACACAAACATATTGGCGTTAAGCGAGTGGCCACGGGAGTTGACCCAGGGGCGTTCCCAGCCCAGCTTTAGACGCGGCCCGGTGTCGGTAGCCGCACCAATGCCGACATCAAAGATATCCCGGGGGCGGTGCTGCACCGACACTTCAATTGGCACGTTTAGTCCCTCTGCGTCTTTTACAACCGGCCGGGCGATAACCCGGGTAAAGTAGCCCGACTGATTCAGGGCCCGGTTAAACCTGGTCAGTTTTGACGCAGAATAAGGCTCGCCGGGTTTAAACGGGCTGAGCCGCTTTATAATAGCTTTGGCTTTGTCCTCACCAATGATCTTAATCTCACCGAAACGATAACGGGGACCACTCTGGGCAATCAACAGGATATTGGCTTCACGCTGCTCGCGAACCAAGTCCAGCCGGGTGGCCTGCCAGGAGTAGTCAAAATAGCCGTGAGACAAGGCATGGTTGAACATGGAAGACTTGAACGATTCATACGCAGGCTGCAGCATGATATCGCCCTTCTTAAGGGGGAAGCTGTTAAACTTTTTGCGAAATACCGGGTCTTCGCGACCAGCACCGATGATCTCCCGGGTCACATTGGAAATTTTCAGCGGTGTACCCAGTGTCACCGTGACACTTACCGCCTGCTCACCGGTCACCTCTACATCGGTGACAGCATTGTAGTAGCCGAAGGGCTCCACGGCGGTGGCCACGGTAGACTTTAATTCATCCTGCCAGTAGATATCTTCCAGTAAGCCCGGTTCCACCTGCATATTATTAAGATGTACCCGCACATTGTTTTTGATTTTGTCGTCGTTAATGCCACTGATGGTGTAAGTGACCGCCGCCGCGCTGTGACTGAATACAAGCAGAAGCCACACAGATGTCAGGATCAGAAACAATGAGGTTGCCGTGTGTCTTGCATGTCCAAAATTACTCATCAAACTCATTGCTGTAACTAATTCTCTTTCCTAAAGCGCCGGCCAGGGATGGTCTGCTGTAACGGTGTTCGGCTTAGCCTGCTACTTTACCACAGCAGAGGCCGTGACACGCAGCGTGCGTGTTACTGGAGCCTCCGGTGTTAATGCAGACTACCTGCCGGGGGCTGTCGTATGCCAGTCACGTGATTGACTATAAACCGATATGTCCCCTGCCTGATACCAAAAACAGTCTGACTAACCGCAAAAACATGGTAATTTATCCTGATTGTCAGGGAAGAAACTGAAGGACGGGCAGCGCATTTGCACGTTCAGTTGCTCTGATGCAGATACGTCGTAGTAAGGAAGAGGATCGATGAAAGGACTGCTTGCACTTGTTACTGCACTGGGCCTGCTGCTGCCGCTGACATGCCAGGCAGACACGGACACGGTTGCCACCCCACAGCTTCCGGCGGAGTTGTTTAGCCGGCTCCCTGAGTTTGAGCGCGCTGTGTTGTCACCCAACGGCGAACGTGTTGCGTACGTTCGCAATGGCAACAATCCGGATGCGGTGTCGCTGCTGGCGACCTTCGATCTCAACACCCGTGAGTCGCACTATCTGGTTACATCAGATAATGAAAAGGTAAAGATTAACTGGTTTCACTGGGCCAATAACGACACACTGGTTATCAGTGGCCGTTATGAATCGCGTGACAGGGCAACAAAGTATTACAGTACCCGTTTATTTAGTATGCCCTTTGATGGCGGTGACGCTGTCAATTTGATTAACTGGAGCCGTCTCAGCCGGCGTGCCAGCCACCCCAACTATGTACCGCAGTTTCAGGATCAGGTTATCGACTGGCTGGTGGATGATCCTGATCATATTCTGATGGCCATTGATGTGGAAGTGCCGCATATGCCATCGGTCTACAAGGTCAATATTCATAATGCCAATGCGAGCCGGCTGATTCGCGGTAAAATGCAAATTCGCGACTGGATCAGTGACCAGCAGGGCAACGTACGTATTGGTGTGTCGCTGGACAATAAAACCGGTGAGCGGGAGGTGTTACTGCTGGAAGAAGACGGTGACTGGCGAACCTTATTTGCGTTTAATATCATGACCGACAAGCCGGTAGAGCCCATTGGATTTGGCGCAGACCCACAGATACTCTACTACCGGGCCTACAAAAATGACCATCAGGTACTGTATCGGTTAAACCTGAAGACTAACCAGTCAGAAGAGGTGCTGGCGGATCCCAACTATGACGTCGATGGCAGCCTGATTTATTCGCCGGTGACCCGCGACGCTATTGGTGTGCGGCATCGTGGACGCCACTACTGGGATGATCGCTACAAATCGCTTCAGGAAGGGCTGGATAAAGCCTTAAGCGATATGGATAACTATCTGGTCAGCTTCAGCGACGATGAAAACAGTTACCTGCTGTATTCAGAAAGTGATACCACGCCGGGGATTTATCTCTATGGTAACCGTGAAAAAGGCAAGCTTGATGTGCTGTTTCAGCAATACGGCGGCATACCTTCAGACCAGCTTTCGCCCCATCAGCGAATCACTTACACCGCGCGTGACGATGTGCAGATTGAGGCATACCTCACCTTGCCTTCCACAGGCAGCGCACCCTATCCAACTATCATTCATCCCCATGGCGGGCCAGGGGTGCGTGACACCCGTGGTTTTGATTACTGGACCGCCTATTTTACTGCGCAGGGGTTTGCCGTATTGCGGCCTAACTTCAGAGGGTCGTCCGGCTATGGCTACAGCTTTTCGCAAAGCCAGATGAAACAGTGGGGGCTTGGCATGCAGGATGATATCACCGATGCTGCTAAGTGGATGGTGAAAGAAGGGTATGCCAGTAGCGACAACATGTGTATTGTCGGGGCCAGTTACGGGGGCTATGCGGCGCTGATGGCGACGGTCAAAACGCCGGCATTATTTCAGTGCGCAGTGAGCTTCGCCGGTGTCGGAAACCTAAAGGACCTGGTGATTCGCAGCCGCCAATTTACTAACAGTACTTTTGTGAAAAATCAGATAGGGGATGATTACGACGATCTGGAAGCCCGTTCGCCGTATTACCACGCAGAAAAAGTAATAGCGCCCATTCTGCTTATTCATGGTGACGAAGATCGCGTAGTCGATGTCAATCAAAGCCGGGACATGGTGGATGAGCTTGACGATTATGATAAAGACGTGACGTATATTGAGCTTGAAGCGGGTGATCATTACCTCTCGATTCAGCGAAACCGCCATGCGACTTTTGCAGCGATGGATAAATTTTTAAAATCCCACTTATCCACACAGCCACGCGGGGGAAGCGCCGACTGATACGATAAACAGCACAGCCTGACAGCGTATTATTGCGGTCAGTTTGGTATACTCTGATCTTTTCAGGCAGGCCTGCTCTGGGCCTGCCAGTATATTCCAGCAGGAGTGTCATGCAGCAACAGGAATCGGTGTCACCCGTCGCGAAGAAGCGTCTGGGGTTGGTGGAGTTTGTCGCGTTGATGGCGACCATGACATCCTTGGTGGCGCTGAGCATTGATGCCATGCTTCCAGCGCTGGATGCCATCGGCGAAGCACTGCATGCCAACGATGCCAGTGAGGCACATCTGATTGTCACGCTGTTCTTCGCAGGCATGGCGGTTGGCCAGTTGTTTTTTGGCCCCTTTGCCGACACTCGTGGACGTCGCGCCGCTA
The DNA here is from genome assembly GCF_014651815.1 of Alteromonas halophila. GTDB lineage: Bacteria > Pseudomonadota > Gammaproteobacteria > Enterobacterales > Alteromonadaceae > Alteromonas > Alteromonas halophila. Next base: position 155,215 of record NZ_BMXP01000007.1, on the reverse strand, counting down.
TCTTACTGGGCCTGACCATATTTGTTGTCGGTACACTGATTTGTATGTCCGCTCAAACCATGACCACGATGCTTATCGGCAGGGTAGTACAGGCCTTTGGCGTTTCCGGTCCGCGTATTGCGGCCATGGCTATCATCCGGGACCTGTATGTGGGCGATGCCATGGCGCGTGTCATGTCATTCATTATGATGGTGTTTATTCTGGTCCCCATGCTTGCACCGATTGTGGGTCAGACCGTTCTGCTGTTTTTCTCATGGCCACATATTTTTAGCCTGTTTCTGATCGTCGCCTTTCTGGCCGGTACCTGGTTTTTTACCCGACAGTCAGAAACGCTGCCCAGACAGCGCCGCCAGCGTTTCTCATTCACACGCTTTTTGTCATCCTCGAAGTACATTCTCACGCATGCCTCGGTCATGGGCTATACACTGGCGATGGGGTGTATTTTTGGGGCGTTTCTGGCTTACCTGAGTGCGTCCCAGACCATTTTTCAGGGCTATTATCAGGCCGGTAAGCTGTTTCCGTTTATTTTCGCGACACTGGCGTTTTCCATTGGTATTGCTTCATTTTTCAATGGTCAGATGGTGATGCGCTTTGGTATGCGCACGCTATGCCGGGTTGCGCTGGTGGGCGTGACGGTATTCGCTGTGATCTTCAATTTTATTCTGCTTTCCTATGCAGGGCTGCCACCGTTGTGGCTGACGGTGATGATCATGTTCACCGGTTTCTTTTTCGTCGGCATTCTGTTTGGAAACCTCAACGCCATGGCCATGCAGCCACTCGGTGACATGGCCGGGTTAGGTGCAGCCATCATTGGTTCGCTATCCAGTCTGTTTTCGGTGCCTATAGCGTTGTTTGTCGACAGCTTCTTAAACGGTACGCTCTACCCAATCGGTTTAGGGTTTCTGGTATTTTTCGTGCTTGCCGGCATATGTGTACGCATGGCCGAGCGCGCAACACCCTGCTCAGCGAACACAGATACCTGACAAACTAAGGAAGAGGCGACTAGGTCTGTCATTACTCAGCGAGCCCTGAAGTGCGTAGCCGCAAGGCAGGTTTCGCAGGCAATGGCTAATCTCCTGGTAAGAACTTCCTTAACCGCAGCGTTATTTAACCAGCTTGATCTTGGCAGACCGGTTTGACGGCGAAATATCAACAATACGGGGGATACGGATCCCCTGGCGCACTTTGTCATAGTGTACCTGAGATAGCTCCATCTCCTGGCAGAAACGATAAAAGGTCGTGAAGTCCTGTCGGCTGAACTCAGCGTCAGCACGCGACATTTGCGTGTCGATATACGCCTGTTCACCATTAATGGTCATCATCGCCACCGATGAATAAGGCTCGCCAAAATGCGATGTTTTAAGGGCTCTGACCATTTTCACTTCAAATAACCAGTCACCCATCTGCGTAATTCTGGACGGGGAGAATTGCATGATTTTTCCTCTGATAAGCAAGTGTTTTATTATTAGGTGAGATTCACCAAAGTACCAGTTACAAAGTACGTGCCAAGGTTTGCAACCAGTTAAATTTCAGAGACTTAACTGATTAAGTACGGTCAGCATGTAAGTTATTGGCAACACTCATTCATTGGGCCTGTATAGCTGTACTCGTTGCCATCAAATGGGATCAACACGAATCTTTAACTGTATGATATTTAAGTTTTTTTAATGTGTAGCTATTAGGTAACAATAGTTCAGGCAGGCATAAAAAAGCCCGGTCAGAATGACCGGGCAAAAGGGCTTTTTAAAGCACCTAACGACAGAAACAGGGAGGCGTTGAGATCCTTGTCAGGATCTCGCCATCGTCAATCAATAATTGCTTTCATATCCGTCATATAGCCACGGAGCACCGCGCCTATTTGTTCGACACCATGGGCACGAATGGTGTCATTGACCTCCACCAGCCGCTTGTTTTCAACTTTATTGGAGGAAACCGCCAGGCCCTTGCCAATCAAGCTGGTATCCACAGACGGCATAAACTGTTCACGAAGCAGAGGAATGGCGGCATTAGCAAACAGATAGTTACCATATTCGGCAGTATCTGAAATCACCACATTCATTTCGTACAAGCGCTTTCTGGCAATGGTATTAGAGATAAGCGGTGTTTCATGCAAAGACTCGTAATACGCAGACTCAGGCAAAATGCCGGTTTCAACCATGACATCAAAAGCCAGCTCAACGCCGCATTTGATCATGGCAACCAGTAAAATACCGTTGTCGAAAAAGGTCTGTTCATCAATGCTGCCCGTGTACTCAGGGGCTTTTTCAAACGCACTCTGAGCGGTTTCTTCCCGCCATTTCAGCAGGTTGGCATCACCGTTCGCCCAGTCAGCCATCATCGTGCGTGAAAACTCACCGCTGATAATGTCATCCTGATGCTTTTCAAACAGAGGGCGAAGCACAACTTTCAGCCGTTCTGACAGATCGTGCGCTTTTAGCTTGGCCGGGTTTGATAAGCGGTCCATCATATTGGTGACGCCACCAATTTTTAACGCTTCAGTGATGGTTTCAAGACCAAACTGGATTAGCGCAGCAGCATAAGCCTGGTCAATGCCGTCATCGACCATTTTTTCATAGGCAAGCACCGCCGCCACCTGTTGCATTCCGCACAGGATTGTCTGCTCACCCATCAGATCAGATTTCACTTCAGCGACAAACGAGGACGCCAGTACACCTGCTCTATCGCCACCCGTTGCACTGGCCAGCGCTTTGGCAATATCCCAGCCTTTATTGTCCGGATCATTCTCCGGGTGAACGGCAATGAGCGTGGGAACGCCAAATCCGCGTTTATATTCTTCCCGCACTTCGGTGCCGGGACATTTTGGCGCACACATCACTACCGTAATATCACTGCGGATCTGCTGGCCTTCTTCAACAATATTAAATCCGTGTGAGTAGCCCAGTGCCGCACCTTTTTGCATCAGCGGCATGACTGCTTCTACCACACTGGCATGCTGCTTATCCGGCGTCAGGTTATACACCAGGTCCGCTTCGGGGATAAGTTGCTGGTAAGTGCCCACAGTGAAGCCATTGGATGTGGCGCGCTCATAGGATTCACGCTTTTCATCAATCGCGGCCTGGCGCAGCGCATACGCTACATCCAGCCCTGAGTCACGCATATTAAGTCCCTGATTCAGCCCCTGAGCGCCACAGCCAACAATGACAATTTTCTTGCCTTTGAGAGCTGCGCAGCCTTCGCTGAATTCATCACGCCGCATAAACCGACAGCGACCTAACTGGTCAAGTTGTTCACGCAGCGACAGGGTATTGAAATAATTAGCCATAAAAATTCCGAACACAATTATGTCATGCACCACGCCTCTGGCGTGGGCGGCCCAGGTAACAGAGGCCTGTTCTGACAGTGTTACACCGACGATTCTGAGACTATCCGATTTTATTTATATTTAAAAATGATATATTCGCAATGTAATATTTCAAAAAGTGAAACGCTAATGGATTTTCGAAGCCTGCAATTGTTTTCTCATCTGGCCAACAGCCTGCATTTCGGTGAAACGGCCCAGGCCATGTATGTATCGCCATCGACATTAAGCCGGGTTATTCAACGTCTTGAGGATGAGTGTGGCTGTATCCTGTTTAAACGGGACAACCGCAAGGTAGCCCTGACCCATAGCGGGCATAAGCTGCTCGCATTCAGTACACGGGCTCTGAAAGACTGGCAACAGTTAAAAGATGAGTTGCGCGATGACAGTGAAGCCCTGCAGGGCGAGCTAAGTCTGTTCTGCTCGGTAACTGCCAGTCAGAGTCATCTTCCAGCCCTGCTGCGCCGTTTTCGTCAGCACCATCCCGGCGTGGATATCCGTCTGCTTACCGGCGATCCCTCGCTGGCTATCGACAAAGTAAAGAAGCAGGAGTGTGATTTATCAATTGCAATTCATACCCCCGATTTTCCTACCGATCTGCATTTCACGCCACTGGAGCCGGTACCACTGGTGCTTATTGCGCCGCGTGACTGGCGGTTGACGCAGTTAGATCAAATCGACTGGACACAGCATCCGGTAATCATGCCCGAGCATGGACCGACCCGTCGTACGGTGTACCACTGGTTTGCTGAGCACAGTGTGCGACCCAATGTCTACGCGTCTGTCGGAGGCAATGAAGCTATCGTCAGCATGGTGGCACTGGAATGTGGCATTGGTTTTGTGCCCAAGGTAGTCCTTGATCACTCCAGTATGGCGAGTGCGGTGACGCAGATACGGGTGGACGATATTGAGCCATACGCGCTGGGGATCTGCTGTCAACAGCGGTCTAAAAACGAACCGATGCTGCATGCCTTTCTTCAGGTTGCACTGAGCTGATGAATCAGCCTGTCCAGAGCCCGGTAGCCCAGTGCTTCTGCAATATGTTCGCGGCGCACCCGCTGCGCACTTTCTAAATCTGCCAGCGTGCGACTGACCTTCAGGGTGCGATGAAAAACCCGCATCGACAATTTTAATTTGCTGGCGGCGTGCTGTAAGAAGCTTAGGTCGGCCGCATCAAGGTAGCAGACCTTTTCCAGCTCGCTTGGTGCCAGATGGGCGTTGGCTTTGCCCTGCCTGGCGTGCTGTTGCGTCACGGCTTCCATCACTGCATCACGGGCGGTGAGCATCGAATCCGGTTGCGACGGGTCGGGTGAACAAAGCAGGTAATCCGGTTGCCGGGGCACTTCAACCTGAATATCAATACGATCCAGCAACGGGCCTGACAGCCGGTTTAAGTAGTTTAGCTGCTGTTGTGGGGTTAGCCGGTTGTCATCAATATCGCCGGTCGGGCTGGGGTTCATAGCGGCGATCAGCTGAAAGCGGGCTGGGAACGTTGCCTGACCACTGGCCCGGGCAATGTGTACGTCGCCGGTTTCCAGCGGTTCGCGCAGGACATCCAGAGACCGGCGGCCAAACTCTGGCAGTTCGTCTAAAAACAGAATGCCGTGATGTGCCATGGACACTTCACCCGGCATCGGAATGCTGCCACCGCCCGTTAGGGCAACGGCCGAGCAGGTATGATGCGGTGAGCGAAAAGGCCGTTGCAGAAAACGGGCCGGTGACACCGGCTCGCCGCGGATCGACAGGATACTGGCCACCTCAAGCGCTTGTTGCTTTGTAAGCGGCGGTAACAGCGACGCCAGGCGACTGGCCAGTAAGCTTTTGCCGGTTCCCTGCGGACCAAGCATCAGCAGGTTATGCGCCCCTGCTGCTGCGACCTGCAAGGCTCGCTTGGCCTGTTGCTGGCCGATGATGTCGTCCCATCCGGGCAGGGCTGGTGGTGCAGCGTCGGCCGGCATCTCCGGGCTCTGACGTAATGCCAGTTCACCACTCAGGTGATGAACCACGGCCAGTAAATCAAACGCCGGCAGTCGCGTTGCCTGCGTGACCAGCGTTGCTTCAATGTCATTGTCTCCCGGATAGATGAGCGCACGGTTATTTTCTGCACTGGCAATCAATGCCGGAATCACCCCCTGCACCGGTTTGAGCTCCCCGTTTAAGCTCAGTTCGCCAATGAGATAACAGTTGTCCAGTTGTTCCTGTGAAAGGTATCCGGCGGCGGCGAGAATGCCGATAGCGATGGGTAAATCAAAGCGGCCGCCCGCTTTGGCAATATCGGCCGGGGCCAGATTCACGGTGATACGCTTGGCAGGAAAGTCAAAGCCGCAGGTGAGCAGCGCGCTGCGTACCCGCTCGCGGGCTTCTTTAACGCTGGTTTCTGCCATGCCCACCAGCTGAAACGCCGGCAGGCCGTTGGCCAGATGAACTTCGGCCGTGACCGGCAGCGCATTCACGCCCTGCCCGGCAAAGGTCGATACGAGGGCCAGTCCCATACTCACTCCTGTCAAAAGAGTGCTTAGTGTACTGTGCACGGCACAGGCCGACGACTGGCCTTAAGACAGGTTTTATCTGTTCTCGGGAAAAGTGTCAGCCCGGTTTCAACTGTGCGAAATGGCGGGCTCTGCGTTAGTCGCCACTGAACACCGGCAGTTGCCAGTGCCAGCGCAATGCGCCTAAGCGCAATAATACGGTCACACTTAAGGCAAGCAGGCCGCACCACGCCGTACTCAGCCCCGCCTGCATGGCGACCCCATACGCAATGCCACCGATAATACAGGTAATGGCATACAATTCGCCGTCCAGTACCAGGGGCACCTCGCGACAAATCACGTCACGCAACAACCCGCCAAAAACCCCGGTGATGGTGCCCATGGCGATAGCGACCGCCATTGAGGTATCGCTGGCCAGCGCCTTTTCAATGCCGACCACATTAAACAGAGCCAGGCCGAAGGCATCGGCAATCAGCAGGTAATGATAGGGGAACTGAGGGCTCAGGCGCAGCCAGATTACCGGCACCAGGGCCGCCATCAGTGTGGTATACAGGTAATCGGTATCGGCGATCCAGAATACCGGCACATCCAGCATCAAATCGCGCAGTGTACCGCCACCAATGGCAGTGGCGCTGGCCAGTACAACCACCCCAAAGCCATCCATACGCTTCTGATAGGCCATCAGCGTACCGGATACCGCACATACTGCGACCCCGGCCAGGTTTAGCCAGTGAAACCAGTCAATCATTAGTCCCCCGTTCGCGGATTGACGAATACCCACAGGATGTGTGCAAATTACTTGATTCGGCCGCGACTTTCATGCTATTTCTTACATCAAATGGCAATCACAGGAATAGCCAGCCTGTAATGCCCGTGGAATTCTCCACGTCCGAACCTACATATAACGCGATATCATATCGCGGTCATGCAAGCCTAAAGGTCTGCCTTACAGGGTGAACGCCGTTGTGTTGAAGACAGCGCGTTACGCTGGGTGGTTTGTAAATAATTCTGTCCAGAAAACCTGCGATTTGCCTGCCATATTGGGCGGTTGCTCAGGGTCATGTATTATTCGTCTCAACACGTAATGCCACCAAGGTGGCTATCCGGGTATTTACCCTACACTTGAAAGGAATAAACATGGCTAAGCAACCTGCAGAATACATTTGGTTTAACGGCGAAATCGCACACTGGAAAGATGCCACCGTGCATGTGATGACGCATGCGATCCACTATGGCTCGTCCGTATTCGAAGGCGTCCGGGCCTATAAAACACCGGATAAGGGGACCTGTGTGTTTCGTCTTCAGGAGCACAACCGTCGCCTCTTTGATTCGGCGAAAATTTACCGTATGACCATCCCGTACACGCTGGATGAAATTAATCAGGCGACCCTGGATATTATCCGTAAAAACGATTTGCAGTCTGCCTATATCCGTCCTATTGCCTATTACGGCGATATTGGCATGGGTCTGCAGGTACCGTTTGGCACCGAAACCGATGTCGCCATTGCCGCGTTTGAGTGGGGCGCCTACCTTGGTGAAGAGGCCATCAAAAATGGTGTCGATGCGGGTATTTCCTCATGGAACCGGCTGGCCGCTAATACCATGCCGACCGGTGCTAAAGCGGGCGGTAACTACCTGTCGTCACAGCTTATTTCCATGGAAGCCCGTCGCCACGGCTACGGCGAGGGTATTGCACTTGATCGCAATGGCTATATCAGTGAAGGCGCTGGCGAGAACATTTTTGTTATCCGCAATGGCGTGGTCAGTACCACACCGCGCACTGCCGCAATTTTACCGGGGATCACCCGCGATACCTGTATGACGCTGCTTAAAGAAATGGGCTATGAAGTGCGCGAAGAAAACATCCCGCGCGAAGCCATGTACCTGGCTGATGAAATCTTTATGTGCGGCACCGCTGCCGAAGTCACGCCGGTTCGCAGTGTCGACGGCATCGATGTAGGCAGTGGCGGTCGCGGGCCAATAACAGAGAAAGTCCAGAAGATGTTCTTTGGCCTGTTCGACGGCACCACCGAAGACAAATGGAACTGGCTGACGCCGGTTTATGACTAACACTTAAACAACTATGGGAAGTCACTATGCCCAAATTACGTTCTGCAACCACCACACAGGGAAGAAACATGGCTGGGGCGCGCGCCCTGTGGCGCGCCACCGGTATGAAAGATGCCGACTTCGGTAAGCCAATTATTGCCATTGCCAATTCCTTTACGCAGTTTGTACCCGGGCATGTGCATCTTAAAGACATGGGGCAGCTTGTCGCCCGCAGCGTCGAAGCAGCGGGCGGCGTAGCCAAAGAGTTTAATACCATCGCGGTGGATGACGGCATTGCCATGGGCCACAGTGGCATGCTGTACAGCCTGCCGTCGCGGGAAATCATTGCCGATTCGGTCGAGTACATGGTGAACGCGCACTGCGCCGATGCCATTGTGTGTATTTCGAACTGCGACAAGATCACGCCGGGGATGCTGATGGCGTCAATGCGCCTGAATGTGCCGGTGGTGTTTGTCTCAGGCGGGCCAATGGAAGCGGGTAAAACCCAGTTATCGGATAAACTGATAAAGCTGGATTTAGTCGATGCCATGGTAGCCGCAGCAGATGACAAGGTCAGCGATGATGACGCCAACGAGATTGAGCGGTCAGCCTGCCCGACCTGCGGCTCCTGCTCCGGCATGTTTACCGCCAACTCCATGAACTGCCTGACCGAAGCGCTGGGGCTGTCGCTGCCAGGCAACGGCTCGATGCTGGCCACCCATGCCGATCGGGAAGACCTGTTTAAACGTGCCGGCTCGGTGATAGTCGAGCTGTGTCAGCGCTGGTATGGCAATGACGATGCCAGCGCCCTGCCGCGCAATATCGCTAACTTCAAGGCGTTTGAAAACGCCATGAGTCTGGATATTGCCATGGGCGGCTCGACCAATACGATTTTGCATTTGCTGGCCGCGGCCATGGAGGGCGAGGTGCCCTTTGGAATGGCCGATATCGATCGGTTGTCGCGACGGGTGCCGCATCTTTGCAAAGTGGCCCCCTCCACCCAGCAGTACCATATGGAAGACGTGCACCGTGCCGGTGGCGTTCTCGGTATTCTCAACGAGCTGAATAAGGGTGGGCTGCTGCATAACGATGTCAGCCATGTCCTGGGTGGCAGTATTGGTGATGTCATCAGCGAGTGGGACATTACGTCCGGCAATAACGAGCAGGCTGATAAATTTTACCGCGCCGGGCCTGCCGGCATTCGTACCACGCAGGCATTCAGTCAGGATTGCCGCTGGCCCAGTGTGGATGCCGACCGCAGTAATGGCTGTATCCGCGATATGGCCCATGCGTTCAGTGAAGAAGGTGGCCTGGCGGTCCTGTACGGCAACATTGCCAAAAATGGCTGTATTGTGAAAACCGCCGGTGTTGATGAATCTATCCACACCTTTACCGGCAAAGCACGCATCTATGAGAGTCAGGATGCCGCCGTAGCCGGTATTCTGGGTGATGAGGTCGTCGCCGGGGATGTGGTGATCATTCGCTACGAAGGGCCAAAAGGCGGGCCGGGCATGCAGGAAATGCTCTACCCCACGTCGTATCTTAAATCCAAAGGGCTGGGCAAAGCCTGTGCACTGGTTACCGATGGCCGCTTCTCCGGCGGTACCAGCGGCCTCTCGATTGGTCACTGTTCACCGGAGGCAGCCAGTGGCGGCGGTATTGCGCTAATTGAAGATGGCGACCCCATTTGCATTGATATTCCTAACCGCACCATCAATATCGACATTGATGATGCCACGCTGGCAGCGCGGCGCGAAACCATGGAAAAAAGTGAGCGGCCCTGGCAGCCACAAAGCCGTGAACGGCATGTGTCACTGGCTCTGAAGAACTTTGCCGCGCTGGCGACCAGTGCCGATAAAGGCGCTGTGCGGGATGCGTCCAAGCTGGAGTCATTATGACGGTCAGCGATCATGACTACCTGAAAAAAGTCCTGCTGGCGCCGGTGTACGATGTGGCGGTTGCCAGTGACCTGGTGCTGATGTCGCGACTGTCAGCTGAGCTTGGAAACGACATTTTTTTAAAGCGCGAAGATCAGCAGCCGGTTAAGTCATTCAAATTACGGGGTGCCTACAACCGCATCTGCTCACTCACCGATGCGCAGCGCGAAGCGGGCGTGATTGCCGCGTCAGCAGGTAACCATGCGCAGGGGCTGGCCTATGGTGCTCACACCAAGGGTATTCGTGCCACCATTGTGATGCCGGAAACCACCCCCGATATCAAGGTCGAGGCAGTGCGCCGGTTTGGCGGCCAGAATGTGAAAATTGTCCTGCACGGGACCAGCTTTGATCAGGCCAATGATCATGCAAAAGCATTGTGTGAATCAGAAGGCTATACCTATGTGCCGCCCTTTGATAACCCCGATGTCATTGCCGGTCAGGGCACTGTTGCCCGTGAATTACTGGAGCAAAACCCCTATATTGACGTGCTGTTTGTGGCGATTGGGGGCGGTGGCCTGGCTGCCGGTATTGCTGTGTATTTGAAGCAGCTCAAGCCGGATATTCGTATTATTGGTGTCGAGTCTGAAGAGTCGGCCTGTTTTGCCGCTGCCCGGGAGGCAGGAAAACCGGTAACCCTGAAAAATGTCGGGATCTTTGCCGATGGCGTTGCGGTGCGCACCATGGGTGAGGAAACCTTTCGGCTGTGCGACCGCCTGCTGGATGACACCATGACGGTGAGCAACGACGAAATCTGTGGTGCGATAAAGGATATCTTTGATGATACCCGGGTTATCGCTGAGCCTGCCGGTGCTCTGTCGGTGGCGGCTATCCGTAAATATGCCAAGCACCATGATATTCAGGGCAAACGCCTCGGCGGTATTTTATGTGGCGCCAACATTAACTTTCATACCCTGCGCTACGTGTCTGAACGCTGTGAACTGGGCGAGCAGAAAGAAGCCGTGTTTGCGGTGCGGATCCCCGAACGTCCCGGCGCCTTTAAGCAGTTTTGCGAGTGTGTCGGCAACAAGGCAATCACCGAATTTAACTATCGCTATGCCAATGACAGCGAGGCCCATATTTTTGTGGGCGTGAAGCTTAAAGGTGGTAAAAGTGAATATGCCGAGCTGCAACAGGAGCTGGAAACGCGCGGTTATGCCTGTGTTAACCTGTCTGACAATGAGCTGGCAAAACTGCATGTGCGGCATATGGTCGGCGGACGGCCGCCTACGATCCTCAATGAACAGGTATTTGCCTTTGAGTTCCCAGAGCGCCCTGGTGCGTTGCTGAACTTCCTGACGACATTGTCGGATCGCTGGAATATCACCTTGTTCCACTACCGTAATCATGGGGCGGCGCAAGGACTGGTGCTGGCTGGCTTTGATATTGAGCCGGACAGCCGCGAGGACTTCAATGCGCATCTGGCCAAACTGGATTATGACTATCAGGACGTGTCAGATGATCCTGCCTACCGGTTCTTCTTGTCCCATGATTAAACACTAAGGTAACAGGAAGGCCGGCGTGACTGCGAACACTATCCTTCAGACCATGCGCTCGCCCTTTCTGCTGCTGGTGGTCAGCTGTCTGTCGTTACCGCTGTGCTACAGCATAGCTGCCGACATTCGCTGGTCGCCGGTGATCCTTACCCTCATTGTTGCCAGTGCGCTGCTCGCGCATATCAGCGTAAATATGCTCAACGAATATATGGACTGCGACAGTGACCGTCAGCGCGGCTCCAGCCGCACCCCGTTTAGTGGCGGAAGCGGCGCACTGGTCGCACAGCCTCAGCGACGCGACGTGGTAAAGCATATGGCCCTGGTGATGGTGGGGCTGACCATAACCGGCGGCCTGGCGATTGTTATGCTGCAGCCTGCTCAGACCGGATTGCTGGTGCTGCTGGGGCTATTGGGGGCTGGCATTGTTGTCACCTATACGCCCTGGCTGAACCGCCTGCCCTGGTTGTGTTTGCTGGCCCCGGGCACAGGCTTTGGGCTGGTGATGTGTTTTGGCAGTTATGTGGCACTGACCGGCCGTACTGACAGCGCGATGCTACTTCTCGCGCTTATTCCCATGTTGTTGGTGAATAACCTGCTGCTACTTAACCAGTTTCCCGATGCCGACATCGACAGGCGCCATGGCCGCCGTCATCTGGTGATTGTGTATGGGTACCGGACTGCCGCTACCGTGTTATGCGTGCAGTGGTGCCTGGCCGCCGCGATTATTGCCGGTCTGGTTGTCAGGGGTACCCTGCCAGTACCTGCCCTGGCAACGCTTACGTTTTTGCTCCCCGCGCTGTGGATAGCCGGCAAGGCGCGGCATTATCACGCGCCGACGCCAGCGTTTATCCGCGCCATGGGGCTGAATGTGCTGATAACGCTGCTGTTGCCGGTCGCCCTGGCCGTGAGTGTTTTGTAGGCAAAGACCGATGAATACAGGGCGACGGCTAAGAGTCTAACCGTCGCCTTTACCCACAATGTGCAACCTGCCTATACGGTGCGGGTGGCCAGTGCCGGTGGGGTTTGTGCGGCGCGTAGAGCTGGGCCAAGTACCGCAAGCTGACCAATCAGTATTAATACGCCAATGCCCGCCGGAATATAAAACCAGTCCAGCGCAGTCTGATTAAACCATTGTACCAGTGCCATGTTCAGGCCCACCGTCAGGGCACTGCCAAGCACAATGCCCAGTGTGCATATCATCAGGTTCTCCAGCATAAAGTAGCGAATGATGGCAGGTTTGGTGGCGCCCAGCGCCCGTCGGGTACCAATTTGCTTTCTGCGGCGGCTGACGTTAAAGCTGGTCAGACCCACAATACCCAGTGCGGTGATGGTGCACAGTAAGACCATCACCGCCGTGAGAATGGTGATCATGGCGCTGTGACGACGATAACTGCGCTCGCGGGTGGCGGTTAAGGTATCCACGTCGCGAATTATACGGTTGGGGTAGGCATCGGCCAGTGCTGTCTCAACCTCGGCCATTAGCCGGTCGCGCTGTCCCGGCTCGGTGCGAATGAGATACCGGGTAGACGAGAAGTCCATTTTTTCCGGCGTCAGCATGGCGTGTTCAAGCCGATCCCAGCCAATCCAGGGGGCCTGCAGTTTGTCGATAATCCCGGTCACGGTCACCGGTTCATCGTTACCGATATACACGGTTTTACCAACCACATCCGCATAATTAGTGTCCGGGAACAGATTTTCTGCCAGTGCTCTGGTGATCATGGCAACGGGTGGCCAGTCACTCTGGTTACGTCCGCGCAGGCGCACATCGGAAGCCGTGAAATTCTCCCCGGCAATCACCTGTAAATCCAGCGCATCCACACCGTGCTCATCCACAAAGTAATTGGCGGTGCCTATGCCGTCGATGTCGGCGCCGGTTTCGGTTTTGAGGCTCATCGACCAGCCGCCACCACTGATGGGGATGGCATTAATTTGCACCGCATCAACCACGCCGGGTGTGCCTCGTAGCCGCCGCAAATCCTCATCAATCACGGACGATGCATTAAACGCACTGCCAAAGCCGGTGCTGGTGAGATAAAAGGTATTGGCTTCATCGACGCCAGACTCCCTTCCCATCAGCGCACTGCGCTCCACAATAATGAAGATAGCGTTGATAATGATGGTCATGGTAATGGCAATTTGCAGGGCGATAAGCAGCGCGCCCACCTTATTGCGCGACATGGCGCGCAGAATCGGGCCGGTTTCCCAGTTATGTGTCATGGCTCGCTCCTTACTGTGTTTTTAGCTGACTGGCCGGGGCAATCAGTGTTGCCCGCCAGGCCGGATAACACCCAGCCAGCATGCTGGCCAGTACTGAGAGTAAGATTGCTGCTATCACCAGCGGAATATCCAGCGCCACCAGGTTGCTGACAAAGTCGCCGTACAGCAGCTTAATGCCTTCCAGCCCCAGTAATGTCAGGCCCAGACCGGCTATGCCACCGGCGACACCAATCAGCGCGGTCTCGGTCAGGTACTGGGCGAAAATTGCGCTGCGGCTGGCCCCGATGGCCCGGCGCAGCGCCACATCACTGCTGCGCTGTGAAAATTTCGAAAGCAGCAGGCCAATGGTGTTTAATATGCATACCAGCAAAAACAGCAGCGCCACCCACAGCATGATTTGCGCGTCGTCGGCCACCACCTGCTGGTTTTCCAGCCAGGTCATCACATCACTTAGCCGGTTATTCAGTGGTCGTTCAAAGCGGCCTAAGGCTTTTTGCTGTTCCACGTAACTGTTCATAAAATCCAGATAAGCGGCGCGCTCACCGTCAGAGGGCAGCTCGACCCACATCTGAAAGTTGATACATTCCGACTGCAGAAACGCGGTAAAACCCTCGCCTTCCGGTGACTTCCAGCAATTGGTGTTGCCGCTGTTAGGCAGTTCCAGTTCGCGCTTCATATAAAACGGCATAAAGATATCGGCGGTATCCTGAAAGGCGTTGGTGGTGACATCATAGAAGCGGGGCACAACAATCCAGGTATCCAGCACCCCCACTACCCTAAATGGCTTACCGGCCACCGTTAAGGTGCGGCCCACCGAGTTTTCTCCGCCGAACACCCGGTCATTCACGTCTTTACTGATCACCACCACATAGGCGGGGTCGTTATCGTCCTCACTGCCCCAGCCACTGCCATACAAAAAGGGCGTGTCGAACATCGGGAAGAAATCACTGAAGTTGAGTCGAAGTGAGGCCATAAACGGGTTAATGTCCTGGTCGGCAGGCTCCACCACGGCGCCACTGGTGGCCATGGCCGTCTGGCGATGGGCGCGCTTTGCTTCCATCAGATTGGTGGCATCGCGCCAGGTCAGCTGATCCGGTGGTTCGTTCGGCTCACGAAACGGCGAATACGGATCCCAGCTATCCAGCTGCACATAGTAAAGATCATCACTTTTGTGCGGGATAGGGTTGGACGACATAATGTAGTTCACCGTAATGGTGGTCATGCAGGCACCAATGCCCAGTGCAATCGCCAGCATCATCAACAGGCTCAGGTACGGGTTGCGGCGAATACTTTTGGTCGCTAACCGCAAATAGTAGGCAAACATAGCTTTCCCCTGTTATTCATTGACGGTGGCAAGCTGAACCGGTGCAGCTTCATCACACACGCGGCCGTCTTTTACGTAAACATTGCGCTGGGTCTGGCGGGCAAGTTCCGGGTCGTGGGTAACCATCACAATGGTCGTGCCCTGTTGATTAATGTCCTGTAGCAACCCCATCACACTGGCGGCCATCTGGCTGTCGAGGTTGCCGGTCGGTTCATCGGCCAGCAAAAAGCGCGGATCACCAGCCAGCGCGCGGGCAATTGCCACGCGTTGCTGCTGTCCTCCGGAGAGCTGAGCCGGAAGGTGTTTCATGCGGTTGGCCAGGCCAACCTGCTCGAGGCTGTCGCAGATACGCTGGTGGCGATCGCCGGCGGTCATGCCCCGGTAGCGCAGCGGTACATCGACATTGTCGTAAAGATTCAGGTCGGGAATAAGATTAAAACTTTGAAAAATAAAGCCAATTTTTTCATTTCGCAGCCGGCTGCGCTGCCGGTCGTTTAAGGTGAAAACATTCTGACCGTCCAGGGTATAGTCACCGCTGGTATAGGTTTCAAGTAGTCCGGCAATGTTGAGAAAGGTGGTTTTACCCGAGCCGGACGGGCCGGTCACAGAAACAAACTCACCTTCATCAACATGCAGACTAAAATCGCGCAGCGCGTGGGTTTCCACCAGTTCGGTGCGAAACACTTTGGACAGATTGGTCATACTCAGCATCGCAGAGGTTCCTTCTTATTTTATTGTGTAATTAATACCGACTGCGCACCGTCAAACGCACTGGTGCCGGAGATAATGATTTGATCATCAGGCGCCAGGCCATCAACGATTTCCACTGACGACAGACTGCGGGCCCCGGTCTGAATGGCCACCCGGTGGGCCATGTCGCCATCAACGCGATAGGCAATGCGCCCGGCACCGCTGTCGAGGAACTGGCCACGCTGCACCATCAGAACGTTAGGTTTGTTTTCCATAAGAATGCGGGTGGTCAGGCGCTGGTTCTGACGCAGGCCGACTGGAATGGCATCAGGATCATCCTCAGGCGGCGCAAAGCGTACCCGGCCAGTGACCTGATTGTTTTCTATTTCTGGTGAAATACTGATAAGTTTCGCCGCATACAGGCTGTTGTTAAACCGCACTTCGGCTGGCATACCAATACCGAGATCATCGGCGTAGCTCTCTGGAATGGCCACTTCCAGTTCCAGCTCCGTTAAGTCCACCACGCTGAGTAGTATCTGGTTTTTGGTGACCTGGTTTTTTTGCTCTACCGCCAGGTTGCCGACAATACCGGTGACCGGTGAGCGCAGTGTCAGAGCATCCACCTGACGCTTGAGGTCGCTGTACCTCAGTTGCTGGCGGTTGGCTTCATGTTCTTTTGCTTCTATTTCAAACAGCAGGCTCTCTTTATTCAGCGCTGCGTCCTGCACCGCATGCTCGTGCACCAGTTGGGCGTTATTTAAGTCATCCTGCGCCTTTTCATAGTCAATATTGCTGATTGCCCGGGTCTCGTAGGCTTTGTCGGCGCGTCGCTTTTCTCGATCGGCAGCCAGCAGGGTGACGTTGGCCAGATCAATGGCTTTCTGATCTTCCAGCATCTGTTTTTTGGCCTGAATGCGCTGGCGCTCAAGTGCCACATTCAGCGCCTCGTACTGGCTTTGTTCCTGCTGCAGCTCATTGGTCAGCAGCGGGCTGTCGATGGTGGCGAGTACCTGCCCCTGGGTTACCTGTTCACCGGCATCCACGTGCAGGTCGATGGTGCCCTGCGCCGGGCTGTAAATACGGGGGCTGACCGCCGCCACAACGCGCCCTTCAACGGACAAGTCACGGATAAGATCGCCATAGCTGACGGTGGCAATGCGCAATCGGTCGCGTGGTACTGAGGCTTCACTTTGCTGCCAGTTACTGATGGCCGGTAGCGCCACAACAAGCGCCAGGATTAACAGCGCGACAACGGCAACAATCCAGATAGTACGACGACGGGAAGAGGCGGCCGGCGACAACAGGGTGTCCTGCCCGCTGGTGTCAGCAATCGACATAGTTCAACAAGTCCTGATTACAGTGGTGATGTTGACTAAGTCGCGGCCGGATTGAGAATAGTTTAAATGGCAGAGAAAAAAACACCCGGCGCTGGCCGGGTGTCAGTCAATCGTGTGACCTTACTGATGTAAGGCGACATGCTCCAGATGCTGGATCATCTCCGGCCACACCAGGGCCATTACGTCCTGGCGCAGCGCTTCACATTCTTCGGAATATTTCAGCGCGCCATCCTCCGCAGTATCTATCCAGTGATTTTCACGCAGTGCCGTGATGAAGCTGGACAGTACGTTTTTATCGTAAAATTCCGGTGAATTCAGGCCGTAGAGCGATGACAGGCGCTCAGCGACCTGACGGCTGGTGCGTTCCAGTGCGCCGCGACTGATGTTCCGCTCTTTCTCCAGAATGGTCAGCACCACAGCATAGCGCTGGAAGGTGTCCTGCAGGCAACGGCTTAGCAGCCAGGCCGAATGGAACCGTTTATCTTTGGTGTCCGGCGCACTTAGGTAACGGCCGCGCTGTTGCAGCAAGCCCTGTTCTTTGAACGCAGTGATCAAATCGGCACTGTAAGACAGCGCCTCATCCTGTGTCATATGCAAAAACAGTTCGCGCTGTAACAGCGGGTACAGCGCAGCAACAAGCTGCAGTACCGTATTTTTCTCGATATTCCGGTGCGCAAATACCGCCGCCATAATGAGTCCGGGCAGCGCAAACATATGCAGAATGTTATTACGGTAATAGGTTAAAAATACCGCCGATTTGGCTTGTGGTTTAATTAACTTGCCGTACTCATCCTGCTCAATATCAAAACGGTTGAGCCTGAGTGTTTCACTGAGCATCTGATCGGCGGTGATATCAGGAACGGTCGCATCACTGCTGAACGGCACGTCCCGCAGCAAGTGCAGAAAGTCATGCAGGGCCTGTCTGAGTTCGTCTTCACTTAAGGTCTGGGTTTTTGAAGACAGAATACACAGCGATGACAGGGCCATGCCGTTGATCGCCGCGGAACGGTTGATGCGGGTCATGACATTATTGGCCAGTTCATTCACCACCGGGGTCAGCCAGGCAGGCTTCTTATCCATTGCCGCATTGCGGTGTTCACGCCAGTCCGGTACCCGCTTGTCCATAAACTGGGCCAGTGACACCGGCTCACCGAAATTCACGTAGCCGTGGCCGTAGTTCTTCAGCTTGCGAATAGCCGAGAATACCTGCCAGTTCGACTCTTTCTTCTTAACCGAGCCTTTCAGTTCGCTGAGGTAACTTTTCACCTCCATGACGTTCTCATAACCGATGTACACCGGCACAATACTAACCGGGCGGTTGATGCCTTTTACCATGCCCTGTACCGTCATCGCCAGCATGCCAGTCTTAGGCGGAATAAGGCGGCCTGTGCGGCTGCGTCCGCCTTCAGGGTAATACTTTACGCTGTAGCCTTTATTGAACAGCAGCTCCAGATACTCACGGAACACGGCGGTGTAAAGTTTATTGCCGGCAAAGCTGCGGCGCAGGAAAAACGCACCACCGCGACGGAACAATTTACCCACCGGCCAGAAGTTCAGATTGATTCCGGCGGCAATATGCGGCGTTACCAGCCCTTCGTGATAGATCACATAGGTCAGCAGCAGATAGTCCATGTGGCTGCGGTGACACGGCACATAAATAATTTCATGGCCGTTTGCCGCCAGCTCTCTGACCCGACTGGCATTGCCGACACTGATCCCGTTGTAAATTTTGTTCCAGATGCGGGTGAGCAGGCGGTCGCCAAAGCGGATCAGCCCTTCCCGGTAATCGGCGGCAATTTCGTCGATGTATTCGACCGCCCGTGATTTTGCATCATCATGAGAGAGTTTTTTGGCGCGGACCTCCTCGGCGATAGCCCGGCGTACCGCGTCCGAGCCAAGCACACTGTTGTGCAGTTCCTGACGCTCCAGCAGGGTTGGGCCGGTAAGACTCTGACGCTTTCTGTGAAAGTGAGTACTTGCTACCCGCATAAGCTTCTGGGCAATCTGTTCGTCACTGCCATGCTGGTTAGCCATAGTACGGGCAGAGACGGCCTTGCTGTAACTGATGAAGTTGTCTCTGCCTAAAAACAGGACAATAAACAGTTTGCGCAGCCAGCTTGGCGCGGCGCGATCGGCGATGAGATCGGCCAGACCAGGGTTGCCTTTGCCGGGGGCGCGTCCCCAGGAGACAAAGACCGGCACGACCTGCGCGTCCAGTTCAGGGTTATCGCGAAACAGATGAAACAGGCCAACGAACGTTGTTTCGATGCCCGTATTCCCTTTGATCTTGGAGAAGATCGGCTGCGTCTTGCGTAAAAATAATGCAGAGGGGTACGACTCACCGGCAAGTGAGATAGTCTCTGTCGGGCTGGGCAGACCCAGCGCACGGGTCGACATTCTCAGTGCCAGCTGATCGGTCACGGAGTTGGTCGGCAACAAGTAAATGATGGGCTTGGATTTGTCGATACCCAGTTCCGATTCCACATTGGTCGGAATGCTATGGGCTCTGACCAGCCATTTTACCGGATAATGAAACAGCGACTGCAGGGCTTTTCGCATCCAGGTCATGAAGAGGGGATCCTTTACAATGAAAACCGCCAAAGTGTAACACAAAGTCGGTGAAGGTGCGGGTAGCCACTTAGCAAGCCGGGACGCACCTGAGCAGCTAAGCGGTTACACGAACAGCGTGTCTGGTAATGAAAACGTATGGCCCGGCCAATCAGTTTACTCTGCTACTGCATAGCGCATGGCAACATCACAGCGCTGATAGCCATGTCCGTAGGTTGCCAGCACGTCTGCGTCATGAACAAAACCGTTTTTCTCATACAAATGGATGGCCGCCTCACAGCGGCTGTTGGTCAGCAAGAACAGCTGGCGGGTGGCGATAGACGGCGCCTGCGCAAGTACATGTTGCAACAGCGCTTCGCCTACTTTATGACCGCGGGCCGAGGCGCTGACGCCCATTTTGGTCAGCTCAAACACGCCATCGGCTTTTTTAGCCAGTGCGCAGGTACCGACAATGCCCTTTCCGGGCAGTTGCGCAAACCAGATGTGTCCGCCGGGCGCAATAATATGGGTCTCGGGATCGCTGATCACCTGCTCGTCGACCTCTTCAAGAAAAAACATCCCGGTGATCCATTCACGGTTAATACGATCGAAGTCTGCGGCAAGGCCAGACTCAAAATCCAGAATTTGCAGGGAAGCCGTCATGGGGTCCGTTCCTGTCATTGTTTACCAAACCGATTGATCATGGCGCGCCCAGCTGTACTCAGCAAGGCGGTGGCAACGGTGCCCCATGCCAGATCCACCAGTGTCATGTTTAACGGCCAGCCGGCGATAATGGAATAACCGGTAAGATTATAGGTTCCATAGGCCGCGGCGCCGAGCATTGCTCCCCTGCCCAGTGCGCTTAACACGGATGTGTGACGTCCAGGACATACTGCAAGTACGACAACAATCAGGCAGTAGGCGAGGTAAAACACCATCCAGGGCCAGGTAATAAACGGCTCACGCAGTAAACCGGCAAAGGCATCCTGATACCAGGGCATAGCAATGATACCCAGCCAGATGCCATCGAGCACCGCAAATAATAGCAGCACCGTGATATAGGCAATAAGTGTGGCGCGCGATAACAGTGCGTTCATAAGGGATACCTCATTTCTATCAGATTAGCGGTGAAGCCCGACGCTTTATAGGTCGCAACAGCCGCCTGATTGTCGGCAAAGACATCCAGGCGCAACTCATCCAGGCCCATGGCTTTTGCCTGCTGTGCCAGGGCTGAAATTACCTTTTTCGCCACGCCCTGCCCGCGATAATCAGGCAGCGTATAAATAAAACCAACATAGCCATGCCAGTCATGCTGCAGATACGCTTTCGAGGGGCGCTTTTGCACATACCCCGAGCCAATCAGACGCTGCTGATGCTCGGCGACAATGATTCTGGTGTCAGTATCGCTGAGCAGCGCAGACAGATCGTAATAGGAATAGTCCTGATCTTTTCGACGTGGAATGTATTGCGCTTCCGCAGCGATAATTCCGCGCTGAAACTGATTAAGGGTGGGTAAGTCTGATTCAGTCGCCAGTCGGCACGCGACACTCATGAATTGCCCCTGTGATTGGAAGAAAGTGTTTGGCGTTTGATAGCATGGTTTCGTAGGGGGATGCAAAAGTATTCGCACTTTCCATATCACCGAAGGCGGGCGATTAACGATGCTGCTAATATAGCTTGTTCACAATACGCTTTTGTTTGATACTCAAAGCAAATTTGGAATAGTTTTTAATAAAAAGGAATTGAATTTGAATGTTAATTCAGTTGTTTTTGGTCAAATCATATTTCTAATAAATATTACCGTTATTGCCTTTACAATATATTACACACGATCATTTAAAAAAGATTTTCCTTGCGTAACGTTACTTGCCGTTTTATTCAATTTCATTCTACCGCCAGTAGGTTGGGTGTATTGTTGGTACAGAATGAATATTGCTTATAAACATAAAAATGGAGCGGCTTGAACTATTATTACCCCCCCCTGCTATTATCGCGCTGAAATGCAGTAGAGTATTAACATAACTATATGGTGTATTTGTTCTGGTTTTCAGGTGGCGTGGGCCTGCTGTTAATCGCAGAATTCGTTTTTCGTATTGTTCCGAGAATAACATCAATACTGAGTGTAGCAGACCATCACTGGGATTATTTCTATGTCGCTCTGACAGCTCACGATCTGATTTTGAGTTCTTTCGTTTTTGTCCTCGCAAATGTAATTATTCGAAAAGTGATATCTAAAAAAATTCCGTTTAAGAAAATAGCTATAATGCAAATTCCGTTTGCCGCCATAGCTTTTCCGGAAGCAATCAGGATACTTCTTAAAGCGGGTGATATTGAGGAAGTAGGGTATGTTTATTACAAGATAATTAGTTCTCTTTTTCAATCGTGTGGATTGATTATCATATGGTCACTTTTCTCTACAAACAGGAAGACCGAGTCCAGAACGTAAGTGCTTCGCTTCTTATCTGAAATTCGGTCCTCACAGCGCTTGCGATTTACTGATATGCGGTTATACTGCGCTTTAACTGTATAGAAAAACAGGCTGTGTATGCGTCCACTTACCCCACGACAAACGGAAGTCCTCGAACTGATTAAAACCACCATGGCTGAAACCGGCATGCCACCAACGCGCGCCGAGATTGCCCGCCAGTTGGGGTTTAAATCAGCCAATGCCGCTGAAGAACATTTAAAGGCACTGGCCCGCAAAGGGGTGATTGAAATAATGCCCGGCCGCTCCCGCGGGATCCGCGTCAATATTGACGTTGAGGCGGAAAATGATGAAGAACAGGGGTTACCGCTGATTGGTCGAGTGGCAGCCGGTGAGCCGGTGTTAGCGCAGGAGCATATCGAAGCGCACTACAAGGTAGACCCGTCTCTGTTTCATCCGCATGCCGATTTCCTGTTGCGTGTAGACGGCATGAGTATGAAAGACATTGGTATTCTGGATGGCGATCTGCTGGCCGTTCACCGCACCACTGACGTTCATAATGGTCAGGTTGTGGTAGCCAGGGTTGATGAAGATGTGACAGTAAAACGGCTCGAGAAAAAAGGCCGCGAAGTGCTGCTTCATGCCGAAAATGACGAGTTCGCACCGATCAAGGTCGACCTTGCCAGTCAGCCCTTTAATATCGAAGGCATCGCAGTGGGTGTCATTCGCAACGCAGACTGGATGTAACTACATTCAGGCGTCAATCTGGCAGGCACTAACCCAGCTAACTGAGACACGCGTTCGCCGTGTCTCGCTTTTTTCACTATTTATCCTCTCTGATACGTTTTAAGTACGCAAAGCCTTACTGACCATTCCCTCTGGCTACGATCGCCCTTCAGACTATAAAAAAACTTTGGTTAAATTATCATCAACCTGATGTGGATTTGACAGAAAAGACTAGACTCAGCATTCATATTGCGTAATTCTTAGTCAGTAGTTAACAACATAATAACAAAGGCTAAATTAGCAATTTACAAGCCTGGGTCATCAAATAAAGTCTTTATGGGAACTTTGGACCACTTCAGAGTCCGACTAGCCCGCTATGGAGGTGCTGAGTGAAACGACTGACGAATTACGTTTCGACGAGAGTAGGAATGCTATTGGGTACGCTTTTATCTGCATCAGCGGTGGCTGAAACGGCAGGGGCGGACAGTGCATTAAACCTTCGTCGTGGGGCCACTGATATCAGTGGGCAGGTGTATGACCTGCACATGCTGATGTTCGCGATTTGTGTGGTGATCGCCATCGTGGTGTTCGGTGCCATGTTCATTTCCATGTTTTTGCACCGCAAGTCGCGCGGTGTTAAACCGGCGAACTTCCACGAAAGCGTGAAAGTTGAAATTGCCTGGACCGTGATCCCGTTCCTTATTCTGGTGTTTATGGCCGTGCCAGCTGCGCGCACACTGATAGCCATGGAAGATACCACAGAGCCCGACCTGACCGTGCTGGTGACGGGGTCGCAATGGAAATGGCACTACAAGTACATGGACACCAACGTCGACTATTATTCATTGCTGGCCACCCAACGCGAACAAATTGAAAACAAATTTTCAAAGGGTGAAAACTATCTGCTGGAAGTTGACCGCCCGCTGGTGATCCCGACCGGCCAGAAAGTCCGCTTTTTGATCACCTCTGATGACGTTATTCACTCCTGGTGGGTGCCGGATTTTGCGGTGAAAAAAGACGCTAACCCAGGCTTTATTAATGAAGCATGGACCAAAGTGAATGAGCCCGGTGTATACCGTGGTCAGTGCGCAGAGCTGTGTGGTAAAGATCACGGCTTTATGCCCATCGTGGTGATCGCCAAGGAGCCGGCTGAATATGACGCCTGGCTGAATGAGCAGGAAGAGATTGCGCGCCGTGAAAAAGAAGAAGAACAGCGCTTGCTGGCCATGAGCATGTCTAAAGAAGAACTGATGAGTGTCGGTGAGCGGGTGTATAACTCTACCTGCGCATCCTGCCACCAGCCAAATGGCGAAGGGTTGCCCGGTGCATTCCCTGCCCTGAAAGGCAGTAAGATGGTACTGGAAGACATTGAAGGGCACATTGATATTATTCTGCACGGTAAGTCCGGCACGGCCATGCAGGCGTTCGGCAACATGCTGAGTCTGAAAGAAGTGGCGGCGGTTGTGACCTATGAGCGTAACGCCTGGGGCAATGATACCGGCGATGTGATCCAACCCAAAGATGTTAACGCTGTCGCAACCGGAGAATAGGAGCACATTATGAGCAAAGCAAACGATGTCATTTCGCCGGATTCAGCGGCACCTGAGCATGATGATCACCATGACCATCACGATCACATTCCTAAGGGTATAACACGCTGGCTGTTTACCACTAACCATAAAGATATCGGTACACTGTATCTGTGGTTCGCCTTCATTATGTTTCTGGTGGGCGGTGCCATGGCCATGGTTATTCGTGCGGAACTGTTCCAGCCGGGCCTGCAGATTGTCGAGCCAGACTTTTTTAACCAGATGACCACCGTTCACGGACTGATCATGGTATTTGGTGCGGTAATGCCGGCCTTCACCGGTCTGGCTAACTGGCTGGTCCCCATGATGATTGGCGCACCAGATATGGCCTTGCCGCGTATGAATAACTGGAGTTTCTGGATCCTGCCGTTTGCCTTTCTGATCCTGCTAAGCTCGCTGTTTATGGAAGGCGGCGGCCCTAACTTTGGCTGGACCTTCTACGCACCACTTTCCACCACGTACAGTGGAGATTCTACCGCCTTGTTTGTGTTCTCCGTACATATCATGGGGATCTCATCCATCATGGGCGCGATTAACGTCATCGTGACCATATTCAATATGCGCGCACCGGGCATGACGTGGATGAAAATGCCGCTGTTTGTGTGGACCTGGCTGATCACGGCTTTCCTGCTTATCGCGGTGATGCCGGTACTGGCAGGTGCCGTCACCATGGTGTTGACCGACAAGTTCTTTGGCACCAGCTTCTTTGATGCTGCCGGTGGCGGTGATCCGGTGATGTTCCAGCATATATTCTGGTTCTTCGGCCACCCCGAGGTGTACATCATGATCCTGCCGGCATTCGGGATCATTTCGCACATTGTGCCAACCTTCTCACGCAAGCCCCTGTTTGGTTATGCCTCGATGGTATACGCCACCGCGTCCATTGCGCTGCTGTCATTTATTGTGTGGGCACACCATATGTTTACGACAGGGATGCCGTTGTTCGCGGAAATGTTCTTTATGTTCGCGACCATGCTTATATCAGTACCGACCGGGGTGAAAGTCTTCAACTGGGTTGCCACCATGTGGCGCGGTGCGCTGACGTTCGAAGTGCCAATGCTGTTTGCGCTGGCATTTATTGTGCTGTTCACCATCGGTGGTCTGTCCGGGTTGATGCTGGCAATTACGCCGGTGGACTTCCAGTACCACGATACGTACTTCGTGGTGGCGCATTTCCATTATGTACTGGTGACCGGTGCAATCTTCTCGATTATGGCGGCGGTGTATTACTGGTTGCCGAAGTGGACCGGCAAAATGTTTGATATCACTCTGGCCAAGTGGCACTTCTGGTGCTCGCTGATCTCAGTGAATGTCTTGTTCTTCCCTATGCATTTTGTTGGCCTGGCGGGGATGCCACGTCGTATTCCCGACTATTCGCTTCAGTTTGCAGACTTTAACCAGTGGATAAGCTTAGGAGGCTTTGCCTTCGGTCTGTCGCAGCTTATCTTCCTGGCACTGCTGATCAAAGCCTGTCGCAAACAGGGTGAGCCGGTATCTGATCAGGTATGGGAAGGGGCACACGGACTGGAATGGGAAATCCCCTCGCCGGCACCGTATCATACCTTCGAAACGCCTCCGGTTGTTAAGTAACAAGTAACAAGTAAAAGGAAGGCACTCAGGTTATGGCAACTGCGCAAAACAACAACAGTAAGCTGGTCATTAAATTACTCGCCGTAGTAATTGGCATGTTCGGTTTCGGCTTTGCGCTTGTGCCCCTGTATGACGTGTTTTGCGATATTACAGGGATCAACGGCAAAACCTCGAATCAGGCGGCCAGCTATCAGTCGATTGAGGTTGATGAGTCACGTGAAGTCACCGTGGAATTTATCACCCGAACCAATACTGGTATGCCCTGGGAGTTCCGGGCGCAGACGCACCGCGTGAAGGTGCACCCCGGTGAGTTAAACACGGTTGAGTTTTATGTGCGCAATCCGCTGACAAAAGAAGTGGTAGCGCAGGCCATTCCGTCTGTTTCGCCGGGTCAGGCTGCGTTGTTTCTGAATAAAACAGAGTGTTTTTGTTTTAATCAGCAACCGCTGGCTGGCGGGGATGAAGCCTCGCTGCCGATGCAGTTCTACGTTGACCCGCAACTACCTGAAGATATTAACTATTTTACTGTTCAGTACACACTTTATGATGTGACGGCCCGGACCAATGATTTACCGCAAAAAGAAAATCCGTTTTTAACGCAGCAAGAAAGCAGCGGAAAGTAAGCGGTCAGGGCGTAAAGGAGAAGGCAATGCAGCAAGAGTATGAACGCTATTATGTACCCGCACAGAGTATCTGGCCGATCGTTGGGGCCGTGGCATTATTCTTAATTGCGGTAGGTGCGGGCAATTATGTCATTGAAGCCACCAAAGGCGAGCCCGGTTACGGCGGCTACATCTTACTGGCCGGTATCGTGACCCTGTTGGTTATGCTGGTGGGCTGGTTTAAAAACCAGATTGATGAGTCGATGAGTGGCCTGTACAGCGATCAGCTGGGGCGTTCTTACCGTCAGGGTATGAGCTGGTTTATCTTCTCTGAGGTCATGTTTTTTGCTGCCTTCTTCGGCGCCTTATTCTACGCGCGGGCAATTGCCGTGCCCTGGCTGGGTGGCGCGTCTAACAACGCCATGACCAACGAGGTGCTGTGGCCTGGGTTCGAAGCAATGTGGCCGCTGATATCCACCCCCGGAGGTACAAGCACCGAGGCGATGGGCGCCTGGGGACTGCCTACCATTAACACGGTGATACTGCTGGTCTCCTCCGTGACCCTGCATTTTGCGCACGTTGGTCTTGAGGAAAATAAACGCAAACAGTTGTCCTGGATGCTGGGTGTGACCATTCTGCTGGGGCTGATATTTCTGGTATTGCAGGTTGAAGAATACATTCACGCCTACCAGGAGCTGGGTCTGACCCTTCAGTCGGGCGTGTACGGAAATACCTTCTTTATGCTGACCGGGTTTCACGGCATGCACGTGACACTGGGCACCATCATTCTGATCGTGCTGTTTTTCCGGGTCCTGAAAGGGCATTTTACCCCGAAAGACCACTTCGCGTTCCAGGCCGGTGCCTGGTACTGGCATTTTGTCGATGTGGTCTGGGTAATGCTGTATATCTTCGTGTATGTATTGTAAAAGGCAGGGCCGTTAATACGGCCTTGGGTTAGGTGTTATTACGCCTGTGCCAATCGCTACCAGGATAATGATAACGATGATGGCAGAGGTTAACACCCGGCGCCCGATGTACCTGCTCATCGGGCCGTCCTTTGGGTCATTTTTCATCATCACACGCATGGCTCTGAACAAATTCAGAATCATATACAGAACCAGACAAATCAGAATTATTTTAACTAACATACTTTCCTCAATTGGAGTGCGCTTACCTCGCCATGCTGTCCTTGAGCTTTCCAAAACTTGTTGCCATCGTCATCACTGGGCTGTGCTGTGTGATCATGACGTCTCTCGGCTTCTGGCAACTGGACAGAATGGAACAAAAACAACAGCGTCTGGCTAGCATAACGCAAAAGCAGGCGCAGGGTCCCGTTGATTTTTCACAGGTTATTAACATGCCTGATCCCCGTGATATAGATGTCACGGTCAGCGGTATCCCTGACACCAGCGCGATAATGCTGCTGGACAATCAAATCCACCAGGGAAAACCGGGCTACGATGTGCTGATACCCGTGCAGACCGACTTTGGCTGGCTGCTGGTCAACTATGGCTGGGTTGCCGCACCGCGCTATCGTGATGAATTGCCGGACCTGGATGTGGCGAGCGAGGTTCAACGGTTTAAGGGGGTGATCACCCGCCCCGGTGACAACCCGATGATCCGTGAAACAGCTACCGAAGCCAGTCACTTTCCCCTGGTGATCCAAAAGCCCGATACCGATACGCTGGGAGAATTACTTAATCGTCAGTTCAGACCACATATTCTTGAGCTTACTACGCCCGATGCGCAATATGTCCGTGAGTGGGAGCCAGTGGTAATGTCGCCTGAAAAGCATCTTGGCTATGCCATTCAGTGGTTTGGACTGGCTCTGGCAGGCGCGGTCATTGGCGCTGTAGCAATATTCAGAAAAGGAAATAACCATGCCCGATAAGCCACGAAATAATAAGAAAACCCTGTTACTGGTATTTCTGGCGTTTTTAATACCCGTGGTGCTTGCCAAGTTTGCGCTTGAGCAGGACTGGTTTAACCGTGGTGCGACCAACAAAGGCGAATTGCTGCAACCAACCCTGGATTTCTCCGGGCCACTGAATGACTTACCACCGAAGTGGCGACTGGTTTACCTGGTACCTGAAACCTGTGACAGCGCCTGTGAAAATGCTATTTACAGTATTCAGCAGGTGTGGCTGGCGCTTGGCCGTGAAACAGACCGGGCACAGGCACTGGTACTGGCGACCGCAGCGAGTGATGCGGCCACAATCAGCGACCTGAAAAATACGGATAAAGTCAGTGTGCAGATGGTCAGCGAAAACAGTGTTAATAAATTGTTTAAAGCTGAGCAGCGCAATGGTATTTTTGTGGTAGATACACAAAATAACGCCATGCTCAGATACCCGGCGAGAGCAGATAAGAAAGAGGCGGTCATGGACAGCCGCGACATGCTGTCTGACGTAAAAAAACTATTAAAATTGTCACGTATTGGGTAGCGCTATCATGAAAAAACTGGCTGTTTTCAGTCTGGCACTCGCATTTGTTGTGATCATCCTTGGCGCCTATACGCGGCTTACCGATGCAGGTCTTGGGTGTCCCGACTGGCCGGGCTGTTACGGGCATATTGGGGTACCGCAACAGGCTGAGCATGTGGCAGCGGCGAATGCCGCTTTTCCAGATCGGCCGGTAGAAGCGCACAAAGCCTGGAATGAGATGATCCATCGCTATTTTGCCGGTACGCTGGGGCTGTGCATACTGGCCATTGCCATCATTGCGCTGGTCAAACGGGAACCATCGAGACCGCTGAAACTGCCGCTGGCCTTGTTGGGACTGGTGATATTTCAGGCTGCACTGGGAATGTGGACGGTAACGCTTAACCTGTTGCCGGTTGTAGTGATGGGCCATTTACTGGGTGGCTTTACGGTGCTGGCGTGTTTGTTCGTGCTTTATCTGCGTCTTGCAGACCCGCACCGGTCGTATGCCGGTTTACCGCTGCTGGCGGCAGGCGGCATCGTTGTGCTGATAGTTCAAATTGCACTGGGCGGCTGGACGTCAGCCAACTATGCGGCGCTGGCCTGTACCGAATTTCCGGTATGTGAGGGGCAGTGGTGGTCAAGACTGGATTTTGGTGGTGCCTACAGCGTGCCACCGGCTGACAATTATGAATTTGGTGCGCACGATTATGCAGAGCGTATGACCATGCATATCGTGCATCGCATCGGTGCGGTGGTGACATTTTTCTACCTCGGCTTTGTTGCCTTACGCCTGCTTGGCGGGCACTCCCGGGTGTCGAAAACCGCGCCGGTTGTGTTACTGGCAGTACTATTCCTGCAGGTTGGGCTGGGCATCAGTAATGTGGTGTTCAGCCTGCCACTATTCGTTGCGGTGGCGCATAATGCGGTCGCCGCGTGTCTTCTGCTGGTGATGATCTGGATCACCTGGCAATTGTCTCAGGCTCATGGAGGGTCCCATGGCTAAATCTGCTTCTGTTTCTTCTTCAGCACAAACGCATCGGCACGGATCGGCAAGCTGGCGCGATTATTATGAAATGACCAAACCCAATGTGGTAATGCTGTTGCTGTTAACGGCGCTGGTGGGCATGTGTCTGGCAACACCAGCCTGGGTCGCCTGGCAAACGCTGGTGTTGGGGCTGGCGGGCATTGGCCTGTTATCGAGTGCAGCCGCTGTGGTAAATCACGTGGTGGATCATAAAATCGACAGCCAGATGGCCCGCACCTACAACCGGCCTGTGGCGCGGGGTAAGGTCAGTGCTCAGCGCGCGCTGCTGTTTGCTTTTGCAATGGGCGTCACCGGTACGGTCGTACTGGCACTGTTTGTGAACATGCTCACTGCCGTTCTTACCCTGGCCAGCCTGGTCGGTTATGCGTTCATTTACACCATGTTCCTGAAACGGGCGACACCACAGAACATTGTGATTGGTGGTCTTGCTGGCGCTGCTCCGCCTCTGCTGGGCTGGACCGCGGTGACCGGTGAAATACACGCCCATGCGCTGCTGCTGGTATTGATCATCTTTACCTGGACGCCCCCGCACTTCTGGGCGCTGGCCATTCACCGGGAAAAAGAATACGCCAAAGCCAAGGTGCCCATGTTGCCAGTCACCCATGGTGTAGCATTCACCAAAACCTCAGTGCTGCTGTATACTGTTCTGCTGTTCCTGGTCTGTCTGCTGCCCTACCTGACCGGTATGAGCCATGCTATTTATCTGTTTGGCTCGGTGGCATTAAACGCAGGCTTTTTGTATTACGCCTGGAAGCTCAAATATGCCGCCCAGTCGAATACCGCGATGCAGACCTTTAAGTATTCCATCGTGCATTTGATGTTACTATTTGTGGTCCTGTTGGTTGACCATTATTTACCGTACAGCTTATGAGCCAGAAAAACATTGTCGGGCTGGTTGCCCTTATCGCATTAATACTGGGAATTTATGGCGCAACAATCATTGCGCCGCCTGATGTCGACACCCCGCCCGATCCTGACTATTTCAGTATGTATCCGGCGCCCCGTGAATTAAGCGAAGTCAATCTCACCACGCACACCGGTGAGCCCCTGACCAACGCCGATTTGACCGGACAATGGACGCTGGTGTTTTTGGGCTACACCTTTTGCCCGGATATTTGTCCGACCACCATGGCAACGCTTAACCGCATTTATCCGGAACTGCAGGATATCAACAGTGCTGATCCTATCCGCGTGCTGTTCATCTCTGTGGATCCAAACCGTGACTCGGTCGAACGCCTGGCGGAATATGTGGGCTTCTTTAATGAAGCCTTTACCGCCGCCACGGGTGAGCATAAAAATCTGTTTCCGCTTACTCGTAGCATGGGCATGATGTACGCGATTGCTGAAAGTACTGACAAGCCCAACTATCTGGTCGATCACAGTGGCTCGGTTGTTTTGGTTAATCCTGACGCACAGGTCATTGGCCGGTTCAAACCCGTCATGTCACCCGGCAAACTGGCGGTCGCTGATGGCGAACAGATTCTTCACGATATGCCCATCATCACCAATGCCGATGCACCGTGAATGGTCACCCTGCGCGCCGCTGAACAAACCGATGGCGAGGTGGCAACCGAGCTGCTGATGCAGGCGGCGGGTGCGTTACTGACAGATATATTCGGTAACGGTGATGAGGCCCGCGTACGTCGCTATCTGTTTGCCGCCTGGCACGCAGGTGAAGGGCAGTATGGCTATAAAAATCACTGGGTTGCCTGCCAGGACGAACGCGTGATTGGGCTTGTCACCTGCTGGCATAACCAGCTGCCTGAGAACTTTGACCGCGCGACCTTAGACGTAATTACTGCGCATTTCGGCCTGGACGAGTCGCTGAATATTGTCATGCGAAGCCAGGTCTATTCGTCTGCATTACATCCGCCGACGGATACGCAAATGGCGATTGGCCACCTCGCGATCACGCCTGACTGTCGCCGACAAGGTGTAGGACGGCGTCTGCTTGACGAGATGCAGGCACTGGCAGTCTCGCTGGGTAAAACAGCTCTGGTGCTTGATGTTGAACAGACCAATCACAGCGCGATAGATTTTTACCTGGCGAATCAATTCAGTACTCTTCAGCACTGCCCCCCTTTTCAGCATATGTACAAGCCACTCTGAATTGTCAGCCACTGTCTGAAAACGTGGCAGATAACCTGGATATTTTTGCGGAGTTCGCGGGTTTGTCTGGCGAAGTCTAATCCAAAAGCAGGTGTTACCCCGTATAGGTCGATATGTATTAAGCAGAAAGTATAAATGGAGATTATATGGGTACGGGCTATCTGTACACGTGCCTTACCTTGATTTCGCCTGTGCCTGACACACGGTGGCGTACTACTTCCAGCGCTGCAATGTGGCAAGTAAGCGGCAAGCAATCCTTCGAAATCACATCTTCTCTACACCTATCTGACTTAACTACATTACCTTCGAATGACATTTACAGCGCTGCTTGTTGCGACCAGCCATAGTGATCATTGCTGTGTCTGCGGGACAGGTTTAACACGGATGGCCTTAACGTAGTTCGAACCAATAACAATTTACCACGCATTAGAATCAAGTGAGGATATTGCGATGTCGGATGATAAAGATAAGCAGGAACGTGGTGGCGGTGACGATAAAGTCCGCGTCAACCCGATCCCTTTTTACGGTTCTGTAATTGGGATCACGATATTCGCCCTGTGGGCGATCTTATTTACTGAAGCAGCCAGCAGCGTTATTGGTCAGGTACTGACCTGGATTTCATCAACCTTTGGCTGGTTCTATTTTACCGTCGTTGTGGCCTATCTGGTCTTTGTGATAGTCATCGCGCTTTCTCCCTGGGGCAAGGTCCGGCTCGGTCAGGACCACTCCAGGCCTGAGTTTAATGTGGTGACCTGGGCCGCTATGCTATTTGCGGCAGGCATCGGTATTGACCTTATTTTCTTTTGTATTGTGGAGCCCATTACCCAGTTTATGGCACCGCCTGTGGATGCAGGCGAAGGGGCAGAAGCGGCCCGAAATGCAATCAAGCTGACACTGTTCCACTGGGGCGTATCTGGCTGGGGAGTGTACACACTGGTCGGCATGTCGCTGGCGTACTTCAGTTATCGTCACGGACTGCCGCTGGCAATTCGCTCAGCCCTGTATCCACTCATCGGTAAGCGCATCTACGGGCCCGTCGGACATACGGTGGATATCGCCGCCGTACTGGGTACCGTTTTTGGTCTGGCGACCAGTCTTGGAATTGGCCTAATTCAGCTCAACTATGGTCTTAACCATGTATTTGGGGTGCCGGAAGGCCTGCTTACGCAGGTTATACTGGCGGCCGTGGTGATTGTGTTTGCTGCCATATCCGCGGTGACGGGCGTGGACAAGGGTATCCGTCGTTTATCGGAATTTAATATGCTTCTGGCATTATTGCTGATGCTGTTTGTGTTATTTGTCGGTGAAACCCGCTTCCTGCTGAACGCGCTGGTCCTCAATGTCGGTGACTATATATCCGGCTTTATTGATATGTCGTTCAATACCTATGCGTTTGACCAGCCTACCGACTGGCTGAATGCCTGGACGCTGTTCTTCTGGGCCTGGTGGATTGCCTGGGGCCCATTTGTGGGGCTGTTCCTGGCGCGTATTTCCCGTGGCCGGACGATTGCAGAGTTTGTGGCCGGTACGCTTATCCTGCCACTGACGTTTATGATGGTGTGGATGTCCATCATGGGTAACAGCGCCATTGATATGGTGATGGGCGGTGCCCAGGAGTTTGGTCAGCAGGCTATGGATAATCCGGGCTCTGCCATTTATATGTTCTTAGAAGAGATCCCGTGGGCCGGTCTGACTACCATTGTGGTCAGTATTCTGGCATTTATCTTCTTTATCACATCGGGTGACTCCGGTTCGCTGGTATTATCGAATCTGACATCTATTCTGAAAGACCCCTACAGCGATGCCCCCTCCTGGATGCGGATTATGTGGGCGGCAATAATCGGCTTATTAACCATTGCGCTGTTGCTGGCTAATGGTCTGACCGCCCTGCAAAGTGCCGTCGTGATCACCGGGCTGCCATTTGCCATTGTACTGTGTGTGATGATGGTGGGCGTGGTTAAAGCGCTGCGGCTTGAAGGACTTAAACAGCGTAGTATCGATGCCAACCTGCCGATTCACCCGCATGCCGGTGAGTCGTCGAAAAGCTGGACAGAGCGCCTGCAGCGCGCAATGAGCTTCCCGGATGAAAAAGAGTGTCAGCAGTTCCTTGACGACACGGCGAAGCCAGCGATGGAAGCGGTCAAGAGCGAGCTGGAGGCCAGAGAGCTGAAGGTTCAACTGATTGACCGTAACGATGATGATGATGAGTTCATGGCATTGAGCGTGGATCTGCAAAGTGCGCAGGATTTCTATTATGAGTTGCGGCCAAGTCAGCATCTGTTGCCGTCGTTCGCGACCGGATCGGTAAAAGGTAAAACGCGTTACTACCGGGTTGAGGTGATGCTGGTCGAAGGCGGTCAGGGTTATGATCTGATGGGCTATACCAAAGATCAGGTGATTGCCGATATCCTTGAACACTTCGAGCGTCATATGCACTTCCTGCACGCTCAGCGTGAGCAACCAGGGGCGAATGTGGAGCTGTTCAAGCCTCAGAACCAGTAGTCGTTAATGATCTTCTGCCAGGGATGGCAGGCTTAAGCTGGCAAGTTGCGTTCACTGTAACGTGCAGCTATGCCGTTAAAAAAACGCGGATACCCAGATTGAGAAAGGGTATCTGTGTTTTTTACTGCCTCGCATATCGTATGTAACTCACCTGTATCAGCCTCTGGCCCCATTTAAATAAACAACTGGCCCTGTTGTGTGTTCGCCAGCGTCATAGACTGTCTAAAAATGCAACAGTAATGGGGTGTCTATGTTTAACTGGCAATACTATTTATTCTCTGTCGCCTGCGCGTGTTTGGCAGCCTGTGCATCAGCCGACACCATTGTTGATGAGGATTTTCAATCCGCTGCCTATAGCAGCTGGGCCGCCAGCGGTGACGGCAGCGACAGCATTAACCTGTATCAGGGCAATTATTCGGTGCGTCATGACGGCCTGCGTACACTGACACTGGCCACCTCGTCTCAGTCTTACCAGAATGTGGCGCTCAGCATGGACGTAGCTGCGACAAACCTGGTACAGGGTGACAGTTGTCATGCGGAGGTATCGGATGATGGTGGTGCGACCTGGCAGACCGTTGGCATTATCGGGGCCAGTGACGCCAATGGCAGTTTCACGACATTCACGCAAGATACCGGGCTGGACAATGTCGCTGAACTGTTGCTGCGCTTTCGCGCCTACACCCTCTACGGTCATTATTGTTATGCAGACAATATCATGCTGACCGGTCAGGCCGGGTCGCCGGGCGTGGTATTTGAAGATACGTTTCAGGACGGAGAATACAGCAACTGGCAGTTAAGCGGTGATGGCAGTGACACGGCCAATGCCTATCAGGGTAACTATTCTTTGCGTCTTGACGGATTGCGACAGGCACAATTTACCGCGTCCACCCAAAACTATGAGAACGTGACACTGTCAGTCGATCTGGGTGCACTTTATCTGGTGTCCGGTGACAGCTGTCATGGTGAGTATTCATTGGACAATGGCAACACCTGGGTGTCGTTGATTGAGGTGACGTCCAATCAGGACGATGGGAGCCTTTATACCGGTACGGTCAGTAGCGGGCTGGACAATGCCTCTGAACTATTGCTGCGCTTTCGCGCCAACACCTTGTATGGCAATTTTTGCTACGGTGACAATGTGTCGCTGACCGGCAGTCCGACGTCGGCCACCGGGCCATTGCTCTCGGTTTCAGGGACAACCGACATCGGTCCGGTTGAGGTCGGGCAGACAGCGCAAACGGAGCTGACACTGCAAAACAGCGGCGATGAAGCACTCAGTATCGGTACGCTGGCGGCGCTTTCTGCCCCCTTCTCACTGAGTAACGACACCTGCAGCAGTCAAACGCTGACACCCACAGCGAGCTGCCAGCTCACGGTAACTTTTACGCCTGACACAGACGGTGCGCAAAGTACCACGCTGCTGGTGCCGTCCAACACTGCGTCATCGCCGGCGTCCATCACCGTGTCGGGGACCGGTCTGTCCGCCTCAGCCTGTGCGTTTGACTGTCTGACCGGCTCGGGTAATACCGCTCGCAGTGAACTGACGTACGCAACACTCAGTAATACTTCCGCGTTATCGCTGGTCGACTATCAGCACTACGGCGTGCCCGCTGAGGCGGCGAACCCCGGTAATACCCTGGAAGGTACCCTGTCACTCACTGTCTCGCCGGGCACCCTCACCGAGCAGGGCACAGCGCTGGCATCCGCGTATACCAATCCCGACTCGCTGCCACCGTTTACCTTCGACTTTGTTCAGTACGGGACGCATGTGCTGCCGGTTGAACGTCAGGTGGTCAATACCGGTCATACTGCCTGGGAGTGGGTGCTGCTGCCTGGCCGGGTGTGGAATGAAAGTACAGACAATGGTTACTCCCGTGTTGCGCTGCCCTTTGCCTTGCAGGAAATTAACGCCAACTGCACGCACAACGGGGTGATGACCTTTCTGTTTAAAGACGACGGCAGTGTCTCACAGGTAGCCTATCAGATTGCCCAGGAAACCTGCGAGTACTTCAAATACAACCTGCACGGCAAAGTATCAGCAGACTTTACACCGGGTGAGGTGTCTGAGCGGGCAACGGTAATTAACCGCTATGTGCAGGAGTACGCCAACCGACTGCCGGTGAAGCCGCTTAGCGCGCTGGTCACCGACTATCCGGCCGCTGGCATTGTCACCGCCAATATCGGCAGTGATCAGAGTGCCTCTCACCTGAGTGCCTATGGTGTGCTTGTCGATGGCACCCATTATCGTGGTGCCTGTCAAACCCGGTATGGGCTTTACCCGTTTTGTAACGTTATGGCGCTGCCTTCCTATTCTACGGCAAAAACCATTGTTGCCGGGCTGGGTGTCATGCGAGCCGAACAGGCATTTGGCGGCAGCCAGCAGGATCTCACTGTGAGCAGTTATGTGAGTGCTTGCAGTGGTTCGCAGTGGCAGGATGTTACGCTACTCAACACACTGGATATGGCGACCGGCAATTACGACTCAAACCAGGACTCGGCAGATGAAGGTGCCCAGAAAACCGTGGATGATTTCTTTCTGGTGGCCTCTCATGCTGACAAAATAGCCCACAGTTGTGCCTACCCGCGCAAAACAGCGCCCGGAACACAGTTTGTGTACCATACCTCTGACACCTATATCGTCAGCCGTCTGTTGCAGCAGTATTATGAGCAGCAGGCCGGCAGCGGGGCCGATTACTTTACCGATCTGCTGGTTGAGGATATTTTCAAACCCCTGTATTTAAGCCCGCTAAGCTATGCCAGCAAACGGACTTATGACAGCCAGGCCCAGGTATGGGGAGGCTTCGGTCTTACCCTTACCGGCGACGACTTTGTCAAGCTGGGCCAGTTTATGGGCCAGGGAGCCGGGCAACTGGGGGGCCAGACGGTACTGGATCCGACCCTGCTGGCAGAAGCCATGCAGCAAACCAGTAACCGCGGGCTTTCCACCGCGCCTGGCAGCCGCTATCAGCACAGTGTCTGGGCCTATGACCTGAGCGCGTCAACCGAGGTAACTTGTACAACATCCACCTGGATCCCCTATATGTCGGGGTTTGGCGGTATCGGTGTGGTGATGCTGCCCAATGATATGGTGTACTACTATGTCAGCGACAATAACCAGTATGGATTTACTAAGTCGTTAAAAGAACTGGAAAAAATAAGTCCAATTTGCGGGCAGTAAGTATCTGGTGCCCCGTAGAGTGTCTATCTGGCACTAACGGGGAATTCTCAGGTTCAGTAGGGTAAGGGATATGACAGATGTAGCAAAAGAGGTGTCGATGAAGCCGGCCATGACAGTTAACGCAGAGGGAATGATGGCGCGGGTAATGCTGGCTTTTTTAGCCACAGCAGGCCTGTTTTACGTCAATATCATGCCGGCAATTGTATCGGGACTGATTGATTCGCTGGGCTTCTCCCGGGCAGATGCCGGACTGGTTGCATCACTTAATATCTATGGTGCAGCAGTCGGCGCTCTGGTTGCCGTGTTTATTATTACGCGGGTTTACTGGAAGCCGCTGGCCGTTGCATTACTACTGGGGCTTATTGCGCTGGATACCCTGTCTATCTGGGTAACAGAGCCGCTCACCATGAAGCTTCTGCGAGGTCTGCACGGCATGGTTGGCGGTATGCTGGTGGGGGTTTCGTTTGCCGTTATCGCGCGTGTCAGCCTGGTGCACAAAACCTTTGGATATCTGTTGTTTGTGCAGTTTGGCTTAGGCGGCCTGGGGGTCATGTTTCTACCGCCGCTGGCACCGGTTTACGGCACGGCAGCACTGTTTCTGTCACTCATTGCCTTTAGCGCGGTCAGTCTGGTGATGTTGCTTATGCTGCCTGCCTACCGGGTCGAGGATGCACCTAAACCGACGGTGGGAAGTGATATTCAGTGGCGACCGCTGGGTGCGGCGCTGTTGTCGGTATTTTTGTTTCAGGCGGCCAATATGGGCCTGTATGCCTATATCATTGATTTGGGGAAATCATACGGACTGAGTCTGACCTTCATCAGTCCGACGCTGGGAATTTCCGCCTGGGCGGGGCTGGTAGGAGCCTGGCTGGTCATCATCTTTTCAACACGCCTGGGACGCACCGTTCCCTTGTTCGTAGCGACCACGCTCACGCTGCTCGCCACCATTGCGCTGCATTACAGTGCTTCTCAGT
The DNA here is from genome assembly GCF_014651815.1 of Alteromonas halophila. Taxonomy (GTDB): domain Bacteria; phylum Pseudomonadota; class Gammaproteobacteria; order Enterobacterales; family Alteromonadaceae; genus Alteromonas; species Alteromonas halophila. Next base: position 116,650 of record NZ_BMXP01000007.1, on the reverse strand, counting down.
CGGTCTTTTGGATCGCTAATGTGCTGGTGGGGATCACCTGGGCGTTTTGTATCGCCTACCTGCTCGGCATCTGTGCCGAATTTGATAAAGAAGGCAAAATGGCCGCGCTGGGCGGCTTCGCCTCAAAAACGGGACTGGCGTCAGGCCCTATGGTGTCGGCGTTGTTACTGAGTGGTGGCGACTACACGGTATTAATAAACGTGGCGGCCATTGCGCTGGCGGCCTGCCTGCTAATTTGCCTGTACCCCACACAACTACTTGATAAACTGGATAAAAGCGTACAGGATAGCGGTAGCGGATGATACTAAGAAAACTATGCTGCAACACCTTTTTATCCTCGATGACGATGATACCACCAGCCTGCAGCGCCAGCTGCAGCGCAAGCTGATAGACGCGATTTTAAGCGGGTATTTTGCTGCGGGATCGCGTATGCCCTCGTCCAGAAAACTGGCAGAAACACTCGGTGTTTCACGCAATACCGTGGTGGCCGCTTACGAACAGCTGATCGACGAAGAATACCTTGTCAGTCGCGAACGCAGCGGCATTTTTGTCAGTGATCACCTGTTTGATGAACACGCTGAAGCACAAAGCCCGGCTGTTAGCGATGCCGAACAGTTTGACTGGCAGGGCGCCTGTAACACCGCCGCTATTGAAAGCAGCCGGCCGCCCTACCCGGATAACTGGGAAGATTTCACCTACCCGTTTATTGACGGGCAATATGATCAGTCACTGTTTCCGCTTAACCAGTGGCGGGAATGCTCGCGGCTCAGCCTGAACGTCGATGAAATAAAAAGCTGGGCGGGTGACAGTGGCTACCATGACGATGCCAGCCTGATCCATGAAATTCGTACTAAGGTTTTACCGCGCCGCGGCATTCAGGCCGGCACCGATGAAATACTGGTTACCCTGGGCTCGCAACAGGCGCTGTACCTTGTCAGCCGTCTGCTGATGAACACCACGACGTTACTGACCATGGAAGAGCCGGGTTATCAGGGTATACGTCAGCTGGCCCAGCACAACCTGTGCCCGGTTCGCTTCGCCGGTATTGAGAAAGACGGTATCGCGCTCGACGAGGTCTGCCCGCAAACCCGTATACTGTATGTAACACCCAGTCATCAGGTGCCCACCGCTGTCACCATGTCCCGGGAAAAGCGTGACGCACTGATACAGCGTGCCAATCATGATGACTTTATCGTGATTGAAGACGATTACGAAAGTGAAGCAAACTTTATCAGCAACCCCAACCCGGCACTCAAAAGCCTGGATACGCAGGGCCGCGTTGTATATATCTCCAGTTTCTCAAAAGCACTGGCACCAGGTTTACGGCTGGGGTTTATGGTCGCCAGCCCGGCGCTTATTCAGCGAGCCAGGCAACTGCGAGCACTGATGCTACGCCACCCGCCGGCTAACAACCAGCGCATCATGGCGCTGTTTCTGTCGCTGGGCTATTACGACATGACTATGCGACGGCTGTATCAGGCTATCAGTGAGCGTTGGCAGGAATTGCGTGAAGCCCTCAACCATTATCTGGGGCCATACATTGTGACCAGTGAAACCATGGGCGGCAGCACCTGCTGGGTGAAGGGCCCCCCCGGTCTGAACAGCCAGAAATTCGCCGCTGCGGCGGCCGAAAAAGGCATACTGATTGAACCGGTCGATCGCTTTTACAGCACCACTGAACGGCCGGAAAGTTATTTCCGGCTGGGAGTGCGCAGTCTGCCTAAAGACAAGATCCGGCCGGGCATAGAGCAACTGGCCAGACTGATAGATGATATTCGCGCCGATGGCGATCCGTCATTTGGTCAGCATCTGCGCGGCGACAAGCTAAAGCGTTTTCTGTCCGGCGTGACGTTCACTGGTCATACCGTGTTTGGTGATCCCTATCGCATCACTCTCTTTGCCGACGGCAACATGGAAGGGGTAGAGGGGCATAATGATGAGAAAAAAGACACGGGTACCTGGTGGCTCAAAGGAAATATCTGGTATCGCCAGTGGCAGCAGTGGTCTTACGGTGAGTTGCTGGGCTTTGATATCTATGTGACCGACAGCCGCATACACTGGGTGCGTGACGGCAAGCTGGTGGATGCGGCCAACTATACCCGGCCCTGATCGGCTTTCACTAATGCTGTTTGTTCAGCATCGATCCCTGCATAAGCAGGGGTAAGCCTGGCCCTACCTACAATACACAACTGGACCTACTCAGTCTGTCACCTGATGTTTACTCTGATATTCAGATAGTTGGATCCCCCTGATGGACAGGAGAGTGAACATGACAGTTATGAGTATCGCCGGGCTACAGCTTGCTCTGCCGGCGAACCAGGACAACTTCGATACCATTGCCCGGGAAGTGCGCAATGTCAAAAAGCGCTTCCCGCATATTGCCATGGTGGTGCTTTCTGAGCTGGCAACCTTCGGCCCGGCACCGCGTTATGCAGAGCCACTGCCGGGCAAAACGGAATCGCGTTACGCCGAACTGGCGGCAGAAACCGGGCTGTGGCTGGTTAACGGCTCCCTGTTCGAGCGGGCTGAAAACCGTGTGTACAACACCACATCCGTGCTGTCACCGGCCGGTGAGGTCGTCGCACGCTACCGTAAGATGTATCCGTTTTTACCCTATGAAGAAGGGATTTCAGCCGGCGACACGCCGTGTGTCTTTACCATTCCTGGCATGGGCACGCTGGGTGTGTCTATTTGCTACGACATGTGGTTCCCGGAGTCTATTCGCGCACTGTGCTGGCAGGGCGCTGAAGTGATAGTACATCCAACGCTTACTAATACCATTGACCGGGACGTGGAATTGTCCATCGCCCGCGCCAGCGCAGCCACAAACCAGTGCTACATGATTGATGTTAATGCGGCGTCAACGATGGGCGTCGGCCGCTCGTTGATTGTCGGGCCAGGCGGTGAAGTCATCCATCAGTCATCGGTTGAGCATGATGTGATGGTTTTTGATGTCGATTTTGACTACGTGCGCCGGGTCAGAGAGCGTGGCTGGCAGGGGCTGGGGCAGCCACTCAAAAGCTTTCGCGATCATCCGGTAGCGTGGCCGCAATACCAAAAAGATGCACATTCCGAAACGCTTGACGGACTTGGCGCATTAAAAAAGCCAGACAAACTGGCCTGACAAAAAAGCCAAACTGGCCCTAACAGGCCGATACCAAAATTCTTACAGTCAAACCGAGTAAAAAAATAACAGGTTGAAGGGGAACAGACTGATGAAACAATGCCAAACTAAACGCTTTGCACTGACACCACTGGCGGTGGCGATGGGCGCTGCGCTGTGCAGCCAGCTTGCACTGGCCCAGCAAAATGATGACGACGCGCCTGATGCCGGTGTTGTGGAACGTATCGAAGTGACGTCGTCGCGCCGCGTATCAACGGTAGAAGAAACACCGTATAACCTGTCAGTGATTAATGGCAGCGAGCTCAGTGAGCGAAATATTGTGGATACGGTCGAGATGATCCGCAGCGTCGCGGGTGTCACCGCGGTTGACCGTGGCTATCGCAACTCCGGTGTACTGAACAATATTATCATACGCGGTATGAACGTCGATTCATCCGGTAACGGTGACTTTGCCCTCAATGCGGCGCCCACGGTGTCTTCGTATGTTAACGATACGCCCCTGTTTGCTAACTTTATTCTGAAGGATATTGATGCGGTAGAAGTACTGCGCGGGCCGCAGGGGACCCTGTACGGCTCTGGCGCGCTGGCCGGAACGGTACGGTATCGGATGAAGCGCCCGGAACTGGAATATTTCAACGGCAGCGTAAAAGGCGCGATCAGCCAGACAGATGGGTCCGAGGGTATAAACCAGAATTATGACGCGCTGATCAACGTGCCTGTCAGTGACTCAGTTGCGTTTCGCGCCAATGTCGGCGTAATACGCAATGACGGCGTTGTCGATTACACCAATGTGTATGCGCTCAATGGTGAAGGTGATCCGGTGGCCGAAGGCGGTGACGTGGCTGAGGGTGATCCGGTATTCCGCAGCGTTGAAGATGCCGATACAGTGGATATCGATTATGGCCGGGCATCGTTGCTGTTTGAGCCTTCCGATACATTCAGCGCGCTGGTGTCGTATCAGTGGCAGTCAGATGATATTGGCGGACGGCGTCAGGTGACGACCGGTACAAACTGGGTGTCGGGTACCGAGCAAGCCTATGATGAGTACGAAAACGGGGCTATTCAGCTGGAACCCTCAGAGCGCAAGGTAGATCTGATGGCGCTTGAGCTGGAATGGAACCTGGGCTTCGCCACGCTCTCATCGAGCACCTCAGATTATGAGCACACCGGAAGTTCAGTCAGCGACAATACCGGCTTTTATGCCCAGAACAACTGGTTTGGCTGGTTTTATGGCGGCACACCTCGGCCTATGGCCAGTGCGCTTCGCTCCTACGAAGATGAAGGCTTCAGTCAGGAGATCCGTCTGGTCTCTGAGCCGGGCGAGACCTTTGACTGGATTGTTGGCGCATTCTACCTTGACCAGCAAACCCGCGCCACGCAGGACAGTGTAATGCCAGGCTTCAGCGAATGGGCACAGGCCAGCGGATTTGATGAAACATTGGCGAGCTGGGGTGGCACGCTGACCGATCAGGACTTCCTGTACCGTGATAATGGCGAGGTAAAAGACCTCTCAGTGTTTGGTGAGCTGACCTGGCATATTAATACAGACCTGGATCTGACCGTTGGCTTACGTCGCTTTGATAACGAAATTTCCAACGACACCCTAATTGAGCTGCCAATATATCCAGGCGCCTCTGAGGTGACAGCGTCAACCGAAGAGAGTGATACCTTGTTTAAGGCAAACCTCTCCTATGACGTCAGTGACGAAATGATGCTCTACGCAACGGTCTCCGAAGGGTATCGTCGTGGCGGAACCAGCGCGGTACCGCTGACCGGCGGCTTTGCGGAGAACCCGGAATACCTGAGCTACGACTCAGACTCGGTGACCAACTATGAGCTGGGGGTTAAAGGCAACACCGGCGAAGTCTTTTACGCCGTGACGTTGTACCGCATGGACTGGGACGACCCACAACTTAACGTGACAACGCCGAACTGGGGGTTTTATGCTGCCGTCAACGGCGAGTCAGCACGTACCCAGGGGGTAGAAATAGAAACCCGTGGTTATATCACTGACAACCTGGAATACGGGCTGCAGTACGCCTATACCGATGCCGAACTGACTGACGATCTCTACATTCCGGCGGGTACGCAGGATTCGCCCAGCGAGGTACTGCGGGCGGTTGACGGTGAGCGCCTGCCAAGCACGTCAGAGCACACCTTTAGCGCAAATCTGCAGCATTACATGGAAATGGAAGGCGAGTATTACCTGCTTTCCCGAGCCAGTGCCTATTACCAGTCTGATTCACGTAATTCACTGGGCGATAATCCGGTCTTCGACATCATGTTGCCGTCGTTCTGGATTGCTAACCTAAGTACCACTTTACATGCCACAGACTGGAGCGCTACTGTATACGTGAAAAACGTATTCAACGAAGAAGGCGTCACAGGCGTGCTGTCGGAAGGCTACATGGGTACGGATCCGGAAGAGAATTTCTACGGAAATGCGTCTAAGTCTTATATTACTCAGCCACGCACGATTGGTATTGCCTTTCAGTATCAGTTCTGAGGAGTCAGCAGGTGGAACACCTTATCCGGCCTCACCTTGAGGCCGGGCATTTTACGCAGGCGCAGCAGGCGATAAAGGCTTACCTGACATCGCTGCAATCGCCGACCCCACCTCAGGTGGCCGAGGCAGCGTTCTGGAGCTCCCAGGCCAACGACTTTGAAACCGCTGCAACCCTGTATCAACAGGCCTGTCAGGCACAACCTGATCACGCGACTCACCACTATAACCTTGCCACCGCGCTTAGAGTGTGTGGGGACATTGCCGGTGCCGAAGCGGCGCTGAATCGTCATATCGCGATAAATCCGTCGGACGCCGAAGCGCAATGGTTACGCATCAGTTTACGTACCCAGTCGCCCAGTTTGGCCCGCGAAAATGCGCTGAAGGCGCTTACCGCTGATGCACACCCGCCTAAACAGCGGGTACACGCCTGGTATGCGCTTGGCAAGCTGTATGAAGACACGCATCAGGATGATGCCTGTTTTGATGCCTATGCAACAGGAGCGGCATTGCGCCGTCGGTACCTTAAATATCAGGTCAGTCAGGATCAGGCCATTATGCAGGCCATCCAAACCACGTTCACCGCTAACTGGCAGTCGGATACTGCGTCAGGCACAAAAGGTCACAATCAGGTGTTTATAGTGGGTATGCCACGCAGCGGCACCACGCTGGTGGAAAGCCTGCTTGGAGCCCACCAGGGCGTGGCAATGGGGGGTGAGCTGAATACCTTTTCCGCTGCCATGATGGCAGAGGCGTCCCGCTTAAAAAAACCAGAGTCGGTACTTAGCGCCATCAGGCAGACGGCGCAGGCTGACTTTGCCGCAATGGGCGATGCCTACTGTCGGGAAACCGCTGAGCAACGTGGCACGCAGGCGGTGCTCACCGACAAGCTTCCGCTTAACTTTCTGTATCTTGGACTCATCCGAAAAGCCCTGCCTCATGCGCGGATCGTGCATGTAAGGCGACATCCTATGGATACCATCTGGTCGGTGTATAAACACCTGTTTACCCATGCTTATCCGTTTTCCTATTCACTCGATGAAATCACAGCGTACTATAAGGCTTACCGCACACTGATGTCGCACTGGCAGACCCTGCTGGGGGATAATCTGTACACGCTTGATTATGAGACGCTAATCCATCAGCCGGCTGAAGAAATGGCACGGCTGACGGCATTTTGCGGCATTGAGTATGATGCTGATTGTCTGGCGTTTTATCAGCGCGATGTCAGTATCACCACTGGCAGTGCCACGCAGGTCAGGCAGCCGATAAACAGCAACAGTGTGGGGACATGGCAGCGCTTTGCACCGCAACTCGCAGAGGTGTATGACAGCCTGACCGCTGACGGTTACCTTCCCTAAAGCCCGCCTGACCAGCCCTGCTCACTGTGTATATGGCGATTCAGCGCATCGCGAAACAGGGTGATTTTTTTGGGCTCGGCCGGTACCTGCTTATGCACCAGCGACTGCGCAAAATTATACTGGTAGCGCGCAGGCTGTAGCAGCCTGAAGGTGCCGTCGGTCACTTCTTTTTGCACATGGCTGCCAGGCAGATACCCGATAAACCGGCCCGATGCAATTAGCGCTTTGCGCGAATCAAACTGATAGGCATGAGCGCCGGCTTTGAGTTTTTTGAGCTGTTCCCGCCCTGCCTGACTGATTTCAACACCGGGTACCACCGCGGCGTGTGTGGCGATAAGCGAGTCGCTAATCTGTTCATCCGGCACACTGAACAGCGGGTGGTGCTGTGCGCAGCACAGGTAAATGGGTTCCTGCAGCGTGTCGCTGTAGGACAATCCCGCCATTTTGCGATAGCCCGGGAAAATGCCGACATGCGCTTTATCTTTCAGCAGTGCCTGTTCAATGTTCTCGATGCGGTCGCCATCTAAAGTGAGAGTCAGTCTGGGCGCCTGTTGAAGTAATGTATCGACAGTGCGTGCCAGCAGGGCATGACGGGCTTCATCCAGTACGTCGGCATGCAATACGACCAGCGGCCCACTGATCTCATCGCTTAACTGCGACACCGCATGTGAAAAATCACCCAGTGCAGAAAATAATGGAAGACAGGCCTGATAAACGGTCTGCCCATCCGGGGTCAGCACAAAGCCGCCACGTCCGCGGTGACACAGGGTGAGGCGCATGCGCGTTTCCAGGTTACTCATATGGACGCTGATGGTCGAGCGGGTAATCCCCAGTTCATCTTCTGCTGCGGCAAAGCCGCCGTTTTCCACCACAGACTTAAACACTTTCAGTAGCTTCAAATCATATTCAGTAATGGCGCGACCGGCAATTTTCAAAAGTTTTATCTCATCAAACTAAACGTTGAATGTTTGTTATTTAACGATCTTATGCCCGCTGATTCAATAGGTGCATACCAAAGACAGGAGAGATGTGATGACAACAAACACTACATCACTGATGATGCCAGGGTCGCTGATTAACGGCGAGTGGCACGAGAGTCAGTCGAGGTTTACCGTGCGTGACAAAGCCAGCGGCGCGGTGCTGACCGAAGTGAGTAACGCCCAGCCGCAGGACATGGCGCGCGCAGTCGATGCAGCCCATAACGCATTTGCGTCCTGGCGCCAGACTACCGGCAGTGAGCGCAGCAAGCTGCTGATGGCCTGGTACAACAAACTGGTGGCGCACCGCGATGAGCTGGCGGAATTGCTGTGCCGTGAACAGGGTAAACCGCTTGCAGAGGCAAAAGGCGAAATTGACTATGGCGCAGGCTATGTGCGCTGGTTCGCCGGAGAAGCCGAGCGCATTAATGGTGATATTCTTGATGGTCTGCATGCCCGTCAAACCGTGCAGGTAGTAAAAAAGCCGGTTGGTGTGGTAGGCGCGATCACGCCCTGGAATTTTCCCAATGCGATGATCGCCAGAAAAGCCGCTGCTGCACTGGCGGCAGGCTGCACTTTTGTTGGCCGTCCCGCATCCGAAACACCGCTAAGTGCGCTGGCGATGGCGGCCCTTGCCGAACAGGCGGGGGTGCCGCCAGGCGTACTGAATATGGTGACGGGAACCGACTCACGGGGAATGGGCGAAGTGCTCACGCAGTCGGAAAAGGTCGCCAAGTTTTCGTTTACCGGTTCGACACGGGTTGGGCAGCAGCTTATCAGGGACTGTGCCTCTACGGTTAAACGCGTGTCGATGGAGCTAGGCGGTAATGCGCCCTTTATTGTGTTCAGTGATGCAGACATCGAAGCAGCGGTGAAAGGCGCCATGCTGGCCAAGTTCCGAAATGCCGGCCAAACCTGCGTGTGTGCGAATCGCTTTCTGGTGCAGGCCGATTGTCATGATGCATTTGTTGATGCCCTGTCTGAAAAGGTAGCCGCACTGACCCAGGGTAATGGCCTTGAAGGTCCGGATTTAGGGCCGCTGATCAGCGAGCAGGCGGCAGCCAACGTGAATAACCTGGTAAGTCAGGCGCTGGAAGAAGGCGCTGACAAGCTGACACAAACAGCCTGGTCCGGCGGTGCCTTTTATCCACCCACGCTACTTACCGGGGTGACCGGGCGCATGGCGATTTTCAACGAAGAAATTTTTGGGCCGGTAGTAACGGTTACTCCGTTTACCGACGAAGATGAGGCTGTGCGTCTGGCCAACCAGACCGAATACGGCCTTGCCGCCTACCTCTATACCCAGGATTACACCCGCATGCAGCGGGTCGCAAGTCAGCTGGATTTTGGCATGGTTGGCATTAATGACGCGGCCATTTCAAACCCTGCTGCGCCCTTTGGCGGCGTTAAGCAGTCTGGCTTTGGCCGGGAAGGCTCCAGGTACGGCCTGGATGACTATCTTTCACTTCAGTATCGCTGCCTGGGAGGTTACTGACATGGCAACAAATCTATCACTTCAGCAACGTAAACAGGCAGTGTTTGCTAACGGCCAGGGCAATCTTTACCCGGTATATGTATCCCACGCGAAAAATGCGGAAGTCTGGGACGTGGAAGGCAACCGCTACCTCGACTTTGGTACGGGGATCGCGGTATGTAACACCGGACACGCACACCCTGCGCTGGTGGCGGCGGTGAACGACCAGATGGAAAAGTTCAGCCACAGTTGCGTGATGATCAACCCTTATGAAAGTGCAGTGTCACTGGCAGAAAAGCTCACTGCTCTGGCACCAGGTAACAGTGCAAAGAAAGCCATGTTCGTTACCACCGGCGCGGAAGCGGTGGAAAATGCCGTTAAAATCGCACGTGCGCACACCGGACGACGCGGCGTAATTGCATTTAACGGCGGCTTTCATGGACGTACAAACCTGACCATGGGACTGACTGGCAAAGTTACCCCGTATAAAGACCATTTCGGTCCCTTTGCCGGTGAGATCTATCATGCCCCCTACCCCAATGCACTACACGGAATTAGCGAGGAGCAAAGTCTGGCGGCACTGAATACGCTAATGAAAGTGGCGATTGCGCCCCGAGACGTGGCAGCCATTATCATCGAGCCTATTCAGGGCGAAGGCGGGTTCTATGTGGCCTCGCCTGAATTTCTTAAGGCGCTTCGCGCACTGTGCGACGAGCACGGCATTGTGCTTATCTGTGATGAAATACAGTCTGGTTTTGCGCGCACCGGCCATATGTTTTATACCGAGGCCGCAGGGATTGAACCCGATTTAATGACCATGGCAAAAGGTATCGCGGGCGGGATCCCCATTTCGGCGGTCGTTGGTAAAGCCGGGATCATGGACAGTTCACCGCCCGGGGGGCTGGGCGGTACGTACGGTGGCTCGCCACTGGGTTGCGCAGCTGGACTGGCGGTACTGAAAGTGATTGAGGATGAGCAGCTGCTGACGCGGGCAGGCATGATCGAGCGCCGGTTTAAAGAGGCACTGGGTGCACTGCAAACCCAGTTTCCAGAGGTCATTGCCGATGTGCGCGGCCACGGCGCCATGATTGCTCTGGAACTCATGTGCGACGGTGATCCGGCCAGGCCAAACCCCGCGCTGACCAAAGCCGTGATTGCAAAAGCAATGGAGTATGGGCTGATACTGCTGGCCTGTGGGTTTCACGGCAATGTGATCCGCTTCCTGCCACCGCTGACTATTCCGGAAGCACACTTACGCGAAGGTCTGGAGGCGTTCACAGAGCTGTTTCAGGAGGTCGCTGCGTCGTAAGAGTAGCGGTCAGGTCCGGTTAATTGCTTTTGACCGGACACGCCGGGTTGCCCCTGTTTCGGCAAGTCGGGGAAATAAAGTTATCATGTCTGTAACTGCGCCTGCAGATAGTCAAGCAGCAGGCTGACACCGGGCGCAACCCAGCGGGTTTGGGGGTACAGCCCCCAGATGCCTTCGCTGTCAGGCCGCTGGTCGATGAGAATCTCTACCAGTGTGCCGTCTTTAAGGCAGGGCGCGACATACTCTTCGGGCAGCTGAATAATACCTATATCCTGCAGCGCACAGTCGCGCAACGATAAGCCGCTATTACATCGCAAGCTCCCTGATACATTCAGGGTTTGCTCACGGCCGTTGTCGGCGAACCGCCAGTAGCCGAGAGAGCCAACCAGACAGTTGTGGCTGTCCAGATCGGATAAACGGGTCGGGCAGCCATGTGCAGCCAGATAGCCAGGTGACGCGCAGGTATGCACTTTACGGCTGGCGAGCTGGCGGTGGCGCAGGCGACTGTCCTGTAGTCGCCCCAGTCTTATCGCCATATCCAGACCCGCATCGACAATGTCCAGGCGCGCATTAGATAGCTCAATATCCAGATGCAGCTGCGGATAACGCTGCTGAAAGGTGATGAGCAGTGGCATCAGCACCCGTTCACCATAGTTTATGGGCGCGGTCAGTCGCAGTGTGCCGCGGGGACTGGCCTGTTGCTCCGTTAACGCCCGTTCGCAGGCATTAAAGCCATCAATTAACTGTCGGCACTGCTGGTAATAACGCTGCCCGGGTTCTGTTACCTTTACCCGACGTGTGGTGCGGTGCAACAGCTGCACGCCCAGCCGCTGTTCTAACTGACTCACCTGGCGACTGACCTGCGCATTGGACACCTGCAGCCTGCGGGAAGCCGCCGTAAAGGAGCCGCTTTCCACAACTCCGACAAACTCTGCAATACCCTGCCAGGTGTGGGTTGCTTTCATTGTTACACCACAGTAATAGTGAATTTATAATATCGATATTATCATTTTTAATGCAGTAATGTAGGCTTGCCTCATCATGGTTAACAGGAATGAGAGTTCGATGACAGCACAAACAATAACCTGCCGCGCAGCGGTAGCCTGGGGGCCTGGCGAGCCACTAAAAATAGAACAGGTTGAAGTTGCGCCTCCCAAAGCTGGCGAGGTGCGCATTAAGGTCATTGCGTCGGGTGTGTGCCACACCGATGCATTTACACTATCGGGTGATGATCCGGAAGGCATCTTTCCGGCCATTCTGGGGCATGAAGGCGGCGGCATCGTCGAAGCTGTGGGTGAAGGCGTGACCGGGCTGGAGGTTGGTGATCATGTGATCCCGCTTTATACGCCGGAATGCGGTGAATGTAAGTTCTGTAAATCCGGTAAAACGAATCTGTGTGGCAAAATTCGTGACACGCAGGGCAAAGGGCTGATGCCGGATGGCACCACCCGGTTCGCTGTTGATGGCAAGCCGGTTTATCACTACATGGGATGTTCGACATTTTCCGAGTACACGATATTACCTGAAATATCGCTGGCCAAAATCAATAAAGAGGCGCCTTTGGAAGAGGTGTGTCTGCTGGGGTGCGGCGTTACTACCGGTATGGGCGCTGTTATGAATACGGCTAAAGTGGAAAAAGGCGATACCGTGGCTGTGTTCGGCCTCGGCGGGATTGGTCTGAGTGCCATTATCGGGGCAGCGATGGCGGGCGCCTCCCGGATCATTGCCATCGACATTAATGAAAGTAAGTTCGACTTAGCGGCTAAGCTTGGTGCAACAGACTGTATTAATCCTAAAGCGTATGACAAGCCGATTCAGGAGGTGATTGTCGATCTCACAGACGGCGGCGTGGATTACTCTTTCGAGTGTATTGGCAATGTCGATGTCATGCGCTCGGCGCTGGAATGTTGTCACAAAGGCTGGGGAGAGTCTGTGATCATTGGTGTGGCAGGCGCTGGTCAGGAAATTTCAACACGACCATTTCAGTTAGTCACCGGTCGTGTATGGCGCGGCACCGCGTTCGGTGGCGTGAAGGGACGCAGTGAACTGCCCGAGTACGTCGAGCGATACCTGGACGGGGAGTTTAAGCTGAGTGACTTCATCACGCATACCATGCCACTGGATGACATTAATAAGGCGTTCGATCTGATGCATGAGGGCGAAAGTATTCGCACGGTGCTTCAGTACAACTGATAGGGATCTACAGCGCGCCGCCGGGCGCGCTGTGCAGTGACTGCTCTAGTCAGGGTATCTGCCATTCTTATCGGCGATAAAAAACGGCTGAGAGTACCAGTAGTAGCGGCCACTGTGCGCTTTTGACGGTGCCGTACAGTTAATCCGTGAACGACCCACCGGCAGCGTCATATCCAGTTCTGCTGTTAAGGTCATCCCGCTAACCTCGACCGGTAGCGCACTGCCCTGATAATAGCAGGCAGCCTGCGACAGGCGCACATCATCGCTGGTAATGTTGAGTGTCAGGGGTGTCTCTATTTCGCGACTGCTTCGCTGCGGCGGCAGACCCGAGTTTTCGTCCAGCGGCATTGCCAGGCTGTCGAGTTTAATTTTCAGCTTATCCAGGTCGGCATAAATCCCGGCGGCAGGAAAGCGCGGTAACGCAGCAAAGTTACTGTGTGGGCCCACGGCGCCGGAGTGTTGTGCAAAGCCCGTGTAGCCTTCCTGTGTGACTTTGTCTGCCAGCGCCTGATTAAACTCGCCAAACGGATAGGCCAGGTATTTCAGTGACTCGCCGGTTTTCTCTTTGAGTTTCTCTTCGGCCTGCGCCACGTTATCCCACACCCGAACCAGCCACGCATCGTCGCGTTCTTCTGCTGATTTTTCCAGCATATGCATATGGTTCAGTGTGTGATTGGCAAATATCGCACCTTCTTCCTGCATTTTCTGAACCTGTTGCCAGGTCAGCTGTGAAGGATTACTGCCAATTTCGCCCGGATTAATAAACACCGTGTAGGGAAACCCATACTCGCGTAATACCGGATGGGCATTTTCCAGAATATTCGCAAAGCCATCGTCAAAGGTGATCACTACTGTTCTGTCCGGCAGCGCCTCACCGGCTTTCAGTGATGGCATGACCTCCTTTAGCGACAGTACATTGTAGTTTTCATCAAGAAATGCCATGTGCTTTTTAAACGTGTCCGGTGTCACCGAGGTGCTCGCCGGCGTATCCTTTGCAACATGGTGATAAATCAGAATAACGGCATTCGATAGTGGCTCGGCTTTCGCCACCGTGCCGGTGCAGACAACAAATAACAGGACAAACAGCGCGGTGGCCTTGGCCTGTCCCCATCTCGTGATAGACTTCATGTTTTCTCCTGTGGCAATCAACGTAAAGGCGCGATACTGGCGCCGGGCCCGTATTTGGTAATCTGAATGACAGTACGCTCGACTGCTAAGCCTCACCCTCATCGTCAAATGCTTGCATTGGCTACGCCAATGATTCTGGCAAATATTACCACGCCATTACTTGGTCTGGTGGATACGGCAGTACTGGGGCATATGGATTCACCGGCCATGCTGGCGGGGGCGTCAGTCGGTACCCTCATTTTAACGCAGATTTACTGGGTCTGCGGCTTTTTGCGGATGTCATCGACCGGACTCAGTGCGCAGGCACGCGGCCATCAGCATGCGCAAACGCAGTCGGCGGCGGTACTCTATCAGTCACTGAGTATTGCGCTTGTACTGGGAATGAGCATTCTTCTGCTGCAATGGCCGATCCAGCAGGCAGGCATTTTTCTGGCCTCACCACCATCCGATGTCACCACTCACCTGTCGCAGTATTTTGAGGTCAGAGTCTGGGGCGCGCCGGCTGCAATGTTCAACCTTGTGCTGGTTGGCTGGCTGGTGGGGCAACAGCGTACCCGCACTGTGCTTATCATTCAGGTGGTGGGCAATGTCTTAAACGGGGCACTGGATATGGTGTTTGTCTACGGACTGGGCATGTCGGTCGGTGGTGTGGCACTGGCCAGTATCATTGCCGAGTACAGCATGGCAATTATGGCACTCACTGTCGCCTTAAAGTGCTGCTGGCAGGTTCCCATCGATCCCGCCTGGTTTAATCGTGCTGCACGCAAAGTGCTGCTGACCTTAAATGGCAATATGTTACTGCGTAATCTGGCACTGCAATTGTGCCTGGCCTTTCTTACCCTGCAAGGCGCGCGGCTGGGTGAAACACCGGCCGCCATCAATGCTATTTTAATGCAGTTTTTTGTGCTGATCGCGCTGGGTCTGGATGGCATCGCTTATGCTGTTGAGGCGCTGGTAGGGGAAGCCGCCGGAGCTAAAGATAAGGCAGAGATTAAGGCGCACACGTACCGGGGGTTATTCTGGTCGAGTGTTTTTGCCGTTGGTTATGCCCTGGTATTTGCTGTTTTTGGTGAGGAAATCATAGCGTTGTTAACCGAGCATTCGGCATTACGTCAGGCGGCGGGAGACTATCTGGGGCTGATGATCCTGCTGCCCCTGCTGGGGCATTGGTGTTTTCTTTACGATGGCGTGTTTGTTGGCCTGACCCGCTCCGGTGCAATGCGCGATACCATGATCGTCAGCGCCCTGTGTGTCTATTTTCCGGTCTGGTACTTCAGCCGCGAGGCCGGTAACCCGGCACTCTGGTATGCGCTGCTTGCGTTCTTACTTGCCCGCGGAATTACCCTTGGGGCAGTGTTTATTTTTGCAGACAAAAAACAATCGCTGGTAAAGGCTGACAGCTAGGGAGGATGCCAACAAGTCTACCATCACTCAGCGAGTCCTGAAGTGCGTAGTCGCAAGGCAGGTTTCGCAGGCAATGGCCGTCGTCCTTGGTAAGTAATACACCGACCATACACAGCCACGCTCAGCAGCTACTCTCTTGAAAACGGGTAGCTGCCTCCGGCTTGCTTCAGGGTGAACGCAGAATGATCAATGCCGTCATCATAGTCGTCGAACAGAATAACAATACCGGCCGGTTCAAAGCGGAATTCCCTCGCTGAATACGGCGTAAGCGGAATGGGTTGCTGGCCTGTCGCCTGGGCAGTGAGCTGGCCCTCTTTGACGCGCATGGTAATGTTAAGGGGTAATTGCTGCGAGGAATAGACTCCCTCATACTGGCTGAGGTCCTCCACTGATAACGAAATGGCGCTTTGGTCAAAGTCCGGGAGCTCGTAGGGGCGGCCATAATACATACTTAAGACGGCAACACTGATTTCGTTTATTGAATAGTTCATGCCATTCGCCGTGACTGCAAAAGCAACATCATCGCCGTCAATGACGGCGCTCATTGACTGAAACCCATCAATGCCGCCATTATGGCCATAGGCGACTTTATCGTAGAACGGGAATTGCAGTAAGCCATGACCAAAGCCCTGATTCATCTCTCTCATTTTAGTCAGTGATGCGCCGGACGTAAGCTTGCCATTGAGTAAGGCAGACAAAAATATTGCGACATCGGTAGGTGTAGATACGACTGCCCCCGCGCCACCCGGAATACTCAAATCGGTCACCGGAGCAGGTGACCATTGCTGGTCTTGGTAGGTGTATGATCTGGCGGCGGTGTTGCTGTCGTCCATCGCGCGGCCATAGCCGGTGTTCGCAAGGTTGAGGGGACGGGTAATGCGCTTTTTAAGCTGGCTGGCATAGGTGTCCTGCGTTATCGCTTCGATAATAAACCCCAGCAGCACATAACCACTGTTTGAATATTTAGCCTGACTGCCAGGGGAGAAGTCACTGCCGAGGCTTTCAATCAGCTTTATCATCTCACTGCGTGACTTCGCCTGCGTCATATAGTCACGGTAGTCAGGCGTATCGGTAAAGTTATGGATCCCACTGCGGTGGCTTAGCAACATGGCGACGGTTATGTCCCCGGCATTTTTTACTTCCGGATAAAATGTCGCCAGAGTGGTATCGAGTGACAGCGCTTCTTCGTCAATGAGTTGAAAGATCATCGTTGCCGTGAAGACTTTAGTAATCGAGCCAATACGGTATTGCGTGTGGATAGTCGCGTTTTGCTCTTCCCCGGCGTGCGCAACCCCCGTCGCCTTTTGGTAAACCGGTTTACCGTTTTTGACAATAGCCAGACTCAGCATGGCTTTGTCGTTTGCTTCCAGTGTCTCTAAATACTGATCCAGCCTGGCTCTGTCAAATGCCTGCGCTGAAGCCGTGCAAACAAAAAAGCAAAGCAGCGCGAACAATCTCGTTTTCATCAATTCATCCTTGTCATCATCGTAAATACAAAACGTGCAGATACCGTGTGAACAGTATACTGTTGTTTTCTTTCTGAATGTTCATTGCCAGATCGGCATGTTTCAGAGTAGCAGAGGCATGTGCACTATACGAATGGTTAAAGGAGTCACTATGAGTCAGCTGGTATCAAAAATGGTCAAAGGCTTACTGACAATATTGCCGATTGTTGTCACGCTGTATTTGCTGATCTGGCTGGGCTTAAGTACCGAAGCGCTGGTTAAGCCGCTGCTTGCGCCATATTATTACTTTCCTGGTCTGGGCATTATTACCACCATTATGCTGCTGGCCGTTACGGGGATTGCGGTCAACGCTTACCTGGTTGATGCCTTACTGAAAAAGCTGCAGTTTTATATTGAACGGCTGCCGCTGATAAAAACAGTGTACGGCGCCCTAAACGATGCCGCCGAACTGTTTAAGGCGTCAAAGGAACAGCAGCAACAGCGGGCGGTTCTGGCTGAAGTTATGCCTGACACCTTTGTGGTGGGTTTTATCACTGGCGAGAACGCCACCAGTTTGTTGTTTCCGGAAGGGAAAAAGGTAGCGGTCTACATCCCCATGAGCTACCAGATTGGCGGTTACACGCTGTATCTGGGTGAAGAGAAATTACAGCGCCTGGATATAGATGTTGAAACCGCAATGCGTATTGCCGTGACCGGCGGCAACTCGATCAATAAGCAGCGGTAGCCGCATTGCCCGCGCGCCTGTTGTGCGGGTAAACAGGCTTGTTGCAAAGTAGTCGGTGATGCTAGCCTGAGCAAACAGCAGACGAGTCAGTATACAACCTATGGCATCACAGCACTCCCTCCATCCGTCGGCGTTGCCCGAACCAGCCGAGTATCATAACGTCACGCCGGACGTGTTTGTACGTGAGATTGAGCCTGCCTACAAGCCCGCCGTGCTGAAGGGCTATGCGCAGCACTGGCCGGTGGTTGCAGAAGCAAAGCAGTCGGCGTTAATGGTGGCAGACTACCTGAAAAACGAAAACAGCCAGCAAGGTGTCAAACATATTACCCTGCCCGAGCATGGCAGGATGTTTTATTCCGATGATATGCGGGGCATGAATTTTTCGGTCGACAATACTGATATCAGTACTGCCATTTCGGCCATGCTGTCGCCTGACCAGACACGCCCATCGTGCATTCAGAGCACCGATGTAAAAACGCATTTTCCTGCGCTGCTGAAAAGCATTGATAATCCGCTGGTGCCGCAAATACCGCCGCATATCTGGATTGGCAATGCATTACGTGTCGCACCACACTTCGATGAGGCCCATAACATTGCGGTGGTCGTCGCGGGACGGCGTCGCTTTACACTTTTTCCGCCCGGGCAGATAGAAAATCTGTACGTGGGCCAGCTGGAATATACACCGGCCGGCCAGCCGATCAGTCTGGTGGATATCAATGAACCTGATTTAGCGCGCTTTCCCCGTTATGAAGAAGCCTTCCGGCATGGCCTGTCGGCTGAGCTGGAACCCGGTGATGCTATTTATATTCCCACGCCCTGGTGGCACGCGGTGGAATCGCTGTCACCGTTTAATGTGCTGGTTAACTACTGGTGGAGCAATCGCTACCTGAGCAGTATGCTGCCCTTTCCCATGCTAATGCACACCTTACAGTCGCTCAATAGTATGCCGGACAGTGAACGCGACGCATGGGTGGCGATGCTCAGCTACTATATGAATAACAATAGTAACAACGACACCAAATTTGCTCACATTCCAAAAGCCAGCAGAGGGATCCTTGATGATCCCGGCCAGACAACGCATCGATTGATTCATCGCTGGCTTGGCTCACAACTCTGAGCAAGCCTGCCTGGTCACACCTGGTTATGGAAAACCCCATGACGTTTCAGGCTCAGCCCGCCTGTACTGATGATCACAGATGCGCGTGTTTAGCCTACACTTAAGGAAGATGCGAACAAGCCTGTCATCACTGGGCAGCGACAGACCTGTTGGCACGTTCCTTACTGTATTTTTCACTGACTGACTGCGCAGTCACCAACCACTAAGCGAGGCCATCATGGACTATATTGATGCAAGCGTTGTCGCGGTTCCGACAGACAATAAAGACAAATATATTGAACACGCGAAAGCAGCTGCGGCCATTTTTAAACAGTACGGTGCCCTTCGTGTTGTTGAAAGCTGGGGCGATGATGTACCTGAAGGCAAGGTAACGTCTCTGCCTATGGCGGTGAAATGTGAGCAAAACGAGACTGTCGTGTTTTCTTTGATCGTCTGGCCTTCGAAGGCCATGCGGGATAAAGGCTGGGAGAATGTAATGAAAGACGAACGGCTAAATGATTTTTGTATGCCGTTTGATGGCAGCCGTATGATCTTTGGGGGCTTTCAGATGATTGTCGATGAATAGATGTCGTCCATGTCAGTGACGCGGTATCAACAATACCAGCGGGTGTGCAGCCTATTTCTTTGAGTTAAAGCGGTTGTTCTTCAAACCGGCAAAGCGGCTTAGGAAGATCCCGGCATAGCCCCACATAGCGATGGCAAAGCCAGTCAGTAAAATAGCGAGAGACAGGTAATACACTGCTGCAAGGTGGCCAACAGTGAGTAACAGGCCAACGCCGCAAATAAACAGGGCAAGTCCCCGTTTAAAGCGGCGCCAGCTGATGTAGAGGTCGGCCATGACTTAGTAGTACGAGTGCTCGCCAGCCTCGTGTTCGGTGGCATCTCGTACGCCGTTAAGTTCACCGGCAAACTGCTCAAGCATTTGTTTTTCAATGCCGTTTTTCAGCGTCACATCCACCATTGAACAGCCGTTGCAACCGCCGCCAAACTGCAGCACTGCATAGCCATCTTCGGTAATTTCGGTCAGCATTACTTGTCCACCGTGACTGGCCAGCTGTGGATTAATCTCTGACTGAATCAGGTAATTCACGCGCTCTACCAGCGGGGCGTCATCGGCCACTTTACGCGCTTTGGCATTCGGCGCTTTCAGGGTGAGCTGCGAGCCCATCTGGTCGGTGACAAAATCAATTTCTGCTTCTTCCAGAAAAGGCGCACTCTCGTCATCTACAACCGCGTCGAAGCCGTTGAAGTTTAGACGGGTATCGTTTTCTTCCACGGCATCAGGCGGACAGTACGATACGCCGCACTCGGCTGATGACGTACCGGGATTTACGACGAATACCCGAATATTTGTGCCAGACTCTTGTTTATCCAGCAACTTTACAAAGTGAGCTTGTGCTTCTTCTGATATAGTGATCATCAACAAGTCCTACAAATTGCGAATTTGGGACTATGATAACAAATTTACCTGAGTAAAGCAGTCAAGTATTGCAGGAAATTTACTCAGGAATCGTTTGGCACAATAAGAAAAGACAGGAATTTTATGAACTCACATGTATTCCCAGGTGCCTGCCGACAGATATGTCGGCTCGCCCTTGCGTCTCTCCTCATTTGTTTTGCCAGTGTCAGTGTGGCGTCAGGCGTCAGCGTTGATACTGGTGGACAGCCTGCTAAGGCGTATCTGCCAGATAATGTCAGCTACGATCCTGCCATTCCCACCCCTGAATCTGTGCTGGGCGCTAATGTGGGTGAGTGGCATGTGCGACACGACCAGCTGGTCAGTTACATGTACACCCTGGCAGACGCGTCTGATCGCATTACTATTGAGGAAACCGGCCGGACTCACGAGAACCGGCCGCTTCTGCTGCTGACGATCACCGCACCGGATAACCGCAGTAAACTGGATAGTATTCGCGAGCAGCATATTGCGGCCTATCAAAAAGGCGCTGAGGTCGATAGCAACGCCCCGCTTATTTTTTATATGGGCTACAGCATTCATGGTAATGAGCCCTCGGGTGCCAATGCGTCGATGCTGGTGGCCTATTACCTTGCGGCTGGTCAGGGCGAGGCCATTGATGCACTGCTGGGTAACAATGTTGTGTTACTGGACCCGTCATTTAACCCTGATGGTTTGTCGCGGTTTGCGCAGTGGGCAAATATGCATAAAGGCAAACAGCTGGTGGCCGATCCTGAGACCCGCGAGCACGAAGAAGGCTGGCCGTCAGGCCGTACCAACCACTACTGGTTCGACTTAAACCGTGACTGGCTGTTACTGACGCACCCAGAATCGCAGGCGCGCATCAAAAAATTTCAGCAGTGGCGTCCGCACGTACTGACCGACTTTCATGAAATGGGCACTAACTCGACGTATTTCTTTCAGCCGGGTGTGCGCTCACGCAAAAACCCTATCACTCCGGATGGCAACGTAACCCTTACCGAGGCACTGGCGGAATACCACGCTAAGGCGCTGGACGATGAAGGTGAATTGTATTTCTCAGAAGAGGACTTTGATGACTTTTATGTAGGTAAGGGCTCAACCTACCCGGATGTGCACGGCAGTATCGGGATCCTGTTTGAGCAGGCCAGCAGCCGGGGTCATCTGCAGGATTCAATCAATGGGCCGCTGGCATTTGCTGACACCATTCAGAATCAGGTAACGACCAGCCTTAGCACCTTTGCCGGGGCGCTGGCGAACAAGCCGGCCATACTTGGCTATCAGCGCCAGTTTGTAAAAGACACCAAGGCGCTGGCCGAAGAGGATGATATCGCCGGTTACCTGCTTGCGCGCCCGGATGATCATGGTCGCTTTAACGAGATGCTAAACCTGCTCGATCAGCATAGTATCGACTACGACGTGGTTAACAAAGACACAGATGTGGGCGGCTTGAACGTTACCGCCAATAACGGGATTTATATTCCTGTTGACCAGCCTCAGTACCGACTCGTTAAATCGCTGTTCTCCACGCAGCAAAACTTTGAAAACAATACCTTCTACGATGTGTCGACGTGGAATCTGGCCATGGCTTTTAATCTGGAATATCAGGCCGTCAGTGCGCGTAAAGCGCGCAGTATCAATACCGCTGCTAACGCTACGTTACGTAAGCCTGACACCGGCACCGTGCCGGCCGATGCGTATGCCTATGTGATTGACTGGCAGGATTACTATGCACCGGCCATGGTACAGGCGTTACTGGAAAACGACGTGACCCTGCGCAGTGCGGGTAAAGCCTTTACCGGCATGTTGTCCAGTGGTAAAGAACGCGACTTCGCGGCCGGTAGTATTGTGATCCCAACTGGCCTGTCACAGCCAGATAACCTGGCTGACATCCTCAGTGAGCAGTCGCAGGCGCTGAATATTCCGGTGCTGGCACTGCAAACCGGTATGACCTCGCGCGGGATTGATCTGGGCAGTCGCAATATGGTGCCCGTTACACTGCCTAAAGTGTTGCTGGTTGGTGGCGAAGGCACCAGTGAGTATGAAATGGGTGAAATCTGGCACTATCTGGATACCCGGGTAGGACTGCCGGCGACACTGGTCGAGCAGCACCGGCTGGAACGGGTAACGCTTGGCGATTACACGCATATCATTATGAGCAGCGGCGATTATTCAAAGCTTAGTGAGATGGTAACCGATATGATGGACAGCTGGGTCAATGAAGGTGGCGTGCTGATCGGTCAGAAGTCAGCGCTTGAGTTGTTCGCTGACAAGCAGTGGCTGGATATTGATATTGTGTCTGACGATACCATCGACGAGGCTTTTGATACGTCTGCCATGCGCTACGGTGACCGTGATGATTTGTATGCACGTAAACTGGTCGCAGGCTCGGTGTATAATGCCAGCATTGATACCTCACATCCGCTGTTTTATGGCTATCAGGGCGATACGCTGCCCATGTTTAAAACCAGCAACATGGTGGTGGAAAGTGATAACTCACCGTTTACGACCGTAGCCCGTTACACACCGTCGCCACTAATGGCAGGTTACAGTGCCAGCGAGATGCAGAAGCTGATTGGTGACACAACAGCAGTCATTGCCGAACGTCAGAAACGGGGAGTGGTGATTGGCTTTGTCGATAACACCCAGTTCCGTGGTTACTGGTATGGCACCAGCAAACTGATGGCAAACGCCATTTATCAGTCTGCCCTGCTTAAGTAATCTTTCATACTTTCTCTAACGACAACCGGCGCTGTCCTGGCGCCGGTGTCACTGCCATCACCCAGACCTCTATCGCAAGCCAGGGGTAACGCTGTCTGAGCTTAGCGGCTAATACATCCACAGTCACCCCGGTGGTGAGCACATCATCAACAATAGCAACACACTGACCGGCCGCCCCCTTCTCAAGGACGCTATCGAGACACGCGTTTGACAGTACAAATGCATCGCGGGCCGCGAGCAACCGCTCGTGACGGTTTCGGGTATGCTGTGCACCTTTGCCGCAACGCCTCGCCCAGCTTTCGATGACGGGCACGGCCATGTTCCTGCCTATAGGGTATGCGATTTCTGCGGACTGATTATACAGGCGCTGCTGCAGTCGTCTGAAATGCAGAGGCACCGGCAAAATACATTGAGGCGCGGGGCGATCCCTGTGCCTGAGCACATGCGTAATAAACCAGTCAGCTAAAATTGTGGCGGCAACAGGTTTGCGTTTAAATTTCAGGGTGTGAACGAGCGTCGTGAATGGCCACTGGTAATTGCCACAGGCATACAGGTAGCGATAGTGAGCATGACGGATATGCGAAGCAACAGCCGGGCGCAGCAACAGGTTTATCGGTAAGGCGTCCTTATCGTAGAATGCGCTGTCGCTTTCACAATACGAGCATACCGGTGTCCGGCTGGGTTCGCCACAAAGCAGACAGGCAAGATTAGGCAGGCAGCGCTGAAGCCACCGAGTGCACTGCGCTGCCGCCAGACAAATGGGGTGTGGTGCGTAATTGGGTCGTGATACACTCATAAAAATCCGTGAACAGGAGATGCTTGTGATAGCGTCGCAGAACTCTCAACGTCTTGTCAGCCGTACGGTTGGAACAGGAAACGATCTGGTTTTATTGCATGGCTGGGGCATGAACAGCGGTGCATTTTCCTCCTTTATCCCTTTCCTCAGCTCGCATTTCAGGGTCACCACAATTGATTTACCCGGGTTTGGCGAAAATGCCACCGTGTTGCCTGCACGCTATGATCTTGCATCGCTGACTGCGATGATCGCTGCACATTTGCCCGCGCACGCTATTATCGCTGGCTGGTCACTTGGTGGCCTGGTGGCACAGTCGCTGGCGCTGGAGGAAACAGAGTTGCGGGGCGTGGTAACATTGGCGTCGAGTCCCAAATTTGTTGCTGGACCAGGCTGGCCGGGCATTGATCCCGCCTTACTCGATGAGTTTAAGTCGCAGCTTAAAGACGATTATCAAAAGACTATCGACCGCTTTCTGGCGATTCAGGCCATGGGCAGTGACTCCGCCCGTCATGATATTAAACGAATCAGACAGCAAATAACCGATTACCCGGCACCAGCTGAGGCGGCGCTGCACGGCGGTCTTGGTATACTTGGCGATGCTGATATGCGCGAACGAATTGGCCGGATTCAGCGCCCGTCGCTGAGAATATATGGCCGTCGTGATACGCTGGTGCCAAGCAGTGGAATTGACCGCATCTGTGAGTTACATCCGCAGTCTGACACCGTGGTTCTTCCGCACGCATCCCACGCACCGTTTATGTCTCACCCCCAGCAAACAGCGAACATTATTCTGAACTTCGCAGCGTCACTTGATCAGAAAACGCTGGCCTGAAGGGCCAAATAAGTGTGCCGCAGTCTGCTGCCGCTGCACGTCATTTCGCTCAGGCCTTTATCTTTTACCTGATATGGTTAATAATTAACCGCGAGGTATGAGATAAATTAGGGTAGTAGTATGTCCAGCTTTGTGGATAACAGTATCAACTCGGCGATCGTGTCGGGTTATGTTGGCCTGCAAAACGCAAGTCAGGGGATCACCCAGGCTTCGCAGAATATTGCGTTGCGGAGCGCGCAGCAAAACATGGCTGAAAACGGGCCAGAGGGTGTGCTGGCCAGTGCGTCCCAGCGTAACCTTGAGAACGTCAGAGAAATGCTGCCACAACCGGCAAACAATCTGACGTCTGATATTTTATCTCTGCAAAATAACAGCATTAATGCCCAGGCATCAGCCAAAGTGCTGGATACCGCGTTTGATACCGTGGGTACGATAATCGACACGCTGGCTTAAGATTACGATCACGCGCATATGAATATTGTCTTGCCCATCCCCACTACGCTGGTGACACCCACTGCGAACGTCAATACTGAAGCAGCGCGGCGGGATAATATTTTGCGTGAAACTATTCCCCAGACTACGGAATCCGATCAGAGTGCTTCGCAAAAAGGGTTGGGCTCAGAGTCTGATCGTGTCCGGACACCGGGTCAGCAGCCAACACCGCTGACCTATGAACGGCCCCAGATTCAGGGTGGTGCGGGCGCTCAGGGTGGTATTTCTGCAGACAACCGCAAAGACAATGCCAGCGACGAAAGTGCAGGCAAAGAAAATGCGAAAGAGCAGCAAAAGGAAGCGAATAAGCAGGAAATTAAAGAGCTTGAAGCGCGCGACCGTGAAGTACGCAGCCACGAGAAGGC
Source organism: Alteromonas halophila (assembly GCF_014651815.1). Lineage (GTDB taxonomy): Bacteria > Pseudomonadota > Gammaproteobacteria > Enterobacterales > Alteromonadaceae > Alteromonas > Alteromonas halophila. The sequence goes on along the minus strand of NZ_BMXP01000007.1, from coordinate 91,229 downwards.
GCATGCGGCTACCGGTGGCCAATATGCCGGCGCGCCGAAGTATGAGTATACTCAGGGACCGGATGGCAAACGCTATGTGACCGACGGAGAAGTCTCTATCGATATCTCTGAAGCGCAGACGCCGGAAAAAACACTGCGAAAAATGGAGCAGGTACGAGCCGCAGCGCTGGCACCGGCGCAGCCTTCGGCACAGGATTTACAGGTTGCCGCAGAAGCCAGTCGGAAAGCGTTCGAGGCGCGCAGTGACATTGCCAGAGAGCGCACCGAGTCGCTTTCAAATAGTGATTCAGAACAAACTGTCGACGCGGCCAGTATCACCCCGCCGAGCCTGGACGATTTGGTTGACCGGGGTAATATCAGCCCGCCAACACGGACGCTGAATGATGTTGTGCTATCGGCCCGCGAGACGATCCGCGAAGCACGTGAGCAGGTTCAGCCAGAGCCAGGACAGCGTTCTTTGGACATTGACGATCAAAGCCGTGCCCGGATTGACCGCATTCAGCAGTTCTATTCGAGCACGGTAACCCCATCAGACACTGGCTTTAGCGCCAGCGCCTGAAACATTCATACCTGTTTGTCTTACTTTTGTTTCGCTTTGGCAAAGGCGTCTGCAAAGGCATTACCCATGGCACTGTTGCCCGACTGAGAAGGCTTTTGCTGGCCTTTTCGCGGTGCAGACTGCGCCTTGCCCTTCGTCCGGTTGCGCTCGGCTGGGCCTTTTTTGCCGCCTGATGCAGCGGGGGTATCATCCAGTCGCATGGTAAAGGAAATACGTTTACGCGGGACATCAACCTCCATCACCTTCACTTTGACGATGTCGCCGGCTTTTACCACATCACGGGGATCAGAAATAAACTTGTCGGTCATAGCGGAAATATGGACAAGTCCGTCCTGATGGACACCCACATCCACAAACGCCCCGAAGTTAGCCACATTGCTCACCACACCTTCGAGGATCATGCCGGGTTTCAAATCATTCAGCGTTTCAATGCCCTCTTTAAACGCGGCTGTTTTAAATTCCGGGCGCGGATCACGCCCCGGCTTATCCAGCTCTTTAAGGATATCTTCCACGGTCGGCAGGCCGAAACTGTCACTCACAAATGTTTCTGGCGACAGAGATTTCAGCAGTTCGGTATTGCCGATAATGTCGTTCACCGCCACGGCAGTGGTATCGACGATGGCATCCACGACCGGGTATGCCTCAGGGTGCACGGCAGAGGCGTCCAGCGGGTTACTGCCATTGACGATCCGCAGGAAGCCAGCCGCCTGCTCAAACGCTTTCGGGCCAAGCCGTTCGACATTCAGCAGCGCCTTGCGGTTATCAAAAGCGCCATTGCTGTCACGGAAGCTGACGATATTGTGCGCGAGTGTTTTATTAAGACCGGAGACATAGCTCAACAGGGCGGGTGACGCGGTGTTCAGATCCACACCAACAGCATTCACGCAATCCTCGATAACCCGGTCCAGCGACTTGCCCAGCAGACTCTGATTAACATCATGCTGGTACTGACCGACACCGATGGCTTTAGGTTCTATTTTAACCAGCTCTGCCAGCGGATCCTGAATGCGCCGGGCAATCGACACGGCGCCGCGCAGTGACACATCCAGATCAGGCAGCTCTTTGGCAGCCAGTTCAGACGCGGAGTAAACGGACGCGCCTGCTTCACTGACCATGATCTTCTGCGCATTCACGTCATCATTGTTTTTAAGCATTTCTGCGACCAGCCGGTCAGTCTCACGTGAGCCAGTACCATTGCCAATGCTAATCAGCTCAACCTTATGCTGTTTGCACAGGGTAGCCAGAGTGCGGGAGGATTTGTCCCATTGATTTTGCGGGGCATGCGGAAAAATCGTATTGGTGGCCACCACCTTACCCGTGGCGTCGACCACGGCGACTTTTACACCGGTACGCAGGCCTGGGTCCAGCCCCATGGTGGTTTTGGCGCCAGCGGGTGCCGCCATCAGCAGGTCATTGAGGTTTTTTGCGAATACGTCAATGGCTTCTTCTTCTGCACGCTCCCGTAGACCGGCAAAAAACTCGGTTTCCATATGCAGAGCAATTTTTATTTTCCATGCCCACTGCATGACCTGTGCAAGAAAGTCATCGGCGGCGCGCTGCTTGTGCTGCCAGTTGTAGTGCTGGGCAATCAGGTATTCGCAGTGTGAGCCAGCTGTCGGATCCTCTTTACCGGGGTCGGCGTCCATCTGAATATGCAGCATGCCTTCATTGCGGCCGCGGAACATCGCCAGTGCCCGGTGAGAGGGGGCGTTCTTCAGCTTCTCAGCATGATCAAAATAGTCTTTATATTTGCTGGCCTCTTTTTCCTTACCTGGCGCGACTTTACTGACGATATACGCATTGTTATTCAGGTACTGACGAATGGTTGCTAATAATGTCGCATCTTCCGCAAACTGTTCGATAAGAATGTAGCGCGCACCCTCCAGCGCTTTCTTGGTATCGTCGATGCCGGCATCAGCATTGAGGTAGTCACTGGCCAGGCTGTCCGGGTCCTGCGTGGGATCATCAAACAGGCTTTGTGCCAGCGGTGCAAGCCCTGCTTCAATGGCGATCTGGCCCTTGGTTCGACGACGCGGTTTGTACGGGAGATATAAATCTTCCAGCGTGGTTTTACTGTCTGCAGACAGAATATCCTGCTTCAGTGCCGGTGTAAGCTTTTCCTGCTCGTCAATGGATTTGAGGATCACCTGACGGCGTTCTTCAAGCTCACGCAGATAGGTGAGTCGCTGCTCCAGCGTACGAAGCTGTGTATCATCCAGGCCCTCGGTGGCCTCTTTCCGGTAACGTGCGATAAACGGCACAGTGGCGCCGCCATCCAGCAGAGCGACCGCAGCGTCAACCTGCTTGGTACTGACTGAGAGTTCGTCGGCAATTTTGTTTGTAATCATAGTTAACTCTGAAGGCATCGCCACGTCATGCGTTACTAAACGGATGTGCGTCGCGAGAAAAATTAAAAAATAAAGTGGCGCGAGTATAGCATTGTTAAACGTATCAAAAACCTTCGTTTAACCCCTTAAGCCATGTGCTTAGCGCATTCTGACAAACACGCCAGGCATGCTATCCTGCACCGGCTTTTCAGGCACTGCTAACGGTCGCAAAAGCACACGTTACAGTAACCTGTCATCGGTGTTGTACCAGATTTTGTTGATCCACCAGGTAAACTGCCCGGCCTCGGTCTTGACATCAAATTCGTCGTCCTGCGCTTTTCCCACCATGGCCCTGGCCATGGGCGAGTCGACCGAAATATGGTCATTACGACCGAAAATCTCGTCATAACCGACGATGCGCAGCGTCAGCTGTTTGCCAGCGTCGTTTTCAATCTCGACCCAGGCACCAAAAAAAACTTTGCCCTCCTGCTGCGGGTCATAATCAACAACTTTCAGGCGCTCAAGACACTTGCGAATGTAGCGCACGCGCCGGTCAATTTCGCGAAGTTTCTTTTTATTGTACTGATAGTCTGCGTTTTCACTACGATCGCCGAGGCTGGCGGCCCAGGTCACTTTACGTGTGGTCTCCGGACGTTCCGTCCGCCACAGACGATCCAGTTCATCGCGTAGCTGATTGTATCCGCTACGGGTTACTAATGGCGTTTTCACGTGCCCATTCACCTCACACTCGTTACTGACACTTTGTCAGTATCTGGGCGAAGCACATGTTTTTAAACATGGTTCAGTCAACTGAGCGTCAATTTTTTCTGTGACAGGCTGATGCAGTATGCACGTCTATCGTTCAAACAGAGCGTAAAAGCATAGATGCAGCCGGTGGCGGACATTTGCGTACTGGCATAATGACAAAATATCGCTGGATTACGCTAAATTAATGAACAAATGTAACCGTTGCGCGGTCCTAACCGTATACAGGTAATACTTTTGAGTGGGAAACCGGTGAGCAAATGATTGATGAACTGGCAAGGGTGCGGCGAACGCAGAATAAACCAGGGGCCTGTACTACCAGTGCAACCCTGATAGGTTTTGTTCTGTTTCTTACCGGCGTTATGTTCGTGGTGCTGGGAATGCTGGATTTACTTGTGCGCATAGAGAGTCTGCGGACCGCTCTGTATTTTGTTGTTGGCTATGCCATGTATAAACTGGGGCATGCTATCCTGCGCCACTTCGCCACCTTCAGGTCGCAGCGCGAGCGACGCCGAAATCAGCCCCGGTAGCAACTTATACAATACTTCGGACTATCAGTTATTCCGTTAGTCCAAATTGATCCTAAAACACTGTCGCATGACGCGTATTCTTAACTACACTTAAAGAGCAATTCGGAGAATTGTTATCAACGAATAACCCGGATAGCGATTCGGGTACGCGCATCGTCTATAATCTGTGGCACAGCGCGATGGATACACTTAGGCAGGGAAATGCTGAACATACAAAAAAGCCGACGGTCTCCGTCGGCTTTCTCTTATCCGGGAGTCGCGCTTAGCTGTCCTCGGTTTTAGGTGCTTTCACGCCCTCGTCTGCCTTATCTACCACTTCCATCAGCTCAACTTCAAAAACCAACGTTGAGTGCGGAGTGATGGCGCCCTGAGCACGTTCGCCATAGGCCAGATCCGACGGAATATGGAAACGGTATTTTGCACCTTCCTGCATAAGCTGTACGCCTTCTGTCCAGCCTGAAATAACCCGGTTAAGCGGGAATACGGCCGGTTCGCCGCGTTCATAGGAAGAGTCAAATACGGTACCGTCCAGCAATGTGCCTTTATAGTGCACTTTTACGGTATCAGTCGCTTGTGGGCTGTCACCCTCACCTTCTTCGAGTACTTCGTACTGCAGGCCACTGTCGGTGGTTTTTACGCCGTCTTTTTTGGCATTCTCAGCGAGATACGCTTTACCTTCGGCTTTATTTTCTTCAGCTTGCTTGGCGGCCACTTCCTGCTGCTTGGCGCGAAGAGCCTGCTCGCCCTGCTGAGCAAACTGCTGAATTTCCTGTTGTGTGAATTTCAGCGTGCCGTTCATGCCATCTTCGAAGCCTTCTTTCAGCGCTTCTTTGTCCATTGTGCTACCAAGTTGCTCCTGCTGCTGGGCACGGTTTTCAACAAACAATCCCATGCTGGCACCCATTGCATACGCCTGCTTTTGCGCGTCAGTCATCTGCGAAGTATCAGCAGACGATGCGGTATCAGCAGATTTATCTTCTGCACCTTTGGTTTCGGTATCGGTTGTCTGAGGCTGACATGCGAACAGGCCAAGCGCTGCAACGGTTGATAAGGCGACTAGCGACTTATGCATAAAAACGTCTCCATAGTTGTTTTTTTAATCGTGCAAATAACGCAGAACTGCTACCGCAATCGTCATCTTGCACGATAGGTCAGATGCGATTTCCATGCTATGGTAAACGCAGCAGTCTCAAAGCGAAACCCATTTGATTATGTTTAAGGCGCAATTGTTCCGTGCTTCACTGTTATTTGTCCTGGTAAGTTGTGTATTAAGCGGATGTACAATTCCGGAGACTACACCGGTAGCCCAGTGGCGGCATGTGAAAGACGGCGCGTACGCAGCGGACATTTCTGCAGATGGGCAGCTAATTGTTGCCAGCGGTGTAACTAACGGAATCAATGTGTGGCGTCTGGGCAATGATGAGCCCGTTTACCACTGGGCACAGCAGGGAGAAGGCGAAAACCTGGTTATCGCGGTGCATATTGCTGCGGATAAAAGCCATGTGGTAACGGCTGACCGAGAAGCGTTTGCGCTGTGGAGTATGGCGACGGGAGAACCGCTCGGCTTCTGGCGTATTGATGAGTCGACAATCCGCGATGTCGCGGTTGCCAGTGGTGGCAGGGGCGTACTGGTGGCCCGATCCAGTGGACAGGTCATGTACTTTGAGCCTGAATCACAGCGCCGCCTGGAATTTCTGGGGCATACCGAAAAAGTAAACAGCATTGATATTTCACCTAACGGCAAATATGCCTTAAGCGGCGGCAACGACTACACCGCGTACCTGTGGAACACCGATACCGGACAAATTATCCATACCTTCACCCACCCGTCCCGGGTCACCAAAGTTGCGTTAGATGATCAGGGGCGCTATGCGTTTACCGCTGACAGCCAGGACAAGTCGCAAATATGGGACGTACAAACAGGTGAACCTGTCAGTCAATTGCAGTATATTGCGCGCCAGAAAATTTTTACCGATGCTGTCTTTTCAAAAGAGGGTGACTTTTTACTGACCGGATCGCCGTCGCGGCGCGTATTTCTCTGGGACGTAAAAACAGGTGAGAAAATCGATGCCTGGGAAGTGGCTGTTCGCGAATCGGTTTCGCCGCCAACAGCCGTCGTCTATGCCGTTGGTTTTCCGCGGGATGGGTTTATCCTGACCACCAGCAGCAGCGGACTGACCGAACAATGGGAACGGCGTAATGAGTAGACATCAGGACACTTCGCTGACAAAGGCGCTGGCAAGAATTGACGAACTGGAAACCAAAGTGGCCTTTCAGGAACATACCATCGAAGCACTGAATGATGCGCTGGCTGCGCAGCAGCAGCGACTCGATGATATTGCGTTTAAGCTTAAACATGTGATGGACAGAGTGAAAACCATTGAGCCATCTAACGTGGCGCGCCAGTCTGAGGAAACACCACCACCGCATTACTGAGGCAGGTCATTACAGGCAACAGAGCGAGTGAGCACACACTTCCCGTACAGGTCTTGGGTAACAGGGGTGGTCGTGGACAGGCAAATCATTCCGGTTTGAAAATACCAATGACGTCTTCATTCTTTCGCGTCGCTGCACCTGTGGTTCCACCTGTCTGTGACTCGCTGTAGCCACAGGCTACACATTCCAGCTTTTCGATATTATTTTCAAAAAACAGCGAAATGGTATCCAGTGCCTGACACTTCGGGCAGGTCGCCCCGGCAATAAACCGCCGTTTTGTTCTTTTTTGCATAGAACCTTCTTTCTCTTGTTCACCTCTTTTCTAGTATACAGATAATCGCAGCCGTGATCAGAAGACAATATTGACCGCAGGTTTGCTATGATACGCGCGTTATTTTCATCAGTACTGGAAGGGGAATGATAAAACTTACCGACATCAGCCTCATGCGTGGCAGTAAAGTCTTGCTCGAGAACACGTCAGCGCAGGTGTTTCCCGGCCATAAAGTGGCTCTGATTGGCAGCAACGGCTGTGGCAAGTCCAGTTTATTTTCGCTGTTACGAGGTGAATTGTCGCTCGACGCCGGAGAATGCTATCTGCCCGCAGACTGGCGCATTGTCAGTGTGGCGCAGGAAACGCCCGCCACTGACCGCAGCGCAATCGAGTATGTGATTGACGGCGATCGGCACCTGCGCGACCTTCAGGCCCGGTTAGCCGTGGCCGAGCGTGAGGAAAACGGTGAAGCCATTGCATTACTGCATGGTCAGCTGGAAACTGCCGGCGCCTACGATGTCGATGCCCGGGCCTCGACAATTCTGGCCGGGCTGGGTTTCTCTGTATCGCAACTCAGCGCGCCGGTCACGGATTTCTCAGGGGGCTGGCGAATGCGTCTGAACCTGGCTCAGGCACTCTTATGCCCGTCTGATCTGCTGTTACTGGACGAACCGACCAACCACCTTGATCTGGATGCTGTGATCTGGCTGGAAAAGTGGCTGCAACGGTATTCAGGAACCTTGCTGCTGATTTCTCATGATAAAGCGTTTATTGACAGTACCGTATCGACCATCCTCAGTGTTGAGCATCAGCGCCTGATCACCTATACGGGTAACTATTCTGCGTTTGAAACGCAAAAAGCTGAGCGCCTGCGACTGCAGAACATTGAATATGAAAAGCAGCAGGCGAAAGTCGCCCATCTGGAATCTTTCATTACCCGCTTCAAGGCAAAAGCCAGCAAGGCTAAACAGGCCCAGAGCAGGATCAAGCAACTGGAGAAAATGGAATCACTGATGCCTGCGCATGCGGCCAGTCCGTTCAGTTTTGAGTTCGCCGAGCCCGCCGCGCTGCCTAATCCGCTGGTTCAGATGGAGGCCGTACTGCTGGGCTATGGCAGTCATATTGTGCTCAGTCAGGTGAAACTGAACCTGGTACCGGGCAGCCGCATTGGCTTGCTGGGGCGCAACGGCCAGGGTAAGTCGACCCTGATCAAACTGCTTGCCGGCGAACACGCCCCGAAACAGGGAACATTTACTACCGCCAGGGGCCTCAAAGTCGGCTATTTTGCCCAGCATCAGCTGGAAACCCTCGATCCGGCAGCTTCCCCTCTGTTGCACCTGCAGCGCCTCGACGGCCGCGCAACCGAACAGCAGTTACGTGATTATCTGGGCGGCTTTGGCTTTCATGGCGACGAGGCGCTGGCACAGGTCGCGCCAATGTCCGGTGGTGAAAAAGCGCGTCTGGTTCTGGCGCTCATCGTCTATCAGCAGCCTAACCTGCTGTTGCTGGATGAGCCCACCAACCATCTGGATTTAGAAATGCGCCATGCGCTCAATATTGCGCTGCAGGGCTTCACCGGTGCCATGGTTCTGGTGTCACACGATCGCTTTTTGCTGTCTGCGGTGTGTGAAGACTTTTATTTGGTTGACGCCGGTCAGGTCGGCCCGTTTAATGGTGATCTTGGCGATTACCGCGACTGGATTTTAACGCAGCAGGCAACACCTCAGGATTCGTCAAAGCAAAATGCTGACGAGGCGACACAAAAACCGGACCGTAAAGAACAGAAACGCCGCGAGGCCGAGTTTCGGCGTCAGGTTGCGCCCATTCGTAAAGCACTGGAAAATCACGAAACGCAAATGGACAGGGTGTCGCGACAGCTTGAAGAGGTAGAAGCCAGGCTCACCGATGCCTCCTTGTATGAAGAGGACAACAAACCAGCACTGATGGCATTACTGGATGAGCAGAAAACGCTTAACGCCAGCATGCAGGAACACGAGGCTGCATGGCTGGAGCAACAGGATGCCCTGGAAACTGCACGGGAGACGTTTGATGCACAACGCTGAACCGGGTTATGACGAATTCTGGCAATTCAGCTGCGCCTGCTACGCGCATAAGGATATTGCCCTGCACGCACTGGCGCTGCAGGACAAACATGATGTGAATGTGAACCTGCTACTATTGCTGTGCTGGTGCCTTAAGCACGGTGCCGTGATTAACCTGGCGCAGTTCAGACAGCTGGCGCAGGCCCTGTCAGACTCTGAAAAAGCACTGGTTGTGCAGCGTCGCAAACGTCGCGAGATGCATCCGGACAACGGCGGTGATGAGCAATCCTATAACGCCTGTAAGCAGCAGGAACTGACGCTTGAACGTGAGCAGCAGCGGGCGCTTATTCGTGCTTTTCATGATCTTGATGAGGTCACTATGGTTGCAGCCGACGGCCAGAACGCGGTACTTAATGCCAGCGTGGCTGCGTTTATTCACTGCTATGGACTGCGGGACAGCAAACCTGCGCGCCGTCACATTAGTACTATTGTCGGCCAGCTTGCAGGGTTTAATGAAGCATGACCCAGCGTAACCGTTCTCATGGCGTGATAACCCGTAGCGATTTTCGAGCCCCTTGGTGGGCACGCAACCGTCATGTACAGACTATCTGGCCGCGCTTTATTCAGCGCCGGCTGCCGGTCTCGTATCAGATGGAGCGTCTGACTCTGCCGGATGAGGATTTTGTGGATGTTGCGTACGGGCCGTCGCCCGCTAAACCCACTGGGATTGTTGCCATGTTTCATGGACTGGAGGGCAGTATCCGGTCACATTATGCGCACGACATGATGGCCGCGTTATCAAAAAATGGCTGGCAGGTTGTATTGATGCACTTTCGCAGCTGTTCGGGTGAACCAAACCGTCAGCCGCGGGCCTATCATAGCGGTGAAACGGGCGACCCCAGTTACTTTCTGAATGATCTTGAAAAGCGCTTTCCGGGCTTGCCCAAGGTTGCTGTCGGCTTTTCACTGGGCGCCAATATGCTGCTTAAATTGCTGGGCGAGAACCCGGCCCAAACATGGCTAAAAGCCGCCGTTGCCATTTCACCGCCGTTTAAACTGTCAGAATGCGCGGCATCAATTAATCAGGGCTTTTCCCGGGTGTATCAGAAATACCTGCTGAAGAGCATGAAGCATACCCTGAAGAAAAAAATGGCCGCTATTGATTACCGTCATCATATTCAGCTAAGCAGTGACGACGTCGATTGTATTAAAAGCTTCAGAGAGTTTGATGAAAAAGTGACGGCGCCGCTGCATGGGTTTGCCGATGCACAGGACTATTACGAGAAGTGCAGCTCTTTTCATTATTTGAGCGCCATTCACTGTCCGACGCTGGTATTGCACAGCATAGATGATCCGTTTATGAATCACCTGATCATCCCGGAAGAAACCGATCTGGCCCGACCGGTACGGGTAGAGTTGAGTGAACGCGGTGGTCATGTGGGCTTTATGCAGGGTAATCCGTTTCGGCCCCGCACCTGGTTACATGAGCGCGTCACGCAATTTATCAGTGACTTTCTGCCCATGCAAAAACACGCAGACTAAGACAGCCATTCTAGCCGGCAGGCTTACGCCTGTGCTGGCCGATAAAACAGGAGCAGATATGATTATTCCCCTGGATGCCCTTTCGCCTGATACCTTGCAAAGCATTGCCGAGTCTTTTGTATTGCGCGAAGGTACCGACTATGGCGAGCAGGAAGTGGCGTTTGCAACCAAGGTTGAGCAGGTGATTGCGCGGCTTAAGTCGGGCGACGCGGTACTGGTGTATTCAGAGCTGCACGAGACCGTTGATATACGTCATCCTGATGACGTCGGCAGTGATGAACACTAGGGAAGATGCAAACAAATCTATCGTCACTTAGCGAGTCCTGAAGTGCGTAGTCGCAAGGTTGGTTTCGCGGGCAATGGCTTATCCCTTGGTAAGAACGTTCCCTGGCAGACTGCCTGGTGTGAAACGCCTTTATTATCTTTGTCCGGATCTAAGCGCACCGATGCGCTAACTACCGCAGCGAGCAGCGCCGTCGCCGCTCGCCCGGTAATGTGATTAAAAGCTGTAGCGTGCTGTCAGTGCCACCGCGTCCAGATCACCGATGCTTTCGTAACTGGCACCGACCGCCCAATTGGCGGTAAGGGAATAATTGGCGCCCACTTTCACCGTCGCTTCACCATCGACGACATCGTAATAGCCCACCTCGCCAAGTAGTTCCAGTTGAGGGGTTAACTTGGTGCGCAGGCCGGCATTCACACTGTAGCCGTTTTCATCATAGCCTGAGCTGTCAATACGTTCGAAATTCGCCCCCGCATACGCATCGGTATGGTTATTCAGTGCAACACGATAACCACCACCTAATGTAAGCATATCAAGATCAAAGCGGCCTTCTTCGGTCATTTTATACTCGCCGGTTACATAAATATTCGGGGTGGTCAGATAGGTGCCTGCTACGACAATACCGTCGGGATCAAACTCATCGTTGTCATCTACACCAAGTTGCGTATAGCCACCTTCGACATATTGCCAGTCCAGGTCGCTTGCCAGTGCTTTAACAGGGGTGGCAGCCAGTAGACTCAGACCAAGTAGTGTAACGACTTTTTTCATTGCTTCTCTCCGTAATAAACATCTTTACGCTGTGACGATACAGCGGGCACAGCCCCAGCAAAGGCTTTGCCAGATGTTGCTGATATTAAGGTAAAGGTTAAAAAAAACCAGGTTTTTTAGAGAGTTATAGCCATGTGGCTTGCCATTTTAAAAAGGCTGGCCTGGCAATGCGACGGGAAATCAGGTCAGTTCGTGTAAAAGTGTCGCAAAAAACCAACAAAAACAGCGAGGATTTACGCACTGTACCTGCATTGTTTAACCCCAATAAGACATCGACAAGGCGTAGAGATATACCTAAAAGATTGTTTTTAAATTAAAAAATATTTTTTTTGATACGGCTGACCGGGATGGAACAGGTTTTGCGATAGCGCTTATCTCAATTGCGCGGGTAATCCACGCGCCCGAAAAGGACGAATGAGGTGAACAAAGCATGACAGGTAAACGCGGGATCAGGTTTATAACTGGCGGCAGCGCTGGGTTTTTTCAATTCTCATCGGTGGCGGGCATAAAGGCAGCAGGCGTTGTTTTGTCAGCGCTGATGGCAACCGCCATTGTTCTTATGAGCACCCAAATGGGCTATGCGCAATCGTCTTCATCGCCGCCCAGCGCTGACAGCTCATTACTCCAGTCCATTATTAAAGACGCAAAGCAGTCCGCCGGACAGGACTACACCCTTACCGACCACAAACTGCATGAAAAGCTGGCAGGCATGGATTATCAGCAGTATCGGGCGATTCGTTTTCGCCCGGAGCAAAGTCTTTGGAAAGAGACTTCGCCTTACGACGTGCAGCTATTTCACCCAGGGTTTCTCTATGACAAGCCAGTGACAATTTATACAGTCGGCGACGACAACGAGGTTACCCGGCTACCCTTCAGTGCAGAAAAATTTCGCTACGATAAAGGCGCACAACAATTTGCGGGACTGACCAATGAGAAAAACGGGTATGCAGGTTTTCGCCTGCATTATCCAATAAACCGCGACGATTACCGCGACGAGTTTGTGGTCTTTCTTGGCGCGTCGTATTTTCGCCTGGTTGGACAGGATCAGGTGTATGGGTTATCGGCGCGGGGGCTGGCACTGAATACCGGCTCACCTGAAGGTGAAGAGTTTCCACACTTCACGGCATTCTGGCTAAAACAGCCCGACGAGGAAGGCCCGGTAACGGTGTATGCCCGGTTGGAGAGTGAGTCTGTCACTGGCGCATACCGCTTTGTCATCACTCCTGGTCAGGACACCACTGTTGATGTGAAGAGCTGGCTTTTTGCCCGCGAGGACGTGGAAAAGCTAGGTATTGCACCATTTACCAGTATGTATCTGTACGGTGAAAATTCTGCTACCCGTCCGGACGATTACCGTCCCGAGGTGCATGACAGCGACGGTGTTCTGATGCACACCCATGCCGGTGAGCGTATCTGGCGCCCGCTGACCAATCCGGCAAATCTGCAAATCACCTCGCTCAGTGACACCGCTCCACAAGGGTTTGGCATGCTTCAGCGTGATCTGAACTGGCAGAGCTATCTGGACAGTGAAGCCCTTTATCATCAGCGCCCTGGTCTTTGGGTTACGCCCGAGGCGGGGTTCGACAAAGGAAGGCTGGAGTTAGTCGAAATCCCGACAGACTCCGAAACGCACGACAATATTGTGGCGTACTGGGTACCGGCTAGTCCCATGCAGGCAGGTGATGAACGTTATTTTGCCTACCAGCTCAAGACAGTGAACGGAGCTGAACTCGACACCAGTGTCGCACAGGTGGTTCGGACCCGGCATGGCAGTACCGTGTTGCCCGGCGAGGAAGCGACGGATGAGTCTGCCAAACGTCGCTTTACCGTAGATTTTAGTGCGCCGGACACTGCCGCGGCACTGACAGACGCCACGCTGGTGGCCGAGGCTGCTAATGCCAGCGTGTCAGAAACCCGTGTGTTTGCCGTCAACGGGGGCAAAGAATGGCGAGCGACATTCCTGGTAACACCGAAAAGCGACAAACCGGTTGATATGCGTGTGCATATCGCCTCTGCAGGTAAACGACTCAGTGAGGTATGGAATTATGTCTATCAACCTAAGTAACCAATCACAATCTGTCCCACCGGCCCGCGACCTTGCCGCTCGGTTTGCCTGCGTGAAAGGACAGCTTCGGCTACTTGTTATGGCGTTGCTGGTGATCCCGAGTACCGCGCTGGCGGGCTGGAGCCTGTATGATATTTTTGCGGCAAATGGCCTCAACACTCTGGAAAGCGTGCAACTTGGGCTGGGCGTGGTCTTATTCGCGTGGCTCACGATGGCGTTCTGGACAGCCGTCATTGGCTTTGTGCTGTGTCTGCTCAGACGGGACCCGCTCAGCCTGGCAAAACAACAGCCAAGGCCTGATCAGAGCGTTGCTCTTAAGGCCCGCCATGCTGTGGTCATGCCGGTGTATAACGAAGACACCGCGCGTATCATGGTGGGCTTTGAAGCCTGTGTTCGCGAACTGGCCGGTACGCCTGAATTTGAGCATTTCGACTTCTATATGCTCAGTGATACGCAAGAAAGTGCGCTGGCAGAGGCAGAGCTTCGTGGCTGGGCCAGGCTGAAGGCGCGACTGGGCCGTGCAGGCGAGCACATATTTTACCGGCGCCGGGAAAAGAATACGCAGCGTAAAGTGGGCAACCTCAAGGATTTCTGTGAGCGCTGGGGAGCGCATTACGAGTCAATGATCGTGCTTGATGCTGACAGCATTATGTCGGCTGAGCGAATGCTGGACCTGGCCCGGCGTATCGAGCAGAATGCAGATACTGCGCTTATCCAGACCATTCCTATGCCTGTACGCCAGCGTACACTGTTCGGACGATTCGTCCAGTTTGCTGCCCAGTTGTACAGTCCGATGCTGGCAACCGGTTTATCCTTCTGGCAAACCGACAGCGCCAACTACTGGGGCCACAATGCCATTATCCGTATCTCTGCGTTTGTGTCACATTGCGGACTCCCATCCTTATCGGCTCCTGGCCCGTTTGGCGGTGAAATTTTAAGTCACGACTTCGTCGAGGCAGCCCTGCTTCGCCGGGCTGGGTGGAAAGCCTACCTGCTGACAGACACGACAGGGAGTTATGAGGAAGTCCCTGCCAACATGGTGGACTATGCAGTACGTGACCGGCGCTGGGTACAGGGGAATATTCAGCATCTTGGCATGCTTGGCACCAAAGGCTTGTCCCTGCGCAGCCGCCTGCACTTTGTGTTTGGTGCCTTTGCCTATATATCGTCACTGATCCTGTTTAGTATGCTACTGCTGGGCACCGCTGATGCGCTTATCAAAGCGACGACAGCGCCACAGTTTTTTGTCTCTGACTATCAGCTGTTCCCAAGCTGGCAGGTGGCGAAGCAGGATATGATGCAATTTACACTGTGGGGGACCGCCACTTTACTGATCCTGCCAAAACTACTAGGTATTGTTCTGGCCCTGCTGCAGCGCCGGGATTACTTTGGCGGCGCCTGGGCTTTGCTTAAAGGGGCCGCGCTGGAGTTGCTTGCAGCGGTCATGATCGCACCGCTGATGATGTTCTATCACAGCTTTTTCGTACTCAGCGTTTTTGTCGGCCACAAAGTCAGATGGGAGGCGCAGGCAAGAGACGGAGAAACGGTGCCCTGGCGGGCCGCCATCAAATATACTCAGCTAATGTCTTGCCTGGCTGTCGTCTGGGGCGTGACCACCTGGTACTTCACCCCGGCTCTGTTTATGTGGCTGTTACCGGTGCTGTTGCCGATGGTGCTGGCAGCGCCCATCATTCGGCTGTCAAGTCATCAGCACATCGGGTCAATTGCCCGTCGCACTGGCATTTTTGTCACTGGCGACGAGTTGCGTCCCTGCATGGCAATTAAGCGAGTTGACGTGGGTATTGCCTGCTTTGCACTGACACACCGGCTGCCCGCAACACCTGCGTTACCTGCAGAGCGTCGCCAGCGTATGCCAGTACAATGCCTGAACCGGCCTGCTGCTTTGCAACCTGCCCTGAGTGGTCAGTAGGTACTTACTTTCCTGGTAATGATGATCACGGTGCGGCGGTATGATTAGTCACACTGCCGTACCGCATGCCCCGGTAATGCTTTTCGGGGGACAAACCTTTGTGTTTCGCTCACCGTTACGACAACAGCCCCTTCGGTGAGCATGGCGATTCGTCGTAATTATTGAGAAAAGACCACAGAAAAAGTGACGGGTACGGTGGTCGTAATGCTGTTTAATCCTGCGATAGACTGCAGTTCTTTCAGTCCTTTTACCAGACTAAAGTTATCGGCTTCGATCAGGGTCGGCGCAACGGTTGAGACGGTTAATGTTTCATCCGACAACTTACTGGCTCTGACCATAAAGCTCGCTGGCATTGACTCGCCATGCAGTGTTAGCGAGCCCTTCACTTCACCTGTCATTGTGTCACCGGCTTCCATCGCCATCATCGGCTGCGGCAACGCAGCGGTGAAGGTGGCGCGCGGGTTATCAGCAACCTTGAACAGCAACTCTTTCATCCGCGTATCACGGATTTCGATGGATGTATCCACAGACGCCAGATCAACGTCCACGTTAAGCTTCCCGTCTTGTGAGACCGAGCCACTTAGTGAGTGAAACTGATGGACTTCAGTTACCTGCGCGTTTTTGGTCGACAGAAAGTGCAGGCTGCTCTTATCACTTGACAGCGACCATTGTGCAAAGGCCGGCGCAGATAAACCCAGCGCCAGGGCGGTCGCTGCAACGACACGCTTGCAAGAGTGTTTCATGGTTGAACTCCTTAACTAGAGAAGATTCGAATGCGTCTGACGAGGGCCAGAAGCATTACTCATACTGAACTATATCGCGCCACGGAACTCTTGGATCACCGAGTACGATAAAGTCAGGATTTTCCAGGGTATGCCGCTGGTTGTAAGTGAGCGGGTCGAAGGTGGCGGCGAGAATACTGCCACCTGCTTCCTCGACGATGCACTGAGAGGCACCTGTGTCCCATTCACCGGTTACACCCAGGCGCATAAAGACATCGGCTTTACCTTCAGCAATAAAGCAGGATTTCAGTGAACAGCTGCCAAGTGGCAGCGTCTGGTAGACACGTTTGGCGCTTAACCGGGATATTACTTTTTGACGTGACTGACGACGGCTGATGGCAATCATCACCACACTCTGGTGAGGATCCTCCAGCTTTCTGACCCGAATACGCTTCTCTTCATCCGGACAGTGCTTGTATGCCCCTTCGCCTTTAACGGCATAATACATGGTTTGTCCGGGCGGCCAGAAAATCACGCCAATGACGGGGCGATTATCTTCAATAAGCGCAATATTGATAGCAAAGTCACCACTTCGGGCAATAAACTCCTGAGTTCCGTCAATGGGATCAATTAACCAGTAGCGATCCCAATGCTTGCGCTCGTGCAGGCCAGCATGTTTGTTCTCTTCTGATAAAATAGGAATATCCGGGGTCGCCTCACGCAGACGTTGATTGATGATGTCATTCGCCAGATAGTCGGCACTGGTGACCGGTGAGTCATCTGCTTTCTGATATTCATCAAAACTGCCTTTTTCATAGATAGACAATACCGCTTCACCGGCCTCTCTGGCTGCGTCTTTAGCGAGTTCCAGTAGCGCTTTATGGGTGTCGTCAGGCATCCTTTATTGCTCCGTGAACCATTTTTGTGCCAGTAACAGTGCCGCAATGCAGCGTGCCTCTACAAAATCCTCACGGCGCAGTAAGGCGTCCGCCTCAGACAGCGGCCAGTGGATCACTTCCAGTGGCTCAGGCTCATCGCCGGGCAGGGTCTGCGGATACAAATCCTGGGCAATCACAATATTCATGGTGGCATTAAAAAAGGTGGGGGCCATGCTTACCTGCTGAATGTCGTGCAAGGTGCGTGCGCCATAACCGGCTTCTTCTTTTAACTCGCGATTGGCCGCTTCCGACACTGATTCGCCCGGATCGATCAGGCCTTTTGGAAATCCAAGCTGGTAAGAATGGGTACCCGCAGCATACTCGCGGATCAGCACCATGGTGTCTTCGTCGAGCATAGGGACAATCATTACTGCGCCACGATTGGTGCCCGCCATGCGCTCAAATTGCCGGGTGGCACCATTGGAGAATTCTAAATCGACCTGCTCGACCCGGAATAATCGGCTGCGGGCGACGATTTCACGGCTGTGAATAAGTGGGAGCGGCTTGTCAGGGTCGATTTTATGCATGTCTCTGCTTACAACTTTCGTTATCATGTCCAATACCAATAAGCTTACTGTATTATAAGGATAATCGCTTGCCAATTCTGCCCTGGCACGAAATCGACACGGTCCTGCTGGATATGGACGGCACCTTGCTCGATCTGCATTTTGATAACACCTTCTGGTTAGACCATTTGCCAAAAAAAGTCGCACAAGCGACCGGCGAACCTTTCGCCGACTGTCGTGCGCGCATGCACCAGCACTACGCCCGCTTAAGCGGCCAGATCCAGTGGTATTGTCTGGACTACTGGGCCGAAGAACTTAACCTCGACATCATGGCGGCCAAGCGGGAGATTGAGCATCTCATCGCGCTACGCGAAGATACCCTGCCGTTTCTGGATGCATTGCACGCATCGGGTCGCGAAGTGGTGCTGGTCACTAATGCACACCCCGACAGTCTGGCCCTTAAAATCGAGCATACCAAACTGGACACCCACATTGATACGCTGATTTCGACGCATGAGTTTGGTGTGACCAAAGAATCGCAACAGCTCTGGCAGCAATTACATCAAAGGCTGGGCTTTGATCCTGCACGAACCCTGTTTGTTGATGACAGCCTTGGTATTCTGCAGGCCGCCGAAGAATTCGGCATTGCCCATCTTCTGGCGGTCAGCAATCCAGACAGTCAGCAGCCACCACGGGATATTGCACGCTTCCCGTCAGTTACTGACTATCGCACTATCACCCCGGCTATCCTCGCCAGTCCAGTCACAAAGGAATGCTGAAATGTCACAGTTAATTGTTGGTTCCACGAATCCGGTTAAAGTAAATGCCATCGCGGTGGTCTTATGCGACATGCTGGAAAGTGAGTTTGAAGTGATCGCCGCCAGTGTCCCTAGTGGCGTACCGGATCAGCCCATGAACGAAGAAACCACCCGGGAAGGGGCGATTAACCGGGTTAAGGCCTGCCTGAAAGAGTTTGAGGATGAATCGCCGACGGCCTGGTATGCAGCCATCGAGGGTGGTGTTGATGTCCTTGATGATGGTCCCGCCACGTTTGCCTATGTGGCGCTGTATCACCAGGGACGCTGGTCGGTGACGCGCAGTACCAGTCTGCCATTACCGGCTCAGGTTTATCAGGCGCTGGAAGCGGGGGAGGAACTCGGCGATGTAATGGACCGTTTGTTTGCCACCGAAAACGTCAAGCAAAAGGGCGGTGCCATTGGGTTATTCACGCACCATTATGTAACCCGCCAGGACGTTTACGAACTGGCTGTGTCACTGGCCATGGCCCCCTTTCATTTTCCTGACCTGTACACCGGGTAAAGGCTGGCAGGCGGCCGGGCTGGCTGTCGCCTGAGTCATCAGCCTGGCCTTCGGCTGGGTCTCACTTTAGTGGTCAGTCGAGCTGAATCGGAATATAGCCACTGGCATCGGGCTGGCCAAAGAATCGCGCCGCCTGATGGACCTCGTCAGGCAGGCTGTCATCCGGCTTTACTTTGCCGCTCACACGAATACCACTGAAGTCGGGCTGGATCACGGCGTCCATACTAAGACCCAGCATATTAGGCTCTTTCACTTCGACACCAATTGCCTCGCCCTCGCAGCGAAGCGTGGCGTTGTAGCTGCCAAAATCGATGGGCCCCTGGGTACCGGCCACCGTTGCATTGAGCCAGTCACCGGTTCCGGTCAGCGACTCGCAGGCCGGACCAAACGACAGACTGTCCAGGCTAACCTTAAAACGGCCGCCGGCGTTGACCGGTAGTGGCAGAGAGACTTCTGCCAGCACACGGTCGACTGGCAGGTACAGCAGAAAGTTCTCTGACTCAACATGCTGCATGGAAAACAGGTCCAGCGAGAACGGGCCCTGAAAGGCAATACTGCTGGCATCGCGTATATTGCCAGCCTTAATGCTGCCGCTCAGGTTGCCAATCAGTAACGACCAGGGACTTAGCTGCCATTCGGTGTTATTAATAGTCAGGCCATTGGCTACCACGGTGCGGGCACGGCCTTCCCACAGCGTACCTGACACGCCACTGATGGCGATATTAGCCGGTAGTGTTATGCGTCCAATGACCTGCTGCGCCGGTAGGTAAGCCAGCAAAAAAAAGAGAAAGGCTGCGAGGCCGCCTGCGCACCATAAAATCCGTGACTTCATGCTTTTCCTAATTGTAAGCGTCGTATTTTAATGTAGCCCGCGCTATCCGCTTCGGTAATGTCAGCCTGCAGTATTATAATGCCCATCTGCTCCATACTCTGCAGCCAGTCCAGCACGCTGTTAAACGGTGCCTGATCGACCCATACCTGAAGCTCGTCGCCCTGCGGCTGCATGCGGGCAATCGCAATGCTGTGTTGTGCCGTTGTGCGGTTCACAGCCTGTGGCAGCGAGCCAGAGAATGCAGAACTGGCACCCTGGCTGCGCCGTAACTGCTGGGCCCGCTGGGCACTGTCTTTCACCCACACCAGTAATTCCTGCTGGCTGTCGAGCAGCGCCCGCTGCTGCGCGACACTCGTGCTCAGTGGCGACCAGATGGCAAAATAAAACAGGGCAATAATAATGACAATGCCGGATAACAGCACCAGGTACTGCTCACGCTCTGTCAGCGCACGATATCTTTCCATTACCGCATTCATGATGTACTCCTGATTGAAACGGTACCGATAACCTCATCATCACGGTTATTAATGGCGCCCTGCTCGACGACAAACCCGGCATTTTCAGCCTGACGCCGAAACGACTCCAGTGCTTCGAAACTGCTGCCAACGGCCTGTACCCTGATCTCGGTGCGGGAGGCGTCAAAACGTAGCGTCTGAGGCCGTACCTGCGAGGCTGAGAACGGCCCTGAAAGTTGTTCCAGCATGACCAGCATTGATGCCGAGCCGCCAGATTGCTCTAACCGCGCCAGTTCTGACTGGAGCTTGCGTTTAACATCACGGTAGGGGCCAATATTGGGAAAACCGGCGTCTACCGTCTCTTCAATCTGTGCGCGCAGCGCCTCATTTTGTTGCTGTAACTGATACAGGGTCAGGCCCTTGTCAACAAGGCTGGCACCGATGGCGACCACCGCCAGGGCTGCTGCCAAACGCCAGCGATGCCAGGCGCTACGGGTATTACGTTTTATCTTATAGCTGCCCTGAAACAGGTTGAAACGACAGGCCAGCGCTTCTTTGGCAAGCACCTGCATAGGTAATTCTGCGGGCGGTGCGGTGACAGTGACGCCCGGCATTTCAGGCAGGGTGACATCGGTGTAACTCACCAGCGTAATTGGCTGCTCAAGGTGATCAGCGTAATGCGCAAGGGTTGGCAGCAGCCAGGTCGACTCGCCCTGCATCCCACGCCAGCTGTCTTCCCGCAAAATCAGTTGTTCGCCAAGCGTCAGCAGGGTCCAGCCGTCCGGATTATGCGGCACCGACAGAACATCTGGCAGCAGCGTGTCGCAGTAAAGCCCGGCATCGTCCAGCCACTGTTTCCAGGTGCTCATCTGTGCATGACTGACCACTGCCACGGCCTGCTGATTACCGACTTTTTCGCCGTAGGCAAAAAACTGACTTTCAATATCGGTGGCCAGTTCATCTTCCAGCATATACGGAATTGCCGACAGCACTTTACGTCCGGCCCGGGGAGGCAGGTCTACCCATTTGAGCAGAATGTCACTGCCCGGGGCCAGCGCTATCACGCTGCGATCACCGGCGCGCTCGGATAACGTTGACAGCTGCGATGCATCCGGCAGTTCACCGGAGGCAATAATTTCGCCCTCGTTATCTGACCATACCAGCCAGTGAATGGGGTCGTCGGCGCGCGAGCCGAGTCGGACGATAAGTTGTTCCATTAGTCTACTCCTCCATATTCACGCCGCATGACGCTGACGTTATTGTCACCGTCGACATGGAAAATGGATGACATTGTAAAATTCGCTTTATTGTAGCGGGTCTTTGTGTGCAACATAAAATACTCGGTGGTCACGGTAAACCACTGCAGCTTATCCTGCGGCAGGTTCAGTGCCTGCACCGCTGGCTGGCTTAAAAAGTCCTGTGGATCGTCCCAGCCTTCCTGGGGGCGACTGCTGATCAGATTTTCTGCCTGCGGCTGGCTTATTCCCGTCAGACCAACGAGCAGGGGCACACGCTCTTCTGTCAGGGTATTCACATTGATGCGCAGGCTTTGATTGTCCGGGATCACGCACACCAGTGGCAGAATAGCATTCAACCAGTCGGCCGACACGCCATTTATCAGCCGTAGTTCTGACTGCGCACTGAGCAGGCCATTAGCTGCAAGGTAAGGATTTTCAAGTCCTTCATAGGTGCTGTCCTCCGCCCCATAGGGACGCATTATATCATCCTCATCCAGCCAGTCTGCCAGACTGTCACGCACAGTCTCTGCGGTGTAATTATCCAGCGCATCAATCTCTGTGGCCAGCAACATGTTCTGAAAGGCTTCCATCGCCAGTGTCTGTTGCCGGGGATTATTCGGGTCGGCACCCTCCAGTAAGGCATTCAGGTTAAAGCAGCTTTGCATATCTTCCAGCCTGGCTTTCAGGCCGCCGCCATCCAGCGGATAGGTAAATTCCTGTGACCAGGGCTGATTAAGGGTAATTTTTTCTTTGGTTTCTTCCATCAGCGTGGTGATCGACTTTCTGGCAAACGCTTCGGCGCCCATGGCATACCAGTAGGCCTGATTACTGTCGGTAATATTCATGGTGCGCTGTACCTGAAGCTGCAGTCGCGAGCCCATTTCCGTGGCCAGCACAGATACCAGCGCGACAATCATCAGCACGATCATCAGCGCCACGCCCTTTTGGCGACCTGGCCGGTTCACAGCGTGCCTCCCAGGGTAAACTCGCGGCGGATCAGGCCAAAGTCCTTCGACTCAAATTCGATGGCAATGGCATACGGCAGCGTCTTCTCGGCATATCGTTCAGACCAGCGTCGTTCATCGTCATCGCTGTTGTTCTGAGACGGCTGGGCAATAAAGTCCACATTCAGTGATGTAACGTCTTCCATCAGTACCCGTACTTTAGGTTCAAAGCCAATGACATTATCCACATAGTTGCCATACAGCCGTTCCAGCTTTTCATCATTGAGTCGGTACGCCACATACTGCAGGGTGCTGCGAGGCAGCATCATTTGCGGGTTTTGCCAGCCCGCGCGGACAAATCCCAGCCCGTCGTCATCGCTGCCATCGGCGGGGCCGCCAGCCATGACCACTTCCCGCTTCTGGCCATCTACCCGCACCGGACGTGGCACGGCTTGCTGAATATCGCGCTCAATGGTGATCATCGCCCGCTGCAACTGCTGTAAACGTTCGAAGCGTTGTTCTGACAGCGCATTACTGTCAATCACCGTGGTCAGCAGGCCGGTGGAGGCCAGTCCGATAAGGGTAAAAATGGCCATGGCAATGAGGATCTCAAGCAGCGTAAAACCGCGTTGCATCAGCGCTCCCCCGGCTTGGCGACGAAGGTGGTGACCGACGTCAGTGAACTGTTGTACTGCTCATCCAGGCCCACAATGACAGTCACTGACCGCAACTCATCATCATTGGTTTTGCTGACCTCCTGCTGCCAGTACCAGGTGCGATCCGCCATTTCCATACTGCCGCGCTTTTTCTTGGGTGGCCACTGACGCTCGCGCTGTAACTGACTCATGCGGTTACTGGCGACCCAGTTGGCAAAGGTGATTTCCTCAACCTGGCCGACACTGCTTAAGTGATCGCCCGCGGCCTTTAAAATGGCACTGCCGGTGAGTGCAAAAATAGCCAGTGCCACCATCACTTCAAGCAGTGTCATGCCATGTTGGTACCTGTTCATAGCGGTGGCTGCTCCAGCGGACCGGCAAGTTCCAGTGGTGGCATATCACGGTTACTCAGCACAAAATAGACCGGCTCATCATCAAAGCCGCCTTCAAAATTAAAGGTCAGGGTAAACGGCGTGATTTCACCGCTCGACATGATCAGAATTTGGGGGGGTGGCAGGCGTTCTTCCTCTTCACCAATCTCGACTCCCTCTTCCGACACACTGAGATTTTCATCAAACAACTCGCGGTCGAACAGGCGGTCCTCCTGCTCCCAGGGCAAGTCGTCCAGATTCAGGGTAAAGGTAAAGGGTTCAGGCAGGGTGTGACTGGCATAAATGTCTTCGTCTTCTATGCGCTGCCACTCATCGTCTTCGTCCAGATAAACAAAGAAGTAGGTGTTGTCTTGTTCTTCAATGCGAACGCCCAGCTGCAGCTGATTGAGTACCGCATAGTCGCTCGCCATGTCGGTCAGTACCTGTAACCGTGAGGCCTGCGATTTCAGCAAATCGCTCTGACTGGTACCAAAGGCGTTAAAGACCACATAGCCAGCAGCCAGACCCATAAGCAGCAGAACCAGCATCACCTCGAGCAGGGTGAAGCCGTTTGTCACTGAGGGCCTGGACATAGCGCGCATACAAAGCTGATGCCTTAGTTCAGGTATTCGTTGATATTCCAGTTCCCAATATCGTCGTCTGTTCCGGGTTCACCGTCCGGGCCGCTGGAATAGATATCTACCACACCCAGTTCGCCGGGGCTGATCAGGGCATACGGGTTACCCCAGGGATCTTCCGGCAAACGCTTGATAAAGCCAGCTTCAGGATAATTACGCGGAATCGGTTCGATGGTTGGTGCGCTCACCAGCGCTTCCAGGCCCTGTTCCGATGTCGGAAAACGGTTATTTCTCAGCTTGTACATTTCCATGGCACTTTCCAGTTGCTGAATATCTACCGCGGCCTTTTTAAGCTGTGCCTCTTCCTGGTTACCAAGAATTTGCGGCGCTACCATTGAGGCCATGATACCGATGATAAGCAGCACCACCATGACCTCAATCAAACTGAATCCAGAGCTACGAGTTAAGGTTTTCATTAAATGTTCACCATGTTGTTAAGTGCAAGTATAGGTTGCAGGATCGCCATCACGATAAATAGCACGATGCCGGCCATTGATACAATGAGCAACGGCTCAAAGACTTTAAGTGAGACACCAACCAGCGCCTCAAATTCCCTGTCCTGATTATCGGCGGCGCGCGCCAGCATTTGCTGTAACTCACCGGACTTTTCACCACTGGCAATCATATGCATCATCATCGGCGGAAACATTTTGGTGTTGTCCAGTGCAGCGCGCAGGCTGCTGCCTTCTTTGACATTGACCGCCGCGTCAGCGACCTGATTCTTAATGTGCTGATTTTCCAGTACATCGCTGGATATGCGCATGGCCTCCAGTAACGGTACCGCACTGGCGGTAAGAATGCTTAAGGTACGCGCAAAGCGTGCGGTATTCAGTCCGCGCGAGACTTTGCCAAGCAGTGGCATCGACAGTAGCAGCCGGTGGTACTGCAGGCGCATCGCCTTTTGCTGCAGGATGCGCTGAATTACGACGACAAGGATCGCGATAGCGCCCAGTAATAGCAGCCCATAATTCTGTAACCATTCACTGACGCTGATAAGCACCTGTGTGATGGTGGGCAAATCCTGGCCCATATGATCAAACTGACCGACAATTTTCGGTACCACGACAGTCAGTAGCAAAAGCACAATGCCCAGCGCGAAGAACATCATCAGCGAGGGGTAGATCATCGCCTGAATAATCTGACTGCGGGTTTGCTGGCGGCGCTCTGTGTAATCGGCCAGCCGGGTCAGAACGGTATCAAGGTGACCGGACTTTTCACCGGCGGCCACCATGGCGCGATACAGCTCGTCAAAGACACTGGGAAACTGTGCCAGCGCATCGGCCAGCCCATGGCCTTCCACCACTTTGCTGCGGACCGCCATCATCATATTCTTCTGGCGTGGTTTCTCACACTGCTCAGCCACGGCCAGCAACGCTTCCTCAATGGGCAGCGCAGATTCAATCAGCGTGGCCAGCTGACGGGTTAGCAGCGCCAGATCGGCAGCAGAAACCCGTGGCTTGAATAGCGAAAAGCCGGCTTTACCGGCGCTGGCGCGCTCGGCAACCTGTTCGACTTCGAGCGGGATCAGGCCTTTTTCACGCAGTTGCTGACGAACCTGACGGGGGTTGTCGCCTTCAAGTACGCCGCTGGAATTTCGGCCTCGGTCATTGACGGCCTTATATGCAAATGCCGCCATACTAATCCTCTCGGGTTACCCGCAGCACTTCTTCCAGTGACGTGATCCCGGCCAGTACCTTGCGGCAGCCATCGTCACGAATACTGGGTGTACTTGTGCGAATATATCGCTCAATGGCCTGTTCGCCATGCCCTTCGTGGACCATTTCGCGAATTTTTTCATCAACCAGCAGCAGTTCGTGAATACCAGTCCGGCCTCGGTAACCGGTCTGATTACAGGCCGCGCAGCCGCGCGCCGTATAGATGGTCGGCTCGCTGGTTAAATCAGCGGTACCCAGGATCTGTGCTTCCTGTTCATTAGGCGTATGCGGCTCTTTGCAGTCGCTGCATAAGGTGCGCACCAGGCGTTGTGACAGTACGGCCAGTAAACTGGACGAGAGCAGAAATGGCTCAATGCCCATATCTTCGAGACGGGTGATGGCACCAGCCGCCGTATTAGTATGCAGCGTAGAGAGCACCAAATGCCCGGTTAAACTGGCCTGCACGCCAATCTGAGCTGTTTCAATATCGCGGATCTCGCCCACCATGACCACATCCGGATCCTGACGCAGAATAGCGCGTAACCCGCGCGCAAAGGTCATGTCGACACGCGGGTTAACCTGAGTCTGGCCAATGCCGGGCAGATCAAATTCAATGGGGTCTTCAACGGTAAGAATATTACGGTCGCGGCTGTTTATTTCACTTAAGCCAGCGTACAGCGTGGTACTTTTACCCGAGCCAGTGGGGCCGGTCACCAGAATAATGCCGTGCGGTTTGCGGATAAGGGTTGAGAACGCATCCCGGTTGCGCTTAGTCATGCCTAAGTCTTCCAGATTCAGGCGCGCATTGTTCTTATCCAGCAGACGCAGTACCACGCGTTCGCCGTGACTGGAGGGCATGGTTGATACCCGCACATCCACCGCACGACCGGCTATACGCAGCGTGATACGACCATCCTGCGGCACCCGTTTTTCGGCAATGTCCAGTTTCGCCATTACCTTGATGCGGGATACCAGCATCGATGACAGCTTGCGGTTAGGGCGCAGAATTTCACGCAGCACGCCATCAACCCGAAAGCGCACCACTAACTGGTTTTCGAAGGTTTCAATATGAATATCTGAGGCGCCTTCTTTGATAGCTTCGCCGAGCATGGCGTTAATCAGCTTGATGATGGGCGCGTCATCTTCGCTGTCCAGCAGATCTTCGGTATCGGGTAAGTCTTCAGCCAGCGAAAACAAATCACTTTCGTTGCCTAAGTCTTCCATTAACTGCTTGGCGGCGGAGCTGTCACGCTGGAACGCGCTGGTCAGAACATTTTCAAAATCATCGTCAGGAATTTGTTTCGGCACAAAGGGCTCACCGTAAAAGCGGCGCACTTCGGCAAACACTGAAAAAGGCGTTTGCGAGGTGTAATACAGCACGGCCGGCGATTCATTGGTTTCCAGCAGCACTTTGTTGCGCTTGGCAAAGCCGAAGCCCAGCTGACGGGGGCCGGCCTCCTGGTTCTCCAGGGCCTCCTCGTCGGTCATCGCCTCCAGCGCCTCTTCCTGCGCGGCTACGGCCTGCGTAAGCTGTTCATCATCGTGCCCGGCCATAATTACTCATCGTCCTTGTTTTCGCCGAGATTTTCTTTATCCATGATGTATTCCTCAAACGACGGCGGCAGCGCCAGTTTGTCGTCCCAGGCTGGCATGCTTGGGCCTTCTGTATTTGGCATCAGGGGCACACCCTGCTGCATGCGTTTGAGCTGCAGTGCACGGATATAGTTGTACTTACGGTGACTGATTTCATTCATGGTCGCGCCGTCACGCACAATGGTGGGGCGGATAAAGACCATCAGATTGGTTTTACGTTTTGATGTCGAGGTCGATTTGAACAGGTGTCCCAAAATAGGAATATCGCCCAGCAGCGGTACCTTAGACACACTTTCCTGTACATCTTCATCAATCAGACCGCCCAGTACGATGGTGCCGCCATCATCCACAATCACCGTGGTTTTGATTTCCCGTTTGTTGATGGAAATATCCACCGAGGTCGCCCCGCTGACACTGGACACTTCCTGTTCAATCAGCAACTGAACGGCGTCACCTTCGTTAATTTGCGGTGTGACTTTCAGTTTTACCCCGACTTCCTGCCGATCCACCGTCTGGAACGGGTTGGAGTTGTTATCGCCGGTGGTTGTACCGGTAATGATAGGAACTTCCTGACCCACGATAAAGAATGCCTCTTCATTATCCATCGTCGTCAGATGTGGCGTGGCCAGAATGTTGGAATTGGTATCGTTACTGACCGCCTGCACCACGGCGCCCCAGCCATCTTCAATGACCCCGGCAATCAATCCGTTGGCGCCGCCCAGCAGGTTCGCCAGGGGCGTCAGATTACCTTCAATGGTTTCAGTAGACTCGACCACTTCACCATTGGCCGTTACATTGGTCCGGTTGACTTCCCGATCTTCGGCCTGACGCAGGGCCACACCCAGCGCACCAACCGGCACCACGCCATTGTTAAACTGTGTACCGCCACCGGCTTCCGAGACCCACTGTACGCCCAGGGTACTGCCATCGCCTTCCGATACCTCAACGATGATAGCTTCGACCTGTACCTGCGCACGGCGTACATCAAGCTGACGGATGACTTCTTCGAGTGAGCGCATCATGTCGGGTTCGGCAGTAATTACCACGGCATTCGAATCTTCGTGGGTTTCGATGCTGACTTCGCGGTTAGAGGAGCTACGACGCTGATTACTGCCGCCGCTTTGCTCTTCGGCCTGAATACTGGCAGATACGCCACGCAATACCTGTACGATATCTTCGGCCTTGGCATAATTCAGAAATACTACGCGGGTATTGCCGTTGGTTTCCAGCTCCTGATCCATACGCTGGATAAGGTTAATTAGACGCTGGCGGGCTTTCACATCACCACTGACAATCACTGAGTTGGTGCGATCATCCGCGACCACGCGAGGCTCAGATTTACCGGTATTGGCCGCTTTGCCCTGCGAATTGTTAATGCTTTCAACAATTCGCACCATTTCAGAGGCCGAGGCATATTTCAGTTTTACAATTTCGACTTCTTCGTCACCGGCGCGGTCGACCCGCTCAATAATTTCCACCAGACGGTTTACCACCGCGGCCCGTCCGGTCAGCATCATTACATTTGACGGATCGTGGCTGACCACATTACCGCCGCCGGCCTGGTCGTTCAGCTGACGTAATATTGGGGCAAGTTCGCGTACTGGTACGTTGTAAACCGGCACCACGCGGGTGATCATTTCATCGCCGTCTTTGAGCGCGCCTTCTACCACCGGAATGTTAGAGGTTTTGGCGTCTTTGGAACGCACCACCTTAAGGATACCGCTGGGCATTTCCACCACGGCAAAATCATAGACCTGCAGTACGTTCAGAAAGAACTGGTAATACTGATCCTCATCCAGCATATCGTAGCTGCGTACGCTGATTTTACCCCGTACATTCGGATCGACAATGATGGTCCGTTCAAGGTTTTTACCGACAATATTAATAAATTCATTGATGTCGGTATCTTTGAAATTGGGCATGTATTCGGCAGCGTTTACCGACACACACAGCAGTGCCGCACACAATACGGTGCTTATGCGTGAAATCAGGGTCTGGCGGGCTTGCCTCATAATATCTGTTTTCCTATAGTTCTCACTGTGCCGCAGGCTCGGGTAAATCGAGATACACGGTGTCGTAACTGCCATCGCGCAGGATAGTCAGTTCGATGCTCTGAGCGCTTCGCAGTTCCGTCAGCGCTTCCTGTGATTGTTGTAAGTCAGTCAAATCCAGCCCATTAATCTGGGTGATGACGTCGCCGGCCTGTAAGCCAGCCGCTTGAAACAGGGTGGCATTTTTGCCGGGCGCAACTTTATAGCCGACCAGCTGGCCACCTTCAGTTTGCGGTGATATGGATATAAAGTCGGTAAAATTGGCCGGCTTTTCGCGCAGTGCCGCGGTCGCTTCTACGGCCTCGTTGCTAAGCTGGCGCTTATCATTCTGATTTGCTGCTGCTTCTCGCTGCGCGTTGCGCTCGCGACGACGGTTGGCTTCTTCAAAATCGACCCCGTCCAGCATCAGTGTCTCACTGCGCGCACCATTGCGGATAATCACCCGGTCGCTGAAAACCTGCTGCAACGTGGCATTGGTTTTTTCTATCTTGTCGCCCAGCCCGTAGACGCTTTGAGACCCGCCGTTTTCCACGATAGCGGTTGCGGCATTTTCGTCACTGCTCACCACAACCCCGGTCAGGGTCAGGTTAAGGCGGGTTTCAGGCGCATCGGTGACGGGTTCTTTCTCGACCGGTTTGGGTTTAGCTGTGGCATTTCCAAACAGGTTCAGCTGTTGTATTTTTCGAAGGTTGACCCCACCTTGATTGCTGTTAGCAGGCGTCGACACACGGTTGACGGCTGTGGGTGGAGACGAAAGCGCAGGCTGAGGTACAATTCGCCAGATAAGCTCGGCTGCAAAGGCAATAAGGTACAGGCTCAGCACGACTACAACCGCCAGATGAAGGTACTTCTGGTGTTGGTTCGCGGCACTGACGAGCGCCTGTGGAGTGAGTTTATCAAATGTCATGCGATTAGGTGATACAGCTGCTTTTTCGTTATATTTATAAGAATTTTTGCGCTTTAGCCGACTCATCATAGCCTAGTCAGGGTAGGGGTCACAATACTAAAGGGCACTAGTGACAAAATTATTACATGAGCCAAAAGCGAAGCGACAATACATCACAAAATGTCAGACTCGACAAGTGGCTGTGGGCAGCCCGCTTTTATAAAACACGGGCGCTTGCCAGAGACATGGTACAGGCCGGAAAAGTTCATTATAACGGTCAGCGCGCCAAGCCCGGGCGTGCGGTAGAACCTGGTGCCATGCTGAAGATCACGGCCGGCTGGGACGTCAAGGAAGTGGAAGTACTGGGCTTGAGTGACAAGCGCCTTGGCGCGCCCCAGGCGCAGGCACTGTATCAGGAGACCGAGGAAAGTCAGGCGCAGCGTGAGCGTAATCAGCTGGCAAGAAAAATGAACACGTTTCACAATCCGCACCCCGATGGCCGGCCCGACAAAAAGCAACGTCGTGAAATTATCAAAATGAAACAGCGCTGAACAGCGCCGTGCACACAAGTTAAGGATCCCTTATGAGTTCGTTTGATCAACTACACCGCTTTATTTTTCCCGACGCCAGTGTGCGCGGAGAGCTAGTAAAGCTCAGTGACAGTTTACAGCACATCGTGCACAACTATGAGTACCCGGTTCAGATCCAGCAATTACTGGGTGAAATGGCGGCGGCTGCGTCACTGCTGACGGCAACCCTGAAAATTGAAGGCGAAGTGGGCCTGCAAATTCAGAGTGAAGGCGTGGTGCGCTACGCAGTGGTCAATGCCACCCATGAACAGACATTACGCGGCGTTGCGCGCTGGGATGAGTCGCTGACCAGTCTGCCGGAAAGTTTTGCTGAACTGACGGATAAAGCCATACTGGTGATCACCATCACCCCACACGAAGGCGAGCGTTATCAGGGGGTTGTTGCGCTGGATAAACCCTCATTGTCTGCGTGTCTGGAAAGTTATTTTGAACAATCTGAACAGCTGCCTACCCGGGTTCGACTGATGACCGACTTCTCTGACCCTGAGAATGTGCGCTCTGCAGGGATGCTGCTGCAAGTGCTGCCGAAATCTGCCAGTACCTCTGAGAAAGACAGTCTGAGTGAGTTTGAGCATATCAGTACGCTGACCGATACCCTGACCAGTGAAGAAATGTTCAGTCTGCCGGTACAAGACATTTTATACCGGCTGTATCATCAGGAACAGGTTGAAATGTACCCGGCGCAGGCCGTCAGCTTTGCCTGTACCTGTTCGCGTGAACGCAGCGCCGCAGCCCTGAAGAATGTTGAAAAAGCGGAGCTGGAAGCCATTATCGCTGAAGAAGGGGCAATTAAAATGAATTGTCAGTACTGTCATACCGAATACCGCTTCGACAGCATTGATGTGGAAGCGATTCACAACGGTCACGCCGGTGGCGCTACGCAACCACAGTAAGTCGCTTTTTTCTCCCGCAGCATCACCTTTCAGACCCATGCTACGTGTAGCGGTACGCCTTTAAGGGCGTACCGCTTATGCATTCCCGCTGTAAAAAATTACGTTTCTTAATCTGAAATATTTCATGATTAGGCACAGAAATAACGCATGGTGACTACCTTTTTAGCATACCCGTCTTTGTATGTTTGATACTGATCAATCTGTCATTTTAATAATCATCAATAATTTACAATTAACCGATTGCGGCGGCGCGTGTTTTCCGTACAATCGAACTTCGATTACAAAGATGAAAACTTACAGGTGGACTTTCAAATGACGGCGGCAACCAGCATGGATTCGGGAATCGTAGTGACCCCCCGAGCCGACTTATCCAGTGCAGCTCTGATTGAGCTGGCGATTCAGCGCGGCGAAGGCCATTTGGCCGACAACGGTGCATTAGTTGTTGAAACTGGTGCCCGTACCGGGCGTTCACCCGCCGACCGGTTTATTGTCAAAGAACCTGGCACAGAGGCTGAAATCGAATGGGGCAATGTAAATAAACCCTTCGATGCAACGCAGTTTGACGCCTTATGGCAGCGTGTTGAAGCGTACCTCAATACCCAGGAGCACTTTTTGTCGCATCTGCAGGTCGGCGCCGATCCAACGCATGCTCTGCCTGTTGTAGTACGCACCCAGACCGCCTGGCAGCAAGTGTTTGCCCGTAACCTGTTCATTGTGCCAGATAACTGGAATCCAGCCTCAGAGACACCCTGGCAGGTGATGAATGTGCCAGGTTTTGTGTGTGAGCCGAAGCGTGACGGCACCAACAGTGATGGCTGTGTGATTATCAACTTCGCTGAGAAAAAAGTCCTGCTGGCCGGTATGCGCTACGCCGGAGAGATGAAAAAAGCCATGTTCTCTGTGCAGAATTTCCTGCTGCCAGGCAAGCAGGTATTGCCCATGCACTGCTCGGCAAATGTGGGCGAAGCCGGCGACGTGACCCTGTTTTTCGGCTTGTCCGGGACGGGAAAAACCACCCTGTCAGCCGATCCGACACGCTTTTTAATTGGTGATGATGAGCATGGCTGGGCACCAGGCAGTGTGTTCAATATAGAAGGTGGCTGCTATGCCAAATGTATTGATTTATCGCAGAAGAACGAACCGGTCATCTGGGACGCCATTCGCTTTGGCGCCATCCTTGAAAACGTGGTGATGAACGCGCAGCGCCAGCCGGATTACAGCGATACCTCGCTGACGCAAAATTCCCGCGCGGCGTATCCGCTTGAGCATATTAGCAAACGGGTCGACGCCAATATGGCCGGTGAACCGCGCTCGGTGGTGTTTTTAACCTGTGACGTTAGTGGTGTGCTGCCACCGGTGTCGATACTCAGCGAGCCTGCGGCCGCCTACCATTTCTTAAGTGGTTATACCGCCAAGGTTGGATCAACCGAGATAGGTGCCAGCGCAGAAATTGAATCCACCTTTTCTACCTGTTTTGGTGCCCCGTTCTTCCCGCGTCCCGCGCGCGTATACGCCGAGTTATTAATGAAGCGCGTAAAAGACTTTGGTGCGCGTGTTTACCTGGTGAACACCGGCTGGACTGGCGGCCCGTATGGCAAAGGTCAGCGCTTTGATATTCCAACGACCCGCGCCATCATTGATGCCATTGTGACAGACCAGTTACGGGATGTGGAAACCCGCCATATTGACGGGCTGAACCTGGATGTGCCGGTGGCCGTTCCTGGTGTCGACAGTCAGCTACTTGTGCCCCGTGACACGTGGCAAAGTGGTGATGAGTATGATGCCTATGCCAGCCGTTTGATCGCGCAGTTTCAGAAAAATTTTGCTCGCTACGAAGTGAGCGAAGAGATCATCAACGCCGGTCCTCATAACGATTCCCAACGATAATCACAACCGTGATTACTTTCACCCGCAGCATCCGCTGCGGGTTTTTTATCTTGCCCGAATTTCGTCACTGTGACACAGTAATAGCGATTAAAAAGAGGCGAAACAGGCCCAGAGTCCAACAAACGCCCACCCTACAGACAAACCCTGTTTTTAACATTTCCTGATATCCAGCGAGGAGTATGCATGCAGCGTCGACCTGTGACGGTGGTGGTCTTTGCCGGCTTTTTTCTGCTCGGTAATCTTTTTATTCTGTGGGGGATCCTGCTGCCCGATATCGCGCGTAACCTGGCGATGTCGGAACTTGTCAGTGGCGCACTGTTTTCCTTATTTTCACTGGGCATGATGATTGGTGCCATACTGGGCGGCAAATATGCAAACCGGTATGATTTTGTTTCTCTCTTAGGGATCCTGTTTGCGCTTGATGCCGTGTCAGTCATGGTAATGACGCACTTCACGCACTGGTCGGGTGTGATTGGCATGGCGTTTATTATCGGCATTATCAGCTCGGCTATTATCACCATTGGCCACACCCTCATCGCACAGATTTACGCACAGAAACGCTTTGCCATGATGGGACTAATGGACTTTATGTTCAGTCTGGGTACGCTGGCAGCGTCATTTTTTGTCACCCTGATGTATCAGGTTAGAGAAGACTGGCACCTGCCCATGCAGGTGTTGTCGTTTATCATGCTGGGGGTGGCGGCACTGGCTTTTTTCACTGCCAGTGCCAATGCCCGTAAGGTCGCCACGTCTGCCTATAACCAGGATAAACGTACGCTGGCATTTACACAGATTATCCGTCAGCCGGTTTTTATGTTTATGGCCTTGCTGAGCTTCGGTTATGGGGCTGTTGAGTTTGGTAACGCCAACTGGTTTGTCAGCTATGCCCACAATGGTCATGGCTTCAGCGGCGAGCAATCACGAAACCTGCTGGCCTGCTTTACGGCCGGTATGGTGATAAGCCGGCTTGGTTTTGCGTGGCTGCTGCGAATTGTCAGCGTACCGCGTTTAATCGTTCTGATGGCGACCATGTCACTGATGGGGACACTGGGTATAAAGCTCAGCAGCGAATTGGTATCAATGGGTGCCAGCAATCTGTTACTGGGGTTAGGGCTTGGCGGTCTCTTTCCGTTGATGCTGTCAGCTGCCATGAGTATGGATGAACAAAACGGTCCGGTGCTGTCGGGGATCAGCATTATCGGCAACTCCACAGGCGTTCAGGTTGCCTCGTTCAGTACCGGGGTATGGGCCAATTACGTGCCTTTGACCGTCGCGTTCTGGGTCATTCCCATCGCGGGATGCTGGTTATGGCTGGCGGCGGTGGGATACAGCAAAATGGTCCGGCAAGGACAGTAGCTGAGGCGCGGCAGGTGCACGTGCAAACCTGATAACGTGACAACTACAACTTGTCGCGCTGCGGCAGCCAGAATTCAGCAATCAGACCGCCCTGAGGATGGTTGCGAAGCCGGATCTGACCCTCGTGCGCTTCGATAATACGTCGCGTAATCGCCAGTCCAAGCCCTGAGCCCAGACTGCCCCGGGCCTTATCGCCCTGTGCAAACGGCATAAACACGTCGCTCAAGCTGGCTTCGGGGATACCCGGACCAAAGTCGCGAATTTTGCAATAAACACGTTGCTCGCGCGCATCATAAAACGTATTGATAACGATAGTATCCGAGCCATAGCGAAAGGCATTTTCAATCAGATTTTCAATCACCCGCTTAATGGCAATACGGCGCAGGTTAAGTGCGGGCAGGTCGCCGAGCTTCAGTGCAATATGGTGTGATGCGTCAAGCTGACGGGCCTGAGTTGCCTCGCTTATCAGCGTGTTGAGGTCAGCCTGTTCGTGAATTTCTTCGGTATCAAAGCGGGCGTACTCGATAAACTGATCGATAATGGCATTCATATCTTCAATGTCATTGACGATCCCTTCTTTTATCCAGTCCTGTTCGTCGGGGAGCATTTCTGTCGCCAGCCGGATACGGGTGAGCGGTGTGCGCAAATCATGGGAAATACCCGCAGTCATCAGCGTCCGGTCGTGCTCAAGTTGTTTGATGCCCTGGTTCATGCGGTTAAACGCACGGGTTACCGCCATAATCTCACTGCTTCCCTCTTCTTCCAGCGGCGGAGGAAAGTGCCCGCGTCCTACTTCGACCGCCGCGCGCTGAAGCGATTGCAATGGCCGCGTCATGCGGCGCACAAACAGCCAGCCACCGGCCACACTTAAGATCCCAATCACCATAAGGTACATGGTCAGCGGCGAGATATTGGCCTCGTTGAGACCCGTAATAGGGATGGCGATCCAGGTGTCCGGATAACGCTGCACCGAAATCCAGACCAGGTAGGGGGGCTCGTTTGCGGCGCTGCGATCTGAGCCGGTGCTGATGCGCACATCGGCATTCATCTTAAGCTGATCAGATACTTCGTCCGACATAAAGCCATAAAACGTGGCGTTTTCCAGTCCGGTCTTTTGCGCGTCACTTTCATCAATGACACGAATGGCGGTTTGCTTGTAATAACGTTCCCGGGCCGCCTGGTTGCTAACCAGCAAATCATCAGCAATCACGCTTTTCACCTGGGTGGCCAGCAGACTGTTAATTTGCTGATAGCTGGGGCGAATAAAGTAGTAGGTGACCGACAGATAAGACACCACCTGATTGATAAGCAGCAGCACGCCTATCAATAAGACAGTCTGGCCGAAGGCACTTTTAGGGAGCAGTCGCACGACAGGGGCGGCAGGTTAGGCGGCTAACATCATGCGCTTTTTTCGCCGTCCGGCACAAACACATAACCCAGTCCCCATACCGTCTGTATGTATCTGGGGTTGGTCGGATCCTTTTCCAGCATGCGACGAAGGCGTGATACCTGGACATCGATACTGCGCTCCAGTGCACTGTAATCCCGGCCCCGGGCCAGGTTCATCAGCTTGTCCCGCGACAAGGGCTCGCGCGGATGGGTAACCAGCGATTTAAGCACGGCAAATTCGCCGCTGGTGAGGGTCATAGGGGTGCCCGAGTCGGTCATTTCGCGGGTCGCCAGGTTCAGTGCATAGGTGCCAAACTCGACAACCTGTTCATCCCGGGAAGGTGCGCCGGGGGCTTCATTTGACTGGCGACGCAGCACCGCTTTCACGCGAGCCAGTAATTCGCGGGGATTAAAGGGTTTGGGCAGGTAGTCATCGGCGCCCATTTCCAGGCCTATAATACGATCTACTTCGTCGCCTTTTGCCGTCAGCATGACGATGGGCAGCGGATTATCGGACTTGCGGATGCGGCGGCAAATCGACAGGCCATCTTCGCCGGGTAACATCAGATCCAGGACCATCAAATGAAAATTCTCCCGTTCCAGCATGCGATCCATTTGATCAGCGTTCGCCGCTGCCCGCACCTGATAGCCCTGTTCTACCAGATAGCGCTCAAGCAGGCTTCTGAGACGCATATCATCGTCAACAACAAGAATTTTTGAGGTTTCCTGACCCATACTGATATCCCGGACGTTTTTTTATACTATAACCACAAGGTTGGCATCGACAAAGCAAAACTGCCTGCAGTGAGGACAGTGCTTTGTTACAAATAGTGTCATTGATGGCGGTGTTGCATGACGCGTGTCATCGCTGCCAGCTTTACGCTGCCGTTAGTCACTCACCCAGTCCATCTGATGACCGGCGCGTCGCTTCTTCGCCAGCAGATCTTCTATCAGTGGTGTCAGGATCAATTCCATGGCCAGCCCCATTTTGCCGCCCGGCACCACCAGTGTGTTAATGCGTGACATAAACGCACCATCGATCATTTGCATCAGATAGGGGTAGTCGACATTTTTCATTTCCCGGCGAAAGCGCACCACCACAAAGCTTTCATCCTGTGTCGGGATTTCTCTGGCACTGAAGGGGTTTGAGGTATCGACAGTAGGAACACGCTGAAAATTGACATGGGTGCGGGAAAACTGTGGGGTAATATACTGAAAATAGTCATCCAGCCCACGCACAATGCTGCTCATTACCGCTTCTCTCGAATGGCCCCGGTCAGTGGTGTCGCGTACGATTTTCTGGATCCACTCCAGGTTCACAATGGGCACCATGCCGACCAGCAAATCAACATGTTTGGCAACATCATTTTCTTCGGTTTTTACGCCGCCATGTAACCCTTCATAAAACAGCAGGTCGGTGTTTTCGGGAAGATCCTGCCAGGGGGTAAACGTACCGGGCATCTGGTTGAACGGTACCGCTTCATCAAAGGTATGCAGGTACTGGCGAAAACGACCGGTACCGGCGCTGCCATATTCCCGGAATACCGTTTCAAGCAGTTCGAAATCATTCGCTTTTGGCCCAAAGTAACTGATATGACGTCCCTGTTCCTGCGCTTTGCGGATCTCCACTTCCATCTCGGGACGAGTGAACCGATGAAAGCTGTCACCGCCGACCACGGCCGCATTGATCTTCAGGTTCCTGAAAATGTGGCGGATAGCATTGGTTGTTGTGGTAGTGCCAGCGCCGGAGGACCCGGTAATGGCAATAATCGGGTGTTTTACAGACATAGCGTCACTTGAGGTTAAGCCGGACCCTAGTTATAAGCTTATGACTATCATTAATCAAGGGAAGATACGCACTCGCCGCCAGGGCTGTACAATTTCTGTCAGGGCCAGATATGAGACGTTTTATTCCATTGAAGTGTCGCTTTGACTGTCATCATGGTTGCGATGGTGGTGCTGTAATAACCTGATGATAAGCTCGGCTTCTTCCTCGTCCAAATCAAGCAGCTCTCTGACCCGCTCCAGATGATGTGCGTCATGTTCGCTGATCGCTCCATCGGCAATAATGGTTTTAACGGTGTCCTGAAACCGGGCGCGGCGCTGCTGCATGTGTGCGGTAAAACTGGATGACAGGATCCCCGCTGGTAACGCATACAGGCCCACACCCAGCAGGGTTATAAACCCGCCAAAGACCTTTCCCAGAGCCGTCACTGGCACCACATCGCCATAGCCTACCGTAGTAAGAGTGACCAGCGCCCACCATAACGACGCAGGGATACTGGTAAATACGTCGGGCTGTGCATGGTGCTCCAGGTAAAAAATAATGGTGGCAGCGATAACCATTAATATCAGCAGCATGCTGGTGGCGGCGAGCAGCGTGCGGGCTTCTTTACGTATTACCGTGAAAATGGTTTGCATAGAGCGTGAGTAGCGGCCAAGCTTGATCATGCGTACAACCCTCAGCAGGCGTAATACCCGCAAGTCAATATTGACCAGTGACCCTAAATAAAACGGCAGTATCGCCAGCAAATCAATCAAGGCCATGGGGCTTAACAGGTAGTCGATACGCCGTTCCCAGCGCGGCTCATCCGGGTTCTTCGGATGGGGGATGAGCGGTGCTACCCAGATCCTTAACAGGTATTCGATGCTGAATATCGCCACCGACACTACTTCAAACATCGCGAGTTCGACATGCCACTGCTGGTACAGTGCCGGCACCGTTTCCAGCATCATGGCAACCACATTGGCGATGATAAGCACGATCAGTAACATGTTGACAAGGCGTGCGCTGCCAGTGCCGACGGGTGAGGAGGGAGGCGTGTGCAAGGCGTGGTAAACGTGGCGCTGAAAAGACATAGGCTTACAGTTCCGATTCTGTCATGGCGTCTTCCCTATATACAGCGTTCGCTGCGTTGCTTGTTAGTACAGCAGAGTTTGCGAAGATAATCTATAGACGAACTCGCGACAATGACCTCTGCAAATAGAGAGGTGGGCAGTGCGGATAATCAAAGTGTCAGATATTTTTACAGTTTTTGATGGCGCTTACTACTTTGGTTTAGTTGTTAATAAAATGCGATAAAAATCAGGTAGTAAGTACGCTACAGGCTATCTGAAGCTGTCGAAATTCTATTCATATGCGTGTTTTCTTATGTCGGTGATTTTAACAATGTCGTTTGCTTATGGTTAAAAGTTCAACAATGTCAATGAGATAAGTGGTTGGACCTAAACTTGCTACTGCTGCCCCTGCGGGAACGCAAAAACTAAAAAGGAAATAACATGAAGAATGTATTAACAAGCGCCGTTGCAGCGCTGTCCTTAGTTTCAGGGGTTGTTCAGGCAGCGCCCATAGAGAGTGGGTCTGGCTGGATCAGCAGCGACAGGTTTGGCTATGAAGGCACCATTACAGTGTACAGTGATGCGGGGCTCGCCAATCAGGTTGATCTGATTAATGTGAGTGAGCGAGACCTGTCACTCTATTCGATTTTTGGCAACCCTGGGGTTGGTGCTGATGCAGCAATTGCGATGGGCTCCTGGTGGTACAGTACTGCGGTGGATGGTACAGGAGCCCCCCGTGGTAATGGCTGGGGTAATACACACGGTAATACCGGTGCTGGTTTTATGCAGTATTACAACGCGGCCTCGTACAGCGATCCCGCTGCATTGCAGGATGTGAGTTTCGGATTTGATAACTTCAATGGAACCCACTGGACTGACTTTTTGTTTTCTATGTCGGTACGTAACGGTGATTCTGCATCGCGCTTAAGTGCACCAAGCAATGTGGCAGACGCCGGGACATTCCTGGAACTGGATATTGACTTACATGCCACCGGTCTGGAAGGCTTGCAGATTGGCAACATGATTGAAGCCAACGGCGATCCGCTGGGTGTGACTGGCAGCATGAGTGGCCTGTTCCTGGGTAGCGAAACACAGAACGGTCAAACCAACGACGGCTTGTACTACGTGTTTGACTTTGACCTGAATATGGATAACTGGGCGTACGCGAACCGTGATGATTTGGTTGGTATTGAATACGCCAGCAGCACGTTTGCGGTCAATGTTTCGCAGGTTCCAGAGCCTGGTGTGCTGGGGCTGTTCGGTCTGAGTCTGATTGGGCTGGCGATACGTCGCCGAAAGTCTGCCTAGCAGAAACCTTCTAATTGCGTCTCGCAAAAAAAACGGGCTTTAAAGAAAGCCCGTTTTTTTATCTTTAAGACAGCGCCTCTTTACTGCGCAGTACTTTCCCGGCTAATAGCCCGGTGGGCGATATCTGTACGGAAGTAGGCATCGGTAAAGTGCAGTTTGCCGGTAAGGTCATACGCACGTTGCTGCGCCTCAGTAACATTTTTCCCCAGTGCAGTGGCACACAATACCCGGCCACCGCTGGTGACGACATCGCCATCCTGAAGCTTGGTGCCGGCGTGAAAGACTTTACCGTGTTCATTATCGGCAGTGTCCAGGCCGCTTATTGTATGGCCCTTTTCATACGCACCGGGATAGCCGCCTGCGGCGAGGACCACGCCAACCGCGGCGCGTTCGTCAAATTCAATGGCTTTGTCATTCAGCTCGCCTTCACAGGCAGCCAGACACAAGTCCACCAGATCAGACTGCAAACGCAGCATAATGGGCTGAGTTTCCGGATCACCGAACCGGCAGTTATACTCAATCACTTTTGGTGTTCCGTCTGCCATGATCATTAACCCGGCATACAAAAAGCCTTTGTACGGCATACCTTCTGCTGCCATACCGTCGACGGTCGGCATTATGACTTCCTGCATAATACGGTCGTGGATGGCCGGCGTGACCACTGGCGCCGGTGAGTAGGCGCCCATCCCGCCGGTGTTCGGACCAGTATCACCATTGGCGGCACGTTTGTGATCCTGACTGGTGGCGAAAGGCAGCACGTTTTTACCGTCAACCATGACAATAAACGAGGCCTCTTCGCCATCCAGAAACTCTTCAATCACTACCCGGCTGCCGGCTTCACCAAAGGCATTGCCGGATAACATATCGCGGATAGCGGCTTCGGCATCGGCTTCATTCATGGCGACAATTACGCCTTTACCCGCGGCCAGACCATCGGCTTTTACAACAATCGGCGCGCCCATTTTCTGCATGTACGCAATGGCCGGATCTACTTCGGTAAAGGTCTGGTAGCCAGCGGTAGGAATAGCGTGGCGCGCCAGAAAATCTTTGGTGAACGCTTTCGAGCCTTCCAGCTGCGCAGCAGCCTGCGTTGGCCCGAAAATGGCCTGGCCTGCTGCCTCAAAGGCATCTACGACACCTGCAACCAGCGGCGCTTCCGGACCGACAATAGTCAGTGCTACATCGTTGTTTTTAGCAAAATGAAGCAGGCCATCAATGTCGGTCACATCTATCGCAACATTTTCAAGCTTGTCTTCGCGTGCGGTACCGGCATTACCCGGGGCAACAAACACAGTAGCTACAGAAGAAGATTGCGCGGCCTTAAACGCCAGCGCATGCTCGCGGCCGCCGCCGCCAATTACAAGTACGTTCATCAAATGTCCTGTCTTACGATTTGGGTTTTACAAATTTAAGCGTCATGCGATTACTCTCGCCAATGGTGAGGTATTTTTCGCGATCTTTTTCATCCAGCGCCAGACGGGGTGGCAGGGTCCATACCCCGCGCGGATGATCGGCATTATCCTGCGGATTAGCGTTTACGTCGCTACTTTCAGCGAGTTTAAAGCCCGCTTTTTTGGCCGCATCCATGACCACCGAGCGCTTCATGTAGCCGCTATCTTTCATGGCGGCGTCATTGCCTGATTCTGGCATTTCATGCTCTACCACACCCAGGATACCGCCTGGTTTCAGCGCCTTAAAAAAGCTTTCAAAGGCTTTGTCAGTATCTTCTTTGCCGCCGTTCATGTACCAGTTGTGTACGTTTCTGAAGGTCAGCACCGCATCAGCAGAGCCTGGTTCGGCAATATCATGGGCTTTGCCAGGATGAAAGGCGGTAAGGGTGACGTCTGAGTAATGATCGGCTTTTTCCATTTTGTCCTTAAAGCCGTCCAGTGACTTGCGGTAATAGTCATGTGACTCTTCATCAATAAAAAAGTGCGCCGCAACGTAGTTGCCCTTTTCCTTTAACATTGGCGCAAGGATGTCGGCATACCAGCCGCCGCCCGGCCAGATCTCAACCACCGTCATATCTGGCTGAATGCCAAAGAACCGAAGGGTTTGCTGTGGGTTACGGTATTCATCGCGCACTTTTGCGTCTGCACTGCGATGCTC
This sequence comes from Alteromonas halophila, assembly GCF_014651815.1. Classification (GTDB taxonomy): domain Bacteria; phylum Pseudomonadota; class Gammaproteobacteria; order Enterobacterales; family Alteromonadaceae; genus Alteromonas; species Alteromonas halophila. The sequence continues at coordinate 48,536 of NZ_BMXP01000007.1, read as the reverse complement.
ACCTTTTACGGCGTCGGTCAGAGCATCCGCAAAAGCGGTAGTACCGCCAAGCCCCAGTGAAGCAGCGAGTAGATATTGCGCAAACTTTTTCATGTCGTATTCCTTATTGTCAGTGTTTTACTGTCGTTATCGTGCCGGAGAGTGTGCAAACCCGTCTACAGCATAAGCCGTTTTTAACGTGTTTGCTCCTTTCCTGATACTGCCTGCACATACTTTCAGATTAAGCCTACACCCTGGCGGCCCATCACGCTGACAAGTTAACGATAAAGCCAGGCAGATTACCGCATACGCTGCCCGGCTTGTGGTATACCGTTAGTGGCGGAAGTGGCGCATACCAGTGAAGACCATCGCGATACCATGCTCGTCAGCTGCCGCGATGACTTCGTCATCACGCATCGAGCCACCGGGCTGGATCACCGCTTTGATACCCGCTGCCGCTGCCGCATCAATACCGTCGCGGAATGGGAAGAACGCATCAGAGGCCATCACCGACCCTGCGACTTCCAGTTTTTCGTCGGCGGCTTTAATACCGGCAATTTTCGCCGAATAGACACGGCTCATCTGGCCGGCACCGACGCCGATTGTCATGCCATCTTTGCTATAGACAATGGCATTAGACTTCACATACTTGGCCACTTTCCAGCAGAACATCAGATCGCGCAGTTGCTGCGCATCAGGCTGAACCTTGGTGACCACTTTAAGGTCGTCCATCTCCACCATGCCGAAGTCGCGCTCCTGCACCAGCATGCCGCCATTGACGCGCTTATAGTCGTAGCCTTCAGTTAGTTGCCCGTGCCAGTCGCCACAGGCCAGCAGGCGGACGTTTTTCTTAGCTGCAATTACGTCTTTGGCCTGCTCTGAGACAGACGGCGCAATGATCACTTCGACAAACTGACGATCAACAATGGCCTGCGCCGTCGTAGCGTCCAGCTCACGGTTAAACGCAATAATGCCGCCAAACGCCGAGGTAGGATCGGTTTTAAATGCGCGGTCATAAGCGGCTAAACTTGTTTCGCCAATTGCCACACCACACGGGTTTGCGTGTTTGACGATCACACAGGCTGGTTCGTCGAACTCTTTCACACATTCCAGCGCCGCATCGGTGTCCGCGATATTGTTAAAGGACAAGGCTTTGCCCTGCAGCTGCTCGGCCGTCGCGACCGAGGCTTCCTGCACCTGGTTCTCTACATAAAACGCCGCATTCTGGTGGCTGTTTTCGCCGTAGCGCAGATCCTGCTTTTTGCTCATCTGCACATTAAACGTGCGTGGGAATTCACTGTGATCGTGACCGTCGTCGTCTTCACCTTCAACCGCGTCAAGGCGGGTACCAAAGTAGTTCGCGATCATGCCATCGTATTCGGCCGTATGCTCAAAGGCTTTCACCGCCAGGTCAAAGCGGGTCTGGTGTGTCAGTGAATTTTCATTCTGCTGCATCTCAGTAAGGACACGGGCGTAATCGTCGGCGTTCACCACAATGGTGACATCACGATGATTTTTGGCAGCCGCGCGAACCATGGTAGGACCGCCAATATCGATATTCTCGATGGCGTCTTCCAGTGTACAGTCGTCTTTGGCCACCGTATCTGCGAAGGGGTAAAGGTTAACTGCAACCAGATCAATGGCGTCTATTTCATTTTGCGCCATGACGCTCTCGTCCTGGCCGCGGCGACCTAAAATCCCGCCGTGAATTTTCGGATGCAGGGTTTTAACGCGGCCATCCATTATTTCTGGGTGCCCGGTGTGGCTGGAGACCTCTTTGACTGGCAGTCCTGCTTCACTGAGCAGGCGGGCTGTGCCGCCGGTGGACAACAGTTCAACGCCAGCCTCGTGCAGGGCGCTGGCAAATTCTACAATTCCGGTTTTGTCTGACACACTAAGAAGTGCGCGGCGAATAGGTTTTGGTGTTTGCATAGGTGTCGGTACTATCACAAATGGTTGAAACAAAAAGAGCACCGAAAGGTGCTCTTAAGTGGGCAATGCCCGTCAATCTTAGTTCATGCCGTACTGCTTCAGCTTCTTACGCAGTGTGCCACGGTTGATGCCCATCATGATGGCGGCGCGGGTCTGGTTGCCACGCGTGTAAGTCATGACCTCTTCCAGTAAAGGCGCTTCAACTTCTGCCAGCACCATCTCATATAAATTGTCGATGTTGGCGTTGTCCAGCTGCTTAAGGTATTTGTTAACCGCCTGCTTTACGGAATCACGCAGTGGCTTTTGCGCCTGAGTCTGAGAAGGCGTTGTTACTGTGGTAGTAAAAGGTGAAGTCACATTTTGATCGAACATAATACAGTCTTGCTCTTTGGTTAGTCATCACTATGCTGCGGGAGAAATCTGTCGGGTTTCTCGACGTTGCAGCGATTGAAAATAATCGTCTATCGCCGTGAGCTGCGCATCGCTTTGCTCAATGGCGTTAAAGATTTTACGAAACTGACGTTCCTTATCATGCTCCGAGAGATACCAGCCCACGTGCTTTCGGGCAATTCTTACACCGGCAATGTCACCATAAAAAGCATGCACATTGGCTACGTGGCTGCGTAGCACGTCATGTTGTTCTGACAATGGTGGTGCACTCAGGGTTTCACCGGTTTCAAGAAAATGCAGTATTTGCTTGAAAATCCAAGGGTTTCCCTGTGCGCCCCGGCCTACCATCAGACCATCTGCGCCAGTGTAGTCGAGCACCTCTTGTGCTTTTTGCGCAGAGGTAATATCGCCATTCGCAATAACCGGAATAGTCACTGCTGCCTTAATTTTGGCAATGGTGTCGTACTCTGCGTGTCCTTTATACATACAGGCGCGTGTTCTGCCATGAACAGCCAGCGACTGAATGCCGTTTTGTTCAGCAATACGGGCAATATCAACCCCGTTGCGGTTGTCCGGATTCCATCCGGTGCGGATTTTTAATGTGACAGGCACATCCACCGCCTCAACCACTGCTTGTATAATTGACTCAACCAACTCCGGATACTGCAAGAGTGCGGAGCCTGCGAGTTTTTTATTCACTTTTTTGGCCGGACAGCCCATGTTGATATCGATGATCTGCGCCCCGTTTTCAACATTAAACTGTGCTGCCTGCGCCATGAGTGCAGGATCAGCCCCGGCAATCTGAACCGACCGGATCCCTTCTTCGCCACTATGGTCCATGCGCGCCATCGACTTGGCGGTTTTCCATACCCGCGGGTTACTCGACAACATTTCAGACACCACCAGACCTGCCCCCATCCGTTTGCAAAGCTGACGGAATGGTCGGTCGGTCACGCCTGCCATCGGCGCGAGCATCAAATTGTTATCAAGCTGATAGGGTCCAATACGCATAATTATTCAACTACAACTGAACAGAAATTATACACCCGGCTCAAACGGGGCGCTAAGTGTACGCGTTTTCGCTAAACATGAAAAGGCTAAAAATCGCACAAAATTTGGTGCTGGACTCTTGACAGAATCGAAAATCAGAACATTCCCAAGCCAGATAATCCCTGATGTCGGCCCGGGGTATCTTCGAATTTATCATCAAAAGTCAGTAGGTTAGCGACGCTGCCCACTGACGCGCGCCCACTCTCCTTCTGTCACACTGGGGGCCAGGTCAACGTCAGTGCTGTAAGCGGCTTCAATGTCGTTGACCTGCTCGTTGAGGATCCCTGAGAGCACCAGTTGTCCCCCCGGTTTACAGAACGCGGTAATGGTTTCACGCAGCGACAACAAAGGCCCGCTTAAGATATTGGCGACAACGACGTCGGCACTAATGGTTGGCTGGTTCTGCGGTAAATACACAAAGAGCCGGTCACTGACAGCATTGCGTCTGGCATTTTCCTGTGTCGCCTCAAGCGCCTGAGGATCGATATCGATGCCGATAACCTTGTCAGCACCCAGCTTTAATGCCGCAATGGCAAGAATGCCGGAACCACAGCCAAAATCGACGACCGTTTTTCCTTTAAGTGATAACCCGTCCAGCCAGCGCAGGCACAGCGCAGTTGTCGGATGGGTGCCGGTGCCAAAGGCCAGCCCGGGATCCAGCAACACATTAACCGCCTCCGGGTCTGGTACCTCGCGCCAGCTGGGACAAATCCACAGACGCTCACCAAATTGCATGGGATGAAAGTTATCCATCCACTCGCGCTCCCAGTCTTTGTCTTCCAGTGCATCGAGTTTATAGCTGAACGTGTCACCTAACACTGGCATGTGTCGAAGCTGACCAATAATACCGTCAATATCGTCGCTGGCATCGAATAAGCCAATTACCCGTGTGTCGGGCCACAGCATCACTTCGCCAGGTTTGGGTTCATACATCGGCGTGTCTTTTGCGTCGACGAAGGTTACCGCCTGGGCGCCGACCTCGCTCAGGCAGTCGCCTATCGCTTCAGCGTTTTCCGACGAGGTTTCGATAAGCAATTGTATCCAGGCCATGGTATTCCTTGGTTAAAGTATGTGACGATGATGGCAACGTATTGTACCAGTGTGGATAAGGAAGCGGCAGGGCAAAGGGGGCAATTCTCGCAGGCCGTTGGTGAATACAACAAAAAGGTGTATCTTAGAGTTTTCTGGCTATGCCTGTTGGTGATACATGCGCCTGTCACTTTCTGCGCTTTCGATATTGGCGGCATCTACAATGTCGGCTTCTGTGCTGTCAAAAACGCTGGATGTTGTCGTTGGCTGGAACAAGCCACCTTATGTTATGTCTGACGCCGATTCAGGCTTTGAGCTGGAGCTGGTCCGGCAAATTCTGCACGAATTAGGTCACGAGATGCGGCCGGTCTATGTGCCCATGGGACGTACCATGATGATGGTGGCAGAAGGCGAGGTGGATATGGGGCTGACCATGAATCTGCGCCACACCATCAACGCGACATTACTCACCGACCCTTATGTTATTTATCAGAATGTCGCCGTCACCCGCCAGGACCGACAGCTGGATATCAATTCAATTGATGCGTTGGCCGGACACAGTGTGATTGCGTTTCAGACAGCCACTGAAGTACTCGGTCCGGCGTTCGCGCGCATGATTGAGCGCACCTCGGGATACCTGGAAGTACCGGAACAACGCCGACAGGTCAGTATGCTGTTACTAGGCAGCGTCGATGTTGCCGTGCTCGATCGTAACATTTTTACTTATCTGAAAGGGCAGCTGCCTGATTCGCAGCAGCATGCCACCGTGATCCACGAACTGTTCAGTATCAGCCCTTACAGCGCGGCAATCCATGATCCCGTGTTGCGAGAGCAGTTTGATGAGGTGCTTGCAGAGTTTATCGCTGACGGTCGGTATCAGGCGTTACTTGACAGGTTTGGGCTGGTCAATCTGCATGACAGACTGCCAGCCCCTGACAGTCAGTTTGCCGAGGACAAAAACTGACGCAGATCTTCGGTCAGCTGTTCCAATGAAGGCTGGTGGATGTACATCATGTGACCGGCTTCGTAATACTTCATGGTAAGCCGATCCTTATCAATGCCATGATGATTCATTGAATACTCGGTGGCAAAAAATGGCGTGGCTAAGTCATAGTAGCCATTGGCGACAAAGATACGGAAATCTTTGTTCTGACGCATCGCCCGCGACAACGTCGGGGTCATCGCCAGAAAACCCTGGCCGCGTGCGCTGTTACCTATCTGCCAGTTCCAGTTACGGAACACGTCACCTGAGAGTACGTTATATTTTTCCTCGCGCAGCACATCCAGCTCGGTGGCCATGTAATGTTGCAGGGCCGCTGTATACGCGCCGTCTATGGCATATGAGGACGGATCTGCTTCAAAACTGCTGGAAACCTGGACTTCATCTTCTCCCAGATAACGGCTGTCCAGCCGGCCTACAACGTCGCCACGGTCACGCAGTAACTCTTTCATAAAATAGAATTCGTTAATACGCATATCGGTTTGTTCAATATAGGTTTTATCAAGGCCGGTATAGGCATGCAGAGCATCGACGACTGACGCCTTGCTGTCGTCACTGGCCAGATCGCCTTTTAGCAGGACGCTTGCATACTCGCCCAGCGCAAAGTCTTTAACTTCACTCAGAAAGCTCCCCAGGCTGTCGTACTGCGCTTTATTGGGGATCGCGTCATGATACCAGGCCGTCGCCGCGTACGTTGGCAAAAAGGTCAGGTAAGGAAGATCATTACCGTCGGTGAAATCGCCGGTCTGAAAATCAAGGATGGACGAAATTAGCATGACCCCATTTAAGTCAATGCTGCCCCAGCCTTCCTGTAACTCTCCGACCATCGCCGCTGCGCGGGTTGTGCCGTAGCTCTCACCCGCCAGGTACTTAGGGGAATTCCAGCGCTTGTGCTTGGTGATGTATAACCGTACGAACTCGGCCAGTGCCTGCGCATCCTCTTTTACGCCCCAGAACGCTTTCCCTTCGGTTTCCCCCAGTGGTTTCGAGTAACCGGTGCCTACGGGATCAATAAATACCAGATCGGCCATATCCAGCAGGCTGTCCGGATTATTTTTAATCGGGTAAGGCGGTGCGCCGACCTTGCTGGCATCGCTCGGCAGCACCACGCGTTTTGGGCCGAACAGGCCCATATGCATCCATACACTGGAAGAGCCCGGGCCGCCGTTAAACACAAACAGTAAAGGGCGTTCGGCGCGATTATCCACATCTTCACGTAGGTAGCTGATGCTAAAGACCGACGCGGTTGGCTTGCCGTCTTTGTCTTTCAGGTGAATATCGCCCGCATGCACACTGTATTTTATCGTGTCGCCATTGATTCTGGCTTTGTGCGTGGTTTGCGACATGGCAGCTTCCGGCACTGGCGCGGTGGTCGCGTCTTTTTCCTGAGCGCTGGCAGTGAAAATACTTAGCAGGCCAATAAGAGCGAGACAGTATGGAGTTATCCGGGATGGGTGCATGGGCAAAGTCTCCTTGCGGTTGCAGGGTAATAAAAGGTTATTGATTTTATAATGCGAAAACGTTCACAGACTGAACATTCTGGTTATTCTGGCTTAGCGTGCCTGAGAAACACAATGGCAGCCAGATTTTTTCGTTGTATTGCGGGGTATTAAGGGCAAGTGAAGCAACAGGCGCGCAGGTCGACCCTTGCCCTGCGCGCCACATCAATTAGCTCGGACGTTTGACCCAGGCACTGCACCAGCCGTTCACATCGACCAGTTTGCCAGGGAAAATAGCGCAGGGGCGCTGACTTTTCCCTTCGTCACCCTGTATATACATGCAATTTCCACAGTTTGACCCATCCACAGTGGAAGAAGCGGTATAGTTCAGTGCCTTGGCTGTCGGGTCGTCTGCATCCAGTGGTTCCTGCGCATGCGCCCGCAGCGCTGTTCCTCCCAGTGTTAAACCAATTAGTGTTGTACCAGACATCTTGAGGAAACCGCGACGATCAACCGATTTCATAGTTATCTCCAGAGTAATAAAATTGAGAATGATTCTTTTTTAATCACTCTCTAAAATACAAAAACCTGCGTATAAGCAGGTTTCAGACAGCCGGTTGCAGTCAGGTAACCGGCTCCTTTTGTCAATGGTATATACTTATACGCGTATTTTCAGGATCTGACAAAAAAAGTTTTCTGTCTTTGATCTTTATTAAGTTTTTTTCAGATCGTGCCGCTATTTGCCATTTTTTTGATGCAGAGGCTGGTCAGGTTTGGCATACGCGTACTGCGCCAGCCGGGTAGTCTGATGATAGCTGTCGAGCCCTGAAATACAGGCACTACCTAACGCTTCAAGGTCGACATAGCCATCGTCAGCAATGTGGGTGTCTGTCACCAGCACTTCCTGAACTGCGCCAATCAGTAATTCTGTGTCGTTGCACAGCACTTGCCGCTGCACCAGTCTCAGTCCGATTTTGACGTGACTTTCTGCTACATACGGTGCGTTGAGTGCTGTGGAATACCAGGGGGTTAATCCTACCGCGCTGAATTCGCTGGTGTCTGCCGGGTATCTGGCAGCAGTCTGATGGGCTTTGTCGGTCCAGCTGTGATGCACGTGGTTCAGCGTATAGTCGTGAAACTGCTTAATGTTAGACAGAGAATCACGTTGCACGGAATGCGGGCGCATAATCAGACCGAGCAACGGTGGGTTAGCACCAATATGAACCGGTGAGCTGACAATGGCCAGATTGTCCGTCTGCCCGTCACTGGTCCCCAGCAGACAGGCCGACTTAAAGCCGGACAGGCTGTTCACGAAATTAGCGCGGTATCGCGCCTCCATGTCGTTAATTTGCTCAGCCGATACTGACCGTATTTGCTCAGTCATTTTCGCGATTCGCCTGCAGCGACAAAGTATCGCCATCGCGGCTGACATGCAGCTCAATTGGCTGGCAGCAAATCTGGCAGTCCAGCACCTGCTGCTGGCCGACATCGTTCATTTCATCAATCTCGACATCGTTGGGTGCCATGCAGTAGGGGCACTCAAAGGTCATCGGTTGGGTTAAGCTCATGGTGTCTCCTTATTCGCATCAATAAGATTGCCTTGACCCGGCACCTGGCTGTGCGCTTGAGCGGCGATAAACTTATCTGCACCTTTACTAGAGGCTTTTACGCAGCAGGTAAGCCGGTGGATTGCCAAACGCATTGCAAAGAATGGTTTAACCTGTGAATATTGGCCCATGCCGCTACCGAAACGTACCGGGATCTGCCCATGCTGTGGGCGCGAAACCCGGCTGACATATCACCATCTTATTCCCCGTCACATGCACCGGCGTGCCTACTTTCGTAAAAACTATTCACGGCAGGAACTAAGTCAGGGCATTTATATCTGCCGGCAGTGTCACGACGGGATCCACCGCTTTTATACTGCAATGGAGCTGGCCAAACACCTCAATACACTGGACAGGTTGTTAGCTGATGACAGTCTTGCGGCGCATTTCGCCTGGGTTGCCCGTCAGCGTATTCGAATTGATTAAGGCGCTGCGGTCATCGATAACAGTTCGCCTCCTGCACTTTCGCGGTTACACTGAACAGCGTATACTGTTTAAAAGTACAGTGCTTATGGATGGGATATGCGTAACAAAACGTTGCCGGCAACCTATTATCTTGATCATTTTCACGAATTCCTGGGTTTTTTTGAGGGCGCTAACCGGGCATTACTGACGTGCGAGGCGCACGCGTTTATCAGGGACTTTCGGGCACTCTGCAAAGATCAGCAGTGTCTGATTGCCCGCGCCGCGAACCGGAAGTATGCGGTCATCAATCGTCATCATTTCAATTATGCAGAAATTGACACGCCACAGGCGCATCTGGATGCACTGACCGAGACGGGCTGGTTTGGTGATATTGCTCAGGCATCACTGACTGACATTGCCGGAGCGCTGACCAAAGATGCAATTATTACCCTGTTGCGTCCTGACGGTGCAGGCAGTTTAAATGCCAGAAAAAAAGACGATCTGGTGTTACTGCTGGAAAGCCAGGTCCGCGTGCATGGCTGGCCCTCCTCGTTGCCAGAGGACTATCTGGTCAGCCGCTTTAATGACACGCTTCGCTATTTGTTATTTCTTTATTTTGGTCACAGCAAGGGCCGGCTGAATCAGTTTTCTATGCGCGATTTAGGGATCATGCGCACCCGGGCCGATGCAACGCAGGACAGTGCGCGGTTTGATGATAAGGATGAAGCGGTCAGAGCCTGGACGTATGTGAATGACTATCAGCGCGTACCATTCTGGAGTGATACCGAGAAGCTGGTGGCCGCTCGCACTGAGATGCCTGTTCTGCGAAGCCCGGCGGCGCAGCAATACCGCAATCGCTATTTGCTGCGACTGGGTCTGGCGCTGCTGGCCACTGAGCCTGACACTGCATTGAGTGTGCTGGCGCAGGCAGACAGTGACGAGGCTCAGGAAAAGTGGATAAGAGAAGCCTACAAAGCAGGCCGTAAAGACGAGGTAAAAGCCCGCCTGGAAACACTGATTGATACTCCGCCCTCTGATACGTTGCTAGCCTTTGCGGAGGATTTTTACGCCAGAAAGTTTCATAAAAAGCGGACCAGTGCGGTAACCGATATGCTGCGTAGCGCCAGTCGCACGCTCGACCTGGATGAAAGCCACCGCCACGAGGTCGAAGCCGGTGTTCTGGGTTTTTACCGGCGTGAGGGACTGCACTGCTGGCGGACTGAAAACCGGCTGTGGCGTAGTTTGTTTGGTCTGACGTTCTGGCCTCTGCTATTTGAGCGTGATGTGCTGGTGACAGAGTTTGACCGTCGTCCTCAGTCGCTGAAACACAACACCTTTTACACGCAGTTTAGCGAAGACATCGAAGCGTTGCTTAATACCCTGACTGATACGACCGCGCTGATGCAGCATGTTACCCGCATGGCAGGCGCGCATTATGGCAAAGTAAATGCGCTGTTTATGTGGCACCAGCGTTTACTTGAGACGATTAGCGCTTTGCTTGACCACGCACCTTTGCACAGTGTTATTACCCTACTGCGCATGATGAGCGAGGACTTTGCCGGACTCAGTGACGGATTCCCTGACATTATGGTATTCGACGGTGAGATCCTGCGCTTTGAAGAAATCAAGGCGCCGGGTGATCAGTTAAGGCGCAATCAGCTGACCACCATACAGCGCATGCAGCAGGCGGGGTTTGAGGTGAATATTACCCAGGTAAACTGGGTGCGCGACCCGAATCAGCCCTATGTGGTCGTCGATATAGAAACTACCGGTGGCAATAATGCTTACCACCGGATCACTGAAATTGGCATGGTAAAAATGCAGCATGGTGAAATCATTGACCGCTATCAGACACTGCTCAACCCGCAGCGCCGAATTCCAAAATCCATTACCCGACTGACTGGCATTGACGATGCCATGGTGGCTGATGCGCCGCTGTTCAGTGAGGTGGCAGACATTATTGACGAGTTTACCGAAGGCTGCGTATTTGTGGCGCACAACGTGAATTTTGATTTTGGCTTTATCCGTCAGGAATTTGCACGCCTTGAGCGCACATTCCGGCGGCCCAAGCTGTGTACGGTCAGGGAAATGCGTCGTGCCAAGCCCGGCCTGCCCAGCTATTCGCTGGCGGCACTGACTGCGCAGTTTGGTATTAAGATGGACAGGCACCACCGTGCGATGTCAGATGCACAGGCTGCTGCCGAATTATTAACGATCGTTCATGCGGCGCAGTGAACAGCGAGGCGTGACAGCCGTATTATTTGTCATAGTTCGAAAAAGACAGACAGGCAGATGAGAATGGCATCACGATTTAATGACGTCGATACCTCCCGCATTATAGAAATGGCATGGGAAGACCGCACACCGTTTGAAGCTATTGAGCGTCTGTTCGGCCTAAGCGAAGATGACGTTATTCAGTTTATGCGTCACCAGCTGAAGCCTAAAGCGTTCAAAAACTGGCGGGCGCGTGTCAGCGGACGCAAAACCAAACATCGAAAGCTACGCTCACCAGACGTTGAGCGGGGTTATTGTCCGTCGCAGTATAAGCCGGACGGCGCCGGCTAGTAAAAATGCGTAGGATCCTATCGTGCCTTAGCGAGTAAGAAGTGTGTAGTTGCAAGGCAGATTTTGCCGGCAATAGCTGTCGCCCATGGTAAACAGCCCTTCGCCGGTATTACTCTCTGGGTAGTGTGCTGACGGGCAGCAACAACGCCATAATTTGCTGTCGCCATGGCGTGGGAAATACGCTGGTGTTGCTGGCATCATTAACAGCTCCGGCACGGCATACGGCTTCATACAGCGTATCATACCGAAACGAGCTGTCTTTCACGGCTTCGACATCTCTGAGAATACGCTCAACAAACTGTGTAACATTCTGGTCGGGATGTTTGTTTAGCTCGGCGGCAATCGCACGCGTAACATAGGCTTCCCACTCTGGCCGGTAACTGTTGTTAAGACGTTCAGGGTGGTGCGCCAGCTCGCGAATATCATCGTCCAGGTTAACGATGTCACCGTCTTTATCAAACAGAATACGTAGTGCAAGCAATACGTCAATGGACAGGTACTGAACGGGAAGTTGTGCTTTAAGTTGACGATAAGGTGTTTGCATAACAATCAAATTATAGTCAAGGTTGCATTAAATTCGAGAAGTCAGTTCTGCATGTTACAAAAACATATTATCCGCCAGTCATAAAGCCTGCAGCCTGGCCGGAGAAATCATTTTTTATTAAAAAAACGTAACCTGAGGGGAGTGAACTGGGGCTGCGAGACAACGTATCTACCTATGCACTGTTGAAGTGTGTACGCGTTCTTGCTGTTTGGCCCACCTCTGGTGGGCCTTTTTTATAACGTGTATCAGGGATAATGAAGTGGGAATTTGACCCCGGTTAATACCCGCGACACACTGTCCACCACGTCAAGGCGGACGAACCAGTCAAGTTGCCAGTCCGACCACAACTCGCCTTCAAGTTCGGCAGACATGCCATGGCCGGTGCCCAGAAAGTCCTCGGTTAACTCAGCGCGGGGACCAAACCCTTCGCTCACATAGGAATAGTGGGCAAAATACTCAAGAGGATAGTTACCCATCTGCCATTGCCCGCTGAGCCCCATGACCGTCTTGGTTTCGTCTTTATCCAGGCGCTTAATCAGCTCAACAAACACGGTGGCTTCGTTACTGAAACGCCAGCGATACTCACCGCGTAAAAAGTTACCATTGGTCATGCGCTCTGCGCTGATTTCAAAGCTTTGCGCCTGCCCCATGCGCGCCGAATATTCCAGCTCGATATAGTCCAGGTCGTCGGGTGTCGACAGAGCATTGGCCGGATTGGTGTTGTGAAGCTGACCGACAACCAGTTCCAGCGCGCTGTCGTTCGGCAGGTAACGTACATGCCGTAGTCCCTCAATCCAGCCATCCTTCGACAGTCCGGACGAGGATACCCGTCCTTTATAAGTGGGAATGACGCCCGCTTCGGTTTTACCGTAATCGCCGGTATGCCGTACAAACAGACGGCGCACATAGATGCGATCGGTATTGTCGCTGCCAAAGGTATTGTGGCTGGAAGAAAAGTCATCGCCGCTGACCACAAAACTGTTAAGTGACCATGCGCTGTTTTCGCTGAATGTCACAGATGGGTAGTAACGCAACCGGTATTGTTCACGATGCGCGCGGTTACTGCGGTTATCAAGTCGTACCTGAACATCCAGGTTGTGTGAATACCCTGGGGTTGCTGCTACCGGAATACTGAACAAAAGCGCACAGCAAAAACACAGCAAACAAAGGCGTATCGTCATAGAAGGTGAAAATAATAGTTTAACGTATGCCAATAGTGCCACGGGTTTATGACAGTAGTATAAAATGCACACAGAAAAAAGCCGGTGACAGGCACCGGCTGAAGAAAACGTCAGGTTTCCTAAGGGAAGTGTGGGAGAAACACATCATTTAACAACACGAAGTATACGTTTCACCCCGCACATGCTCCATCAGGCTTTGTCGATTAAACCAATCGATAAAACGCGCCGGGTATCTTCCCAAGGTGTCCGGCGCGTCCTCTTTAGCTAATACCGAGTTTCTTTTCCAGATAGTGGATATTGGTACCACCCGCGAAAAAGTTTTCATCAGACATGATTTTCCGCTGCAGCGGAATGTTGGTTTTAATGCCGTCGATGACCAGCTCATCCAGCGCGTGGCGCATGCGGGCAATAGCTTCATCACGGCTCTCGCCGTAGGTAATGAGCTTACCAATCATTGAATCATAGAACGGCGGCACCGCATAGCCAGCATAGATGTGCGAGTCCCACCGGACACCAAGGCCGCCGGGAGAATGAAACATATCAATGTGCCCCGGACTGGGTACGAAGGTTTCAGGATCTTCAGCATTGATACGGCACTCAATGGCATGACCGCGGATCTGGATTTGTGACTGATCAATAGACAGAGGCTGCCCCGCCGCAATACGTAGCTGTTCCTTGATCAAATCGACACCGGTGATCATTTCAGACACCGGGTGTTCGACCTGAATGCGGGTATTCATTTCAATGAAGTAAAACTCGCCGTTTTCATACAAAAACTCGAAGGTACCTGCGCCACGGTAGCCAATTTCAATACAGGCGCGACGGCAGCGATCGCCGATTTTACTGCGCATTTGCTCAGAAATACCCGGCGCTGGCGCTTCTTCGACGACTTTCTGATGACGACGCTGCATTGAGCAGTCACGTTCACCCAGGTGTATGGCATTACCCTGGCCATCCGCGAGCACCTGAATTTCTACGTGTCGGGGATTCTCAAGAAACTTTTCCATGTAGACGGTGGCATTACCAAACGCCGCGCCTGCTTCCGCCTGCGTGGTTTCAATCGCTTTAATCAGCTCTTCCTCTTTACGCACCACACGCATTCCTCGTCCGCCACCGCCACCGGCGGCTTTGACGATGATGGGATAGCCGATGCGCTTGGCAATACCTTTATTGCGCTCTGCGTCATCGTTAAGTGGCCCGTCTGAGCCGGGAACACAGGGCACGCCGGCTTTTTTCATTGAGTTGATGGCCGACACCTTGTCGCCCATCAGACTAATGGTGTCTGCGGTAGGACCCACGAAGATAAACCCGCTTTTTTCAACAGCTTCGGCAAAGTCAGCGTTTTCTGCGAGGAACCCGTAGCCCGGATGAATGGCAATCGAATTGGTGACTTCTGCCGCCGCAATAATGCGGGGAATGTTCAGATAACTCTCAGTGGCAGAGGCTTTACCAATGCAAATTGACTCATCGGCCAGCAAAACGTGTTTGAGATTCTTATCCGCGGTGGAATGCACAGCAACGGTTTTGATGCCCAGCTCTTTGCAGGCACGCAAAATACGCAGTGCTATTTCGCCACGGTTGGCAATTAGTACTTTATCTAGCATAGCGGCCGCCTGGTTATTCGATGACGAACAGTGGCTGATCAAACTCCACCGGATCCTGATTATCAACCAGGATGTCTTTCACAACACCGGCTTTATCGGCTTCAATCTGATTCATCATTTTCATTGCTTCAACAATGCAAAGTGTATCGCCAACTTTCACTGACTGACCCACTTCTACAAATGGTTTCGCGGTAGGCGACGAAGCGCGGTAAAAAGTACCCACCATCGGTGATTTGACAGTATGACCGCTCGGTGCGGCCGGTGTTTCGGGTTCACTGGGTGCGGCAGGAGCAGCCGGTGCCTGAGGTGCGGCCTGCGGTGCCGGTGCTGCATAATTATACTGCATCGGTTGCGGCGCACCGGACGGCCCCCGGTGAATACGTACAGACTCTTCGCCTTCGGTAATTTCCAGCTCGGCAACGCCAGATTCTTCTACCAGCTCAATAAGTTTTTTAATCTTTCTTATATCCATGTTCTGTCTCAGTTATTTTGTTGTTTAGACGGTAAATTCAGTGCGGCGGTTAACGCCAGCGCATAGCCAATCGGACCCATGCCCACGATAACGCCTGCGGCGACATCTGACAGGTACGAGTGATGCCGGAATGATTCGCGGGCGTGAATATTCGACAGGTGCACTTCAAAAAAGGGGACCTGCACCGCAAGCAGCGCGTCCCGTAAACCAATACTGGTATGAGTAAGTGCACCTGGATTAATAATGATAGCGTCGGCGGTGTCCATGGCCTGATGTATACGATCAATGATGGCGTGCTCAGCATTTGACTGGAAATGGGATAACGTCGCGCCGGCAGAGTCTGCCTGCGCCGTCAGAGCGTCAACAATGTCCGTGAGCGTCTGGTGCCCGTATTTATCTGGCTCTCGCCGCCCCAACAGATTCAGGTTAGGGCCATTAATAATCAAAATATTCATCAAATTGCTGCTATCGTGCTTTAAAAGTTACGTCGTTGAGTCATTTCAGCAAAATTCATAGCAAGTTGCACGAAATAAAACCAATTGTACGTATCGTTTTCGGCAACTGAGCCTGATTATAGTTCCGTTCACAGATTTCGCAGCAAAATACTGGTCTAATCAGGTGATTTCGATGCAAAGTTAGGAAGGTAAAAGAAGATGCGAATACGTCTGTCATCATTCAGCGAGTCCTGCAGTGCGTAGTCGAAAGGCAGGTTTCGCAAGCAATGGCTAATCTCTTGGTAACCTTAATGAGTGCTGGTGTCGATGAGTGGTGGCGAGAAGCGGACCCGCACCGATTCAAACCGGCCATGACTTTTCGCCCGGTAAACGGCAAAGTGCAGATGCGGCAGGGAGGAAAAGCCGGTGTTACCAGTATCACCAATATGTGCACCCCGGGCGACCTGCTCACCCCGGCTTACCCGCACACCCTGATGCTTCAAGTGATAATATTCACCGGTGGTACCGTCATCATGCAGGATAGCGATATAGTTGGCGTCACCGGCGTAACGTTGTGAGGCACCACCGGAATTACTGTCCGCTTTTACATCGATCACTACGCCACCGCGCGCTGCATAAACCGGGGTGCCGACATCGGCGGCAAAATCCAGTGCGTAGCGTGAATCCCCCGTGTGGCTGAACTGCCCGTCGTAACCCTGGACGATGGGATACGCGTCGATAGGTTTCAGAGGCGGTGAATAGCGTATGTCATCATTGTGCGTGGCATTTAGCTCGCCCGGTGTCCAGCGTACGCGCATCGTACGCCAGAAAGCGGCAGGATTGTCCAGGGTAGCAAGTGTAACCGGTGTGTCATCGACAAGTGCATAAGTGGCATGGTGTGAGGCAAGCTGCGGCGCATAAACGGTGACAACAACCGGTAATGGTGCGTGCCGGTACAAGGTTAACGTGTAGCGGTCATCGTCGCGCTCGGTGGCGAAACAAAACCGCTGCTGATCAAAACAGCGGGTGTCCGCCAGCGCGTTGTAGCTATTAACTGTGAATAATACACAGAGAAGAACGACACGCATGCATCTTCCTTACTCAGGCAGCACCTGCTCAACATGTCGGGCAAACGGTGCCGCTTTCATAAAGCCGGTAACCCGTGATTGTGGCACTTCCGTCCCGTTTTTATTGAAAAACAGAATGGTAGGCAGACCCAGTACATCAAACTCATCCTGAAACGCCAGATTGGTGGGCGTATTCTCGGTCAGATCAATCTGCATCCATACCGTATTATCTAACGCCTCTACCACGGCGGCATCCGGGAAGGTATACTTTTCAAACTCTTTACAGGCTACGCACCAGTCGGCATATAAGTCCACCATCACCGATTTTCCCTGAGCGTTGGCATCTGCCAGCTTGGCCTCAAAATCTTCGAGGTTTTTCACCACCACAAATTCCGGGTGTGCCTGCCCGGCGCTGCTGGTGGAGCTGGACTGGGTAAGTGAACTGTCGCTAAACAGCGTTTGGTAGCCTACCATGGCACTGGTAAATAAGCCGATAAAGATAACCAGGCTGCGCACGCCTTTGCCCAGTGATGCGGCACTGCCCTGATTCATCACCTGGTAATAGGTAAAGGCTGCCAGGCCCAGTGCCGCATAGAACAGATTGACATAATCACTGCTCCACAGGCGCTCGACAAAAATCAGCGCGACGGCCAGCATCATAAAGCCGAAGGTAACTTTGACAATGTTCATCCAGTTGCCAGCTTTTGGCAGCAGTTTACCCCCTGTTACGGCAAACAGTACCAGCGGGATCCCCATGCCGATGCTGAGCACGTACAGGGCAATGAAGCCAAAGACCATATCGCCGGTTTGTGCAATAAACAGCAAAATACCGGTGAGCGGTGCGGTCGTGCAGGGCGAGGCGACCAGACCAGACAGCACACCCATGATAAACACTCCCACAAACGAGCCACGGGTCTGATCATTGCTAAGGTTGTTCAGGCGCTGTTGCCAGGCCGCCGGTAACTGAATTTCATAGGCACCAAACATGGCGATGGCCAGCAGCACAAAGGCCACGATGAAGACGCCCAGAATTACCGGATGTTGCAGCGCAGCCTGAAATTGTACGCCCGCCGAGGCCACGATCAGCCCCAGCAGCGAATAGGTTATGGCCATGCCCTGCACGTAGATAAACGACAGTGACAGGGCCCGTGACAGCTTAATGTCTTTACCCTGACCAATCACAATGCCGGAGATAATGGGGTACATAGGAAACACGCAGGGCGTAAATGCCAGGCCAATGCCCAGCACCAGAAACAACAATAAGGTGATCGCCACACTGTCGCTACTGCTTAACCGGTCGGCCAGTGAAAACTGCTCAGACTGGGTAGCATTGCCAGTCTGTGATGACGCAGTGCCGACTTCGCTCAGGTACACCTGCTTCACCGTTGGCGGGTAACATAAACCGGCTTCTGCGCAGCCCTGATAGCGCACTTTAACCAGCGCATCCTCGGTTGCCTTGCTAACCGGCAGGCGAATCGTCAGATCTTCAAAAAAGACTTCAGAGGTTCCGAAAAACTCATCCTCAATCATTTTTCCTTTAGGGAAGGCGGCGTTGCCAAGCTCCGCGCTGTCGCTGACAAACTTAAACTGCTTTTTATACAGGTAATACCCGTCAGCTATGGCGAACCTGATAACGAGCGTGTCATCCTGCTGATTAAAATCAAATTCAAACGCCTCATCAACCTTCAGAAACGTCTGTTCTTCGCCGCCAAAAACATCATCCATGCCGTCATCGTTGAATTGGGCGTGAGCCAGTTGTGGCGTAAAAGCAACGGTGAGACTCAGTAAAACCAGCAGTAACAGGTGCTTCATAAATCCTCGTTTATTGGCGTTTAAGTGGCGCGCTGACTTCGTCGTGAAGCCAGGTTATATACGCATCACTGCCACTCACATCATTAATTATCAGCCATTGGGGGACGGCATACGGGTGCAGCTCAGAGACCTTATCAAACGCAGCCTGTTGCGCGTCTGATGTGGTCTTTATGATAACCTGACACTCATTGTCAGACTCAACTTTACCATCCCAGTGGTATACCGACTCTAACTGCGGTAGCAACTGCACACAGGCCGCAAGCCGCGCTTCAATTAATGCATCGGCAATCTGTCTGGCCGACGCATGACTGGGGGCTGTCGATAAAATAATTATGGCTGCCATAACACCTCCAAAAGACCTGATCGTACGCCCTATTCTTTCACAGTTATTCGCCGTCTGTCTCATTAGGTTGTCACCTTGTCGACACAGTGCGAACCCATTGCAAAGTCTGCGTGTCGCCCCAATACAGTCATATTGAGCAAAAACTGGAGAGCCCGGTGCGACTACTATTTTTACTTTTTGCCGCCATGCCCATTATCGAAATTGCGGTACTGGTACAGGTTGGCGGCATTATCGGCGGCTGGAATACTATTGCCCTGGTCATCATTACCGCCTTTGCGGGCGCCTACCTGGTTCGCCGGGAAGGCCTGCACACGTTACAGACTGCGCAGCAAAAGATGCAGCAAAATACTATTCCGGGCCGCGAATTGGTAGAAGGCATGATGCTGGTGGTGGCAGGCATCTTATTGGTAACCCCCGGCTTTATTACCGATATTCTCGGCTTTCTTTTCGTGTTGCCGGGCACCAGGCACATCCTGGCCGCACACATCAGCAAGCATATGAAAATGCGGGTGGTCACGTCTGCAGGTCAGTACACCCAGACCGGAGCTGGTGCGCATTATGAGCAATACCGTACCCGCAAAAACGATGACGACGTGATTGAAGGCGAGTACGCCGATAAAACCGAGCAGGATCCTGACCGCCGGATCCGCTAATTTTCTGTGGCCACGCGAACAGGCTGGGTCCTGTTCCGGGCCGCCAGCCAGCCGCCTTGAAAAAAATTTGTATTTTTTGATTTAAAACACTTGAGTTTGTCCGGCTACTCCCCCATTTATCCGGGCAGAATGATTTTTTGTCCTGAGAAATCAGGACACTTGGGTAAACGACACACGTACAACGTGCGTCGATTCATAAACTTACTTGAATAGTGAAATTTTCAGGAGACTTGAAAATGGCAATTCGTCCTTTACACGACCGCGTAATCATCAAGCGCGCAGAGCAAGAAAGCAAATCTGCCGGAGGCATCGTGCTGACCGGCTCTGCCGCGGAGAAATCCACGCGTGGCGAGGTGATCGCAGTTGGCAATGGCCGCATCCTTGAAAATGGTGATGTAAAAGCTCTGGACGTTAAAGTTGGCGACACCGTTATTTTCAACGACGGTTACGGCGTGAAAACTGACAAGCTGGATGGCGAAGAAGTGCTTATCCTGAGCGAAGCCGACATCCTGGCCATCGTCGAATAACATCCGTTTATCCCGTTTTAACCGAATTTAGAGGAATTTATCATGGCAGCGAAAGAAGTACGTTTTAGCGACGACGCCCGTCAAAAAATGCTGAAAGGCGTAAACACACTAGCAAACGCAGTAAAAGTAACGCTAGGTCCTAAAGGCCGTAACGTCGTTCTGGATAAGTCATTTGGCGCACCTACCATCACCAAAGACGGTGTTTCGGTAGCCAAAGAAATCGAACTGGAAGACAAGTTCGAGAACATGGGCGCACAAATGGTGAAAGAAGTGGCGTCTAAAGCCAATGACGAAGCCGGTGACGGTACCACTACTGCAACGGTTCTGGCTCAGTCAATTGTTGCCGAAGGCCTGAAATCTGTTGCCGCAGGCATGAACCCAATGGATCTGAAGCGCGGTATCGACAAAGCCGTGTCTGCAGCCGTTGAAGAACTGAAAGCCCTGTCTACTGACTGTGCCGACAGCAAGTCTATCGCCCAGGTAGGGACTATCTCTGCCAATACTGACACCGAAGTAGGTGAAATCATTGCCCAGGCAATGGAAAAAGTAGGCAAAGAAGGCGTTATCACTGTTGAAGAAGGTCAGGCCCTGCAAAACGAGCTGGACGTGGTTGAAGGTATGCAGTTTGACCGCGGTTACCTGTCGCCTTACTTCATCAACAATCAGGAAAACGGCACTGTTGAACTGGATAACCCGTTCATCCTGCTGGTTGACAAGAAAATCTCTAACATCCGTGAACTGCTGCCTACACTGGAAAACGTAGCGAAAGCCGGTAAGCCACTGCTTATCATGGCAGAAGACGTAGAAGGTGAAGCGCTGGCAACACTGGTTGTTAACAACATGCGCGGTATCGTGAAAGTGGCTGCGGTTAAAGCACCAGGCTTTGGCGATCGCCGTAAAGCCATGCTGCAGGACATTGCGATTCTGACTGGCGGTACGGTTATCTCTGAAGAGATTGGTCTGGAGCTTGAAAAAGTTCAGCTGGAAGACTTAGGTACAGCCAAGCGCGTGGTTATCAACAAAGACAACACCACTGTGGTTGACGGTGCTGGTGACGACCAGGCAATTGAAGCGCGTTGCGGTCAAATCCGTGGTCAGATTGAAGAATCATCTTCAGACTACGACAAAGAAAAACTGCAGGAGCGTCTGGCCAAGCTGTCTGGCGGTGTTGCGGTAATCAAAGTCGGTGCTGCCACCGAAGTTGAAATGAAAGAGAAGAAAGACCGCGTTGAAGACGCGCTGCACGCAACCCGCGCAGCCGTTGAAGAAGGCGTAGTCCCTGGTGGTGGTGTGGCACTGGTACGTGCGGCAGCGAAACTGGCCGAACTGACTGGTGACAACGAAGACCAGACTGTGGGCATCAAACTGGCACTGCGCGCGATGGAATCGCCACTGCGTCAAATCGCCTACAACGCCGGCGCAGAAGCGTCAGTGGTTGTTAACTCTGTGAAAGGCGGCGACGGTAACTACGGTTACAACGCAGCGAACGACACCTACGGCGACATGCTGGAAATGGGTATCCTGGATCCAACTAAGGTAACCCGTTCAGCGCTACAGTTTGCCGCGTCTATCGCGTCACTGATGATCACCACCGAAGCCATGGTTGCTGAAATCCCGAAAGAAGAAGGTGCAGCACCAGCAATGCCTGACATGGGCGGCATGGGTGGCATGGGCG
Source organism: Alteromonas halophila (assembly GCF_014651815.1). Taxonomy (GTDB): domain Bacteria; phylum Pseudomonadota; class Gammaproteobacteria; order Enterobacterales; family Alteromonadaceae; genus Alteromonas; species Alteromonas halophila. The sequence continues at coordinate 26,828 of NZ_BMXP01000007.1, read as the reverse complement.
GCATGATGTAAGCCAGCCTAAGCTTAATGCTTTATAAAAGGCGCTCTTCGGAGCGCCTTTTTTGTGTCTGCTAATCCAAAAGCCCGTTGCATGAATGGCAAGGTAGGATAAGCTAAATTTTATAAAGCCATGTCGAATCAAGGGAAGGAAATGAAGTGGGTACTATGTGTAGTTGCAACGCTTGTAATGTGGGGGCAGGCGATGGCGGCTGATAAATTGCGTATTGGTGTGGCGGGTCTTACTCACACACACGTGCACTGGATTTTTGAAAGTGAGAAGCGCGGCGACATTGAAATTGTCGGTATTGCTGAATCTAATCGCGCGCTGGCAAAGCGTTACAGTGAACAGCACGGTTACTCGATAGACAAGGTATACCCCAGTCTGGAGGCGATGCTAGACGCCACTGAGCCTGATGCTGTTACCGCGTTCGGCAGTATTCGCGAACACCTTGAGGTGGTTCAGGCGGCCGCGCCCAAAGGGATCCACGTCATGGTGGAAAAGCCGCTGGCGATAAACCTCGAGCATGCACAACAAATGGCCAGCCTTGCTAACAAGCACGATATCCATCTGCTGACAAATTATGAAACCACCTGGTACCCGACCAACCACAAAGTAAAGCAGGTACTGACCGCCGACGCGGTAGGCCCGATGCGTAAAGTAATTGTACGTGACGGCCACAAAGGTCCGGTAAAACTGGGCATCAACGAAGAGTTTCTCGACTGGCTGCTGGATCCGGCTGAAAACGGTGGTGGGGCGATAATGGATTTTGGCTGCTACGGAGTAAACCTTATGACCTGGCTGACGAATGGGCAGCTTCCTGATTCGGTCACTGCCATTACCCAGCAACTGCAACCCGGGAATCACCCCTTAGTCGACGATGAGGCCACCATAATATTGACCTACCCGGATAAACAGGCGGTGATTCAGGCATCATGGAACTGGCCTATTGGCCGCAAAGATATGGAAGTGTATGGCGAAACCGGAGTGCTTTATGCCGATAACAGACACACATACCGCAAACGGGTGGCCGAAGGTTACGATGATTTTGCCCAGACAACAAAAACATTGAGTGAACGCCCATACCCCTATGATGATCCCTTCAGTTACTTCAAGGCCGTTATAGACGGCAGCATTACTCCTGAACCCTATGCGTTATCTTCGCTGGAAAATAATATGCTGGTGATGAGAATTCTCGATGCTGCCAGGCTCAGTGCCTCATCGGGTAAACAGATCACCCTCGAAAAAAATCAGGTGCAATAACGCACAGTTAATCTGCTAGCGGGGAGGAACATAAACCCTGGTGTAAACCTCCCTTGCCCGGTTTTATTCAACACAAGAGGCCCGATAGGTGGCCTCGACGCGTTCCTGCGACTGAAAAATAGCGGCTATTAATTAATCTTTCCCTCCGGTTTGCTACGAGCAGAGAAACAAGGCTGCGATGGCTAACAGGCAAAAAACTTTTGATTGCTTAACGCTCTCATCCTGCTACCTTCATAAAATGTATTTCTTATGAGCATGTTAGCGATAAGCATAATAAATGCCATCAACTGGTCGGATGATGTCATGCTCAGGGTAAGTAGACGAATCGGAGACGTGTGTGAAAATACTTGTTTTAAATGAGTCTGTGGGGCCGGAGCCCTTCGGAAGGGCCGACAAGCGGTGCGCGGTGACGCCTTCCACTGTACAGCGCTTCAGCAAAAATGATATTGAAATCATTATTGAGGCCGGGGCTGGCATAGCAGCCGGTTATGAAGATGACGCTTTCACAGACGCAGGGGCCTCATGCGTCGAGGACATCGGCCCCCATTTATCCGATAGCGATTTTCTGGTGTGTGTTAACCGCCCGGGTGACAAGCATATTGATGCACTGAAAGGCGGCGCGGTGGTGGTTGGGCACCTTGATCCGTTTTTCCAGAAGCCGCTGATAGAGAAGCTGGCTGACAAAAAACTCAGCGCCATCTCGGTTGAAATGATCCCCCGTTCATCGCGGGCCCAGAAAATGGACGCGCTAAGTTCACAGGCTAGCCTGGCGGGTTACGTCATGGTGATGCAGGCGGCCAGTAACCTGCCTTCTATCTTGCCCATGATGATGACCCCATCGGGCACCATCAAGCCGGCTAAAGTCTTTGTGATTGGTGCCGGCGTTGCCGGGCTGCAGGCTATTGCCACCGCGAAACGACTGGGCGCCAATGTGCTGGCGTACGATACCCGCGAGGTGGTGGCCGAGCAGGTTGAGTCGCTGGGCGCCAAATTTCTGAAAATTGATATTGGCGAAACCGGCCAGACCAAAGACGGCTATGCAAAAGAGCTGACCGACGAGCAAAAAGCAAAGCAGCAGGACGCGCAAAAAGACGCCATTGCCAGTTCAGATATTGTGATTACGACGGCGCAGCTGTTTGGCCGCAAACCACCGCAACTGATTAGCCGCGATACCTTAAAGCTGATGAAGCCCGGCAGCGTGGTGGTGGACATGGCCGCCCAGGGCGGCGGCAATGTGGAAGGCTCCGAGCCCGGTCAAACCGTCACCGTTGAAGGCGTGACGCTTATCGGTACCGGTGACTGGAGTCAGCAGGTCGCGCGCGCGGCCACCGATATGTATGCCAATAACGTCTATAACCTCATTGATGAGTTTTACTCGCAGGAGGAAAAACAGTTCAACCTTGATTTAGACGATGAAATTTTAAGCGGTTGTGTCATTACCCATGACGGCGCAATACGTAACGACATGCTCTTAAACGCCTATAAGGAGGGGTAACATGGACACTATTTATCTGCTTTTCATTGTGCTGCTGGCCGCCTTCCTGGGCTTTGAGCTAATCCGTAAAGTACCGGCCACCCTGCACACACCGCTGATGTCAGGCTCTAACGCCATTTCCGGCATCACCCTGGTGGGGGCGCTGGTTTCAGCCGGCTCCGGGTCGGGCATGCTGACCACTCTGCTGGGCACCGCCGCCGTGGCACTGGCCACCATTAACGTTGTGGGCGGCTATCTGGTCACCGATCGCATGCTGGGCATGTTTCGCAAAAAAGACGGTAAGTAAGGAGACAGCCCATGACACCCATTTCAATGACCATTAATTTGGCCTACGTAGTTGCGGCTACCCTCTTTATTGTGGGTCTGAAGTTACTCAGTCACCCATCCAGCGCCCGGCGCGGTAACCTGGTTTCATCCATAGGTATGCTGATAGCGGTGGTTGTCACCCTGCTCGATCAGCAAATTATCAGCTATACCTACATCATTATTGGCGTGGTGATTGGCGGGGCTATTGGTGCCTGGAAAGCCAAAACCGTGCAAATGACCGCCATGCCGCAAATGGTTTCGCTGTTTAACGGTTTTGGTGGTGCCGCGTCCTTACTGCTGGCGTGGGCGACACTGTCTGCCATCGCGCCGGAAAGCCGTAGTGCGGTCAGCCTGTTTGTGTTTATTTCACTGTACTTCACCTTGCTGGTGGGCGGCGTGACGTTTTCTGGCTCCATTGTGGCCTGGGGCAAACTGGCGGAAAAATTTCCGACCAAAGCCATCATTTTTACCGGGTTGCGTGAGCTGAGTATTCTGCACCTGATTGGGTTAGTGGTGGTTGGCTACCTGTTTGTTACTCAGCCTGAAAACCCGCTGTGGCTGTGGCTGGGCATTGGTCTGGCGCTCAGTTTCGGACTGTGGGCAACTCTGTCTATTGGTGGGGCCGATATGCCGGTGGTTATTGCGTTGCTGAACAGTTATTCCGGCGTTGCTGCCTGCGCCGCCGGTCTGGCAGTCGCCAATACTGTGCTGATCGTGACCGGGCTGCTGGTCGGCGCGTCAGGGCTGATTCTTACCTCCATCATGTGTAAAGCCATGAACCGGTCGCTGTCCAATGTATTGCTGTCAGGTTTTGCAACACCGGTAGAAGCGGGTGAGAAAATCGAAGGCGATATTAAAGTACTATCGGCGCAGGATGCTTACTATGTGCTGGAAGCCGCTCAGGCCGTGCTGGTGGTTCCCGGCTACGGTATGGCCGTCGCGCAGGCGCAGCATGCGGTGCGTGAGTTACAGTCGTTACTGGAAAGCAACGGTGCCACCGTCGAGTATGCTATTCATCCGGTCGCAGGGCGTATGCCGGGCCATATGAACGTGCTGCTGGCCGAGGCCGACGTGCCTTACGACCATTTGCTGGAAATGGACGATGTGAATCCACGCATGGAGAATTACGATGTAGTGATCGTCATCGGCGCTAATGATGTGGTCAACCCTGCCGCCAAAGAAATGAAAGGCAGCCCAATCTACGGTATGCCAGTCATCGAAGCGTATCGCGCAAAAACCGTGTTTGTGCTGAAACGTTCCGCCAATCCCGGTTTCGCGGGCGTGGACAATCCGCTGTTTTTCAAAGACAACACCCGTATGGTGTTAGGCGATGCCAAAGAAACCATCAATAGTGTAATCCGCGAGTTCGGCGACGATTAATCGTTCCGGACTCAAAAATAAGCCATACAGAGTATGTGTTTTTATAGTTGGCAAAGATATACTGATGTAGAAACCGGAATTGTAGGAATTACTTCAGGGAACAGAAATTATGAAAACACTCATTACGTTAATTACCACCCTCATGCTTATGCCCTCAGCAGGCGCACTCACACTGACCTACGGAAAATGTGACAGTGACGCCTGCGTCGAGCGTTTTAAAGAAATAAAAAAACATGCGCGCAATCACGTGAGTGCCAACACACTGCTGGGTGATATGTACCTCAATGGATACGGCACAGACGTTAACGAGGGCGAAGCGCTGGAAGCGTACGAAAAGGCGTCGCGCTGGGGGTCTATCTACGGTAAGTACAAAGCGGGTCTGATGCTGGTTACCCGGGACGATGCAGAGTCGAAAGAGGAAGGCATGCGCTACCTGCGTGATGCCGCCAAAAAAGGCCATCGTAATGCGGCGTATTTTATGGGGGAAGTTCTGTCTAATCCGAAATACGGTGTTCAGAACGTCGCAGAAGCAGACCAGTGGCTTGCGGTACTGGTAGAAGCTAAACATGAGGTTGTACCGCAAACACTTGCCCGGCTGGACCGTGAAGGTCGCTTAAACGAAGAAACTTTTCCTTTAACGCTAGAGGCCATGTCCAGGTTTGATATGGCATTGCCAGAAAAAGAGCAGGTAGTGATGAAAGCCGGGCGTGCCGCGCCAGATGATGATAAATACGAAATCATTGAAGTTAACGGCCCTGAGCTTGCTGAGCTTATCGACCTGGGAATAGAGTTTTATGCGGAAGAACCCAGCGATTTGAATAAGGTTACAACGGGTACGCGCATTCGTGGCCGCTCCTGCTCTGATAAAATGAACAGCTGCGGTTCTGTACCGGAAGACCAGTTTATCCGTTACTATCGTCAATTTATACTTGGAAAACGCTAATAACGACAAGGCTTTGAAGTGATAACTGAGGCAAGCAGCCTCCTCCCTCATACTTCACGGCGCAAACCTGGCTCACTGTCATCGTTGGTTATATGCGATCTATCCGCGAGTTCGGCGACGATTAATCGTCCCGGACTCAAAAAATCAGCCGTACAGGGCAGGTGTTGTCACTGTTGGCAAAGATGTACTAATGTAGAAAACGGAATCTAAGAACGACTTCAGGGATCAGAAATTATGAAGACTCTCATTACGTTAATTACCACCCTCATGCTTATGCCCTCAGCAGGTGCACTCACACTGACCTACGGAAAATGTGACAGTGACGCCTGCGTCGAGCGTTTTAAAGAAATAAAAAAACATGCGCGCAATCACGTGAGTGCCAACACGCTGCTGGGTGATATGTACCTCAATGGATACGGCACAGACGTTAACAAGGACGAAGCGCTGGAAGCGTTCGAAAAGGCGTCACGCTGGGGGTCTATCTACGGCAAGTACAAAGCCGGTCTGATGCTGGTTACCCGGGACGATGCAGAGTCGAAAGAGGAAGGCATGCGCTACCTGCGTGATGCCGCCAAAAAAGGCCATCGTAATGCGGCGTATTTTATGGGGGAAGTTCTGTCTAATCCGAAATACGGTGTTCAGAACGTCGCAGAAGCAGACCAGTGGCTGGCGGTACTGGTAGAAGCTAAACATGAGATTGTACCGCAAACACTGGCCCGGCTGGACCGTGAAGGTCGTTTAAACGAAGAGACCTTTCCTGCCACACTCAAGGCAATGTCGACCTATGATATGGCGGTGCCTGAAACTGATAAGCAGGTTGAAGTCAAAGCAGGCCGCGCGGCGCCCGAGGATGATAAATATGAAGTTATTGAAGTAAATGGCCCGCAGCTTGCCGAGCTGATTGATGTAGGCATCGAGTTTTACGAAGAGGCACCCAGCGATTTAAATAAAGTGACAACGGGTACGCGCATTCGTGGCCGCTCCTGTTCTGATCGTATGAATGGATGCGGTGGTGCGCCTGTCGATCAGTTTATCCGCTACTATCGGAACTTCATCCTCTAAATGCACAAAAAGCTGACTAATTAGCACCCATTAGGCTCAGCAGTTCCAGTTTATCCGCCACTGTCTTCTTCGTGGCGGATAAGCCTGGCAGGTGCCGCCCATCACCTGTCAATTCATAACCTACGCAGAAAAAGATTGTTACACCATTCATCGTCACTCTCTACTGACTCATGTACAATTAACCATCGCTGGTGGAATTCCAGTACTGGCAGGTAATCGCACCAACAACAATAAAAAGCGGTCTGTTTTCTTTTAATTTTCGCAGGGATGTTACCAACCTCTACAAGGTTACACTGGTTATGACGACAAAGAAGTACCAGATAAAAGCAATGGGTCATTGCTTTGTGGTAAGGAAGTCAGGTCTTTGGGAATTATCAACAGATTTGCAATATATCTCTGAACTGGCTGATATTCTGAATAAACGCCAGGGTAACGCGTTCTATCTGATCGTCGACATGCGTGGTATGCGTGTTCCCCAGGAAGTGAAAAGCAACAATGAAAAGTATCCAATTTTCCTGGACAGACGTAACCAGAAGGGAGAAATCTGGTTGCTGGACGATTTTGCGCAGGCCGATCATCTGCTGAAATATTTTAAACAGGTAAGCTTCGCGCTTAAACGTACCACCTCCCGGGACGAGTGTGTTGAATGGCTCGCACAGTACTTGTCGCCGTCTGAGGCAGACGCTGTCACAACGTGGCTGGACGAAGAAAAACGACAGTAGAGTGTACAACACTCTTTTGGCTGCAGGCATCAGATGTCTATAATGCGCAGCAACAATTCCCATAAATTACTTAGTCGGCCCAGTCGGCTACTACATACAGGCGTGAGGTGAAAACGTTGGCAAACTGGAGCATTGAAGAAGCGGAACGGGTGTATGGTGTCTCGCAATGGGGCGGCGGTTATTTTCAGGTAGGTGAAAATGGCAACGTACACATTACCCCGGTACCGGAAGATCCAAGCATCCGAATCGATTTCAAATCGGTGATCGAAGAAATTCGTGAAGAGGGCGTGCAGTTCCCGGTGGTGGTTCGTTTTCATGACATTTTGCGATCCCAGGTTGCCAGCTTAAATACGATATTTCGAAACACCATCGAAGAAGCCGAGTACAACGGTCGCTACCAGGGCGTCTACCCGGTTAAGGTCAATCAGATGCGGGAAGTGGTGGAAGAAATTGTCGACGCTGGCGCCCCGTTTAACTATGGCCTGGAAGCCGGCTCGAAAGCCGAATTGCTGACTGTACTGGCGATGAACGTTAATGAGGACTCACTTACAGTCCTCAATGGATATAAAGACGCCGAATTTATGCAGCTTGCGCTGCTGGGCCGCAAGCTGGGGCGGAAAATCGTCGTCGTCGTAGAAAAATACAGTGAATTGCTATTGCTGGTTAAAACGGCAAAAGAACTGGATATTGAGCCGATTATTGGTGTACGCGCCAAAATGACCGTGAAAGGCCGGGGGAAATGGGAAAGCTCAGGCGGTGAACGGGCAAAATTTGGCCTGACCATATCAGAGATCATCAAAACGGCACGTTACCTTGAGTCGCAGGGCATGGCGCACTGTCTCAAACTGCTGCATTTTCATATTGGCAGCCAGCTCACTGACATCCGCGCGGTAAAAGAGGCCATGACGGAAGGCGCCCGGATTTACGCCGACCTGCATAAAATGGGTTTTGCACTGGATTACGTAGATGTCGGCGGTGGTCTTGGGATTGACTACGACGGCAGTAACTCTACCAACGAATCATCACGTAACTACAGCATGCAGGAATATGTATCTGATGTAGTGTATGGCATGAAAGAAATGTGCGACCTGGAAGAGGTGCCGCATCCTACCCTCATTAGTGAAAGTGGCCGTGCCATTACTGCCCACCACAGCTGTGTCGTGACCGAGATTGTCGGAGAAATTAAGTCCAACAGTGCCCAGGTCGATACCCGCGCCGCAGATGGCGAGCACTTCTTTGTGAAAAACATCCGCGAGTTGCTGGAAACCTACGATCAGCAAACCAACATGCAGGAAGTGTATAACGATGCGTCGCAGTATAAAGAACAGGCGCTTGACGCGTTCAAGCTGCGGGTTCTGAACTTAGAGGAGCTGGCTAAGATTGAGTCGATGTACTGGCAGATCATGGAGCGCCTGCAGGTCTGGTATGCCAAAGAAGAGTATGTGCCAGAGGAGTTGCAGGAACTGGATTACAGCCTGTCATCCCAGTACCTGTGTAACTTTTCCGTGTTCCAGTCGGCAGCCGACACCTGGGCCATTGATCAGCTGTTGCCGGTGGTACCGCTCACCCGCATGAACGAACCGCCTTCGGTGAATTGCTCGCTGGTCGACATTACGTGTGACAGCGATGGCAAAATCGATCAGTTCACCATCGGTCGTGAAATCACCGACGTACTGCCCATGCACCCGCTGAAAAAGGATGAGCCATACTACGTCGGGCTGTTTCTGACCGGCGCGTATCAGGATGTCATGGGCGACATGCACAACCTGTTTGGCCGCCTAAACGAGGTGCATATCTTCAGTTATGATGATGATCCGGAAGACTTCTATATTGAAGAAGTGGTGAAGGGTTCATCTGTGGAAGACGTACTGAATATCATGCAGTACAACCCGCGCGCTATGGCGCAGGACATGAAACGATTAATTGATAAGCAGATTTCTACCGGCAATATCAACCCGCGGGAAGCGGTACGCTGGACCGATTTTTACGAGAACTGCTTAAGCGGCTATACCTATCTGAAACCCTAGTTTTCACCAGCCCGGAAACCGATGTCGGGCGCAGTGGCGACTGCGCCTGCCCATTGCTCTATACGTAATAATGTAAAAGCAAGTAGTGCGTTGGTAAGTTTCTGACTGCCTGACTATTTTGACATTTACAGGCTAACGTCTACCTTTATAGCATACTGACACAGGAGGTTTGCAGTCTGGGTCTGCCCGTCAAATAACAAGGAACGTTACCATGCAAACTTTCTTCTCCACCCTGCTCATTGCTGCCTTGCTGCTAACCGGCGTTGTGCCCGGCTACGCGCACGCTGAAACCTCTGCTGAGCCCGGCAACTCAACGGTAGTGACCGCCTCATACGCCGAGCCAGAAAAGTGGAAAAAGTATACCAAAGGTGGCGTTATTCGGTTTGAGGCAGACGAGCAGGATACCTACATTGCCGTTGTGCATATCACTGGTGCAGGGAGTAGCGAGGAAGCTGCCGGAAAAGCCTGGCGCATGGTCGATGAAGATTTTAATCGCGAAGTCAGGGTGAATACCCCCCGCAATACTGATGGCGGCTGGAACGAAAAGCGTCGTATAGAGTACGTGACAACCGCAGCCGAAAACAAAGGTGTTTATGCATATACGCACCGGTTGGATGAGCAGTGGTATGTGGTGTTGCTGAATGGCTCTAATGGCACCATCAACAAACGAAGCGCCGCTATTATTGAGTTGCGCGACAGTTTCAGGGTAAAGGGTTATAAACCCGAAGATCTTTCTGGACAAACTGCGAAAAAACTCACTGATAAGGATATCGAGCAACTGCTGGCATTTGTTGAGTCGGCTGCCGAAGCACTTAATGTACCCGGTGTGGGTATTGCGGTGTCACAGAAAGATCAGGTGTTGTACCAGGGGGGTGTGGGGTTTGCGAACAAAGAGACGCGGCAGCCGGTGACGGCCGATACCCTGTTTATGGTGGCCTCTAACACCAAAGGCATGGCAACCCTGCTGCTGGCTAAACTGGTTGAGCTGGGCAAGCTGGATTGGAAGGACAAGGTCGTTGAGCATTATCCTGAGTTTAAACTCGGCGATGAGCAAACAACACAAAGCGTGCGTATCGAACACCTGGTTTGTGCATGCACCGGCCTGCCGCGACGCGACCTTGGCTGGATATTCAATAATGACTCGACAACGTCAGCGAAGATTTTGTTTAAAGACCTGGCGACTACACAGCCCACCAGTGAATTTGGCGAATTGTATCAGTACAGTAATGAGCTTGCCGCCGCCGCAGGCTATATTGCCGGACATGTTCTCTATCCGGACATGGAACTGGGTGCGGCCTTTGACAAAGCTATGCAGCAGTACATTTTTGATCCGCTGAACATGGACAGTACGGTGTTTTCTATTGAAGCAGCGCTGCGCCAGACGCATGCAGTTCCGTATGCCGATGATCATAACGGCAATATCTCTGCCATCGAACAAAGCCCGGAACGTGGCTTTAATCATACCGTATACCCGTATCGGCCCGCAGGAGCCGCCTGGTCGTCACCTGCGGATATGATCAACTATGTGCAAAACGAAATCACAGCCGGGGTGGGGCCAGACGGCAAACAGCGGTTTGCCAGAGAGCCATTACTTGCCCGCAGGACTCCGTATGTTAAGACGGGAGAAGGTGAAGCCTATGGCATGGGATTACAAATGGGAAAAATAGCGGGTATTGAAACACTCTCTCACGGCGGCTCTATGGCCGGTTACATGTCAAACTGGTATGCCTTTACCGACGCCAGCGTGGGTCTGGTGGTACTGACTAACTCGGACGAAGGCTGGGCACTACTCGATCCCACTGCACGCAAACTGGTTGAGTTAATGTACGATGCGAAACCCCTGGCGGCAGCGCAAATTGAGGTAACCGCTGAACGCAAGCGAATCTCTCAGCAAACTCAGCAGCAGGAATTTGCTTATCCCGGTGATGCTGACATCTTACGTAATCTGGCCAGTAGGTATAGTAACGATGTGCTGGGCGAGTTGCGTGTGTATGAAGAGGACGGAGACATTTTTCTGGATCCCGGCGTGTGGCGGACGCAGCTTGGCACAAAGGAAAACAAAGATGGCACCCAGTCTGTGGTGGCTGTAGCCCCGTTCCTTCTTGGTGTGGAATTTCTGGTTGAAGAAGTCGATGGCAAAAAAGCACTAACAATTAGTTACGCCCAGGACTCCTACACATTTACTGAACAGGCGGGTGAGTAAGGGCGTTGCCGTTTCAGGGGGACGTGTTTTCAGCCTGTTCAAAATACCGTTCCCAGAACTCAGCGGTGGTGGTGTTGATCATGTTCGATTCAGCGTTGGTCAGCATCACGTACCCGGCACCATATTCGGGCGCGAACGCCACATCGGCGCGGTAGCCCTTAACCCAGCCTCCGTGGTAGTTAATGCGATGGCCATCGAAGTCATATATACGCCAGCCAAGCCCGTAGTGAGCACTTCTTAAGTGTTCACGCCAGCCACGGCGGTAAGTTTCACGACGAGTTTCCACTCTGGGGGTGGTAACTACGTTGATCATTTCATCTGAAATAACCGTGGGAAATTCGCCCAGCAACGCCTGCAGATATACCGTCATATCGCGGATGCTGGCATTGACCCCGGCTGCCGGCGCAAACCGGTAGTAATTACTTTCTACCATACCTTCGCGCCAGCGGTTGCGGGCGATGGCAATATGCGGCCTGGCCCATTCTTCAGAGGCCAGCAACCCGCCTTTCCCAGCGCTTGCAGTGCGCATGCCCATTGGCGTGAATAGCTCTGTTTGTAACAGGCGGTGATACGAAGAATTTTGCGTGATGAGGTAATAATCCAGCGCACCAAACAAGGCGTTCTGATAGGTATAGCAGTCGCCGGGAGCACAAATCGGTTCCAGTTCGCCGAGTGCTGTTAGCACCCTTGTCAGGCTGTAGTCGGCTTCTATCAGGTTGTCGTAGGCATTCGGCATAAAGCCGCTGGACTGCCCGACAATGTGCTGAAGCTGCAATTTCTGGCCTGTATCACCATTAAACGGGATATCGGGCAGCATGGTTTCGATAGGTGTTTCCCAGTTAAGCCGGTCCTGTGAGACCAGCTTGGCGCTGAGCAGTGCAGTAAATGTTTTTGACACAGAGGCCAGCCTGAATACTGTGTTTTCTGTGATGTATTCTCCACCGGAATGGGTCTTGCCAAACACGTAGACTTTTGGTGTTTCACCTTGCTGATAGTATACAAAGGCGTAGCCGGGCACATTATATTTCACTGCCTGGCGCTTAACGTAACTGGCATAATCGTCCAGCCAGGCCTGCCCATTGGCGGCCAGCGAGACAATCAGAAGAGTGAGCAGCGCACTGCAGCGAGTTATCACGCGAAGAGACGAGGCAAACAAAACGGGCAAGGTTACTCCAAAGCGTGGGGATACCGATTCAGTCGGTAATTATCATTATAAGCTTGAGGTATTATGCGTATGGCATTGCGGATAATCAACTTCAACCGTGGTAATACCCCTTTATGGTGCTCTGTGTCTTACCCGATTGAGCAACGCGCGGCGCTCAAACGGGGGCGGCCTGCCAGATACATAGCAGCAGGCAGTCGATGTGGATCAAAAGCAGATTATACGTTGCATTACAGAGTGCCGATTTTGTCGCCTTATACCGCGTTTTGCAGGTTACAATAAAGGCTTACCCAGCAATCGTCGGTGCAAGGTGTGGAGAGCAGTTTACGACAGTATTATCAGCAGGCGCGGCAAAGTCGCGATCCCAGATTTGATGGTAAGTTTTTTGTTGCCGTTAAAACCACCGGGATATTCTGCCGGCCTGTGTGTCCGGCCCGTTTGCCGGCTGAACACAACGTTACCTACTATGCGCATGCTGCACAGGCGCTTCAGCACGGCTATCGTCCGTGCCTGCGTTGTCGCCCGGACAGTGCCCCGCAGTCACCGGCGTGGCGCGGCGTGCAAAGTTCAGTAACGCGGGCGCAAACGCTGCTGTCGGCTATACCACCACAATCTGTGGCGCACATTGCTTCAAGACTGGGTATCAGTGAGCGTTATCTGCACAAACTCATCACCACTCACCTTGGCATGTCGCCAAAAACGTATCAGAATATGCAGCAGGTACTGTTTGCAAAGCAACTGTTACAGCACAGCAGCACGGATGTGGCGACAATCGCCGATGCTGCTGGCTTTAACAGCGCACGACAACTGCAACGACAACTGAAGCAGTACTGTAAAATGACCCCATCGGCCCTGCGCCGTCCGCTATCAAAGGCAGACGCTGACCAGGGACGGGCCCCGGTTGCCACATTGTATCTGGCTTATCGACCACCCTATGACTGGTATCAGGTGCGCGACTTTCTGCGTCTGCGTGCCATCACCGGTATTGAGACCGTGCGCGACAACAGCTATTGCCGGCAGGTGACTTATCCGGGCGGAACGGGCCAGATTACGGCAACGCATCAGCCGGACAAACACCGCTTTAAAGTCGAGCTTGCCCTGTCGTCACTGACACACATCTATCCGCTTATGACCAGTGTTGCCAGGATACTGGACACGCATGCCGATCCTGTTTTAATCGCTACCTCATTAAGCGAGGCAGGGCTTCGTCAATCGCAGTTCTCTGCAGGGTTACGTATTCCGGGTGTGTGGAGCCGGTTTGAAGGCGGTTGCCGGGCAATCCTAGGGCAACAGGTGAGTGTAAAAGCCGCCATTAATAAGTTGTCAGAGTTTGCTGCCTGTTTTGATCGGCAAACGCCGTGGGGCCGGGCTTTTCCCTCGCCAGAGCAGGTGGCAGAGGATGATCTTAGCTGGCTGGCGATGCCGGGCGCACGCCGCAAGGCTTTACGCGATTTTGCCTGTCTGATGGCCGCAACGCCTGACGCTGACGACAACGCGGTGCTGGCCATCCCGGGTATTGGTCCATGGACACTCCATTACCTTAAAATGCGGGCTGATCACGATCCGGACCAGTATCTGGCTACTGACCTGATTGTCCGTAAAATGGCCAGCGGCCTCGATCTCAACCCAGAGCGGGCTACCCCGTGGCGCAGTTACCTGACCGTCGCATTGTGGCAACTCGCCAGCGCACAAACCTGACATAAGGAGCGACCATGCATTATTATCAGCGCCTGATGACCCCCTGTGGTGAGTTAACGGTGCGCGCCAGCGACAAAGGGCTGACTTCCGTGGCCTTTGATGACACAAGCGAAACACCGGCGCGTCCATCCGGTCTGACTGACGAAGCATGCAGTCAGCTCAGTGACTACTTTGCCAGGCGCAGGACCCGGTTTTCATTGCCACTGGATGCCGGTGGTACACCATTCCAGCAACAGGTATGGGCCGCACTAACTACCATTGGCTACGGTACAACGGTCAGTTATGGTGCCGTGGCGCAGCAGCTGAGCAATGCCAACGCAGTACGCGCCGTTGGCATGGCCAACAGCAAAAATCCGATTGCCATTATTGTGCCGTGCCACCGTGTTATTGGTGCAAACGGCACATTGACCGGGTACGCAGGCGGGTTGTCACGCAAGGCATTTTTACTTAGGCACGAAGGAGTCGACATTTAGTCATGAATGTAAGAGATCTGGCTGCGCTACTGCTGCTTGCGTCTATCTGGGGCGGTTCGTTTATCTTTATGCGCGTTGCGGCGCCGGAATTTGGTATTTACGTGCTGGTGGCTATCCGCACCGTGCTGGCAACACTGGTTTTGCTGCCCTTTTTAATTGCGGCGAGGGCAGTGAAGGAATGCCGGCAGCATTGGCTGGCAATTGCGCTGGTGGGCATGGTGAATACCGCCATTCCGTTTGTGCTGTTCAACTATAGCAGTCTGCACCTGGAAGCCGGGGTGAATGCAATTCTAAATGCGACAGCGCCCATGTTCGGCGCGCTGACTGCCTGGCTCTGGCTGGGCGATCGGCTCAACCGCGTCGCGGTAGGGGGGCTGGTTCTTGGCTTTGCCGGGGTAGCGGTGATCAGTCAGCAAAAAGTGGGGGAAGGAACGGTGAGCATTGCGCCCATCCTTGCCGCACTGGTGGCCACTACCTGTTATGGGCTGGCTGCATCGATGATGAAGCGCTGGTTATGGGGCGTAAAGCCTATCGCTGTGGCCGCAGGCAGTCAGGCCATGGCATCACTGATGCTGTTACCGTCTGCCATCATGACATTACCGAGTACCCTGCCGGGACAGGCCGCCTGGCTGAACGCGGTTGCGCTTGCGGTACTGGGAACAGGTATTGCCTATATTCTGTATTTTTACCTGATTGGCAGTGTCGGGCCGGCAAAAGCCATTACCGTGGCTTACCTGGTGCCGGTGTTCGGTATTATCTGGGGGCTTATTTTTCTTGGTGAAAGTCTGTCTGTATGGTCAATGGCAGGCGGCGCCATGATTCTGACCGGGGTTGCTCTGACCACGGGCGTTGTCAGGTGGCGGCGCGCACCGGCTACGCCGCCTGATGAAGGCAGTCAGCCACCACGCTGACTATTGCTGTTCTGGTAACTGGCTGAATCAGGTATCGGCCAGTTGCATTCTTACCAGGTTACAGCCATCCCGTCTGGCCTGATACAGGGCATCTTCGGCATGAGCGCTGACTTCTTTTAACGGACGGCCACTGGCCGTAAATGACACGCCAAACGAGGCCGTCAGTTGCAGCTCAGGATGCCCGGGTAATGGCGGCAGCGTCGCGATGCCATGACGCAGATTCTTCGCCAGTTCAAATGCTTCATGCGGACCGGTTTGTGGCGACAGGATCATAAATTCCTCACTGCTCCAGCGACCCAGAATATCGGTCTCGCGCATATTGTCTTTTAGGAAACTGACGATTTTGTCCAGCACATCATCACCGGTATTGCGCCCGTATGTATCATTAATTGCACTGAAGTTGTCGATATCGACCAGGATAATACTCAGTGATGCATTTTTTGCGGTGGTGTCTTTATAGATTTCTTCAATACCGGCTTTATCCGGCAGACGGTTGGCACTGCGGATCACCAGATCCGGCTGCATATCGCGGCGGAAATAATAAAGCAGATTGTAGATAAGCAAAAACAGGGCAAACACCACTACCAGCAGTGTTACCACGCTAAAAATAAAGGCCTGCGAAATTTCAGTCTGACGCTCGTCCAGGGGGCTTAACAAATAGACCGTCCAGTTAAACTGATTGAGCGTCACTTCGGCAATCAGGTAATCTTCGTCATGAATCCTCACCAGCTTATTATTCAACGCCTGATTGTTTCGTACGTCCTCCGGCAATGCGCTGAACCAGTCTAAGTCGGCCAGGTTCGAAAACTCCGAGTAGGATGCCATCAGTTGCGGATCAGAGGACAACATGATGTCGCCGTGATCATCAACGACCAGAAAGTCATAGCCATAGGTTTGCTTATAGCTGTCGAAAATAGTGATAAAACTGTTGAGACTTTTACCCACGCCGAAGAAGCCCAGGAATTCACCGCTGTCATTGAAGATTTTTATATCTATATAGAAATGTGCGTCTTCCCATTTACCAATATCTGCTACGGCGTTAGCGGCCTGATCCTTGTACTTGAAGTACCAGTTTATCTCGCCTTTTACCAACGGAAAGGTGGTGCCATCTGAATTGTACTGGACACGGTTTTTGTCACTGGCGATAAAGAACGTCATGCCAAACTCATCTTCCAGACGTGCCAGCGTATCGAGGATAGCAGCCTCATCCGGGCTAGGCGTATTCATGAGCTTGACCAGTTCACGGGATTTGCCCAGCGCTTCTGAAATATGCAGGGGCTTTAGCATCTGTTCGACAATTAACGAGACAGCGGGGGAAAGTGATTGTTGCTGCGCCCGGCTCTGTTCAGCCACGACTTTTGACACACTGAAATGCACCAGTGTGACAATGGCAATGACGACAACCGCAAACAGCAGCAGAATACTGCGATACAGAGTTCGAAATGCGTTCATTGACTACGCAGACTCCTTTGCCAACGTGAACTCAACATCATAATTACCGTAAGAGTATACCTGCTTGTTTTATGAACTACTAGGAAATAGTCATCCCTTACGACTTGTCGAATATATCACTGACTTCCGGTCAGGCCTTGGGTTACACTAGCCAGGGCGGCCATCGACGCGTTTGCCCCTTCTCTGGCGTTCACGGCAGCAGGCGAATACTCAACAACAAATACAGATAAAAAAGGATCTATCATGGCATTTTCGGTGATCATTCTGGCAGCAGGGAAAGGCACACGCATGAAGTCGTCACTGCCCAAAGTTCTGCACCCTATTGGCGGTATTCCTATGGTACAGCGTATCATCAACACCGTGCAGGCGCTGGATGCCGACAACGTGCATCTGGTCTACGGCCACGGCGGCGATCAGTTAAAAGAAAGCCTAACCGGCGATAGCTTAAACTGGTGTTTGCAGCAGGAGCAGCTTGGCACCGGGCATGCGGTTCAGCAGGCTGCACCAGAGATAAAGGATGAAGAAGATGTGCTGATCCTGGTTGGTGATGCACCGCTGATTGAGCAGCAAACGCTGGCTCGCCTCAAAGCCGTGAAAAGTCAGTGCGACCTGGCGCTGCTTACCGTCGAACTGGACGATCCTACCGGTATGGGCCGCATCATTCGTAAAGATGACAATATTACCGCCATTGTTGAGCACAAAGATGCCACCGACGAGCAAAAGCGCATTAACGAAATCAACACGGGCATGATGATGATGAATGGCGCCGATCTGAAGCGCTGGTTAGATGCCCTGAGCAACGACAATTCGCAGGGGGAATACTACCTCACGGATGTGATCGCCATGGCCGCCAGTGAAGGCAAGCGTATTCAGGCCGCCCAGCCTGATACGCCGGTTGAGGTTGAAGGCATTAACAACCGCGTGCAGCTGGCTCGCCTTGAACGTGAACTGCAACAGCGCCAGGCCCATGAACTGATGATCCAGGGCGTGTCGCTAGCCGATCCGGCCCGCATTGATGTGCGTGGCTCACTGACCACCGGACAGGATGTACGGATTGACATCAACCTGGTAGCGGAAGGTAATGTGATCCTGGGAAATAATGTCACTATTGGCCCTAACTGCGTGCTTAAAAACTGCGAAATTGGTGATAACAGCGTGGTTGAAGCAAACTCTATTGTCGAGGAGGCTATTGTGGGTACCGACTGCTCAGTGGGCCCTTATGCCCGATTACGTCCGGGCGCGGTGATGCACGCGAATGCCAAAGTGGGCAATTTTGTGGAAATGAAAAAAGCGGTACTGGGCGAAGGTGCGAAAGCCAATCACTTAACCTACCTTGGCGATGCGGAAGTGGGTAAAAACGCCAATATTGGCGCAGGAACGATTACCTGTAACTACGACGGTGCAAACAAGTCGAAAACCTTTATTGGTGAGCAGGCCTTTATTGGCTCTAACTCATCGCTGGTCGCGCCCGTGAACATTGGCAAGAATGCCACCGTGGGGGCGGGCTCTACTGTTACCAGTGATGTCGACGACGACAGTCTGGCGGTGGCCCGCAGCAAGCAGCGCAATATCGCCAACTGGTCACGCCCGAAAAAGCGCACTTAAGTTGCGTGTAAGTACACAGCGCCTACAGATTGGCGCTGTGCGTTACGTTTCACCAACCGCACAACGAGACAGATATGATTACTACTTTGCTGGTCGGTTTTGGCTTTTCAGCAAAAACCTTTCACCTGCCCTTTTTAGAGACGCTTGATGACTATGGCGTAACCGGGGTTGTGTCGTCGCGTCCCGACGCGGTGGCGGAAACCCTGCCGGGTGCGGCTGTCTGGCCGTCACTGAGCGAAGCATTGAAATCGGCCAGTTTTGACTTAGTGATCATTACCACCCCCAATCATTTGCATGCCAGTCAGGCCAGAGATGCGCTGAATGCCGGGAGTCATGTTCTGGTAGAAAAACCCTTTACACTGTCATCTGAAGAAGCCATTCAGCTGGTTGCACTGGCGGACAGTAAAAATCTGAGTTTAACGGTGTATCAGAACCGGCGCTTTGATGGCGACTTTATGACGTTGCAGACGCTGCTTAGTGAAGGTCGCCTGGGCACGGTGCGGCGCCTGCAGAGCCGTTTTGACCGCTTTCGCCCGTTCCCCCGTGATCGCTGGCGTGAAAATGCTGGCCCCGGGAGCGGGATTACCTGGGATCTGGGCCCTCACCTGCTCGATCAGGCGCTGGTGTTGTTTGGCATGCCGGATGCGCTGTACGCCGATATTCAGATCCTGCGTGACGGCGGCAAAAGCGATGACTGTTTTGACATCAGTCTGTACTACCCTTCTGTTACCGTAAAACTCGGGAGCTCGCCGTTTCAGGCGGGGCCGACGCTGCGTTTTGATGTGCAGGGTGATGCCGGCAGCTACCGTAAGTATCATCTCGACCCGCAGGAAGCCGGATTACGTGATGGGGTAAGCCCCGCTGATGCAGGTATCGGTGAAACCCACGCCAGTGATCATGGCGTGTTTTATAACGAAACTTCGTCTAAGGAAATTGAAACCTTACCCGGAAATTACTTACGTTTTTATCAAGCGCTAATTGCCACTATACACCATCAGGAAAAATCTCCTGCGCCTGCTGAAGACGCGGTGCATGTGATCCGATTACTTGAGATTGCACGTAAATCCGCTCAGACCGGCACACAAAAAGCCGTAAAGTAACGGCGAACTTTATTTCACAAAGAAAGTTATTTGGTCTAATATAGCTTTCATATTGTAAATCCAAATGCTTTCATAATGAAACAAAGTGACACGCAGCAACGTCGCAATGCCATTGTAGATTGGGTAAATCAGCACGGTACCGTGCAGGTTGAGACACTTGCACACCATTTTGGTACCTCCGAAGTCACCATTCGCAAAGACTTGTCCCTGCTCGCAAACGCGCAACGACTGATCCGTCAGTTCGGTGGCGCTGCGCCGCTACCCGGTACACCCTCTGTACCCACCGCTGACAAAGGTAAAGCGTATCTTGGGGCGGCAGCGGCAGCTGTCATTGGGCAGCGCAGAAAGCTGGTGATTGACTGTGGCAGTACCACACAGACGCTGCTGCCGCACTTGGCGGCACTGGATAACCTCATGGTTATGTCTAACTCCCTGCATGTGGCAAACGTGCTTACCAACAACCCCAATGAACCTACTTTTTTAATGACCGGGGGAACCTGGGATCCACACTCGGATTCTTTTCAGGGGGCCATGGCAGAGAACACGGTTGCTGCCTACAGTTTTGATATTGCTTTTATCGGTGCATCAGGCATTGATGTGGGCCGTGGCACCACTACTTTGAATGAACTGACCGGGTTAACCCGCACCATGGCGGCCAGCGCAAAAGATGTGGTGGTCATGGCCGAATCAAAGAAATTAGATGAACGTATGCCAAATCTTGAACTGGCATGGTCACAGATAACCATGCTGGTTACCGATGATGGTATTACAGCAAAAGATAAACAACGAATAGAAGCGCAGGGCGTCACAGTTAGGGTGGCATCGCGTAAAGGAGAAAACTGATGTGTGGAATAGTTGGCGCAGTCGCCGAACGTAATGTGGTAGAGATCCTGCTGGAAGGCCTTAAACGTCTGGAGTACCGTGGATACGATTCTGCCGGAGTTGCATTGCTAAGCAGTGAAGGCGACCTGACCCGTATTCGTCGAACGGGCAAGGTTCAGGAGCTAGTTGATGCAGTGTCTGAAGGCCATGCCGTTGGCGCAACCGGTATTGCCCACACACGCTGGGCCACGCATGGCGGCGTCACTGAAGCCAATGCACACCCACACTGTTCCACCGAGCGAATCGCTGTAGTGCACAACGGTATTATCGAGAACTATCTGGCGCTGCGTGAAAAGCTGACCGAAAAAGGCTATCAGTTCACCAGTGATACCGACACAGAAACCATTGCCCACACCGTGCATGAAGAACTTAAAGCCGGTAAAAGCCTGCTGCGCGCTGTACAGGATTCCGTGACACAGTTTCACGGTGCCTATGGCACCGTGATTATGGATAAAGAAGACCCCTCCCGCGTTGTGGTCGCCCGTTCAGGTAGTCCGCTGGTCATTGGGCTGGGTCTGGGCGAGAACTTTATCGCCTCTGATCAGCTTGCCCTGCTACCGGTTACCCGCCGGTTTATCTTCCTGGAAGAAGGCGATGTGGCAGAGGTGACCCGCCGCGAAGTGACTATCTTTGATAAAAACGGAGAGCCTGTTGAGCGCGAAGTGGTGGAATCCAACATCGAACATGATGCGGGTGACAAGGCCGGCTACCGCCATTACATGCTAAAAGAAATTCATGAGCAGCCAACGGTGGTGCGTAACACCCTGCAGCACCGCCTGGATGAGCAGGGCCTGTTACCGGATATCTTTGGTAAGGGCGCAGACGCTATCTTAAAGGACGTGAAACACGTACAGATTATTGCCTGTGGCACCAGCTACCATGCCGGTATGACCGCGCGTTACTGGCTGGAGCAATATGCGAATGTGTCGTGCAGCGTAGAAATTGCCTCGGAATTCCGTTACCGCAAATCCGTAGTGCATGAAAACAGCCTGCTGGTCACTATATCGCAGTCCGGCGAAACCGCCGATACGCTGGCCGCATTGCGACTGGCTAAAGACTTAGGCTATATGTCCAGCCTGACTATTTGTAATGTACCGGGCTCATCGCTGGTTCGCGAATCTGACCTGGCCTTTATGACCCGTGCCGGGGCCGAAATCGGTGTAGCCTCAACCAAAGCATTCACGACACAGCTGACGGCCTTTTTGATGCTCACTCTGGCGATTGGTGAACATAAAGAGATGAGCGGCGACGACAAACAATCCATCGTCAAAGCGCTGCACAGTCTGCCGGCCAAGCTGGAAGAAACATTGCTGATTAACGAAGGCATTGAAGATCTGGCAGAAGAGTTTGCTGACAAGAATCACAGCCTGTTTTTAGGCCGTGGCGATCAGTACCCGATCGCGATGGAAGGCGCGCTGAAGCTGAAAGAAATTTCCTATATTCACGCCGAAGCCTATGCGTCTGGCGAGCTTAAGCACGGCCCACTGGCGCTGATTGACGAAGAAATGCCGGTTATTGTGGTGGCACCTAACAACGAACTGCTGGAAAAACTAAAATCCAATGTTGAAGAAGTGCGTGCACGTGGCGGCATCATGTATGTGTTTGCTGACAAAAATGCCGCGTTTAAAGGCGATGAGAGCATGCGGGTGGTCAACGTACCACACTGTGAGCAGCCCATTGCCCCCATCATTTACACGCTGCCGTTACAGTTGCTGTCCTATCACGTCGCCCTGATTAAAGGCACCGATGTCGACCAGCCACGTAACCTGGCGAAGTCAGTGACAGTGGAATAGTTACGACGGGACGGGTGATTCGTGGTGTTAGAGCATATTATATTTGGTACTAGACATATTATATTTGGCAACAAATAAAAATTCAGCATTAAATTAGGTAATAAAAGTAGATTAGTTTATGCTCTATGTCATAGATGGCATAGGGCGTAGGCGATGAAGAAACTGCAATGGCTGACAAAAGAAGAAATCGATAAGCGCTTCGCAAGCGGCAGAGGAATGGGCCGTAAAAGCGAATATCAGCCATGGATTTACATTCAAGAAATATCCAGTGATGGCACGAGTTATCGTGCCTTATCTCACCGCACCGGCAGAGTAGTTCACTTGCTTTCCAAGCTAGAATACCTTGCTTTTTCACTCTACGACTGGAATGAGTCAATTTATGACATTCGAGAGCAGTATCCGTTTGCTCTAGAAACCACTCTGGAAGTAGCCGATAAAGCGGGCATAAAACATCCGCAAAAAGGCAATAAATATCACGTATTCACCACTGATTTGTTATTAGACTTTGATGGGTTAGAGAGCAATCAAATCGCGATTCAGGTCAAATACAATGATGAGCTGATGGATAAAAATGTTATTGCTAAGCTCGAAATAGAAAGGCGAAGTTGTCTGGCCAAAGGAATGCAGTGGAAGTTAATTACTGAACTCGACATACCTCATGTTCAACAAGCCAATATTGACTGGATACTAGGAGGAAAGGACCTTCACATTGGCGAATCTATTCAAATGCAAGTTTATGATCTTTGGGAAGAGATAAAGCGCTTCCCTGACATTAAGCTCGCTAAAGCTTGCTCAGATTATGATAAGCGTCATGGGCTTCCGTCAGGGGAAGCATTAAAGCTAGCTCGAAACGCCTTCAGCTACCGATTGCTGGCGTTTGATATCCATAAGCCCTATCAATACCTTATCTGCTCTGACATCCATAGCGTGACCTTCGGGTTCGATAGCGGAGATTTATATGCTGTTGGTTAATAGCGTAGTTGAAGATAACGGTCAATTTTATAGGGTGTTAGCCATCACACCGAATCACGCTATTTGGATTGATATATATAAACGACTTGCTGATCCTATCGAATTTGACATAAGCGCAATAGCCGAAGCTATTCAAAACAAATACGCACGAGTCGTCAATGATCCGTTCATTGATGAAACACTAAAACACCCCACCGAAGCTCAAAAAAACCGGCTAGAAGCGAACTGGTTAGTTATGCAAAAAGTTGCTGATAATCCTTATCGGCTCTTCAAGCATGGATGGCTTCGACTCTACGAGGAAGTTATCGATCAGAATCATCCTGAGTTTTCTAAAAAACACTTTTACAAGCTCCTGCGTCAATTTTTACAGCGTGGCCAGAACAAAAATGCCCTAAGACCTGATTTCCACAAGCAGGGTGCGCCAAAGCAACCGAGAAACATTGCTAATAAAAAAGTAGGCAGACCGCGTATCACGACTGTTGGCACAGGCATCCCAATTACGGATGAGATTAAACAATTGTTTAGGGAGGCCATTGATAAGTATTATTTGAATTCCATGAGAATGCCGTGGACAAAAGTTCATGACCTAATGCTACTTAAATTTAGGAAGCAATATCCCACTATTGCACGTCAAGATTCACCAACTGTTACGCAGCTAAAACACTTGTTTAATATGGAATACAAGGCCATTAAAACCGCACAAGCACGTAACACAGCAATAGCGTTCGAAAAGGACGTAAGACAACTTACCAGTACTGCAACGGCTCAAGTGTTAGGACCCGGAGACAGGTTTGAGTTTGACGCCACCATTATTGATCTTTATTTGGTCAGTGAAAAAGACCCATCAAAAATTATTGGTCGACCCACGCTTCTTATTGTAATCGATGTTTTTTCTCGTTTAACGGCAGGTTTCTACCTAACTTTTGAACCACCATCCTATGTTTTAGCCATGATGTCATTGGCAAACTGTTTAGAAAATAAAGTAGACGTTTGTAGGCGTTTAGGCATTTCAATCGAGTTTGAAGATTGGCCAGCGCTAGGTCTTCCAACGGCAGTATTAGCGGATAAAGGAGAGCTTCTTACCCACCAAGCAGATTCTTTAGTCAACGTGTTTAACACCCGTATAGAAAACGCAAAAGCTCGCCGCGGTGACGCTAAAGGCATTGTTGAACAGAGATTTAGAACCTTACAGGCTGAATTTAAGCCTTATGCCCCCGGCGTTGTGACAACAGAAACAGTTAAAAAAAGAGGGGGTAAGGATTATCGCTTAGATGCAAAACTATCTCTGCGACAAATGGAAGAGATAATTGCCTTACTTATATATAAGCATAATTTAAAAGGAATGAAAAAATATGATGCTGATGAAGGAATTCCCGAAGACCTGCCCTACACCCCAAAGGACTTGTGGAAATGGGGAATAATGAATAGGTCTGGTGCCTTAAAATCATATGACGTGGAAAAGTTTAAGGTACTAACTTTACCGAGAAATACCGCGACGGTTTCAAATGAAGGCATAAAGTATCAGTCTCTGACTTATAGTTGTTCAGAAGCATTCGAAAAAGGATGGTTTATTCGAGACAAGCACCGAACCAGACCACAGAAAGTCGAAATAGGATTTGACCCAAGGAGCACGAATAAAATTTATGTGTTCCCTCTGGGACAGACGTCTCAGTATTGGATCGCGCAGTTGACCGACCGAAGCCGTGCGTATAAAGATATGACGTTTTATGAAGCCAAGCTTTCTATGCAAGTAAGTAAACTAGCGAATAGTGAGGCTGCCAATGCCAATAAAGACAAACAGCTCTCTGCTGACGAAGAAATTCAAAAGCGCATGGAGTCAGCAGAAAAGCGTGCCAAAACTGGCAGTAAATCTGCGTCGAATAGTGCTCGTATTAAATCTATAAAAACTAATAAAAAGGAAGCTATAGCTCAAGAGCGCAAGGAACGTGCTGTCGGCAGCAACCCTGATAATGACCCTAAAACACCACCAAATAATGTTCAACCGATGAAAAGACAGGAAGATTTCTCTCACCCTGATATTCCAGATGATATTTATGGAGACGAAGATTGAAAACGCCTTATGTAGCGGTTACAGCAAATTATATTGATCCGGGGCTAGAAGAGTATCGTGGCAATCCGCTTATTGAAGCCTTGCCTAGGATTTACGAGGACGATCTTGTATTAGCAAAGACATTGGCATCCCGCCCAACACATAGTGAGGGTGACTTAAAGCTACATCCTAAATTGCGAATGCACGCGTTAGGGCGATTACTTGATGGTGACTTTTTTCATCCATTGCCAAACCACCTAAACCTCGAAAAAAAGTTGTCCCTGATGATTCGTAGCGGCTACGTTAAACGAAACCCTGCAAAACATTACGACAAACAATTGATGCAAGAAAACTATTTAAAATCTCAAGGAAAAGAAGAGAGAATTCAAGTATTCCCGACCACAGATCGATCAGTTCAGAGTACGACGTTAATTGGGTGCTCTGGCAGTGGCAAAACTACGGCGGTAAGGAAAGTTTTATCAACATACCCTCAATTAATTGAGCACCCTGACTACAATATGCATCAACAACTTGTCTACGTGGTTGTTGAATGTCCCTATAACGGCGATTTAGCGAGTCTATGTAAGAATTTCTTTCACTCGATTGACGAGGTGCTCAATACTAAGTATCACCGACGCTATGGTTATGAGATTCGAGTAGGCGAAAAAACTTTATTGCAAGCAATGAAACAGATAGTGATAGACCATTCGCTGGGTTTACTTGTGATAGACGAAATTCAGCACCTGCAAGATACCAAAGACAAACGTGATGAACTGTTAAAGTTTTTTACTGAATTGACTAATACCATCGGTGTTCCAGTACTTATCGTCGGAACCCCAAAAGCCTCGGGTATTTCGAAGGATTTGCGTGGCGCTAGGAGGGAAATTGGTTTTGGTAGTATGAACTGGGGAATATCCAAAACTGAAAGCGATATGAAGCAATGGCGGAGTTTTGCTATGCGACTATGGCGTTTTCAATGGGTTAAGAAGCGAACCCAAACGCCGGATAGCGATCTGCTTGAACACTTATTCGTACTGTCGCAGGGCATTATTGACATCACACTTAAGCTGTTTGTGATTGCACAGATAAGAGCAATTGTTACAAAAGCTGAAGAAATCACTATTCCATTGCTTGATACCGTTTATGCGGAAGAAATGAAAAGCGTACACCCTATGCTAGACGCTTTACGCTCTGGTAACGAGAAGGTGTAGTGGTCAAGTCATTTTGGCCACACCGTTGTAGCTATTCCAGTAACGCTTCTCCGATTCATTCGGCGTTAAACCACCGTTGTATGAATGCGGTCTCAGTCGGTTGTAATAGCCAATAATATAA
>NZ_BMXP01000006.1:208787-215447 GCF_014651815.1 Alteromonas halophila | reverse complement strand
TATATTATTGGCTATTACAACCGACTGAGACCGCATTCATACAACGGTGGTTTAACGCCGAATGAATCGGAGAAGCGTTACTGGAATAGCTACAACGGTGTGGCCAAAATGACTTGACCACTACAGATGTTCTTCTTTTTTACAGTAGTGATAGGATTACCTTGCATGAGATCTCTATCAACACCAAAATCGAACATTTGCTTCAGTATTGAAAGCGTTTTGTTTGCCTGAGTACCGGAGCTGCGGTCAGTGATGGGGTCTAACACCTTTTCTATTACATCGCGTCTTGTGATGTCTTTCAGCTTCATATCACCGATAACTGGTAGCACATCCTTCTCGAACATTCGCCTAACTTCTTTTGGGTCTTTTCTATTCACGTCGATATAACGTGTTAGAAACTCTTCAGCCAGTTTTGCGAGAGTAGGGCTGCTATCTTCAACGAACTGTCGCTGCAACGTTAGTCGTCTGGTTTCTGTCACATCTTCACCTGCGGCAACTCGACCTTTCAGATTCTCAACCTCTTTTCGAACCTCTTTGAGTTCACGCTCTCCGTGATAACCCAGTAAGTAGTTTCTTTGCTTGCCCCTGGAGCCACCAATCCGGTAATTAAGATAGAGTGCGATTTTGGACTTGCCGTCACTAGCCGATTTTCCTATCCGAGCATGGAAACCACTAAGTTTCGTATCATTGATGCGTTTGATTGGCTCTGGAACAGAGCTAAGAGATGTTTCACTGATTAAGAGTTTTACGGTCGATACGTGTAGCACCAAATGTAAAAAAACAGATTGGTGTAGCATATGTGTAGCAGTTGTCAGATTCAACTACTAGGATCTACTCATTACTAATCATAGTTAAGAATCTATGAAAAAATAATTATAAACAAGAGCATAGGTCTCCTTCGCAGCGCTAATCATTCCTAACTACTACTAATCAAAGATAATGTTGATTTTTATGGGGTGTCAGGGGTCGGAGGTTCAAATCCTCTCACACCGACCAACTTCTCTCTCGCTTTCAGCGATATCCCTTGGCTCTACCCCATAAACGGGGGGATCAGCACTCTACGTACACGATTAATAATACTATTCCATTCCGTAACCGGCATATCCAATGGGTTATCACTCTTATCCGGTAGTTTGCAAAATTTCTAAAACCATACGCTCTACTTAATAGCACTTCCATTTTGTTGTAGAAATCTTCCGTAATGCTTTACAACGGGTAAAGGGTTATACAACGATAATTGGTTACTGCCTTTAGAACAGGGTTTTTGTGTATTGCTACTCTAGTTCTTTGCTCTATTTATTTGGTACTAACAAAGACTTTATAGCAATAATTCACTTTAAATCTGATTGGACATAAGTGGGATGAGCAGGTAAAACAGAATGTAAATCCCTCGTTCAGAAAGGGAGTTGTTCGGAAGGAGCCGAAAAATGAAAGATGCAAGTATCGAAATTCCTGTTGCTGGTAATATTGAGTTAGCAGTTGATATAACGTCCACCTTTTCACTCGCTGCTCAGCAAAATGCTTATCCCGTTTTAAAATCTATCCGTATCAGCTATCCGAAGGATGAAGAGCGCGAGCTTTCGTCGTACAGCTCTCTTGTGCTTAAGCTGGCTGGTATTGAAGGATGGATTGATGATGAAACCTGGCAGATTGACCGATTAGAGCCAGGCCAATCGATAAGCATCAAAGTTAAAGAGCTTCGTTTTCCTTTTGAAAAGCTTTTCGGCATAACTGAACAGATTACACATGTTCTTTCATTTTCCCTTTGTGACGACGAACAAAATGTACTGGCAGAGCAACATCCTAAACTGGATATATTGCCAGCAAACTTCTGGGGTGGAGAAGAAAGGCAGCCTGCGTTATTAGCCGCTTTCGTAAAGCCAAACGGTGTCTACGTTGAATCTCTCGTAAGACAATGTGCATTAGCGCTAGAAAAAGGTGGCTATGGCCGAGCCGTGGATGGCTATCAATCGAATACACGCGAAAAGCCATACCTGATGCTTGCCGCGCTATGGAATGTCATCTTTAAAGAGAAGCTGGCATACGTCAGTCCCCCGCAGGGCTTTGCCAAAACTGGGCAAAGGGTTCGGCTAGCTTCTGATATAAGCAACTCTCGGATGGCTGCCTGTCTCGATTCCTCATTGTTGTTTGCCAGCTGTATCGAAGCAATGGGATTAAATCCTGTTGTTGCTGTAACAAAAGGGCACGCGTTTGTTGGTGCCTGGTTAATCGATGAAAAATTGCCGATTCTCACAAACGATGATCCGCAGGATATACGAAAGCGGGTCGATAACAGAGATTTAGTCTTATTCGAAACAACGCTAATAACCAACGACTCTTCCGTTACTTTTGAACAAGCAAGAGACCATGCGCGAGAACTACTTTCCGAAGAGAACGAGTCAGAGTTTGTCATGGTCATCGATATTGCTCAGGCCAGGGCACAATCTATAAAGCCTTTATCAACAGTTGAAGAAGCCAAGGAAGAAAGAACATCAGAAGGAAGCTCCGAGGAGCTTCCTTTGCCTGTTATTCCACCATTGCCTCCCGTCAGAAAAGATGAGCAAGTGGTTGAGGATACGCCTGAGACAAGGATTGATACATGGTCTAGGAAACTACTAGATCTGACAAAGAAAAATAGCCTTCTGAACTTTAGCGACAGAGCCGTCGCTATCAAGCTTTACTGTCCAGATATTGCAGCAATGGAAGACATGCTTGCCGACGGCACAAAGTTTAAATTTCTTTCTGCGCAGGAAAGTCCTCACTTTGATCCAAGTCGCGACAGTGAAATGTTTAGGCTCCAGACAGGATCTGATGTGCATCGCGATTATGCACTCAACCAAATTCAGAATAAGGTTTTGATTGCGAATCAGCCTCCCAAAAAGCTGGAAAAAAATTCTGTCGAGCTATTCAGACGAGCGAAGAACGATCTCGAAGAGGGCGGCTCAAACACGTTATTTTTAGCCTTAGGGTTCCTAAAGTGGAAAGACAACCCTGAAGATTCGAGAAGCTACAAAGCGCCGCTGTTGCTGATCCCTGTAAAACTCACTCGACGTAGTGCACGTGCTCCTGTTTACGTGGAACAGTTGCAGGAAGAAGATCCTATTTTCAATCTCACGCTAATCGAGTTTCTGCAATCTGAGCACGACATAAATCTTAGCGAGTTCAAAGATGAATTACCGGAAGACGATAGTGGTGTGGACGTGCCATTTGTCTGGCAGAGGGTACGGGACGCAGTTAAGGAGCAAGCCGGATTTGAACTTGTCGAAGAGCTGGTTCTAGGCTCATTTTCATTCGCAAAATATTTGATGTGGCGAGATCTGCGTGATCGACTTGATGACCTGAAAGAAAATCCTTTTGTTCAGCATTTAGTTGATAATCCACGAGAGCCATACCCTCAGGAAAGTAACTTTGTTAACAGAGAAGAGATAGACGAGAAGCTAGATCCAGCCGAAATATATACGCCGCTTAACTGTGACAGCTCGCAGCTTGTTGCAGTTGATGCCTCTGCTAAAGCACAAGATTTCGTACTTGAAGGCCCTCCAGGTACGGGGAAATCTGAAACTATTGCAAATATCATCGCGCATAATATTGGCAAGGGGCGAAAGGTACTTTTTGTTGCTGAGAAAATGGCAGCACTGAATGTGGTCTATCGGCGTCTTCAAAAAGTAGGTTTAGATCACCTTTGTCTTGAACTGCACAGTAACAAAGCGAATAAAAGAGGCGTACTAGATCAACTCAACAGTGCTTGGCAGAAACGAGAAGGACTTAACTCTCGAACCTGGGACGCTACAGTATCTGAGCTGAAGCAAAAGAAAGAGCAGTTAAATAATTATGTCAGGGCACTGCATCGCAAGTCGGATTTTGGAATATCAGCTCGCGATGCAATATCAACGGTTGCACTCAACAATGACTCGTTGAAGGTAAAACTCGATTGGCCGCAAGATGTGGCTGGGGCACCTATAAAGTCAGAAAGCGAACTTTATTCGACACAAGAGTTAGTTGAACAGTTGGCTTTGGCTTTTTCGGATGTGCGCGACCTTAATATAGATGCATTCAGGTTTGTTACCGCCACTGAATGGTCTAACGTTTGGCAATCGAAACTTCTAATGTCAATTGATGACTGGCAGCAGAAGCTAAAGGCTATAGAAAAGAGCCTGGTCGAACTGCTTCCTCTGTTTTCACTGGAGAGTATTGATCAGACTGCATCAAACTTTATTGCGCTAAAAAATGTTAATTACTTAGCAGAGCAGGCTCTTCAGCAAGACATTGCATTTGCCGTCGATACGGGAGCTAAAGAGCGTGTCGAACTAATTCATGAGTTGGCAAGTTTAAAAGCGCAGTTCGATAGTTCGCTTGGTGAAATATCCCACGGTGTTAGCAGCGAAAATGTATCTAAAGTGCCTGTTCAACAGTGGAAGCAGGCAGCACAAGAAGCTGAATTGGGTTGGTTGAAGGCCTTTTTCAATAAGCGGAAGATCAACAAAGAAGCAGCCTCTCTGGGCATCGCCAAGATAACTGACTTTTCTATCATCGATAAAATCGGCCTTTGTCAGGCTCTGAAGTCAGATATTGAAAGCAAGCTTCCGCAGGTTGAAAAATATCCCATCTGGGAAGGATGGGCGACCACCTCTGAAACTCTAAAGGAAAGGGCTGAAACGGGCAGCGAAATCAGACGAAGTATTTCTGAACTCGTGGCTTTAACTGACGATCCAGCAGAGATACTGATCCCCGTTAAAAAATGGTTTGTGGACGGAAGGGAGTTTTTAGAAGAGTCAAAGGTCTTTGCCACCGCTAATGCTTATTCAAAAGCCCTTGATGCTTTTCTGAGTGCGAACGCCTCCCTTGGTGAGATGGGAGTGTCCGTAAGCGGCGATGAGTCACTACAGGCTGTTTCACATAGCCTGGGGGAGATAAAAGCGAATGCGAATAAGCTGAAAAATTGGTGTGAATGGCAATCAGCTAAAGAGCGAGCGTTATCGGTTAATCTTGAGGTTTTATGTTCAGCGCTTGAAAACGGCTCGGTGAATTATGAAAAGCTGGGCCAACAATTCAGCAGCGCATTCTGTTATTGGCTTGCTCCATTGCTAATTGACGCTGATCACGAGCTTCGGCAGTTCAAAGCATCTACACACGAGCAAACGATAGAGACATTTAAAAAGCTTGATGAACGTGTGGCTCAAATTACCAGCGATTATGTTGTAGCGCTGGCGTCCGAGAGCAAGCCTGTCAAAGACGCTAAAGATAACCCAAAAGAATTTGGTGTTCTTGCAAAAGAGCTTCAGAAGAAAACACGCCACATTCCCATCAGAGCCTTAATCAGTCAGCTCGGTGACTCGCTACTAGATTTATGTCCATGTCTGATGATGTCGCCATTGTCTGTTGCGCAGTTCCTGCCTTCTGATTTTAAAGGCTTCGACCTGGTGGTCTTCGATGAAGCGTCACAAATGACAACATGGGATTCGGTTGGTGCTATTGCCAGGGGCAAGAATGTGATCATTGTTGGCGACCCTAAGCAAATGCCTCCGACTAATTTCTTCTCTGCGGGAGGTAATTCAGACGATCCTGACGAAGAAGATTTGGAGTCAATTCTTGATCAGGCGTTGGCAGCAAGATTACCGTTAAAGCGCTTAATGGGGCATTACCGAAGCAAACATGAAACATTGATCGCCTTTTCAAATAGCAAATATTATGAAAATTCGCTGGTGACTTATCCATCATCAGAAACCAAGGAGTCAGCAGTATCTCTTCACCGTGTTAACGGCATTTATGCGAAGGGTAAAGGAAGAAATAACACCGTCGAAGCTAAAGCCGTCGTTGAAGAAATTGTTCGCAGACTGCTGGATAAGCATGAGCGCAACAAATCCATAGGTGTGGTAACTCTGAATACTGATCAGCAACGCACCATTGAGGATTTGCTGGACGATGCAAGACGGCAGCATCCTTCTATAGAGAAATATTTTCAGGACGGTCAAAACAGAGATCCTGTATTTGTAAAAAATCTTGAGTCAGTGCAGGGCGATGAGAGAGACGTGATTATGCTCAGCCTTGCATACGGGCCGACTGAAGCTGAAGCGAAGACGATGAGCATGAACTTCGGGCCGCTTAACAAGAGCGGTGGTGAGCGTCGATTAAATGTTGCTATTACCCGCGCAACAACCGAGGTAGTCGTATTTTCAAGCTTTGATTCTTCGATGATAGATTTAAGTCGCACCAGCTCTGTAGCGGTTGAGCACTTAAAACACTTCTTAGAGTTCGCTGAAAAAGGCCCAATAGCGCTTGCTGAAATAGCCTCTGCTGACCATGGCGTCGATCAGTTCGATAGTGACTTTGAAGAGGCGGTTGCTCAGGCATTGCGTGTGAAAGGCTGGAAAATACAAACTCAGGTAGGTGTTAGTAAATTCAGAGTTGATTTAGGGGTTCTGCATCCTGACAAGCCAGGAAAATATATAGCTGGCGTAGAGTGTGACGGCGCGACCTATCATGGTTCACCAGCAGCTAGAGATCGAGACAGAGTAAGGCAGATTATATTGGAAAGCCTTGGTTGGAATATAGTGAGGCTGTGGTCTACCGACTACTTTGTCGATCCAGAGTCAGCGGTAGAAAAAGTTGATGCCAAGCTGCGAGAAATTCTTGAAAAGGAGAGAGAGCTAGACACACTGC
>NZ_BMXP01000006.1:0-208687 GCF_014651815.1 Alteromonas halophila | reverse complement strand
AGAAGCAGAAGCAGAAGCAGAAGCAGAAGCAGAAGCAGAAGCAGAAGCAGAAGCAGAAGCAGAAGCAGAAGCAGAAGCAGAAGCAGAAGCAGAAGCAGAAGCAGAAGCAGAAGCAGAAGCAGAAGAAAAAAATGGGCTGGCTCAAAATACGAACGGAGAGGCTGCTGACAAGAGCCTTTATGAAGAAGGTGAAACCGAAGCTTTACATGGCAAAACCTTCAATGCTGCCGACTATTTCAAACCTCAGTACAAAGAGCGACTGACCTCCTTAGTCAAGGAAGTATTATCGGAGCGTCCTGGAATAACGCTTCACTCATTGGCCTTGGAAATCGCCAACCTTCATGGCCTAACGCGGACTAGTAAAAAGCAGGTCGAGTATTTACGTGAAATTGTCGAGCAATTCGCAGGAATTAATGAGAATGAGGGCTATTCTCCAACACTGTGGCTGTCACCGGAAGATCGAGTTGATCTTATTGAGTGGCGGGGCGTGGATGTTTTTGGCTTTGATAGGAAATGGAGTGAGCTGGCCTATGAAGAAGCGCTAGGCTTAGCCAAGTACGCAGTTGCGAAGAGTCCAGATTCTCCCGTTGATGTAATGTGTGATGAATTGAGGTTGAAGAGACGTCATGAAACAACGCTGTTGCAATTTAATCGATGGATAGATGAGTTGGCTGAGCGAAGTGAGAAAAGCGCAGAAAATAGCTGAGTATTAAAGGACTAGAACCATGAATGAAGTAATTTGCCCAAACTGTAAGAAAGCGTTCAAGATAGATGAAGCTGGATATGCCGATATTTTAAAGCAGGTTCGCGACACCGAATTTGACAAGCAGTTGCAGGAGCGACTAGCACTCGCAGAGAAAGACAAAAACAATGCAATTGAGTTAGCGAAGGAAAAGTTCTCCGGTCAACTTCGAGATGCGCTATCTGAAAAAGAGGGCGAAATCAGTAAGCTTAAAGCTGAGCTGGGCAATGCAGATTTGAATAAGTCGTTAGCCATTACTGAAGCATTAAAAGCCATTGAGAAAGAGAGAGACAGTCTCCAAAACGCACTCGAAAAAGCGAAAAGGGAAAGTGAAGCCAGCTCCAACCTGGAAAAAGCTTCTCATCAGAATCAGCTTCAGGAAACTGCTGCGAAAAAGGATGCTGAAATCCAGGAACTGAAGGCAAGGTTAAGTGCTGCTGAGAATTCGCAGAAACACGCTGTGGCCGAAGCGCAAAGTAGCGCTGAAAGAGAGTTGAACAAGCTAAAAAGTGATTTAGAGAAGGCGCAACTAGAGACAAAGCTTTCAGAGCAGTCACTAAAAGATAAGTACGAAACGCAATTGAAGGATAGGGACGACGCGATTGAGCGTTTACGCGATATGAAGGCGAAGCTCTCAACAAAAATGGTCGGGGAAAGCCTGGAGCAACATTGTGAAACTGAATTTAACAGGATTCGTCACACTGCTTTCCCCAGGGCTTACTTTGAAAAGGACAATGATGCTCGTGGTGGCAGCAAAGGCGATTATATTTTCAAAGATCTTGATGAGTCAGGTATAGAGTCTGTTTCTATCATGTTCGAAATGAAGAATGAAAACGACCAGACTGCCACTAAAAAGAAAAACGAAGACTTTCTGAAAGAGCTGGATAAAGACCGAAACGAAAAGCAATGTGAGTATGCTGTGCTGGTATCGCTGCTTGAACCCGAAAGTGAGCTATACAACACGGGAATCGTGGATGTCTCACACCGCTACCCTAAGATGTACGTAGTCAGACCTCAATTCTTCATCCCAATAATCACTTTGCTTAGAAATGCAGCGCAAAACTCCCTTAAGTACAAGTCCGAACTAGAGTTAGTGAAAGCTCAAAATATTGATATAACCAACTTCGAGAGCGATTTGGACGAGTTTAAAAAGGGCTTTGCTCGCAACTATGACTTGGCTTCGAGGAAATTCAAAACAGCAATCGACGAAATAGATAAAACCATTACCCATCTTCAGAAAACCAAAGATGCGCTGCTTGGATCAGAGAATAATCTCCGCTTAGCCAATAACAAAGCAAATGACCTCACAGTTAAGAAACTTACTAAGAACAATCCGACTATGGCTGAGAAGTTTCAGGAGATTGAGTAAAGTTCACCGTAAATAGTTGGATGGTACATCATTATTACCATAATGAATGACACGAGAATCGTTAATCGAATTGAAAGTAGGTAGTAAAGCATGGAACGCTTCACAGAATTAAAGCAATACCAGAGATCGCATCGAAATAACTTTAGTGAAAACTTGGCGCTCCGAAGTCACAGAGGATTGAGTTGGCTAAAGCGGGCAGAAATGTGTGAAGACGACCCCGATGCCAAGTTTATTTTTTTATGGATCGCTTTCAATGCAATCTATGCGCAGGATCTCGATACATTGAAGTTACGTGAAGCTGAGAGTTTTTCGAAGTTTATTGAGAAATTACTAGCATTAGATAACGAAAATGAACTTTCAGATATTGTGTGGCAAGAGTTTTCAGGAAGTATAAGGGTATTATTAAATAATCCGTTCGTTTTCCAACCTTTTTGGGAATATCAAAATGGGAGCATCGATGAAGATGAGTTCAAGACCCGTTTTGCTTCCGCAAAATCTAGTGCAGCCAGAGCATTAGGCAACGCCAAAACAAATGTTGTTCTTCGTTTGGTATTACAACGATTATATACGCTCAGAAACCAGTTAATTCACGGTGGTGCTACCTGGAACAGCAGCGTCAATCGTGAACAGTTAAGAGATGCCAATTGTCTTTTGCACAAGTTGGTGCCTGCACTAATCGACATTATGATGCGAAACCCTGATGAGTTGTGGGGGGATGCCAGTTATCCGGTGGTTGCACTATGAATACTGGCTCAAACCAAGTTTTCCAGCACCTGTCGATGAGATCGGTTATGAGCAGGATTCCACATTCTTATGAGTAGTAATTCCGAAGTTGCAGCGCAAAATATTTATGCTGACTGGAAGAAAGCTATTCGAAAAGCCTCCGCTAGCATCAGAGTTGTTACCCCGTACTTTGACCGCACATTGATCGACTTATTAAAGACTCCGCTAGTTAACGGCATGTCTGTTCAAATACTCACCGATGCAGATAGTCCCAATTGGCTGGAAGCTTTTGCACAGTTGAAAGCAATGATTAGACTTATTGAGTTGGGCGCAGAGATCCGTTCGTTTGAAGGGCTTCACGCAAAAGTGCTGTTAACTGATAGTGATATACGCACTGTTGGCTCACAGAATTTCACTCGCAGAGGAAAGCTGAACGCAGAAGTCTCAGCTCTTTTTCACAATAATAACTATGATGCGAAACTGAGAATACAAGATTGGTGGGATTCTGGTCGGGAAGTTTTTAAAGATGATTTAATGAGGCTACTTGATATTCTTGAACCTAAGATACAGCATCTGAAGCTCCTTGCAGAGGAATTACAAGAAGAGTACGAAGAAATACAGGTTCGGCTAGAGAGTGAACGAGAGTGTCAACGTTTGGCTGCAATTAGGAATAGGGTAGTTAGCTCTGCTATTTTTTTAGAAAACGACGTTGCATATGTCGAAGCCAAAAATTCAGGACTCTATGTTTATGATTCACAGTTAACACTTTGGAAAGACGTCCAAAGCAGAGAGAGGAAAATAAAAAGACTGTTTTTCTATCCTGTGTACTTTTTTAATAGTAAAAGGCTTGCCTACTGCAGGGTAGGGAAAACGCGAATAACTTATCTAAGTGACTCCGTGAATTGGGAAGCATCAAAATACTTTTTAATGATGGTGATTTAATTTTTTCAATAGATGATAAGAACTCTGAACTAGCAGATGTAATTGAAGATCCAGTTTCACAAAGAAATGTTGCAGATCGTGTGTTTAAAAGTCTAAAGTTCAAAAGAATGAGTCATATGTCAATAAATCAGGATGTTGCCGAACAATATTTTGAGCCAGACGATTTTTATAATGTAGAAATGATAGAGGTATTTGAAAACCCAGTTTTTGTCATTTACAAATAAAGTAAACGGTTCATATCTGATCTGAAGCATTAAGTCATTATTTCCGACAACAACTGACAGGCCATTAGACATTAGAAAAGATGTTTACAGTGTAACGTTGATCTGATGAGCCCCAATTTTATGATGTGGGTCGAAAACGATAACTTCACAATTGTCGATTTGGCTGAAAGCGACAGAAAAGTCGCGGCCGACATGTACCAATATTTCGTGAATGCTGACGAATACAACGCTATCCAGGCGTGCGTAGAATTAGATGTTTCCCGGGAAAAACATTACTCACCATCAATGCTTGATAAAGAGGCAAAGCGTCAGTTTAACTGGTATGAGCAGTCTGATGACCACTCTGGCGTGTAGTCCGTAACGCCTAAAGCAGGCTTTAGCTCCACTACTCATTGCTATGACAGCCTATTCCTGTTGCTGACTGTATAAAGGTAGTGCTGTCGTAAAACACAAAAAACCTGCCATCAAGGCAGGTTTTTTCACATTACGATTAAGCGTGCCGCTTAGAACTCAGTCGAGAACCGTACACCAAACTCACTCGCATCGTTGCTTAAGATTTGCAGGATGTAGTCACCGGTATTCAGGCGGGCATTGTCGTAACGCTCGTCAAAAATATTGCGGCCATACAAGGCAACGGTATAGGCATCATCTGCCGGGGTGTAGGCGATGTCGAAGTTAACCAGTTCGCGGCTGTCCAGCTCGGTCATGCGCTCTGGGGCCGAGGTTGGCTCGCCATACATTTCCGCGCGGTACGAGTAGTCTGCGCGAACGCGGATGGAATCGCCACCGTCCAGTTCAAAAGTGTACTGTGGTCCGACTGACAGTGTCAGGTCGGGCGTAAGTGGTGCAACAGGGCGGAAACCGGCCTGTTCTTCCACATCCACATCCATATAGCCAATGCTGGTCATCACACTGAAGTTCTCGTAACTGAAGGTTGAGTCAAATTCGATACCCCGTGAGGTTTGCTCAACAACCAGGTTTGCAGTATCAAAACCGCTTTCGCTGACACGGCTGACCTGATACGGCAGATCTTCAAATTCAGTATTGAAAACGGCAATGCTTAAGTCAAAGTGCTCGTTAACACGCCCTTTAACACCCACCTCGTAGTTTGTCGCGGTAATGTTGTCCGACGCGGTGAAACAGTTGTTTGCACGCACCGCGGCCTGAGCTGCATCGATATCATCAAAGCCACCGCCTGCAAAGAACTGGCCGATAAGGCAGAAGGGGCGGGCCGGATACTGACCAGACTGATAGCCCGACTGAATGGTTGCGTAGCCTGTCATGCCATTTTCAAAGGTGTAGTTGGTCGCCACTTCCCAGGTCAGCTCGTCCCAGTCGTTGGCGTCAAAGATGGTGCCCAGTGCTGAGAATACATTGGCAGAGGCTTCTTTTTCGTCCTGGGTGTAGCGCAGGCCACCGGATATGCTCAGGTCGTCGGTCAGATCGTGGCGAACGTTCAGGTACGCCGCTTTTGAGGTGGTTTCCTGATCAAGTTCAAGCAAGTTTGGTCCACCGTCGAAACTGGAATCCTCACCCTGACGGTTTTTACCTTCTTCATTGAAGTAATACAGCCCTGCGACAAAATCAGTGTACGCGTTAAGGTAACCATTTAACTGTAATTCAACCGAGGTTTGGTCGGCTTCACCACGCTCGGGGAACTGGTCCAGCGAGTAGATGGTACCATCGTCATCCAGCCCGGCCTTGTATTCAGACGAACGCTGGCTGGCAACCACTTTAACGGTGTAGTCCATATTGATGTCCCACTCGGTAGTCAGTGACACACCGTGGGCCTGATTAGACACACCGGTCACCGCTTCAGTGCCTGTGGCGTTGTCGTAGCGGTCGTAGCCGTCTGGGATAACATCGGAATTGCGCAGCGGCTGGTTCAGTCCGTTATTGCCACCAAAGTAGCGTGCTGAGCCAACTTCATTAATGAGCACCGTATAGGGACGAAGGCCGCCGTCACCGCTGTTGGCATCTGCGGTCAGTACCATGCGGAAATCCTCAGACGGCTCCCATTTTACGGAAAAGCGGCCAGAGATATCTTCGGTCTCACCCACATCGTATTCGGCATTGGGCACGTTGATAAACTCGCCCAGACCATCACGCTTGTTAAAAGCCAGGTTCATGTTAAACGCAAGCTCGTCAGTCAGGCCATGATTAACAAACACATCGGCTTTAAGACGTTCACGCGTGCCGAACTCGGTGTTGACCTTGGTAACATCCCCCTGATCAGGCTCTTTGGTAATGATATTAATGGCACCACCAATGGAGTTACGCCCGTACAGTGTGCCCTGTGGGCCACGCAGTACTTCAATACGCTGGATGTTGTTCAGGCTCCAGTTCTGGCCCACCTGACGACCCAGGTACACACCATCAACATACACACTTACGCCCGGATCGGTAGTGATCAGGTGATCCTGAAGCCCAATACCACGGATGAACGGGTTCACCGATGAAGTATGACCCGCCGAAAACCCTGTGATATTCAGGTTAGGCACAAACTTGCCCACATCGGTCAGATCCGTTATGCCCTGTGCAGCCAGCTTATCGCCATCAAACGCACTTAGTGCAATAGGTACCTCATAAATCACCTGAGGTCGCTTTGTGGCAGTCACGGTAATCGCTTCAAACTTTTGTTCTTCTGTCGCTTCAGTTTCCTGAGCGAAGGCCTGGCCAGAGAGAGATGGTAGCGTTATCGCGACGGCGAGTGCGACAGGTGAAAGTTTACTGGCGAGTGTTTTTGTCACGGCAGTCGTGTTTTTCATGTGTAGTGTACCTTTGCGTGTAGGAATGCTTATTGTTGAATTTGTCGTTTCAAGTTCAGTCAGAGAACTTTTTAAGCCCGGGCGGTGTGAAGGATATCGGCACCGGTGTGATGCAAGGTACTAAACACAGGCAGAATAAATTGCTAAACATGTTTGCTCAGCATGACTGTCCGTCGTGCGCTGCGTTAGAAGTAGAAATGATCGTTACCAGTCGTCAATATCCCTTAAAAGCGCTTGGGCATGAAAACTGGAACGGCATGATACCTACAGAACAATCTCTTTAAAAGCTAAATATTGCTTTTAATATAACTAAACAGTGTGCTGTTGTCCGGAACGCTTAAGCAAATGGTATATACCGTTACGGTCACCAATAATGAACGCTCATGCTACGCCTCTTGCACGGCGTGTAGGCTGGGTCTGTACTTTGTGGTTCAGAACGTGTAATTCAGCGACACACCATAGT
This sequence comes from Alteromonas halophila, assembly GCF_014651815.1. Lineage (GTDB taxonomy): Bacteria > Pseudomonadota > Gammaproteobacteria > Enterobacterales > Alteromonadaceae > Alteromonas > Alteromonas halophila. The sequence continues at coordinate 201,456 of NZ_BMXP01000006.1, read as the reverse complement.
CCACGTCGGTCTTTTCTACTCCCGCGAACGGCATAGCGTTGTGTTTCACTTCCAGATCAAAGCCGACGTTCAGTGACGGGCGGATTGGAAAGTTAATGCTGGCAAGCGCCAGCACACGCAAGTCACTGATATCATCAACGGCAGGCTGAACGTAGGTTGACGCTGATGCAACAAAGGGAAACTCCCCGGTATGCTTATGTACAATATTGGTGTAAAGGTTGGCTCTGACGGTTTCATCGGTGAGCGACATACGCTCAGACGTTTCAGATTCATAAAACATGCCCACACCCACAATGAACTGCTGTTCGGTTGTCTGGTTGTTAAACGCGTTTCGCCATCTGACATTGCCGCCAATCAGTTCGCGATCAGATATGCCGGCAAAATCGTCGTACTGATACTGCATAAATACTTCTGAGTCCAGCGACTTACCAAACTGGTTGTGATGTACCCAGCGGCCATGCACAAACAGCTCATCCTCGTCTCTGACATCATTGGTTTCCGAATAGCTGTAATCACCGATAAGTACAAACAGATCCTTGTTTTCTTTGTAACGCAGTAATCCGTTGGCGCTGTATTCCTGTTCGTCTTTGTTGCCAGACTGACCATTGATGCTGACGCCAACTTCACCACTGAAACCCTCTGGCGGTGTGATAATCACATTAATGGGAACAATCGCCATTGCGGGGGCGCTCAAAGCGCTGGCGAACAGGGCCGATAATCCTGTGAGTGTGCGACGTACAGTGTCAGAATACAACGTATGGTGTGACATAGCGCTTTCCTTGTCAGATGAGGGGGCTGGTTTTCTAACTGAGTGTGATGATCTGTCCGGCAGGTAAGGATACCGCACAAAGGTTGATCGTTAAGATTGAGCGCCGCAATCGTAGCGATGCGGCACTCAAGCGTGTGCCTTACGACAGCGCTTTAATCAGCGCGTCAGCCGCGGGCTTTGACGAAGTGGGATTCTGGCCGGTGATCAACAGACCGTCTTCACAGACTTTAGGCGAAAAGGCGTCGGCTTTCTCGTAGTTGCCGCCTAACGCTTTAAGCTCGTCCTCAACCAGGTATGGGACGATGTCGGTGAGCTCAACGCCGTCTTCTTCTTCATTGGAAAAGCCGGTGACGGTCTTGCCGCGTACCAGCGGGGTTCCCGCCGAGTCTTTGACATTTTTCAGCACAATCGGCGCATGACAAACGGCGGCGACCGGTTTGCCGTCGTTAATCATGGTTTCAATTAAAATCTGCGAATGCTGATTGTCTGACAGGTCCCACAATGGGCCATGCCCGCCCGGGTAGAATACGGCGTCAAACTCAAACGCTTTTACATCTTCCAGCGGAATAGTGGATGCCAGTGCTGAGCGCGCCAGTTCATCGTCAGAGAAGCGCTTTGTATCATCGGTCAGCGCGTCCTCTTCCAGGCTCATCGGGTCAACCGGTACTTCACCGCCCATAGGAGACGCCAGCGTAATGGTGTAACCCGCATCAACGAATGCGTAATAGGGGGAAGCAAACTCCTCAAGCCAGATTCCGGTTGGCTTACCCGAATCGCCGAGGAGATCATGCGATGTCATAACCATGAGAATACGTTTGCTCATTAATGTCTCCATTTTATGAATGAGTTGTTTGTACTCCCAGCCCCGGGTTGGGGTTTACTGATGTTGGTGAATTTGGATAAAAACAGGGTAGCTAAAAAAACGCGGGGCTTATCGTTTAGCAACGTCGGATTATGTGGAAGTACTGCACAGGGCTGTAAGTTACCACTTCATGGTAAGCACGTTAGGAACTACGGACATAGCTTCAGGACACTATTACGCTTTTGGTTATCCGGTCTGTGTTTTATGAACGTACCGGTAGCAGATTCAGTGTGTAAAACTTACACTGAAGCGTCTTGTTTTCGCGGGAACCGACCAGCAACAGATAAGTGCCAGCATGGTTTGCAGGCTTTTTCGCGGCACCTTTTTAATAAGACTTCCTTTGCATGAAGGCAACACTTCCACCCCCATGGTTTCTGGCGGTCATGATAACTGGTCCATTTGTATGAATGGAATCACGATATAACGTTAAACATCGCAATGCGCGCAAATCGCAACAGTGCATCGCGGCGTTGTGCCGGCGGATGCTCCTTGACTGCGCCTTTGTAGGCTCCAAAGCCAAACCAGCCAAGCAACACGGCGGGCGAGGCGGCCAGTAATCTGATGTTCATTTTTGCGTCATCAGTGGCTTCTTCACTTCGCAACTGAGCAACGGCATAGTTCAGATGCGCACGCTTTTGCTGCGCCAGCTCTTTAGAAAGAAATAACGCCATGATCATTCCTCATCTTCTCGTTTGAGTCCCGCATGACCCACCATTGCCTGAAACATGGGCATCAGGGTAATGTGCCGGTATGCACCTCTGGCAACATGTAAAGCAAACACCGCAAACAGGCCATTCAGAACAAACAGCGCGGCGGAAATCGCCAGCATGCCCAGTCCTGCATGGAACAGCAGCACACCAAGCGCAGCATTCACCGCCAGCCAGCAGCAGCAGGCAAACGTGAAGGCGGCCATGGTCGATATGGCTGTCACCAACAATGACTTTTTAACCAGCGCCGTTTCAGCTGCCACAACATCCGACAGCGCGAAAAATTCATGCTGCTTGTGGGCCAGGGCTGCTTTAACCGCGGCTATAGTTTCATCCAGTGATGCGTCATCATACTGATCCTTGTCCTCTGAACACGACTCTGCCCGACCAGTGTCACTGGCCGGGCAGTCAGGATCAGAGTCCGGTGGCGGCATATCCGCCTCCGGTTGCTGTACCTTAGCGTCCGTCATACTTATTTTTTACGAAACAGTGACGACACCAGCATACCCGCAGCAAAGGCAATACCTGCTGCGGCAACCGGATTATTTACCGCATAATTGCGCACGCCTGATTTCTGCCACTTGGCTTCCGCTTCCTTTTTGCGTGCCGACATATTTTCTGCCGACCCCGCCGCGGTTTCGCGGATGTTTTGCTCAGCGCGGCTTGCAGAGCCTGCCAGCTTATCCACCGACGAATGCAGAGACTCCTGCGCTTTGTCAGTGAAAGGGTGTGCAGATTCACTTGCACCGTTACCTACTTTCTTACCTTGATTACCTGGAGCTGCAGTATCCATAGTGGGTCTCCTTACTTTTTAAAAGTTCATTCTATACGCAGCAACTCCTGTACCAGTCTTACGCATAAGCGTAACTGAATGATTATAAAGGCTTGTGGCCGATAATCGCCATTTTGTGAGAAATGCGCATGGGGTAAAAGCTTCATAACGGGTGTAATTATTTCGTGATGCCTGGGAAGCGCCAGTTACAATATTGACTGTATCGTCTGATTAATACGGATTTTTTAAAACAGGGCTAATGGTTAATTTCTGGCATCTACAACAGGCAGTAACGTTTAAATAAATACCTGTGTGTTGCTATGACTCTGGCAACATCCGAAGTGACAGCACAAGTTGCTGTCAGGGGCACCGAGTCACTCGATGAATCGGCAAAGGCTTTTGGCAATACGTTGACAGAGGTTGCTCAAACTAATGCGGTAATGCAGGAAATAAACGACCGCTAAACCAAAATCGAAGCTATGGTCTCGACTATTCAGGGCGTTGCAGAACAAACCAACCTGCTGGCGCTTAATGCCACCATCGAGGCGGCGCGCGCGGGCGAGCAGGGAAGAGGGTTCGCCGTAGTGGCAGATGAAGTCAGACATCTGGCGAAGCGCACCAGTGAATCCACGACTGAATTAGAAGCGGTGGTCAGAAATAATAAGCAGCTAACCGAGTCAGCCAGCCACAGAATCGCCCAGATGAAGGGCAGTGTGGACGGTAACAGTGAGCAAATTTTATCTGTAAAAAATGTGATGGAAGAAATTCGTCAGGACGCTGAAAACGTCACTAACAGTGTGTCCAGACTTCTGGAATAACTACTTGCCAATGCCACGGTTCGTAGCATTGGCGCGACAGTCTGGCGTTATTACCCGGTTTCACCACGCTATGCAACCGTTGTCATCCTGGCTGGCAGGGATTGTGGTGATGGTTGTTGTTCAATTTCGTCCGTTTTTGCGTTGGTGTCAGGCAGTTGCTGTATATGCAAACCACTTTGTTCGAAGTCGCGGTTGATATAGCCTGCCATGGCAAACTCGGTCAGTGTCTGGTGACGGGGATAGCGGCCCCATTTGCGTCGAAATTGTTCGGCATTATTGCAAAAATCCAGCAGGTGATGCAGTGGGCATCGTGCCTGTGGGTTCGCGCGAACAAAAACATCATCATTTAACCGGGTAAATCCCAGTCCTAACTCCCTGCATTGCGAGAAAAAATCTTCGTCGTTGAGCCCAAACCCTGTATAGCGCTGGTCAAAGCCACCGGTTGCTGTAAAGTCTTTTTGATGAATAAAAAACAATGTAGCGCAGCCACTGTCATGACTAAGCATTCCATGATGCGTCTCCTTGGAACGTACGTTATGAAGGCGCGTTTGTGATGAAATAAACGCATACCCTTTGCGATAATCCTCGTCGCTTACCTTACGTGGTTGCGACGTTACAACGGTTCTTGGCTTCCAGCTATTCACTCCCTTCAACAGGGCATCCTTAGAAATAAGCGCATCGACGGCAACATACGCGACAATGTCAGCCGATGCCGCCTCAATGCCCTTATTACGGGCGCGGGCGATAGGCAGTGATTCACTGACTGCGAACTTGTGCGTGATGGTGAATTTATCACTGGTCATCAGGGAATAGTCGGAGGGTGGAGCCATCCACACAACAACCAGCTCATCGGGGGTAAGCGAGCTGTTTTCCAGTTGTTTAACCAGATTACGAAGTTGCGATGTCCGGTTTTTAACAATTGTGACTACACTGACTGAATTATCCATTCTCAATCTCCCGCTTTGCGTAATACTGCAAGCCTTACTGAATCTGGTTAGAGTCTTGCAACATGCGGGCCGATTTTTTATTTAATATTAAGATTATGAAAATAAAGGATTTTATTTATTTTTGAGCTGGGTTGGCGAACAGTGGCAATGCAAAGAGTTCATTGGCCGTGTGAAGAGATTTCACAGCCAGTGTGCAGGTTCACACCCCTGACGACTGCAATGCCCAGTCAGGCGGATCGGTGTAATAACGGGTGGCAAACTGAATAAACTGACTGACTTTACTGCTTATCAGCTGACGGTGTGGGTACAGTGCGTACAGCCCCAAAGGCGGTGGTCGATACGCCCTGAGTACTTCCCGTAGCGCGCCACTGCGTATCGCATTTGCGCACAGAAAGTCGGGTTGTATGGCTATCCCCATGCCTGAGGCGGCAAGTGACACCAGTACATCGCCATTGTTACAGGTTATGCCGCCGCTTTTTTTTCCATGACGCATTAGTATGCTGTGCAAATGCTGGCTGTCATCGTCCAGCAGGCTGTAGCGCAGATAGTGGTGACCCTTAAGTTCTTCGGGCGTTTGCGGAGTACCCAAACGCGCCAGGTAGTCAGGCGCTGCGCAAACATGCAGCGAAATCGATGTAATACGCTTAGCCACTAACGATGAATCACGCAAAGTACCGATGCGAAGTGCAAGATCGTATCCTTCCTCCACAATATCAACTTTGCGATCGTTGAGTTGCAAATCAATATTAAGCCGGGGGTAGGCCGTACTGAAGGCATTGATAAGTCCGGTGAAATGCGAACTGGCAAAAGAGATTGGCGCACTTATTTTCAGTGTACCTGAGACACTGCGCTGGGCATCGGCAAGCATCACATCCATGTCTTCCAGTTGTTCCAGAACTTGTTGTGCCTGTTTAGCATAGGTGCTGCCAGGTTCAGTCACACTGACCCGCCGGGTAGTGCGGTTTAATAACCTGACGTCCAGCTGAGACTCAAGCTGAGTGATATACTTACTGATTAGCTGCACTGATGTATTCAGATACTCCGCCGCCCCTGTAAAAGAACCGGTTTTTACCACTGCAGTAAAGGCCTGAAGTGCTTTAATCTTATCCATTGCGCTTATTATCAACAAATGGGGGATAATATTACAACAAGATCGCTGTATATGTAATTTTAAATTGAAAGTATACTTTCCTCACTGACCAATTAACGGGCACACATGCCCTGATGAGGAAATTATAATGAAAACACTATTACAGACTTTACTGTCATCTGAGGCTGGCTGGGGCGCAACCATTTTACGCGTGGTGTTGGGGATAACGTTACTGGCGCACGGCGCGCAAAAGCTGTTCGGCTGGTTTGGTGGTTATGGACTTGAAGGCACGGCGCAGTGGATGGAAAGCATTGGCCTGGCGCCTGGAATACTGATGGCATTCCTCGCGGGTAGCGCAGAATTTTTCGGTGGGGCGGCGCTCATACTGGGCTTTCTGGTACGGCCTGCCGCATTGCTCGCTGCAATTACCATGGCCGTTGCGATAATCACAGTGCACCTGAGCAATGGCTTTTTTATGCAAAATAACGGCTATGAATTTGCACTGGCATTGTTTGCTATGTCGCTGGCATTAGTTCAGCAGGGCGCCGGTAACGTGTCTGTTGATGGGTATTTAACTGCGTTGGTTTCAAGTGACCAAAGCCGGACACCAGACTAAGTCACTTCGCAGCATAGGAAGTACACATTGGATACTCCTACTTTTAGTCACCATGTTGTGTATTTGTCCCACGGTGGCGGGCCACTCCCGCTGCTGGGGGACGCCGCACACCAGCAGATGACTGAGAAACTTTCCCAGCTTGCAGTTTCTATTCCCAGGCCAGAGGCTATTCTTGTTGTGAGTGCACACTGGGAAGATACAGTTATCAATGTTAGTGCGTCGTCCAGCCCTGAACTTTTATTCGACTATTATGGTTTTGCGCAACAGGCCTACCAGATACGTTATCCCTGCAAAGGCTCTGCTGAACTGACTTCGCAGGTGTTAATGGCGCTGAAGTCTGCAGGAATAGAAGCGCGATCTGACGCAACGAGAGGGCTGGATCATGGCGTGTTTGTACCGTTAAAGATCATGTACCCTGCGGCCGATATCCCGGTTGTTGCATTGTCATTGCACAGTCAATTGTCGCCACGTCTGCATATAGAGGTAGGGAAAGCCCTAGGGCGGCTTCGCGGAAACCTGCTTGTTATCGGTTCAGGTTTTTCTTTTCACAATATGCAGGCATTTTCAGTGTCGGGCGGTGATGCTGATGCTAGAAACCAGCGTTTTCAGCGCTGGCTTCATGATACCATCATGAATAAGACGTATTCTGAAAAGGTCAGACAGATGCAGCTGACTGACTGGACTCAGGCACCGAATGCGCGTTATTGCCATCCTCGCGAAGAACATTTGCTGCCTTTACATGTATGTTATGGTGTGGCGGGTCGGATGGCAGATAAAGCCATAAAAATGAATGTTTTAGGAGTGGAATGTCAGAATTTCATATGGTATTCCAGGTGACGCTGATGGTGGGTCTGATGACATGCAATTCACAGCAAATCGCTAACAACATACTGAGGACTATGCCATAATGCGGGAATGCAAATTCTTACAGTTTCTTTTTAAGGTCGCTTGATGCTGTATGACCCAAACAATCCGAGTCAGCTAATCAATATGCGCAACGAGGCCGTGCCCGACGTGTTTGTGATTACGCACCTTAATCAGCGATATTATGTCCATATAAGCCCATTTGTGTGGATGCGCCCGTGGGAAGGCAAAGAGCATACCGGCTTTTCAATAGGATTGGCGCCGGGCTGTCCTAATGCGTGCCGCGCGTTCGGTTTGTTAAAAAAGCCCTATCTGGACTGTTCGCTGGAGGATATTGTAAGTGCTGCCTACGCCCGCATTGATGAACTTGGCGTGAAGTTTTTTACGTCGAAAGGTTTGGGCGTTGGAAACCAGCATGAACATGATAAAGGCGGGTTCACACTGGTAAGTGATGACGTACGTCATAAAAAGGCGTTCGACACAGGTTACCGCTATGTGGTTCATGTTTATCAGCTTCGCGGCGGTGGTATGAGGCGGCATGTTGAAGACTGGTACTTCTATGGTGAGCCTCAGCAACAGGCTATTTTGTTGCGGCTAAGGCAGGATCAAACGCTGTTCCCAGACGCCATGCATTATGAAGTGTGCCAGTTGTCTGAATCACTGCCTGAAAGTGCCTGAGCGCCGTTAAGGTTATCGAATACGGGCGGAGTTATCTTGAGTAGTCATTCAATGGTTGAGGTGCAGACCTTCGATAAGCAGACGTTGGCAGATGCCAAGGTACTGGCAGGCTTATCGCCTAATGCAATGCGCAGAGTCTTTCTTGGCTGGCTTTTATTTACGCTGGCGGTTATCACCATTATTGCGTTTGCCCCTAAACTCAGCGAACAGTTTATTCTCATTACGATTGGTGTCCTGGTCTCATTCACTTTTGTCATCTTCTGGCAGAGCAGGATCTCTGAGGGCTGGCCGTCAATTATTCAGGCGCAGGATTACATTGGTGTGGTACGTGATCCGCAACTGCGTCAGTTTGTCTGCGTCAGACTTGATGCCGTCATCGACGCAAAACCCGCCACTATTCAGCCTAATAAGAAGGCTGTCGAGATCCTTATTGATCCGTCCTCGGTCACCGAAGAAGATGTTGCCCGCCTCAATCAGGCTATCTGGCCGCGGGATGATCGTTTGCTTGCTCTGACGCACTTTAAACAACGAGAGCTTATTTGTCAGGAAATCAGGTCGCTTTGCTCTGAGCAGACTGCCTGATGCGCTGCGAAACGCCAGCCGTGCCGGACAGAGTGGACTGATAACACGCCTGATACCCGCCTGTGTAAGGCTTTCCCTTTTCATCGGAAAAGATTTCAGATACCCACCCCCCACACATTCCTCGAAATTAAAAAATACCATTAAAACAACAAGTTGTTCAGGTGGCATGATGTTCGCATAAAACCTTTTGAATTCAGCAAAAGGAGAACGGATATGAAACGTTCATTACTTTCACTTGTTGTTGCAGGAACACTGACTACCGCAGCTTACGCGGGAGATATGTCATCAGAAAATGACTGGGAGAAAAACGCTAAAGACGCGTGGATCGATGGAAAAGCTGAAGCAACATTGCTGTTTAACGGCAATCTGGATTCGTTTGACATCAATACAGACGTGAAGCAGGGCGAAGTCATCCTTACCGGCAAAGTAGATACGTCTGTCGACAAAAAACTGGCTGAAGAGCTTATTGCTAACATTGAAGGCGTTTCGTCTGTCGATAATCAGCTTTCTATTGTCGAAAAGCAGATGACTGCGGACGCGGACGGCACCGATGAAATGGAAGAGAAGGCTGAGTCGGGACTGTCTTCATTAACCGACGCTAAAATTGCCACGGTGATCAAAACGCGGCTACTGCTTGATTCAGACATCTCGGGCTTTGATATCGATGTGGATGTCACAAACGGCAATGTGATGCTGACTGGTGATGTTGAAACCGATGCTATGCGGGAGCTGGCCGTCGAGATCGCAAAAAATGCCGATGACGTCATCGGTGTGCAGGAAGATCTTGAGGTTGTGTCACGTACCGCGATGACGCAATAGTCGCGTCTCTTATTCTGCGCGGGTGTGCCCGCGCAATTTTCTTTTCATTCAGTTTATTATTTATTCTAAGGTTGAAAGACATGTTTGCTAACCGGGTATGGCACTGTTTTTTTAGTGTGGTCAGTTTTCTTTCCTTCGCGATAGCGGGTATGGCTGTGTCCGGTCAGATCACAGCAGGGGACTTTGACACTGCACCAGCCGTAGGAGAATACTCGGCGATTACCAACTTTGAAGCGCGAATCGACAAAGTCAGCTTTGCCGCTGACAACCGTCACCATGCGCTGCGTAAAGCGCGTATTGACTACTACGTTGATTTAGCAAGGAACTCTGCCAGACAGGGGTGGGGATATCAGGAGCAGGACGCGATCAGACGTGCTAAGCTGATCCTCGATCATCATGTTGCACAAGGACTTAACGACAATGAGCCTGGGTAAGTATTGTGGTACGGCCTGTTTTTTATTTACATTAATTTTATCGGGCTGCGCCAGCCCTCCGGAATCATCACCCGCAACAGCCCAGCAGTCTCAAACCTCCAGTGAGCGTCCATCTGACGCTGAAGCTCTGTCACAGGGCCAGACCGTCCAGGTAGAAACCAGTCAGGGCACCATTAGTGTTGAGCCCACCGTTGTCGGTATTACAGATGAAGCAGCGACGCCCTCCAGCACGCCGGGAGATACCTCTTACTATGACCCACTTGAAGGGTTTAACCGGGCGATGTTCGGGTTTAATCATTATTTTTACACCTACTTTTTCATTCCCGTTACAGATGGCTACCGGGTTGTCGTTCCTGACGTGGCCCGCGATAAAATCGGCAACGCCTTTGATAATCTGCGCGAGCCACTTAACCTCTTAAGTCATACCTTTTCCGGTGATCTGGATAAAGCAGGAATCAACCTTGGTCGTTTCGTTATCAACTCAACCATCGGGTTGCTTGGTTTGTTCGATCCCGCCACGCACTGGTTTTCGCTGGCACAAAGTGAAAAGACAATCGCACAAACATTACGTGACTATGATGTTGGCTCAGGCGCTTACATTGTGTTGCCGGTGCTGGGGCCTAGTGATGTGAGAGGCACTTTCTCAACGGTAACCGAGGGATTTCTTCACCCTACACAATTTATTATGGACGCACCGGATCGTTACTATTTAAGAATGTTCGAAGGTGTTGATGATTTTGAGTCTCAGTCACAGCGCTATGAAAAGCTATATGAAGAGGCGTCAGATCCGTATTTATACTTTCGTAACCAGCATATTCAGGGACAGTTGCGAGACGCAATGTTTGACACCAACAAGGCTTCAGGAAATAACCTAAATGAATGAACGTATTGCGGCAGCCATCGTTAAGGCTCGCTTTTTCATTATTGGTGTTTTTGCGATAGCACTGGGCCTGGCGGTTATGTATGCGCCTTCGTTCAAAATTAATGCATCTGCAGATACGTTGCTGGTAAAGAATAATGAGCTTTATATTAAAACCCAGGTTGCAAATCAGACATTTGCCCCTGAAGAGTTTATATTGCTGGCATACGAGCCCACCGCACACGCACTTTACAGCCAGCAGACATTTACCGATATTCAGGCGTTGTCTGAACAGGTGGAATCGCTGTCCCGGGTAAAAAGTGTTACTTCTATTCTGAACATTCCGCTGGTGACTGATGCATCATCATTGCAGGGGACAACCGATGTTGACTCGCTGACCTGGGAGGCGCAGCAATATTCTGCCAGTCAGATGAAGGAGAGGATTGACGGTCATCCCATTTTCACCGATTTGCTGGTTAACCGTGAATCCACGGCGACAGCCATACAAATTGTCTTTCAGCAAAACGAAACGCTCAGTAAGCTTGAGTCGCAAATCACCGACCTGCAAAGAAAGCGCCTGGATGGCACGATAACCGAAGCAGATGAACAGACCATCATACAGTTAAAGGCGCAGGCCGATCCGATTCGACAGAAACTTACTAAGCAGCGTGCCCAGGAAATTGCCCAAATAGAAGAGATTGCTGAAAGCGTAAATGAACGAGCGAATACCTATCTTGGTGGCAGCTACGTGGTAGGACAGCATCTCATCGATATCATAAAATCTGACCTCACCGTGTTTGGGGGGGCGATTGCCGGCGTCATTGCGCTCATGCTGGCTGTACTCTACCGTTCAGTGAAATGGGTGGTCTTCCCTCTGATTGCCTGTGCCTCAAGTGTTGTGCTCACTATGGGGCTTCTCAGCTTCCTTGATATGCGCGCAACGGTGTTGTCAGCGAACTTTATTGCGCTGCAGATCATTCTGACACTGGCCGTCATGATCCACCTGATAGGCAGTTACCGGTCACACAGCCACGCCGATAATGCGTCTGGTCAGCACGACCGGGTCAGGGCAACGCTGGGGGAGAAACTGTCTCCCTGTTTTTATGCCACGCTCACGACATCAGTGGGCTTTGGCTCGTTACTGTTTAGTGGACTGCAGCCCGTGGCAGATTTTGGCCTGATGATGCTCTACGCCATGATTATCACTATGCTGGTGAGTCTGTTGCTGTTTCCTTCGCTACTTAGCCTGTTACCAGTAACCAAAGAAAGCGGTGAAAGCAAGCTACTGAAGGCATTGCTCGGTTGGTTCAGGCGAATCTCGTTGCGTTCTCCTGGCATGCTGGCCGCGGCCTGTATTGGTATTTTTGCGGTGGCGGCAATCGGCATTATGCGCCTGGATGTTGAGAACTCATTCATTAATTACTTTGACAAGCAAACGCAGGTCTATCAGGAACTGGCGTTTATCGATCAGCAGTTTGGCGGCTCTACACCCATGGACATCATCCTGGATGTTGGTGAAACCAATGATTCAGGCATGCTGGTGCTGGAAGCTGAATCTGTCGCTCAATTGCAACTGGTGCAGGCAGCCGTTGAAGCGTTTGAGGCGACAGGGAGTGTAACGTCTGTCGTGAATTTTACCGAACTGGCTAAACAGCTGAATGATGGCAAGCCGCTGACGGAATACGAACTGACCAGCATTTACCGGCTACTCGACGATAAAGTTGTGGACCAGCTGGTGGGGGCATACTTTTCACCTGTAGACGATAAGCTGCGCATTGCGGTGCGTATTCAGGACACCACGGCAGGCCTTGATCGCGAAACCTTTCTTACTAACCTGAAAAGTGATTTAGGCAAAGTAGGGATTAATGAGGGCAACTATGCGCTTACCAGTCTGTTTGTACTGTATCAGGACATTCTCAGCCGGCTGATATCTTCTCAGGTTATTACGCTGGGTATTGTCTATGGTGCACTGTTTATTGTGTTACTGGCCGTGTTCCGTCGCTTCGGTGTCGCGCTGATTGCCATGATCCCCAATATTCTTACTACGCTGGGTATTCTTGGTGTCATTGGCTGGCTGGGGATTCCGCTGGATATTATGACCATTACCATTGCCGCTATTGCAATGGGGATTGCCGTGGATGACACCATCCACTTTGTGCATGCATATTTGCGAGGTGCGAAGCAAGGCGACGGCTCTTCACAGGCCGATACTGGTTCCCGCTATGCCTTTGGACATACTGCCGTGGCGATGTCCTTTACCACCCTGATTATCGTGGCTGGCTTTTCATTATTTGGTTTATCGGACTTTCTGCCCTCTGTGTACTTCGGGTTGCTGACAGCAGGCGCAATGTTCATGGCCTGGTTCAGTGATGTGACATTGTTGCCGGCGATGCTGAACATGTTATACCGGCGAAAAACGGCCTGACAAGCCAATGCCCTACCTAAGCAGGTAAGACGGCGCGACAGCTCGACGCAATATGAGCATGTGTTCGATGGGCAGTGTGGGGACTGGCCGCACCTGGCGGAAGGCGCTAAATCTGTATATCGAGCCTTAGCGTTGCCACCAGTGTCCGGTCGTGTCCGGGAGCAAAGGCAGGTGAGAAAATTAACTGAACATCCGGCTTAATCGCTACCTGCTCACTTAGCTGGTACTGGTAAAACAGCTCAATCGTGGTTTCCGAGTCTGCGACAGATGCCTGGCCGGGGTAATAGTCTGCAGCGACCTCTACATGCGTAATAGCAAGTCCGGCACTGTGATTGGGATTGTGCATCAGCGACGTGGTGCTGATACCCGCACCCAGGTGAAGCCTGACAGGATTAAATTGGTGCTCTGCCCAGCCCACCTGTGCAAACCAGCGAGGTGCAGACAATATTGAGCCTGATACCGGCAATGCGCCCTCTGCAACCAGGTAGGTACCAAATGTTTGGGTATCACTCAGACCGGTTGCTTCCTGTTGTACATCGCCATCAAACTGCCAGGCTCCGAGCGTGATGGCAGCCAGTGATGTATCCCAGGTAAGCTCACCAATACTGAATACCTGCTCGAAACGATTGTCTTCATCGCTGAACAGCCCCAGTGATACTGACACCTCGCCCATGGCAGCATGCGCGCTTGCACCTATCGTTGGGGAAGGGTAAGTAGGCAAAAATGTGATGGTCGGGCTAAACCCCATGGAGGAATGAATAAAGTCGCTGGCGTACTCGGGCACCGCAAATTCGCTGTTGGCGTCGAACTGGCCGAGCTTGATGCGGGCTGCACCATCATGAAAGCTGCCTTCAAGCCAGGCGTCATAAATGCCAGTGAAAGCGCCGGCATCAATATTAGAGTAAACCTGAATATCCTGCGTTATCTCGGCGCCATTATCTCCCTGCAACGTGTGCACTGATCCATAGGCCTGCCAGTTATCGCTCAGCGAATAGCGCAGTGCTACACCGGCGTAGCTTCGTAAACTTGCTTCAGGTGTTTTTTCAGTGGTGAATGGCTTACTGCCATCCGTGGTGACAAATGCTGAATAGGAAGGTGGCTTGTCTGTCGCCTGTACCGCGAAGGGCAGTAACAGCGCTGTGACGGCCAATTGTTTCTGCAAAACCGGTATCCCTTAAAGTCAGTTACGTATTAAGGGCTTATACCTGCTACAGACTTATTTCGATCGGTTAAGTGTGCGGCTCACGGGACAGGTAATCTGAATTTATTTACCTGCAGATACGAAAATGCCGGCGGGCAAATGTGCACCGCCGGCATTATCATCTAAAGAGGGTGTTAGCAGTCGTCGTCTTCGGCGTCTACACCTTCTTTAACGTCTTCACACGCATCTTCCATGGCGTTGCCCGCGTCGTCGACGGCCTCATCCATTTCGTCACCTGCGTCATCCATGGCATCGCTCATTTCATCGCCGGCGTCATCCATTGCATCACCAGACTCTTCTACCATTTGATCTACTTCTTCACCGGCCTCTTCGACGTCACCGTCAGTACATGCGCCCAGAAAGACAACTGAACTTCCGGCCAGTAGCAGTGCTGCTAATAGTGATTTGCTTATCATACTTACTCCTTATGCTCTTGGTGATTTGCCGCGTAATGCGTTTGCAATCAGTGAAATAACCAGCAACGCTACGAAGACAAAGAACAGGAACTGCGCAATACCTGTTGCTGCACCGGCGATGCCGCCAAAGCCAAATACAGCTGCAATAATCGCGATTATAAAAAACGTAATTGCCCAACCCAACATAACAAGATCCTCTTGTTGCTTGTAAAATTAATCACAAGAATATATGCGACATCTGTGCCAAAGTCTCAAGTTTATGAAAAACATGACAAAAGTGTAATTCAGGATACAGGCGGGAGTGATCGGAGTAGTAAAAAAGCGCCGATTTTACAATGCGAATGAAGGAATTACATGCTTGTAATAAACACGCCCTGAAGAACAGTCAGATGATGCAGGGCAAGCAGAGACAATGGTACACTTTATGACACTACTCCATAAAAAATTTACCTATGTCTAACACCCATTCTGCGTTCATCGGGCTGATGCAACGCGCACGTAACGTTAAGCGCTGGCCCCTGATGGCTCAGTTTCAGGAAGAAATGCTTTCAACGCACATTTACGAGGCATCGATGGTGGCCCACATGCTGGGTGCCATTGCGGCTGATGTGTTTGGCGAAGAGGTTAATCCTGACCGGGTTGCTGCCATGGCTGTCTTTCACGAGGGGAGTGAAATTGCCGGAATGAGTGATATTCCCAGTCCGGTAAAGTACCACGATCCGGAAACGACTGCCGCAATCAAAAAACTCGAACGCCGGTTCGAAGGTATGCTTATTCAAACGCTGCCGGAAACATTGCGTAAACGCTATCAGCCGCTGATTGAACAGAATAAGGATGATATTCACGTGCGACTGGCCAAGGCAGCCGACGTACTCTGCGCCTACCTGAAGTGTGATTATGAGCTGTCTAAATCGAACTCAGAATTCGCCAATGCAATGCAGGAGATGGAGGTACAGTTAGAGACCTACCGGGGGCGCTTTAAAGCGGTAGATTACTTTTGTCAGGTATTTCTGGAAGATGCGAAAGGGACACTTGATGAGCAGACCCGTGCTTTGGACTGGGTAGAGCATGCCAATGATATTCACCTGAAAGACGGGTGATAATCAAGCAAGGCTTGTTCGCATCTTCCCTAGGTTACAGCGTTTTTCAGCGAAGCCATCTCATCTTTACATTGCTGCATGCGGGTCCGCATGCGGCGAAGCTCAGACGCGAATGATGAGTGCTCAATGTCATTGAGGATTGACTCAATGAGTGCCATGACTTTCGTCTCTGCCTCTTCCAGGCCGGAAATAAAGTCTTTGTCAGACATCTCAGCCGCTTTTTTAGCTACTGACGAGTAGAGTTTTTCAAATTCAGCATACCAGTCATCATCGTCATCGTTGTCACTGACAATAAATGGCTTCATCATGGCAATGGCTTTTTGTTTTTCATCGACCATGCGTCTGAACATCGCGCGAACATTGTCGCCGGAAATGTTATCAATACCCTGCTGATAGAAATCTACGCCACCGTCAAGCACTCTTGCAATTTTGCTGGCATTGCGGGTGTGCGTGCTGTTAAGCATGAAATGCTCCTGATTGTGTACTTTCCTGCGTGAAAAACGCCTGCTGTAAAGCACAGGCGTGAAAAAACATCGATTACTATTCGCTACTTTTATAGTGCGTGCACAAAACGCAGTTAATATTCTTGTAATAATGCACAGTGCGTTCCATTGGAACGGCTTGGTTAAGGTAAAAAAACCTTTATATAACATATGCTAAGCTAGCATAGGTACTAGCAGGTAGGCTGTAAAGTAAGAACCGGGTAATAATTACCCGGTGAGTGAAGAAAAATTACATTCAGCGCAGAATTTTAATTTGCATCGGGACGATCAGCCAGAATGTCTCTTACCAGTAGCGCATTGGAACCGGTACTTTGCTCACTGTTTCCCATTCGCACCAGAATGGAGTAGTACACATTTTTCATAGGGGTCGTTTCGACCTGAACATCGTTCGCCGCGGCCTGATTTATTTGTCCCGGCTCGGTGCAGCCAGACATGGTGCATTGCTGCTCAGGGGGAAACACCTGTCCGTCCTGGCCCTTGACCACTTTTCGACCCAGCGCAGGTTTGGTTTCTACGTCCGTTTTAACAACGGCGAGGTATTGATATCCCTGTTCCTCAGCCAGCTCTGCGGCACGCAGAACACTGTACTGTTGCACCATGTCAGCCGGCGTGGCTTCGGTCGCTTTAAACATGATGCGGTATTCACTCTCGCTTAGTTGAACGCTGGAATAGCCGTAACCCTGTTTGCCGGTGGCAGACTGATAAGGGGTAGGAGAGGCCGACGGCACACTGGAGCAGCCGGCGAACAGCGTGACCAGGGACATGCTCAGTAATAGTGGCAGCAAGTTACGTATTCTCATGGCAATTCCTTTGGGTACAAATAATAAGTGTAGTGTGTGAAATACACTGACGCCTGTACATTGTGAATGCAAAGGTGCTGGTGTTTTTCACCCTCCTGTAACGTGTACTGAAGTAATTTCTAAATGGATTCAAATAGTTCCATGAGATCGGCTTTCGCCACGGGTTTCAGCAGAGCGCCTTTAATCCCAAGCGATTCCATTTTTTCTTTTTCCGGCTGATAGCCACTGACAATGAACACCTGAGCAGAGGACTGTAACCGGCGGGTGTCTTCGGCGAGGTCATACCCGTGATAATCGGGCAGCGTCAGGTCCATCAATATGACATCAAAAACAACTTCCCGCATGGTAGAAATTGCCTGATTACCGGTTTGCGCAATAATCACGTCATGTCCCTGATTAGCGAGCAGTAACTGAATTAGCTCCGCTGCATCCTCGTCGTCTTCAATTAGCAACACCTTACGTGACACTGTCTTGGATATTGTTTCTTCGGGGGCCCGTTGCTTTTCAAACTCCCTGGATGGCGCAGGTCCTTCCGTACGGATCAGGTAACGGTCGAGAATCTGGGTTAGTGCGACTCTGTCAATCGGCTTACCCAGCACTTCATCAAAGCCGGAATCGAGTAGTGACTGTTTAAGGCCTTTTCGGTTTGCCGCCGTTAAGGCGACGACCGACACATTGCTTTTGTGACGGCGGATGGCTTTCAGCGAGTCAATGCCATTCATGACCGGCATGTGGATGTCCATAAGCACCAGGTGGAAAGGGTGACCCTCTTCTTCTGCCTGAAGCACTGCCTCCAGTGCTTTCACGCCATTTTCAGCAAAGGCAACGCTGGCATGACACTGGCTGACCAGGTGCCCAGTCAGGCGGCGTAACTCTCTTAAATCATCGACAATCAGCACCCGGCCTGAGACATGCAGGTTAAGCTCTTCATTGTCGCGGCGGGTTGGCAGCGTAAGACTCAGACGCCGACGTGGGATCCCTTCAAGCGTTCCGGGATCAATGGTAAAGGAAAAAATACTGCCTTTGCCAAATGATGACTCCACATTGATTTCGCCGCCCATCATATGCACCAGCTCGCGGGAGATAGCCAGACCAAGCCCGGCGCCGCCATGGTTAGCGCGCATCACATCTTCAATTTGTTCAAACGGCTGAAAAATAGTTTCCAGTTTATTAGGAGGCATGCCAATGCCCGAGTCTGCTACCCTGAATAACAGGCGCTCGCGGCTCGATGCCATAGACGGTGAAAGCAACTCCACCGACACGTTGATATGGCCCTTATCGGTAAATTTAATGGCATTACTGATAAGGTTAATTAGCACCTGTCGCAATCGGGTCGGGTCAGCATTGATTTGTTCAGGAACCGGGTTTTCCGAATCCAGTATCAACTGCAACCCTTTGTCTTTCGCGGCCAGATTCATGAGTGAATAGACATCGGTCATGAGCCCGTCCAGCTCAATGTCTTTTCGTGTCAGCTCCAGACGCTCGGCCATCAGGCGTGACATATCCAGCAAGTCATTGAGCAGGCTTAGCAGATGTTTACCATTGGTATGAATTATATTCAGTTCCTGCTCGACATCCGGGTAGCGATTCTCATCAAGCAGCAGCTCGGTATACCCCAGAATAGAGGTGAGTGGGGTGCGCAGTTCATGACCTAGGTGAGCGAGGAACTTGTCTTTCGCCTTATTTTTCTGCTCTATTTTATGCCGTTCGACACGCTCATTTTCAATTTCGCGCCGGACCATGGCATAGCGAATGGTACGCATGAAGCGAGGGGTTTCGAGCTCAGATTTTTGCAGGTAGTCAGCGGCGCCTGCACGCATCACCATTTCGTCTACCGCAACGTCATTCTGACCTGTCAGAATGACTACTGGCAACGTGATCTGATTCGATTTAAGTACTTCCAGTACATCGATGGCATTTTCTGAACCAAGGATATAGTCCAGTAAGCACAGGTCGAAATTTTTGCGCTGGAGTATATCCAGCGCATCAGAACTGTTCGTAACCCAGGTCAGGTGAAATGACGGTGATTCACACCGGTCCAGATAATCGGAAGTGAGGAAGTAATCATCCTCATCGTCTTCTATCAGCAGGACACGTATTACATCTTCCACAACCAGCTACCGTTTAATCATGTGGCAGTTCGACGAATTCTATCCAGTAACGCCCCAGCGTACGCATTAGCTCTACCAGACCGTCAAAATCAACCGGTTTGGTGATATAGGAAGCGCAGCCTAAATCGTAGCCGCGCAGCATGTCTTCTTCCGCTTTTGATGTGGTTAAAATTACGACCGGGATACTGCGCAGCACGGGATCAGCTTTCAACTCCTGCAGCGCTTCACGGCCGTCTTTTCGTGGCATATTCAAATCGAGCAGAATAAGACTGGGGCGGGGGGCGTCTTCCGGGTTGCTGTACTTGCCTTCGCGTCGCAAAAATTCCAGCAGTTCAATCCCATCTTCCACACAATAAAGGTTGTTCAGTACGCGGCTTTCTTTTAACGCGTCAAGGGTGAGCAAACGATCATCTTCATCGTCGTCTGCCATTAATATGGTGATAGGACTTGGTTGCTTAGTTGCCATTTGTTGTTATTCCTTCCTGGCCTTGATTACTAAAAAGTTCGCCGTTACTCGGCATGATAATAGTAAAGGTTGCGCCTTCACCAGGGGTACTGCGTGCCTGAATCTGACCATTATGTCGCTCTACTATCCTGCGACATACTGCAAGTCCAATGCCAGTCCCCTGATACTCGCTGCGCCCGTGTAGCCGCTGGAAAGGAGCAAAAACTTTGTCGGCAAATGACTGATCAAAACCAATACCATTATCTGAGATCGTTAGCTTAACCCATTGATAGTCATCCGACAGTAAAAATCCTTCGATTTCTTCACTACTTGGCTCACTGGCGTTAACCACAATGTGGGGTGCGGTGTCAGCTTGCCTGAATTTAAGCGCATTTGATAGTAGGTTTAGGAACAGTTGGTCCATTTGTGACTTATCGGCATTCACTACCGGCAGTTTACTGATATCCAGCGTGGCTCCGGATTCTTCTATAGCGACTTCAAGATCATCAACCACGCTGTCAACCACTTCGCTGAGAGCCACGCGCTCGAAGTCTTTGCCGCGGGTTGATACCCGGGAAAATGCCAGCAAATCGGTGATAAGCATCGACATTCTGGCTGACGCGTTCAGCATACGCTGCAGAAAGTCCTGCCCACGCTCATCCAGTGCTTCCTGATAACCAGAGCGCAGGCGATCGCCAAACGCACGAATTTTTCGCAGGGGTTCCTGCAGATCATGTGAGGCAACAAAGGCAAAGTCTTCAAGCTCTCTGTTACTGCGCACCAGCTCTTCGGAATAGAGCTGCAACTCCTGCGTGCGCTCGGCAATTTTTTTCTCCAGTTCAATATTCAGCCGTGACAGCTTCTGCTGATTTTCGTAACTGCTTCGTTCATTGGTTTTTAGCAGCACGAAAATCACGATAATCAGAAAGATGGCCGAACCTGAGGAAACCAGCAGAGTTTTTATGGAATTGTCGCGCAGCGCCATCAGTGCGGCCAGGTGGCGGCCCTGAATTTCGCGCTCTGCGTTTTTCACATCGTCAAAGACAGCTTCAAACTCACTGTATAACGCAATGGTATCAGCGATGGTATTAGCCTCCGCTGGCGTACCCTCGAGTTGTGTTTCTACCGATTCGATTAAGTGATTAAGGTGCGCGCGGGCGATAAGCAGCATTTCGTTGATAAGCACAGACTGCTGCTCTGTATCGGAGTTTTGTGCCGCAATCTCTACCTCATCGATCGTTTCATTAATCTGGTTGAGCGTATCAGTGTAGCCTTCCAGCAACGCTTTCTCACCGGTTAACATATAGCCGCGCTGGGCAGATTCCACACGCAGGATTGACGCGTGCAGGTCATTGGCAGCATTGATTATTCGGTTGGTGGTAAAGAGTTTGGCTTCAAGGGTGGACTGGGTATTCAGTGTGTTGACAACATAAAATGAGTTAGCTGTGATAACGATGATGACAATGGTCACCATCGCAATCCAGCTGTAAACAGAGGACAGGAGCCTGCTTAGCATGTAATTTATTCCGAAGGGGATTCTGACAACGCAGACATTAGCCCGGTAAGGGCGTCACTGCAATCTTTTGTACTCGTAATGATTTTGTCCAGCGCATCAATGGCTTTGTCAGTTGGGACATCACCATTGAGGGCCATTTTTACCAGCTCAGCCTGCATCGAAATGCGGTTCAGTGGTTTTCTGGCATCGTGAATATGTTTCGCCAGCTCGCTTAATTCAGATTCAGTCATTCACATACTTCCGCTAGTCGTCTTTACTGATTTCGCCATAGGCGTGCAGACGGTTGTACAGCGTTTTGGTACTGATCCCCAGCATTTCTGCAGCCATCGTTTTGTTGCCGTTCACTTTTTCCAGGGTGGCGAAAATAAGTTCTTTTTCTACATCCTCGATGGTTCTTCCTGCCTGCAGGGCAGGCGTCGTGCTTTGCTTCTTGGCAAACGGTGACTCGATGGACTTCGGCAATTCAATGTTAGATTTTTCGGGGTCGCTCATAATGGCCGCACGGTGCACAAAATGCCGCAGTTCGCGCACATTACCGGGCCAGTCATAAGCCTGCAATGTTTCTAACTGTGTATCCTGCCACATGAACCCGGTACCGTTCTCTGCGTTCAGCTCGTTAATAAAGTGTGTGGCAAGCAACGGGATGTCTTCTTTGCGTTCACGCAGAGTAGGGATGGTGATAGGGAAAACAGCAAGCCGGAAGTAAATGTCTTCGCGTAAAACTTTGCTCTGCGCGATTTCTTCCATATTACGGTTCGTTGCAGACACGACCCGGCAATTCACCGGGATGGTTTTACTGCCGCCGACGCGAATGACCACTTTATTTTCAAGTACCCGCAGCAAATTTGGCTGCATGTCGATGGGCATCTCTGTGATCTCATCCAAAAACAGAGTGCCGCCTTCAGCCTGCTCAAATACCCCGTCCTTGCGACCAACCGCGCCGGTGAACGCGCCTTTTTCATGACCAAAAAGCTCGCTGCCGATCAGTTCTTTTGAAAACGCACCGCAGTTAGTTGCGATGTACGGGCCTTCTACATCCGATGCCTGGTGAATTGCCGCAGCGACCACCTCTTTACCAACCCCACTTTCGCCTAACAGCATGACGTTGGCACTGGTTTTACTGACACGCTCAATCAGTTTATACAGCTCCTGCATAGGCGCTGACTCACCAATCAGATGCTCGAAATGCCGGGTGATGGCAGGCGGTTCTTCTTCACTGGCTTTGCCGTCTTTTTTGCCCGACAGCACAGCTTCGATTTCCTCGCGCTGAATGGGCTTGACAAGGTAGTCGATATTGGGACCGCAAAGATCTTTAATGATCCCTCTGACCGAAGGATGACCGGTGATCAAAGTGACGCGAGGTCGTTTGGCTAACAATTCCAGTTCGTCGAACAGGTGTGCGCCACTGCCATCCGGCAGCATAAAGTCCAGCAGGATATGATCGAAAGTTTCTTTTTTGAGCCAGTCTCTGGCTTCCGCAAGGTTTGCGGCCGTCAGGACCTCATGCCCAAGAAATTCAATAATTGTGCATGCAACGTCCGTAAACTCGGGGTCGTCGTCAACAAGTAATACTGTTAACACTCATCGTCCTTTAAAATTTTGTAATCTTTCAGCTCTAAGTGTACCCCAGGTTACAGCAACTGGATCAATTGATTCATACTGCCCGGCCAAAATTTGGCCAAAGGCTGTCTGGCAGCAGACGGTAGCGCTATGTCTTGGTTAGTGATGAATCAATAGATTCTGCGGTAGGCAGTGCCATCGTGCGGTAACGCAGCTCGCCAATAAATGTACGGGCGGCGGGGCCCAGACAATCCCCGTCCTCGAAATTCAGGTAGAGCATGGCGTTCCTGCAGCCGCCACTTTCCATAGGTAAAGGCTTTAACTGGCCAGCATTTATATAGGGCTCAATCATGGCCAGTGGCAGCCAGGCGAAGCCCAGCCCTTTACAGATGATATCGATGGACGTGCGAATGTGACTGACGGTCCAGCGTTGCTCCGCGCCCAGCCAGCCATAGTCAGTTTTGCGTTCTGTTGATGAGTCTCTGACAACGATTTGGCGGTGAGCTTTAAGATCATCAGTGTGCAGGGGCCTGCCTAACTGATGCAGTGGATGCTCTGGGTGGGCAGCCGCAATAAAGCCAATCTGACAAAGATCTTCGCTAAACCCATTACCCGCATCCTCTTGCTGGCCCCCTTCAGAAATGGGAAGGGCAGAGATAGCCAGATCGACATTTCCGGCTTTAAGCAGTGAGTTGGCGCCACTCAGTACAGCTTCTTCAACTTCAATGCGCAACAGGGGAAAGTCTTCTGATACTTTATCTAAAACGGCATACAGCACTTCAGAGGGAAAGATAATATCAACGGCTACGCGCAATACGGTTTCAGCGCCGGATTGCATGCTGTGCGCCACCGCCTCAGTTTTCTGTGCTTCATTTAACAGAAAGTTGGCGCGGCGCAGCATTAGCTCTCCGGGGCCGGTAAGTTTGATGCGTCTGCCTTCACTTTCAAACAGCGGAACACCTAACGCATTTTCAAGTTTTTGCACGGCATGGTGAACGCTGGACTGGCTTTTATGCACCTGCTCAGCAGCCTGATTAAATCCGCCCGCATCTGCAACTGCCTTGAACATGCGCCACTGCTCTAAGGTTGCTTTTAGCATCAAGGTGTCCGTTTTGTAGAATGATAGCGCCAGTATAGCGGATTCAGTGTTCGATAAAATAGTATAGTAGTAGCGGCTGGCCAAATACTGACATTCGGTTAGGAATCACGCTGACCCTGCCGTCTGTCACGCTATGACCAGAGCTCCCGGGACTTTATTACCCTTGCTGGTTAAGTGCGTCTTTGACCGCCGGTAACGCGCAGGATATTGCCGAGACATTCTGATAACCCATCGCGATAAGCTGTTCAGCGGCCAGTTGTGCCCGCGCACCGGATGCGCAGTGAATGTACAGCGGCTGTTCGGCCTGTTTGAATTTTTCAAGAGCCTGCATCTCCAGGACGCCCCGCGGGATGTGAATAGAGCCATCGATGGGGTCATTTTCCCGTTCTGCCGCTTCACGAACATCGATGATGTCCCCGCCGTTTTGCTGGCACTCCGTGTTCGCTTCTTCTGCTGTTACAGTGCGAATCGGGTAAGGTATGCGCTCCAGGCGCTGTGAAATTGTAAGTAGCATAGGGTCTCCTGAGTTAGACTGCAGACTGTGCAATTAATTATGTAATAGCGCTGTAGTACAGCTGTAAGTTGTGGAACAATACAGCGCCCGGTACAAACCATTCAGGGTAGCTGCCTGGCACATCTTCTCTACAAGTGAGCGAAACATAACCATGGTCAACATTGAGCAGGATACGATGCTGGCACACGCCAGTGACGCCGAACAATATTTAAAGTTACTGGCAAATAAAACCCGGTTAATGGTACTTTGCTCATTGCTGGAAGAGGAGCTGTCAGTCACGACCATGCTGACGTTTATTCCTGTTACACAACCGGTTTTATCTCAGCATCTGGCCATATTGCGTGATGCTTCACTGGTTGCAACCCGCCGCGAAGGGCAAACCATTTATTACCGGCTTGCCGATGACCGTATCAGGGAAACCATTGGGTTGCTGTACCGTTTTTTCTGCTCAGATCGTTAAGTCACAGGCGCGCTCAGACCAGCTTCGCCGGGTCAAGCAACCCCTTTAACTCTTTCTCATCCAAATCTGTCATTTCCCGGGCAATATCAATAATATCGCGCTTTTCTTCATAGGCGCGCTGGGCAATTTTAGTGCCTGCCTCGTAACCAATTTTCTGATTAAGCGCCGTCACCAGAATCGGGTTTTTAGCCAGCACTTCTTCAAGTTTGTCATGATTAACCTGCATGTCGCTCAACGCTTTTTCCGACAGGTGGTCACAGCTGTTTGACAGCAACGACACACTACTTAATACATTCTGAGCAATGACAGGAAGCATGACATTCAGCTGAAAATTACCCGATTGACCGGCGACTGTGACAGTGGTGTGGTTGCCCATAACCTGTGCGCAGGCCATGGCCACAGCCTCAGGGATAACCGGATTAACCTTACCCGGCATAATACTGCTGCCCGCCTGCAGTTTAGTCAGGGCTATTTCACCAAGTCCGGCAAGCGGACCGCTGTTCATCCAGCGTAAATCGTTGCTAATTTTCATCAGTGCAACGGCAACAACGGACAACTGCCCAGAGTACTCCACCGCAGTATCCTGGGCGGAAATCGACGCAAAGTGATTATCTGTCACCAGAAAGGTCTGTCCCAGCTGTTGTGACAAGGCGTTCGCCACCCGGGCGCCAAACTCCGGATGGGTGTTGATGCCCGTTCCTACTGCTGTGCCGCCGATGGCCAGACGGCACAGGCGCTTTTGTGTATCTTCCAGTCGCTGCTGGCAGTGCAGAATCTGTGAGCGCCAGCCCGACATTTCCTGCGACAGTTTTACCGGCATTGCATCCATAAGATGCGTTCGCCCGGTTTTAATGACCGCGTCGAACGCCTCCATTTTTTCTTTCAACACATCCGCCAGACGCGTCAGGGCAGGTTGTAACGTACCGGATGAGGCAAGCTGCGCGCTCACATGCAGTGCAGTCGGAATAACATCATTGGAGCTCTGGCCCATATTGACATCGTCATTGGGATGAATGTCCAGTCCGCTTGCTTTGCTGGCAAGCGTAGCAATGACCTCATTGGCATTCATATTGGTGCTGGTGCCGGAGCCCGTCTGGAACACATCGACCGGAAACTGATCGGCATACTCTCCCTGGCCAATATCTGTTGCAACCTGCCAAATCGCTTCCGACTTGTCTTTATCGAGCAGTCCCAGTTCGTGATTAACTGTGGCACACGCGGCTTTGATGTAAGCCAGCGCCTGTATAAACTGCGGTGGTAATGGCGTGTTACTGATACTGAAATTATCGACTGCCAGTGCTGTCTGTTTCTGATAATACGTTTGTGTCATATATCAGGCCTTTTCGATAAGTGATTGTAGATATCCCTCTTCGGCGAGGCGGCCGGCATCAAATTCAGGCTGGTTTTGCAGCGTATTCTGATCCATCGCAACATCGACCTTGTGACTGGACCAGTCGATGACACGCAATGCCGTTGGCGTGACAACCACCTTTTTGCCGCCGGGTAACCAGTTGCGGGTATCAATCACAACCAACCGCAACGCCCAGTCGGTGGTATCAAAAACGAAATCGCAAACGTGGCCGAGGTCGCCATCGCTGGTCTGCACATCATAGCCGTTGATCTCGCCGCAGGCGCGCAGGTGATTTTCGGGCTTTGGCGTATCGGATTCCGGCTCCTGTTCACCGGCACCGCCGTCGGCCAGCTCACCCGGGTGTGCAAAATCACCCCAGGCACCTGGCCCGATCCAGTAATACCCGTAGCCAAAATACTGAAACAGCGTTTCTTCGTACTCGCGGGAAACCGGCTTATGCTCGTCAATGGAAGGACTTTGCTGCAACGTCTCAGCGGTCATGGATACATGCACACTTTCGCCATCAAGGTCCAGCTCGGTCACCGAAATAGGTGATATAACCACTTTGCGACTTAACGGTAACCAGGTATTGGTATCGGCCACCAGATAGCGGACAACAAAATCCTGATCATCAAAGAGTAAATCCCGACAGCCACCGATATCGCCATCGGTGGCATGGATAGAAAAGTGTTTTAACTGTTTAAACGATACCAGCATGGCGGCTCTCCTGTTCCCTGAACTGTCAAGGGATATGGGCAAAGTACCCACATCGTAAGCGGTGAAAGTCACGTGATAAGGCGCAAAAGGGGCGGCGGCTACACGGAAAAACATTTGCGATGACAACAAAGACATCGGTGTAAGCCGGTATTACGCTTCGGCCATGTGTAAAGAATGACTCTCACACTTCTGTAAGTGTAGTTGCCATTAGTGGTTTATTCATAAATAGCAACATATATCAATCAGTTCGGTAATAAGGCGGGCTTGGATCAGTTACAAAACGGGCTGGCAGTTTGCCGGCCCGTCAGGATGCGGAGGCGGGCGTGTTCGCTCAGGCGACGTCAAACTCTTCGTCACTTAAGTCTTCGTCATACTCTGACTGGTTACTGGCAGAGCTATGCAGCGTGTAAAAATGCTTCTTTCCACGCGCCAGACGGACGTACTTTTGCCACGCTTTTTCAAGACTGTTACCAGCCTCAGTCTGCCCATGAATAAAGTCGACAAAGTGTATCTCGTCGTCATTTTCAGGTGTTAACTGACCCGACTCGAGCGCTAACAGGGTATGCCCGAACTGAGACAGTAAGTCGGCTTCAACAATGCTGAAATCACCGGACTTACGAAAACCGTAAGGAAATTTAACACGATCACTAAATACTTTTTGCGGTACCCGGATTGATAGTGTAGCCATGAGCGTTCTCATCTGTGGTGGTTAATTCACGGAGACTTTTAAGCCAAATAAAGAGAAAGTTAAAACAAATCTTTTTTTTCTTATCCATAAAAAATTTTGAACACTTTGAGATCGCGCACAGCACCGTAATTAGTCTTGTAAATCAGTCGCTAAGTTGAGCGATTCTGGCCCTGCTTCAGGGTCACCTGCCGGGTAATAACCTGCATTAGTTTATATGACAGATAAAAAAATTTTTATCGTGACCAGCATAAATATTCATTTTCATTTTTTTTATGGGGACTGATAATTGACTGGTGGCAATCACTTCGAGACTGAAATGAGTAAAGACTATCGTTACCAGCGTGAATGGGACTCGGTAGACGATGACGATAGCCGTGCTAGGAAAAGCACTTCTAAGCGTCGTCATGCAGTAAAGGCACAACAAAAACGCGACCATCAGCGTCGCGAAAAGCAGCGCCGTATTTACCAGGAAGATTAAGACGACGTGAAAACGTGCATCGTCAGCCAGCGAAACCTGAGTGCACACTTATAAGGCAGGGGGCGCAGGCAATGGTCTAGGTTCCCCGCGCTCAAATCACTAGTGGTGAACGTTTGTGAGCTATGAAGCGCGTGGTTTCTGCCGCTCCCGGCGTGTTTTTAATTTACTTGCCTGCCAAACTGTGACAGCTTAACGTCACTGACGTTATCTATTGTCACAAGCAAATGGACATTCGTTTTTTAACTACCTTTATTGAAGTCGTTAATACCCGACATTTCGGCAAAGCGGCTGAGAACCTCTATCTTACGCAGTCCGCGGTAAGTGCCCGCATTAAGTTGCTCGAAGAATACTTTCACACTACGTTATTCGTTCGTCAGCGTAATAGCATTCAGCTCACGCAATCCGGCGAAAAGCTGTTACCTTTCGCAAAGCAGTTGTGTTCTACCCTGCAACTGGCTCGCCAGGAACTGCTTGACACCTCATCAGAGCAGGTCATGGTTGGCGCGACACAGGTCGCCAGTGAATTGTTGCTTTCTGATTCACTGACCCATCTTCATCAGCACTTTCCGGACTGGTCAGTCAAAGCCGAAGTCCTGACGCTGGAGGCGTTATCACGTCAACTGCATGAGCGTGTTATTGATCTGGCCTTTTCCAGTGAGCCGCTTAAATCAGAAGAAGTAGACAGCCATGTTGTGCTTTCTTCCCCCCTTGCGCTGTATGCGGTTGACCGCAATGGGGAGGCTACCAGCGACGAATTCATTGCAATTGACTGGGGCGCCCGGGCCAGAGATGTGTTGCTAACAAACCAGCCTCAGTTAAAGGAAGCCAAACTCAGAACGAATTCGTTGCATCTGGCGCTGGCGACGCTGCGTAAAGAAGGCGGCTTTGTCGTGCTGCCGGAAGCGTGTAAGGCGCATTCTGACGGGAGCGACGATCTCAGGCATATTTGTACACTGGAAGACGCAGTGATCAACGTTTATTTGCATACCATGAAGTCAGTAAGGCGAGAAAGTCTGAAAAGCATTATCGACAGCTTTATTGCTCAGCAGGCTACGCCCCGTTAACCAACTTAAACTATATAATATGATGTACGTACAGTGCGTACCTTAATAAAGTAAAAAAGTAAAAAGTAAAAAGGAAATTAGCGAATGAAGGTAGTTTACGGATTGGTGAGTGCACTGGTGCTGCTGACAGGGTGTCAGTCAGCCAACGATGCCAGCACCACAAAGGATGAAACACAGAAAGAGGCGCCGGCGGCGATGAGTCTGAATGTGCCGGTACATTACGAAACTCTCGATAACGGACTAAAGGTGGTGTTGTCGCCGGATGACACAGCGCCAATCGTTGCAGTGGGCGTATATTATAATATCGGCTTTCGTATCGAGCCAAAAGACCGTACCGGTTTTGCGCACCTGTTTGAACATATGATGTTTCAGGGCTCTCAGAATCTGCCAAAAGGGGAGTTTGATAAACTGGTAAACGGTAATGGCGGCATCAATAACGGTTCCACGCGATTTGATTTCACCAATTACTTCGAAATTCTGCCTTCTCATGTACTGGAAACGTTTGTATGGGTAGAAGCCGATCGTATGCGCGGGTTGAATATCACACAGGCTGAGCTAACCAATCAGCAGGGCGTGGTAAAAAATGAAGTAAAAGTTAATGTACTCAATCAGCCCTATGGCGGCTTCCCGTGGCTGGATTTGCCACAACACGCGTTTGACAACTGGTATAACTCGCACAATTTTTACGGCGAACTGGATGATCTTGATGCCGCGACACTGGACGATGTAGACGCATTTTTCGATCGCTACTACACACCGAATAATGCCGTGTTTGTTGTGGTAGGCGACCTGGATGTTGCACAGACCATGGACTGGGTTCGCAAGTACTTTGGTGATATTCCGCGTGGCGATGTGCCAGCGTTGCCGGATATTAGTGAACAACCTCAGACAGCGCAGCGAAAAGCATCCAGAGTCGACCCACTGGCGCCAAAGCCAGCGTATTCGGTTGCCTACCGAATGCCCCCGAAAAATAGCGACGCCTATTATGCCATGGGCCTGATTGATCAGATCCTGTTGCAAGGTGATGACAGTCTGCTTCATCAGGCGCTGGTGGAGGAGCAGGGCATTACCAGTAACGTGTCAGGTGGCATCAACCTGCTTGGGAATATGTTTAACTACAATGGACCAATGTTGTGGTCGGCGAGCTTAATTCATGAGGAATCCGTCGATGAAAAAGCCATTACACGGGTGATAGATGACGCGGTATCGGTATTACAGAATAAGCCCGTATCGCCAGCGACGCTTGCACGAGCGAAAACCAAATTGCGTTCTTCATTGTACGACACAATTGATGGTTTTTATGGCGTCGGCAAACTGGATTTATTAGCGACATTTGCGCTGTTTGATGACGCGCCGTCGCGAATAAATGACATTGAGGCTGCCTTTGAACGAATAACACCGGCAATGATCCAGCAAACGGCAAACACCTACCTGGTCCCTGAAAAGCGGACTCTGTTTACTGTTCTGACTGATTCACAACGTTCAACGGAAAACACGCAGGGAGAAGCACAATGAGAGGGTCATTTAACACGCGAGTAAAAGGCGGTTTGTTTGCAGCACTGCTGTTTACGTTAAGCGCACCTGGTGTGGCTACAGCGGCTTCGTTTCCGTCTACGCCGCCAAAGCCTGCTCAGGCAAAGAACTTTACCTTGCCGGATACGCAGACATTTCAACTGGACAACGGTCTGTCAGTGACATTTATTCCGTACGGAAGTACACCTAAAACGACACTGGTATTGCAATTTGCCACAGGTAACGCCGATGACGGCGAGACGCCACATATTTCAGATTTAACCTTTGAGTTACTCAGTCAGGGAACAAAAGCCGCCTCGGCGGGAGAACTGGCACGGCGTGCCTCGTCAATGGGCGGGCAAATTGAAACGTCTGTCAGTATGAATTCAAGTTACCTGTCAATGGATGTCCTGTCTGAATTTGCGCAGCCGGCGGCACAGTTAATGGCGGAGCTGGTGACGACGTCGACATTTCCGAAAGCATCGCTTGAGCGGGCGGTTGCGAATCACTGGCGGGAAATTCAGGTTTCTCAGTCACGCCCACAAGGCCAGTCTATGCAGGCTTTTTATACGCACATGTACCCGGATCACCCGTATGGGGTGGTGTACCCCACACAGTCTGCGCTGCAAAAAATCACGCAGGAAGACATCATAAAATTCGCCCGCAGTCAGTTAGTGGCCGGAAACGCGCACCTGTACGTGGCCGGACGCTTTGATGCCAACGCACTGAAGTCAAAAATTGAGGATGATTTTAGTGTCATGATTGCCGGTGATACCGATAAAAACACGCTGCCGATGCCTGCTGTGCCGGTCCCCGCGCTACTGAAGGTAGAGCGGCCCGGAGCGGTGCAGACGACAGTAAGACTTGGGCAACGCACGATACCAATGTCAGATGAAGACTACATTCCGCTACAGGTGACTAACACCTTGCTGGGCGGCATGTTTTCCAGCCGCATAACGCAGAATATTCGGGAAGACAAAGGTTATACCTACTCACCAAGAAGCTCGCTGTACAGCTATAAGGGCGTATCTGTGTGGTTTGAAGCTGCGGATATTGACGCGCCGAGTACTGGGGAAGCGTTAAATGAAATTATTTCTGAAATCAGGGGAGTGCAACAGACGCCACCGCCTGCATGGGAGCTGGATGGCGTTAAAAATTATATGTCAGGCCTGTTTGTATTGCGTAACTCGTCTCGTACAGGGCTGATTTCTCAGTTAATCAGCCTTGATGTTAATGGACTCCCGCGTAGTCGCCTGACTAACTATATCTCGATGGTGAATGACGTTGATGCAGCGTCGGTGTCAAAAGTCGCGTCAGACTATCTCGATCTCAGTACAATGTCGCTGGTAGTGGTGGGCGATCCGGCCTTGCTTGAAGAAGAGCTCAAACAGGTGAACGCCTTACCAGTGGTAACCAAAGAGGATGAATAATGGTTGATGAACAATGGCTCAGCGGGACTGCACAGTCCCGCGTTGATAAATCCCTTGCCCGCATTCGCGAACAACAGTCGGTGTGGATCCTCACCGACGAACATGGCTGTGTAATGCTGACAACAGAAGACGAAGAAGGCGTACCGGTCTGGCCTCAGGGCGATCTGGCAGCATTGTGGGCAACCGACGAATGGGCGCATTGTGAGCCGCTTGCGATTAGCCTGAAAGACTGGCTGGAAAAATGGACAGGCGGCATGTTGCAGGATGATCTGATGGTTATGGTTTGTCCTTTGCCAGGTGAAGACGGCGAAGTGCTGGACCCAGAAGATTTTGCACAGCAGCTCACCAAGGCATAGGCCGGCAGCGTCGTTTCTTAGTGCACAGGCGCGTACGCACTCAGTGGGGCTGAGCATCTTCTGCCAGCCCCTGCGTCAGACTCGCGATGCATGTCTGAGGACTGAAAATCCGCGTTAGCACTGTGCACGAACGGGTGGTTGATGATCTTAGTCGTCGGGCACCGCGTTAAACCTAAACATCTATTCGCAAATTCCCTATAGCCTGTTGCTTAGGGCCCGTCGCAGGAGAAACAACGATGTTTACCGAACAACCTACCATGCAGGACCTCTTTGGTCAGTTGGGACTGGACAACTCTGACGCTGCAATTGATGCCTTTATTGAGGAGCATCGGGGCATGAACCCTTCGCGGCATATTGAGCAGGCGCCATTTTGGAACGAGTCGCAAAAGACGTTTCTGCAAAGTGCCCTGGATGATGATGCGGAGTGGGCCGAGGTGATTGATCAGCTTAACGCACAGCTGCATCACGACTGATGCAGACAGCCCGGTGATTAGGACTGCCTGGCTTCGAGTGCTTCAATTCGCTTTTCCAATGCCATAACAGTGGCTTTGAGAGCGTCAAGCTCGGTTTGCGCATCTGCTTGTGCCGGAGGAGGGGCCGGTCGCTCTTCTTCTGGTTCTGTTAAGGAAGCGTGTGAGCCTGTTGAAAAACAATGGGTATAGCGCGTTTCCCGTTTGCCTGCTTCGCGCGGCAGTGGCGCGATGAGCGGATAGGGCTCCCAGCTCAGCAAATCCTGCATGGTTTTTTCTACGTCTGCCACGCTATCGAAGTCTGCGAGTCTCTGGCAGCGCCCACGTAATTCCCCCTGCGTCTGCGGACCACGTAACAGCAGCTCTGTGACGACTGCGAACTGGCGTTCACTGAATTTTAGATCACTGAACTCTGTGTTACAAAAACGGTGAGAGATCTTATCTACCCGGCTTCCGAAACCTGAAGACAAGGTGATTAACCGCTTCTTTTCCAGGGTTGCGATGAGGTTACGTACGGTTTCTTCACTGAATGCAGTGACCGGATTACGGTTACTTTTTTGATTACACCCGGTGGTCAGTGCATTCACCGTGAGAGGATATTGTTCTGGTGTGGTTACTGACTTTTCCATTAGTACACCAATGAGCCGGCATTCCTGATCTGAAAGCGAGTGTGTCATAAACCCTTCCTCTGGCTGGGGGATTAAACCGGGACCACTTAAGGGAAGATGCGAATACGTCTATCATCACTCATCGAGTCCTGAAGCACGCATTCGCTGCGTTAGCTCTTCCCTAATGATCTGCATCAATATTTTTTTTAAATTGCTGTGGGCAACGTCATGTTTTCAGGGTTAAATATACTATAAACATTCATCATGTTTGTGAGAAGGTCAGCGCATGCTGTTTGTTAGTTTAATTTTGCACTGAAAGGAGTTGCGTATTACCTCACTCATTCCCGGCCCACAGGATCTCTGGTTTCTTCCGTTAGGGGGGACTGGTGAGATTGGTATGAATATGAATTTATACGGGCATGATGGTTGCTGGCTGATGGTAGATTGCGGCGTTTCATTTGATGAGCCTTTGACTCCCGCCTACCGGCAGCCTGCTGAAACATCATCAGCGCACCGCTATTCTGTTGTTGCCGCGAGTCCGGATTTTATTGCCCAGCAAAAAGAGCATTTGTGCGGCATGATCATCACCCATGCCCACGAGGATCACATAGGCGCCGTGCCTTACCTGTGGCAACGGCTACGCTGCCCGGTATATACCACCCCGTTTACTGCAGAAGTGCTGCGGCGGAAACTGGTACAAAAAGGCCTGATAAACAAGGTGCCTGTGATTGAAATTAGCCCCGGTGATAGCTGTCAGATTGGCGCATTCAGCGTGACCTGGCTGGCAATCACGCATTCTATTCCAGAGCCTAACGCGCTGTTGGTTAAAACACCTGTCGGCAACGTGCTGCATACCGCAGACTGGAAAATTGATGCGAGTCCGGTAACCGGAAAGCCTTTCGATGCGCAGCTATACCGCTCTCTGGGCGAAGCCAATATCCTGGCGCTGGTGGGCGATTCGACGAATGCAACGCGTCCGGGGTTTTCAGTCTCTGAGCGAAATTGTTTTGACGGGCTACTCTCAACCATCCGGTCTAAACAGGGCAGGGTAGTGGTTACCTGCTTTGGCAGCAATATTGCCCGCTTGATAAGTCTTGCGCGAATAGCCCAAAAAACAGGACGGTATATGGCACTGTATGGGCGCTCATTACAGAATATGGTAAGCATCGCGCGTCAGCAAGGTTACTGGCCAAACGAACTGACACTGGTAGAGCCCTCGCATATTGGCTACCTGCCTGCCGGGGAAGTACTGGCAGTAGTAACCGGAAGCCAGGGCGAATCGCGCGCCGCTCTCGCCAGAATAGCCCATGATACTCACCCACAGCTTACCCTTGATAAGGGGGACTGTGTCATCTTTTCGTCAATCATAATACCAGGGAATGAAGCAGACGTGGAAAAACTGGTAAAGGCGCTCTCGGCACGCAATATCGAGGTAATTCAGAGTGAGGACTCAGCCTTGCCACTGCATGCCAGTGGCCATCCGTGCGCCGAAGAATTAAAGCTGATGTATCAATGGGTGAAACCTGAAATCGCAATTCCTGTTCATGGTGAGCCCGAGCATTTGCAGGCCCATGCGCTTATTGCCAGAGAGACCGGCGTGGTAAAACATTACGTGGGGCTGAACGGCGACCTTTATCGGCTGGCGCCGCAGCCTAGTATAAAGCGAAATACAGTAATCACCGGCAGAGTGCCGGTCAATGAAATGTAATTTTATTCCTTTTTTACTTCAGCACCTGACAGATGTGCCGATAGGGAAATTAACCTGTTCTAAAGGACAGTTTTTTAACCCGAATAAAAGGAATCATCATGAAAAAAGGTATCAAACTTGCCCTCTTCAGTGCTATAACTGTACTATCTGGCTCAACCGTTGCTTCGGAAGCAGAGAAAGTGTCGTCAACATCGTTTATTGACGAAGTTTGTGCATTTGCTCCTCTTGTTTGTATGGTGAGTACGCATGAAAACGGTGGTGGCTTTGAACCAGAGAAGCCTAAGTCGAAAAAAGAGGATTAATGGCAGAAGTACTTAACTCCATTCCTATGCCAACGCTGCTTTATACTGCAGCGTTGGCTATTTATTTGTTCTGTGTAAAGAAATTCACATCGTTTTCTTTTGTTTTTGTCGCAATATTCGCACTTAATGCAGTTCACCTCGGGGTTGAGTACCTTTTTGTAAGTTTGTTTAACACACCTCAGCTTGCTAGTTTCACATACTATGCATGGTATCTAACGTTTGGGCTGACTGATTTTATCTTCGTCGGTATGATTCTGTTCTGGAGTAAACAAACTAATATTCAGTTGGAAATTGTCAGTAAGGCATTGATTGGGATATACTTTTCTTTGGGGGTGCTACAGATCGTAAGACTTGTAGAGCGTCTTACCATTGACTCTGAATTGATGGCAATTATTTACCGCGAAGGGATCCCCTTTGCCAATATTGTAATAGCAATACTGCTGTTCGGATATGTGTTTAAAACAGTCATTGAAAGTGTGGTTTCAAACTTCCGGGCACTTTAAGTCTGCGGCGGCAGGCTATGAGAATGGTGTTGACTTAAGTTCCGACTTTATCATGCTGTTTGCGCTGAGGGCCATCGTCTCTCTGTTGCCCGACCTTTCCGTTCAGAAGCATTTACCTTCGCACATAATCTGTTCCGGTATGTTATTTTCGCTCTCACAAATATGTTCGCAGTAGCGGTCATGTGCCTGGCAGACAAGCGCCTGAATCTGACACGGTAAGGATGAATATGCTCCACCCCAGTGCTTTTTCAGTCATTCAGGCAGTTCGGTATATCGACAGCATTGCAATATAAAGCGATATGATGGCTGACGTATATTCGCTGTCTTTGCGGGGACTCAATGTAGCTCTGGTGTTTATCTGTTTGTCAGCAACAGTGGCGTGGTGCATCAATCAGGTCGCCGCAATGGCCCTGTTTCCTGCTATAAGGCCTGCACCGGGCAGCGAAAAGCCAAAGCGCTAGGAGGCAATTGGATTATGATATTTGAATTTATACCTGTCTCAGCATTTACCCTGATGGTTGTTCTGGTCGTCTACTCCCTGTTTGCTCAGAAAGTGACCGTGTTCAGCGTAGTGCTTTTTGTCCAGTTTTTTATGGAAATGCTCCATCAGGGGATTGAACTATATGTTGGAGAGATAGACGGCACGCTACCTGCTCACCTTATAAATTTTTTCTGGTATATGAGCTTTGCCGTTACCGATATCCTTATCATATTTGTCTTATTCAGATTAATCAGGTTGTTTAAACTACGTGCAGACTGGCTGGTTAAGGCTGTGGCGGGGTCGTACGCAATGTACGCACTTATCCAGCTAAGCCGCTACATAGACAGAATGTTATTGGAAACTAACATACTTGGCGCTTTCTACCGTGCTGCCATCATTAATCTGAACAATATTGTCGTGCTGATGCTGGTTTGTTATTTAATTCTGGAACTGGTCGGTTTTGTCCGGAAAAAACACTCGGACACGCAAATTTACTGATATGTTAGGCATAGATGAGGTTGGTAAAATGGATCCGGACCACTGATAAGGTATAGTGGCGTGCTTTAGGAGAAGCGCGTCAATAAAGCGGTAGTAATAACTAAAATAACAATGAATATTTTTCGATCTCTTACTGTGCTGATTTTTGTGCTGTGTGGGCATTTGGCAACCGCCGCGCCACAGCTGGCTAACCCGATATTCCAGTCTGTTTCCACACAAAACGGCTTGCCGCAGGACATCGTCAATGACATCGCCATTGATGGTGACGGGTTTGTGTGGATAGCAACAGATGGCGGGCTTGCGCGGTGGGATGGTTATCGCGTTATGGAGGTAGCCGGGCCGGATGACCTGTTTTTAAACTCCAGCATTATAAGTCTGCATGTCGTTGAGGGCGATAGCCTTTGGATCAGCACCTATGCCAATGGGATATTTCGCTATGACTTTGAGACCGCAAAAAGTCAGCAGGTAATCAGTACCCCATACTTTGATGACAAAAACTGGATCCAGTATGCCAACAGCCTTCAGCTAGGAGACGATGGCTGGATGTACGTAGCACTGTATCAACAGATCGTGAAGATCCATTCTGATTCACTTGAGCAGCAGGTGTTGTTTTCGCTACCAAAGGAGATGATAGGCAAAGCAACAGGAATACGCTATGCCATCCAGACTGGCGACTATGTGCTCGTGGCAACAACTCATGGCTTGCTGGCCGTTGATCAGACATCGCCAGGCTTTCCGTCGCAAAAGGTGGATCACTTAGTCGATATTGACGCCGATATCGACAATGTAAACGTAAAATTTCTCCTGGAAGATGTGCAGGAGCGCATTTGGATTGGCACCGTAAATGGCCTGTTTATGAGCCCCAAAGCAGCACTCCTTGACTACCTGAAAAACGGTGGCGACTCACCCATAAAACGTATTGTTGCGCAGCGCAATGTCTGGGAAATGGAACAGGTTTCCCCTGATGGTTTCTGGCTGGGTACTAACAAAGGTCTGGTTCAGCTTGAACAGGGTACGGATGGAGAGTGGCAGGATGTTCACATTCTTGAGCCAAATAATGGCAGGACCACGCTCTCCAATAAAACTATTTATGCACTGGAAGCTGATGCGCTGGGTAACCTGTGGCTTAGCAGTGTTTATGGTGGGGCGCTGTACTTTGGTGTTAAGAGTGCATTGATAGAAATGGTACAGCGCAGCAGAACTGATCGGGCTTCCAGCCTCAGTAATGAGGTGGTGTATTCGACGCACCAGAGTGATCCCGAGACACTCTGGGTAGGCACGGAAAACGGCTTAAACCGCTATAACCTGAGTGAGAAAACGACGACATCATATATCACGACTGACGATAAGCGCATTTCGGAGAATGAGGCGGTTATCGAGTATATTTTGCCGGGCCCTGCTGAAACACTGTATTTGCAAACCTATGCCGGGATCCGTCAGTTTGATATGCAAACCGGAAAGCTGCGTGTGCCACCTGTTAACGAAGGCACTAATGCCGATGTATTTACGGCATGGAACGCGGGCTCTGCGCTTGATGACAAAGGCCGGCTGTACTTTATTTCGGATGCATTCTACCGGTATGATCCACGCGATGCCTCAGTGACACCGCTTCCTCTGAGTGAAAAAGTCTTTGACCCGGCATTTTCGTCTGCATTCCTTGGCGTCTCGCCTTATCACGACAATCAGATGTTTCTGGCTATGCTTGGCGGTCTGTGGCTGTTTGATACTGAAACCATGGAACACACCCTGGTATACCGGTTTTCTGAGACGCAGCGCCG
This sequence comes from Alteromonas halophila, assembly GCF_014651815.1. GTDB lineage: Bacteria > Pseudomonadota > Gammaproteobacteria > Enterobacterales > Alteromonadaceae > Alteromonas > Alteromonas halophila. The sequence goes on along the minus strand of NZ_BMXP01000006.1, from coordinate 162,545 downwards.
GTCACAGGCGTCTATTTCGGCCTGGGTAGTTGATAAACAGGGCACGTTATGGCTTTCTTTTCCGGGCTATGGCGTTGTCGGATTGAATGCCGATTCCTTTGAGCCGCTTTACCATCTGCATGATCAAAATCTGCTGTCGACCAATATCCTCTACAGTTTGCAGCTCGACCGTGACGGTGATCTCTGGTTTAGCTCACATAAGGGCCTGCACAGCTATTCGCCGAGCCAAAAGACGATGCGAAATTATTCGTACGGACGGGAGTTGTCAGTAACGGAGTTCAATGAGGCCTCAGAAGAAGCGCTGTCCGACGGACGACTGGCGTATGGCTCAACACAGGGGTTAATTATTTTTGAGCCAGAAGCACTAAAACGGGAAAACGATGCCAACAGTCTGGTCACGAGGGAAATGGCAATCACTGATATTTCCCTGGACAGCCGAACACTGTCGCTGCCAAAACGCAGCCTGAGCGGTGAGCATATTGCACTTCAGCATGATGACTACGGCCTGTCGATATACTTTACGCCATTGCTGACTGGTGCAAATAAGAGCCTTAGTTTTGAATACACCCTGTATCGGAATGGTCAGGTGGTCACCAAAGGTGTGACCACCAACCCCCGCATTACTTTTGGTACGCTGCAACCTGGCGATTATCGGTTTGTTGTCGCTCCTGCAGGTCAGGGGCTTCCATTCAGTATGCTGCCCGCTGAGATTACACTGAAAATGCCATATGCGCCGCTGCGCTCGCCATTAGCCTATACAGTCTATGCAACGATTTTTCTGATTGTTTTAGCCATCTACTTTTACTCGCGTCAGCAATACATTAACCGGCTCAAGCGTGCCAAAGAGCAGGTAACCCTGTTTTATGATGCGTTTCAGCATACTCGTGACTGGGTCATCATTTTTGATAAGAACAAACGTCCTGTAGCCGCTAACCCGGCATTCGAGCGTATTTTTGGTGTTAATAAAACAGAAAGTCTGGTGCGTCAGATACGACGCTTGTATGCCCGCTATCCTAAGCTCGTCAACATGCTCTCAGGGCGCTTAAGTGAGATCAGGGCAGGGGAGTTCTGGAAAGATGAGGGGGTTGTTGAGGGACGTGACGGCCGCGAATACAATGTCCTGATCGATATCACGGCGATTGGCGACAGTGACAGGATTGATCACTACCTGCTGGTAGTATCTGATATTTCCGAGCAAAAAAGTGCAGAGCAGAAACTGAGAAAAGTTGCTAATTACGACAGCCTGACAGGGCTTGTGAACCGCAGCTTACTGCTGGATCGGCTGGAGCATGCCATAGTCTCTGCACGGTCGCACAGGTCCAGGGTTGCGGTGCTGTTTGTCGATCTTGACCGGTTCAAAGGGATTAACGATACACTCGGCCATGATTTTGGTGACCGTCTGTTACGTGTAGTCGCCAACCGCATGCAGAATTTAACACCGGATACCGGCACGGTTGCCCGCCTTGGCGGTGATGAGTTTGTCATTGTGATTGAGGATGCCGGTGCGTCTGATGAATTAGGGCGATTTGCCGCGTCTCTGGTGGAGGCAGTTGAAACGCCGATTGCATTAGGAAATGAGACATTGCGTGTCTCATGCAGCATCGGCATCGCGTATTACCCCGATAACGGCAGCGAGCCGGGAGAGCTGATAAAGCACGCAGACGTTGCAATGTACGCTGCAAAAAGTGATGTGCAAAACAGCTTTACGTACTTTACCGATGATATGAATGCCAGAGCGCGTCATCGTCTGATGCTTGAAAACAAAGTTAAACAAGCGTTTGCAGAGAATGCGTTTTTCAATCACTATCAGCCCATTGTGAATACACAGACAGGCAGGACTGAGGGCGTAGAACTGCTGTTACGCTGTGAATTTAATGGCGAAGCCATTTATCCCGACAGCTTTATCCCTATTCTGGAAGAGCTTAAGCATATCGTTGCTGTTACCCGCGATGCTTTTTTGCGTGCCATCAATGATATGTGTACCTGGTATGCCGACGGCTATACCGGCTATGTGTCGATTAACCTGTCTCCGCTGCACTTCAATACAGAGTTTGATATTGATGCCCTGATCGCTCTGTTAAAAGAGTATAACCTGCCCAAACGGGCAATTCGATTTGAAATCACTGAAGGCGTACTGATGGGCGATACTGACAACGCCTATCGTCAGATTCGCCGGTTTGTCGATGCAGGCTTTGTGCTGGCACTGGATGATTTTGGCACCGGCTATTCGTCGCTGAGTTACCTCAAGCGTTATCCGTTATCAGTGCTGAAGATTGATAAGAGCTTTGTTCAGGATGTAGCGCCAGGAAACGCCAATGATGCGCTGGTGGAAACCACCATTAATCTGGCTAAAAATCTCAACATGGACAGTGTGGCTGAAGGCGTGGAGTATTCAGAGCATGTGGACTACCTGAAAAGTCGTGGCTGCTATTTGCATCAGGGTTACCATTACTCGCGTCCAGTGCCTGCAGCGCAAGTTCCGGCATTGCTGAAAAAACACTGGTAGCGCACAACACGGCGCAAATGCGCCGTGTCAGCTGTTATGTTATGCCTGTTCGCTGGGCAGGGTTAAAGGAATGGGCAGCGACCGCAGCCGCTTTCCTGTTGCAGCAAAAAGGGCATTGGCCAGCGCTGGCGCAAACGGCGGGGTAGGGGGTTCACCCACGCCTGCTGGGGGCGCTTCGCTGTCAACAATATCCACTTCAATATTGTGCGGCGCATGTTGTATGCGGGCAACCTGATAGTTGTGAAAGTTGGTTTGATTAATTGCCCCTTCACTTGCGGTAATCTCACCGATTGCACAACTCAACCCATAGATCATGCCGCCTTCGCACTGCGCGCGCACATGCTCAGGATTTACCACCGTTCCTGCATCCAGACTGATGTAAGCATTGGGAATATGCCATTCGCCACTGTCATTCACGACCACTTCTACGACGATGGCCGCGTAGCTTAAAAAGGAGCGATGCGCTGCCAGTCCCAACATCCGCTTTTGCTTCTTGCGGGCGTCCCAGTCAGCCATATCAGTGACACGGTTGATGACATTTTTCAGTCTTGCTGTGTCAATCGGGTATTTATCCAGAGGATCGCCATAATTGTCATATTCTGCCCCCTCTTTTGCCAGATCGATATGCCTTGATTCACCAATCAGAGACAGCAGGTAATCACGGCTGTCCTGACCGGCAGCGTGGGCCAGTTCGTCGGCAAAGCTATGGATAGCAAACGCATGGTAGACATTGGCAACACTGCGAAGCCAGCCGATTCTTACATGGTTTTGTGCTTCTCCACGTTCCAGCAGCATATGTTCAATATCGAATGGGTTATCAATAAAGCCTAAACGCAACTCGCCATTGCTGGGTTTGTTGGCTTTATCACTGAAGGTAGATGAAATCGTCGGAAATACAGTATTGTGCCGCCAGGCAAGGGTTTTCCCTGACTCAGACTGTACTGCCTGTATGTGCTGGGCGCTGACACTATGATAGTAACCGTGCTGAATGTCGTCTTCACGACGCCACACCACTTTAACCGGCTTACCGGTTTTTTGCGCGAGTATGGCAGCTTCGACAGAAAAGTCAGGTTTTGATTTTCGGCCAAATCCGCCGCCCAGCAAGGTCACATGTACGGTCACATTTTCTTCGGGGACCTTTAGCGCGGCGGCCACGTTCTGTCGGGTAGACTGGGGCGTTTGCGTACATGCCCAAACCTCAACGTTATCGCCGTCAATCCGTGCAGTGGCAGCGGGCGGTTCCATCGGCGCCTGTGAGAGCAATGGTGCGTAATAGGTCGCCGATATTACGTTGTCGGCTTCACGAATAACTTTTTCTGCCTGGCCGCGCGTTCGCACTGTCTCGCCGGGTTTTTCAGCTGTGGTGATAAGCGACGCTTTATAACTTTCTGAGTCATAGCTGCTGTGTTCGTTGCTTGTCCAGGTGATGTTCAGTGCCTTTGTACCCTGCATGGCTGCCCAGGTGTTGTTTGCCACAACAGCCACACCGCCGAGCGGATTAAACATTGCGGGCGCCGAGGCATCGGGCATGCGGATGACATCCACCACGCCACTCACTTTGCGGGCTGCGCTCTCATCGACCGAATCAGGTGTGGTAAACATCACGGGCGGACGCTGAATAATCGCAACAAGCATGCCATCAAGCTGTACATCCTGACCAAAGGTGGTATTACCGCTTACCACTTTGTGCATGTCTACACTCTGCGTGCCTTTGCCGATGTACTTCCAGCGCGATCGTGGTTTTAGTGTCAGTGTATCGGCATCCGGCACCGGTAATGTTGCGGCAACGCCAAGTAACTCTGCAAAGTCGACCCGGTTATTACTGACGGTATGCACAACGCCATGGTCTTTACAGATACAGTCATCGACGCTGACATTCCAGCCTCGTGCAGCGGCTTGCTTTAGCATCAGCGCAGCCGTGGCACCCGCTTCACGTAAGCGGTCGAAATTACGCCGGACACTGCGCGACCCGTCTGTATTCTGGCTGCCATATTTTGGGTCGCCTTTGGCCTGTGTCACACTGACACGGGACCAGTCAGCATCCAGTTCGTCGGCAACGATTTGCGCGATGGCTGTACGGATTTGCTGCCCCATTTCGGAGCGATGGCAGGTGACTATTAACGTCCCGTCGCTATCAAACTCAACAAACACATTGGGTGACAACCCGGCTGGGCTCGAATTATCTGCTGCGACCAGAGCGGGAAAGCCAAGCAGAGAAACACTGAGTCCAAATCCGGCTGATACGGAGGATTTTTTCAGGAAGTCGCGGCGTGCGCTGTTAATCGACTGCTTCATGGCTACTCTCCCTTTGCTGCCGACTTGATTGCATTTCGAATACGCGGGTAGGTGCCACACCGACATATATTCCCCGACATGTGATTATCGATTTCCTCATCCGTGGGGGCGGCGTTTTTTGCCAGTAATGATGCCGCCTGCATTATCTGACCACTCTGACAGTAACCACACTGAGGCACATTGTGCTCGGCCCACGCCACTTGCAACGGATGTTCGTGCTGAGTATCCAGCCCTTCGATGGTCGTTACCGATTTGCCCTCAGTGGCTGATATGGGTAGCTGACAGGCGCGCATGGGCTCGCCGTCGACATGAACGGTACAGGCGCCACACAGCGCCATGCCGCATCCGTATTTAGTACCGGTCAATTGTAGCTCGTCACGTAAAAACCACAGCAACGGCATTGCTGTATCGCCGCTGAACTCGTGGGTTTTGCCATTAATTTTTAGTTTCATTGGTTGCTGCCTGTTTGTGCTGTTGTCACCCTGTTTATCACACCATGTACCCTCTGCTGTGCGCAAGTATCTTCCTAGGTATAAGCCCAATTGGAAGATTTTACCAGCATAACAAGCGCAGCTATCAGGTTTAATGAGCCATACTTATAAGCAAAATGAATAGCGGCTCACACCGCAACACGCGGCGACTTTAAGGTGTTGTCCGGTATTTACATAACTGCCAAGTTGACAAGCTTCTTCGAGTTATTATAAGACTGTGAATTACTTGTAAATATACGCTACAGTAATCAAACACGAGACCAATATGCCGCGAGACATGAGCCAAGCTAATCAAGACATTCAATCCCCGCTTTCAATGCTGTACAAGTGGGAACAGTCACGTCCGGATGATGTATACCTGACTCAGCCCATCGATGGTGAATATCGCCCGTTTACCTGGGCTGACGTTGGTCGGCAGGCGCGGCAGGTCGCGGCCCGTCTTAAGTCAATGGATCTGGAAGCGGGCAGCCGCATCGGTATTCTCTCCAAAAACTGTGCAGAGTGGTTTATTACAGATTTAGGGATCATGATGGCAGGGCATGTCAGCGTCCCTATTTTTGCAACGGCCGGTGCCGATACGATCCAGTATGTCCTGCAGCATGCAGACGTTAAGGTTCTGTTTATTGGTAAGCTCGACAACACCAAAGAGCAGGTCGAGGCGGTCCCAGATCACTATCACACGGTTGCATTTCCCTATCCGGGCATTGAAACGACGCAGCAGTGGCAACAATTCATCGACTGTGAGCCTCTGGCCGACTCGCCTGTACCGTCGATGGACGGGACAATGACCATCATTTATACCTCAGGCAGTACCGGCAAGCCAAAAGGCGTGGTGCACACCTATTATTCAATTTGCTGGGCAGCGCAACGCTCTCTCAATCAGCTTAAAGTCGACGCCAGTGACCGGGTTCTGAGCTATCTGCCTCTGGCGCATATCACTGAACGAGTGCTGGTTGAGCTGGCAAGCTTTTATGGCGGTGGTCAAATCTATTTTGTGGAATCGCTGGACACCTTTCAGCGGGATGTTAAAGCCTGTCAGCCGACGCTGTTTATTTCGGTGCCGCGACTGTGGACCAAGTTCCAGATGGGCATACTGGCCAAAATGCCGCAGAAAAAGCTCGATACGCTGCTTAAAATTCCGATTGTCCGGGGACTTGTCAGCAAAAAGATCCGTGAAGGGCTGGGGCTCAATAATGCCCGGCTTTGGGCCAGTGGCTCAGCGCCGCTGGCGCCTGCTGTCATTGAATGGTTCCACCGCATTGGCATCAATATCTCTGAAGGCTGGGGAATGACCGAAAACTCCGCTTACGGCACCGCAAGTGTGCCGTTCCGTGAAGATAAAATTGGCTACATTGGTAAAGCCTATGATGGTGTAGACATACGCACTTCTGAGGAAGGCGAAATTCAGGTAAAAGCGCCGTGTAATATGAAGGAGTATTATCTGGAGCCGGAGAAAACACAAGAAGTGTTTACCGATGACGGCTACTTACGCACGGGTGATAAGGGCGAAAAGGACAGTGAAGGCTACATTAAAATCACGGGCCGTTTGAAGGACATCTTTAAAACGGCCAAAGGCAAATACGTGGCCCCCGCTCCCATTGAGGCTAAGTTCATGGAAAATCCCATGGTTGAGCAGGTTTGTGTGACCGGTAATAACCTCCCGCAGCCTATCGCACTGCTGGTCCTTAGCGAGGACGCTGCAAAGCAGGACAAGCAATCGGTTGAAAAGAGCCTGCTTCGCACGTACGAGACTATCAATGCCCGCCTGGAAAGTCATCAGGTGCTCGACAGGGTAATTATTATGGATAGCGAGTGGAGCATTGAAAATGATTTATTAACGCCTACGCTTAAAGTGAAGCGGCATATACTTGAAGAGCGGTTCAATGACGTGATTCAGGGATCTTATTCTGACCGTATCGTGTGGGTAAACGCGTAACAGTGACGAGGCGGGAACCTGTTAAGGCTGTGCCGACAACCTGTTCAGGTAAACAAGAAAGGAGGCAGTAATGCGACGATGGTACACCGTAAGCGTACTGGCGGCCGGGGCGCTGATGTATGCAAACTGCGCGAACGCTGATGACGCATTTGATGAGGCTGCGCAGGGGCTGTGTCAGCATCTAAAAGAATGTACGCTGGCATCAATGGAGGCTGAAAACACCGATGCCAATATGCAGCAAATGATTGAAGGCATGGTAAAAGGCATGTGCAAAAAAATGACCCGTCAATTTGAGGTTGACGGGTACGAGGACATCAGAGACAGTGCCGCAGCCTGCATGCGGTCGATGACTGAGCAGGGTTGCGACGCACTGGACTCCAGCGCATCAACCCCCGCTTGTCGCGAGTACGAAGAAATGGCGAGTAAATACGACAACCCGTGACTGATCCCGGGTACGCTATCGGTATTTACTGTGTGGGATAGCGTGCTTTTAACCCGGCATAAACGGCATCACTGTAATTTGCATCGTCGCTGCTGAGACTTTCAAGCACCTCAACCAGGTGCTCGTTGTCTTCACGACCCTGCCAGACTTTCAGGTAGCTGCCTGACTTATAGCCGTGGTCCTGCCTGAAGAAATTAAGTACATTTTTACCGACGTACTGACGAAATAATTCGTCAGTGCTCATCTCACACTGTTCAACAATCAGCATGAATAACGGCACGCTAAAGCGCTTGGCCGCACAAAGTCCTGCCATCAGTTCGAGGTTATCAAGCAGCGTTTGTTTGCCGGGATAGTAATCTACCCCGTCAAAGACCACGTGCGTCTGTGACTGGGCAAGTTGCGCAGCTATTGCACTGGCGGCGGCAGACACATCGCCCTTGTAATCGATAATGCTGGCCGACAATGCAAAGTGCCATATATCCACCAGTTCCATCTGTAACTGGGCCAGATCTTTATTCTGCGCTTTCCACCATTTCCAGCCATGATGTTCTATCGCTTCGACTGACTCAACCATGGCGGCGCGTAAAAAGCCATAGCCTGCTGTCAGCCAGCTTTCATTGACTTTGCTGTTCATTTTGTTCTGGAGAGCCAGCATGGTCGCCAGCTGTTGTTGGTTCAGCATCAGAATTCCTAACGTTGTACAGAGCGGTTGATAACCGCTAAGTGTACCGGAATGGCGAAAAGCGGGAAAGGTATGCGGCGCACGGCTAGCGGTCAATGTTGTGTGCGTGCGGGCGCGCCACGCAATGGTGCAACTGCACCAACGTTGCCACGGATGACTGCTCGCTGGCTTATCCCAATAACTCTATCTGTATGAATTTAAAAGACTTTAAATGTTGGCACTGAAGCTGCTATCCAGACTGTGTTAACTGCACGAATCGCTAGCGCTAACACAGTCCGGTGCCAGGCAACGCCAGGCTGATGTTGTTAACGACTCGTACTTAACTTTACCCATACAGATTTTTCGTGTCCTGAGGTTCTGTATGGGTTTTTTTCTTCTGCTTACTTTGCACCTCAGCGTCAAAATCCCTTACCATAACTTATCACGTTATATGTATAGGGAAATTCCAGCTTGCTTGCACTGTATCCGTCCAACAAGCTCGAGCACCTGAGCTTCTTACTTTGTGCATTGCTCAGGCAGCAGCCTGCCCCCGTCTTCCATGCTGATACGATACTGGTCGAAAGTCCGGGGATGCAGCACTGGCTGAGTATGGCACTGGCCCAGGAGCAGGGCATTGCTATGAATCTTGCCTTTCCACTGCCCGTGCGGTTTATGTGGAATACGGCACGGTTGATCCTGGGGGATGACGCCATTCCCGCCCAGTCACCTTATCGCCGCGAGGTGCTGGTATGGCGAATCGATGCCTTGCTGCAAGCCCCGTCGTTTATTGACTCAGAGACGGCTAAACCGCTGCGTGCCTACGTGTCGGTCCGTGGCACTGAGTCGGAACAGTCCGTACAGCGCCTGCAACTGGCCACGGCTCTGGCCGATGTGTTCGAGCAATATCTGTTGTATCGCCCTGACTGGCTGGCCGGCTGGGAAAAAGGAAACGATCAACAAACCGGGTTTGATATGGAGCGCTGGCAGGCACAGTTGTGGCGAGAGCTGGTGAAGCAGGTCCCTGATCATCCCGCGTCACTGCACCAGCGAGCTGTTACCGCCCTGCAGCAGGGGGAAGGGCTGCATAACCTGCCTGATCGCATTATTGTTTTTGCAATTAACACCATGGCGCCACAACTGATCAGCTTCATCGATGCGCTGTCGGTGCATACCGACGTGCACGTGTTTCACTTAAACCCCAGTGTCAATTACTGGGGAGATGCGCAAAGTGATAAGGCGCAGGCACGTGCCCTGCGACAGCAGGGTATAGATGCCTGGCTTGAAGACGAACAGGGAAATCCGTTTCTGGGGAATCTGGGTCAGCAAGGCCGGGATTTCTTCAATCTTCTGACGACCCTTGATACCTTTGAGATCAGTGCCTTTGATGTTGCTGAACCCATGCAGGCGACACCACCTTCATCGTTGTTGCAGGCTGTACAGGCAGACATTCTTGACGCCACGCCACCCCGTGCCTATTCGCCTAGCGCCAGCGACAACAGTATTGAAATTGTCAGTAGCCATAACGGACTAAGAGAAGTCCAGGTGCTGCATGACAATTTGCTGGCATGGCTCAGTGAAGACAGCCGTCGCCGGCCGTCTGACATTGTGGTGATGTGCCCGGCCATTGAGAAATATGCACCGCTCATTGATGCGGTGTTTCACCGGGTTGGCACAGCATCGCCTGGCAGTACACAGCCACCACGGATCCCCTGTTCGATTGCCGACAGAAGTCCACTTGATGCGCAGCCACTGGTGGCGGCCTTTATCAGCCTGTTGTCATTACCGGACAGTCGCTTCGGGGTGGTGGAGATCCTTGATTACCTGCGCCTTGATGCAATGCAGCGTCGTTTCTCGCTGTCCCACGAAGATGTCGAACTGATGAGTTTCTGGCTGGAACAGGCGCATGTTCACTGGGGACTTAGTGGTGATCATAAACGTGCAATGACAGATGACGCGACCGATCGTCAGGAGTTCAGCTGGTGGTGGGGCCTGCGGCGACTATTAATAGGTATGGTATGTCGTGACGAAGCGGTGATCCACAATGACATTCTGACTGTGCCGGATGTTGAAGGTCAGCATGGGGTGGTGCTGGGTAAACTTATCTGGGTCATTGATACGCTCAGTCAGCATACGCAGGCGTTGTCGGCGCCGCGCACGGCGGCGCAGTGGCATACCTATCTGACGACTTTAAAAGAAAGCTGCTTTGCGCCCGATTCGGAGCAACAGGATGTGTGGGAGAGCCTGGGCCGGGCAACGGCGCAGCTGCAGGAACATTGTTCAGAAGCAGGCTATGAGGCACAACTGACACTGGCGCAGGTACGGGATATTCTGGTGCGTCAGTTTTCCTCCCCTGATGCCGGTAACCATTTTATGACCGGTCAGGTGACGTTCTGTTCCATGCTCCCTATGCGTAGTATTCCTTTCGGTAAGGTGTGTATTCTGGGGCTAAACGACGGAGAGTTTCCCCGTCAGTCGGTGCCCATGAGTATCGATTTAATGGGGCAGGGTGTACATCGTCGTGGCGATCGATCGCGGCGACTCGAAGATCGCTACCTGTTTCTGGAAGCCCTGATTTCGGCCAGGGAAAACCTGTATCTGAGTTATCAGGGTAATAGTGACAAAGATAACAGTGAGCGCCAGCCGTCACTGGTACTGCGGGAGTTCATGCAGACTCTGACCGGGCAGTATGGTGTGCCCCTGAATTCACTGCACTGTACAGCGGCGCTGCACCCCTTCAGTCAGGCTGGTTTTACAGCCCCGTCAAACAGTTATGAGGCAGGCTGGTTCCGGTTATCTCAGGCTATTTCAGAGCAACGTTCCGTGCAGCAACAACCGGCATTGCCGGTGCTTGATTCAGTCAATGACGATACCCTCACCGCCGAACAGCTGGCGCGCTGGCTGGAGCATCCGCTTAAAGCATTTTCTACCCGCACACTGGGCGTGTATTTGGAGCAGACAGAAACAACCCTGGATAATAACGAGCCCTTTACTGAATCTGCACTTACCCGTTACCAGCTGATGTCAGCCCTGTCCGCTCCAGATGTCAGTGAACATGAGCGCGATACTCTGTTACAGCAGGCCAGGCTAAGCGGTGAGCTGCCACTCACACCACTGACAGAGCCGTTGCTGGAAGACTGGCAGGCGGCGGCGGGCGACCTGAAAAGCGCCATGGGTGTGCATGATGCAGAACCGCAGACGTTTGAGTGGCAGGGGCAGCAATTGCGTTTTAGTGCGCAGGTCTTCGAAGGTAGCCACGCCTGGGTATTAAGCCATGTGGGCAGCCAGAACGCGCGGCGTCAGGTCACGCAGTTTGTTACGGCGCTGTGTCTGGCAGTGAACGATGATGCGCGGCCTCTGCATTGCTTCTATCCGCGCTGGCAGCAGGGTAAACATCAGATAAGACAAGCCGCCTGGCATCCGTTCAGTCACGACCAGGCACAACAAATATTACTGGCACTGGAAGATCTGGCGCTAACCTGCCTGCGCTCGCCCACGCCAGCGTTCGCCTCTCTCGCTGTAAAGCTGACTAAAGCAGCGGGTGATATGTCGCTGAGTGAGGCAGCGGACACGATGGCAATGGAAAACGCGTTCTCGGACTGGTTGCTGGCCAGTTCGCCGCTGTCATCTGCCATGGATAACGACACCTATTTACGCTGGTTCTTTCCGCAGGGCCTGACCCTGAACGACGTGCCGCTGGCAAAACTGGACGGTGCATTGCGTCCATTAGCCTTTGCCGTTAAGGATAAAAAAGTATGACGCAGACTTCACACCTCAATGTTGCCGAACTGCCGCTGTGGGGGCGCCACCTTATTGAGGCCAGCGCCGGCACCGGAAAAACCTTCAACATTACGCGTCTCTATCTGCGGCTGATGCTGGAAAAGTCACTCAGCGTGCAGCAAATTCTGGTAATGACCTTCACCAAGGCGGCCACCGAAGAGATACGCGGCCGTCTGGCCGTCACCCTGAGTGACGCAGTGGCCTACTGGGAGACGCGGCTGGATGGTGGCACACCCGAAGAGCAGGATCCGGTTTACAGTGCGCTCTATGCCTCTGGCGATCCGGCACGTTCACTGACCATGCTTAAAGCCGCACAACTGGAAATGGATGAAGCGGCTGTTTTTACTATTCACGGGTTTTGTCAGCATGTGCTGAACCTGTTGTCCTTTGAGTCCGGCGCGGCCATGCAGTTAACCCTTGAAACCGATACGGCAGAACTCTACCGGCAGGCCGCACAGGACTGGATCCGCGCGGTGTCGCATGACGATAATGCCTATGCGCTGTTAGCGGCGCAGGGCTGGCATGTGCCCTCGCAACTGCTGGATACTTTTGGTCATGCTATGCGCGGCCATCTCACGCCGCAGGTGCCGGACCCCGCTACCATTGAACAGGATGCCAGCAGACAGCAGGACAGCCTGTCGGCGCAGTTTGCTGAGCGTTTTCACAACCTGCGCACCGCATTACTGGATAACGAAGCGACGATCCTGACAACGCTGGTGACAAACCATAAAGACCAGGCGGTGCGCAGTGAAGAATGGGCAATCCTCATCAACTATTTGTCAGAGGCGGTCGCTATCACGCCTCCACCAGCAGCAAAGCAGTTTATAAATGGTAACCGTTACCGCGGCAAGGATGAAATTAAAGCCCTGTTTGCCCCGCTTAAAGAACTTTTTGAAGATGTCAGCAAGGCACACGGAAAAATACTCAAGGCCCGCGATGAAGCTCTGGAACAGGGCCCGGCGATGACTCTGATTGCCGATGCATTCAGTTACATACGCGCGCACGTGCAGCGCCACAAAACGCAGCGAAACCTGATTGACTTTGATGATCTTATCCGCCAGCTAGCAGAGCAGGCCACGAACGCCGACTCGGTTGTCGCAGAGACCTTGCGGCAGCGTTTCCCTGCGGCGCTGATTGATGAATTTCAGGACACCGATGCTGCGCAATATGCCATTGTCGATGCTGTTTACCCAAAAGGCGAAGGCCGCGAAGTGCTGATGATGATTGGCGACCCTAAACAGGCGATTTACGGGTTCAGGGGCGGCGATATCTTTACCTACTTAAAAGCAGGGCGGGAGGCGGATCATCGCTGGGTTATGGACACCAACTGGCGGTCAGTGGCCGATATGGTATCTGCCTATAACCGGCTCTTTCACGGCGCCCCGGTCTCAGAGCCTGCCGCCGATGTGTTTGGCTATGGGATTGATTATCAGCAGGTCAAAGCCACGTCCGGGGCGAAGGCCGCGGCCACACCGCTTAGCGATAGCGATAATGACCGTGCAGCCATGACCTACCTGCAGCTTATTCCGGAAGATGACATAACCAAAGCGCAGATGCAGCAAATGCTCAGTTGCTGGGTGGGTCAGGAAATACATCGGTTGTTTCAGGACGCGAAACTTGGCGAGCGTGCAGTGTTGCCCAGTGATATCGCCATTCTGGTGCGCAGTGCCACCGAGGCCGGGATCATGCAGCGGGCACTGCAGGATGTCGGATTGGGGGCCGTGTTTTTAAGTAATAAGCGCAGTTTGTTTGGCTCGATGCAGGCCGAGGACTGCTTCCGGGTGCTGGACGGGATCTGGCATGCAGATTCTGCATCTACACTTAACGCCTGTCTGGCAAGTCCGCTGCTGGGCTTTACGCACCAGCAGGTTGTGGACCTGCTGCACCAGGATGACGATATTCTGTGGGATGAGCTGATGGAGCTTGTCGCCCTGCTTCGACAGATGTGGCTGCAGCGTGGCTGTATGAGTGTCATTTTGTATCTGATGCAGCATCGTTATCAGCCGGGCAGCAAGGACGTGGAGCGCGAACTGACCAACTATCTGCACCTGGCAGAGGTGTTAGGGCGTGAGGCAGCGGCACATGCACGCCCGGATCAGCTGCTGCTGTGGCTGCATCGTCAGCTCGCTGAACCCCAGCAGGCGGATGAGTTAATTCAGCGCCTGGAAAGTGATGACACATTGATTCAGATAGTCACACAACATGGCTCCAAAGGGCTTGAATATCCGATTGTGTTTATTCCTTTTGGAAATGACTACCGGGATCCTGCCAAGGCAGGTAACAAAGCCGCGCAACAGTTTCAGTATTTTGATCACGATAAAGGCGAACTAGTCCTTCAGCTTGGCCGCAGCTTCGATGCAGTATCCCGGGTTCAGGCAGAGGGAGATGCAGAGGCAATGCGCCTGTTGTATGTCGCGGTAACACGTGCTGCGCACCGCTGCTATATCGGTATGGCGCCCTTTTCTGAACACCAGCGCAGCCCGCTGGCACGCGCCCTTGGCTACACGGGTTCAGGCGCAGACGACATGCAGGATGCGGTAGCAAACATGGTTGCTGAAGGGCATCACCATTCTGCGCAAATCACATTCAGCGCCAGTGACGCCACTGTGCGTGGTCGCATTACCCCGCATCAGACACAGCAGCCTGCGTTGTCAACATTTGGCGGCTCAGTGGATGATGCCTGGCGCCTGTATTCCTTCTCAATGCTGGCACGCCAGCAAACCGGCGGTAAACAAACTGTACGTGATGCCGAGGCGCTGGATGCGCCATTGCTGGTGCCATCGGCAACCGATCATGATTCAACGCCCGCGTTTCGGTTTACCTTTGAAAAAGGCGCACGGGCCGGGAACCTGTTGCATGATATTCTGGAGCTGGCAGATTTTCAGCAGCCTGACTGGCAGACTGCAATGGCGGGCCCTGCAACCCGCTTCGGGCTGTCAGATGAAGCGTTTGCACCGCTTAATCAGTGGCTGGACGATGTACTTGCCGCGCCGCTGACCTCGACTGGCAGCCTGACGCTTAAGTCACTGCCGGAACAGGCTACGCTGCGAGAAGCCGAATTTTATTTTCCGGTTGAAGGGCTCTCACAGCGCCGTCTGCATGCGCTGCTGGCCAGTCACCGTAGTAGCCTGGCTTCACTGTGTGACCCCGTGCCGGTGACGGACGTCGGGCAACGCGCGCTGGAAGGCATGATGCATGGCTTTATCGATCTTATTTTTGAGTCCGAAGGGCGGTATTACGTCGCCGATTATAAGTCAACCTGGCTGGGCGATACCTATGCTGACTATTTGCCAGCGTCATTGTGTCAGAATAATCAGCAACACCTTTACGACTTGCAGTACCTGATTTATTCCCTGGCGCTGCACCGCTACCTGCAGCAAACATTGCCAGAGTATGACCCTGAACATCATTTTGGCGGGGTTTACTACCTGTATCTGCGTGGCATGGCCGCGTCAAACGATAACCTGGAAGGCGTGTTCTATACATCTATTTCAGCGGACATGTTGGCGACGCTGGATGGGCTTTTTGCCAGCACAGAACAGCAGGAGGCCACGACATGAACGGTAATCTGTCGCTACGTCCGGGGACCGAAGCCATTGATGGGTATTTTGCTAACGCCTTCAGGGTGGATAGCCTGAGCGAGAATGAGGCAACAATCTGGAAGCAGGTGCTGATGTCGTTGTCACTGTTTGTTCGTCAGGGGCATACTTGTCTGGATCTTGCGATGATCGCGAATCGCAGGCCAGTGTGGGAGGACAACGACGACTGGCGTTTTCCCGATGTGTCTGCGTTAACCGAACTGACCGAGAAAGCGCTGGGCGACATGCGTACGAGCGAGGCTCTGGTGTTTGAACAGGGCCTGCTGTATATGCAGCGTTACTATACCTTTGAGCAGGATGTAGTGAGTGCGGTCCGCGCCCGAAGCCATGCTCAGCCTCTCAGTGAGCAGGCGCTGGCGCGCTGTCAGTCGGTATGGCCAGCACTGTTTGACTGTACACCGCACACCGTGCAGGACTGGCAGCAGGTAGCAGTGGCTGGCAGTCTTAGCCAGCCATTCTGTATTATCAACGGCGGACCGGGAACCGGTAAAACCTATACGGTGACCCGGCTTATGCTGGCCTTGCAGGCGATGAGTGAGACGCCGCTGACCATTCAGCTGGCGGCACCGACCGGCAAAGCCGCGCAGCGCCTCAAAGAGTCGGTGGCAAATACGCTGGCGGGCATGGAAGATACGCGACTGGGGCAGCTTAAAACACATGTGCCTGATGAAGCTGCCACGCTGCACCGCCTGCTGGGGGTAAACCAGTATGGTGTGCAAACCCGCTATCATGAAGAGAATACGCTGGCGCTGGACGTACTGATTGTGGATGAAGCATCCATGATCGACCTGGCAATGATGGCGAGGCTGTTAAGAGCGCTGCCTGAGCATGCCCGGCTGTACCTGGTCGGCGATGCGGATCAGTTGCCCGCAGTGGAATCCGGTAATGTGCTTGACGCGCTTATCCACGCAGCGTCACAGACACACAATGACACGGCCGGGGTGCACCCTGACAGTCGTGCAGGCATTGCCCGGTTGTGCCCGCATTTACCCCTGCTTGCCACCGATCCTAAGGCTGTGAAGTGGGTACACAGTCTGCATGTGAGTCAGCGCTTTGGCGGTAAACTGGCCGCAACCGCGCGCGCCGTACAGGCTGGTGAAGCTGATGATGCCTGGCAACAAATGGCACAGCTGGATACGCCGCCTGAGGTATTTCCTGAGCAGGCGGTTAGCGTGGCACCGCTCACGGCATTAACGACACTCACTGCACTGGCCAGAGACAGTCTCAGTCCGGTTTTTTCAGCGCAGTCACCGCAGCAGGCGCTGGCCGCGATTAATCACTGTCGCTGGCTGACCCCGGTCAGGCGGGGGCCCTATGGCGTAGGGCAACTCAATGCGCTGCTGGAGTCGGTGGTTAGCAACAGGGCGTCACACCGTGTTGGGCCGCATTATCAGGGCAGGGCGGTGATGGTGACGCGAAACCATTACGCGCAAAACCTGTTTAATGGCGATGTAGGGGTAATCTGGCCGGACGGTCGCGGGCAGTTGAAAGCCTGGTTTGAGCGGGCAGAGGGGGGACTTCGCGCTTTCAACCTGTCCCGCCTGCCGGATGTAGACACCGCGTTTGCCATGACCATTCATAAGTCACAGGGATCTGAGTTTGCGCGGGTAATCATGGTGCTGGCAACGACTGACTCAGAACAGGCCGCAGCGCTCTATCACCGTGGACTATTGTATACGGGGCTGACCCGGGCCAAAGAGCAGTGTCTGATCCTGGCGCATCAGGCCGCATTTGTGAAAATGGTGACCAGCCAGGATGCGCGCTTTTCAGGGCTCAGACAGCGAATTCATGGCAGCGAAGTGTCAGCGCCGTAGCGCCGTTACAGCGGGCGAAGCAGGGCCACGCCTTGCTGCTTCATTAACGAAATATCGTCACTTAACAGATAAACACCCAGTGGTATCCGCGCCTGCAGACAACCATCATCTGCATGCAGCAATGACGATAGCGGCGGCAGGGACAGGCACTTTTCAGCAGCATGGGCTTTCACGCGCAGGTGGTCCAGCCGGTTATGATCCAGCCAGCCCAGTGTATGGCCGGGCGTGAGGATAAATTCAGTTTGTACAGGCCAGCGCGAGGACAGCGTGAGCTGACAGCCAAAAACCGGCCGTTCAGCTATCGCAAGGTTTGCCGCGCGGCGTATCTCGATCCGAAACACCGGCAAGCGGGTCTTAAAAATGGGTGTCTTAACATGGGAAGCAGGCACCTGATAAAGCGCAGGTAGTGTCACACAAAAATCTCCTTTGCGGCCAGCTTGTTGGGGCTTGTATTTCGTCTGTTCGTTAAGCGTAACAGGTTCGCTGTCAGGCGCGTTGATGCAGATCAAGCAGACTCAGCGGCGACTCCTGGTGGTGTACAGCGGAAATAAACAGGATGCTTTCCTTTGTGTCTGCTATTGGGTAGCGTAAGCAGGGTTATGATTTACTGATAAGGACTGATCTAATGCGACACTGCCTATGGGTATTGCTTTTGCTGGCCACCCAGGCCTGGGCCACCCTGCCAGATATTAAAACCTTCACTGAGACCATGTCAGAAACAGACGGTTTTGTTCCCTTTTATTATGATAAATCCGGCGACAGTCTGTATTTGCAGATCAACAACACCGGGCAGAAGATGTTGTTTCAAAGCAGCCTGCCGTATGGCGTGGGATCAAATGATATTGGCCTCGACCGGGGGCAACTGGGCGACACCCGGCTGGTAAGCTTTGAACGGTTTGGTAACAAAATCATGCTGACGCAGCACAATACCACCTACCGCGCAGAGACGGACAATCTGGCGGAACGTCAGAGCCTGGATGAAGCGTTTGCCGATTCGGTGATTGCCGGCTTTGAGATTGTGGCTGAAAGTGAGGACAGTGTGCTTATCAATTACACAGACTTCTTATTCAGTGACATTCATGACATTGCAGGGCGTTTAAGTGATACGGAGCAGGGGGACTATGCCGCCGATCCATCGCGCAGCGGGGTCTTTTTAAAACGTTCGCGCGGGTTTGAGAAAAATACCGAGCTGGAGGCCATGGTGACCTTTCGTGGCAGTAACCCAGGTTCCTTCGTCCGCCAGGTAACCCCGGATCCCGCTTCACTGACAGTTCACCTGCACCATTCTTTTGTGGCGCTGCCAGAGCCAGGTTATGAGCAGCGTCAGTTTCACCCGTACTCCGGGTTTTGGAAGTTTCGCTATTTTGATTACGCAACGGCGATTGATGCAGCAACAGAACAGCGTTACATCATGCGCCACCGGTTAAGCAAAGTCTCTCCCTCGGCACCTTCGAGTGAGGCGGTAGAGCCGATTATTTATTATCTGGATCCGGGTATTCCGGAGCCGGTGTTCAGTGCCCTGAAAGACGGGGCGAGCTGGTGGAACGACGCATTTTCAGCGATTGGTTATGACAATGCCTTTCAGGTAAAAGTGCTGCCACAAGGCGCTGATCCGATGGACGTGCGCTATAACGTCATACAGTGGGTACACCGCGCGACCCGTGGCTGGTCTTACGGGGCATCTGTGGTCGATCCGCGTACCGGCGAAATCATTAAAGGCCATGTAACGCTAGGCTCACTGCGGGTCCGGCAGGACTATCTGATTGCACTCGGGCTGACCAGCCCGTTTTCAGAGGATAACGCGCAGACCAGTGAACAAAAGGCCATGGCTCTGGCCCGTATTCGTCAGTTGTCCGCCCATGAAGTCGGCCACACACTGGGTATTGCCCATAATTTTGCGGCCAGCGAGAACGGCCGGGCGTCGGTAATGGATTATCCGCACCCTAAACTGACTATTGAAAATGGCAAAATACGCCTGAACGACGCCTATGACACCGGCATGGGCGCCTGGGATAAGCATGCCATTGCCTACGGCTATCAGCAGTTTGCAAGTGAGGCTGAGGAGCGCGAAGGTCTGACGAAAATTATTACCCGCGCCCGGCAAGAGGGGCTTAAATTCAAAACCGACAGTGATACCCGCTCGGCCCATCATGCGTCGGCAAGCGGGCATATGTGGGATAACGGCAGTGACCCTCTTGATGAGTTTGCGCATTTAAGCAGTGTGCGCGAACTGGCACTGAATAATCTGGGGATGAATACATTGCCATCCGGCACTGCGCTGTCTTCGCTGGAAGATGCGCTGGTTCCGGTTTACCTGCTGCATCGCTATCAGTTAGAAGCAGTAGCCAAACAAGTAGGGGGCGTGAACTACCACTACGAGCGCAAAGGGGATTATGCCACGCCCCGTGGACAGGCTCCGGTTAGCGCCGACCGCCAGCAGCGTGCCATGCAGCAGCTTATCCGGGCTACCACACCGGCCTACCTGTCTTTGCCGGATGCCTTGTTTTCGCTTATTCCCCCAACGGCGTTTGGCAACGATGTCACGCGGGAACATTTCAATGGTCGTATGAGTAGGGTGCTGGATCCGCTGAGTATGGCAGAAGCGGCTGCCGGTCATGCGTTATCTTTACTGCTGATCCCTGAGCGGCTGAACCGTCTGCAGTGGCAAAGTGACAGAATTAGCGATCTGCCTGATGTCGGGCAACTGGCACGCGCCATCATGGACACCCACTGGTATCGCAATGATCAACAGGACAGTCTGACCGCGCGTCTGCAACTGGTGGCACTGACCGGGCTTATTCAGGCGGCACAGGATCCGGCACTGGCGCCGGAGGTGCAGTTAGCGCTGAACACTGAAATCCGCCACTTTGCCGACTGGCTGGACGATAACGACGACATCAACGGTCATCGTACACTGGAAGACTGGCTGGACGCCTATCTGGAAACCGGCGAGTGGAAAGGCGGGTTCAGTATTAAACTGCTGCCACCGGGCTCGCCAATTTAAATAAGACATGAGGCCACACAGGCAGCCCTTCCGGGCTGCCTATTCGCTGAGCGTGTGGTAGTGGGTAAAGACTTTGTACAGCTGCGTACCACTTAATACCGAAGCAGAAGGAAAATGCAGGATCGGGATCAGATCGCAGGGCGCCAGAAGTTGCTGATGGCCGCGTGCATTGTCCAGCTCATCAATATTCAGGATATTCGCCAGCGGCTGACCTTTTTGCACAACGTCGCCAGGCCTGGCCAGGTATTCGACCATGCCGCCCCAGTCAGTGTACAGGGTTTTATAGTCACTCAGTGAGACACCCACACGTGTCATCGAGTCAGGCGTAATCTCGCAGTCGGCAAGTACGCCGCGCCGGTTCAGGTAGGCCAGAATACTGTGCGCATCAATGCGTCCTTCCCCGAAATGAATCACTTCCTGGCTGCCCATTTCAAGGGTAAAGGCCTCGACAGAAAAATTGTGCTCCACGCCGAGACGGTCGCGCAGTGCATCGGTGAGTGTCCACCACGGACAAAAACAGGCTTCATCCAGTGCACCGGCAAATACATTAGGAATAAAGATACAGTGGGGGATGTTAAAGTCCATGGCCGCATGCCGGGCATAGTCAGGAATATAAATGTGTCGGGTAGACACAGGCCCGTTGTGCAGATCCAGCACGATATCAGCGTCAACCGCCATCTGCTGAAGCCTGAGGTTTAATTGCTGGGCCAGCCCCAGCCCCCACGGGTTGGCCAGCTTTTCGGCGATATGGTCAGCCTGATACTGCCGGAATGCCGTTTTGATGGCGTCAGTACTGTCATCAGCCGACACGGTATCTGCGAAACGGTGTACCGCCTGCTCATCATAGTAGTAGCCTCGGTTCCAGTTCGTCCCGTTGACCGGATCGAAGCGGCCCAGTGTGTATTCACCGGCTTTTATGTTGGTGCCCACCGGGTTGCAGTTGGGTACCAGCACTATCTCACCGCAAATAGCCTGGTCCTGTAATTGTTGTAACAGGTGGTAAATAACCACATTACCCTGTACTTCCGCACCATGAATGGAGCTTTGAATATAAACGCGAGGACCGGGTTGGCTGCCTTTGATGTGGTAAACAGGGACGTTAAGGTTGCGTCCCGAGGCGTTTTGCGCAACGGGCAGGTGTGTCTTTCGCAGAGAATGGATTTTACTCATAGTATGGGCCTGTTGACCTTTGCTGTACACATTTGGTTTCTATGAAAGCATTTTTAATCGCGAAACAGCACTGGGGATCTGGTGGTACTAAGTCAAAGGGCTGAGACAAAGAGTAAAAATGCTTTCATGACGACCCCTTCGGGCAGCGCCTGTGTATCATTTATACTGCGTTGACTGTTTTTGATTTAGGCCCACTAGACCTGCAAACAGTCGCCTTGCCTAAATGATACACAGACTGCTGCAAAAGTGCACCGCAAAGGTCAACAGCCCCAGGTGCCTCGTTATCGATTTGTGCAGAGCGGGCAGGCTGGCGACCGTGGCACGCTGAATGACTGCCACTGATGCTCTAAGGCATCGAAACACATCAGCTTTCCATAAGGAATGTCGCCTGTGCCAATAATGATTTGCAGGGCCAGCATGGCCTGATAGGTGCCAATAATGCCTGCCACCGGCGAAAAAATGCCGGCCTCTGTACAGCTAAGCTGCTGCTCTGAAAATAATTCGCCCAGGCAGTGGTAGCAGGGCGGGCAAACAGGGTGGCCAACAAACAGCTGGCCTTCAAAACGAATGGCCGCGCCACTTACCAGCGGCGTCTGGTGCCTGACACAGGCCGCATTGACTGCCAGACGGGTCGCCTTGTTATCGGTGCAGTCGAGCACCACATCATGCCCGGCCAGCAGAGAAAGCGCATCATCACCCGTCAGTGCGCCATCGATACAGGTGAACTGTGCGTCAGGATTAAGGGGGCGCAGTGCATCACGTGCCGCCGTGGCCTTGTTTTCTCCCACGCTTTGCTGCGAAAACAAGAGCTGCCGGGGCAGGTTTGTGTCTTCAACGCAATCGTTATCAATCAAGGTAAGATGACCCACGCCACTTCCCGTAAGAGACATCGCCGCGGCATTGCCAAGACCGCCGACACCAACCACGGCTATTCGCGCTCTGGCAATCAGTTCCTGACCGTCCAAGTCAACCTGCGGCAGGACGATATGACGGTTATAGCGCATAAGCTGTGAATGGCTGAGCGTAGACGTGTTCAACGGCGCGTTCCTTGATTTCTTACTGTGACGTCCCAATCCTCAGGGACGTTGACAGATGCACGGATATCAGTACTTTAACAAAGTAAGCAAGTGTATGGGTGTCTTTGTTTGTAACATATCGGGGGGCGGGTAACAGCCCTGACGATCAATAACTAAGCATAAGCAGAAGGAAAAGTATGAGTAAGGTCAGTGCGCCACTGGGCGTTGCCGTGTTAACAGTGTCTGATACACGCACGCGAGAAACCGACAAGTCGGGAGACTATCTTGCCGATGCATTGCAGGAAGCCGGACACCGCTTAGTTGATCGGAAAATAGCGAAAGACGATATCTATGAACAACGCGCCATTGTGTCGTCATGGATCGCCGACCCGGCAGTACAGGCCGTGCTGGTGACCGGGGGAACCGGCTTTACCGGACGAGACTCAACGCCAGAGGCGCTGGGCGTATTGTTTGACAAACAGGTTGATGGCTTTGGTGAGCTGTTTCGGCAGCTGAGTTATGAAGAAATCGGCACCGCCACCATTCAGTCACGAGCGCTGGCAGGCTTTGCCAATCATACCGTCATATTTTGTCTGCCTGGCTCAACCGGTGCGTGCCGGACCGGATGGACTCGTATTATAGCCAGTCAGCTGGACGCAGATTTTCGCCCCTGTAATTTTGTTGCGCATCTGACAGGGGAGAAAGCCTGATGGCCGACTTTAGCCATCTTGATGAGAAGGGCAACGCCAATATGGTGGATGTCAGTGGCAAAGATGTCACGATGCGCGAGGCTACGGCAGAAGGGTATCTGGTCGTTTCTGCCGATGTGCTCAAAAAAATCAGTGAAGGCCATGTCGCCAAAGGCGATGTGTACGCGGTTGCCAGGGTAGCAGGGATCCAGGGCGCCAAACGGTGTGCTGAGCTTATACCGCTGTGTCATCCGCTGGCTTTATCGAAGGTGGACATCAGCTTTCATACCGATACGCAGAACAGCCGCATTGGCGTGCGCTGCTACTGTAAGCTGGCAGGCAAAACCGGTGTAGAGATGGAAGCATTAACCGGGGTGAATATTGCACTGCTAACCCTTTTCGATATGTGTAAAGCCATCGATCCTGGCATGCGTATAGACGCCGTCAGAGTGCTGGAAAAGCACGGCGGTAAACATGGTCACTGGAAACGCAATCAAGAGGAGAACTGAATGCAGGTAACCGTAAAAAGTTTTGCACAAATTCGTGAGATTATGGGAAATGAAGACATTACTGTGTCGCTTAATGACGGCGCAGATATGGCGTCACTGTGCGAATCGCTGAAGCAGCAGGACAGCAAATGGCAGGAGATTTTTTCCGATCCCGTGCTGATGGCGTGTAACCAGTCTATTGTCACCCCGTCACATACCTTAAATGACAATGATGAAGTGGCGATTTTACCACCGGTGACCGGAGGCTGAATGTTTACGGCAATCTGTCGCAGCGACTTTTCTCATCAGGCGTTGTATGACCGGCTGCGACAGGAGGCGCCGGCGGGTAAAGCTGGCGCTATTGTCACGTTCACCGGACTGGTTCGCGATATGAATGATGACGGGGCCATTGGCGGTATCGAACTGGAACACTACCCAGGTATGACCGAACGGGTACTTGATGAGCTTGCCAGTCAGGCAATGTCCCGGTTTTCCCTCATCAGTGCAGGCATCGTTCATCGCGTAGGTCGTATTCTGAATCACGAGCAGATTGTCTGGGTAGGATGCGTTGCCGCACACCGGCAGGCCGCCTTTGATGGTGCCTGCTTTACGATGGACATACTGAAACAGTCGGTGCCGCTGTGGAAGAAAGAGCTTGTCGGCGGTACAGGGAAATGGGTGGCCGCAAAACACCTTGATGAAGCCGCCGCCATGCGCTGGACGCGCACCAGTGAGTAACCATGACTGCCCGTGCTGCCATGAACATCCACCTTTTTACTTTTTACTTTTTCTTTTTTAGCGCGAAGCGCAGGGCTGGGAACACCACACCTATGATCTGCCTGACACTGGATACACTGCGATGAACTATCGTCTTTGTTCGCTAAGCGTTCTTTTGTCGTTTCTCCTGATACCGTCAGCAGGTCTTGCAGACACGCTAAAAGTGGCGGTGGCGGCCAATTTTGCAAAGCCACTTGAGCAATTTGCGACAGCGTACAATGAGAAAACCGGTAACCGTGTCATTGTGAGTAAAGCGTCGAGCGGCACCTTGTATGCGCAAATTAATCATGGCGCGGATATCGATGTGTTTTTGTCCGCTGATTCATCGCGGCCTCAGCAACTTCTTGAGGATGGCCGGGTAAACGCATCAGATGTCGTTACCTATGCCATCGGGCGACTGGGGTATATTCAGCGAAGCAATGCGTCGCCTGATGTGGAGACGTTAAAAACATTTGCGCTTGCACCCACGACACGTCTGGCGATTGCCAACCCCAGGCTGGCTCCGTACGGTGAGGCGGCCAGACAGGCGTTAACGTCACTGGTGTTATGGCAGCACGTAAGCGGGGCGCTGGTGTATGGCAATAACGTGCTGCAGGTGTACCAGTTCTATCAGTCGGGCAATGTCGATCACGCCTTGCTGGCCTGGTCTCTGATTAAGGGTGAGCCGGGAGCGGTGCAGTTGTCAGACGAACTGCATCAGCCAATTGTGCAGCAACTTGCAATTACGGCAACCGGAGCAGATAAAGCCGCCGCGAACGCGTTTGTAGACTACCTGTTGTCGGATGAGGTGCAGACGCAGTTACCCCAGTGGGGCTATCAGCGCACCGGGACACGCGAATGAGCGGCGACTGGACAGCTATCTGGCTGACCCTCAAACTGGCAGTTATCAGTAGCCTCATCCTGATGATCATAGCAACGCCACTGGCCTGGTGGCTGGCGAAGTGGCAACATCCGGCGAAACCGATAGTACAGGCGGTGATTGCGTTGCCACTGGTGTTGCCACCCACTGTGCTTGGCTTTTATCTGCTGCTGGCGTTCTCTCCTCAGAGCTGGCTGGGTAGTGGCTGGGAAAGCCTTACCGGTGGCCAGCTCGCATTTTCGTTTGCGGGTCTGGTGATTGGCTCGGTCATTTATTCACTGCCTTTTGCCGTTCAGCCACTATATGCAGGCTTCGTGCAGCTAGATATTAAATATCTTGAAACCGCGGGTATGCTGGGATTATCGCGTACGGCGCAGATACGCCGGGTGATTTTGCCAATGGTGAAGCCGCATATCATCACTGCACTGGGACTTGCCTTTGCGCATACGTTAGGCGAGTTCGGTGTCGTGCTGATGATTGGAGGCAATATTCCCGGCGAAACACAGGTGCTGTCGATTTCATTGTACGACCATGTCGAGTCACTGAATTACGGCCAGGCACACCAACTGGCCATTGGGCTACTGATCTTCTCACTGATACTGATGAGCCTGCTCTACCGGCTAAACCGAAAAGGACGTGACGCGTGGAATTCAAGGTCAGGTTAAACACACAGGGTCGTCCGCCATTGGAGGCCACGGCTGCATTTTCGGCGCAATCGGTATTGCTAGGTCTTACCGGTCCTTCCGGCGCCGGCAAGACGACTTTGTTGCGTGCTCTGGCTGGTCTGGAGAAGTGCGCACAGGTAAATGTTAGCTCGTATAGGCGGTCATCACCACGGATCATGATGGTATTCAGCGAGCCGTGTCTGTTCCCCCACCTTAGTGTTGAAGAAAACCTTATTCTTGCGCGTCAGTACAGTGCTGACTCTGGTGCCTCGCTGACCACGTATACCGCGCTTTGCCATTGTGAACACCTGCTTGGCAGGGCGGCTGTGTCGTTATCCAGCGGCGAAGCTCAGCGTGTTGCGCTGGCCCGGGCGCTTGCCAGTCAGCCGGATATCTTATTGATTGACGAGGGCATGGGGGCCATTGACAGTGCGACACGACGGGCCATTATTAGCGGGTTAAAACAGTATGCGACAAAAACACAGTTGCAGGTGGTGCTGGTCTCCCATGATATCAGTGATTTGGCCCTGTACGCCGATGAGCTTGCGCTACTTGAGGCGGGGAGCCTGGTGTGCGCCGGTCAGGTAGCGCGGGTTCTCGGGCACTATGCGACAGAAACATCACTCGTGCCATGCCTGTCGCTGCTTGAGGGGAAGGCGACAGACCCCGATCCCCGCTATCCGTACCACCGCTTTTTGTGCGAAGGGCAGGTACTGTATGCGCACAGCCGCGCGTCTTTCGAAGAGCACGTCCGGCTTGTTGTCGATGCCCGTCAGGTCAGCCTGGATAAAATGGATGTCAATCAGTCAACGCTTGTCAATGCGTTCGCCTGCCAAATTGTGAGTATGGATACGTTAAGCGATGCCGAGCTGAGGGTTACCCTGCGTCAGGGAGACACGACGCTGTATGCCATCATTAGTCACCTGTCGCGGGATCGTTTAGGGCTGACAGCCGGTGATGCCGTAACAGCCCGGTTTAAACTGTGTTAATGGATAACGTAAAAGCAGAACAATGCCGCGTTATCAGACTGCCTGACTAACAATACACTATCCGCATCCTGCCTAAATAACCCGCGAGTAGCGCATCATTTTGTGGGTGTGACTAAGGTAGGCATCAAAGCTCATGCAAATCACCCGGATGATGAGGCGGGCGTGTTCGCTGATGGTGATTTGGTGCCGGTCTATCCGGGCAATGCCGTCTTTGACAAAGCGGTCAAACTGCTGCAGCTCATCCTGAAAATAGCGGAAAAAGTCGACATTAAAGCGTGTTTCCAGTTCTTCTATATCAAGATGCAAATTGCACATCAGTGACATTATTATTGCACGGCGTAGTTCATCATCCTTGCTAAGTGCGACCCCTTTACTGATCACCGGCTTGCCGTGATCCAGGGCGAGGTAGTAGTCTTTCAGCTGTTTTGGATTTTGTCCGTAGGCATTGCCGACTGCACTGATGGCAGTGACACCCAGGCCCAGCAAATCGAGTTCATTCCCCGTGGTGTAGCCCTGAAAGTTACGGTGTAACTGGCCTTTGTCACGTGCGATGGCGAGATCGTCTTCGGGCAGGGCAAAGTGGTCCATGCCTATCATCACGTAGCCGGCGTCCGTCAGGCTACTGATGGCTTGTTTCATAAGCGCCAGTTTCAGTGGTGCGGGTGGCAGCCACTCGTCTTTTATTTTACGCTGCGCGGCAAATCGCTCAGGCAGGTGGGCATAGCTGAACAGTGATATTCTGTCAGGCCGCAGGGCTTTTGCTGCAGCAAGTGTTGTGGCGAATGTTTCACAGTTTTGGTGGGGCAGGCCGTAAATCAGATCCAGATTAATCGACGTAAAGCCGCTTGCCCGCGCATGTTCGGTCAGCTCGGCGATATGTTGCGTGCTCTGGACCCGGTTTATAGCCTGCTGAACATTATAGTTAACATCCTGCACACCAAAACTCGCACGGGTATACCCCAGCTTCTGCAGACACCTGATGTAGGCCTTTGTCACGTTACGAGGGTCCAGCTCAATACTCAGTACCGCATCATCACTGAAGGTAAAATTCTCCTGCAATATTGCAATAAGTCGGGTGTGCTGTTCGGACGTCAGAAAGCTGGGTGAGCCGCCGCCAAGGTGCAATTGTCGGACTGGCCTGTGTTGCCCAATGTGGCGTTGCTGGCGCGCTTCCTTCGTCAGATAATCCAGATATTCATCGGCTTTGTCCTGATGCCGGGTAATGATTTTTGAACAGCCGCAGTAGTAGCATAGTGAGTGACAGAAAGGCAGATGCACGTACAGTGATAAATCCCGTCCTGATGCCTGCGCAGCCTGGGACAGAAGGTCTGGCGGACAATTCCCGGTAAACTCAAGCGCAGTAGGGTAGGAAGTATACCGCGGCCCGTTGATATTATATTTGCGTAATAGCGAGGTGGCGAAATAGTCTGGCTGTGTCATAGTGAATCTCATCCTGTCTGTGAGATAAGCGTAAGGGAAAACCGGTTTGCGAAACTTGATCTCGTTCAAAGAGTCGGTAATTTTTATCAGGAAAAAGCAATGCGAAGCAGATTAATGGCGGTATTGTTGTTTCCGTTACTGATGATGCAGGGAAGACGGGTAAGAAGAGATACCCCAAAACTTCCGGAGGCGGCAGGACCGCGCTCGGGGATCGCCGGCAGTGGGCCACCGTTGTCATTGTGGATAATCGGTGACTCAGCTGGCGCGGGGGTAGGCGTAGCATCCCAGCGTGATGCACTGAGCGGGCAGCTCAGTGCATTGTTAGCAACACAGTATCAGGTTGACTGGCAGTGCCATGCGCACACCGGGTATTGCGCCAGCGACGTTGCGCATTCTCTTAGTAAATTGCCCGTGTCACACGTGGATGTAATGGTATGCAGTGTTGGCGTTAATGACGTTGTGGCATTCAGGTCGGTGAAGCAATGGTTGCGTGATGTCAGTACGATTTATGAACTGGCCGGTAAGCGCTTCGGGGTCAGGCAGCTTATTTTTAGTCTGGTGCCGCCAATGCAGGACTTTCCGGCGTTGCCGTCCCCCTTAAACCGGCTTCTTGGCGACCATGCCAGACAACTGAATGCGGCACTGACCACTTTTGCCGCCAGGCATGATAAGGTCGCCGTTGCAGCCTTACCAGGCAACGATACTGCAAGCATGATGGCCAGTGATGGCTTCCACCCGGGTGTAAAGGGCTACCGGCTTTGGGCCGAAGAAATTGTCACTGTGCTGCAAAGCACGCAACCTGAAAGGTCTGAATCATCATACGCGCCGGTCGCTACGAATGTGTTCAGGCAACCCCCATAACTTCTGTAAACAAGGTCAGAATACATCGCCATGCACAATCATTTGTTACATATGCTGCGTCAGTGGCAACCGCTAAAGCAAACCCGGCAATGGGTCTTAGGTGTGATTTATAAAACAGAAGGTTCCTGTTATCGCAAGGCCGGTGCAATGATGCTTATCAGCGATAACGAAGATCAACTGGGTGTGTTAAGCGGCGGTTGTCTGGAAACGGATATCCATAAAAAAGCCCGGCGTGTGATGACTGATGGCTCGCCACGTTTTGCCACGTATGACGATGAGGATGAACATGACATTGCCTTTCAGCTTGGTGTGGGATGTGGCGGGGTAGTCCATGTCGCGCTGCTGCCAGTCTCGCAGGCTAATCACTACCTGCAACTCGACGCGCTGTTAGCGGCGCTGGAGGATGGGCAGGTTTGCGACTGGCAGTTGTCGTTGACCGGGTCAGTCTCGGCCGCGCTGCAGTATCCTCAATCGGATGAGCTGGCCTTATCACCGGCCACGTTCAGTGGCACAGCCGGACAGGACGGACTGCTGGTGTGTCGCTATGCGCCGGTGGTACATCTGCTGCTCGTAGGCGCCGGGCTGGATGCCGGTGATGTGGCGAATTGTGCGCAAAACCTTGGCTGGAAGCTTAGTGTCTGGGATCCGCGACCTGGCAAACAGCATAGCGCAAAAGCATTGAGCGGCGTGACCTTTGTTGAGGGCCGCGATACAGACGTCCTTAAAAAATGGGTGCGCGGGCAGGGCGTGCATGCCGCGGTACTGATGTCCCATCATCGTGATGTTGATGCCAGCGCCCTGGCGGCGCTGGCAGATACGTCGGTAAGGTATATCGCGATGCTTGGCCCGCCACATCGCCGACGGGAAATACTGGCCCTGGCCGGTGTATCAGAGGCGGACGTCGATGGGCGGCTGTACAGCCCGGCTGGCCTCAATATAGGCGGTGAACTGCCGGAAAGCATTGCCCTGTCGGTGATAGCCGAATGTCATGCAGTGCTGTATAAACGCAATGGTGCCTCACTTAGTGGAGGTTTGTAGCGCGCCGCGCTGGGTGCGTGCGCTCTGAGCGGATCACGCGAACTGGCGTCAGACCGGCCAGTCCTTTTTTTCGTTTATCTTCCCTAGAAGCGACTGTGAATATCAATGCCGTAGGAAACAGGCCGGCCTGGGTACGCCATAATCTTGCCGGTCTGTACTGGCACCGAAAAGGCGCTGCGGGCTACATAGTCTTCATCAAAAATATTTCGCCCCCACAGCGTAACGTAGGTATTCCACTCTGGCAGGCTCAGGTGTAAGCGCAGATTGACCAGGCTATAAGACGGTGCGTGTTTAAGGGGGTCGTTAGTGTCATCCAGCATAACGTCACCGCTGTACTGATAATCCAGGCTGACTGCGCCGGGAAATCTACCAAGTGCGAAGTGGCGTGTAGCGGTAACGCTGAGCGTGGTTTCAGGCTCGAAACCGACACGATCACCACTGCGTGAACAATAAGGCAGGCCGGACACTGACTGACCCGGGTCGGGCAGGCCCGTATGCCATTGATAGTCGATGCGACAGGTGCCACGCTCAAACGAGCTAAACTGCGCCAGCACGCGCGCTGCCGCTAACTGCACCTCGGTATGCTGCCAGGGCAGCCAGGTGAGTTCCAGTTCGGCGCCTTTGACATCGATGCTGCCGGCGTTCTGGAGGTTAAAGCCGCTGCCCGTAAATGTTGTGGCCTGAAAGTCATCCACCCAGGTACGATACAGTGCAATATTGGTGCGTAGCGCATTGGATGGCCAGTCGCGTTTTATGCCAAGCTCCAGCGTTCGCGCTTTTTCAGCGTCAAACACAGGGTCAAACTGAGGCGCAATCCTGTCGGTATTGATTCCGCCGGCTTTATAGCCCGTGGCCAGTGACGCATACAGCAACGTATCAGGATTGGTCTGATAGGCAAGCTTGAGGCTGCCCGTGAGCTGTTCATCACGCATCGATTCGTCAAGATCTGGCCGTGGCAGCACGGCCGCCGAGCCCAGAAAGTAATAGCCCCAGCCCGCACGCTGAAAGGGCGCTATGTCACGTAACGCGTCTGACGGCGGCGGTTGCCCGCTGCCCAGTGCGCCTGCGATTTGTATCAGCCCCTGAGAGGCAGCAAGCGGATTTGGCCATGCACCTCGATCAACGGTAAGCCCCGAAATACCCGGCCCCTGTTCCGTAAACCGGGCCGTGAGCGACTTGTCTTCCCGGGTGTACCGCAGACCGGTGCTGAGTGTGAGTGCCGGTGTGACAGACCAGTCATTTTGTCCAAACAGCGCCAGACTTTCTTGCTGCTGCAGTGCCGTATGTTTAAACGCAGTATCCGCGGGCGTGGCGGGTGCCGCCGGTGCAATGATGCCGTTACTCAGGCCAGACAGGGTATTAATGGCCTCGGGCAGTGGCACCAGTTCACTGGCTGAGGCCCGGAAAAATGCCGGAAACTGCGATTGTGTTGTGGTATCAAAGGTTAAATCCAGATTTTGTGAGTAATAAAATGCGCCAACAATGCCGCGGTGGCTGTCTGTCTGATAATGAAACTGCAGTTCCTGAGAAAACGCATGCTGCTGCGCATCATTCGTGGCCTCAAGCAGTCTTGCATCAGAAAAGTCGCTATCAATGCGATCGTATGCGTCCAGAGAACGGTGTGCAGTGATACTGCGTAGTGACCAGAGCGGACTGAAGGTGTAGTCCAGTTGCACCGACAGGCCTTTGTCCTTAAGTGTCGAACGGGGAGCCTGCGATAATGATGTGCGATAGTCATAAAAGTCATCACGGGTATACAGCGTTGCATTAAAAGGCGGCTGCATTAACAGCGCATCAGTACCCAGCTTCCCCTCAATATCCCGCGCCTGACGGTTATCCTGCCAGGTCAGTGCGCCACAACAGCGCTCATCCAGTTCGGCATAGTCGGCAATGACACGCACAGAGACATCGCTGGTGGGCGTGTAATAGAGTTGCAGGGTAGCCCCTGAGCGGTCGCGGTTATTCAGGGTAACGCCGGATTGCTGTTCATCAATATAGCCGTCGCGCTGCGCAGTAAACCCGGCTGCCCTAACACTCAAAGCATCATCAATCAGTGTGTGACTGGCCGCGCCGGACAGTCTTAGCAGATCGTCGCTACCTGTGGTCAGTGCGACAAATCCGTCGCGTTCGCCATGCACAGGCCGCCGGGATTCCAGAGTAACAGCACCGGCGGGCGTGTTTTTGCCAAACAAGGTAGCCTGAGGGCCTTTGAGGATCTCAATGCGCGCGATGTCGATAAAATCATTGATCAGAGCGTTCTGACGACGCCGGTACACACCGTTGACATACAGGCCAACCGAAGATTCAAAGCCATAGTTTTGCGCTGTGGTGCCAATACCCCGAATAGAAAAACTGGAGTTAGTTGCGCTCTGGTTTTGCATGGCAGCAAAGCCAGGCACGTAAGCCGTGGTGTCAAAAATATCCAGCGCGACCGTTCGGTCAATCCAGTCGCTGTCCAGCGCTGTCACCGCAAGTGGCACAGACTGCAGCGGCTGCACAGATTTTTGAGCCCGCACCTCAATATGTTCAAGCGACACATCTGAGGTAGAAGTTTCATCAGCCTGACCGCCCAGGCTTACGCCAATAATCATTAACGTGAAGCCGCTGCGCAATATCTGGCGTGTCATAACAATACCTGTTGTTGTTCTTTTACGTCCTGTGTGACAGTAGCAGTGTGCCTTAATCAACGGATTTGTGCACCTGTCCGGCATGCATTTGTCGCAGGATTTTGCGCGTTATCGTCAGTTCACAGGGCATCAGAGCAACATAGTTTTTTATGATTTACCTGTATTCATATTAATAATTAAACATATCTGGCGGTATTCTCTACCCTTTTACAATTCACTTACATGTAGGTTTGCGATGACAACATTGTATTTAGTCCGGCATGGCCAGGCGTCATTTGGCAAAGCCAACTACGATAAGCTGAGCGAGCTCGGTGGGGTGCAGTCGGCATACCTGGGCCAGTATTTTGCAGAGCGCGGTCTGAAGATGGATCGCCTGATAACCGGTACCTTGCTACGGCACCGGGAAACGGCTGAGGGGATCGGTTCAAGGCTGTCGAACCTGCCGGCTGCAGAGCGGCTGCCCCAGCTCAACGAGTTTGACTTTATGGCGGTCGTCAATGCCTATGTCAACGCCAACCCAGACGCTGCGCCGGGGAGTAATGCAACGGCAAAAGACTATTACCGGCTGCTCAAACGCGGCATGCTGGCCTGGGCCAGCAACGAGCTGGTGCTAAACGACACGAATGAATCCTGGGCGGCATTTGAAACGCGTGTGGGGGAAGCCCTGCATGCCATCAGTCATAGCGGTGCGCAACATGTGTTAGTGGTCACATCTGGCGGCGTTATCGCAATGCTGCTTAAACATATTCTTGGCTATCCGGCCGAGTCTGTCGTGAATATCAATTTGCAAATTCGTAATGCCAGCGTGAGTGAATGTCTGGTCACGAAAAGCGGGCACTACCTGAGCAGCTTCAACAACATCGCCCATTTTGAACATCCCGATCGGCAACACGCCATTACCTACAGCTAACAGGGAACCTGTATGAACTTTGAATATAATGAAACCACCAACGCATTATTGTCACGCTTAAACGACTTTATGCAGGAAGAAGTGTACCCCATTGAACAGTCTTACACCGATGCCGTGGCAAGCAGCGACACACGCTGGCGAACACCGCAAATGATGGAGGCGCTGAAACAGAAAGCGCGTGACGCGGGGCTATGGAACCTGTTTCTGCCGGAGGAATATAAACCCTACGGTGCCGGGCTGAGTAACCTCGAATACGCACCGCTTTGTGAAGTGATGGGCCGAATTCCCTTCAGCGCTGAAATTTTTAATTGCAGTGCGCCTGATACCGGCAATATGGAAGTACTGGCAAAATATGGCAGTGAAGAACAAAAAGCGCAATGGCTGGAGCCGCTGCTAAATGGTGAGATACGCTCAGCGTTTGCTATGACGGAGCCCGCTGTGGCGTCCAGTGATGCCACCAACATTGAAACATCCATTCGGCGGGATGGCGATGAGTATGTCATCAACGGCCGTAAATGGTATACCAGTGGTGCCATGAACGAAAACTGTAAGATTATGATTGTGATGGGGAAAACCGATCCCTCGGCGGCCCGCCATCAGCAGCAGTCGCAGATCCTGGTACCCATGGACACAGATGGTGTGACGGTAGTCAGGCCAATGGCGGCGATGGGCTATCTGGACGAGCCGGTGGGCCACGCCGAAGTGGTATTTGATAATGTCAGGGTACCGGCTGACAATCTGATCCTGGGAGAAGGGCGCGGTTTTGAAATTGCCCAGGGACGCCTTGGTCCAGGCCGCATCCATCACTGCATGCGTCTGATTGGCTGTGCCCAGCGTGCACTGGATTTAGCCTGTCGTAGGGTGGCTGATCGAGAGGCGTTTGGTAAGCCACTGAGCGCACAGCAGTCGGTCCGTGAGAGTATTGCTAACATGTACTGTGATATAGAACAGTCGCGCCTGCTTACGCTTAAAGCAGCCGACCGAATGGATCGTTACGGTAATAAAATTGCCAGGGATTTGATTGCGGCAATCAAGATTGTTGCGCCCCGCATGGCCTGTCAGGTCATTGATGAGGCCATTCAGATGCATGGCGCGCTCGGCACCAGTCAGGACTCACCGCTGGCGGCGATGTATGCGTATGCAAGAACCGTCCGGCTGGCCGACGGCCCGGATCAGGTGCATATGATGCAACTGGGCAAAAACCGTATCGCTGAAACTTATTCAACGAAGGAGGCACTGTGACCACCCACCAACTGGAGATTACCGCATTACAGCCTTATCTGAGTGAACACTGCCCGGAGCTGGGTAATGTCACCGGTGCAGAGAAGTTTAGCGGCGGGCAGTCGAATCCTACTTTTCTGCTGACCACCACCAATGGCCTGTATGTACTGCGCCGACAACCTCCGGGCAAGCTGTTGAAATCTGCCCATGCTGTTGATCGCGAGTACCGGGTGATGGCGGCACTAAAAAGCAGTGACGTGCCTGTACCCCGGGTTATCCACCTGTGTAAGGATACAGATGTGCTGGGCAGCATGTTTTACATCATGGAATACGTTGAGGGTGACATTTACTGGAAAAGTGCCTTGCCAAATGTCGCTGGTCCGGATGTCCGGGCTCACATGTATGATCAGATGAACCAGGTGCTGGCCGCACTGCACAATGTTGATATTGAACAGGCTGGTTTGTCGGACTATGGCAAGAGTGGTAATTACTTTGCCCGGCAATTGTCTCGCTGGACACAGCAATACCGGGCGTCGGAGCTTGAACGCATTGAGGAAATAGAAACACTGATCACGTTTCTGGATGAGCATTTGCCTGAGGATGACGGGCAGGTCTCGCTGGTGCACGGCGACTTTCGTCTGGACAATATGATTTTCAGTAGTGAGTCGATGCCCTCGATCATTGCTGTGCTCGACTGGGAGCTGTCGACGCTGGGGCATCCCTATGCCGATCTGGCATACCAGTGCATGCAGTTGCGACTGCCCACTACGCTGTCGCTGGCACCAGGTCTTGGCGGACTTGACCGTGCATCGTTGGGGATCCCATCTGAGCAGGCATACGTAGAAGCCTACTGCAAACGTCGCGGTATTGAAAAAATTGATAACTGGACATTCTATCTGGCGTTCAGTTTCTTCCGACTGGCGGCGATCCTTCAGGGCGTGGTAAAGCGAGCGCATGATGGGAATGCGTCCAGCAGTAAAGCCATGGAGCTTGGGGCGATGGTTAAACCGCTGGCAGCGATGGCTAATGACCTGATTAGTGAGCAGCCATAAGGATGCAGGCGCCGGTGTCATGCATATGACGAAGCTAAACACCGGTGCGCGTGTCAGGCGTGTCTGAAACGCAATTAAATGCTACGGAGATGCAATGAAAGCAATAGTTTGTAAAGAATTTGGCCCAATCTCGCAGCTGACTTACGACGATATGCCCGACCCGTCTGCGAAAAAAGGCGAGGTAGTCATTGATATTGAAGCATCGGGCGTTAATTTTCCCGATGGCCTGCTGGTTCAGGGTTTATATCAGATGCAGCCGGACTTCCCCTTTATTCCTGGTAGCGAAGTTGCCGGTACCGTGAGTGAGATTGGTGAAGAGGTCACGCATCTGAAGGAAGGTCAGCGTGTTATTGCGGTAAATAGCCTGGGAGGCTACGCCGAGAAGATGGGCGTCTCTGCCAGACAGGTGATGCCGCTGCCAGATGGTATCCCGGCCACAGAAGCGGCTGCACTTGTGACGGCGCATGCCACTGCGCATCATGCGTTAAAACAGCGTGCGAAACTCGCGCAGGGCGAAACGCTGGTGGTGACCGGCGCTGCTGGCGGAACGGGTCTTGCGGCTGTGCAAATCGGTAAGGCGATGGGCGCTAACGTGATCGCCGTGTGCTCCACACAGGAAAAACTGGACCTGGCGAAGGAGCATGGGGCAGACATTCTGATCAACTATCAGCAGCAGGACTTAAAGGAAACCCTTAAAGAGATCACGCAGGGGCGTGGCGCAGATGTGGTGTATGAATGTGTGGGCGGCGATGCCTTTGAGGCCTGCAGTCGCAGTATGGCCTGGGGAGGTCGTTTGCTGGTGGTCGGCTTTGCCAGTGGTGAAATACCGAAGTTTCCGGTTAACCTGGCGCTGGTCAAGGGCTATTCAGTGGTTGGGGTATTCTGGGGATCCTTCACGAAACACGAACCGGCAGTGTTTGCGGATAATATGAAAGAGCTATTTACCTGGTATTTGCAGGGCCAGGTGAAAGTGGTGGTAGATGAAGCGCTGCCGCTTGCTAAGGCAACTCAGGCACTGGAAAAAGTCATGAACCGCCAGGTGAAAGGCAAAATGGTGCTTACCCCCTGAGCGACTTTTTTCATAAACAATGTGACATTAATCATGACCCGGAGGCAATATCAGCCATTCGGGCTGGTTGTGTCTGACAGATTAGTGCTGGGTGTTTGGCAATGCCCGGTGCGCGAGTGTATTCACTTCGACGTCCTGTACTTGTGAAGGACGGCGTTCCGACAGGGTCATCACAGACGTTGCGGCATTTCCCTGACGCAGTTTTTTCTGCACGCTTTGCTGCTTAGCATCGGTTACCGGGTGCTCGGTTGCAAACGCGGCGCCGGTAAGACTGAGTGTTAGGGTAAGAAATAATGTTTTTATCATCATAATAAACCTCGGGAGCAATGCTGCTCCCTCAGTCGGCTTGCTTGTTTGTTCATCTTTATTAAAACAAGCTGAGCCCGATTTTCCAGAGTCTTTCCTATACAAGGGTATATTTTTTTATACGCAGCAGACCTCAGTACAGGCTTCCGTGACGGCACGTCAGCCCTCAGTGTTACCACGCAGTCACGCCACCATCCACAGCGATGCTCTGACCGTTCATGTAGGAGTTTAAAGGAGAGAGCATCAATACCATGGCATTGACGACTTCCTGTGGCTGTGCCAGACGTTTCATGGGGCAGCCAGCTGCCAGCTGGTCACGGGCTTCTTTAGACGTGTACCCGTCCATATCCAGGATATTGGTGGGACTGTAAAACGGGCAGATGGCATTTACGCGCACATTTTTGCGGCCGTATTCCACCGCGGCTGTGCGTGTTACGCCAACCACCGCATGTTTAGCGGCTGCATAGGCGGCGCCTTTGGGGGCACCACCCAGTCCGGCCAGTGAGCTGACATTTAATACATGCCCCCGGCCGTTCGCCAGCATGGCAGGGATTTGATACTTCATGCCAAACATCACCCCCTTGAGATTCACCGCCATTTGCGTATCAATAATGTCTTCGGTCATTTCGTGCGTTGGGCCGGGCGTATGCGCAATACCGGCATTATTGACCGCGATATCCAGCTGGCCAAACTGAGACTGCGCAGTTTCAACCAGTGTCCGGGCTAATGCCTCATCGGCCACACTGCCACTGACAGAGACCACCTGCGTGTGTGTTGCAAGCTCGTCTTTACAGCGTTTCAGGTTTTCCTCGTCGATGTCACTGAGTACCAGTCTGGCACCACGGGTCGCCAGTTCATGGGCGAGCAGCCTGCCAAAGCCATTGGCGGCGCCAGTAATAATAACCACCTGATTGTGAAAGTTAAGTAACGCGTCCATGTCGGGCCCTCATAGTTATGCGAATTTGCAGACGGATATCGTCAGCAGTGTCCCGGTTGCCCGCCAGAGACGCAGCGCAGACAACGGAGTGTTGTCAAAAAAGCACTCAATTCAAACGCTGTCAACATTGTGAACTGCGCTACAGAGAAGCAAAGGCGGTACATCGCAGGATCGATAAGGGGGTGGGTAAGTATCAAATATTTTAATGGGTGTCTATAAAGCCAATAAACTTGGCTGATTCATAAGGCTGCCCTAACATCATCGTCAGTGTGCAAAATTGGAACAGAACAATGACAGAATCACAGGTACTGGTTAGTTATCGGGTTGAAAACGGTATTGCCACCTTTACGCTGAATAATGCACCGGTCAATGCCTTATCCCTCGCCGTCAGAACACAGTTGCAGGAAAACCTTGAACAGGCGGTAAACGATGCGTCTGTTACTGCAATAGTGATCACGTCGGCACTTCCGATGTTCAGTGCCGGTGCGGATATCAGTGAGTTTTCCGACGCGCCCCAGTCGCCCATGTTACCGGATGTGCTCAATGCCATCGAGCAGGCGCCAAAGCCAGTGGTGGCAGTACTTCCAGGTCCTGCCTTTGGCGGCGGCCTGGAGCTTGCGCTGGCCTGTCATTACCGAATTTCGGTGGCAGACAATAAAGTGGGGCTACCGGAAGTCAACCTGGGGATTTTGCCTGGTGCTGGTGGTACACAGCGTCTGCCGCGTCTGGCCAGTGCAGTGACAGCGCTGGAGATGATCGTGACCGGTAAACCACGGCCAGTGCTAGAACTGAAGGGGGTGTTTGACAAACTCGCTGACAATCAGCAGCACCTTGCCGATATCGTCAGTGACTATATTGGTACGTTGTCAGCCAGTGATGTGCGTCCTACCTGTGAAAACTCACTGTCGATGGATCAGCAAACTCAGGCGGTGTTTGAGCAGTATCAGACCGGCGTAGAAAAGAAAATGAAAGGATTTTTTGCCCCTGCTCAATGTATCGAGGCAGTGAAGGCTGCTTTTACACTGCCATTTGCGCAAGGCCTGAAACGCGAGCAGGAACTATTTATGGCCTGCATGGACACCCCTCAGGCGCGGGCACAACAGCACTTTTTCTTCGCGGAACGCGCGGCCTCGCATGTCAGTGATTTCGATAAAACAACCGAGACACGCGCTATCAAAAGTGTTGCTGTGATTGGTGCCGGTACCATGGGCGGCGGTATTGCCATGAACTTTGCGAATGCCGGCATACCGGTGACGCTGGTCGAGCGTGAGCAGTCGGCGCTGGATAAAGGCCTGTCGGTGATCCGTAAAAATTATGAAAGCTCTATGCGTAAGGGACGAATCTCCGAAGGGGATGTAGAACAGCGTATGGCCATGCTGTCGCCAGCGACGGATATGTCAGCCATCAATGACGCTGATTTAGTGATTGAGGCCGTGTTCGAAAAACTGGAAGTCAAGCAGGCGGTATTTGAACAAATGGATGCTGTATGCAAGCGCGGTGCGATTCTGGCGACCAATACCTCAACACTGGATATTAATCAGATTGCCGCAGTAACGTCGAGGCCTTCCGATGTCATTGGTCTGCATTTCTTTTCGCCAGCGAATGTAATGAAGCTGCTGGAAGTGGTGAAAACCAGTGACACCAGTGCAGATGTCATTAAATCCTGTATGCAGATGGCTAAACGTATCAAAAAAGTGCCGGTACTGGTTGGCGTGTGCTTTGGCTTTGTTGGCAACCGGATGCTGGAGCCCTATGCCCGTGAGGCAAACCGGCTACTTCTGGAAGGCGCTACGCCGGAGCGCATTGACCGTGTCATCACTGACTTTGGCATGCCAATGGGGCCCTTCACTATGGGTGATATGGCAGGCCTGGATATTGGTTACTTTGTCCGTCAGTCACGGCAACAAGCGATTGCCCATGATCCCAGCTATGCCGTGGTCTCGGACCGGCTGGTTGAACAGGGGCGGGTAGGGCTTAAAGCCGGAAAAGGCGTGTACCTGTATGAGGAGGGAAGCCGCGTACCGATTCCTGATCCCGCCGTGCTGGATATTGCCAGAGAAGAAGCGCAGCGTCTGGGCATTGCGCAGCGAGAGGATATTTCTGATGAGGAAATTCTGGTGCGCTGCCTGTATACCCTGATCAATGAAGGCGCGCAGATCCTGGAAGAGGGTATTGCCGACAAGCCCAGCGATATTGATGTCATTTATGTGTATGGGTATGGCTTCCCGGTATACCGGGGCGGGCCGATGCACTATGCCGATGAAATCGGGCCTGCAACGCTTCTTGAACGGCTTGAACATTACCAGAAAGCATGTGGCGAATACGGCAGCATGTGGTTAACCGCCAGTGATCTGGTGAAGAAACTGGCGGCAGAAAACAAGACATTTGGCGCCTATCAGAAGGAGCAGTCTCATGCGTGATGCAGTCATCGTCAGCACAGCAAGAACACCCATTGGCCGTGCCTACAAAGGGGCGCTGAATAACCTGCCTGGGCCGTCTCTGGGAGGGCATGCCATCAAACACGCGGTCAGCCGGGCAGGCGTAGACCCTGACAGCGTTGACGACGTGATCATGGGCTGTGCCCTGACACAGGGCACCGGCAGTATGAATATCGGGCGCCTTGCTGCGCTTGCTGGCGGGCTGCCTGTCAGTGTGGCGGGTATGACGCTTGACCGCCAGTGCAGTTCAGGCATGTATGCCATTGCTACTGCAGCTAAACATATTCAGACCAGCGAAGCCGATGTGATGGTCGCCGGCGGCCTGGATTGCATCTCTTTGGTCCAGAATGAACATATGAACATGTACCGGGCCACTGATCCGGCCCTTGTCGCCCGTCATCCGGATATTTACATGCCAATGCTTAAAACCGCAGAAGTGGTAGCAAACCGGTATAACATCAGCCGTGACAGTCAGGATGACTATGGCTATCAGAGCCAGATGCGCACCGCTGCGGCGCAGCAGGCGGGA
The DNA here is from genome assembly GCF_014651815.1 of Alteromonas halophila. GTDB lineage: Bacteria > Pseudomonadota > Gammaproteobacteria > Enterobacterales > Alteromonadaceae > Alteromonas > Alteromonas halophila. The sequence continues at coordinate 120,939 of NZ_BMXP01000006.1, read as the reverse complement.
CGCTTTGATGAGGAGATTGTACCCATTGAGGCGGTCAAAGTTGTCGTCGACAAGGCCTCCGGCGAAAAAACCGAGCAAACGGTGACGTTAAGTCAGGATGAAGGGAACCGGCCGGAAACCTCACTGGAAGGGCTTAAGGGCCTGTTCCCGGTGATTGAAGGTGGCTGTATCACGGCGGGCAATGCCAGTCAGTTATCCGATGGTGCCAGCGCCTGCGTTCTGATGGACAGTCATGTGGCGGCCAGTCAGTCATGTCAGCCACTGGGGATCTACCGGGGTATCGCTGTGGCGGGCTGTGAACCTGATGAAATGGGGATCGGACCGGTATTCGCTATTCCTAAATTGCTCAGACAACACGGGCTGGGCATTGAGGATATTGGTCTGTGGGAGCTCAATGAAGCGTTCGCCGTACAGGTATTGTATTGCCGCGACAAACTGGGGATCCCCAATGAGTTAATGAATGTAAACGGCGGCGCAATTTCAATTGGCCACCCTTACGGTATGAGTGGCGCCCGCATGGTCGGGCACGCACTGATTGAAGGCAAACGACGCAACGCCAAATACGTTGTTTGTACCATGTGTATCGGTGGTGGCATGGGTGCCGCCGGTCTCTTTGAAGTGATATAGGTAAGAGTATGCAAGATTATAAAGCACCACAACGCGACACTCTGTTTGTAACCCAGGAGTTGCTTGACTATCAGGCTCACTATCAGACACTGGGCTTCGACGAGGTAGCCGAAGATCTGGTGACCGCCATTTTTTCCGAAGCAGCAAAATTTGCTGAAAACAGTCTTGCGCCCATCAATGCTTCTGGTGATGAAGAAGGGTGTAAGTGGGACGACGGTGTGGTTACGACGCCGGCCGGCTTTAAGGAAGCCTATCAGCAATACGTTGAGGGTGGCTGGACAGGCATGGCGCAGCCAGAAGAGTTTGGTGGCCAGGCGTTGCCGTACTCGCTGGCGTCAAGCATTGCAGAGTGGTTTTCCGGCGCCAATCACTCCTGGGCGATGTACCCGGGGCTGAGTCAGGGCTGTATGTCAACATTGCTGGCACACGGCAGTGAAGAACAGCAACAGCGGTTTCTGCCAAAGCTTATCGAAGGCACCTGGACTGGCACAATGTGTCTCACCGAAGCGCACTGCGGCTCGGACTTAGGCATGCTGAAATGCCGTGCAGAGCCTAATGATGATGGCAGTTACAGCCTGACCGGCACAAAGATCTTTATCTCTGCCGGTGAGCACGATTTATCAGATAATATTGTCCACATCGTGCTGGCGCGCCTGCCGGATGCACCGCAGGGCACCAAGGGAATTTCTTTGTTTGTTGTACCTAAGTTCAATGTGTCAGAAGCCGGTGAAATCCAGGATCGCAATGCCGTTCACTGCGGCAGTATCGAACATAAGATGGGGATCAAGGCCAGCGCCACCTGCGTGATCAACTTTGATGGCGCCAAAGGCTATTTGATTGGCGAGCCAAATCGTGGTCTGAACTGCATGTTCACTTTTATGAACAAAGCGCGGATTGGTACCGGTGTAGAAGGGCTGGCAGCCTCAGAAGCGGCCTTTCAGGGCGCGCTTCGCTATGCCAAAGACCGTACACAGTTTCGTTCACTTAGTGGCGTGAAAAAGCCGGACAGCCCGGCCGATCCCATTATTGTTCATCCGGATGTCAGGCGTATGCTGCTCACCCAGAAAGCGTTTGCGGAAGGCAACCGCGCACTGTCTTGTTACTGCATGCAGCAGGTCGATGTGACGCTGTACAGTCAGGATGAGGCGGCCAGACAAACCGCTGACGCTAAGCTGGCATTGCTGACGCCGATTGTAAAAGCCTTTCTGACCGAAACAGCGCAGGAAACCACCAGTTACGGCATGCAGGTATACGGCGGACATGGCTACATTAAAGAATGGGGAATGGAGCAGCTTGCCAGAGATACCCGCATTTGTACTATGTACGAGGGGACTACCGGGATCCAGGCCATTGATCTGCTGGCCCGCAAGGTCCTGGGCTCGAAAGGTGAACTGCTGAATGTGTTTGTGCAGGAGGTCCGGGACTTTACCGAGCAATTACGTGGTCAGCCACAGTTCAGTGCCTGGACTAATGCGCTGAATTCGCATCTGGATGAATGGCAGCAGCTAACTCAGGATATTGGTAAATCGGCAGCCGGTAACCCTGAAGAGCTTGGTGCGGCGGCTGTTGATTATCTGATGTACTCAGGCTACGTCACCGTGGCGTATTTCTGGCTGAAAATGGCAGTTAAAGCACAGCAGGCGCTGGATAACGGCGCAACAGAAAGTGATTTTTACAATGCCAAGCTGCAAACCTGTGGCTTCTATTTTGATCGCATTCTGACCCGCACCCGCTCGCTGGTATCAGCTATTCAGTCTGGCTCAGATAATCTGATGGGCATGTCTGAGAGCATGTTCGCGCCAGAGTAAGTACTGAAATAGCCAGTCATAGCCGGCCAGCATCGGTTATGGCTGGTTTTTATGTATAACAGGTGATGGGTATCGACGAATTAACATGCACGATTGACGGACAGAATATTCACTATCTGCAGCGTCAGGCCACCACCGCCGGCGCGCCGGTCGTTGTCTTGCTGCATGGCTTTCCAGAATGCGCGCAGGCCTGGCTGCCGGTTATATCCCATCTGCCAGACAACCTGCACATTGTGATCCCGGACTTGCCTGGCTTTGGTGAGTCGGCGCCGCTTGCCAGTGACAGCGACTATGAGGTGGGGCCACTGTGCGCACGGCTTAATAAGTTTATTCAAAAGGTTGCGACAGTGCCCGTGCACCTGGTAGGCCATGACTGGGGCGGCGCACTGGCCTGGCCGCTGGCCGGGTTTTATAGTGACAGCATCAGCACGCTGACCATCATCAACGCTGCCCATCCCAGCACCTTTGTACGGGAGCTTAAAACCAATCCGCGTCAGCAGCAAAAAAGCCTGTACATTAATACGCTGAATCAGCCGGGTATGGCACAGGAACTGGCTGGCAGAGATTTCAGGCTGCTTAAACGTATTATGGGCGATAGCCTTAACCTTAACGGTGACGCCTACGCAAAACGGCTTGTCAGTAACTGGTCAGATACCGATAAGCTGGATGCGATGCTGGCCTACTACCGGGCCATGCCTCAGGGTGTTCCTGTAACAAAAGCTCAGGCAGATGCGATCCGTATTCCATCGCTCACGCTGACAGTGCCTGTGCAGGTGTTATGGGGCTGTCAGGATGACGCTTTTGATGAAGCTGTTCTCACGTGCCTGGAAGACTGGGTAAGTGATCTGACCGTGATAAGACATCGTCATGCGACGCACTGGTTACACCGGGAGCAGCCAGACTGGGTTGCGCAGCATCTGCTCACGCACATAGGTAGTAGCGACTAACGTGATCTAAAAAGGGCTTCACTATTACTGGTGTGAGCGGTTGTTGCCTGGCAGCAAATAATAAGACAAAACCGAACGTGCGACAGTATACACACCTTACTTTCTGTGTTTGTCCCCACCATGAGGCCAAATGTGGCGAATTAGTCACCCGTTAACAGGGCAGATCGACGCTCTGGATTACTGCGATGTATAAAAAGCTATACTGAAAGGGGGAGGAAGGGTGTGGCTCCTTTCGGAGCCACGAGGGCGGAGCGTGCTCCGCTACCATGTTGAAATAGGTTCACATGGTGAATTTTTATTTTTAAATACGGTCGTCTAACTCCGCTGCGATAGGGCTGCTCTGGTGCCCTTGCTCAGCAATCCATGCCTGCAGTGTTTTACCGTCAGACTCTGGCTTCTCCAGGTCGCGGCTAGGCATTTTTTTCACCAGTAGCGTGCCGGTTTCAACTGCGTTGCTCAGTACTGCGGTACGAATCAGGCTGTTGCCGCCACAAGAAATACCTGTGTAGTAATCGTGCAGCTTGAGGCGGTAATCGGTTTGTACACGACGCATTTTCTTACGTAACTCGCCTTTGTCATCGGCCTGGACGATGTGACAAATATTCGCCAGGTCGTCTTCGATTCCGGCATTAGCAACGTTAGCAAAAGACAAAGAAGCAATCGTTACAGCAATAGAAGTTTTAACAATTTTCAACATGGTTAATTTCCTTCTGGTTAAGTGAACTGGTTAACTTGTGAACTATTAAAGCCTAATACTTTTGTATAAAAAACATGCTGCCCGATACACTGTTATATTTATTTATACCCTAAGCGCCTACACGTATTATTTTGTGATCGGAGGCGTCGCTCAGGCCTGCATATCACAGAGTGTGCGGACGCATATTGCTGATGAGCATCATCGCCCACCAGAGCCCGCATTCGCTAATTTAAAAGCGTTGACATGAAAAACTGCACGCCCCGACCTGCTATTGGCGTAGTCCTGTTTGCAGCACAAAAAAGTGAGGAACCGGTGTCGTAATTCGGCGCAAAGAGGGGGGCAGACAAAGCTTTGAAGCGTGGAAAACGTAGCCAGCTTCAGTCGCACAATGCTTAATAGCTTCGTTATCGTCTGTATTGGTGAGGGACGCAGTTGACAGTGAGAAGCTGGACAAAAGGAAAGGCGACCCGAAGGCCGCCTTTGGAGTGCAGAGCGTATCTGCAACCATGTTGAAAAAGGTTTCACATGGTGAAAATTGGGGTTAGATGCGGCCTTTAAGTTCCGCAGCAATAGGGCTGCCTTGCTGGCCCTGCTCTGCAATCCAGGCTTGCAGCGTTTTGCCGTCTGCTTCTGGCGCCTGCAGATCACGACTTGGCATTTTCTTAACCATCAGTGTGCCGGTTTCCACGGCGTTATTCAGTACCGCAGTACGGATAAGGCTGTTACCGTCACATGAGATACCGCTGTAGTAATCATGCAGTTTCAGACGGAAGTCTGACTGAACCATACGCATTTTCTTGCGCAGTTCACCTTTGTCGTCGGCCTGAACGATAGTACAGATATTCGCAAGTGCTTCATTGATGTTTGCGTTAGCTACGCCAGAAATACCCAGAGCAGCGAAAAGCAGAGAAGTTTTAACAATTTTCAACATGGTTAATTCCTCAAAAGTTAAGTTGGATGTCTTTGAACGAGATGCATTAAACCCTAACTAACGTGAGAGGAATAGCCTTGTGATAATACTTAAGTATACGTTTTCATATCTTAGGAAGGAGTACTTATATCCTCGCTAGTGAGGCCGGTAAGCGTGAGCGACTTCCATAATTAAATCGCGCATCCAGCGGTGTGCGCTGTCATGATCGGCACTGACATGCCAGTAAAGGAAATACTCTACCGGGGGAAGGTCGAATGGTAGCTCGTAGATAGCCAGGTCGTAATGTTTGGCCAGGTGATAAGGTAAACAGGCGACCAGGTCGGTTTTGGCAATGGCACTGGGTACAGTGAGAAAGTGCTGACCCCGCATGACTTCCTTTCGTTTCTTGCCGAGCTTGTCCAGCGCTATATCAATAGGGCCAGCCCCCGATTTGCGGTGCGACACATTAATATGCCCCAGCTGCAAAAAGGTGGGCAGATCCAGCCCTTGCTTGAGTGCCGGATGATTTTTTCGTGCCATAACGACCAAACGGTCCTGCGCGATTTTTTCTTTGCGCAAATGTGGGTCAGTGAATGCTGACGCATCGGCAAAAAAGTCCAGAGTGCCGCTTGCCATTGCAGAGACCACCTGACTACGGGCAATTTCATAGTTAGTTAACTGAATATTGGGCGCTTTAGTCTGCAGCTTTGCCATCAGGCGCGGAAGAATAACCACCTCCAGCAGATCGCGGCTGGCAAAGTTAAATGCTTTTTCCGCTGACAGGGGGTCAAACTTCTGGCTCTCCTGCACACTTTTGCGTAGCAGTGATAACGCCTGACGTGCAGGGACTATGATATTCTGAGCAACCGGCGTGGGCGTCATTGAATGCCCTGTTCTGACAAAAAGAGGGTCGTTAAGCATTTCCCGCAAACGGGCCAGAGAATTACTGACAGCGGGCTGCGTGATACAAAGTACATCAGCAGCTTTTGTCAGGCTGCCCGCCGTATAGATTGCATCGAAAACTGCAAATAAATTTAAATCTATGCGGTTGAGATTCATAGTAATTCCCATTAATGACTGGTGCGACACATGTCGCTTTTTCAATAAGTTTATATTATTAAATCTTTATTGAATTATTCAACCATCTAATAGTACCTTTGTCATTATCAGAATGTTACAGGACCGGAATTATGAAAACACTCCTGCAGTTGGAAGTAGGTGATGAATTGCAGCAGCGTGAGTGGCACGACATCACGCAACACAGTATTGACCAGTTTGCGGAGGCGACCAACGATCATCAGTGGATCCACACCGATCCGCAGCGCTGTGAGCAGGAAAGTCCGTTCGGTACTACTATTGCCCATGGTTTTTTCACTGCGTCGCTAATGCCGAAAGCCTTTGACAGCGTGGTGGCCGATTCGCCACAGATAGCCTCGGTCATCAACTATGGGGTAGACAGTCTGCGATTTCTGGAGCCGGTTCGATGCAATGATGCGATTCGCTTTTCATTTAGGGTAACGTCTATTCATCAGAAGCGTGCAGGGCACCTATATAAAATAGCCGCTGAATGTGAATTACGTGATGCAGAAAAACTGGCGATGGCCGGCACCTTTTTAATGCTGGTTATTCCTAAATAGCCACGACAGCGTATAGCAAATACGGTTTATGCCCATAAAAAAGGCTGCCTTTGGCAGCCCTGGTGGTGTTACTAAGCGCTGTTACTGCTTAATTCGAGGCCTCTTCCGCTTCATCCTCTAACGCTTCTCCCGCAGACTGAATGTCTTTGCCTGCGCCTTCCATAGTGGCACAGCCTCCCGCTACAGACGCGAAAAAGGCCAGTAAAAGCGCGGCGAAAGATGTGCGCATCAGTTTAGAGTTTAATAAAAATTGCATAATGTTCTCCTTTGAAGGTTATTGTTTGCGACCAGTATCAATGCTAATCGCTGGAATTGTCGCTACTTTGGTCGCCCGAGCTATTCTGGCCGGATGTATTTTCCGTTTTACGTTCTTTACTACTGCCTTTAAGCGTAGACAGCATGGTATCGAGCTTTTCACCGCCTTTGGCGGCAAAATCCAGAGTTCTGATTGGAAAAGGAATAAGGATGTCGTTTTCTTCAAGCACTTTTTTAACTGTAAGAACCGCATCATGGCGGGCTGACATAAAGCCCTGCTGACCGGGGTAGTCAATCCAGAACCATACCAGTAAATTAACACTCGAATCGCCGAAGCCGGCCGCAAACACGGATGTGTCGTCCTTATTGATGACATAGTCCTTCTCGTTTATTGCTTCGGTGATCACATCAGCCGCTTTTGCTGGATCATCGGCATAGGAAATGCCCACCGGTACTTCTATCCGCCGTTTGCCCAATGCGGAATAATTGGTCAGGATGTTACGAAACAGGATCTTATTAGGAATGATTTCCCGCTGCCCGAAAAATGTTTCGACCAGCGTATTCCTGAGATTGATACTTTCGACTTTACCAAATACACCCTCGGCCTCTATGACATCGCCAATCTGAAATGGCTTTCTTATGCCCATGGCGATACCGGCAATCAGGTTTTCGGTCATATCCTGAAAAGCAAAGCCGATGGCCAGTCCGACAATCCCCGCGCCAGCTAGTAATGAGGTAACCGTGCCACGAAGGCCAACAAAATCTAATGCGATAAAGATACCGGCAATGACGATAGTGATTTTGATGAAGGATGTAAGCAAATCAGCTATCTGCGTTGACTCGAATGTACGACGCATTACCCGGCGTACCGCATGTCCCACCAGTTTGGCGGCAATGCCAAAGATAATGGCAATTAAGAATGCAACCACTAAGTTCGGTAAATGCTTGATACCGGTTTCCAGCCATGTTTCCAGCTTGTCCGAAATCAGCGCATATACTTCATTTAGTTTTGGTAGCTCCATAGTCCCTCCATAACACTTTCAGTCGACCGGGCAAAAAGGTTTCCGTCGCTTATACGGTCTTTTTTTGCTATCAGCGCACTTTTGCACTGAAAAACTGGTGCTTACGCTTGCTTCCAGGCAGCCGCCGTTTTCACACGGGCATAGAACGGAACTGGTCAGACCATGTGTAAAATTAATGTAAACATATTATTTACAAAAAATTTACAAAAAAAAGGAATCGGCCATACTACCTAGGGAAGGTAGCGGACATGTTTATCGCCTTCTTTAGGTAGGCAGGGTGTAGTCGCCTCATAAAAATAATGCACACAGCCTGACCACGCTCAGAGCCTTGCATAAGGTGATGAAGGTGGTGGGTACACAACTGGAAAACACATGATGAAAACGCGTAAAAAAGCGCTGGCTGCGCTAATCAGTTCCGTTTTGTTCTCTACGACTCTCCCTGTTTTTGCTCAGACTAGTGACGATGAAGACAAGCCGTCCTCGCAGGATGTTGAGCTTATTCTGGTGACCGGTAGCTTTGTCAGACGAAGTGAAAACTTCGATTCTCCGTCGCCACTTGCGGTGGTTGACAGTGTTGCCATTGACGCCATAGGCGCAAAAAACATAGCCGATATCACGCAAACACTGACCATTAATACCGGGGCAGAGAATAATCCTGATGCCTTTACTCAAAATGCCACAGCCGGTACATCCAACATCAACCTGCGCGGCCTGGGAGTGGCATCAACACTGGTGTTACTCAACAACCGGCGCCAGGTAGTAACGGCACAGCAAACCAATGAAGGACTGAATTTTGTCGATACCAGTTCACTGGTTCCTATGATTGCCATAGATCGCATGGAAGTTGTGAAAGATGGCGCGTCAGCACTTTACGGCTCAGATGCAGTGGCGGGCGTGGTTAACTTTATTACCAGGCGTAACTACGAGGGGGCCATGATCACCATGGACTACCAGGACGGTGCGCATGGGGATAATAAAGAATATGTATTGCAGGGGCTGTGGGGAATGTCCGGCGACAACGGCAATGTGATGGCGGCGGTTAGTTATACTAACCGATCGCCTTTATTCATATCCGATAGGCGCTTAAGCCGCCCTGAAGATGACACCAGTGCGCTGGGCAATCCGGGTACCTACTTCTTACCGACGTTACCGGGTGTTCCTATCATTGACCCTTATGGCTGTGAGCAGTTTGGCGGCTATCCCGATATTCGGGCGCCCAGTGGCACCATTCCCGGTCTTGACGTCGGGTTGTGTGGCTTTGACTTCGGCCCTTTTTATTCCTATGTGCCTGATGAGTCGCGCTTAAACATGTTTACCAGTGCCGTGTATGAGTTGTCAGATACTCTCACCTGGCGCGCCGAGTTTGGTATGGCCCGCAACCGGGCTGAGCGGGGAGGGGCACCGAGCTTTCCTATCCTGACCTCACCCATTGTGCCGACAACACACCCGCAGAACCCCTTTGGCCAGCCGGCAGCATTTTTTGGCAGAGCCGAGGGTAACGGGTTCCCTGGAGACCCGGCTAACACCGAGTCTGATACCGTGCGTTTCAGTACCAGCCTGACTGGTGAACTGGACGCGGGTTTCTGGGAAGTTAATTACACCCGTGCCACCAACGACTTCTTATTCCGGGTACCCGATGTTCTGAATACTGAGTTTCAGCTGGCCCTGAACGGTTTAGGTGGTGCCGACTGTAATCCCGTATCAGGTACGCCAGGTGAGGGAGCCTGTGAGTATTTTAATCCCTTTGCTACTTCTTACACGACCGCGCCAAACTCGCAGTATGTGGTCGACTCGTTTACCGCAGAGGAAGTGATCGACTCCAAAGCCGATCTGGAAGTCATTGAAGCGCTGACCTCGTTTGACGCCTTCGAAATGGATGCCGGATACGCGGGGCTCGCTATTGGTGCACAGTACCGAAGAAACGAGCTGAGTCAGGATTATGATGCGCTGGCCAATCAGGACAGCTTCACCTTTGTCATCGGCAACCCGGATATCAGTGGCGAAATTGAAGTCTGGGCACTGTTTGCAGAGCTGGCGCTGCCTGTGACCGAAAACTGGGATGTACAAATTGCGGCACGTTTTGAAGACTACGGCGGCAGCATTGGCAATACGCTGGATCCAAAACTGGCCATGACCTATCAGGTCAGTGATGAGCTTTCGTTGCGTGGTTCTGTTTCCACGTCTTTCCGGGCCCCCACGGTATTCTTAAGTTCGGGCGGTTCAACCAGTTTGCAGGAATTAACCGATCCTGTTCAGCGGGCCACTGCTTTCGCTGCGGTCAGGACCAGTGGTAACGACGATTTGAAGCCAGAAGAGTCCACAGCGTGGAACGTTGGCTTGTCCTATGAGCCGGTTCGGGATTTTTCCATTGAACTGGACTACTGGAACTTTGAGTTTGAGGATCTGATTATTCAGGAAAATGCGCAGGCCGTGTTGACTGCGAACCCAACTGATCCTGCTCGCGTTGTGAGGGCAGGGGATCCCGAAACCGGACCGCTGGTACAGGTATTCAATACCTTTGTGAATGCCAGCTCACTGGAAACCTCAGGTATTGATTTTGTCTCAAGCTACAAAATTGAGACCGGTATGGGCACCTTTACACCGTCATTACAGGGTACCTACATTACCAAATACGATTTGGCGGACCCACAGGCTGGCGATATTGATGGCGCGGGACGCCGCAACTTCAATAATATTGGCACGTCGTCGCCAGAGCTGCGCATGAATTTTGGGCTGAACTGGTACAATGATATTCACGCAGCTAACCTGTTTGTGCGCTATATCTCCTCCTATGATGATGATCAGAACTGTGCGGACGGCTCCCTGAATGAAGAGGGATGCCCAGACGGGTTTATGGAAATAGACAGCTATGTCACTGTGGATGCACAATACAATATTGATCTTGGTAGCCTGTTTGACACTCAGCAAAGCTATGTCCTGACCCTGGGGGGCATCAATTTGTTCGATGAAGAGCCGCCTCAGGTCTTCACCAACAGCGGCTTTGACTCCAAAGTGCATGATCCTCGCGGCCGTCAGATCTATGCACGGCTAGCTGTTGAGTTCTAAGTCATTATCAATCAGACAGTCGAGCCCGGCACTTGCCGGGCTTTTTTGTAAACGTGTGATTACTGCGACCCGAATGGCAGTAATCTGCATAGGGTGGCAATTCGTAAAGGGTTGGTACAGCATAAATCAATACACTTCAGAGTGAGGATAACAATGACTGAGAAAATGACAGACGAGCAGGTAGAGGCTGCGCTTACCACCCTTAATCAAATGGTAGAAGATGGCGTCGCCTGGCAACGGGAAGGCGATAAAATTTCTAAAACCTTTAAATTCAAGAGCTTTATCTGGGCGTTTGGCTGGATGTCACAAATGGCCATTTGGGCAGAAAAATTAAAGCACCACCCAGAGTGGTTCAATGTCTATAATAAGGTAGAGGTAAGCCTGACCACACATGATGTAGGCGGGTTGAGTGAACTGGACTTTAAACTGGCTGAAAAAATGGAGAAATATCAGTCAAATTAAACACGATTGGACAAGAATCCAGCAAGCGGTCAAAAAAGTGAAATATACCGCTTCTGGGCTCTTGCCAAGGTGCAATTGCTATGTATAATACGCACCACATTGAGAGGCAGCCACACAGAAGCCGCTTTCTCAAACAGAATTCAGACGCGGGATGGAGCAGTCTGGTAGCTCGTCGGGCTCATAACCCGAAGGTCGTTGGTTCAAATCCAGCTCCCGCAACCACATTTAAGATGGTCTGATTTTATCAGGCAAAATACCAGTTCAGACGCGGGATGGAGCAGTCTGGTAGCTCGTCGGGCTCATAACCCGAAGGTCGTTGGTTCAAATCCAGCTCCCGCAACCACACCAAAAACCTCAGCAATCGCTGAGGTTTTTTTTGTTCAATACCGTGTCTCTGTTTGACACAGTCCTGCACGTCAGACGTTTAACCAATCCATCACAAGCCCAGGCCATTTCAGCATACGGATGAACTGTCACGCATTTATTGTCATTGTTGATTGCAGAAGCGGCGATGGCGTCTGTCTCTGTGCAAAGAACATGGGCATGTAAACGGTTTCGTCATTAACTGGCTAAGTTTACGTGATATAAAATTGACGGATTTTTGTCCTTAGTATACTTTTTGAACAGGGAATCAATTGGCCAAGGGTATTGGCTGCCAATTCGACATTCACCTTTATTGTGTTGGCTCATCGCTGACGTTGGTTTTTTATTGCGTTTAAGTCGCTTGTGCTGATTGAGGCGTGTCTGTTATTAACCTGTCTGGTCATATAAGGTGCATTAAATGTTCAGGTTTTTCAGACAGCCTTATTGTTGTAGTCATGTCGTAGAGAATTCTGGCGATTACTAATAAAAATAGATCTCTCTGAGAATTTTCGAGGGGTGTAGCTGGCTTTCGTAAAATTCTGTGCATGGTACATCTGCGTATGCTAACAAAACTAATGTGTTTCTGTGGGGCCGGGCTTTTAACTTTCACATGCAACAGTTTCGCTATAGCAAACCTGCCGGTAGAAGCCTCTTTTTTTGGCACCGTGGGACTGGCGAAAAGCTCAAGCGATGAGATCTTGTTTCGCAGCAGAGTTGCGCTGCCCACAGGGGCTGGTGAGAACTGGTCATTTGAAAATGACAGCAAGATTGGAACGCAGCTTAGTTATGCGCCATCAGATACCTTTTCAGCAACCATTCAGGCGCTGGCTGAACTGAACAGCGATGACACCTACTCGCCGTCAATTGAATGGGCTTATCTCACATACAGACCACGTGAAAATTTGAAATTTCGTTTAGGTAGAACGGTATTTCCTACGTTTACAGCATCTGACTATTCAAATGTCGACTTTGCCTTTTTACCTGTACGTATGCCACATGACGTCTATTCGCTGGTACCGTTCCCAGGCCTCGATGGCATTGATGTGATTTTCAATACGGATGCAGGCAAAACCTACTTAACGATCCAGGCGCTAGCAGGACAGCGTGACTTCAACATTTATAACAATGGCATCGAGCGCACAGCGTATGAGCTTAAAGACAGCTATGGGTTACGCTTTTCCTGGAGGAGTGGGGAATGGTCCGGCGGAGCGGGCTATTTGCAAGGGACAATGCGCGTCGATGCGCCTGACGTGCTGGCACTGGCAGATGCGCTGAGTTCGGTGGCAGGCACTTACCCCGAATTTGGAGTGCTTGCAGATGAGATAAGCAATGTCGGAAAATTAATTATCCGGTCGGTAGATGTCCACTATACCGGCTATAGGTTCTCGTTCTCAGCAGAGTATGTTCAGAGACGGTGGAACATCAATATGAATGTATCTGATACTGACGCCTATTACATTTTGGGCGGTTATAATTTCGGAAAATGGACGCCCTATGCGTTTTATTCTGACAGTCAGAACAAAAGTGAACTGCCTCTGTCCGGTTATCCTGCAGCCGGTCCCCTTGCGCCACTCACTGCCACGCTAACCAGCTTATTTGGTCCAATAGCGACAGATGGCAGCACGCGGTGTATTGGCCTGCGTTATGACATTCTGGAAAATCTCGCGATTAAAACTCAGTTTGAAAGAATTGAGCCTGGCGGCTCGTTGTATTTACAGAAAAACGGACAACCGGTGCCGCAGCATATCAATCTGTACAGTGTTGCGCTCAGCTTTGTTTACTAATTTAAGGACCCGTTATGTTAAAACGTTTACCATTGCTAGTGATACTTAGTCTGCTCACCGTTTGTTCCTTTGCTGCGTATTCTGAAAAAATCGTGGTTATTGTTAACAACCAGAATAAGGCGGATTCCCTGTCCAGTGATCTGATCGGAGATATTTACCTTGGACGAACAAGCCGCTTTCCATCGGGCGAACCTGTAAAGCCGCTGGATTTGCCAAAAGGCATGGCAATTACGCATGATTTTTACGCCAAAGTAGTAAAAAAGACGCCTGCGCAGCTCAGAGCCCACTGGTCGCGTCTTGTCTTTACGGGCAAAGGGCGTCCACCGAAAAGACTGTCTGACGAAAGTGCAGTGAAAAGTATGGTTTCTGAACGCAGCGATTCGATTGGTTATATGTATGAGAAAACGGCCGATGATGCAGTGAAAATCATATTTGACGCACACTAAAATCACGTCTGCTTTTTCGACTTTTGTATATGAACGCCGACGATTACAAATACTATGCGTTTATAAGTTACAGTCATGCTGATTCCAGCTGGGCGGACTGGCTGCATCGTTCGCTGGAAAAGTTTGTTATTCCCAAAAGCCTCAGAAAAGAAACAAATTTTACTCTGCCAAAAACGCTTTTTCCGGTGTTCAAAGATCGCGAAGAGTTGCCCTCAGCCGCAAAGCTTGGCGATCATATTACCCGGGCACTCACTGCGTCACGCTACCTCATTGTTATCTGCTCGCCAGACGCGGCACAGTCGGATTGGGTAAACCAGGAAGTGTGTATATTTAAAGCACTGGGACGGGAAGACCGCGTTTTATGTCTGATTGTCGACGGAGAGCCCGCGGTCAGTGAAGCGCACAACCAACGTCCTGGGCGCGGAGCACATCCCCTTCGTCGCGCCAGTGATACCAGTGAGGCATTGATAAAACGAAAGACAACGCGTACATCCACACTGGATTCGGCGCAAAAACATGCCGACCAGGAATGTTTTCCTCCGGCAGTGCGCTACTGTGTTGACGCAGACAGGCAGTTATTATCAGAACGGGCAGAGCCTATTGCAGCGGATGTACGTGAGGGGAGAGATGGCAAAAATCTGGCGTTGTTAAAACTTATTGCCGGGCTCATAGACATTGATCTTTTTCAATTAACACAACGCCAGCACCAACGACGTATTAACCGGCTTAGACTACTGACAGCGCTGATGGTGGCACTTGTAACGGCTTTTGCAAGTATTGCAGTTACCGCGTGGAAAGCGCAAAAAAAAGCAGAAGACCTGTCACTAGTGGCACTTTCAAGACAGCTTTCGACGCAGGCAGGCAGCTTATTTGACAGTGATAAAAGCCTGCGTGTCAGCATGTTGCTCGCCGGGGTACAGGCGCATAATTTTGCGCCAACAGTCGAAGCGAGCAGTGCCACGTTGACAACATTACTGGCAACCCGGTCAATAAAGTCTGTGTTAGCGACGGAGTCTGCAGTAATGAATATTGCATACAGTCAGGATGGAGCCTGGCTGGCTGCCGCACTGGATAATGGTGAAATACTGTTGTGGGACCTGCTTACCATGACACAGGCTCGCGCCCCGCTTGTTGGCCATGAGGGCAGTGTTTTGACGCTTGCATTCAGCCCTGATGGCAGATTGCTTATTTCTGCGGGAACAGATGATACCGTCATTGTCTGGCCGTTACATTCGGCGTCGCCGGACGGGCCACAAACGTCGGCGTCGTTAACAGCGCATAACGACTGGGTAGTAGGGGTCGACTTTGCGCCCGATGGCAGGTCATTTGTGACTTCTGGCTGGGATGGTCGGGCGATCATTTGGGACGCCTTTACTCTGCAACCCTTAACTGAGTTGCCTCTTGCTCCTGGCGGGTGGGCGTCAAGCGTTGAATTTAGTGCCAATGGAGCCTGGCTGGCGATAGGACGTGAAAATGGCGCAGTGGAGCTTTGGGATGTGGCCGCTCGCACACGTTCAGGGCCCATTCTTACGGGCCACCAGGGCTGGGTCACAGATGTGAGTTTTAGTCACAACTCGCGCTATCTAGCCTCAGCGGGCAGCGACGGCAGCCTGCGGGTATGGGATCTTGAGCAAAAAGCGTTGCGCTATGATGTTGCATCCGAAGCAGGGATGGGAATAACGTCAGCGATATTTGGTCCTGAAGACAGGGTATTGATCACTGGAGGTTGGGATCGAAAAATTAACCGGTGGCTGGTGAAAACGGGAGAAAAGCTCGGGGAACCACTTCTGGGTCATACTGAGCAGGTAACAAATGTCGCCATGGCGCCCGATGGCAAGACATTCAGTACCGCCGGCCATGATGGTTCGATTGTCATCTGGGTCAGCGATTCAGACTACCCGCACAGGCAGCATTATTGCAGCCAGAACAGCCCGATAAACAGTATTGGCTTTGCGCAGAATGGATCGATGCTCGTCACTGCCAGCATTAATAATGATGTGATGGTATGTGGTGTCGATAATGAAACTGAGCCACACCAGATAGCGGGTAGCATGAGTAAATATCTGGCGCTCAGCCGCGATGGTCAGCAACTGGCCTTTCTTAAAAGTGAACACGAGATAGTGCGCTACGATGTGGGGACCCTGGCGCCGGTTGCCGAACCGATTAATATGTATCCCAGTGTTATTAGCAGCCTGGCGTACAGCCCCGACAACCGATTTATCGCAGTGGGCGACAGAAACGCAGAGGTTCATCTCTGGCAACGTGACCCCGCAAGGCACCTTACAACATTAGTGGGTCATCAGGGACCCATTCTCGACCTGGCGTTTAGCGCTGACAGTCAGACGCTGGCCTCTGCCTCTGAGGATACACAAATCTTTTTGTGGGATATCAATGAGGGGGCTGCAAAAAAGTCAGGTATTCTGCGTGGGAACTCGACGCCAGTAACGGCAATTGCATTTAACCCAAATGCCAGTCATGTTCTGGTTTCCGGGAATGAGGAAGGCGTCCTGACGTTCTGGGACGCTGAGCGCTCAGCCCCCATAGGAGCACCAATAACGGGTCATGACGGTGCGATAAATACACTTTCGTTCAGCATGGATGGTACGCTTGTCGCAACCGGTGGAAATGATAAGCGTATAGCGTTAAGAGACACTCAGTCGCGCCGTCAAATTGGTCCCAAACTGACAGCGCATACTGAACGGGTGACAAGCCTGTCTTTTTCTCCACATGACTATACGCTGGTGAGTGGCAGTGCAGATGGCAAGATCATGATCTGGGATTTGGATGTGTCGCACTGGAAAAAAAGCATATGTCACAAAGTTGTCCAGCCGCTCACTCATCAGGAGTGGGAGCTGTATGTGGGCGGGCTGGTACCTTACGAAAATGCATGCAGCGCAATTCAGGGCCGTCATCGTGGTGGACAGAGTTTCAGCGCATCGCCCTTTAGGTAGTGCTGTTTATAACATGATTGGTATGAGGCTGGCCGGATCAGTTATCCACAGAAATAGTTGATAAGTCTGTTGATAATTCTCATCAGCATCACCGTGGCGGGTGGTCTGGCCTCGTGGTTAAATTATCATCATGGCCGCCACCGTGAAAATTCTGCTCTTTATAGTATTGTATTTGAAGTTATCTGCCTTTTAGGTCAAAGTGGAATTCCAATGCAGGTCAGTCGCTTTAAAAAGAGCGCTTACAGAGTGACTGTACCTGGTGTTAACTGCTTTACAGGATCTTGTTATTCAGCGAATGGATAGTAGCAGGGGCCTTGGTCGTCGTTTTTAGTAATTACAATATCTAACTATGCTATCAGACTATTTTAATATCCCTGACACCGCTGTTTTAATGACAGGTAATTTTGATCCCTTCCTTGTTTCCTTATCATTAATTATTGCGATATTTGCCTCGTTTATGGGCTTTAATGTTGCCAGTCTCGCGTCAACAACGCCCAGTCTGGTTCGAAAGCGCACGTTGTTAACGGCTGGCGGTCTGGCCTTAGGTGGCGGCATTTGGTCGATGCATTTTCTCGGCATGCTGGCATTCGCGCTGTGTACGCCGGTCACCTACGATTTTGGCATCACTGCACTGTCTGCCCTACCGGGTATTGCCGCTGCCTGGGTTGCACTTTACCAACTAACGAAAGCCAGACCATCAGGCCTGGACATTTTTTTTAGCGGTATTCTGGTGGGCGCAGGCATAGGCACAATGCACTATACCGGCATGGCCGCTATGGAAATGGCGCCGCTGTTACGTTACAGCATTCCGTTATTTTTGCTGTCGATCGTGGTGGCCGTGGTGCTGGCGATGATTGCGTTATGGATCAAGTTTGGGCTGGCCAGCCTGGGGCGTGCCAGCGCCCGTCAGATTAACCTTGTCGCCAGTATTGTTATGGGGCTGGCCATTGCCGGGATGCATTACACCGGTATGGCTGCTGCGCGATTTGTTAAACCCCCCGGGCTGGAACTTTCCGCACAACCGGCAGAGATCTCAGCCTATCTGGCCATCGGCGTGGCCGCATTTACCGTTATTATTATCGCGATGGTGCTTGGCGTGACGTTACTGTTCAAGTACAAAGATATGACGCAACGGGCTATGGAAAGTGAACAAACCCAGCGGGCAATCATGGATACTGCCGTGGATGGCGTTATTACAGTGAATAACCGGGCAAAAATTGTGTCTGCCAACCCTGCCGTTGCCAGTATACTGGGATACACCTCACAAGAGCTTATTGGGATGAGTGTGCTGAGCATCATTCCTGAAGAGCGGCATCACATTTACAGCAAGGCCTTTTTCTCGCGTTCTTCTGATTCTGCCTTCAAGGAAGTTGTGGGGACCAGCCGCGACGTAGAAGTTATTAATAAAGCTGGCGTCCATATCCCGGTGCGGGTGGGGGTTGGATACTCTGCTGCAGGCAAAGAGCCGTTATTTGTCGTGTTTATCGCCGATATTCGTCAGCGTATTGAAATGGAAAGAGCGATACGTGAGAGTGAAGCGAAATTTCGCGCCTTTATCAGCAATATCCCTGGCATCGCCTATCGTTGCCTGAACGAGGAAGGCTGGCCCATGGTTTTTATCAGTGACGCGACGGAGGCCATTACCGGCTATCCCGCCAGTGACTTCTGTTTGCCTGATCCGACCGTCAGTTTTGAGGATCTGTTTCACCCCGAAGATGTTGCTTTAATTGAGCAGGCTGCAAGGGCCAAGAGCGGTAATTCATTTACTCTGGAATACCGCATTATTGACCGGCAGAAAAATGTTCGCTGGATCCGCGAATACGGGACCTACGCCAAAGACGAGCAAGGTGACATTCAGTGGCTGGACGGGTTTATGATGGATATCAGTGAACGCCGCGATATGGAAGAAGAGCTGAAAGAGGCGAAAGATCGGGCAGAAAATGCCGCGGCAGCACGCTCTACCTTCCTGGCAAACATGAGCCATGAAATCAGAACGCCGATGAATGCAATTATTGGTTTTAGTGACCTGCTGCTGGCCGAAGCACAACCACCTCAGACGAAGGAACACCTCAATACCATAAACCGGTCTGCCCGTTCTCTGTTGCATCTGCTTAACGATATTCTTGACAGTGCCAAGCTTGAAAAAGGCAAGCTGGATCTGGAGTACCGCGATTTTGTACTAAGTAACGAAGTCGATATGGTGATTTCTACGTTCTGGCTGGAAGCAAAACGCAAAGGCATCGATCTGGAAATGGCGCTGGACGCGTCGTTAGCGCAGGCTTACCGAGGCGTGCCTGAGCGAATCCGCCAGGTACTCAATAACTTAATTGGCAATGCGGTGAAATTTACCTCGGAAGGAAAGGTATTCGTGCATGTCTACCCCGATGGCAACGATGTGGTGTTTGACGTAAATGATACCGGGATTGGTATGACGTCAGAACAAAGCGCGAAAGTATTTGATGCGTTCTCGCAGGCTGACGCATCCATGAGCCGAAAATTTGGCGGCACTGGCCTGGGAACGACCATTTCCAAGCAACTGGTGGAGCTGATGGGGGGCGAAATCTATTGCAGTAGTGAAATTGGAGAAGGCAGCACCTTTAGTTTCCGGCTACCGCTGAAAGTGACCGAAGCACCGCAGGAAGAAGAACAAACGACGATTGTCAGCCTGCCGCCCATGACGATTCTGGTTGTCGATGATATTGAGCAAAATGTGCAGTTGCTGAAAATTCTGTTAACGCGACACGGACACACTGTGATCACGGCCAGCGACGGCGTTGAAGCGCTGAAAGAGATGCGTCAGTCAGATGCAGAGCTTGTTTTAATGGATCTGCAAATGCCGACGATGGATGGTCTGGAAGCCGCCCGTCATCGTCGCGAGTATGAAGCTCAGCACAATCTGCCTGCGTTGCCAATTATTGCGCTGACGGCAAGCGTTCTGATGCAGGATCGGCAGGCGGCAGAAGATGCAGGCATGGAAGGCTTTGCCAACAAACCGGTCGACTTTGCCCTGTTGACCCGGGAAATCGCACGGGTGTTAGAGCTGGATGTGTCCATGCTGGCACAGCAGGAAGCCGATGTGAGTGGTGAGACGGGGGCTTGTCAGCATATTGATGAAGAGAAAGGGGCGCTGTTATGGGGCAGTAAGCAGATGTACCAGCAGGAGGTGGCGCGCTTTATTCAACAGACCGGGAAGCTGAATGAGCTAAAGGCCGCGTTTGCCAACAGTGATACTGAAACAATTCGTGTACTCAGCCATGGTCTTAAAGGCGTGTCGGGAAATCTTTGTCTGCCTGCGCTGATGCGTGTACTGCGGCGTATTGAGTCAGAAGCCGACAACGGCGAAGTCGTGTCATCCCGGCTGGATGAAATCAGTCACGCCATCACTCACATCAAAGAATACATAGAAGCAGACGATCAGGATAACGCAAAGACAGAGCAGCAGACTGACAGGAAGCAGCTGACAGCGATGCTGCTTGCCCTGCAGAAAAGTGTAAGAGACAACCGCCTGGATGACGACATTATTGCGACACTGGCGGATGTTCAGGCAGGTGCATACAGCCAGCAAGTGTCCGCTATCATCATGGACATTGATGACTTTGAATTTGAACGAGCCACTGCGAAGCTGGAAGCGTTGCTGAATGAATTAGCTACGAGTCAGGATTAGATATGTTACGAACACTTTCCTCGCCAACGCTGTTACTGGTTGATGACGAACCGGTGAATCTGCGGGTATTACGTCAGTTGCTGGTGAGTGACTACGAACTGGTTTTTGCAAAAAATGGCGAAGAGGCTATTCGCCTTGCCAACGAACAAAGCCCGGATTTGATATTACTGGATGTGATGATGCCCGGCATGACAGGTTTTGAAACGTGTCGCAAACTAAAGTCAGCCGACTCCACCCGGCATATTCCGGTAATTTTTATCACCGCATTGACCGATGAGCATGAGGAAGCTGAAGGCTTTAATGCTGGCGGCGTGGATTATATTACCAAGCCAATCTCACCGGCAGTCGTAAAAGCGCGGGTAAAAACACATTTGTCTCTGGTTCAGTCGGAAGAGCTTAAACGCACCCGCCTGCAGGTGGTCCAGCGACTGGGTCGTGCGGCTGAATATAAAGATAACGAAACCGGTATGCATGTGCTGCGTATGAGCCATTATTCCAGAGTTCTGGCGCTGGCTTATGGCTTTAGCGAAGAGCAGGCAGACATTCTGTTACATGCCGCACCCATGCATGATATTGGCAAAATCGGGATCCCGGACAGCATCATGCTGAAGCCGGCAAAGCTGACCGAAGAAGAATTTGCCATCATGAAAACGCATCCGGATATCGGTGCAGAAATTATTGGCGAGTGTGACTCTGATCTATTGGTAATCGCCAAGTCTGTGGCGCTGACGCACCATGAAAAATGGGACGGCTCGGGTTATCCAAACGGTCTGGCAGGCGAAGATATCCCCATTGAAGGCCGCATTGTCGCCGTGGCCGATGTGTTCGATGCGTTAACCAGTAAGCGCCCCTATAAGGAAGCCTGGTCTGTGGAAGAGACCATTGCCTTTATGAAAGACCAGCAGGGCAAACACTTCGAACCTAAGCTGATCACCTTGCTGGAAGAAAATCTGGCAGAGATCCTTGCAATTAAGCAACGCTGGCAGGAAGAGCCTTAATCGTAACCAAAGGAACATGAGAGCGGACAGTGTCCTGAAAAATTCCCTGCGTGGGTAAGTTGCGTATTGTTCATGCAGACAGTATAATGCGCGATATCGCAATGCGGGCTCCCTCTTAAAGAAATGGAAAGTAACGCGTTGCAGGTTGCAGACTCTCACCAGCCGGTGGTTTTTTACTCAGTAGTTTGCACGTTGTCGAAGCGAGACAACGATGAGTTCTGATTATTACAAAAAGCCCCGCTAGTACGGGGCTTTTTGTTGTCCTTGTGCATGGCTGTGCCACAGTCTGTATCAGGGCATTTTGTTGGGCTTTGAGGCCCTTTTTTCGTTTCTGGAGGTTTGGATTGGCAAGACTTGAAGAAAAACTGACCGAGATGCTTGAGCCGGGCGTAGAAGCGCTGGGGTTTGAGCTGGTCGGCATAGAATATGTTCGCGCGGGCAAACATTCTATATTGCGGGTGTTCATTGATCACGAAAATGGCATTTCCGTGGACGACTGCGCCGACGTCAGTCATCAGGTCAGCGCGATTCTGGACGTAGAAGATCCGATAAGCACTGAATACAACCTCGAAGTGTCCTCACCGGGCATGGACCGACCACTCTTTAAGGAAGCGCATTTCCAAAAAGCCGTGGGCGAAGAGGTACAGATACGTCTGGCGATGCCAATGGATAACCGGCGTAATTATAAAGGAACCTTGCTGGCGTGCGACGATGGCGTCGTCAGCGTAGAAGTGGATGGCCAGCAGTTCCAGTTAGCTGTGGCGAATATCGAAAAAGCTAACGTTGTTCCCACATTTGACTGATGGAACAGCAACGCTTTCAACGTTGAAAGCTTGAGTGAGGCAGAGATGAATAAAGAAATTTTGTTAGTGGCGGAAGCCGTTTCAAATGAAAAACAAGTGCCCCGTGAGAAGATTTTTGAAGCGCTGGAATACGCTATTGCCAGTGCCACCAAAAAGAAAAATGTCGGTGACATCGAAGTGCGTGTCAGCATCGACAGAACAACGGGCGATTTTGATACGTTCCGTCGCTGGCTGGTCATCCCGGATGATCAAGAGCAGGAAAACCCGTACGCTGAGCTGACATTGTCCGCAGCGCAGGTTGAAGAGCCAGAAATTGAAGCCGGTGATTATGTAGAAGAGCAGATCGAGTCGATCGCTTTTGACCGCATCACAACGCAAACGGCCAAGCAGGTTATCGTTCAGAAAGTGCGTGAAGCAGAACGTGCGCAAATGGTTGCCGAGTATGAAGACCGCGTTGGCGATCTGGTGACCGGAACAGTTAAAAAGGTTAACCGCGATAACGTTATTGTCGATTTGGGGAACAATGCTGAAGGTGTGATATATCGTGATGATATGTTACCCCGCGAGACGTTCCGTCCTGGTGACCGGGTACGCGGCCTGCTGTATGTAATTCGTCCTGAAGCGCGGGGTGCACAGCTATTTGTCAGCCGTACACATCCGGACATGTTGGTCGAACTGTTCCGCCTGGAAGTGCCGGAAATTGCTGAGGAAACACTGGAAATTAAGTCGGCGGCACGTGACCCGGGCTCACGGGCTAAAATTGCCGTGAAAACCAACGATAAACGTCTCGATCCTGTGGGTGCCTGCGTAGGCATGCGAGGCTCACGGGTACAGGCGGTATCCGGTGAACTGGGCGGTGAGCGTGTAGATATTGTGTTGTGGGATGAAAACCCGGCGCAGTTTGTAATTAACGCTATGGCACCCGCTGAAGTGGCCTCTATTGTGGTTGACGAAGACAGCCACATGATGGATGTCGCCGTTGAAGCCGATAATCTGGCGCAGGCCATTGGCCGTAATGGCCAGAACGTTCGTCTTGCCAGTCAGCTTACCGGCTGGGAACTGAACGTGATGACCATCGATGATCTGAACGCCAAGCATGAAGAAGAAACGTCTAAAGTGCTTAGCCTGTTTATGGAAGGCCTGGACATCGATCAGGAATTTGCCGAAGTGCTGGCCGACGAAGGGTTCTCAACGCTGGAAGAAGTGGCGTATGTGCCGGTGAACGAACTGCTGGCGATTGACGGCCTGGACGAAGATATGGTGGAAGAGCTGCGCACCCGCGCCCGTGACTTCCTGACCACACGCGCACTGGCGACAGAAGAGAGCCTGGAGGGCGCTGAGCCTTCAGAAGCCTTGCTCAACCTTGACGGTATGAGCAAGCACGTTGCCTACGTGCTGGCAAGCCGGGGAATTAAAGACCTGGAAGAGCTGGCAGAGCAGGGCACCGATGATATTAGTGACATTGATGAACTGGATGAAGAGAAAGCAGGCGCGCTGATCATGGCGGCCCGAAACATTGTCTGGTTTAACGAAGAATAAGGTCAACAGGGGGATATACACGTAATGGCAGAAGTATCGATTGAAAAGCTCGCCAGTGACATTGGAACGACCGTTGACCGGCTGTTGGGCCAGTTTAAAGATGCCGGTATTACCAAGCAGGCCAGTGATAACGTCAGTGAAGACGAGAAAAAACAACTGCTGGATCACTTAAGTAAGCAGCATGGCAGCACAGGCTCTGGTGAGCCAAAGCGTATGACACTGAAACGCAAGACAACCAGCACATTAAATGTCGGTAAGTCTAAGTCGGTTAAGGTTGAAGTACGTAAGAAGCGTACCTACGTTAAACGTACGGATATAGAAGAGCAGAAAGCCGCCGAGGAAGAAGCCAAGCGTCTGGAAGAAGAGGCGCAGGCTAAGCGCGAAGCCGAAGAAAAGGCGGCACAGGAAGCGAAACGTGCGGCCGAGGAAAAAGCCAGAAAAGCCGAGGAAGCCAGAAAAGCGGCTGAAGAAGAACGTGCGAAGCGTGCTGAACAGGCTAAAAAAGAAGCTGAGGCGCGAAAAGCTGATGAACCTGAACTGACCGAAGAAGAGCGGGCGGAACAGGAAAAGGCACGTCAGGAAGAGGAAAAACTGCGTAAGGCGCAGGAACAGGAAGCGCACAAGAAACTGGAAGAGGAAGCCAAAAAAGCGGCGGACGAAGCACGTAAACTGGCAGAAGAAAATGAGCGTCGCTGGAAAGAAGAAGAGGAGCGCCGCAAAAAGGCCGAGGCCGAAGAGGTCCACCTGCATTCAAATCGCTATGCGCAGGAAGCTGAAGATGAAGAAGACATGCAGGTCGAACGCTCTTCAAGACGGCGCAAGAAGTCCAAGAAAAATGCGGGAGAACATTTGAAGCAAAGCTTTAAGAAACCGGCGCAGCCAGTTGAGCGCGTCGTAAGAATTGGCGCAACCATTACGGTTGGTGAACTTGCCAGTCGTATGGCAGTAAAATCAAACGCCGTTATCAAAACCATGATGAAAATGGGTGAGATGGCGACAATCAACCAGGTTCTGGACCAGGACACCGCGGTACTCGTGGTAGAAGAAATGGGCCACAAATACGAACTGGTTAACGACAACGCGCTGGAAGACGAACTGCTGGCTGAGAACACCAGCGGTGAGAAAGCCGACCGCGCACCGGTCGTGACCATCATGGGTCACGTTGACCATGGTAAAACATCGCTACTGGATCATATTCGCCGGGCCAAAGTTGCCGACGGTGAAGCAGGTGGGATAACCCAGCATATCGGTGCCTACAAGGTGTCTACCGAAAGCGGTGAAGAAGTTACCTTCTTAGATACACCGGGACACGCGGCCTTTACCGCTATGCGGGCCCGTGGTGCTAACGCCACTGATATCGTGGTACTGGTAGTGGCTGCCGATGACGGTGTGATGCCGCAAACCAAAGAAGCGATTCAGCACAGCCGTGCTGCCGGTGTACCGCTGATTGTTGCGGTCAACAAAATGGATAAAGAGTCGGCTGATCCGGAACGCGTTAAAACTGAATTATCGCAAATGGAAGTTATCTCTGAAGAGTGGGGCGGTGAGCACCAGTTTGTGAATGTCTCGGCAAAAACCGGTATGGGCATTGATGAATTGCTGGAAGCTATCAACCTGCAAGCTGAAGTTCTTGACTTAAAAGCGATTTCTGAAGGTCCTGCGCGCGGTATCGTGATTGAGTCACGTCTGGACAAAGGCCGTGGCCCGGTTGCTTCGGTACTGGTCCAGGAAGGGCAGCTTAACAGTGGTGATATTCTGCTGTGTGGCGAAGAGTACGGCCGTGTCCGTGCCATGCGTGATGAAACCGGTAAGGAAATTAAAACCGCTGGCCCGTCAACCCCGGTCGAGGTGTTAGGCCTGTCTGGTGTGCCGGTTGCCGGTGAAGACGCTGCGGTTGTAAAAGACGAGCGTAAAGCCCGTGAAGTTGCTGCTAAGCGTCATCAGAAAAAACGTGAACTGAAACTGGCCCGTCAGCAGAAGGCGAAACTGGAGAACATGTTTGCTGACATGACTGCCGGTGACGTCAGTGAACTGAACATTGTTCTGAAAGCCGACGTTCAGGGTTCTGTGGAAGCGATTGCGGAATCACTGTCTAAGCTGTCGACCGATGAGGTGAAAATTAACATCATTGGTAGTGGTGTTGGTGGAATTACCGAAACCGACGCAACACTGGCAGCGGCATCCGGCGCTATCGTGCTGGGCTTTAACGTCCGTGCCGATGCGTCAGCGCGTCGCGTACTGGAAGCCGAAGAAGTGGATCTGCGTTATTACAGCGTTATCTACAACCTGATTGATGAAGTACGTGCCGCCATGAGTGGTATGCTTGAACCTGAATTTAAACAGGAAATCATTGGTCTGGCTGAAGTCCGTGACGTCTTTAAGTCGCCGAAGCTGGGCGCGATTGCAGGCTGTATGGTCACCGAAGGTGTCATTAAGCGCAGCAAGCCAATCCGTGTTCTGCGTGATAACGTGGTTATCTACGAAGGTGAGCTGGAATCACTGCGCCGTTACAAAGACGACGTACAGGATGTCAAGAAAGGCATGGAGTGCGGTATCGGCGTTAAGAACTATAATGACGTTAAGGTCGGCGATCAGATCGAGGTCTTTGACGTGGTTGAGGTTAAGCGTCAGCTCGAACCATAACGTTTACCAGCCGTAAAAGGCGATATAAACATTTTCAAACGGGGGCACGCGCCCCCGTTTTTGTCTGTCTGACACTGCTTCATTGTGTATACAGGAAGCAGGCAGTAAGGAGCACAATATGGCACGTGAATTCTCACGTACAGACAGAGTGGCTCAGCAAATTCACAAAGAAGTCGCGAGCATTCTGCAAAATGAATACAAACACCGGGTTGGAAGCCTTCCGCTTATTACGGTATCCGATGTCGATGTGTCACGGGATCTGGCCCATGCCAAAATCTTTGTCACCATTTACGGTGAAGATGACGATATCGGTAAACAGGAAGTCGAGAAGCTGGAAGAATATAACGGCTTTATTCGCGGACTGCTGGCTAAGCGCATTCGTATGCGCGCGGTGCCGCACCTGCACTTCTTTCAGGACGCGTCTATCTCAGAAGGTATGCGCATTTCAAACCTGGTCTCAGAAACCGTTGCCCGTGATGAAAAGCGACGAGGCGACACCGATACGGACGAGCAGGAGTAAATGGCGAGACGTCGTAAAGGCCGTGCAATTAACGGCATTGTGTTGCTGGATAAACCGTTAGGTGGTTCATCCAATCAGTTACTGCAGAAGGTGCGCTGGTTATATAAGGCGCAAAAAGCCGGGCACACCGGTGCATTGGATCCGCTGGCCAGTGGCATGTTGCCTTTATGTCTGGGTGAAGCCACCAAGTTCTCGCAGTTTTTGCTGGATGCTGACAAAAGTTATGACGTCACTGCAACGCTGGGAGTAAGAACCACTACCTCTGATGCAGACGGTGAAGTGGTGGCTGAAGAAAAGGTCGACGTGACTGATGAACAGGTTAAGCAGGCCTGTGAAAGTTATATTGGTGACAGCAAGCAAGTCCCGTCAATGTTTTCTGCCTTAAAACATCAGGGAAAACCGCTGTATTTCTATGCACGTCAGGGGATTGAGGTTGAGCGTGAAGCACGCGATATCACCATTTTTGCGCTGGAAATTACGCGTATTGCCTTGCCGGAAGTCGACATGCGTGTGCACTGCAGCAAGGGCACCTATATACGTTCACTGGTGGATGATATCGGTCAGCAACTTGGTTGTGGCGCGTTTGTGTCTAAACTGCACCGTACCCAGGTGGCTGATTATCCGGCAGACAAAATGGTGAGCATTGATAGCCTTATTGCGCTGTCGGAACAGGCAGAGGACGGTGATTTCGCTGCCCTTGACGAACTGTTACTGCCCATGGACACCGCGGTTACCCGGTTGCCACGGGTAACCATAAACGACGCGCAGCGGCAACGCTTCGACAACGGTCAAAGCGTGGAAACGCTGGATGACGACGGTAATACACTGAAATGCGGCGCCCCTTACCGGGTATACACAATTGATGCTGATTCAACCGTATTTTTGGGAGTAGGGGAAGCTGTCGAGACACCCAAAGATCAGCCGGCAGAGCGGCATGATCGCGGGCCATTTCTGAATCCAAAGCGGCGAGTCGTCTATTAAACAAGCCGCGGCCAAGTTTGTCCTTGTCAAATGCTGTGGCGTCGTTATAATACGCGCTCTTTCCAGTCGGGCTGAATTAGTGATCGGCGCGACTAATTATTTAAGGAGATTAGTATGTCACTAACGAAAGAAGAAACCGCGAACGTCATTTCTGAGTTCGGCGTAAAAGAAGGTGATTCAGGTTCACCGGAAGTACAGATTGCCCTGTTGACGTTTAACATCAACAAGCTGCAGTCTCACTTCTCTGATCACAAGAAAGATCACCACTCTCGTCGTGGTCTGCTGCGCATGGTTAGTCAGCGTCGTAAGCTGCTGGACTACCTGAAAGGCAAAAATGCTCAGCGTTATCTTGACCTTATCAAGCGTCTTGGTATCCGTCGCTAAGCAATACAGGTTTCGAAAAAAGCGCCCATCGGGCGCTTTTTTTATGCCCGTAAACAGCGTTTACACTTTTCCGATTTAATTAGGTGAGTGTTATGGAACCAATTAGTAAGCGAACTCAGCGGGATTATTCTCTCGCCTTCAAACTGGCTGTTGTTGAGCAGGTAGAAAAAGGCGAAATGACTTACAGGCAGGCGACCTCACTTAGTACTAAAATACAAAACGCCCGATGAAGTTCACCGAGCGTTTTAAGTGAAAGTAAGTGTCAACGTATTTCAGGACTAGTAAAGTGAAAAGGCACTACGTAAAAGTTACTCTACGTTTTTTTGAAAGTGAAATACCAGTTGCCACTTAACTTAATGTCATATGTAAAGTCATCAGAGGTGAAACTTTCTGCATTAACAGAGGAGATACCATTGCTGCGTGACTCTGGGTTAAATCTATATTGATAAGAATACCCAGACCCTGCAAATCCAGTACCCGCCATCTTCAACTCAATAGTGCAGCCTTGATCAACTTGCTTGACAAAAATATTCCTTGCGCCAATCTTTTCAAGACCCCCTCGCAGGCTTGGATCCTGAACGTTTTCGGGCACCTCCTTATAATACCCCTTTTTTTTCAGATACTTTTCACAAGCAATGTTTTGTAAATCATAGAAGTGATTTTCGTGCTCAATAAAATTTATGAGATAACTTTGAGTACTTTTCTGGTCAGGCCAAAGTAACAACGCAATCATTACTATTATCAATGTAACACCAACGGCTTTTTTCATGAAAATATACCTCTTATTCACTCCATCCAACTAGACTGAATCGTACCTTTGTCGTCCACTATGCACCACTCAGTTCCGCTACCACCTCCGCCGGATCCGGGCATGTAGGTTGAGCCGCTATCCCCATCATTGACACCTTCGCCTCCACCGGAACCACCAGCACCGTTTGAGACATTCGCAACATCTTCATTAGCTTCAATTGTCTGAGCATCTGAGCAAGAACATTTCGAAGAGCTTGATGAGTTGTAAACAAATACTTCGTCGTGATGGAATCCTGTAAAGACGAGCGGCGCTGAAGCTTATTACGTCAGAGAAGTCTTAGGTAAATTGCAGACTTTCGCGAAGATAGGGCAGGGACGACGAAAAGGTGCGTCTGCCCAACTCTGCGTCGTTAGCTTTTATACTTTATCGAACAGCCATAAGGTGCGGTCAGCTCAGGGTTCGGATCGCTGCCTGCTGCCAGCGCGTCCATGCCTGAGGTTACGTAATTGACGGCGTTGGGAATATCCGCCGGGTTTGCTGACTTAATGCTGTCGATGGCGCCGGCATACTGCAGAGTGCCCTTGGGATCGACAATGTACATGTGCGGCGTGGTTTTCGCTTTGTACATCCTGCCCACGTCGCCATCAGGATCAAACAACACATGGGTGGGCGCCGCCTCCCGCGAGTCGGTAAGTTCATTTGCGGTTTGAGCGCTGACATGACCCTGTTTGCCGGGCGCCGATGAGATGATGGTCAGCCACACCACATCCTCGTCGGTGTAGGTGCGCTGTAGCGCCTGCATATTGTCTGCGCCATAATGCTTTTTAACATACGGGCACTCGTGATTCGTCCATTCAAGTATCACGTGCTTACCTTCAAATTCCGACAACGAGACTGTCTCACCGTAGGAGTTTTGCAAACTGAACGCGGGGGCCGGCTCATTTACACTGCCCGCCACCGCCTGGGTGGATAAAATACCTGCCACAGCGAGTCCTGATAAGAGTTTACGATGCATGGTTTTGCTCCTGTAAAGCCTGATTAATTGCTGTTACGACAATGTCTGGGGTTAATACCTGGGGTAACACTTTTACGAAGTTGTCCGGGCCATAGACCACATACAACGGCACGCCTGCGCGTTCATACTGTTTGAGATAGGTATAAATCTCATCGTTTTTATTGGTCCAGTCGCCAACCAGGTAATGGATATTGTCGCTGGCGAGCACGTCCTGTACTTTGCGGGTACTCAGTGCGACCTGCTCATTGACCTTGCAGGTAATGCACCAGTCGGCCGTCATATTCACCAGTACGACCTGGTCTTTTGCCCGCAGTGACGCCAGGGTTTGTGCAGTGTATGGCGTGCTGCTTGCAGACTCTTTATCTACTTTTGTGGGCGGCTGTAATGACAGTACAGTGATTAGGCTGAAAATAGCCAGACAGCCGGACACACTGAGCACGGTTACCGTTAATTTGTCAGGCAGCGTTGCTTTCAGCCACAGTAAAAATGCAAAGCCGAGCAGTGCACACAAAAGCACAAACTGCGCTGATGTACCCGCCTGGCCAGCATATACCCAGCACAGCCAGGCTGCGGTGGCAAACATCGGAAAGGCCAGGGCCTGTTTAAATACGTTCATCCAGGGGCCTGGGGCGGGTAGTTTTTTACGCAGCGACGGAAAAATAAACAGCAGCATCATAGGTAAGGCGAAACCAACCGCCAGCGCATTAAAAATGAAAAGTGCAATGACCGGGGGCTGCACCAGTGCCACGCCAAGTGCCGCTGCCATAAACGGTGCCGTGCAGGGGCTCGCAACAATCACGGCCAGTACGCCGGTAAAGAAATGACTGCGATGGTTATTGCCGCTCACCAGGCTTTGCCCCATACCAGAAAGCCCCGGCCCCACCGCCACGACATCAAGCAGGCTGAGCCCGATAAAAGTAAATAAGAACGCCAGCGCGGCAATGACCAGCGGCGACTGTAAATGAAAGCCCCAGCCCAGTTGCTGCCCTGACACCTGAAGGCTTATTATGGTCACCGTAAAAGCGTTAAAGCAGACCAGAATTCCCAGTAAATAGGCCCAGTGATGACCTGGCTTAGCGTGCTGCTGCAGCGATAATGCTTTGATGCTAAGTATAGGAAGCACGCAGGGCATAATATTTAAGATCAGCCCGCCGAGCAGGGCCATACCGGCATAAATAGCCAGGTCGGAGACACCCAGCGTTTCACTGCCAGTCACGCTGTCAATTGGTGCAGCAGGCCGAGCCTTCAGGTAATAGCCTTGCGTTCCATCACTGATAAGAAACTCAAGCGTATCTTGCGCACCGGTAAAATAGTCCGACTGCTGAATGAGCGCGTGTAGCTGACCATTTTCATACAGAATTTGCTGATTACTGCTGTGACTGGCCACGTCCGATCGCAGAGGAAACAGGGTCCAGTCTTCAGAGCTTAGACCATTCACGCTTACGGCAATGTGACTGTCTGTTACTTCAAATGCTGCTGGCAGGGTGTCTGCAGCAGGCAGCGCTTCCCGCGCCTTGGTAAATAGTTGGGCGGATGCTGACGGCGCGCTGTCAGACGCAACAGGCAACGTCAGTGACAGTGTTGCCCAGCCGGGAATGCAGTTTTCCTTGCACACCAGGTAGGACAGGTCTGCGGTCAGTGTTCTCTCGCCACCTGGCTGAATTTGCTTATCAACTGTGACCGGCACCATCAGCAAGTGTGCATCGGCGTATCCGTAATTGACCAGATGAGCGACACGGATAGCCTGGGGTAATGGCCACTGGATCTCACCAAAAGACATTCCGTCAGTTTGTTGCCATGTGATTTTCGGTGCCTCGCCACTGTCTCCCGGGTTTTGCCAGTACGTATGCCAGTGAGGGTCTGGCTCGATGCGCACGCCCACGAGCTGTGTGGTTCCCGGTACCAGAGCGGAATCCTCGCTGACCAGCGATACCTGAATATGAGGCGCACTGATTGAGCTGTCTGCGCTGGTTTTTGCCAGTGCATGCCAGCACATCGACGTGCATAGCAGGGTAAAAATAACTAAGTGTCGTAGTTCCATGGTTCGAAATCTAAGCTCCGGTCAATCCAGTATGGCGTGTAAACGTATAAAGCCCCTATGAAGCGTATCGTATTTATAGGTTTATTTATCCTGTTCAGCGTGCCGGGCTTGCAGGCTCACGCGGCACTGAGTCAGTATCAGTGGCAGTACCGTGTGTTGCTGGTGCGGGCAGACACGCAGTCGCAGGCGTCTGAATTATTAACCAAGATACGACAAGCCGAGGTGCAGGTGAAGGAAAGAAAGCTGACCCTGCAGATCCTCACCCGCGACGGAGTGCTTAGCTACCCTGACAGTGCGCCCAGTCTGTCCGCACAGGCAATCAGACGCAGGCTACGTGATGCCAGCGTGCTGCTGATTGGTTTGGATGGCAGGGATAAAGCCACCTATGACGCACTACGTATAGAAGCTGTGTTTGACGATATAGATGTAATGCCTATGCGCGGGGCTGAATTAAACCGGCAGTAGTGACACGCCCTGCAAATGCCCCGTTGCCAATCCCGGATTTCCCCAGCTATTTTACGAGTAATACAAGGGATAGCGTTTTACAGTAAATAGATTAAATGACCAATAATAAGGGGGCTTTGATAGTTTCGTATGTCATAGCGCGTTGCGCCGGCGAGCCGGAAATTTGTTTAAACAGTAAACGCCACCGGGAGAAAGGCCGGTCACCGACAACATTGTTAATACTGGTTTTCTTTTTCAGTGGAGGCTTGTTGTCAGTGCAGCTCAGACAGCCGAAAAAGCCAGACGGCTTTCTAGCTGCTTCACGATGACCTTGACGGGCTCGCGTACATCTATTGCAATAACATCCTGTTCGAACGCATCTGGGCGCTCAAGGGTAGCGAACTGACTGTTCAGCATGTCGACTTTCATAAAATGATTTTCTCGGGCCCTCATTCGCTGTGCAATCACATCAAAACTCCCGTCCAGAAAAACGAAGGTAAGCGCTGCAGTATGCTGGCGAAAGGTATCCCTGTACTGTTTTTTAAGCGCTGAACAGACGACCACAATGGATTGCTGGCAAGCCAGAGACTGGCCAATGTGTTGCTGGATTCGTGCCAGCCAGGGTACCCGGTCCTGATCGGTCAGTGCCTCACCCGCCGCCATTTTTCTTATATTGTCAGCCGGGTGCAGATCATCGCCATCAATAAAGTGTGCATCAAGGCTGTCAGCCAGATGTTGTGCGACAGTACTTTTACCCGAGCCACTTACGCCCATGACAATAATACACCTCGCCTGAGCTGCTTTTTTCTCCTGTGCCATAGAACGTTGTCACTTGCCTTATCAGTAAAAAGATGTTCTTTTGAATGTTACGCATAACATTATAGTGAAGATGCGCAGAAGTCTATCATCACGCATTGAGCCATGACGCGCGTAGTCGCAAGGCAGATTGCGCGGGCAATCCGCCGCCATAGTCAGGAATGCTAACGCAACGAATGCGTACTTAAGGGCTCGTCTATCGCGACTAACGGTCAAACACCTGCTCTGCGTTGACGCATAGCCAGATACATAAACAGTTTAAAAACGACATCATATGAACACAATTGCTACGCAATCCGATCCGATAATGCTTTTGTCGACGGGCTTTGCCATGATCATGTTGCTGATGGTGCTCATCATCGCAGTCCGTATTCATGCGTTAATTGCACTTATCATCGTCAGCCTCGTTACCGCACTGCTGACAGGAATCGCACCAGCTAATGTACTGGACGTTATGCTTGAAGGGTTTGGCAGCACATTGGCCGCGGTGGCCTTACTGGTTGGCCTTGGCGGTATGCTTGGAAAAATACTGGAGGTCAGTGGCGGTGCCGATGTGCTGGCGCAGCGTATGATTGCCTTTTGTGGTTTACGACGTGCGCCACTGGCACTGGGTATAACGTCACTCTTATTTGGGTTTCCGATATTCTTTGATGCCGGACTGATTGTCATGATGCCTATCTTGCTAAGCGTCGCGCGGCGTCTGAAACAGTCAACGCTGCTGACAGTTCTGCCTGCTGCCGGCGCGTTCGCCGTTATGCACGCGTTTGTGCCGCCACATCCAGGTCCGGTTGCCGCGGCAGATTTGCTGGGTGCCGACATTGGTTTACTGTTGCTCATCGGCGGCGCGATAGCGCTGCCCACCTGGTTTATTGGCAGTTATCTGTATGGTATGTATGCCGGGAAACAGTGGTTTTTATCATTGCCTGCATGGTTTACCGACGATAAGCGTAGTGACGACGAAGACCATGCAACGCCCGCCTTTAGCACGGTGCTGGCGGTGTTGGTTTTACCCTTTGGGCTGATTTGCTTTGATACGGTAGTGAATACCCTGCAGGTAGCGGGTCTGCTTGGCAGCGAGTCGGACACCTGGGCCATGGTCAGGATAATAGGGAAAACACCTGTAGCGCTGCTACTGACATTACTGCTGGCGTTTGTTCTGCTGCGCAGCCAGTTTTCCCGTAAGGATTACGAAACACTGTGTAACGACGCACTGGGCCCTCTTTGTGCGGTGATCCTGGTAACCGGGGCCGGCGGCATGTTTGGCGGCGTATTACGCGCTGCGGGGATTGGCGATGCATTCGCTCAAATGCTGATGGATACCGGACTCCCCGTTATTGTTGCTGCGTTTGTGATGTCAGTTTGCTTACGGATAGCGCAGGGCTCGGCCACGGTAGCGCTAACGACTACGGCAGCATTAATGGCGCCGGTCGTTTCATCTGTCTCCGGACTATCGCCAGTGGACATCTGCTGTATCGTAATTGCGATTGCCGGTGGGGCGACGGTATTATCACATTTTAATGATTCGGGTTTCTGGCTGGTTTCACGGTTACTGGAAATGGATGAGAAAACCACGTTAAAAACCTGGACCGTAATGGAAACCCTGCTTGGATCTACCGCCTTTGTACTGGCACTGGCGGTAAGCCTGGTTTTCTGAACGCTACAGGACATTCAATAGAGGCACGGTGACGTTGCACGGTGCCTCTGACAGATATTACTGCCCGGTGCCCTGACCAGCGTCGGGGGCCGGACTCGAAGAATTTGCCGGCGAGGAAGAACCACTGACGACCTTGGTAGCCATTTCCCGCAATTCACGTTCCAGCTTGCTGATACGGCCGGATAGTGCATTATTGCGCTGCTCCAGCACTGAAATCTTATCATTAAGGTTTTTCACTGTCCGCGCGTTGCTTTGTTTGTCAGCCTGAGCCTGTTCCAGCTGAACATTTAGCCCAAGTAAATCATCGGCGGTAGTGGCCAACTGATTTTTAACTGATGAAAGCTGCTTGGCCT
The DNA here is from genome assembly GCF_014651815.1 of Alteromonas halophila. Taxonomy (GTDB): domain Bacteria; phylum Pseudomonadota; class Gammaproteobacteria; order Enterobacterales; family Alteromonadaceae; genus Alteromonas; species Alteromonas halophila. The sequence continues at coordinate 85,358 of NZ_BMXP01000006.1, read as the reverse complement.
GCGCTGACACATCCTGTGATACCTCACTGATATTGCCTTTAAGGCTGTTTTGAACACTGGTTACCCGGTCACCCAGGTCGGCAATTTCTTTTTGGTTACGTCGCCAGGCCGATGCCCAGAGCTTGTCCATCTGCTCCCACAGTTCCTCTGTTTTAGCGCCCAGATCGTTAACTTTGACCTGCAGGGCGACGGTCGACTCACCAATTTCTTCACCGGTTGCGGATAACCGTCGCTCGAGCTGTGCAATACGTTTCTCGGCCTGCTGAGCACTGGCCTGCTGTTGTTGCAGCAGGGTATACAGGTAGTAGCATCCGCCGCATGCAGCAACGGCCAGCAGTGCAATGATAAACAGCCAGGCACCTTTGCCGCCTGATGACGTTTTTGTATTGTCGTCTGATGCAGGTTTGTTTTTCTTACCCGATGCCGGTTGTTTGGCTTTTTGATAAGCGCGACGATCTTCCTCATCCAGCTTAATAGTGGGAAGGTCATCAGAGTTTTGATTGTCTGCCATATTCTCTCTTATCTGTTTTGTCTGGCTTAGCGCACCAGAAGGTGGCCAGGCCTTTTGCCAGCGCCGGTCAGTGACCCGCGCACACCTTCTGATGCGATGTTACCGCTAAATGAAAGCGAATACCAACACTACCCATCGCATTCATTGCCGGTATCAGCACTTGGCGCCATTAGTCATTGCCTAACCATTCCACACGGTACAGGTCGCGTCGTCTGTCCAGATAGTTTCTTACCGACCCTTCATTCTGTAACCGGGTAAGTTTATCCAAATCCAGATCAACGATTAACGTCATCTCAGTATTTGGTGTGGTTTCTGAGACGATGGCGTCGTGTGGGAAGGCAAAGTCTGACGGTGAAAATACAGCCGTCTGACCGTACTGAATATCCACATTGTCAACCTTCGGCAGGTTACCCACACTGCCGGCAATTGCAACGTAGCATTCATTTTCGATGGCCCGGGCCTGGGCACAGCGACGCACCCGCAGGTAGCCATTCTTGGTATCTGTCCAGAACGGCACAAACAAAATTTGCATTTCCTGATCGGCCTGGATTCGGGAAAGTTCAGGAAACTCGACGTCATAACAAATGAGTACGCCAATTTTTCCGAAGTCGGTATCAAACGCTTTCAGGCTGTGTCCGCCTTTCATGATCCAGTCTTTTTTCTCATGCGGTGTTGGGTGAAGTTTATACTGGCTTTCAATGGTGCCATCCCGTTTACAGATATAGCTGACATTGTAAAGCTCATCGTCTTCTACCACTGGCATCGAACCCGCAATGATATTGATGTTGTACGACACCGCCAGGTGTGACATCGCGGTCAGGATCTCATCGGTATAAGATGCCAGATGCCAGATTGCGTCAATGGATGACTCTTCGGGGCTGAGGCCCATCAGCGGGGCATTAAAGAACTCAGGGAACAGTGCTACGTCACAGTTATAATCGGACAGCGCATCAACGAAGTATTCGGCCTGCTGAAGCAGTTCTTCCACATTGTTAAAATAACGCATTTGCCACTGTACACAGCCAATTCGGGCACTGGATTTCTTGCCGCTAATCAGAGACGGGCTGCCTGGCTCGTAATAGATGTTGTGCCATTGCAGTAACGTTGCATAGCCTTTTGAAGCCTTATCCTCCGGCAGGTAGGCATGTAAGACCTGCTTTACTTCAAAGCCGTTGGACAGCTGGAAAGTCAGTATAGGGTCATAGATATCCTTCGATTTCACCTGCTCAATGTATTCATAGGGCGTTAATTTATCGGCATAATCGCCGTAATTCGGAATGCGGCCGCCAGCCATAATTGACTTCAGATTGAGGTTGCGGCACAACTCTTTGCGTGCTTCATAGAGGCGTCTGCCTAACCGAAGCCCCCGGTAATCAGGGCAGACAATCACCTCAACACCATACAGCACGTCTCCGTTCGGATCGTGGGTGGTGAGGTAAGCGTCGCCGGTAATTTCATCGTAACTGTGCTTGTCTCCAAACTGCTCGTAGTCAACGATCACCGATATCGCAAAGGCGACCACCTTGCCTTTGTCTTCAATACAGATTTGACCGTCGGAAAACGTGGCCACCTGTGCCTTGAAATTTTTATAGGGCCAGGCGCCGCCGACATTAGCATAAACCCGATCCATCAGGCCTTTTACGTCGTCGTAATCATCAAGTCTCAGATTACGAAGCTCCAGGTGATGTTCGGTTTCTTCTACAACTGTTTGATCCTGACTCATGAAGAACACTACCTCACAATGCGTTTATTGGAATAGGGGAAGATGCGAATTAGTCTATCCTAATACGAACTAACCGGCTGATTTGTTTTAAAGAAGATCTAATTTAACGTCAGTTTATACAAACGTCACGTCGTCTCGTATGACACCCTCAGAATTCACATCTCACGCTCTGGCCGGGACATTTATGCTACTTTGGTTTAAAACGACGAATTTATATTGCGCTGTCACCCTATCATGGGTATAAAACGCCACCGAAAAGTTTACTCCAGCTTTAATTTTATGGGAACTGCTATTCAGTCAGGCGCAGGTGACGACAATGGTGCACTGACGTTTTTATTCACGCGAATTGCCGATGATCTGGTAAATAAAGGCTATGCCATCCTGCCAGATGCATTGCCTGACAGCCTTATCAACAGCCTTGAGCGATGTCAGTACAGCATGCTGGACTCGGCATTTGAACAGGCCGGCATAGGACGTAAACAGGATTTTCAGCACGACCAGCGGATCCGCCGTGATGAAATATGCTGGATTGACGGCTCAATGCCGGAAGGTCAGCAATGGCTTGGTTTTTGTGAGTCACTTAAGGACTTTCTGAATCAGCAACTGTTCATGGGATTATTTTCCGTAGAAAGCCATTTCGCCCGTTTTGAAAGCGGGGCTTTTTACAAGCGCCACTATGATGCTTTTCGTGGTCAGGATAACAGAGTGCTGTCGATGGTGACGTACCTCAATGCAGACTGGCAACTGGCAGATGGTGGCGAACTGGTTCTGTATGCTGACGATGCTGATTGCGAGGGCACAGCTGTACTACCGCGACGAGGTACGCTTGTGATTTTTTTAAGCGAGCGTTTTCCCCACGAAGTTAAACCTGCCCGCAAGACACGGGAATCGGTGGCGACCTGGTTCAGGCTGAATACTACCCGGCCGGGCAGGGTGGATCCGCCGCGCTAGTAGCATGGGCTGCCGGTCTAATGCTATTATTTCCGGTAAGTTGTCGCCATGATACGGTTATTCTGGCTGAGTAACGTTATATGACGTTACGCAACGGGTTAAGGATGTAAGCTAAAACAAGCGCAAATAAGGAAGTGGTAGTTAATAATGGTAGACAGTATTCCCGCCCCTACACCACGCGAAGACATCAATGTGCTGGTTATTGACAATCAGGCGCTCGTGCATGAAATCGTGGGAGCAGCTCTGCAGGAAATTGGAATTCGACATGTAAGCTCCGCATTAAATGCTTACCATGCGGTGAGGTTATGTGAATCGCGTACGTTTGACTTTGTGCTTATCGCTTTCAACGTCAGTCATGACCGCGATGGCTTTCATTTACTTGAAGAGTTAAAACACCTTAATCACATTACCGAGCAAACCACCGTTATTTTTTTAAGTGCGGAAACCTCTGCCGAACTGGTTAACTGTATTGTCGAGCTTCAGCCGCATGATTTCTGGGTGAAACCGCTGGATCGCAAGCGCATTGAAGATCGGCTTAACTATATGATTGAAGTGCGCCATCAGCTGCACAAGCTGGAGCATTGTGTGGCTAACCGCGATTATGCGGCTGCGATTTATCAGGCGGAGAGAAAGCTGCAGGATAAATCGCTGAGTGAGTTTCATGGCCGCTTCAAACGCATTATTGGCGATTGTCTGCTTAACCTGCGTGAATTCGAGTCTGCTCAAAAGTACTTTAGTGAATTGCTGGCGTCGATGGACCATGCCTGGGTGCATATTGGTCTGGCGCGGTCATTGCTTCGTCAGGATAAACTGGAAGAGGCAGAGTCTTTGCTTGAAGATTTGCTTCAGCGCAGCGATACCCGCTTTCTTACCTATGATTTGCTGGCGCAGTATTACATCGAAAAAGAGCAGTTTGATCTTGCCTATGAGCAGGTAAAAGAGGCCAGTAAGCTGGCCCCGCGAAACATAGAGCGTAATAAGCGTCTATGGGATCTGGCCCGTCTGAATCATGATAAACAGGGGCAGCTCAATGCCGTTCAGAACATGGCCAGATATGCCAAAAACTCTATTCATGATTCGCCGGAACTGTCGTTAAACGTGATCCGCTCGATGGTCGATATGGCCACGGCCTCCTCTGATGCCGATGTGACCAAACTGGTCAAGCGTGCCGAGTATGAAATCGAAGATCTGAAAAGCCGCAAAGGAACCGACAAGCAGCTTAGGGAACAGTTTGACATTATCCGGGCCCGGCTACTGTGTATTAAAGAAGATAAGAAAGGGGCCGAGGCCATAATGAAAGCCAAACGGCCGGTGGTCGGCGGCCTGTCAATGGAAGATAACCTTGACAAAATGAAGGCTTTCCATGAACTGGGCATGCGTGAGCATAGTATCCGCATTCTTGATGAATTGTGTAAACAGGTTGCCGGCGACACGTTCTCCTCACAGGTGGTGGACGAGTACCTGAAACAGGAGTCGATTGAGCGCACAGAGATTCAGTTCACCACCAAAGAGCTCAAGGCCATGGCGACGGCCAATTATAAAGAGAACCGTGTAGTACCTGCTTATAACAACCTGCAGCAGGCATTGACCCTGGCCCCGGATGATAAGCAAATTGCGCTCAGTCTGTTGAAAGTGCTGGTTAAATTGTCTGAAAAAGACACCTTAAGTGCCAGTCAGCTCTCCAATGCCAGTAAAGCCGCAACGACCCTGCACCATGCGAGACTGTCCGACCTGCAGGCGGAGAAGCGGGACCAGTATACGCGCATGCTGGGTGTGGAAATTGAGGCCAGCAACGACGAGGATACCCGCGCAGTTAAGCTGGTTTAGTGCTGCGCAAAGATTCAACAAACCACTGATGATCATCAATGACCTGTTGCGCATACGTGCTGGCGGTCTCAATTAATGGGCTCTGGCAATCAGGTAATAATTCGGCCACGTGCGAAGCGAAACGGGTAGAGCGTCTGTCACCACGGCAGTGGGCAAGCGCAAGTGCCTGTCCACACCAGGTCGCAAACGCGGCAAAGCCACCATCGACTGCTTTATTACCAATCCCTACATCCTCTGGATCCAGGCCGACTTTGGCGTGGTGACGGGAGCGGATTAACCAGTGTTTTTCCTGCCATTCCACTTCGTCAAGAAGCAGATCGGGCCGTCGTTGCATGCGGCGTTGGCAGCGTGCTGTAAGATGCGCAGGATTCAGCCGGTTAACCGGGTTCAGGTCTGAGAAACAGGCCAGGGGGGCTGCTTCACGCTGCTGCTTGACCTCAACAATATGACAGTGCGCAAAGCTGTCTTCATTATGCGGTTTTGCCGGACCCACCAGAAAATAATAGCGTTCAAGATTAACTGATCCCGTACCCGCCTGCTTGCGCGCGATTATATCGACCACGGCATCGTCCATGTAGGGTGAAAACGCGCCATGCAGCGCTTTATATTGTGATGCCGGCAGCGGCACAAGTTTATCCGGTATATGACGAAATGACAGGCCGTCCTCGCGCATATGTACTGCTTTAGCCAGCGCACTTTTGGTGGTGAAGTCAGACCCGCCTGCAGCCCGTCTTACCGCTTTTCTATAGTGCTTGGCCAGCTTACCCGTCGCCGGTTTGTCGAGAGCCTGGTATAGCGTGGCCGGGTCGCTGATAACGTCATTACAAACCGTGTTGTAGGCAGACAGGAAGGCCTGCATGGCTGCATCTGTCTGCGTGGTGGTAATTGCTGGTTTGGCAGGGTTAGGGCTGTCCAGCGGGTAGCGTTGTTCCTGCACCCCCTGGCAATGGTCCTGCACCAGATACAGTGACACCAAAAACCGGATTAAATCCCACTGGGCATAGCCAACACAGGCATCATCAAAATCATTAGGCGCAAAAATAATGGTATCGCCATGCGACCCTTCTTCTGTCAGAAAACCAAAGTTTGAGGCGTGACAATCGCCCATGATACTGGTTAAGGGCAGGCGGCATAAGCCATCTGGCACGGTAAGTGTGCCATCAGCCAGATCCTGATAATACAGCGGGGCGGTGCCACGAAAAAAAACGAAGGGACTGCCTGCCATCTTCAGATGCTTACTGAGTTTTACCGAAGGCGGAATACCGTCAGTACTGCTGATGACACGTTTGAGCAAGCTGGCGCGGTTTGTCATGGGCGTCGGTCTCCTGGTTTTTACTCTTCAACAGAGAAAATGCGAATAAGTCTGTTATCCCTCAGCGAATCCTGAAGTGCGTAGTCGCTAGGCAGGTTGCGCGGGCAATGGCCGTCGCCTTTCGTACCTTCCCTGATAAGTGTAGCGGGTTCGATGTAAAAGTGGCTGGCGATGGCAGGGTATGTTGCGCTTTTAATCATATTTGTCGCTCGATCAATTATTATTGATTGGTATTTGTGATTAAATGATTCAACAATACCAATTATCCAACCTGCCTGTGCTTCGTTATTATTATTCCAGTTTCAAGAGGCGGCGAATTAACCCAATGCAAACCGCTTGGCAACATTCTTCGTAACCAAGGGAGTTTGACGGTCACCGTCAATCTCACTGAAAACTTCAAAATGGAGATCTAACATGGCATTGATTAACACTGCAATTAAACCCTTCAAAGCGACGGCTTTCAAAGATGGTGAGTTCATCGAAGTCAGCAATGAAGACATTAAAGGTAAGTGGTCAGTATTCGTATTCTATCCTGCTGACTTTACGTTTGTATGTCCTACCGAACTGGGTGACATTGCGGATAAGTATGAAGAGCTTCAGTCACGAGGCGTAGAAGTATTTTCAGTGTCTACTGATACACACTTCACCCACGCAGCATGGCATGAAACGTCTGACACAATCGGCAAAATCAAGTTTGCGATGATTGGTGACCCAACAGGCGAAATTACCCGCAACTTCGACTGCATGCGTGAAAACATGGGACTTGCCGACCGTGCAACATTTGTTGTCGACCCGGATGGCATTGTACAGGCCATGGAAATCACTGCAGAAGGCATTGGCCGTGACGCAGATGACCTGGTACGCAAAATTAAAGCTGCACAATATGTAGCGGAGCACCCAGGTGAAGTATGCCCGGCGAAGTGGAAAGAAGGTGAAGAAACACTGGCACCTTCACTGGACCTGGTAGGTAAAATTTAAGCATCACACGTTGCTGTATCCGCCGAGAGTGGCAGCTGCCACTCTCTTTTCCTGAATCTCGATGAAAAGGCAGAATAACCGTGTTAACTAAAGAAATATTACAGGCATTGAAAGGCTATGCTGAATCGATGCAGAAAACCGTAACCTTTGTCGTACAGACCGGTGAGCATAGCAAGCGTGAAGAGCTTGTGTCGTTTCTGTCCGACATTGCAGGTGTCAGCGATAAAATTAAGGTGGAGGAGCGTGACACAGACGGACTGCTGCGCAGTGCGGTCAGCTTCCTGCTGGAAGCTGATGGACAGGATACCGGGATCCGATTCTCAGGCATTCCTGGTGGACATGAATTTAACTCTCTGGTGCTTGCATTATTGCACGCGTCAGGGACCGAACTGAAAATTGATGAAAGTCTTCGCGGGATCGTTGAAGGCGTAAAAGACGAGCTGAACTTTGAAGTCTTTATCAGTTTAAGCTGCCACAATTGTCCGGATGTTGTGCAGGCGCTGAATCAGTTTGCGTTACTGAATCCCAACATCACCACCGAAATGATCGATGGTGGACTGTATCAGAATGTGGTGGAAGAACGGGACATACAGGGTGTACCAAGTGTCTACCTGAATGGTGAGCTGTTCGCTAACGGCAAGGTCGATGCGGCCATGCTGATTGATAAACTGATTGAACATGATCCTTCTCTTAAAGAAGCAAACAAAGGCCAGTCACTGCCAATGCAGGACGTGACGGTCATTGGCGGCGGCCCTGCTGGTGTGGCGTCGGCAATCTACAGCGCCCGTAAAGGTCTTAAAGTGACAGTAGTTGCTGATCGCTTTGGCGGTCAGGTAAAAGACACGATGGGCATTGAAAACCTGATTTCTGTTCCAAAAACGACCGGACCGGAACTGGTTGGCAATCTGATGGAACACATGAACGATTATGACATCACGCTTAAAGAGCACGTTCGGGTCGATAATATCGAACAGGGTAATGTGAAAACAATTACGCTCAGCTCTGGCGAAGAGATCCGCAGCCGGTCAGTGATCCTGGCAACGGGTGCGCGCTGGCGGGAACTGGGCGTGCCCGGTGAAAGAGAGAACGTCGGCAATGGGGTGGCGTATTGTCCACACTGTGACGGGCCGTTCTTTAAAGGCAAAGATGTCGCCGTAATCGGAGGCGGTAACTCAGGTATTGAAGCGGCGCTTGACCTTGCCGGTATTGTTAAGTCGGTTACGGTATTTGAGTTTATGCCTGACCTGAAAGCCGATAAGGTCCTTATCGAGCAGGCTGAAAAGCGTGATAATATTACCATTATCAAAAACGCCGCAACCAGCCAGATCCTGGCAGAGGACGGTAAAGTCAACGCCATTGAGTATCAGGACAGGGCCACCAACAAACAGCATACCGTCGAGGTTGCAGGGGTCTTTGTTCAGATTGGTCTGGTGCCGAACAGCCAGTTCGTGAAAGACGTGGTTGAACTGTCGCAATACGGTGAAATTATTATTGACGAGAAATGTCATACGTCTGAGCCAGGAATTTTTGCCGCTGGTGATGTGACAACAGTGCCGTACAAGCAGATTGTTGTGTCGATGGGTGAGGGCTCGAAAGCCTCCCTGGCAGCGTTTGAATATCTGCTCAGTCATGAAGTGGCAGAGCCTGAGGAAGAAACACAGGCGGCCTGAATCCGAAGGTGACTGAAAAAAGCCAGCTCAGTTTAGAGCTGGCTTTTTTGTAGGTGACGCTCCGTCTTAAAATACCTTGCCATAAACAGGGTTATTTTACGGCAACATCATCAACTTTAGAGCGTAAGCGTACATCCTGATATAAAGGTACAAGGCATCGCCTTAGGGTGCGTTAAGAAAAATGACAAAGGTTATTAATCATCAATTAAGATGCGCAAATGATAACAATTACTATTAACAATTGTGTTTGTGTTTGGTAGAGTACAGTGCGATGACTCAACAACAAACGAAAAACGCACACTATGACTTTCGGAAAAACTCTGTTAAGTGCAGCCATTACTGCTGCGATCGCTTTGCCTGCCAACGCGCAATCTGACAAGGACGCCGACGAAAAAGCCATTGAAAAAGTAGAAATTGTTGGTAAACGCAGCCCGTTTGGGGCGACTAAAACCAATACTCCTATTGTTGAACTGGCGCGAACATTATCAATTGAAACAGATCTGGATATTCGTACCAAGGGTGCGCTCAACCTGTCTCAGACTGCGACCTATATGGCCGGTGTTACAGGCGAAACCTATGGGTTTGCAACGCGTGTCGATTCGGTATCGTCACGAGGCTTGAGCATCCCCCGCTATCGCGACTCTATTCAGGAATTGTTTGGCAGCTATAATTCAACCCGTGCAGAAGTGTATACGATGGAGCAGGTCGAACTGCTGAAAGGTCCGGCTTCCGTGTTATACGGGCAGGGGTCTCCGGGCGGAATTATGAATTACGTGTCTAAAACGCCCAAAGCCGGACAGGGCAGTGAAGTGATGCTGCAATACGGGACGTTCAGCCGCGCTCAGGCGAATGTCGACATAAACGGTGCACTGAGCGAAGACGGCAGCGTGCTGGGGCGCTTTGTTGGTGTTTACCGTGACGCCGACACCCAGGTTGACTATGTAACCGATGATACCAAAGTCCTGATGCCGTCGATGACATACATGCCAACGGACAATACAACACTCACTGTCATTGGTTTGTTTCAGGATACAGAAAGTGATACCGCCGCACAGTTTATTCCCGTTGAAGGGACGCTCGAACCGCTGTCTGATGGTAGCTATCTTCCGGATCAGAATGTGTATGCCGGTGAACCCGGCTTTAATAAGTTTGATACTCAGTCAAACCAGGTCACGGTACTGGGTGAACATATCTTCAACGCCTCGACCTCTCTGTCATTCACCGCACTATGGCGTGATGGCGAAGCGGACTATCATCAGGCCTGGCCCACCTTTACCGGTGGCTCACGTTACTTAAATGCCTATATTGGCCAGCAGGTCGTTGCCTCAGACACGGTAGCCCCCCGAACCTTTTATCAGGCAGATAATACCTTTAATCAGCATGCGTTTGATGTACGCCTGATGAAAGCCTTCACCACTGGCGCACTGGAACACGAAGTGTTGGCAGGCGCGCAATATCAGAATGTCGATACAGATGCCAACTCCGCCTATTATTTTGGTGGTGGCGCCCTTTCCGGAGACTTTGACTACGCGTTGGATCTGGCCAATCCTCAGTATCCCGGCGCACCTGAGCAAAGCGTCTTTGATGCTATGTACAACGACCAGCCTGAGCAAACAGTGAAGGACACCGGGCTGTATCTTTCTGATCATATCAGTATTGATAACTGGCGATTCACACTGGGTCTGCGCCATGATCGGGTTGACAATGATAATGGCAGCAGTACGCAGGAAGACTCTCAGACCTCGTATTCAGCTGGCGTGCTGTATCAGCTGGGCAATGGCTTCTCACCGTATGTCAGCTATGCTGAATCCTTTGAAACTGTGGTGGGCGTTACCCGCACGGGCGAGCAGCTTGATCCGGAAGAAGCCAGGCAGTACGAAGCGGGTCTGAAATATGAAATGCAGGCGGTGCCAGGTTACCTGACGCTGGCCTATTATGATATTGAAATTTCCAACCTGCCAAATCCAAACAGCCTGCCTGCAGAAGCCGCACAGCAACAGGGTAAATCCACATTAAGCGGGTTTGAACTGGAGGGACGTGTCGATCTGGGTACTGTCACCGCTCAGTTTGCTGCATCTACCATTGATGCTGAAGATCCCAATGGCTACAGACTGTCAGCGCAACCTGATAGTAATGCTTCACTGTGGCTGACCTGGTCACCGCGGCAGGTTGCAGGTCTGCGCCTGGGCGGCGGTGTGCGTTATGTGGGCGAAAGTGTATCTGAAAATGCCACCGTACGCTATGAAACGCCAGACTATACGCTGGGAGATATCATGGTAGGGTATACGCTTAATGATAACCTGGATTTGCAGTTAAACGTACGTAATGTGACCGACAAGGAGTACCTGACTTCCTGTCTGGCCCGAGGCGATTGTTTCCCGGGCCTGAGCCGTACGGTTAATGCCAGCGTGACCTACGCTTTTTAACCGGAGTAAAACATGGTATCGCTTCTCCTTGCGTCAGGGATATCCCTGGCGGCTATTGCGAGCCTTTACAGAAGCTGGCGCCAGCAGGCGCCGGCGTTTCTGTATCTGAGCATCGCACTTTTTATTGTCTCCTGTGTACTCTGGTCATACAGTCAGGGCTGGGAGTTCGGTCTGGTGTACGCCTTGTGTTTACCCGGTCTGCTGGTATGGCCATTTATCGGCCTCAACCAAAGCCGCCTGCCTGCACCTAAAAACCAGCCATCACCCCGACAGATAAAAGTAACGGCAAGGCAAACCGCCACTCATTTAGGCCATACCCTGGTGGCACTGCCCGGGTTAATGATCACCAGCCTGCTGACGGCAATGGCGTTTAGTCTGCGTCTGCCTTTTGCTGATACCGGACAGCTGGCAACCGGCGTTGTATTGCAGCCTCTGCTTTGGGGCTTGCTGGCTTACCATTATTTTGCGACAGGAGCGAAGGGCAAGGCGCTGCTGATCTATCTGAGTTTAAGTGTGATAAGCACACTGCTTTTACTGTACCTGCCAGGACTGAATTAATATGGAGAAAGCAACTAAACAAGCGGCACTTAATGCCCATAGCTGGGTCGGTGTGTTTTTAGGCATATTGCTGTTTCTTGTGTGCCTGTCTGGCACGCTGGCTGTGTTTCATAAAGAATTTGAGCGCTGGGAACAGCCTGGTATTGAAGAAATGGAGCAGGTAGACCCGGCAACCGTGGAAAAGGCGATGGCCGCGTTCCGCGCACGTCATCCTGAGGCCACCGAGCATGAGTTCGTTGTTTTTCCTACCTCCGGGATCCCGCGTTTGGTGGTTGAAAACGATGATGTCGCCTATTTTGCAGACAGCGACGGCAATCTGATTGAAAAAGAGCGTTCGCCGTTCACTAAGATGCTGGTTGATCTTCACTTGTATCTTAATCTGCCGCATAGCTGGGGCATGATCCTGGTCAGTGCACTCGGGGCAATTATCTGTACACTGGTTGTGACCGGCATAATAGCGCATAAACGCATTAAAAAAGATGCCTTCACGCTGCGCCGTGGTGGTAACCGTCAGCAGTATAAGATTGACCTGCATAACCGCTTCGGGCTGTGGGCTGCGCCGTTTCACCTTATGATCGGGGTTACCGGCACGTATTTTGGTATGGCCGGTCTCATCATCCTGCTAATGTCACAACTGTATTTTGATGGTAACAGGCAGGCAGCAGTGGAAACGGTATTTACGCCTGAGCCTGAACTGACGCAGCCGGTAGCGACGCCAAATCTGCAAAAAGCGGTGGCTCAGTTAGAGACACTGGCACCTGACCAGCCCCCTATATTTATTACCGTTCATGACGTTAACAGCCCGGCTCAATTGATTGAAATTTACACCCAGGTACCCGGTAAGATGATTTATTCCGAGAATTATCGCTTCGATACGCAGGGAAATTTTCTGGGCAATGCCGGCTACAAAGACGGTCACTGGGGCAAACAGTTAATTTATTCGATGTACCGGCTGCACTTCGGCGATTTTGCCGGTATTCCCGGTAAACTGCTGTATTTTGTGCTGGGAGTAATGCTGACCGTATTGTGTGTCAGTGGCATAGACATCTGGTTGGCGAAGAAAGCCTTTCCTCCCGTTCTGACGCGCCTGTGGCATGCCACGGTATGGGGAAGCATCAGCGCGCTTGGGCTGACTGCGCTGGCTGGCATGGTCAGTGACGTGTCGCTTGTTGCCTGCTTCTGGGGATTGATGATACTCAATCTGGTATTTGCTGTGGCACTCAGAGGATTGTCTAAGCCGGTATGGCTGGCCATCGCCGGTGCCAGTGTACTTGTCCTGCTGATCAGCTATAGTGTACTGCACACCAGTGACAGTCTGACGCTGGCTGCGCTGCAGGTGAATATTCCCTTGCTGGTGTTTGTTATCTGGAGTTGCAGAAAGGCGCTGAAGGCCAGAGATTATCAAAGTTTTGCGGCAATACAGGCGCAAAACAGCACACCCTGAACGGGCCTTGATACGCCCCTGCAACGTTTACTGGCAGGGGCGCAAAGTAATCTGTCTGACAACGGTGAAAACCATGAGCCAAGTAATAAAGGTAAGCACACTATGCCTGGCGTTGCTGAGCATTTCTGCGCAGGCTGAAACAATCGAGACTGGGGTTATCTCTCAGGCGGAGGCTGAAGTAGAGAAAGGCGATGGCTGGGCCTTTTACAGCTATTTTACCGGCTCGTCCTACGGTGTTGATAAAACACTGACCGGTATGGCAGTGATCGAGCCCGGCCAGCAGATCCATCCGCCACATCAGCATGCAGATGAAGAATATTTGCTTATTACGCAGGGGCAGGGCGAGTGGAGTGTCGAGGGCGAGACGTTCAGCGCCAGTGCCGGAGACATGCTGTACGCTGCGCCATGGGATGCGCATGGTGTCAAAAATACCGGTGACAGCCCTTTGGTATTTGTTGTGTTTAAATGGCACAGCAAAAATAATGCAGTGCCGCCAAAGCCTGACGCTAAGTGACGCAGGGGCCGCGCAAGACGGCCACACATTGTCATCGCTTGGCAGTTGGCTTTACCGCTGACGGCTTGCCGGACGAGCGTCCAGGCTTACTGTTTTGTTTGCCCCGACGCTGAAAGTTGGGCGGAAGCCCGGTATGCTTGCTTAATGCTTTTTCGCCGCCTTTTGCCTTACGTGCCTGCTGGCGCTTTTCGTCTGCGCTTTGTGGTGGCACCAGATGGTGTGGCCCGCGACCAATTAAATCCTCGCGCCCCATTTTTTTCAGCGCCTCGCGGATCTGTGCAAAGTTCTTCGGATCGTGGTAGCGCAGCATAGCTTTGTGCAGGCGCCGGTGTATTTCACCTTTCGCCGAGGGCACACTGTCACTGTCTTTTTTCACCTTTCGGGTGGCGTCGACTTCGGTATGGTACATGGTTGTCGCGGTCGCCATTGGCGACGGATAGAAATTCTGTACCTGATCCAGTTTAAATTTATTTTCCTTCAGCCAGATCGCCAGGTTCAGCATATCTTCATCGGTCGTGCCCGGGTGCGAAGCAATGAAATAAGGAATAAGGTATTGCTTCTTACCGGCTTCCTGCGAATATTGGTCAAACAGTTCCTTGAACCGGTAATAGCTGCCCATGCCGGGCTTAAGCATTTTTGACAAGGGCCCGTCTTCGGTATGTTCGGGGGCAATTTTCAGGTAACCCCCCACGTGATGCAGGGCTAGTTCTTTTACATAGTCCGGATCTTCCACCGCGAGATCGTAGCGTACACCCGAAGCAATCAGGATTTTTTTGATCCCAGGCAGTTCACGGGCGCGACGATACAAATCGATAGTGGGTTTATGATCGGTATCCATATGCGCACAAATGCTGGGGTACACACAGGATGGGCGACGGCAGGTCGCTTCGGCTTTTTTGCTCTGACAACGCAGCCGGTACATGTTTGCGGTTGGGCCACCCAGGTCAGAGATAACACCGGTAAAGCCGGGCACCGTATCGCGAATTTGTTCAATTTCGCGAATGATTGAGTCTTCAGACCGGCTTTGAATGATCCGGCCTTCATGCTCGGTAATTGAGCAGAATGTGCAGCCACCGTAACAGCCTCGCATAATATTCACACTGAAGCGGATCATGTCGTAGGCAGGAATTTTGGCATCGCCATAGGCTGGGTGCGGTACCCGCTGATAGGGCAGATCAAATACGGCATCCATTTCTTCGGTTTCCAGCGGCATTGCCGGCGGATTAACCCACAAGTGACGGTCGCCATGACGCTGCATCAGCGCCCGGGCACAGCCCGGATTGGTTTCCTGGTGTAAAATACGCGACGTATGGGCGTACAGCATTTTGTTATCGCGTACGGTTTCAAATGCAGGCAGTTTTACATACACATTTTCCCAGGGTTTACGTCGACTATCAGGCTGTACCACGATGGCTTGAGGTTTGCCATCATCGGCGTTGCCGGATTGATCCGCTTTGTCGCAGTCGGGTTGTTCCTGATACGGACTGGGGATTGGGTCGATTTTTCCCGGTCTGTCCAGCGAAGTCGAATCGACACCCTGCCATTCAGGCAGCGCCTGTTTGACAATAAGCGCTGTGCCGCGAACATCGTGAATGTCTTTGATGTCCTCTCCCGCAGCCAGCCGGTGCGTGATTTCGACTAATGGGCGTTCGGCATTGCCAAACATCAAAAGGTCGGCTTTTGCGTCAAACAGCACATAACGTCTGACTTTTTCGCTCCAGTAATCATAGTGAGCAATGCGTCGCAGACTGGCTTCAATACCGCCTAAGATCACAGGCACGCCCTTAAACGCTTCACGGCAACGTTGTGAATAGACGGTGACTGCGCGATCTGGCCGTTTACCGCCTACATTGCCTGGAGTGTAGGCGTCGTCATGACGAAGTTTTTTGTCTGCAGTGTAGCGGTTGATCATGGAGTCCATGTTGCCGGCGGTCACACCAAAGTACAGGTTGGGTTTACCCAGCTTCATGAAATCGTCTTTGCTGGTCCAGTCCGGCTGGCTGATGATCCCCACGCGAAAGCCGTGTGCTTCAAGTACCCGGCCTACTACGGCCATGCCAAAACTGGGGTGATCCACATAGGCATCACCGGTGACCAGAATAACATCGCAGCTGTCCCAGCCCAGTTGATTCATTTCCTCCCGGGACATGGGTAAAAAGGGGGCGGTGCCCAGGCAGTGGGGCCAGTATTTTGGGTAAGAAAAAAGGCCGCGTTCGGCTTTGATAGTGGCGTGCATAACATTCACATAGCGGAGAAATCGCGCGTAGTGTAGCAGAGCTTCGAAAATAGCTCACATTAATTGTTCAGCAGGGCGCCTTTGATACACTGTACGCCTGATGCCGAAAAGGAGAAAAGCCTGTGGCTAACTGGCTGTTTAAAACTGAGCCTGACACCTTCAGTATTGATGACTTACGCGCGCGGTCCGGACAGACCGAGCCCTGGGAAGGCGTTCGCAACTATCAGGCGCGCAATTTTCTACGCGATGAGGTGCAGGTCGGCGACAAGGTATTTATTTACCATTCAAGCTGTAAACAGGTGGGTATTGCGGGTATAGCAGAGGTCGTCAGGGAAGGGTACCCAGACCCGGTACAGTTTGACAGCAACAGCCCGTACTACGATCCTAAAGCCTCCGAAGCGTCACCGCGCTGGTACCGTGTTGATGTGAAGTTTGTAGAAAAGTTTGCTGAAGTTTTACCGCTTAAAACCATCAAAGCCATGCCCGATATTGTTGAAGTAGGGCTTGTTAAAAAAGGCCATCGCTTGTCTGTCATGCCGGTGAATGACAACGAATGGCAGCGCCTGGTACAGGCAGCAAAACGCACTACAGAATAAGTGTTGTCACAACCAGGTAGGCTGTGCCTAGTTGCAGCATCATACCGATAAAAATAAATAACCCGTCATGATTGGCCATGCCAATGGCGGTAATAGCCAGTGCCAGACTGGGCAGGGTAACGGCAAACGGAACGAATTCCAGCGGTATCATACATAGCGCAGCGACACCGCAGTACACCGCGACCAGGTTTTTACCCGGTGAAACGGATAAAAAGATCCCCCGAGGGCGGAACAGTTTTTCCATCCGGTAAATATACGGCTGGGCATGGCCGACGCCTGTCAGCAGCTTTTCTTTTGGGATGGACTGGTTTTGCAGACGTTTGGGTATCCACGGGCTGTGACGGCCCAGAGCCACCTGAATACACAGAATAAAAAGCGTGACTGCACACATCGAGGCAACGCCGGGTATGGCCCCGGTGGGGAGCAGCGTAATCAGCGCAGGTACCAGCAACAGTGGCCCAAAGCCCCGGTTTTCAAAGCGCCTGACCAAATCTCCAAATCGCAAGTCGTCTTCGGTCAGTTCTTCGCCAAGGTTGTCGAGCATTGCGCTGATTCGTTGTCTCAAAGAATTACTCTGCTGTTTTCGCTACACGTTGCTTGATACCGGTATTGATTAAAAAAAGTTTATAGTTTTTGTCTGCCGGTCATTTTTAGTACGCGCGAATATAAAAGCACGCCTTACAGGCTATTCATAGCTTGCATTACCAGATACACGGTGCCAAGTTGCAGCACAATGCCGATACCAATAAACAAGCCATCACGGTTGGTCATACCAATCGCGGTAATGGCCAGCGCAAAACTAGGCAGGGCAGCGGCAAACGGTAACAGTTCCAGGGGGATCATGCACAGCGCAGCGGCTCCGCAATAGATGGCAATAAGGTTTTTCAGTGGCGCTGAACTTAACCATCTGGCACGTGGACGAAGGTAATGCTCGACCTTTGAAACGTAAGGCTGCGCCTTGTCGACGCCGGTTAAAATCTTTTCGCGGGAAATAGCCTGCTGCTTAAGCCGTTTGGGAAGCCAGGGATGGTCTTTATTCACGGCAACCTGAATACAAATCAGAAAAATCGTGATACCACACAATGACGGGACACCGGGGATGGCGCCGGTTGGCAGGAAGGCAAGCAGTGACGGAATAAGGAGCAGTGGGCCAAACCCGCGATCCTCAAACTTGCCAACCAGCTCGCCAAAACTCAGCTTTTCACCCTGAATATCGTTATCCAGGTTACCTAATATTTCACTGACACTGTCTTTCACACGCACTTCCCACTTCTGTGAACGGCTCGCTGCTTTCTACCTCAGAAGATTAAATAAAGTTTATAGTGTTACTTTAAGGCATCGAGCGCAGAGTGCTTTTAAGCGCTCTGATTAGGATGCATCCCAGGGGCAGACGGGCGCCGAGGCCTGGTGTTGGAGCTGTTGCGATAAGTGTTTATTAAATCTGGTGACAAAAGCCGCAGCGGTGGTGTGCTTACTAAACATAAAGTGAATAGCATCGTGATGGAGAATTTCGTTGCTCAGGATCATGGCCTGACTGCTGCTCTGTCGTTCCTGCATGGCTGAAAAAGAAGGCACGTTTCTCAGTTCCAGACATAGCGCCAGGCGATCATCGACAATAGCGTCGACGGTCTTTTGTGAAAGCAGACTGACACGTTTTGTAAGCGAAAACTCGTGAATAAACTGTGAGGGATACTGCTCCTTAAGCAACGCTACCGTGCTGCCAAAATAGCCGGACATATTGATGCCGACTTTTCCACCCTTGCTCAGTATATCGGCAAGGGTGGTTTCCGGCGTGTGCCCAGCTTCAGCGGAAATTACCAGCCCGATTTGCTCATCACGGTACGGCGTCGAAAAATGAAAGCTTTGTTGCCGTTCTTTGGTATAAGTGGCGCCCAGAGAAACATCGTAACTGCCTTTTTCCAGCTCGATGGACGAGCGGACTTCATTCATGGGCAATACCGCCAGATCACAGCCCATTGCATTCGCAACGTCGCGCAGCAACTCATAGTCTGTGCCGTCGTACTGCTCGTGACCGTAGCTGTAAAAGTAGGGCCCCCAGTCTCCGTTGTAGGCAACAACCAGCGGCGTGTCACAGTCGCCCGCGTTAGCCGTGGCGCTGACGAGCAATAACAGTAAAAAGAGTGGTCGTAACACGCTGCATTCCCTGAGCAGTGAGTTGGAAGAGTAATATTTACCGTACGCGATGACGGTTGAAAAATAAACAGTTTTGTACCGTCAGGCGAGGCTGGCTTTGGTATTACGACTGCCATCGAAGGTATGCACTCTGGCACTCCACCGGGCATACTTCTGACAGTCGAAAATACCGGTCTTTACTATGCGCGGGTTGTAAAAATCGACCCCGGTGTGGCGTTGCGCTGATCTGCGTCAGGGCCGTAAGTCTGGTTAACCGACGACGCCTGTGAGTTCACGATTTTAGCAATGTCGCTGCTATTATTTGGTGTAACCGTGGGACCAGGCTGTTGCTGCAGAGCGGTGCTGTCATTGGTTATTGTCTGCGGTTCAACCTTATTTGCAAGCTTGTCCAGTTCAAATACCTTGTTGGGCTCGGGCGTCGCGTTTTTTCTGACAGGGTCGATTTGCGTAAACCTGCCTATACCACTTACCGATTCCATACATAGCCTCCTGAATAAAGTGAGAGATGAGTTTTAAGCGCAATATAAGTCTGCTTGTGCATTTGTTGAGGAGTTTTTGCACAGATTCTCTGTAGCGCAGATAGTAGTAGCACAGATAGTGCCAGTTGCTGAAAAACCGACATCGCGGGCTGTTAAGACGAAAGGAAAGCTTTAGCTGGTGAGTCATTGCCGCTGTCTGCGGGGAGGGCGGCATGGTATTACCGCTCTTTACGCCTGACTAAGGTGACGTGTATACCCCGCACTGTTTCACGGGCACCCACAGTGTTACCTGCACTCCTACAACACTTTACAGTATTCGCAGACAGCGTTTTACTGAAGCTTCACTGTGCCAGCAAGCGAAAACGTCTGCGCTTTCAGACGCCGGCTCGTCAGTACACCTGAACGTTTGCCAGTACGTGTTTGACGTATGTCGCCGACTTACCTGGTCGTTTATTTTTTCTTCAGCTACGCATGATAAGTGCGCGTCATACTGTCAGTATTTTTTACAAATAAGGATGATTTTATAGAAAGATTCTCGTTAAGTATTTGATATTTGTGGGTATATATAAGTTGGGTTGGTTTTTGCATGAAGCCATGGTGGATAATAAAAGATGGCTTTTTATACCAAAGCCAGTTTCGTTGTAATAAAAGACTTAAAAAGGGATTTATATGAAGTATATGTCATTCCGAATACTTGCTTTATTTATGCTGGGTGTGTCTGGCCTGGCTCAGGGCGCGATTATATCGTCAACCATGGAAGATTATGGTTCGACTAATGCGTCTGTTACGCTTGATGCGAATCAGTTTATTTTTGACTGGCAGGGTACGCCGGTCACACTGAGTGTGCTTTTCACCAGTAACTCTCAGTTTTCTCTTTCGCTGGACTCGTTCCTGAGCAGCGGCAACGCCTCTGATGTCACGGGGTTCACGCTGGACATTATTGATGGAACAAGTTTCACGCGACTGACCAATGACACGACATTTTGCCATAGTGCGCAAACTGCAATCTCAGGCACTAATGGCGGCTGCAATCTGATTTCCTTAAGTGGTGCAACAGGGTCGAATGCCAACGTTGCCTATGAACCTGGAGAAATGTTGTTCTCATGGCTGGATGCGGGTACATACCGTCTGGGTATTTATGACAGTTCAAGCCCGGTTCAGGGAACGGCTGCCATTGGTTATTCTCAGGTTCCGGCGCCTGCTTCAGCATTGCTGTTCGTTATGGGCTTTGGTGCACTGGCACTTCGTCGCCGCAGTAAAAAATAAACAGCCAGTGAGTTTATGACTGAAGCCGTTTACCGCGAGGTAAGCGGCTTTTTTTTGTTGGCAGGGTTCAAAATAGGTATTAAAAAGAAAGTCTGCAAAGGCTCATTGAGTCAGGGACGAAACATACCGCCTGCTGTCATTTATCAGAACTGCTTCGGGAATGAGCTTTTGTAAGACCTGTTAAACAGCCTTTTCGAATACTGCATATATGCCGCTTTATACTTTATTTCTTTCTACTTTTTCTGATTAATCCA
Source organism: Alteromonas halophila (assembly GCF_014651815.1). Classification (GTDB taxonomy): domain Bacteria; phylum Pseudomonadota; class Gammaproteobacteria; order Enterobacterales; family Alteromonadaceae; genus Alteromonas; species Alteromonas halophila. The sequence goes on along the minus strand of NZ_BMXP01000006.1, from coordinate 64,459 downwards.
AAACTTACGTACAAAGAAATGACAGCAATTACAGAAATGCTTATGAGTGACAGGACGGTGTAGAATTCATTTGGCCACTTCTCTTCAAATGCCAAAGAATCATAAATTACACTCACAAAAGCCGCTACCTGTAATAGCGCGATAATGTTTAAAGCTTGATTCTGTTTGTCATTCAGCCGCTGGTTTGCTTCAGAGTATTTCTTGTTAACAAATTCAGATTGCGCTTCGAATGTTTTCTCTAAAAGCTCTGTATCCTTGTCTATGTTCCATAGTCTTTCAACACCTTCCATAACCTGGCAGTATTTTGGATAAAGCCCATACTTAAACTTGAAGTAATTAGCTAAAAAGACCTTGTAGTTCAATTTTAATTTGTCAAAAAAGTCTACTCTTTGAGAGTCGATTGCCTCTGAGTTTTTCAATATGTCTGTGAAGACTTCATTAAAATATTCTTTGTAATAACGAAACTTGTAATAGCTCATTTGCATTTTCGTCATTAAAGCGAAAACATTTTCCTGAACATCATAGGGAAAATTAACTGCCAGCGTATAGTTCCATCCAACGTGAAAAAATGAATTGGTAAAGTCAGCAGATAAGGCATTTCCTTTCGCTAGTTGCTCAGAGCTTTCCTCATTACGAAAAAGTTCTGATAAATCTTCATCCTGAACGCTGTCCGCAAACAACAAAGGGAACGCAGCGTCATTATTAAGAATTACGTTGTCACTGTGAAGCTTAGTTTGCTTTGTTATCGCATGAACATACTTGCAGACCTCCTCTTTAACGAGGTCTTGAAAGGCGTAAAGCCACTCTGAATCGCCCAGGTTGGTAGTGATCTCTCTATTCTTAAAAATTTCTTTGGCGAGTTCCTTTACACTAAGGTCCTGATAAGAAATCGTATAACAAATTACGAACAGGAAGTTACCATGATAATCAACAACTAACGATGTTTCTCGTTTCACAATATCAAATCCAGCGAATGATTTGTTTAAATCAACGCAGGTTTCGACATTCTCGTTCCATAAAAGATCCAGGTTTCTTGATTTTTCTAATGCGTCCCTGTACTGCATTTCCTCCTTCACAACATGCTTACAGAAATTAACGTTTTGTTGCTTCCGAAGATGCCATTCCTGTGTCGCTACATCTTTTTCTTCCATTGATTCTGAGCTATTTACTAGTTCGGCCCAGACTCCTTTCTCTTTTATGTCTACAGAGCATAAAAGAAATTGTTTGGCAATCATAAATAGTACTTTCCTTTTGTATCTATATATTCTTTCGAGAGCTTTTCTTCCCGGTAATCAAGTGTAAACTCTTCTCCACTTTTCACAGCTCGTGTAGTGATTACCCGTAATGGAATGCCGACAAGTTTGAGGTTTGGCGTGCGGGAATGATTGATATAACTGTATTTCGTTCTGTAAGGCCTGACGAGTAATACGTTTTCTTCAATTGCATTCCATTCCAGCGTTAACTGCATTTTATGATGAAGCGTCTCCGGGATGAGCTGACCATCCAGTTGACCAAGTTCTGTATCCTCAGGGATGGAGTCTGTTGCGAATAGTCCGTTCCCATGAATTTCACTCGGGCGAATATCGCTATACTTCAGGTTATCGATTACGTCCTCTAACTCGTAGTTCATACATGTGCCCTAAGCCAATGTTGTTCAACATATAGTTATACCAGAAATAACGTCGACGTCTTCGTTAATGATGCAGTTCTCAAGCGTTTTTCGTTAAGGAAGGTGCGGATAATGTGATGACAGCGCTCTATATGAGCCTTACGCAATATAAACTCATTTCAGCACAGCGATGATTTGTGATTCGGTTAAAGCGTAGTTTTTTCAGTGTCGCCTGCTGCACTAAACATGGCAGATAACTACGAACAACTGTGTTTTGCTTAGGGGAGAGCTACTTACAAAAAAGAAAACCCCATGCCTTGCGGCACAGGGTATGTTGTTTGGTGGAGCTGGCGGGATTTGAACCCGCGTCCAGAAAATGTCTACTTTTGGTACTACATGCTTAGTTTGTCTTTTATTTAACTATTTCGGACTCCGGCAAACAGGATTCCTAATAGCGGTCCTGATACTATTTCGCGGTTCAACCTCAGGAGAGTTTCCCTCGCTAGTTTGCTTATATGACCTTCCGAATCCACGCTAGCAAACAAAGCTGTGGTGGAAGGGCCTATACCGGTTTTTAAGCGGCTAGTGCGTAGTTTTCGTCGTTTGCGACTATTTAAAGCGGATTTTTTAAGAGGCAATCCGCACCTCTGCATGCACCTCCAGCTTCCTAGATCCTGTCGAATCCTAATCAGCCCCGAGGAAACCTGTTTCCAGGTTGCGCCACCTGATAATGCTTAACCGGCGACGAATTACTTAAGCCATTCTACTCGCTTAATAAATCCCACACAACCAGCGATTACTTCGGTTGCTTAAGGAATGGACGTTATCATCTGCCTCTTTACGGACTCACTTGTTACATCGTGCTTTTTGCTACGCACAAATAGTCACGAACGGCACGAAGCTTATAAACAACGTCAGTCAGTTTAGAAGCGTCTGGCAAAGCGTCACTTTTTACCAATCAAATAGATATGGTTATTTTGCCACATATCAAGGGGCCATCTAATGAAATGTTTCATAATGACATGGCCTTAATTTCATTACCGTGCATTACAGCTACCGTATAGCCCAGGACCGTCTGCAGGTATTTTGAGAATTATTGCGATAGCACCTCACTGGTAAGCGTTATCAGGGCCCACATTGCAGGACTATATGAAAATGCCGCCGAAAAACCAGAGACTGCAAGTGGCAAGATGTCAATGTTTGGCGCGAATGAGGCATAAAGATTGGCCCTGGATTGCAGGAAGGCTAATCTGAGGATGAATTTGTCATCAAGGTCTATTACAGTAGCGCGGTATTTTTGCTTTTCTGTATGGACACTATGCACGAAGATTCCGTTCTTTATTCGCCATTTAGTTTTGCTGGCGGAAAAACTGCTGTAAACCGGATTGTGAAGGCTGCCATGGAAGAAAATATGGCGGCCGACGGTGCGTTGCCGGGTGAGGCACTTTACAGCCTTTATCGGTACTGGGCGCATGGCGGGCTTGGTATGATCATTACCGGCAATGTGATGATTGATAAACAGGCCATGACCGGACCTGGCGGAGTTGCGCTGGAAGCTAACACACCGCTTGCACCGTTTAAGCGCTGGGCAAGCATTATCAAGTCGCAAGGCGCACTTGCTGTTATGCAGCTTAATCATCCCGGCCGACAGGTGTTTAAGGCGATGCAGGGTAAGGCCCTGGCACCGTCCGCCGTACCCTTGTCTATGGGCCGTCACTCCAAGTTGTTTGCAACGCCAAAGGCGATGACCTGCGAAGATATTCACGATGTCTGTCAGCGTTTTGTTGCCAGTGCAAAACAGGCAATGCAGGCGGGCTTTGATGGCGTGGAAATACACGCAGCGCATGGTTATTTGCTCACCCAGTTTTTATCGCCGCTGACTAATCAGCGACAGGACGAGTGGGGCGGTTCGCTGATGAACCGGGCGCGATTGCTTATCAACGTAATCAGTCAGATCCGGGCAGTGTGCCCGCGCGATTTTATTGTCATGGTGAAGCTGAACAGCGCCGATTTTCAGCGTGGCGGGTTTGAGTTCAGTGACGCACTTGCCGTTGTTGAACGCCTTCAGGCACTTGGCGTCGACATGGTCGAGTTATCCGGTGGCAGCTATGAGTCACCGGCGATGCAGGGTAATACGGCTGACGAGTCACGCCTTGCCCGCGAAGCGTATTTCTTATCATTTGCCCGCAAAATGGTCGCACACACAGAGATGCCGGTAATGACAACGGGTGGGATCCGCCGGGCTGATGTTGCCGAGCAGGTGATTGAACAGGGCTGTACCATGGTTGGCCTGGCCAGCGCACTTGCCACCACGCCGGATTTGGCGCAAAAATGGCGTAAAAACTGGACTTATGCGGGCTATATTCCGGCATGCCAGTGGCGGGACAAGACCCTGGCTGGGCTGGCAAATATGGCAACGGTCAGGCGACAGTTGCGGCGATTGGGTAATGATCTTACTACGTTGCGTGCCCCCACATCATGGTGGAGTCTTATTCTGGATATGCTGCAGCGCAGAAAACTGACCAAACGCTATCTTGCCCAAGGGCAGAAACAGCACAGCGGTTAATTATACGCTGTGCTTCATTACCCGTTCTTTCTGGCGCTTCCAGTCACGATCCTTCACTGTATCGCGTTTATCGTGAGTAAGCTTACCTTTGGCCAGATGAATTTCTAGTTTTACCCAGCACTTTTTCCAGTACATGGCAGTAGCCACAATGGAATACCCCTGGCGATCACGGGCCCCCATCAGTCTGTCGATTTCACGCTTATTCAGCAGCAGTTTGCGCGCCCGTTCCGGCTCGCTTATTACGTGCGTTGACGCCTGCGTTAATGGTGAAATACGACTGCCTACCAACAGAGCTTCACCATTTTGAATGATGACGTAGGCATCGGTAATGTTCACCTTACCTTCGCGGATACTTTTGATTTCCCAGCCCTGTAACGCCATACCTGCCTCGTACTTATCCTCAAGGAAGTAGTCGTGGCGTGCTTTTTTGTTCAGCGCGATAGTGCCGGTCGATGCTTTTGACGATTTATTTTTTTTCATGCCCGCTATTATACTGATACCTAAGAAAATGTCTGTAGTTGCGTAGTGTATTCATGCAATTGCAGATCACGTCTACCGGCTGATATAAGGCTGTTTAGCCCGCTTTCAAGCGCATCATGCAATATTAGCCCGTCGCTTTTTCTGTGGTACACTCGCCGCTGTCGTAGAAATAGTTCGGGAAATCAATGCCAAGTATCCAACGCAGTGCGCTGGTCGCGCACAGTGCCGAAGCCATGTTTGATTTGGTCAACAATGTTGAAGCCTACCCAGAATTTTTGCCTGGCTGCGCAGACAGCAAAGTGCTGAAGCAGGACGATACCTCGATGCGGGCGTCACTGCTGGTCGCTAAAGCTGGGCTTAAACAATGGTTTACTACCCATAATGAACTGACGACCGGCAAACGCATTGATATGCAGTTAATTGAAGGGCCGTTTCGCCAGCTACAGGGTGGCTGGACCTTTTCCTCTTTATCTGAGTCAGCCTGTAAAATTGAGCTAAAGCTTGAGTTTGAATTTAGCAGCAAGCTTGCAGAAATGGCCTTTGGCAAAGTCTTCAGCAGTCTGGCTAGTAGTATGGTTGCGGCATTTACCGAACGGGCTAAACAGGTTTACGCATGAGCAAAGGCATGATTCGGGTTGAAGTGGCATTTGCGCTGCCAACCAGACAATCGATAGTGGAAGTGATGTTGCGTGAAGGCGCGACAGTCGAATCAGCCATCGATGCCTCTAATATTGCAGAACTGTATCCCGACAGTGATATTGCCAACGCGAAGGTAGGCGTCTGGTCTCGCACAGCAAAGCGTACTGATGTGCTGAAAGACGGTGACCGGGTAGAAATTTATCGCCCGCTGATTGCCGATCCCAAAGAAGTGAGAAAGCGCCGGGCTGAAAAAGCCAAAGAAGAGGGGAGGGCTGATAAAGTAACCGGCGGCCGCCCAAACCGGGTCAGTCCGCCGACAAAACAATAGCGATTACGAGTTTTTCTCTGAAATACTGCCAAGCTCCAAAAACGGCGAGGCATCAATATCCTCAGCGTCCATCATAGTGGCAATACGCTGCATGGTAGCGACCATCTGGCTTTGCTCCCATTCCTTTAACTGATGAAAGCGATCCACAAAGTGCTCCTGCAGCGGGCGGGGCGAGTCCTGTACCGCCGCCTTTCCACGTTCCGTTAAAAATACGCCAACTTTACGTTTGTCCGTCGTACTGCGAATACGTTTGGCCAAATCGCGGGCTTCCAGGCGATCAAGAATATTGGTAATTGTAGCCGGACTCAGATTAATGTTATCAGCAATTTCTCTGACCATAATACCAGGCTTCTCCTGAATATTCTGCATCACCAGCAACTGCGGACCGGTTAACCCAAAGTGCTTGCTTAATTGCTTGCTGCGCAAGTCTACGGCGCGAATAACGCGCCGCAGAGCTACCAAAAGTTCTTCTTCTTTTCCCATTTTACTTCCGTCTATCAACGTATTTTATGAACCGCTATTTCAGCAGGTGAATAAAATGCTGATGCTTATGATAGTGATCAATAACGTCGTTAATCACTGATATTTTGGACCAGCCCATAATGTCATAGTTCTGACCGCCTTCTGACAGGTGGACCTCTGCGCGATAGTAGGTCGCCGGCGGTTTATCTGGCGCGCCGTCTTTGTCAGAAAACACGAATTCCGGGTGGTCGGCTTGTGTTCTGTGTACCGCAAACACAAAGTCTGGGTCGCTGCCAAGGGTAATGGTTAAGCGGACTATCCCGTCTTCGTCATCTACGCTGGTGCTAAAGCCCTGATTGGAAAATTCATCTGCCACCTCGTTCAATGCCGGAAGGGCAGTTTTATGCATGAACCGATAGACCGCGTCCTCGTCGGGAAAGCTGACGATATTTTCCAGTCGATCCCGCCAGTTTTTGTCAATATCGGAGTGTTGCGGTGAACCGGCCAGTACTTGCAGGCTCTCGCGCTTATACGCTTCCACCCGCAATGCTTTAAGTAAGCCAAACAGCGCAATCATCAGCACCACCGCGAAGGGCAGCGCCGAGGCAATGGTCATGGTTTGCAGTGCATTCAGACCACCTGCATACAGCAGCACGGCGCTTACCACACCAACACCAACCGCCCAGTACACACGCTGCCACAATGGTGTATTGTTTTCGCCGTGTGAACACAGCATATCGACCACCATGGCGCCCGAGTCACAGGAGGTGACAAAGAAGACGATAATCATGACTACGGCCACAAAGCTCAAAAAGGTATCGAACGGGAACTGCTCAAGGAACACAAACAGGGCCACGGAGGTATTGTCCTCGACCATGGTTGCCAGTGCCTCCTGCCCACCGGAAAACACCAAATCTATTGCCGCGTTCCCGAAAATGGTCATCCAGAACAAGGTAAACGCAGACGGAATAAGTAATACACCCAGAACGAATTCACGAATGGTGCGACCGTAAGAAATACGCGCGATAAACAGGCCGACAAACGGTGCCCATGCCAGCCACCAGCCCCAATAAAAAATTGTCCATCCACCAATCCAGTCGGTCTTTTCATAGGCGAAAAGGTTGAATGTATTGCGTACCAGATCGGCCAGATAGGCCCCGGTATTTTGCATATATGCCTGCATTAAAAATACGGTTGGCCCTGCGATGAGAATAAACAGCAGTAGCAGTAACGCAAGGATCATGTTGGTTTCGGACAACCGGCGGATGCCTTTCTCCAGACCTGTGGCGACTGACACTACTGCCAGCGCGACAACCCCGACCATTAACCATATTTGTACCCCGGTCGACTCTGGCACCCCTAACAGATAATTCAGGCCAGAGTTGATTTGCGATGCGCCAAGACCAAGGGACGTCGACACCCCAAACACCGTTGAGGTGACAGCGAAAATATCGACGATATGCCCGGGCCAGCCGTAAATTTTCTCGCCAATCATGGGATACAGTGCAGAGCGCAGAGTAAGGGGTAAGTTGTGGCGATAGGCAAAGTAACCCAGTACCAGTGCCACCACCGCATAAATTGCCCAGGCATGCACGCCCCAGTGGAAGAAGGTCATTTTCATTGACTCTTTCACGGCCTCTACCGTGCCAGACTCAGCGGTTGGTGGCGACAGATAATGCATCAGAGGCTCGGCTACACCGAAGAACATCAGACCTATACCCATACCCGCCGCGAACAGCATCGACAACCAGGTACCAAAGCTAAACTGTGGTGAAGCATGGTCGGGACCAAGTTTGATCTCACCGTAGCGTGACATACCGAGATATATGACGAAGAGAAGCACGACTGCTACAACAAAAACATAAAACCAGCTGCCGTTATCTACTATGGACGACTGCATAGCCTGAAACACGGAATCGGCTGTTTCTGGGACAGACGCTGCAAACAGCAGCATGAGTACTATAAGGACGGATGCGGTACCAAACACCGGCTTGTTAAGATGCGTTTTTTGCTTCGCTTCGCTCACGATAGATCGCTTCCTCTTAAAGTTAGACCTGTTGCTGTTACGGCAAAATATAACGCACGGTGCAGTTTTATTAAACTTTTGTAGAAATTATTTGTGATTGCAACTATTTACGCTTAAAAACTAGGCTAATATTGAGTGAGATCATGAAAAACGTGTAGAAAATACTTTGAAATATAATTAGAGCAGTAATGGTAGTGACAAATATATTCAGTGCGATATGATCTAAAAGTCGGATTTGAAGTAATTAAAAATTCGAACAAAAAAGAATTAGTTGGACATCAAAGGAAACACACACCATGCGAAAATCTCAGCTAAGCTGTGCAATTGTTGCGGCTTTGGCAGCGACGCCCGCTGCCGCGCAGGAAAGCTCCTCAAACGCCAAAATTGAAACAATCGAAGTCACGGCGACCAAAAGGACTGAGTCGATTCAGGATGTTCCCGTTTCAGTGACTGCGCTGGATGGCAAAGCACTCGAAAATTTAGGCGTAGACAATTTCCAGGAATACGTCGAATTCTTACCAAATGTTGTGTTCCAGGGCACCGGACCTGGCCAGAATGAGATTTACATTCGTGGTGCTGCGACTACCCAGTCGAACATTAATTTATCATCTGTTCAGGCATTGCAGCCGTCAGTTGCATTCTATCTGGACGAGCAGCCTGTATCGATGGCAGGCCGTAACCTCGACGTATACGCGACAGATATTCAGCGCGTAGAGGTACTGCCAGGACCACAGGGAACCCTGTTTGGTGCCAGCTCTCAGGCGGGTACCGTACGGATGATAACCAATAAGCCAAATCATTCTGGCTTCGAAGCGGGCATGGATGCTGACATCAGCACGACTCGCGGCGGTGAAATGAGTAACGCCGTTGAAGCCTACTTCAACATGACACTGACAGACGACCTGGCAGTACGTGTCGCTGCCTATAACGATTTCCAGGGCGGTTGGATCGATAACATCCGTAACGTACCTGGTGAGGGTGGTTATATTGGCAGTGCGCAGGTTATCAGCCGTATATCAGGCGGTGTGTTATCAGACCCGGCTGGGATGGACGCGAACCGCATTACAAATCCAGACATTGACACCATGGATGAAGCGGCCGTTGTTTCACCAAACAATGATCACCTGGTAGAAGACGACCACAATGACGCGACTTACTCTGGCGCGCGCTTCGGTCTGTCGTATATCTTTAACGAGGATTGGGATCTGCTGGTACAGCATACTCAGCAAACTCTGAATACCGAAGGGGTGTTCTCTTACGATCCGAACCTGGCGGGTGAGACCTCCACAAACCGCTTCCAGCCTGATGAAAACCGTGATGAGTTTGGTCTGACAACCTGGACCCTGGAAGGGCGCCTGGACAAACTGGATGTGGTGTACACCGGTGGCTATCTGGATCGCGAAATCGATACACTGACCGACTATACCGGTTATACAAACGGTGGTGCGTTCTCAGCGTTCTATGTTTGTAACTATGGCTCCGATGTTGCCCCGGAAGATGAACGCTGTCTGGATCCAACTAAATTCATGCGTGAAGACACCACCACAACTCGTGATACGCACGAGCTGCGCTTCAACACTACCATGGGTACACCATGGCGTGTCACTGCAGGTCTTTTCTATGATAATCAGGAAATTGCCACGGTAGGCCAGTTCAAGATCCCTAACACAGAGCTGTTTAACGATCTTGAGCGCACGCTGGTTGGTAATGAAGGTATCAACAGTGATGGCGGTCCTTTCCCGTCTGAAGTTGGCTTTGTTAACGATATCACGCACACCATTGAACAAGTTGCCGTATTCGGTCAGCTTGAATATGACATCACTGACACGGTGACTGCGAGCATCGGTGCGCGCTGGTATGAAATCGATGATGAGTATAAAGGCTCGACCTCTACGGTTGACGTATCACGCCGGTTAAAAGCGTTCGGTTCGCTAAATCCGGATGAACTTGCCGCGGTCGGGGAAGATCCTGACGCGGTACTTGCAGCGGTTGAAAGTGGCCAGCTTGACGTGTCAGAGCTTGACTCTGATGGCGTACTGACGGTCAGCGACACTATTTTCAAGTTCTCGCTGGACTGGAAAGTTACTGATGATGTATTGCTTTTCGCCAACTATTCAGAAGGCTTCCGTCCGCCGGTAACCAATCGCGTTGGTGGTGGTCAGGCGAAAATTCAGTCAGGCAAATTTGAAGGCTTCCGTATTCCGGTGTACTCAACTACCGATACCCTGGATAACTATGAGCTGGGTCTGAAAGGAGACTTTCTGGATGGCATCGTGCGTGTAAACGCAACGGCTTACTATTCAGAAATCACCGATCTGCAAACATCGCGTTTCGACCCGACCAATATCAGCTTCCTGGTATTCACCGACAACGTGGGTGATGCAGAAGTTAAAGGTATTGATGCGGACATCACCTGGCTTGCCACGGATGACCTGGTAATCAACTCAGCATTCAGCTGGATTGATACAGAGCTGACAAGAATTAATGAAGAGCTGGATGGCATTTCGCCAGGGGTTGGCGCACGTCTTCCTTACTCAGCCGAGTTCTCGGGTAACATTAACGCGCGCTACTTCTTTGAAATGGAAGAAGGCCGTCGTGGTTACGTAAACGCGTCAGTGGCTTATACCGGAGACCGTCTGTCGGGTATGGCAATGGATGCCTATGCGATGGAAGATGCCACTCAGCTTATCTACGGCACAGGCTCTGGCCTGCCAATTCAGGATGAGGCTGCCGTGTATGAAGGCGCAAGTTATACTGACTCTGAAAACCGTGTCATTCGCGGCGGACGGTATATTCAGGAATCTTACGTGATTACCAACGTTGCGGTGGGTGTTACTAACGATGTCTGGAAAGCGGAGCTGTATGTCGACAACCTGTTTGATGAGCGCGCCGTATTAAACATCGATACGCAACAGTTCACACCGAAGGTAGTAACAAACCGTCCAAGAACTATTGGTCTTCGTGTTTCATACGATTACTATTAAGTTCGTGACGTAGCAGATAAAAACGGCAGGCCTCACGGCTTGCCGTTTTTTTGTTTAGACGGGATAAAAAGATTTAACAATGACCAAAGACGACCAGCAGACTTTACACCAAATCAAACAGGCCATCGGCCAGTCTCAGTTTGACCAGGCGTTATCGCTTGTTGCAAAGGCATCAGGCCAGCAACCCGGCGAGGAAATGCAAGGTGAGCTGCTCTACATGCAGGCAGTTATCCACCGTCTGACCCGACAGCCACAGGCGGCGCTGGATGATTTAACCAAATTAATCGAGCTGCGACCTGACTATGGCCGCGCCTATCAGGAAATGGGCTATTGCTATCAGGCGCTAGGCCACAATAATGACGCCGCCAGTGCTTTCTATAAAGCCACCCGTTTTAATACGGCACTGGTTCCGGCCTGGAAACAATTGCTGAATACGTATCAGGCACAGGGCAATGCCGATGCACTGGCCCTGGCACGTCAGCATCTGAGTTTCCTTGAAGGGTTACCGGCGCCGGTGCTGGGCGCGTACGACCTCATGTATGAAGGCCAGCTACATAAGGCCGAAGCGGTTTGCCGGCAGTTTTTGCAGCAACACCGCCATGATCCTGAAGCGATGATGCTGCTGGCCGAAATTGGCATGCGCCTGAAGGTGTATCATGATGCCGAGTTTTTGCTGGAAAGCTGTGTTGAACTCTATCCTGACAATGAACGTGCGGCCGTTGCCTATCAGTCATTACTGGCCAAACTGGGGAAGTTTCCGCAGGCCGCAGCATTTGCCAGAAAGCGGCGTGACAATCAGCCAGACAATACGTCAGTGCAGATGGCGCTGGCTAACGCGCTGGTTGGCGTCGGGGAGCTTCAGGAAGCCATTGACATCTATCGTTCGTTATTGGCGTCATCTGCCGATCGCCCTGCAGCCTGGCTATCGTTAGGCCATGCATACAAGGCCAAAGGGGAACTGGATAATGCTATTGATGCCTATAAAAAATCGGCACAGTATATGCCTGATTTTGGCGATGCGTACTGGAGTCTGGCCAACACCAAAACGTACACTTTTAGTGCGGAAGACATTGCAACCATGAGTGATATCCAAAAGCGCAGTTCCACCAGTCTGGATGACCGGGTGCACCTGTGTTTCGCTCTGGGCAAAGCGTATGAAGATAAAAAGCGTTATCGTGATGCGTTTAAGCACTATGAACGGGGGAATCACTTAAAGCGTCAGACGCTGCAGTTTTCTATTGAGCGCACCGAAGCCGCCATGCAGGCGCAGAAACAGGCATGCACGGCAGAGTTGTTTAAAAATAAAGAGGCCGGCTGCCCGTCCCCTGATCCCATTTTTATTGTCGGGTTGCCTCGCGCTGGCTCGACCTTGCTGGAGCAGATTCTGGCTTCACATTCACAGGTCGACGGCACGATGGAATTGCATGACATTCTGGGTATTGCTTCGCGGCTCAGCGGTCACAAAACCCCTTATCCGTATAACCTGTCGGAACTCAGTGATGAAAACTGCAGAAAGCTGGGAGAACTGTACATTCAGCAAACCCGCGATTACCGTCAGGGCGCGCCATTTTTCATCGATAAAATGCCGAACAATTTTATTCATGTCGGGCTTATCAAACGGATCCTGCCGAATGCGAAAATAATCGACGCCAGACGCGACCCGATGGCGTGTTGTTTCAGTGGCTTTAAACAGCTGTTTGGTGAAGGGCAGGAGTTTAGTTACACGCTATCAGATATTGGCCGTTATTACCGGGCCTATGAGTCATTGATGGATCACTGGCACAACGTTCTGCCGGGGGAGATCCTGACAGTGCAGCATGAAGATGTGTTAGATGATTTGGAAGGTCAGGTGCAGCGCATCCTGGATTTTTGTAATCTTGATTTTGAGCACCAGTGCCTGAAGTTTTATGAAACGCAGCGGGTCATTAAAACGCCCAGCTCAGAACAGGTACGCCAGCCGCTGTATCGCTCGGGTATGACACAGTGGAAAAATTTCGAGATTCATTTAATGCCATTAATCGATGCCCTGAACGGGCGGGAAAAACCGCTGAAGGAATAAAATAGAGCGCCGTAGGCGCTCTTTTTGTATAACGTATCTTCCCTAGTACTTACGTCGCTGCAAGCCGGTCTGTGCCAGTATTTTGGCTGAGATTTCTTCTACGGAATACTTGGTACTGTTTAAAAACGGGATCTTTTCCCGGCGATAAAGGTTCTCTACCTCGCGGAGCTCCATTCTGCATTGCTGCAATGATGCGTACCGGCTGTTAGCGCGCCGCTCTGACCGGATCTGATGTAGCCGTTCAGAGTGAATGGTCAGCCCAAACAGTTTATCTTTATATCGCCTGAGGGCTGAAGGCAGCTTTAGCATGTCACCCATATCATCTTCGGTAAACGGGTAGTTGGCGGCTTTTATCCCGTACTGCAGTGCCAGGTACAAGCTGGTCGGCGTTTTGCCTGAACGGGATACGCCTACCAGAATGATATCGGCCTCGTGATAGTCTTTAAGGTTCGAGCCATCGTCATTGGCCAGTGCATAATTCACGGCTTCTATGCGGATATCATAGGTGGTTTCGTGAATACTGTGAGTCCGGTGTTTTTCAGGCTTCGATGGTACGCCCAGGACTTTTTCCAGTGGCGCCACAAACTGATCCAGAAAGTTGTAATTAATACCGACGGATTTCGCGATTACTTTGCGGACATCGACATTCACAATTGTATAAAAAACGAGCGGTCTTTCCCCCGTGTCTTGAAAACTTTCAGAAATTTTCTCGAGGATCTTTTCCGCTTCTTCCTCTGTTTCTATGAACGGATAGGTTTTGTGATTGAACTGAACAGGGAACAGAGACAGCAGGGCGTGGCCGAACACCTCAGAAGTGATCGCAGTACCATCAGAAATATAAAACGCTGTACGCACAACATTTCCTTAACTTTGTTGTAATTTTATTACAGGAGTAATAAAAATTTTACTTTAGAATTTTTCCCATTCTAAGATGAAATTGTTGAAAAGCCAGAGATTACGGTCGCCCGTTTTTTCTGGTCACAACCGACGTTGAGTAAGGATTAACCATACGCGCAAGCGCCTTACTGAACAACCTTAAAAAAGCTGGAGGCTAAGGCAGTGCAAGAATACGTACTTTGGTATCAGGATCTGGGCATGCACGATGTAGGTCGTGTTGGCGGAAAGAATGCGTCGTTAGGCGAAATGATTTCAAACCTTGCCAATGCAGGGGTACAGGTCCCGGGCGGTTTTGCTACCACAGCAGAGGCATTTAATGAATTTTTGGAACAAAGTGGTCTGGACGCGAAAATTCATGAAACGCTTGATGCGCTGGATGTGGATGACGTTAGTGCACTCACTGAAGCCGGTAAGAAGATCCGTCAATGGATAGTAGATACACCGTTTCAGGGTAAACTGGAAGAAGAAATCGAACAGGCATTTGTCACACTTCAGGGGGATGCCGGAGATGAAGCCTCGTTCGCCGTGCGCAGCTCTGCCACCGCAGAAGATATGCCGGATGCATCGTTTGCCGGTCAGCAGGAAACCTTCCTGAATGTGAAAGGTTACGAGAATGTGCTGGTTGCGATTAAGCATGTGTTTGCCTCGCTCTTTAATGACCGGGCAATCTCTTACCGTGTCCATCAGGGCTATGATCATAAAGGCGTAGCCTTGTCTGCCGGCATTCAGCGCATGGTTCGCAGTGACATTGCCTCATCAGGCGTTATGTTTACGATCGATACTGAATCTGGCTTTGAAGACGTAGTGTTTATTACCAGTTCCTTCGGTCTGGGTGAAATGGTTGTGCAGGGCGCAGTGAATCCAGACGAATTCTACGTGCACAAGCCAACACTGGATAAAAATCTGCCTGCCATTGTGCGTCGCAACCTGGGCAGCAAAATGACCAAGATGGTTTACTCAGACGATCAGTCGCACGGTAAGCAGGTTGAGATTATTGACGTTGAACGCAGCGACGGTATGCAGTTCTCACTGAATGACAAAGAAGTGATGGAACTGGCGAAACAGGCACAGATCATCGAAAAGCACTATCAGCGGCCAATGGATATTGAGTGGGCCAAAGACGGCATCGACGGCAAACTGTACATTGTTCAGGCCCGCCCTGAGACGGTACGCAGCCGTGAAGACTCACAAAGCATTGAACGATTCCACCTGAAAGGTCAGGGCAAAACTGTGTGTGAAGGCCGCGCTATCGGGCACAAAATTGGTGCTGGTACTGCAAAAGTTCTGGGCTCAATAGATGAAATGGATAAAATCCAGGCCGGCGATGTGCTGGTGACAGACATGACCGATCCCGACTGGGAGCCGATTATGAAAAAAGCCTCGGCCATTGTCACTAACCGTGGCGGGCGTACCTGTCATGCCGCTATCATTGCCCGCGAGCTGGGTATTCCGGCTGTGGTTGGCTGCGGTGATGCGACACAGTCGATACAAAATGGCGACAAAATCACCGTGTCCTGTGCCGAAGGCGATACCGGCTATATCTATGGTGCAGAGCTGGAATTTGATGTAGTAACCTCACGCATCGACGCAATGCCAGATCTGCCACTTAATGTGATGATGAACGTGGGTAACCCTGATCGCGCGTTTGACTTCGCACGTCTGCCAAATAAAGGTGTTGGTCTGGCGCGTCTTGAATTTATTATTAACCGTATGATTGGCGTTCACCCTAAGGCGCTGATTAACTTCGACAGCCAGCCTGAGGAGCTGAAAGAAGAAATCAGCGATATGATTGCCGGTTATGACTCACCCACCGAATTTTACATTGAAAAGCTGGTTGAGGGGATCGCGACAATCGGTGCCGCTTTTGCGCCGGAAAAAGTCATCGTTCGAATGTCAGACTTCAAATCCAACGAGTATTTTAACTTAGTGGGTGGTCATCAGTATGAGCCTGATGAAGAAAATCCGATGCTGGGCTTCAGAGGCGCGAGCCGCTATGTGTCTGAAGACTTCCGTGATTGTTTTGCGCTTGAGTGTGAAGCTATTAAGCGGGTACGCAATAAAATGGGCCTTACCAACGTGGAAATTATGATCCCATTTGTGCGCACGGTAGAGGAAGGAAAACAGGTCATTGAATTGCTGGAAGAGCAGGGGCTGAAGCGCGGTGAGAATGGCCTGCGTGTCATTATGATGTGCGAACTGCCGTCCAACGCACTGCTGGCCGATCAGTTCCTGGACATCTTTGATGGCTTCTCGATTGGCTCGAATGACTTAACACAGCTTACGCTGGGGCTGGATCGTGACTCTGGGCTTATTGCGCACCTTTTCGAAGAGCGTAACGAGGCGGTAAAAGCCTTGTTGTCGATGGCTATTCAGGCAGCTAAGAAGCGCGGCAAGTACGTCGGTATATGTGGTCAGGGCCCGTCTGATCATGAAGACTTTGCGGCTTGGCTGGTGAAAGAAGGCATTGATTCCGTATCGCTGAATCCGGACTCTGTGGTCGAAACCTGGTTGTATCTGGCGGAAAACCACGGCTAATAAGCGAACGTGCAAAACAAAACGCCGGCTTTTAAACGCCGGCGTTTTTTTATTTTCGCAGTTTTCTGAGCAGCAGGTACCGGTCAAGGCGCCGGGCACTGGTTGTCATGCCGCGCTGACAGTGAGTGAGATAGCGACGGGCCGGCGGCCAGTCAACACTTAACAGCATTAGTCCGGCCAGTAGCACCAATATTGAGCCTGGTAGCAGGGTAAGCAGTAACCCTGCCACAACCAGCACCGCGCCGCTCAGTAGTCGGATTTTACGCATCGCAGATATCCATAGCATTGTCCTGTATATACTATTGGGCGACCGCGATAAATGCGCAAGTACAAAGATGTAAGCGGATATGACGGCGACAAGCGGGTGAAATTTACGTAATCGGCTAGAGAGTCCCGCGCGCACTCGGTATACTGAGCGCGTATATGCGCAAATAAAAGTGGCATGCGCCAGACTGTCGTAGGAGGAGAGTTGTCCTTGAGTTTACCCCGTGTCTCGCCCGAACAAACGGTTGCTTCCGAGTACCGTTCATATCTTAAGCAACTGACCCGTGCTGGTTTCAGTGGCGAGATTGAATACAGTTATGCCAGTCGCCTGGCTGTCGCGACGGATAATTCGGTCTATCAAAAGCTGCCTCAGGCCGTGGTATTTCCCCGTAATATTAATGACCTGCAGTGCCTGGGTAAACTCGCCGCCACCTTCACTGATGTGCGTTTTTCGGCGCGCGGAGGCGGTACCGGTACTAACGGGCAAAGCCTGACTGACGGCATTGTGGTGGATACGTCCCGGCACATGAATAAAGTGCTTGAAATCAATGCCGAGGAAGGCTGGGCCAGGGTGCAAAGCGGTGTTGTAAAAGACGCACTGAATGATGCCCTGCGGCCCTATGGATATTTTTTCTCTCCCGATTTATCCACCAGTAACCGTGCCACATTAGGCGGCATGATTAGTACCGATGCATCGGGTCAGGGCTCGCTGGTCTACGGCAAAACCAGTGACCATATTCTTGGGCTCACCTCCGTTATGGCAAACGGTGAAGTGCTGGCTTCCCGGCCACTCGCCATGGACGAAGCAAAACGCCTGAGCAAGGGGGAGAGCACCTATGCCAGAATATTACGCCAGGTAATTGCCAGTTGTGTCGATAAGCGTGATGAAATTATCGCTAAATTTCCGCGCATGAACCGCTTTCTGACGGGCTACGATTTAGAACACGCGTATGATGATGAAAACCAGAAAATTGATGTGAGCCGCCTGATCACCGGGGCCGAGGGGTCGCTGGCGATGGTCGCAGAAGCAAAAGTATCGCTGACAAAAATACCGACGCATAAAGCCCTGGTAAATATTAAATACGACAGCTTTGAGGCGGCACTGCGTCACGCGCCCGAGATGGTGGCTGCCAACGCTACGTCGGTGGAGACAGTGGATTCAACCGTGCTGAATCTGGCAAAAACTGACATTATCTGGCATTCCATCGAAGAGCTAATTACCGACGTGCCGGACAAAACGCTGCTCGGCCTGAATATGGTGGAGTACAACAGTGAGAGTGAAGCGGAAATAAAGGCCCGCATCAGTGAGCTGGAAGCCCGGCTAAAAAAGGCTGCTGACACTGAAGGCAGCGGTGTTATCGGCTATCAGGTAACCTTCGACACCAGCGACATTGGTAAAATATATGCGATGCGTAAAAAGGCGGTAGGGCTGCTGGGCAAGACGAAAGGCAACCAGAAACCCATTGCGTTTGCTGAGGATACTGCGGTACCGCCTGAAAACCTGGCTGACTTTATTCTGGAATTCCGTGCGCTTTTGGATGGCCACGGACTCAAATATGGCATGTTTGGTCATGTCGATGCCGGGGTGTTGCACGTAAGGCCCGCGCTGGACCTGTGTGATCCGCAACAAGAGCAGCTTATGCATCAGATTTCTGATGAGGTGGTGGCGCTGGTTGCCAAATATGGCGGCCTGATGTGGGGAGAGCATGGCAAAGGGTATCGCAGTGAGTATGGCCCTGCCTTTTTTGGGGAGTCGCTGTTCACTGAGCTTAGAAAAATCAAGCAGGTGTTTGATCCGCACAACCAAATGAACCCCGGCAAAATTTGTACGCCGCTTGGCAGTGAGGCATCGCTGGTGAAAGTCAGTGATACCAAGCGGGCCACCTATGACCGCACCATTCCTGTGACGTTTAAAGAATCGTTTGCCCCCGCGATGGAGTGCAACGGTAATGGCCTGTGCTTCAATTATGAGCCAACGTCGCCAATGTGCCCGTCCAGTAAAATTACCCGTGATCGCCGTCACAGTCCAAAAGGCCGGGCGGGTCTTATTCGTGAATGGCTGCGTCTGTTAGCTGAAAGTGGTGTGGACACCCACACGCTGGACGCCAGGCAGTTTACCTCGTCCTGGTGGCAACGCTTACGCAATTCATTCTCTCGCGAACCAGACTTCTCTCATGAAGTTCTGGATGCGATGAATGGGTGTCTTGCCTGTAAATCCTGCTCCAGTCAGTGCCCGGTAAAAGTGGATGTTCCGGATTTTCGTTCCCGTTTTTTATCTATTTATCATCAGCGTTACCGTCGGCCTTTAAAAGATTACATGGTGGCAAACATAGAGAAAATGGCACCGCTGATGGCAAAAGCACCGACGCTGGTCAATCTGTTTCTTAAGCGGGGCTGGTTTCAGAAGCTGATAAACCGCACCCTGGGCTACGTCGACACCCCCGTTTTATCAGCCCCGGCGCTGACACAGAGGGTAAAAGATACGGCGCACCGGTTCGATTTGAGTGAGTTACAACAACTTAACGCAGAACGCCGTAAAAAAACCGTACTGATTGTTCAGGACCCCTTTACCAGCTTCTATGAAGCGGACGTAGTGGCAGACTTTGTGAGCCTGCTGCGTCGTCTGGGACTGACACCAGTGTTGCTGCCATTTAAACCAAATGGCAAGCCGGAGCATGTGAAAGGGTTTTTGCAGCGCTTTGATGACACGGCCTCGACCACAGCCGGCTTCTTAAATCACATTGCAGAACTGGACATTCCAATGGTGGGTGTCGATAGCTCACTGGTGCTTTGTTATCGTGATGAATATACCAAGGCGCTGGGTGAAAAGCGCGGCGATTTCAATGTGCTGACGGTGCATGAATATCTGGGCGCATTACCAGAGGAGGTGTGGCCAGCATCGCACGGTGAGTCAGACAGCTCGCCACTGGCGTTGTTGTCCCACTGTACAGAAAAAACCGCAATGCCGATGTCTGAGAAGCAATGGCAGGCAATTTTTGCTAAAGTCGGGCAGTCCGTCGACAGCGTGGCCGTAGGTTGCTGCGGTATGGCCGGTACCTATGGCCATGAGGCTGATCAGAAGGCGAAGTCGCTGGGAATTTACGAATTAAGCTGGCAGCAGGCTGTCGCGCGTTATCCTAAAGACAAGATAATGGCAACCGGCTATTCCTGTCGCAGTCAGGTTAAGCGCATCGAGCAATTTAAGCCCAGACACCCTGTGCAATTGCTTCTGCGCTGCCTTGATAACAATCAACTATAAAAAAAAGAGAAGCTAACGTTTATGTCTGAATATCAGGAAAGTGGTAAATTAACTCAACAAGAGCATGACGCCTGGGTTAGAGAGCAATTTCAGCGTGCCAACAAACACCTGGCAGAAAATGGTGTGCTGTTTGATACTGTCAATACCAATTCAAGCCGTTACCTGGCGCCTTTCGTTGCTGTCTGGAAAATTCGGGCGCAGGACAAAAAGTCTTATTGGGTAATATGTGGTGATCTGCCGGCAGATTTTACTATTGAATCTAATGCTGAAAATGCCCGTGATGCAATTCGCTATTTTTCTATGCACTGGCAGGTCAAAGCAGAAAATATCCGTCAGAGTGGTATTCAGGATAAAGTGCAACAGGATTATGCAAATTTGTTACAGTCTCGTGCAGAGGGGCTGTTTGATATCTATGAGATGGACAAACTGTGGAATCCGGCTAAAGCCTGAAGTGCGACAGTTCGGGGGCTTTCTTTAGTGCATATGAAGCACGTCAGGCAATGGAAAAGACTGGCTGTCGCATACCATTCGCTGTCGGGGGATCCCTGCCTCCATAAAGGCGGGGCCTCGCGGAGCAAAGCCAAGCTGGCGGTGGTACTTCACACTGTCTAAATCACAGATAACCTGTAATTCCGGCACATTCTGGGCTTTAGCAATGGCAATAAGTGCTGCAAACAGTTGTTGATAGACGACTTTGGTGCGGTGACGGGGAGAGACCGCAATCCGGCCAATCTGACCATCACGGGTAAGCCGGCCGGTGGCAACAGGACGCTGGTTTTCGTCACTGAGCAGCACATGAAAAGCGTGCTCATCATGCTCATCAAATTCCGTATCGCGGGGTAACTGCCATTCAATAATAAACACGCTCTCTCGCAACTCTCTGAGTCTCTCCTGTCCGAGTTGCCAGTCTATATGCTCTACGTGAAACGCCATACCTGCTCCGCAAATGAATATGTTGTTGTATTGCACTCACACTTCTTCCAGAAGCCAATACCCCTTATTAACCAGTGTAGCCAATGTTTCACAAATTGCCAGCGAGGGCGGCGTCCCCATGGTATCAACATGCAGCGTCTCTCCACGGGCGAAATGTTCCACAAACTTAACGTCCGTAGTTGTCAGCGTGTAGGCAGTACCGTCGATATAAAAGTGAAGCGGACTTTGCGTCAGGGTGTCTTTGAATAATGGCCGGCAGCCTGGCACAGGTGATAGGCTGACCCCCTGCGCCAGACGTTGTTGCAACGACTGTGCGGTATACAGTGTCTCAGATGGCCAGACCGGAAGATGCTGTTCACTTAGTTTACGCATAAGTTCATCATCAAAGGCGTCGCTGGCAATCATGTCATGCAGCATGCCTTTTAGTGCCTGGCGATCCATAGCCGAAACACAGGCCGGTTGTTTCGCCGGGCGGCGAAGTGGGTCCCGAAAAAGTTCAGCGGGTTGTTTATCAGCAATCTCGCTAAGTGCATCACAAAGTATCCGGGTATCCGGCGCCCGAAAACCCACAGAGTAGGTCAGGCTGTCGTCCACTGAAACGCCATCATGGGGCCAGCCCGGCGGAATATACAGTACATCGCCCGGATTAAGTGTTACCTCTAAATGTGTCTCAAACCCATTAATCTGGCGTAGTTTTGGGTGAGGGTAAACCGTCTGATAGTGGCCGGGGGCACCCACACGCCAGCGGCGACGGCCACGCCCCTGTATGAGAAACACATCGTATTGGTCGACGTGAGGTCCCACACCTGCCCCAGAGGTCGCAAAACTCACCATCACATCATCAATTCGCCAGTCAGGAATAAAGCGAAAATTGTGTGTCAGCGCAGCGACTTCATCGATGTATTTATCAACGCCCTGCACCAGCAAGGTCCAATGTCCGTGACACAGGTCACTGTAGTCGTCGAAAGGGCCGTCGGTGACCGTCCAGTTGCCATCCTGATGGCTGACGATACGTGCATCAATACCTTCTTCCTGGGCAAGGCCCGCGATATCATGCTCGTCGACCGGATCAGCGAAACTATCAAAGAAACTCCGAAACACACAGGGGGCCTGCTGCCAGTCGTTGTAAAGGAATGTCGCCGGTGAAAAATCCATTGTCCTGCCTTAATATCACAGCTTCCCTACCGGGTTTTATATCTCAGTGCCGCAGTCAGACACCAGGCGCTGGCTGGCCCTGTCTTGGTCGATACCACTCTTGGCCGCAGCAGGAAAAGCTTGTTGTTTATGACATGATTATACATTTGCTGGTCAATAAGGATACTGTTTAGCGTTGCAGTGTGTTCCAGTTCAGAGGCCAGGTTTACTGTCTTGCCCCAGATGTCCAGCGTCGGCCGCTGACGGCCCAGGATACCCGCAGTAACCGGGCCACAAGCAATACCAATGCGGATATGGCAGGGCAGAGTTAACTGCGCGGCAACGCGCTGAAACCCCTGTAGCAGTGCCTGCGCGAAGGTACTCATAGCCATGCATTGCTGCTCTGCGGTGCCCGGGCTGCGCTGAGAAAGCCCGGTAGCCGCCATATACTCATCACCATTTGTTTTCAGGCGTGTGACACCGGCATCATGGGCAAGGCTGTCAAACTCGTGGTAGAGGGCATCCAGAATACTGACCAGCGCATCATCATCGTAACTGGCGCTGAGCTTCTGAAAGCCTGCCAGGTCGGCAAACAGCACACAGACCTGAGGCAGACGAATACGGTCTCCTACACCACAGGCGGCAATTTCAGGGATGGGTTCTTCCGGCACAATTTTCGCCATGGCTGCACGCGTTTTTTCGTACGTAGCCCGCACTTGTCGCCAGCGCTGAATATTCATTTTGCCCAGGGTATACACAATGGCAAACGTGGTCAGCGTAAGGGTAACGCTGTTACTGAACCTTACCCAGCCGATGGCTGAATCAGGTGGGAAAATGTACATAGCCTCAATGGTTAAAAAAGCCAGTCCGAAAAGCAGCGTCCAGCCATATTGCAACGCCTGTTCGGTACGATGAAAAAGAAATCCCGAGGTCATGGCCCCAACCAGCAGAAAGTGCTGTGTGTATACGTCGTTACGCCAGATAAACACCGAACAGCATAAAAACGACAGGAAACTCAGGCACAGAATAAAGCGTGGCAGACAAAGTGCGCGGTGCTGATGTGCAAGGTAGACTGATAACCCAATGCAAAAAAGGTGAAAAAGAATATTCGCACCAGCTATAGCAGGGTGGGGCGCGGTCGTCAGGGTAACCGGTAACTGTAAGGCCAGTGCAATTAGCAGTAGTCCGGCCGTGTTACGTACTTGCGTCGTCAGGTGTTCATCGGCGTACTGGGATCGCCCCATCGTTATCTCCAAAAAAAAGAGCGGCTTATGCCGCTCTTATAGTCTAATGAGATATCGTGTTTTTATAACTGATCGACCAGCCTGATTGCATCACCAATATAGTTTGCGGGGGACAGGGCTTTAAGCTCGGCCTTAGCGGCCTCTGGCAACTCAAGCGTGTCGATAAATACCGCAATGGCGTCGGCGTTGACTTTCTTACCGCGGGTCAGTTCTTTAAGTTTCTCATAGGGCTTTTCGATGCCGTAACGACGCATAACCGTCTGGATGGGCTCAGCCAGTAATTCCCAGTTATTGTCGAGCTCCGCCTGCAGGCTGGCTTCATTGACTTCCAGCTTGCTGATCCCTTTTAGTGTGGCCTGATAGGCAATCACGGCATAACCAACACCTACGCCCAGATTGCGTAGCACGGTAGAGTCGGTCAGATCGCGTTGCCAGCGGGAGATCGGCAGTTTGCTTGCCAGATGGTCAAACATCGCGTTGGCCAGCCCCAGATTGCCTTCAGAGTTCTCAAAGTCAATCGGGTTAACTTTATGGGGCATCGTCGATGAACCAATTTCACCGGCAACCGTTTTTTGCTTAAAGTGCCCAAGAGCAATGTAACCCCAGATGTCGCGATCAAAATCAATAAGGATTGTGTTAAAGCGTGCCACTGCGTCAAACAGTTCCGCAATATAATCATGCGGCTCAATTTGCGTCGTGAACGGGTTCCAGGTCAGGCCCAGGCTGGTCACAAACTGTTCAGAGGTGGCATGCCAGTCTACCGACGGGTAGGCGGACAGGTGCGCGTTATAGTTACCTACCGCACCGTTAATTTTACCCAGCAGGGCAATGTCGGCAATCTGATCGCGCTGGCGCGTGAGGCGCATCGCCACGTTTGCCAGCTCTTTACCCATTGTGGTGGGCGAGGCTGGCTGTCCGTGTGTTCTGGCCATCATAGGAATGGTTTTGAATGCTTTTGCGCGGTCGGTGATTTCTTTTATCAGCGCATCACAGAACGGCAGTATAACGGCATCCCGGGCCTCTTTTAGCATCAGACCGTGAGACAGGTTGTTAATATCTTCTGACGTACAGGCAAAATGGATAAACTCAGTAACGGCCAGCAGTTCGCTATTCTCGGCGACTTTCTCTTTCAGGAAATATTCCACCGCTTTAACATCATGATTAGTGGTGCGCTCGATGTCTTTGATGCGGTTTGCATCGTCCACACTGAAGGTATCGACAATGGTATTAAGGAGCTTGTTGGAGGTCTCACTGAATGCCGGGACATCGGAAATGCCCTCATGCTCTGAAAGCATTTGTAACCACCGAACTTCTACCTGTACGCGGTATTTCAGCAGACCATATTCACTGAAAATACTGCGCAGCGCTTCACTTTTGCCGGCATAGCGGCCATCAATAGGGGAAATAGCGGTTAACTGGGTCAGTTCCACCTTGAGCTCCTCAACTAGTTAATCAGGTTAAGCGCTTTACGGGCGCTACTAACGATTTTCTTACGATTCAATAAAATGTGCCGGCGCTTGCCGCCCATCTGTCGCCACATCACTGCAGCGCGCACACCCGCCAGAAGCAGCGCCCGCACGCGGTGCTGATTGGTAGGCTGACTTAAATGGTCAGGATTGCCCGCCACCTGGATGCGCGGAGCAAGCGGGCTGATAATGTCGCTGTAAATGCTGGCCAAAGATGAAACAATCTGGACATTGTCAAAATCGACATGCGCCAGCTGGCGCTGAACATGTGCGATACGCGTCGACAATTCTTTCATGGCAGCTGGTTTTTTAGCCAGCTTCCGCTCAAGGCCCAGAATACTGGCGATATAGCGGGTCAGCTCGGTATCTTTACCGGTCGATTTATCCGCAAGCTGCGCATATAAAGTACGATAGCCCAGATCCAGATTACTTAACTGGCCAAACACATGTTGTGGCGAGTCAGGTTCGGTCACTAAAATACTCGACAGGCTGGCCTCAAACGCCTCAGTATCAGACTCGCCGCGTCGTGCGAGTTTTTGTACCAGAGCAGCGGCCTGGCACACGCCAGCGAGGCCTAAATAATGTTCTATGTCAGCATCAATCATTAACGGATATAACTCTCAATAATGCCCCCACCCAGACAGACTTCCTGCTGGTAGAACACCGCAGACTGGCCAGGAGTAACAGCTTTCTGTGGGCTGTCAAATTCAACACGTACTTCGTCTTCAGAAACGGGCGTAATGAGACACGGAATATCATTCTGACGATAGCGAGTTTTCACAACCGCCCGAACCGGCGCTGACAGAGGCGTGCGGTTTACCCAGTGCATCTGGTTTGCGATTAGGCCATTTGAATAAAGGCGTGGATGATCTGCACCCTGACCTACAATCAGAACATTGCGCTCAACATCTTTATCCACGACGTACCAAGGCTCATCCCCATGTTCTTTGCGCCCGCCAATATGCAGGCCTTTTCGTTGACCCAGTGTGTGATACATCAGGCCGTCGTGCTGACCAATTTCTTCGCCTTCAGCGGTTTCAATCACACCGGGCTGCGCGGGCAGGTATTGCGACAGAAAATCTTTAAACTTGCGCTCACCGATGAAGCATATACCTGTTGAGTCTTTTTTGTCGTGGGTGACAAGATCCTGTTCCAGCGCGATTTCACGAACCCGTGGTTTCTCAATGTCGCCAACCGGAAACAGCGTTTTACCTACCTGATGCTCGTCCAGTGTATACAGAAAATAACTTTGATCTTTGTTGTCATCCAGGCCCCGCAGCATCTGCCAGTGACCGTCCTGATAGCGTCGTCTGACGTAGTGGCCGGTCGCAATATAATCAGCGCCTAAGTCTTCTGCGGCAAACTCCAGAAACGCTTTAAACTTGATTTCTTTGTTGCACATGATGTCCGGGTTTGGGGTCCGGCCTGCCTTGTATTCGGCAAGGAAGTACTCAAACACATTGTCCCAGTACTCAGCAGCAAAATTGATGGTGTGAAGCTCAATGCCAAGTTTATCTGCCACAGCCTGAGCGTCCTGTAAATCCTCTGCTGCCGCGCAGTATTCGTCATTATCGTCCTCTTCCCAGTTTTTCATAAACAGGCCTTCAACCTGATAACCCTGCTCCTTAAGCAGGTAGGCTGACACGGACGAATCAACGCCGCCGGACATGCCGACGATCACTTTTTTACTGGCTGGATTACTTTCTGCAGACACCGTTGAACAATCACTCGCTGTAGGTTGAATTTAGGGTCGCGGATTTTACCAGAATAATTCACGTTATT
The DNA here is from genome assembly GCF_014651815.1 of Alteromonas halophila. Taxonomy (GTDB): domain Bacteria; phylum Pseudomonadota; class Gammaproteobacteria; order Enterobacterales; family Alteromonadaceae; genus Alteromonas; species Alteromonas halophila. The sequence goes on along the minus strand of NZ_BMXP01000006.1, from coordinate 37,792 downwards.
CACGACCCAATCGCTTATGAGTTAGAACCGGTTTGACGGTTGCCAGTGATTCGCTTTACGCGTTTTGTGTGGGGCGTGTCCGGTGGCAGTGTGTCCGATGCGACGAGCCGGATCACGCTTCAATAAGTGGGTGTCCTGATGTGCGTTACATATCAAAAGACAGATACTTGCCGTTCTCTATGCCATCAATAGTCCAGTTGCCAACCCGGTAGCGAATCAGGCGCAGGGTAGGGTGGCCAACATGCGCTGTCATTCTTCTTACCTGTCGGTTTCGTCCTTCGCTGATGGTGACAGACAGCCAGGTTGTCGGGATAGCCTTGCGATAGCGTACGGGCGGGGTGCGTGGCCATACGTCGGGCGCGTCCATTACCTTTACTTTGGCCGGTTTGGTCAGACCATCCTTAAGTTCAACGCCCTCACACAGCGCATTGATTGCATGTTCATCCGGTTCGCCTTCGACCTGCACCCAATAGGTTTTACTTGTTTTTGCCTCGGGATGCGCAAGTTTATGCTGAAGCTTGCCATTATTGGTCAGAACCAGCAGACCTTCAGAGTCGCGGTCAAGACGCCCTGCAGCGTACACATCGGGAATGTCGATATAGTCTTTCAGGGTGGCGCGACCCTCTGCATCAGTAAACTGCGTTAACACCTGAAAAGGCTTATTAAATAAAATTACGCGCGTCGTCTGACCCATTCCACATCTCCGCATAAAAAGTACGGACACGATTCCGTACATAAAAACACCAATTACGCCCAGATTGGTTGATCTGTCGACGTACGCCAATGGTATGACTTGTAACTACTTTATTCGACCCTATACTAATGGACGCAGTGAACATTCGCTGATGTTCTTGCGCATTTTAGGGCCTGACAGGCTGGCGCAGTGTAGCAAATGCTGCGCAAAACAAAACGGCGTTAGAATAAACCTTCGGCAAAATACGCTGAACGAGTCAGCAACGACGTACGTCAGGCGCAGGAGGAAGCTCGCTGCGCCTGCAGGCATGCCTGATTATTGCCGGCACGTCAACAAGGACTAATTCCGGTACACAGAGACCGACAACATTGAGGTATATAATGACCAAAGCCAAGTCGAAAATCATTTACACGAAAACCGATGAAGCGCCGATGCTGGCGACCTATTCGCTACTTCCTATCGTTGAGAAATTTGCTGCGGCAGCAGACATCGAGGTGGAGTTGAGTGATATCTCTCTGGCTGCACGTGTTCTTGCTAACTTTCCAGACTATCTGGAAGATGAGCAACGTGTACCGGATGCACTGGCGCAGCTCGGTGAACTCACTCAGGATCCAAACGCGAACATCATTAAACTGCCTAATATCAGTGCTTCGATCCCTCAGCTTCGTGCCACCATTAAAGAACTGAATGCGCAGGGCTTCAATGTGCCTGCTTTCCCGGAAGCACCGAAGTCAGATGAAGAAAAAGACATTCGTGAACGGTATGGTAAGGTCCTGGGTAGTGCCGTTAACCCGGTGTTGCGCGAAGGCAACTCTGACCGCCGTGCGCCAACTGCTGTTAAAAACTTCGCGAAAAAATACCCGCATTCTATGGGCGAGTGGAGCCAGGCATCACGCTCTCATGTTGCGCACATGCGTGGTGGTGATTTTTATTCTGGTGAGCAATCCCTGACCGTAGAAAAAGCGGGCCATGTAAGCATTGAGTTCACCGATAAGCAGGGCAATAAGAAAACCCTGAAGCCACGTGTTGATCTGCTGGCGGGCGAAGTTATCGACGGCATGTTCATGAGTAAAAAGGCGCTGTGTGACTTTTTTGAAGAGCAAATCGAAGATGCCAAAAACACCGGTGTGCTTTTCTCTCTGCACGTAAAAGCGACCATGATGAAAGTGTCGCATCCCATTGTTTTCGGCCACTGTGTCAAGGTCTTTTATAAAGAGCTGTTTGATAAGTGGGGCGACTTGTTTGATGAGATTGGGGTTAACCCGAATAACGGCCTTGGCAGTGTTTACGACAAGATTGCTTCGCTGCCTGAGTCGCAACGCTCTGAAATCCAGAAAGACATTAATGCTGTCTACGCGGACCGTCCGCCCATCGCGATGGTTAACAGCGACAAAGGTATTTCAAACCTGCACGTGCCCAGTGACGTCATTGTTGATGCGTCAATGCCGGCCATGATCCGTAACTCGGGTCAGATGTGGGGACCAGATGGAAAGCCTCACGACACCAAAGCGGTGATCCCGGAAAGTACCTACGCCACCATTTACCAGGAAGTGATTAACTTCTGCAAGACGCACGGCGCGTTTGACCCAACGACTATGGGAACGGTGCCTAATGTCGGCCTGATGGCGCAAAAAGCGGAAGAATACGGCTCGCATGACAAGACGTTCGAGATGGAAGCGGACGGCACGGTGCAGGTTGTCGATCAGGACGGCAATGTTCTGACCGAGCATAAGGTTGAGGAAGGCGACATCTGGCGTATGTGTCAGGTCAAAAACGATCCTATTCAGGATTGGGTAAAACTGGCCGTAACACGCGCGCGTCAGTCAGGCATGCCTGCTATTTTCTGGCTGGATGATGAGCGCCCGCATGATGCACAGCTCATTGAAAAGGTAAACAAATACCTGCCACAGCACGACACAGAGGGGCTGGATATTCAGATCATGTCACCGGTGCGTGCGATGCGTTACAGCATGGAGCGTGCGATTCGTGGGCTGGATACCATTTCGGTTACCGGCAACGTACTGCGCGACTATCTGACCGACCTGTTCCCAATTCTTGAACTGGGAACCAGTGCGAAAATGCTGTCAATTGTACCGCTGATGTCCGGTGGTGGCTTGTACGAAACCGGTGCAGGTGGTTCCGCGCCTAAGCACGTACAACAGTTCGTTGAAGAAGGGCATCTGCGCTGGGATTCATTAGGAGAGTTCCTGGCGATTGCGGTATCTCTGGAAGACGTCGCGATTAAGCATGACAACCCTAAATCGCGGATCATTGGTCAGGCTCTGGATCAGGCCACTGAAAAGCTGCTTAATGAAGGTAAATCACCGAAGCGTAAAGCCGGAGAGCTGGATAACCGCGGCAGCCATGTTTATCTTGGTATGTACTGGGCCGAAATTGTGGCAAACCAGACAGAAGATAAAGAACTGGCCGAGCAGTTTAAGCCTATGTATACCCAGCTGTCTGAAAACATTGATGCGATTCTGGCTGAAATTGATGCAACACAGGGTAAAGAGCAGGATATTGGCGGTTATTATTACCCCGATACCAAGAAAGTTGCGCAGGCAATGTCACCCAGTGAAACACTGCACAAAATTCTGGGCAGCTAATGGCATTAATGAACATTGACTAATAAAAACCGGGTGCCAGGCACCCGGTTTTTTTATCTGTCACGAGTAAGGATTTAACACGATGAGCGGGAGGGGCGGCGAATCTGTGAAACGTCAGGCGAGAAGAGTTGCCTGAGTGGGATCAGTTTTCAGGCAATAAAAAAGGCCGTGATTGCACAAGTGCAACAAAGGCCTCTTTGCTAAAACGTGTACGTTTCTTGTTTTAACGCTCGGGTTCGTCAACGATACCAATATTTTCAGCGTGCAGACCTTTTGGGCCTTGCTGAACATCAAAGGTGACTTCCTGTCCTGCTTTCAAAGAGCGATATCCTTCCATTTGAATCGTTGAGTAGTGTGCAAAAATATCTTCACCACCTTCCTCGGGAACAATAAATCCGAACCCCTTTGCGTTGTTAAACCACTTAACTTTACCAACCGCCATACTTCGACTTCCTCTTGATCCTTGAACTAACACCCCTATGACCCCACAATAAGCCATAAGGGTTCTTGGAGCGTAGTAATCTACACCTCCACTTTAAAAATGTAGATTTTTTAACCATATTATGTCAAGGCTTAATTGTAGAATTAATTAAATGGTAAAAAATCCAACGAGTCAGGTTTGAAACCACTATTCTTATATTATGAGTAAAGACAACGCGATAAGCATAGAGCGGGAAAAACAGAAAGAGGCGGAACGCAAGAAGACACAGCAACCGCCGATGTATAAAGTGTTGTTAAACAACGATGACTACACCCCGATGGACTTTGTCGTCGACGTACTCATGCGGTTTTTCAATATGGATACTGAAAAAGCCAATCAGCTTATGCTGACGGTGCATTATCAGGGCAAGGCCGTATGTGGCATATTTACCGCAGAAATTGCCGAAACCAAAGTGATGCAGGTTAATCAGTATGCACGTAAGCATCAACATCCGCTTATGTGTACGATGGAACAGGCGTAAAGCTAGTTAGAGGGCGATCAATATGTTGAACAAAGAGTTAGAGCAAACATTAAATCAGGCGTTTGTGTTTGCCAGAGAGCACCGCCACGAATTTATGACAGTTGAGCACTTGTTACTTGCTTTGCTGGATAATTCGGCTGCTCAGGAGGCCCTCAAGGCGTGTGGTGCAAATATTGATGCAATCAAAGATGAACTGATTGATTTTGTAAAAGACACCACGCCGCTTATTCTTGATGAGCAGTTAAATGAACGGGAAACACAGCCAACGCTTGGGTTCCAGCGTGTGTTACAACGTGCCGTGTTTCATGTCCAGTCATCCGGAAAAGATGAAGTGACCGGGGCCAATGTACTGGTTGCGATATTTTCTGAGCAGGAATCGCAGGCGGTGTATATCCTTAAAAAGGCGGATGTGACCCGTCTGGATGTGGTCAACTTCATTAGTCACGGGGTAAGTAAGGCCGATGACGATGAGGGAGCGGCAAGTGAAGCAGGTGAAGAGTCAGCTGAAGGCGACGATAGCAGCTCTGCATTAGGCAAATACGCCACCGATTTGAACCGTCAGGCCAAAGAAGGAAAGGTCGATCCGCTGATTGGCCGTGATGCAGAGCTTGAACGAACCATTCAGGTATTGTGCCGTCGTCGCAAAAACAACCCATTGCTGGTTGGTGAAGCCGGGGTAGGTAAAACCGCGATTGCTGAAGGTCTGGCTTATCGTATCGTGAACGGCAGTGTGCCTGATGTGATTGCCGATGCCAGTGTTTATTCACTGGACCTTGGCGGGCTGCTGGCCGGTACCAAGTACCGTGGTGATTTTGAAAAACGGCTGAAAAGTATTCTGAAAGAGCTGGGTGATGATCCCAACGCCATTTTATTTATCGATGAAATCCATACCATTATCGGCGCGGGTGCTGCCTCAGGTGGTGTTATGGATGCATCAAATCTGCTGAAACCCAAACTATCAAGTGGTGAGTTGCGTTGTATCGGTTCAACCACGTATCAGGAATATCAGGGCATTTTTGAAAAAGATAGGGCCCTGGCGCGTCGCTTCCAGAAAATTGATGTGTCTGAGCCGAGTGTGACCGACACGACCAAGATCCTGCAGGGGCTGAAATCGCGCTATGAAGAACACCACAGTGTGCGTTTTACGCAAAAAGCCCTGCAAGCCGCCGCAGAGCTCTCTGCACGCTACATTAACGAGCGTCATCTGCCTGATAAGGCCATTGATGTGATGGATGAGGCCGGTGCCAGTCAGCGCTTGTTACCTCAGTCAAGACGTAAGAAGACCATCAATGTGGGCGATATCGAACAGATTATTGCTAAAATGGCGCGCATCCCTGAGAAGTCAGTGTCAGCGTCAGACAAAGAAGTGCTTAAAAATCTGGATCGCAACCTTAAAATGGTGGTGTTTGGCCAGGATGATGCCATCGAGAACCTCACCGATGCGATTCATCTTTCACGCTCTGGGCTTGGTGCCGAAGAAAAACCTATTGGCAGCTTCCTGTTTGCCGGCCCCACGGGGGTAGGAAAGACCGAGGTTACCCAGCAACTGGCAAAAATTATGGGCGTGGAACTGACCCGCTTTGATATGTCAGAGTACATGGAACGCCATGCGGTAAGCCGCTTGATTGGCGCACCTCCAGGCTATGTGGGCTTTGACCAGGGCGGATTGCTGACCGATGCGGTCATCAAACATCCGTATTCAGTGGTGCTGCTTGATGAAATCGAAAAAGCGCACAGTGATATTTACAATATCCTGTTGCAGGTGATGGATCATGGCACGCTCACTGATAACAACGGGCGTAAAGTCGACTTCCGTAACGTGGTGCTGGTTATGACCACGAATGCGGGTGTGCAGGAAACCATTCGCAAATCGATTGGGTTTAAGCAGCAGGATCACAGTCACGACGCACTGGCAGAAATCAACAAAGTGTTTTCACCGGAGTTTCGTAACCGTCTGGATTCCATTATCTGGTTTAATCATCTGGGTATGGATGTCATTCTGCAGGTCGTGGATAAGTTCCTTATTGAACTGCAGGCGCAACTGGATGTTAAAGGTGTGAGCCTTGATGTTTCAGACGACGCGCGGCAGTACCTGGCTGAGAAAGGCTACGACAAAGCGATGGGCGCGCGTCCCATGGCCCGCCTGATTAAAAACGAAATCAAGAAAGAGCTGGCAAACGCCTTGCTGTTTGGCGATTTAGAAAAGGGCGGAAACGTCTCTGTAACGCTGAAAGACAATGCACTGGTATTCGACTACAGCAATGCAGACGAACGCAGTGAAGAGGCAGAGTCAAACTAAGGCGTCTGGCACTAGCTACAAAAAAGCCCGGTGAATAATCACACCGGGCTTTTTTTTGTGCGTGTTACCGCTTACTGGCGCATTATCTGGCGCGGTATACGATACGACCTTTGGTCAAATCGTATGGCGTCATTTCTACAGTGACTTTGTCACCGGTCAGGATTCGGATATAGTTTTTACGCATTTTTCCGGAAATATGCGCAGTCACCACGTGACCGTTTTCCAGTTCAACGCGGAACATAGTATTAGGCAGGGTGTCGAGCACCACGCCTTCCATTTCAATGCAATCTTCTTTCGCCATGTAAAGCAGTTACCTCAGTAATTCAAAATTTTTGTCGCGCGAACATTAACCAATATCGGGCGGCGTGTAAAGATTGACAGCGCTTTTTTTATCAAATCGCTGCCATTTGTTGTTAATAAAGCTCTCAAAAGGCTGAAACTTCTGTTTATAGGCCATCTTCTGGCACCCGTCGACCTGATAACCCAGATACAGATAGTCGCGCTTCAGTTCCCGGGCAGTTTCAACCTGAGAGAGGATCATCCAGGTGCCAATGGAGTGAGCTTCGTAGTCCGGGTCGAAAAACGTATACAGTGCCGACAGGGCATGCTGCTCTTCGCCAATATCAATACTGTCGGTCACAGCCACGGCAATAAGCTTATCATCATGCCAGGCTTCCAGAAAAAGCGGTGGTTTCCACTGACAATGAATAAAATTGTCGAACTGGCTTCGGCTTGGCGGATACATCGCGCCATCTTTGTGCCGTGCGTTGATGTAGCGTTCGTACAAGGGGTAGTAGCTGTCTCTGATCTGAGTGTTGAGTAACCGTGAGAAATGCTTATTGCGGTTGTGTAAGCGTTTCTGACTGCGGGAATAGCGAAATTCCCTGACGGGTACCCGAACAGACTGGCACGCCTGACAGCTTGGGCAGTGTGGGCGATAAACCTGTTCGCCGCTGCGCCTGAATCCCAACTGAATGAGTTGTCCGTATCGCCAGGGTAAGTGTTCGGTTTGCCCCGCGAATACGAGTAACTGCTCCTGCTCATCAGGCAGGTAACTGCAGGAAAATGACTGTGTTATGCCAAACTTCACGGCGTGATATCTCCTCGCCTCCAGCTCGTCCTGTAGCCTGAGAGAATGTTGCCTTTAGGATCTAAAGTGTGGTTGTGCTGAGCTAATTTTGCAATAAAAGTCGAACGGGAAAGCGTCGTTGCGCCCAGTGATGACAGGTGAGGGGTCGGCATCTGACAATCAATAAACGCCAGGTTGTGCGTTTGCATGTGCCTGACCAGCGCATACATCGCCAGTTTTGATGCATTGTCAGCGCAATGAAACATTGACTCGCCACAAAAGACCTGTCCGATTGCTACCCCATAGAGGCCGCCAACGAGCGTGCTTTCATCCCACACTTCGACAGAATGCGCGAAACCTGCGTCATGCAGGTCATTGTAGGCACGCTTCATCTCTTTTGTAATCCAGGTATCCTGATATCCACCTTCCTCACCAGGGAGCTGTCTCGGGACGGACGCACAGGCAGCAATGACGTCGGCAAACGCATGATCCATGGTCACCCTATATTGCTTTTGACGTACAAGTTTGCGCAGTGAACGCGACGCATGAAAGTTGTCCAGTTCAATAATTGCCCGAGGGCAGGGGGACCACCACAAAATCGGCTCGAGCTCGCTGTACCAGGGAAAAATACCCTGTGAATAGGCAGATAAAAGCCTGCCGACACTGAGATCGCCACCGTATGCCAGTAAGCCATTTGGCTCTGCCAGTGCAGTCGTTACAGCCGGAAAGGGGGAATGTTGCCCAAGAAAGGGAAGCGCAATGGCCATAGGTCGTGGTGATAAGCGGGGCAGGTGCCCCGCCATTCGGACGTTAATCGTCGTTCAGACCGTCAAGATACTTTTCTGCATCCAGGGCCGCCATACAACCGGTGCCGGCCGAGGTGATCGCCTGACGATAAACATGGTCAGAAACATCACCTGCGGCAAACACGCCAGGCACGCTGGTTTGCGTGGCATTGCCCTGTAACCCACTGTTTACCGTGATGTACCCGTCTTTCATGTCGAGCTCACCGTCAAAGATGTCGGTATTGGGTTTATGGCCGATGGCAATAAACAGACCCATGATATCCAGCTCTTCGGTTGCGTCGCTCTGGGTATCCTTAATACGAATTTTGGTCACACCCATCTCATCGCCAAGGACTTCGTCGAGGGTACGGTTCAGATGCAGTACGACGTTGCCATTTTCTGCTTTGTCACGCAGCCGTTTCTCAAGAATTTTTTCACTACGGAATTCTTCACGACGATGGATAACATGGACTTCAGACGCAATATTGGACAGGTACAGCGCCTCTTCAACGGCAGTATTACCGCCGCCGACAACCGCCACTTTTTGATTGCGGTAGAAAAAGCCATCACAGGTAGCGCACGCCGATACGCCCTTACCCATAAAGGCCTCTTCAGACTCCAGACCAAGGTACTTGGCAGATGCTCCGGTTGCAATAATCAGCGCATCACACGTATACGTTCCGCTGTCGCCATACAGCGTGTAAGGGCGTTTGCTCAGATCAGTTTTATTAATATGATCAAAAATTATCTCAGTATCGAATTTTTCTGCATGCTTTTGCATGCGAACCATAAGATCCGGCCCTGTCAGGCCTTCAGGATCACCGGGCCAGTTTTCAACATCGGTGGTCGTGGTTAGCTGGCCACCCTGTTGAATGCCGGTTAGCAGTACAGGTTCAAGGTTAGCCCGCGCCGCATAAACCGCGGCGGAATATCCCGCTGGACCAGATCCTAGAATAAGAAGACGAACATGTCTGCTTTCTGCCATTTTACTCTCCGCTCGTAGTGGTCCGCTATGGACCAGACTTGATGAATTTAAGATGCAATCTAGTTGGGGCTTTTAGAAGCTAATTTCAACTATGTAGCCCGGATAACTTTGTGGATGCCAATTAATATGATGCCTTTATCTCAGATGAATGTCACTTGTGTCGATAACTAAGCTATAATGCGAACAAAGACGTATAAGACATTACAGGACTACACATCCAGAAGAGCGGTGCGTTTCAACCTAAGATGTAACTGGAGCAGAGGCAATGGCCCAACCCTTTATGACATTGTTAAAGGATGGTCAGGATTATTTAAAAACCTGGCCCATGAAAAAAGAGCTGTATGCGCTGTTCCCAGAGTGCAGAGTCATTGCGGGTACCCGTTTCGCAATGAAGGTTATGCCACCTGTCTCTATCCTGGCCTGCGCGGTATTATTTAATACGCAAGGACAATCCTACCTGCCTCAAATCATTGCAATCGGTTTGTTTTTTATGAGCATACCTGTTCAGGGCCTGCTATGGCTTGGTCACCGGGCAAATCAGCAGTTACCGCCTTCTTTGCGCCAGTGGTATCAGGACATCCATGCGAAAATGCGGCTGCAGGGCTGTAAAGTTACCGCGGCCAGATCCCGACCGCGTTATATGGAGCTGGCAACGCTACTGAAGAATGCCTTTGACGACATGGACAGCGCATTCACGCAGTCCTGGTTTCGCTAAGCCGAAAGGCTTAAACATATCCTCTCTCTTACTACGAAACTGCACAGATAGCGTTTGTATGCGGCATTAATTTACCTTTGCCATTGCATTATAAGTATATCGTCTGGTGCAGATGAGCCGTTGAGTAGCGCAAGATAGGTCTTCTGCGCTGCCGTGTCCGCACTGAGACGAGTAACATGGTACTGGTCAAGTACGTTCTCAGAAAATGTTTTCCACGCGTCTGCGTAGCGCTGCATAAATTGCTTTGTGCCCCAATGGCTCTGAAGCTTCGAGACATGCTCAGGCGCAAAAAACAGACTGGCATCGACACCGTCGGGACGTCCACCGGAGCGCGCATCCCAGTCTGTTGCGCCTATCATCCACAATGTCCTGAATTTTTCAGCACAGTGGGCCTGTAGCCTGAATAAAACATCACTGTTGCCAGCAAAATCCAGAACAATAATCGGCGCGTTTCCTTCATAGGCGGTTATATCATCGTAGGTAACTACGCTGTCGTAAAAGCCAAGGGACTCTGTAAATGAACGATTTGCGGCAGACGTGATACCAACAATACGGTAGCCGGATTGTCTTTGACGTCTGTTGTGAGCGAGTAAACACGCTGTGCCTGAGGCTGTTTTGGAGGAGGCGCTGGTGATCACAATGTCATGGTCTGAGAAAACGGATACCGACTCATCCAGCACAAAAGAGGTCATAAACAGCGGACGGAAAGCCATTTGCCAGGCTTCATTGTCCGGATCATAGGCTGGATCGGCTGAACACCGGGTGTACCTGTCGTAGACCGGATGAATACTCTTTCTTTCAGGGTGGGTGTCTACAAAGCTGTAGTTGTCTACGTTATCTGGTCGCACAACAAGGTGAGAGGCAAATGGCAGATAGCCGTAAAGCCGCTCTCCAACCTCGAGCTGAGGATGTTCAGAGGCGATAATATCGGCGAAGCCCCATACAGGCATTATTCCCTCGTTTTTGCCACCAGGGAAGAAGCCCCAGTACCCCATCTTCCCTAGCACAGCGTAGGTAATATTATTCGCCGATAAGCCGAAGTCACTGATCCTCAGCAATACCTCTCCTTCACCTAGTGTATCGCTGCTAATCTCATTATGCTCCAGCCGGGTTTTATCCAGATGCTGTTTATCAATAAGTAGTTGAGTTTGGGTATATCGCGGCATAGTTGAGCTCCGGAAACGTTGACGTCAGAGTGTCAGCATAATGGATCACTCAGTATTCGCGAATACTGTTTGCTAATGTGTGTTAATAGGGAAAGGTAATAAAAAACGCGGGACCAGGCCCGCGTTTATTTATGTTGTGGAAATCATTGCAGACTTGTTACCAGCCGCACTGACGTCCCTGGTTTTGTTTATCTAACCAGTCTTTAAGTGGCTGAAAGTAGTCCTGAATCGTGCTGGCATCCATTTGGGGGCTGCCGGTCAGCGTTTCCAGTGCATCCTGCCAGGGCTTACTCATTCCCATTTCCAGCATGTCATTCAGTGCTTTACCGGCTTTTTCGCTGCCATATATCGAGCAACGGTTTAATGGGCCTTCGTCACCGGCAATGTCGCATAACGACTTGTGGAACTGAAACTGGAGAATATGTGCCAGGAAATACCGTGTATATGGCACGTTTGCAGGCACGTGGTATTTTGCACCCGGATCAAACGCGTCAGCCGGGCGCTCGACAGGGGCCATCACGCCCTGATATTTGTTGCGGAGTTCCCACCACACTTTGTTGTAGTTCTCTGGCGTGACTTCACCTGCTAACACTTTCCATCGCCACTGGTCTACCATCAGCCCAAACGGGATAAAGGCAATCTTATCCAGTGCGACCTGCATCAGCATGCCTATATCGTTTGACGCATCCGGAATGGTATCAATTAAGCCAATTTCTTTAAGGTATTTGGGTGTAATTGATAATGCGATTGTATCGCCGATGGCTTCGTGGAAACCGTCATTCGCTGAGCCGCGATAGAGCAGCGGTTGCTGGTTATAGGCGCGCTGGTAATAGTTATGGCCCAGTTCGTGGTGAATGACATTAAACTCTTCGCCAGTCTTTTGAATGCACATTTTGATGCGCAAATCGTCTTTATCGTCCAGGTTCCAGGCTGAAGCGTGGCACTGTACATCACGACCGTCTGGCTTCTGAAACATAGAGCGCTCCCAGAATGTCTCTGGCAGTTCTTCAAAACCGAGGGAGGAGAAGAAAGACTCAGCCTGTTTAACCATTTTCACTTCGTCATAATTCTGCGCTTTGAGTGCTGCCGTGACATCAGGTACGGTCATTTCCTGTTCTGGCTTTACCAGATCGTAGATATTGCCCCAGGTTTGCGCCCACATGTTTCCGAGCAGGTGAGCCGGAATTGCTTTATCCTGCGGAACAACATCTGTTCCGTAGTGCTCTCCCAACTTTGCCCGCACATGGCAGTGCAATGCTTCATAGAAGGGTTCTACCTGTCCCCATAGTCTGTCCAGCTCTTTCGGAAACTCGTCTGCAGGCATATCATACTGACCGCGCCATAACGCAGAGACGTTCTCAAATCCCAGCTCCTTCGCGCCCTCATTGGCTAGCGTAACTTGCTCGGCGTACAGATCCTTCATGGGAACCGATACTTCCCGCCAGCCTTTCCAGTACTCAAGCAGCAACGCCTCATCGCGTGACGTCGCCATTTCGCTGCTCATCTCAACCAGGCTGAGACAGTCATCTTCGGTTCTGCAGTACGACCCTGAGCCATACATACCATCAAGTTCCGAGCCTATTTTCGCCAGTCTCTCAGATTTTTTAGGATCAGCAGGAGGGGGCATTGTCAGGCTGTTTTTAAGCAACTCAAGCTGACGTCGTGTATCCTTATCCACCTTAACATCATTAAACCTGGCGGCTTCCTTGGCGTATCCGGCTACTTTTGTAGACAGTTGCTCTCCCATATAAGCACTGACCGCCTGAGTGTCGTAGTTAATAAATGTGGCATAACTCCACTGTGCATGCGCCGCCGGTACCTGCATTTTATAAATATCGTTTTGGGCTATTTCCAGAAATGCTTTGGCATCAGCAGCGGTCAGTTGTGTCGAAGTAGTATCATGTGACTGAGTAGAGACTGCCTCATCGATACAACCTGATACACTTAAGCCAACTATTGCGGCAATCAGTGTTTTAGATAATGTGTGCATGTTGTTTCCTTTGAACCTGTCGTCGTTATATTTTTGCAGCGTAATCATTTGACTGTTCTGCTGTAGGACAGCTTTAAGATATAGGAAGGGGACAGGCCGGGCAAATGGTTATGTGAATCGATCCGGCTGATTGTAACAATAAGAACGGAGTTTAACGGTTGGTGCGTTTCAGGCAGCACTGCTTAAATTTCTTACCGCTATTGCAAGGGCAAGGCTCATTTCTACCGAGCTTCACAACTCCGGTATCAACATGAATTGCGCCGTCCAGGTACCGCCACTGGTCTTCCTCGATGATAAATTGTGACGTCTCGTGCAATTGCGCGGGTTTACCATTTGCGAAGTAATAGGCTTTAAACGTAACTTCTGATTGTATGGCGGAACGCGTATCAACCTGCAGCGCAAACCATTGGGTACCGCTCGCGCTTTCTTCCAGTTGCTGTTCGGTTAGCTCAGCTTTTTTCTCATGGGCGTAGGTCGCCAGAATATAAGCGTAGTCTTTAATGCAATAGGCACTGAATCTGGAACGCATCAGCGCCTCTGGCGATTGCGCGTGCCTGATGCCCTCTATCAATGGTTTACAACAGCTGTTGAATGTAAGCTCAGAACAACAATAGCATCGCATAACATACCTCTTTCACTTCAGAGCAGCTGTGACATCGTGTTGCTTACCATGGACCGGCAAGCACATTATTCGTTGGTGTACACCCGTCATTATTCACATTTACTAACGCGACTGCATGCTGCGAACACAACTGTCTGATCATTTCACTTTCGGACGGCGCCAGCGACAGGTTTTCGACATAAATCGTTTTACACTGACCAGCGGTGATAAGTTTTTTTATCCACACTGGCACCGTTTCTCTGTCTGGTTTCTGCATACGGATACCGTAAGCCATGTCTTTTTTAAAAGCCAATGAATCAGATAACAGATAAGACCAGCCCTTATCACGTCCCTCATTGTCACTGGGAAACCCTTCGAAAGGCAATGGAAGCTGAACAATATTGTTGTTAATGATATGCATGGTTATTCCTGTTTATTAATACAGTGTATATATATACAGTAGTTTGTGTCAGGGGATTACGCAAGGTTTTTTTGCGGTAAATGTGAACAGTGAAGTGAACCGCATTGTTGCTGGCCAGTGGTGATGCGCGAATTAGAGATTTCAGGGCTTTTAATACGGCTTTATTACATCCGACATACCACCTGCTGTTTCCATCGCTGGTGGGTGTCCTGGATGTGCATCTTCTCAGGCTGACGGTGGCAGCTGTGAGGAGGGTGTGTTTCTGCGGACAGGCTCCGCCTGAATCGTGATTTTTGCTATGCGCAGTGGGTGTCCACGTTTGTGTTCGTAAAAAGTGGGTGTGCTGTTGGTTGGTTGTCCAGCGACATTACCGCCGGCGGCGAAGCAGGCGCTGAAACTTATCTTTGCGCAGTATCAGCAGGCTCAGGCCGATGAGCCAGTAGAAAACGGGCTCCTGCCAGAATGTTTTCTGCGACCAGGTAAAGTGCAGCAGGCCCAGGAGCATTGCCAGATAAATACTATTGTGAAGTTGCTGCCAGCGCTTTCCCATTCTGCGACGAATATTGCTGGTAGAGGTAGCGGTCAGGGCCAGCAAAATAAGTAAGGCGGCCATTCCTACGGTGATGTAGGGGCGTTTGACAATTTCTTCTCCCAGCAAGGAGATATTAAGCTGCAATTCAAACAGGGCATAGGTAAGAAAGTGACAGAAGGCAAATACAAAAGCATATATTCCGGTCATGCGGCGAAAGCGCATGAGATCGCCACACGGCAGGTGTTTAGACAACGGTGACAGAGTCAGGCAGATAAACAACGAAATTAATGTCCAGATACCGGTATAGTGCAGCAATGTATCAACCGGATCTGCCCCCAGCCGATCTGTGACGCCCAGATAAAAAAGGCCAGCCAGAAATAAAATGGCAGCAACATGAAGTAGTGCTTTCACACTTTTACGAACGCGCGCCGACAGGCGCAGCGGTTTACTGAGCAACGTAACCATTAATAAAACCGGCGTAAATCCATGCCTTTGTACATTGGCGCGACTTCCTGATAACCGTTGAATAACTGGGTTTCTATTCGGTTTCTGGCAAACAGTCCACCGGTTGTGATGCGCCGTTCGCTGGCCTGACTCCAGCGCGGATGATCAACGTTCGGGTTCACATTCGCATAAAAACCATACTCATCGGGGGCCAGCCGGTTCCATGTAGTCGGTGGCTGTTTATCTGTCAGCGTGATTTTTACAATTGACTTTATACTTTTGAAACCATATTTCCAGGGCACCGTGAGGCGAATCGGGGCGCCGTTTTGTGGAGGTAATGTTTTCCCATAAAGGCCGACCGACATCAGTGTCAGCGGATGCATGGCTTCATCAAGACGTAATCCCTCAACATACGGGTACTCAATACCGCCTCCCATAAACCGGTTATTCTGTCCGGGCATCTGATCAGGATCGTACAGTGTTTCGAAAGCGACGTAGCGGGCACTGCCGGTTGGCTCAGCGAGGTTGATAAGTTTACCCAGTTCAAAGCCAACCCAGGGGAGCACCATTGACCAGGCCTCAACACACCGAAGTCGGTAAATGCGCTCCTCCAGGGTAAAGCGTTTGAAGAGATCATCATAATCCAGTGTCAGTGGCTTTTTCACCATACCATCAATTTTTAACGTCCAGGGGTCCACGGTAAGAGACTGGGCACGCTCAGCTGGCGCGCTTTTATCTGTGCCGAATTCGTAGAAGTTGTTGTATGTCGATGCTTTACTGTATGGCGTTTTTTCGGCATCAATCTGATATTTTTCCGGCGAATCGAATGTGAGCGCCTGACGCTGAAAGGCAGACTTCTTTTCATCATCTTCCCAGAACCAGTCGGCAGCACGGGTGCTCGAGGCGAGGAGTGCGCCTGCACCGACAAAACCTAATTGCTTGAGAATCCGCCGGCGGGAGCGATAGACACGTTCGTCAGTCACGTCATTATCGGTGAGTTTCACGGACGGCTTAAATGGCGATGGCATACGCAACTTCCTCAACTTCAGATACTATGCGCACACGGGCGCACCGGGACTTCAGGTTCCTGCTTACTACGTATTAAGACCGGTGACAGGCCAGAACAATTTCATTTTCCTGATTAACGATGTTTACGGAAGATGCGAATAAGTCTATCATCACTCAGCGAGTCCTGAAGTGCGTAGTCGCAAGGCAGGTTTCGCGGGCAATGGCAATCGCCCTTGGTAAGAAAGCTCTTCCTTCATTTACGCTGGCGTTCGTACTGTATTATCAGAAATGCAGGTTGTCGTTGACGCCTCCCGTCTTGGGTACAAATAGCGAGGTGTACAGGCGCGAGGCGAATTCATCGGTCATGCCAGAGATGTAATCAGCGATAACTCGCATCCCCTGGCCCTGTTGTTCAGCAGTTCGCCAGCGGCGCTGAGTATTGTCAGGTAACAGGCGGGCAGGGTCGGCACTGAATGCCTCGAACAGCTCCATAACAATTAACTGACCTTTATATTCCAGCGTTTGCACGTCAGGCCGGCAGATCACTTTTTTGAAAACAAAGCGTTTGAATAAGCCCAGTGCCTGCTCGAATGTTTCCGGAAAGCTGGCGTTATAACGCAGTAGCGGATGGTCAAACCCATCAACCTCGCGAATGTAAATCGATGTAATAAAACTGTTCACCAGTGCACCGATTGCATTTTTACGCTCGTGGTGATGGGCACTGAACAAACGCTCAGTCAGTGTCAGGCAATGTTCAGACAGCCATGGTACTTCCATTTCTGAAAGTGGGCGGGCAACATCCTGGATAAATTCTGACTTCTCGACCATATGCATGACAATGGCGTCTTCTAAGTCGTGAATACCATAGGCAATATCGTCAGCAAGTTCCATGATCGAGCAATCGAAAGATTTGTAACGGGTTTTTCCATGCTTATTGTCGGCCGTGTCAAACCGTGAGAAATGCTCTGCATCGCTATCAGAAAAGGGTTCAAGCAGCCACTTGAATAAGTTCTGGTCACAGCGGAACAAGCCTTTGGCCGGGTGCCATTCACTGGCCCTGACCTGACGTAATGAGGCCGGCCGTGCACCACAGAGCATCGGGTTGGTCAGTGCATCAATGAAATTCGGGTATTTAATCAGCCCCAGAATACTGCGACGGCTTAAATTCATGCCGTGGTCAGCGGTATACGGTTCGAGTTGCGTGATGATCCTGAACGTCTGGCCATTACCTTCAAAGCCGCCATGTTCATGCATCATATAGTTAAGGGCAATTTCGCCACCATGGCCATAGGGTGGGTGCCCAATGTCGTGAGCGAGGCAGAGCGTTTCGATAAGGTTGCTGTCGATGGCCAGGGTATCGGCCAGCTCAGGGAATTTGCCCGCCAGTTGCGCACTGATACCCGTACCTATCTGGGCGGCTTCCAGCGAATGGGTTAGTCGGGTACGGTAAAAGTCACTTAAACCCACCCCCAGCACCTGCGTTTTCGCCTGCAGGCGGCGAAAAGCGGCAGAATGCAGTACCCGTGCTTTATCACGCTGAAAAGGATTACGGTGATCACCATCCCGTGACTGTGAGCGGGGCAGGCGGCGCTCAAATAAGGCCTGTTCCCAGTCATGGTGGCGGTGAGATGTAGCGTTAAATTCGGCATCCATAAGCGTTGTGCTCTTTGTCACTCTCTTAAGGCGATAGACAGTTGACGCGGTTAATGATCCTGTTCGGAGAGCTCATCAACACTGACCAGGCAGTTTTGCGCAAACACATCCATAAAGTGATTTACTTCGGGCATTTCCTCTTTAAAAGTGGCCAGCATCCTGTTTAAGCGCGCTTTAACCGGCTCAAATTCGCTGTTACCAAAACGGATCTCATCACAGGCTTTTAAGTAAGCCGAGATGAGATCCGCCGCTTTTACGATTTTTTTGTACGCGGGATCAACATTATCCTGAATCAGCAAATCCGAAAACATGGCCTGCAACGTGTCAGGCAGTGAACGCTGGCATTCAATTTCTGACAGCTTCTCAAGCTTTTTAAATTCACGGGTAATTTCAGGATTATGGTATTTGGTAACGTGGTTGACGTCCTGTAACTTGGTCTCTGAAATTTCATGATACAGCGCAATGGTCGCGGCTTTTTCTGCACTCAGATCGCCATCGTAGTGGGTGTTTTTTATGACCGTAAGCAGGTGCGCTATCACCGCGACCTGATGTGAATGTTCGGCAATATTTTCGCCTTTAATGGTATGCATCAGTGCCCAGCGCTTTATCAGTGGCATGCGCAGGATCCAGGCTAAAAATGTGCTTTGTTTCATCGTTATCGTTATCTCATTTTGGGCTTCAAACGTCTTTACCTTCAGACCTGTTGGCGGTATTGCGAGAAGAACCGCTCAATGCGTTCCATGGCGGGGATCAGCATATCGCTGTGGGGCAGGAACACCAGACGAAAATACACGCCTTCGTTCAGGTTGAACGCCCGTCCGTGTACCAGCAGAATTTTTTCTTTGCTTAGCAAATCGAAAATCATTTGCTCATCGTTGGTAATATTGAATTTTTTTGCATCAACCCGCGCAAAACAATACATGGCGCCTTTCGGTGTCACACATTCTATGCCGTCAATCTGATTCAGCATGGTACTGGCGATATCCCGCTGGATTTTTAACCGGCCGCCATCATGCACCAGATCCTGAATACTCTGATACCCACCCAGCGCGGTCTGTATTGCGCTCTGGCAGGGCACATTGGCGCACATACGCATAGACGAAAGCACATTCAGTGCGTCAATGTATTCCCGGGCAACACGTTTGTTACCGCTAACCAGTAGCCAGCCAGCGCGAAACCCGGCGACCCGGTAATTTTTCGACAAGCCGCTTAACGTCACACAGAAGACATCATCAGCCAGCGAGGCAATGCAGGTGTGTTTTGTACCGTCATACAAAATCTTGTCATAAATCTCGTCGCTGTAGATGACCAGCGAGTGCTCCCGCGCCAGTTTAACTACCTCCTCAAGTAACGCCTTGTCATACACGGCGCCGGTTGGGTTGTTAGGATTTATCAGCACGATTGCCCGGGTCTTACTGGTGATTTTTTTCTTGATGTCGTCAATATCCGGGAACCAGCCAGCCTGCTCGTCACAACGGTAATGGACCGGCGCACCTGAAGACAGACTGACGGCCGCCGTCCACAGCGGATAGTCCGGCGCAGGGAGCAACACTTCGTCGCCATGGTTTAATAGTGCCTGCATCGCCATCATTATGAGTTCGCTCACCCCATTACCAATGTAAACATCATCAATCCGAATATCCTTAATGTTCATTTGCTGGTAGTACTGCATAACGGCCACCCGGGCCCCGTAAATACCGGTGGAGTCAGAATACCCCTGAGATGTAGGCAGGTTATGGATAACATCTTTAAGGATATCGTCGGGCGCATCAAAGCCAAAAGGGGCGGGGTTGCCAATGTTCAGTTTGAGGATCCGGTGCCCCTCATCTTCCATTTTCCGGGCCTGCTCGGCAATCGGGCCACGGATGTCATAACACACATTGTCCAGTTTATGAGAGCGCACTACTGTTTTCATACTATACCTGCCTTAATTCCGTAGGGGTGAGAGTATCGCAAACGGCCACACTTGCTAAGCCCTAATTATCAACAGACACGTTTACATACATTTATTGTGGCGCGCCGACTGGACAACCGGTCAATTAATTAAAATACTTACTACACACCCGGTATATTGACAGGGGGTGTTTTGATTCGAATGGCTTGATGCCCTTAACAGAGTGACAACGATGGCATTACCTTTAGTATGGCTGGGGGTTGGACTGACAGCCTGGGCAGGTACGCAAATAGCGCGCGAAAAACAGGTGTCTGACGGGCATATTAAGCATTTTCCCGGCGAGGACAGCACAATGGTTAAACCACAGGATGGTACTGTGGTGTGCTGTGGCATTTATGGCGTGTTTCAGCACACCGGTATCTGGGTTGATGATCATATTATTGAGCGACATGGTAATGGTCTGGTCCGGGCGATATCACCACGCCGTTTTCTTGCGAATCGTTCGGGATCGCGAATTTATGCGGCCTGTGATGAACATCATACACCGCTCATTGCCAACGGCGCGGCCGACCGAGCGGTTAGCCGGATCTATGAATACGCAGATTACGATGTTATTGATAACAATTGTCACCGGTTTACGCTGGCTTGTACTGGTGCTACATCCACTAACGTCACCCGCTTCGCGCAGTTTAATGCGGCATTATCTCAGCAATTCGCCACCGTTATTCACTGGCAACCTTGCGCAATTCCAGCCTGTCTGCTTTAACTAGAGAAGGTGCGTACAAGTCTGTCGCCGCTCAGGCTCACAGCCAGATGCCTGCTCAGGGCAGACTATAGCAGGTCATAGCGCGTAAAATATGCCCCTGCGACTACGCGTTTCAGGACTCGCAGAGTGATACTACACTTACTTCGCATCTTCCCTGTATTAAAACACTTGCTAGTGGTTGATTTTTAACCACATAATGTAAAATAATTGTGAACGCGCAATTCTATGTCTATCGTAGAAGAGAAGGGGGCGTCGGCCAACGGGCCGGTGCCGGCAGGCCGACATAGCATCAAGGGTGAAAAATTATGTCACAGCAATTTAAAGAAACGCCGCAAAATGCCATTACTGAGAGCGGGATAGCCCGGGTTATACCGTGTAAAGAGCTCGATATCGGCGATCCTATAAAATGGCTGTCGCTGGGGCTGCGCGATGCGTTACGAAGTCCGGGCCTCACATTTTTCTATGGGCTGCTGTTTGCCGTTATTCCCTGGTTGATAATGTATCTGGTGCAAATGACCGGGTGGCATCTGGTGATCCTGCCAGCCATGGTGTGCTTTATGCTGATTGGTCCTTTTCTCGCGGCCGGGTTGTACGATATTAGCTGGGAGTACGAAAAAAATCATAAACCCACCCTGTCTCATTCTCTGAAAGCCATGAAACGTAATGCCGTCAACGAGTGGGGGTTTGGGATATTATTGCTAGTCCTGATGATTTTCTGGTTGCGTGTGGCCTCACTTATTCATGCTCTGTATCCACCATATCTGGATGAGAATTTTGAGAGTCTGTTGCCATTCCTGGCTCTTGGGACAATTATTGGTGGTCTGTTCACGCTGGTCATGTTGTTCATTACTGCTTTTACACAGCCTATTCTGATGGAACGTAAGGTTGATCTGGCCACTGCAGTGCTGTCGAGTGTGAACGCAGTGTGGGTCAATAAATTACCCATGTTGATTTGGGGCGGTATGATTTTCACCGCCGTGGCCATTGGCTTCGTCACCGGGTTTGTCGGCTTTATTATTTTGATGCCGCTGGTGGGGTATGCTTCCTGGCATGCTTACATCGACACTATCGTTACTAAGCGTGGTCGTGACTACGAATAATGAAATAAAATTACAAAATAAGGCCGTGTTGAGGGTGTTGCACTTATCAATATGGCTATTTTTTTGTTAAATGTGTAATTTGATTACATTATCTGCGCAATTATTAGACTAAAGTATTAGAACAATTTGCCCTCATCAGGTTATTCTTATTCACTTTTGTTATAACTGTTTTCGCAATAGCTTTATAAATCAAAGGTTTACTTAGTTAACCAATCGGTAACATATTGATTTACTGAAGTTTTACCCGGTCTCAACATTATTCAAACAGACAAACGTCCTGCGTTAGTGCATAACTAAAAGGGCCAGGGCAGAACTCCTGTGCTCCCTGCAACCGCTATAACGGTTCAGGCGTCACGGTAATGCACTGGAACTATTGAGTATTAACGACTGAGGATGACATCATGAAACTTCGCAATACACTGACCGCTATTCTGGGTGCGACGCTGGTGAGTGCTAGTGCCTTCGCTGCGACACCGGAAAAAGAGTACCGCTTTGTGGGTGACACGCAGTTTTCAAGTTTCTGCAAAGCTATTGTTATGGACGATGTACGGGTAATGCGTACCAGTCTGGCCAGAAATGTCGGCCTGATTGGCGGATCAAAGCGAGAAGTACTTCGTCTGGTGACGGCGGAAGATGGCTTGACCTGTAATGGAACCAGCCTGATCCAATTTTCGCTGGAACGTAATGCAACGACCGTGCATCGCTATCTGACATCTCGGAACTAATAAGATGAGGCTTAAGGCGCGACTGGCCTGGCTGTTTGGACGTCAACCAGGCCGGTCAGCGAAAGGCTATTGCTGGCGCGTTATGCTGGGATCATATCCGTACCCAACGGGATACCCTAGCGCGACTGCTAGCCACCATACGTTGGGTATGAAAGCGCAGCTTAAGCAACAGGACATAGGCAAGCGGGACCAGGAATAAGCTGGTCAGCGTAGAGAACAGTAAGCCGCCTATAATGGCGATGGCCATTGGTGAGTACGGTGGACCATCGCCGCCTATCCTGGTGCTGCCTACGGCTAAGGGCACCAGGCCAAGCACGGTGGTCGCCACGGTCATCAGAATGGGCCTTATCCTGTCCTGACAGCCTTCTAATACTGCACTGTACAGTGAGGTTCCCTGCGCAATCATCTGATTGATGCGATCTACCAGTACAATGCCGTTATTCACCACAATGCCCATCAGGATAAGCATTCCTATCATGCCCATGATCGACATGGAGGTGCCGGTGACCAGGAACGCCCAAAATACCCCGGTAAACGAGAACAGCAGCGATGTGATGACCGCCGTGGGTAACAGCAATGACTCAAACAGCGCCGCCATCACCACATAAATCATGCAGATTGCCAGCAGCATATTCATCTGCATGACGGCATTAGCCTCGTCCTGACGCTGAAAACTGCCATCCAGCGTCCATGCGTAGCCTGTGGGAAGTACGACATAGTCCATAACCTGGGTAATTCGCTCGCGGGCCTGCTCAACCGTCAGATCATCAGACAGGTTGGCACCAATGGTGAGCGCAGTCTGGCGGTAATTCCGGTCAATTTTTGACAGCTGAGGTGCAACGGAAATATCGGCAATCATCGCCAGTGATGTGCGTACGCCATCGGCTGTAGAAATTGTCACGTTTTTGAGCTCGGCAACCGAAGACTGTACATCTTCACCGTACATCAGCCTGACGTTCACTTCACCCGCGTCGCCATATCGGAATGTACGTAAATTGGTGCCTCGCAACGCAGTGCCGACCAGGCCAGCAATGTCGTTGACGTTGAGTCCAAGCCGGTTCACTTTTTCGCGGTCTATACGTATTTGCAGCTCATCACGCCTTGAGCCTGTATCGGCGCGCACATCATTTAGCCCTTCAATACTGGCTAGTTTGGGAATGATATCTTCAGACAGGGTAAGCAGGCGCCCTGAAGACTCGCCGAGTAATGTCAGACGAACACCGCCACCATTTCCTGACTCCCACTGAAATGAGGGGCGTGCACGGGGGAAGGCTGGCATTGACGCGCGGATTTTTTCTTTTAAGGCAGCCACTGTTATTGGCAGGTTTTCGTTAAGCGTAATACCACTCACGGCATGACCTGCCTCGAAATAGGTATATACCTGTTTGATATGAAAAGCTTCCTGATTGGCATACAGGTATTCTTCCATTCTGTTGACGGCTTTCTCAACCTCATCCATCTGGTAGTTTTGCGTGATATGGTAATTCAGCCATATCCGCTCCTGATTGTTATTGCCCTCTTCATCACCACTCACCACCGAAAGCGGGATCGCGGTGCTCAGTAAAATAGCCAGTGCAATGAGCGCTGTTTTACCCTGATGATGCAGTGTCCACTTCAGTATGCGTCCGTAGCGATGTATATAGCCGGGCGTAACCGGTTGCTCTTGCACCGGAACTCGCAATCTGGCGCTGAGCAACGGGATCAGCGTCTGGGCAATAATCAGTGACGCGAACAACGAGATACAAATGGCGATGGCCACATGCTCGAGAAACACCGTAACATCAATTTTGACACCTACAATATTGGGCAAAAATACGATGGCGGTAGTGGTGGTACCAGCAATAACGGCCAGGCTGACTTTTGCCACGCCTCGCTGCGTAGCGCGTTTGGCATCGCCATCGTGCTGGCGCTCCTGAAAGATACTTTCCGTTACCACCACGGCGTTATCCACCAGCATACCCACTGCCAGCATCAGGCCCATCAGTGACAGAATATTGAGGGTATAGCCGGTCAGGTACATGACTCCTAAGGTAATGCAAATCGAAAAGGGCACCGATAACACGACAATCAGTGTGGTGGAAAGCTGACGCAGAAAGGCAAACAGAACAATCACCGATAATCCTGCACCAACCAGCCCAGCCATGACCAGTGAAGACAACGAGGAGGTAACGCTGTCTGCGATATCGTCCATCACAAACAGGCTGATACCGGCAAACTCCGGATCGCGCTTGGCCTGCTCGATAACATTCATTACCCGGTCTGATACCTCGACCAGGTTGCTGCCGGACTCACGGAAAATGTTAAAGCCAACGGCAAAGGTTCTGTCCAGATGCCGGCCCTCGTTTCGCTCAGGGATTTCATAGGCGATGGTGGCAATATCAAGTAGCCGGATCCCGTCGCGCACTAACAGATTCTCTATATCGCTGATATCAGTAAACTCACCAACAGGATTAACCAGAATTTTCTGATCACCGGCCATAATGTGGCCGGCTGTCATAGAAAAGTTTGCATTACGCAGGGTTTCACCGAGTTTGTTGGTATCGATGTTGTACGCAGCAAGCTTATCGGGCATCAGACGGATATTAATTTGTTTTTTCATGACGCCGTAAAGTTCGACTTTGGAAACACCCTGTACCCGCTCAAGCGGACGCTTCAGGTTACGTTCGAGCAAGTCGTACGCCAGTGACAGATCACGATCGCTGGAGACCCGCAGCTGGAAAATCGGCATATCATTGGTATTAAATTTAAATACCAATATACGTTCGACATCATCGGGTAGCAGATGCCGGATAGCATCAATTTTTTCCCTCGCCTCAATGCTTTTTGCCTTGATATTTTCGTCCCAGTCGAATTCTACGAAAATCTGTGCACGGTTTTCATAGGAGCTTGCGCGCAGACGTTTGATCCCTGACATGGTGGCTATGGCTTCTTCGACTGGCCGGGTGATCATACGTTCTACTTCGGCAGGGGTGGCATCACGGTAGGGGATTTGTACCACCATTTCGGGAATATCAATGCCCGGAAATTTCTCCAGCGGCAGTAAGCGTCCGGCAATAATGCCAAACACCAGCATAGAGAAAAAACACATGCAGACTGTGACCGGACGCTGTATCGCAAAGCGGGCCAGGCCCGCGCCGGCATTGGCAAACTTATCCATAGACCCGCTCCCTGGTTTCGGCCTGGTCGGCATCGGTCACCTTGCGATCAAAGACACTGTAAAGTACCGGTAACAGCAGCAGTGTCAGCAAGGTTGAAAACAGCAGACCGAAAATAACCGTAACGGCCATTGGGGTGCGGACCTCAGCACCATCACCAAACCCGATAGCCATTGGCAACAGGCCTAAAATAGTGGTCAGCGTGGTCATGATAATCGGCCGCAGGCGCGATTTACCGGCACTTATGATGGCGCTGTGTTTGTCCATGCCTTGCTGGCGTAACTGATTAATGCGGTCGAACAAAACAATAGCGTTGTTAACGACAATGCCCGATAACATGATAAGCCCGATGAACACCACTACGCTGACGTGGGTACCGGTCAGCCACAGGCCATATACCGATCCCGCGCCGGCCAGCGGTACCGCGAAGAGGATAAGTAACGGATGAAGCAGCGATTCAAACTGCGATGCCATCACCAGATAAACCATGAAAATTGCCAGGCCAAGCGCCAGTTGCAGCGATGAGAAGCTGCGTTCCATATCCTCACTCTGACCGGCAATCACTGCATCCATAGAGAGCGGCAGGCTAAGCGCGTCAATGGCTTGCTGTGCGGCAGCAACACCGTCTGCCAAATCGCCATAAGCAAGGTTTGCTTCGATAAGCGCTACACGTTGCTGACCGACCCGGGTAATCTCACTGGGCCCAACACTCATATAGACATCAGCCACGGCCCCCAGTGGGATCGGCTGCTGACCGCCTGCATTAATAATGATGGCTTTTACATCACTGACATTGTCACGCTGGCTGTCCATGGTCCGTACCAGTACGTCAATTTTGCGATCATCCACACTGTACTGGGTGGCCACACGGCCGCCAATTTTCGCCGCTATCAGTTCTGACACAGCTGGCGCATCCAGGCCCAGACGGGCCAGTTTTGCCTGATGAAAGCGAACTTTAAGTTCAGGATTACCCTGACGCAGCGTACTGGTAATATCCGCGAAACGATCGTCGTTATCCAGCTGCTCAGTAAGACGCTGACTGGCCTGTTGCAACTGGTTTAAATCGTAGCCCTGCAATTCAATCTGAACAGGAGCATCAAAACTAAACAGCTCTGGCTCGCCGAACTGGCTTTGCACGCCCGCCTGACGCGCCAGAAAAGCCCGCATGACAGTCTTCACTTCAGTGATTTGTTCTGGCGCAGTGCCGGGTTTCATCACCACATTCAGTCGTCCCCAGTGATCGCCACCCTGACTGGGTGCGGCACTGACAAGACTGCCGGTGCCGGCCAGTGAGTAGGTGCGCGCCACACTTTGTTGCTGGCTGGCAACGTCAGCTAACTGTGCGAGTATACGATCGGTTTGCTGGATGCGGCTGCCGGCAGGCAGTGATACGTCTACATGAAACTCACCCTGTGACATTGCCGGAATAAGCTCCATGCCCAGTCGGGGAATGAGCAGCGCAGCACCGGCCGTCGCCAGCAATGCCAGTGTAATTACGGCAACGCGTGCTTTTAGCGCCCAGCTGAGTGCTGTGTCATAAACCCGCGCCAGCGCATCAAACCCACGGCGAAACAGCCATGCCAGCGGTGACAGTATTACCAGCAGTACTTTGCCAGTTATGCGCCACAAGGCGATAGACAGGGTCATGATTATTGCTGGCAGGTACACAAAAACGGCACGAAATACCAGCCTGACAGGCAGCGTGAGCCAGTAGAAAATTTTACCGGAACGACTTTCCGGTTTAGCCGGGGCTGGGGTATCAAACACATCGGCATGTGCCTGGTGACGCTTTTGACGTCGTGCAGCCAGAGTTGGGATAAGGGTAATAGCCACCAGCAGTGACGCTGCCAGGGCGAAGGAGACGGTGAGAGCCTGATCGCGGAACAGCTGTCCGGCAATACCTTCGACAAAAATCAGCGGTACAAATACGGCCATGGTGGTAAGTGTCGAAGCGACAATCGCGCTGCCTACCTCTTTGGTACCAATAGCGGCAGCGTCGGCTCTGGCCTCGTCGTTAAGCGCCTGACGACGATGGCGATCGATATTTTCAAGAACCACAATACTGTTATCTACCAGCAAACCGACGGCCAGTGCAATACCACCAAGACTCATAATATTCAGGCTGATATCGTTGGCGTACATCAGGTTAAAGGTGGCAATCACCGACACCGGGATAGACAGTGAAATAATGAAGGTAGGCCAGAAGTCCCGTAAAAACAGGTACAGCACCAGCATGGCCAGAAGACCGCCGATTAGCGCCGCTGACTGCACATCATCAATAGCCTGCTTGATAAATATGCTCTGATCATAGACGGTGGACAGGCTATACTGATCCGGCAGTGCACGCTGGATACGCGTCAGTGCCTGACCGACTTTCGCAGCAACATCTACGGCGTTTGCATCGCCCTCCTTATAAATGGCAATTTCAGCACCTTCGATGCCGTTAAAGCGGGTGATGGCGTCACGTTCTTTGTAGGTATCTGAGACCTCGGCAATATCTTGTAAGCGGATATTTTTGCCTTCGAAACGTCCGACGTACATATTGGCGATTTGAGACAGGTTATCAAATTCGTTTAAGGTTCTGACCAGAAACGCCTGACTCCCATCTTTAACCCGGCCACCGGCTGTATTGACGTTCTCTTTTTGCAGCCGGTCTATCACACTGGCGACACTGATATTGCGCTGGCTGGCCTTGCGCTGATCAATCAGCACCTGGACTTCGTTTTCCAGTCCGCCGCCAATGCGTACTGATGCGACGCCTTCTATGGACTCCAGTTCACGTTTTATCTGCTCTTCGGCATACAGACGCAATCTTTTCATCTGACTGATGCTGGCGTTTCCAGACTGTGCATCGGGATTAAAGCCAAGCCCCATTTTAATGATTGGGTCCAGACTTGGATTAAAACGCAGTAACCGGGGCTTCTCGATATCCAGTGGCAGTTGCAGCACATCCAGCTTTTCACGCACTTCTAGGCTGGCAAAATCCATATCTGTGCCCCAGGCAAATGCCATTACCACATCAGACTGGCCGGCGCGGGAGGTAGAGGTAACGGAACGTACCCCTTTTACCACACCGATGGCTTCCTCAATTGGTTTGGATACCAGTTGTTCCACCTCGACTGGCGCTGCGCCATCATAGTCGGTGCGGATAGTGAGGGTAGGGTAGGACAATTCTGGTAACAGGTTTACCGATAACCGGCCCAGGCTCACCATGCCAAAAAGCAGCACAGCAAACGTAAACATGGCCATCGCGACGGGGCGTTTAACCGCAATATCAACAATACGCATGAGGTTCTCCTTTACGCCGGCGCTCAGCCATTTACAACGTCAACCGGGGACTGATCCTTGAGATTCTGATGGCCGACCACCACCACCTGTTCATTACCGGAAAGGCCTTGGGTCACCTCAACCATGTCGCCGCTTTCAAAGCCGGTCGCGATATCCACTTTGCTGGCAACGCCGTCTTTGACGACAAACACACTGACCTTGTTATCAATGCTGACCAGTGCGCGACGAGGGAGCAGTGTTGCGTTGTCGTGCGTGGCGTACTGAAGGGCGACATCACTGAACATACCGGCTTTAAGGGTTTCCTGAGGGTTTGGTACCCGCAGAGTGACTTTGAACGTACCTGTCTCTGCATCAATCACCGGGCTGATACGTTCTACAAATGCGTTAACCCGGGTATTATTCAGCGCCGCAATGGTTAATTCAGCCTGCTGGCCTTTTACGACATTCGGCAACTCACTCTCGGGCAGATATACGATCCCCTGCAATTCACGCTGCTGGACAATATGGAACATGCGCTCGCGCTGGAACGACTCTGTCAGGTTACCTACTTTGGCATTGCGTTCAGCGATATATCCACTGATGGGGGCGGTAATGGTGGCCTCATTCAAATCCAGTTCTGCAAGTTTGACCGACGCTTTGGCTGACTCATACTGCGCACTGAGCTTGTCATAGGTGTCATCACTCACCAGTTTTTTGGAATAGACCTTATCAATTTTAGCCAGCTCCTGTTCTATGCCTTTCAGGTCAGCGCGGGCTTTGGTGAGATTGAGTTCGTAGCGCTTTTTATCCAGTTGCGCCAGTACCTGGCCTTTTTCAACATAGTCGCCTTCTTCAACAAAAATTGCTTCGATGATCCCAGATGCACGGGCCACGACGAAGGCCTCTTCTTTTGCTTCCAGCGTGGCTGTGGTGTTGTAGCTTGATGAAATAGTGCCGGTAGCAACGCGCTGGGCTTCAACCGGAATATTCAGAGCGATGTCTTCGTCAGCAGTTTCTGCAGCATCGCTTGCGCCCACGTTGCCACAGCCAGACAGCGGGACAGATAACAAAAGTGCCAGTGTAAGAGAAGGGAGTAAGGCGGTGTATTTCAGTTCCATGGTCAATACCTGATCGTAATAGTCTTTAATATCAGGCAAGGAAGCACCCTTTGTGCCATAAACGTTAACAAATTATAACGGCTTTTATATCAATATCTTACGCTTTATTATGCAGGCAGGGGGTGAGCAGGCTAACCGGTCAGTTAGCCTGATTGGCTAATAGGTGGCGGGTATGACTACTGTGTATCCGTATCGACAATTTCGTAACTGGTGGAAATATCGACACTGTCTTTAAGCATCAGCATGACTGAGCAGTATTTCTCTACAGACAATGACACAGCGCGGGCGACTGCCTTGTCAGTCAGGCCACTGCCACTGACCACATAATGGGCATGCAGCTGGGTAAACACCCGCGGTGCATCCTCAGCGCGCCTGGCATCCAGATCGCAGCGGCAATCGGTGATGGCAAACCGGCCTTTCTTCATGATTTCGACAACATCGACACTGGAACAGGCGCCAGCGGCAATTAGCACAGATTCCATGGGGGAAATGGCATTACCGTCGCCATCCATGACGGTTTTGTAGCCGGTGTCGGTGGTGCCAGTGAACGCAAGGTCCTTATCCCAGTTTACGGTTGCTTTCATGCATGATCCTTTTTGATTTTATTTAACCAGTCTGATGGCGCCGTCAGTGAGCGTAATCACTTTGCGTTTGTAGAGGGCGCCCAGTGCTTTTTTATAGGCACCCTTGCTAACATCAAAGCGGGCGTAGATATCTTCGGGCTTACTTTTATCGGTAAGTGTAGAGAGGCCGCCATGGGCAATCAGATCTTCCACAATTGCCTGCTGCAGCGCATCGCGCCCAGCATCGTCATCGCGTTGCAGCACCACGTCAATCTTACCGTCATCACGAACCTGCTTAATAACTGCTGAGGTATTATCACCTACTTTCAATGGTTTATATGCGTCACTGTGGAAAAGCAGCCCCAGAGCCTGTTTATTAATAAGCACTTTAAACCCCAGCTCTGTTTTGGCATACACCAGGCAGTCTACTGGTTGGCCCGACGTGAGGTAGGCAGAGGTTTCACTATAGAACCGATGCAGCCGGGTCGCGCCGAGCAACCGGTTGGTTTTCTCATCATGAAAAACATGAACGATATACTGCATGCCTGGGTTCACGGGCGTTTCCTGCCAGTCTTTCGGCACCAGTAAATCCTGTTGTCCGCCCCACTCAAAGAAGGCGCCGAAATGCGTAGCACTCACGGCCTTTAGTGGCCCAACTTCACCCACTAACAGTTGCGGTGGGGTTGGCCAGGCAATCAAATCGCCCTGTTGATTCGTAGCCACATACATTGACACGACATCATCAACCTTAAGGCCATCAGGTGCGTTCTCATGAGACAGCAACACAGCTTCTGACGCAGTGCTATCAGGTTGCGTGGTGTGAAGGTGAAAACCGAACGGGTACTCATCTGTCACCCGAAGTACATTTACATTACCGACGTTAATCATCAGGCCTGACTTTTAGTTAGAAACGGGTAACATAATACCTGAAGCATGATGGGAGCTAAACCACAATGAAATTAAACTGCGACTTAGGCGAAAGTTTCGGCGCATGGAGAATGGCCGTCGATGAGCAAATCATGGTCCATATCGACCAGGCTAATGTGGCCTGTGGCTACCATGCTGGCGACCCTGTTGCCATCAGTGACGCCATTGCTCTGGCTAAAAAACACAATGTCTCAATAGGGGCTCATCCCGCATACCCGGATTTACAGGGCTTTGGCCGGCGAAGCATGACCATGCCTGAGCGTGAGCTTATCACCTGTCTGCATTATCAAATTAGCGCGTTGCGTGGTATGACAGCCATTCAGAATGTGACACTGGACTATGTGAAACCCCACGGCGCACTGTATAATGACCTGATGCGCGACGCTGATTTACGGCGAAATGTTATGCGTGCCGTTGCACAAGCGGGGGAAGGAGAGCTGGTACTGATGATGCAGGCGCATCCGGATTTTGAAACCCACCTCAATGAAGCCGCTGAATTTGATCTTACCCTTGAGTTTGAAGCCTTTGCCGATCGCCGCTATGAAGACGACGGCTACCTGATGTCAAGACGCAAACACGGCGCTGTGCTTAGTGAAGCTGAGGCGCTCACCCAGGCAACGGGTCTGATGGATGATGGGTACATCACCACCGCAGGCGGCAGGCAGCTCACGCTCAAAGTCGACACCCTGTGTGTACACGGCGACTCAGAAGATGCCATTGCCATGGCACAACAACTGCGCCTGGCACTCACGAAGCGAAAGCTCAGTGCGACATCCTGATAGTAAAAAGTTAAAAGTAAAAAGTAAAAGGAGGTGTAATGACACCCTTTGATGCTATTCGTGGCATAGAGCCCGCCGGTATGGATGGCATTATTTTGTATTTCAGCGGTGACTCGCTGACAACCCGAAATAATCATTGTCAGGCATGGGAACATGCGCTGTTAAACGCGTCCTTTGCATGGCTGAAAGATACACTTCCCGCCTATGATTCGCTGCTTATTGTTTTTGATATCCGTCAGGTGGATAACCATCACGTCTATCATGCGTTGCGCCAGCTCAATGTGGTGTCGGATACTAGTCAGGTAGAAGGCAAACGTCATTCACTGCCAGTCTGGTATGGCGCGCCTGCCGCGAACGATCTCAGGCACATCGCTGCGCACTCCGGGATCACTACCGATGACGTGATTCGCATTCATCAGCAAGCCCTTTACCGCGTATTTGCGGTGGGGTTTGCGCCGGGCTTCGCGTATATGGGAGAGGTTGATGACCGCATTGCCTGCCCACGGCTTTCGACACCACGGGATAAAGTCCCGCAGGGGGCAGTTGCCATTGCTGATAACCAGAGCGCCGTATACCCGCAGTCTTCTCCTGGTGGCTGGAATCTGCTGGGGTTATGCCCGCTGTCTATGTTTGATGGATCGGAAACTTACACAGCAAGGCTGGCTGTGGGTGACACCGTGACATTTGAGGCGATTGACGAAGCAACCTATCGGGAGATGAAGGATGACTAGTGTACCGGCGACAGGGATTGAAGTACGACAAGCGGGCTTTGCTACTTTACTGGTCGACAGTGGCAGACAGGGTACGCAGCGTTTTGGTTTTAGCGAATCAGGCCCCATGGATCACGACGCCTACTGGTGGGCGAACTGGTTGTGTGGCAACACGCCGGGAACGACTGCATTTGAGGTGATGGGAGATGCCGATTTTGTCAGTCATATAAACGTCCAGCTCAGCGTTACCGGTCCGAGTGCTGATGTGCATGTCAACCAGGTTCCCCAGCCCAGCTGGACGACGTTGTCTGTTAAAGAGGGCGATGTGATTTCCGTCAAAGCTGACCGTCCTGGACAGCGAAGTTATATGGCGGTTGCTGCAGAGTGGGCCGTAGAGTCGGTTATTGGCAGTGTCTGCACAGTGAGCAGGGAACATCTTGGCGGATTAACAGGCACTGGCGACGCGCTGCAGCCCGGCGATACGGTGGCGATGTTACCTGAAAATCCACGCCTTATCCGGCAACTGAATAAAGAATTCAGGCCTGACTATGATCTGACAGCACCGGTATCCGTGGTAGCGGGGTATCAGCATCGTGATTTTACGTCTGCGACAACCAGCCTGTTTTACAACAGCGAATATCGGGTATCGAACAAAATCAGCCGAATGGGGTACCGGCTATCCGGTGCGGCCGTCGCGTGCCGCTCGAGAAGCCTGCGTTCAGAAGGGATTAATCTGGGGGCCATTCAGGTACCGCCGGATGGGCAGCCGATTGTAATGATGCGTGATCGTCAGACGCTGGGCGGTTATCCGAAGCTCGGATGTGTAACACTGCTGGATATTAACCGTTTTGCCCAGGCTGTGCCGGGGGATGTGGTGACTTTTCGGCAGACGGATATGAATACTGCCCGTTCAGCTTATTTACTGAAGCTGGAAAAGCGGGCGCGTTTAACGGGGGGCGAGGCGTGACTATTGCGTATTTAAACGGGGAGTATCTGCCGCTGGAAGACGCCCGGATTTCGCCACTGGATCGCGGCTTTTTATACGGTGATGGCATTTATGAAGTCATTCCAACCTATAATGGGCGGTTTGTGGGCTTTAACGCACATATGGCGCGCATGCGAGCTGGTCTTGATGCGTTGCAGATTCGTGACGGGCTGACGGCTGATGTGTGGAAAACGATTCTCGACAGGCTTATCAGCGAAAATAAGCAACAGATGCCGGATGCGAATATCGGGCTTTATCTGCACGTTAGCCGTGGCGCCGACATCCGGCGTCATCATGCTTTTCCAGAAGGTATTCCGCCCACGGTTTTTGCCTACGCCTTTCCTTTTCCTGCTCCGCAGCCGGAGACCCGTGCTGAGGCCGTTGGGCTTCAAGTGGACCTGGCTGAAGATTTACGCTGGCAGCGTTGTAATATCAAGTCGACATCGCTGTTAGGGAACATCATGCATTATCAGCAAGGCCATCAGCGAGGCTTACAGGAGACCCTTCTGTATAACCGGGACGGTGAAATTACTGAAGCCAGTTCCAGTAATGTCTTTGTTGTTAAGAATAAGCAAATAATGACACCGCCGCTCGACCATCAGCTGTTGTCTGGTATAACCCGGATGTTATTAATTGAAAGCCTTGCAAGCCAGGGCGTTGAGGTATTACAGCAGCCTATTAGTCGTGAAGCACTGCTTGCAGCAGATGAAGTCTGGCTTACCAGTTCCAGTAAAGAAGTTGCGCCGGTGACAGAGGTCGGCGGTAAAACAATAGGCAAAGGCGACGTTGGCGCCTGTTGGCAGATGGCAATTCAGGCCTATCACACCAATAAATTCATTCTGTAAAAACACCGCCTGCGTTACGCAGGCGTTATTATCAGGACGTTTGTCTGTTCAGCACAGGGACGCGCTATACAGACATCGGCGATTGCTGACTAATCAAGTTGTTCACAGTTATCGTCAGTACACTCGCCGTACAGGTATAAACTGTGGTGCGTGAGCTTCATGTTATTTTGCTTCGCTACCAGCTCCTGGCGCTCCTCAATGATGTCGTCTTCAAACTCAACGACTTTACCGCACTTGAGGCAAACCAGATGGTCATGATGGTCTTTGTGGCTTATTTCAAAAACTGACTTGCCGCCTTCGAAGTGATGGCGATTAAGGATACCGGCATCGTCAAACTGGTTCAGAACACGGTAGACAGTCGCCAGGCCAATTTCTTCACCCTGTTCAATCAGGATCTTGTAGACGTCTTCGGCACTGATATGCTGATTTTCCGGATCCTGTAGGATCTGCAGGATTTTAAGGCGGGGTAAGGTTACTTTCAGCCCCGCTTTTTTCAGTTCTTTATTCTGATCCATTATTTACCACAAATACGCCTTTCCAGAAGATGCACCTATTATAGGTAACTCAGACTGATTTGAAAGTAAAACAGCGCTAAGTAATAAAGGTCGATGGATTTTTGCGCAGTATGACGGATGGCGATGTAGCGGGTGGAATATTTATCGTGTGCGATATAATTTTTCGTGCCTGAATCGCCTGCAGGCAGCCACCTCAGCACGCGCTTTGCGTGCAGCATGTAAATTTACATTGTTGAAACAATTCGCAAAAATAACACAATCAGGCATTTAGCTTTGCGCAG
The DNA here is from genome assembly GCF_014651815.1 of Alteromonas halophila. Taxonomy (GTDB): domain Bacteria; phylum Pseudomonadota; class Gammaproteobacteria; order Enterobacterales; family Alteromonadaceae; genus Alteromonas; species Alteromonas halophila. The sequence goes on along the minus strand of NZ_BMXP01000006.1, from coordinate 2,232 downwards.
AGCGTCCGATAAGAAGAACAGGGCGGTACAAAGGGGTTTATTGCCAGATGAACCCTCATTTAAGCGCAAAATAATACATGCATTGCATTAACATACTGTTAAACTGGTCTGACGTTTCGGGCAGTGCAATCAGAACATTTATATCTGTACCTTGGCGATAATTACCGCAGGAAGTTTGAATAAGAGTAAAAAAATGCAGTTAACGGTTATACGAAAAATCAGCCTTGGCTTTGGGCTCTTTGGTTGCTTGCTATTACTGACCAGCATCTTGTCCTATTTTGGGCTTAAAGACATCCGCGCATCGGCATTTGACGTGGTTGAAGTAAAAATGCCCGTACAGGCGAAGATGGTCGACGTGAAAACAGACATTCTGTCGCTGTCGACAATCACCGCCAATGGCTTCCACGAAGATACCGTCAACAGTCTTACCGCAAACAGGGAGCAGTTCGTTACGCTGTCGGCTCAGTTTTTGTCGCAAATCAACGCACTGAAACAAAACCTTGCAAACAATGGTTCGGCGAATGATGCAGTGACGCTGAGTCAGAAATATGTGGCGCAGAGTAAAAAAATGTACGACGCCCTAATGGCGCGCATCCGTCTTGAAAATGCCATACAAACAAAACTGGAATCTGTGTTAATGGCCGCGGATGAAGCCAGTGCCCTGATGCTGGATTTATCTTACCTTGATCCGGATATCCGTGGTGTACAGACGCTGATTGGGGCGGGCACCAACATTGACAATAAACTGCTGACAATGAATACCGCTTTTAGTGAACTCGCGGCGACATCTGACCCGCAGGTGACAACAAACATTGTTACAGACCTTGAGTATCAGCTCAGTAACCTGCTGGTAGATAAGGACTACATTAACCGGCTGGCGGAAGGGATTGACGACGGTGGCACTGTGGCGGCATTTAATGAGCAGTACGACACCTTACTCACTGAGCTTCAGGGCGAAGAGGGGCTCATTGCACTTCAGCAGGAGAAACTGGATAAAATTGACGCCAGTAGCCGACATCGTAAGGCCGCGAATAGCGCGCTGGACGGGGCGCTTGCCAACATTAATACTTTATTTGATAACGTCAGTAGCTCAACCCTGGAAGGGCAGAATGCCATTTTGGAATCGGTGCAGAATAATCTGGTTAAAAATGTTGTGGTAGCCGTTATTGGTCTGGCCGCCGCGTTTGTGCTGGCCATTATCGCGACACGCAGTATTGCCCGGCCCCTTGCCCGCATTAACCGGGGTCTTTCTCAGCTTAGTAAAGGCGATCTGACGGTCAAGCTTGAAAACGAAGGCAATGATGAATTTTCCGCGTTGTCCGCTAAGGTGAATTCGCTTGCCGACAGCCTGCGGGATCTGGTCGGCAATATCCTGGCGCAGGAAAAGCAACTGGTAGAAGTAACGAAACAAAGTGTGGCGCTCGGTGAACACAGCTTAAAGAATGTCGATGCCCAGCGCGAAAAGGTAACGGAAACGTCTGAAAACACGCAGAATATTCAGAATACCAGCCATAGTAATCTTGCCCAGATTGAAGAGGCGATGGCCGCCTTGAACACGGTGTCTCAGCAGAGTCAGGCGATATCCTCGCTGGTACGTAAAAATCGCGATCAGGCGAACAATCAGGCTACCCAGGCTGAGTCGTCTGCACAGGTGATAAACCGGCTGGATGAGAACAGCAGAAATATCGGCAGTATTCTTGATGTGATTAAAACTATTGCGGAACAAACCAATCTTCTGGCACTTAACGCTGCTATCGAGGCGGCGCGTGCGGGCGAACAGGGCAGAGGGTTTGCTGTGGTCGCCGATGAAGTTCGGACGCTGGCTACCCGTACGCAAAATTCCACGGAAGAAATTGAAGCAATGATAGACAGCTTACAGCGGGATGCTCAGCAGGCTGTGTCTGCGATTAGTGAAGGGCGCGAGCAAGCCAGTGAAAGTGTTCAGATAACCGAGCAGGTAAATGAACAGGTTGGCAGCATCAGTGCAATTATTGAAAAGCTTAGCCAGATTAACAGTCAAATAGTGAATGATACGCAGCAGCAGGATGTGTTGCTGGCTGATGTGGCGCAAACACTGACCACTATCGTTGAGCTGGCCGACTCGAGCGCTCAGAGCACCCGTCAGGCAAACGAATCGACTATGAAGCTTGATGCCCAGATGAACAGCCTGCGAAACGCAGTAGAGCGATTTAAGCTGTAAACGTAAAACGCCCCCTTGGTCACGGTGTGACC
>NZ_BMXP01000005.1 GCF_014651815.1 Alteromonas halophila | reverse complement strand
AGCGGGGCGTTTTTGTTTTTGCGTGTGGGTGCGGACTTGGTTCGGACCCCTGGGGTTCGACAACCGGGCAGGATAGCCCGGGTGCACAGCCGCAGGCTGCCCGAAGGGCGAGCGCCAGGGAGGGCGCGAGTGAATCCCTCACGTTGTATCTGTTTTCCTGCTTATTTGCCTACCCGCACCAGCGGGGCGTTTTTGTTTGTGCGTGTGGGTACGGACCTGGTTCTGAGCAGGCCTGCACAGGCGTCCTCCAATTAACCTTATATTCTAATAAATAGAATGGTGGTTAATATTTTACGACATGTTATTTCGTAAATAAGAATTTAAACTAATCCTGTTAAAATATGAACAGGAGACGAAGATGTATATTCGACGTGCGAAAGAACGGGGCTCAGTCGATATGGGGTGGCTGCAAAGTAAACACAGCTTCTCATTCGGTCACTATTATGATGAGCAACATATGGGATTCTCTGTGCTGCGTGTAATTAATGACGACATTGTGTCGCCGGGACGCGGCTTTGGAACCCATGGTCACCGAGACATGGAAATCATCAGTTACGTTATTTCAGGTTCGCTGAAACACAAAGACTCAACCGGAAACGACTACGAAATCCCAGCCGGCGATATTCAGAGAATGAGTGCAGGGAAGGGGATTTTGCACAGTGAATTTAACCCGTCTGAAGATGAGCCGGTTAACTTCCTGCAAATATGGATCATCCCTGATAAAACCGGCATTACACCTGAGTACGAGCAGAAGACTATAACCGGGAATGGTGAGCTTACACCGCTGGTGTCTCCGGATGGCCGCAGTAATACATTGCGTATTCACCAGGATGCATACTTATACCGGGTCTCGCTTGCAAAAGATAACTGTCTGCCGCTAAAAAGTCATGACCGATTTGGCTATTTGCATGTTGTTCGTGGCAGTCTTTCCCTTACTGGCTCGGGCACGGATTTGGTGCTAGGCGCCGGAGATGCGATTGGTGTAGAGCAAGCCACGTCGCTTGATCTAACTGCCACAGAGGACACAGAGGCGATCTGGTTTGATCTACCTGTGGTTAATGCGTAGTTGAAGGGGAATTAATAGCCGCCTGAAATATGTTCGGGTCGGCTATACATTCAATTTTTCTGTTGCTAAACAAGCAGATCTTTCGCACTTTCGTTGTCTGCTAAAATTTTGTGCAGTTAAAGATTACATTGTCCAGTGGCGCTTCACTCACTGAAATATCGTGATATTATGCAAGAGGATGTGTCGCATCTTCCTTAGAATAAGAGTTTACAATTACATCAGTGAGCCGCAACCGTGATTAAAATAGTTCTCGCAGACGACCATGAACTGGTCCGGACCGGGATTCGAAGAATATTAGAAGACGTTGACGATTTTGCCGTGCTGGCTGAAACCAGCAATGGTGAAGACGCTGTGCAGTATTGCAGACGCAAAGCGCCTGATGTCGTTCTGATGGATGTAAATATGCCGGGTATCGGCGGACTTGAAGCCACCAAGAAGATAAATCGCATAGCAGAAAATATCCGGGTTATCTGTCTATCAATGCACAAGGAAAACCCAATTCCCTCGCAGGTAATGGCGGCGGGCGCATTTGGGTTTCTGACTAAAGATGCTGAGCCAGATGAGATGATCCGGGCGATTTATAAAGTCGCGTCAGGGCAAAAGTATTTGCCGCCCGATATCGCGCACAGTATCGCTATCAGTAAACTGAATCCCGGTGCAGACAATCCGTTTGATGAACTGTCTGACCGTGAACTCAACATTGCCTTGCGTCTCACGCGTGGTCAGAAAGTACCTGAAATTGCTGCGGAGCTCAGCATCAACACTAAAACCGTGAACACCTACCGTTATCGCATGTTTGATAAACTTGGCGTGACAACGGACGTAGAATTAACGCATCTGGCACTGCGTCACAAACTCATCGATCCAAACCTGCTATAAGGCTGGCATGACCGACTTTGACTCCGGCGAATATTTAAAGCACCTGACAAACCAGCCGGGTGTTTACCGTATGTACAATGACCAGGATGAGGTCATTTATGTCGGTAAGGCTAAAAACCTCAAAAAGCGGGTTGCCAGCTACTTTCGGATGCAGGTTGATAATGCCAAGACTCGGTCGCTGGTCAGTCAGATTGCGGACATCAACGTCACCGTTGTTAACAGTGAGACCGAAGCGTTTTTGCTGGAAAACAATTTCATAAAAAAATACCGGCCCCGCTACAACGTACTCATGCGGGACGATAAGTCTTACCCGTTTATTTTTCTGTCTGATCATGAACACCCAAGGCTGTCTTTTCATCGCGGCCCGCAAAAGCGAAAAGGGGAGTATTTTGGTCCTTACCCAAGCGCCTGGGCTGTCAGAGAGAGCCTGCGCTCGATGCAGAAGCTGTTTCCGGTAAGGCAGTGCGAAGACAGTTATTATCGCGCCCGCAGCCGCCCCTGTCTTCAGTATCAGATGAACCGCTGCAGTGCGCCTTGTGTTGAGGGCTATGTCAGTGATGAGGAATACGCCGATCAGGTCAATCTGGCGCGGATGTTTCTAAAAGGTAAAAATCAGCAGGTGATTGGCACGCTGGTCGATAAAATGGAGCAGGCCAGTGTTGATTTAAATTTCGAAGCGGCCGCCCGCTACCGCGATCAGATCAACGCACTGCGCAAAGTGCAGGAGCGTCAATGGGTATCCGGTACGCAGGATGAGATGGATGTGTTCGGTTTTGCTGTGAAGGGCAACATGGCCTGTATTCAGGTAATGTTTATACGCGACAGCCAGTTATTAGGCAGTAAAGCGTTTTTCCCCAAAGTGCCAAGTACCGCTGATGAAGATGAAATATTCGAATCTTTCTTCTTACAATTTTATCTGGCGGGTAATAAGATCATTCCAAAACAGATTGTCATGGCGCAATCTTTAAGCGATGAAGCAGCGATTGCTGACTTGCTGACCAGCGAAGCCGGGCATAAAGTGAGCTTCTTTAAAGGGGCCCGAGAAGAGAAACGGCGCTACCTGAAACTGGCTGAGGCAAATGCGACGACCGCACTGGAGGCGCAGTATGGCCAGCAGAAATCGGTGTTTGCACGGTTTGTCGATTTAGACGAGGTACTGGAACGTGATCAGCCGGTTCAGCGCATGGAATGTTTTGATATCAGCCACACGTCTGGTCAGCAGACGGTGGCGTCCTGCGTCGTGTTTAACCGGGAAGGGCCACTGAAAAGTGACTACCGGCGCTACAATATCGAGGGGATCACGCCCGGAGACGACTACGCAGCCATGGCACAGGCACTCAAGCGCCGCTACAAATCGGTAAAAGAAGGGCAGAAGATCCCTGATGTGCTGTTTATCGATGGCGGGAAAGGGCAGCTCGCCCAGGCGGAAACGTTTTTTGAAGACTGGCCACAGGATGTAAAACCGCTGTTGGTGGGCGTGGCCAAAGGGACGTCCAGAAAACCCGGCCTGGAAAAGCTGATACTTGCGGGGTCGCACGAAATACTCAGTCTTGAGAGTCACTCTCCGGCGCTGCATCTTATTCAGCATATCCGCGATGAGTCGCACCGGTTTGCCATTGCCGGTCACAGGAATCGCCGCCAGAAGGTGAAAACGACCTCCACACTGGAGGGGATTCCGGGTGTCGGAGCCAAACGGCGCCAGTCACTGCTTAAATTTATGGGGGGCTTACAGGGCCTCAAACGGGCCAGTAAAGATGAAATTGCCAGCGTACCCGGAATTAGCAACGATTTGGCTGAAACCATTTATGATCATTTGCATCACTAAGCGGGTTGCGTGTAACGTAACCGGTTAACATTAAAATCGCATGCCGCGTAACAGTCAGAGAAGTAGATATGTGGACAATCCCAAACTTAGTTACCCTGTTCAGGGTCGTGTTGATCCCTGTTTTTGTTGTGGTGTACTTCCTCGACTGGCGATGGGCGCACGAGGCCGGTGCTTTCATTTTCTGGCTGGCCGCCATCACAGACTGGTTCGATGGGTACCTTGCCCGAAAATTACAGCAGTCCACGCCGTTTGGCGCCTTTTTAGATCCGGTTGCCGATAAACTTATCGTGGGCGCGGCACTTTTAATGATCACTCACAGCTACGCGACACTGTGGATCACAATACCTGCCATTGCCCTGTTGATGCGGGAAATTTATGTGTCCGCGCTGCGAGAATGGATGGGACAGAATAATGCCCGTGATTCCGTAAAGGTATCGTTTATTGGAAAAGCGAAAACAACCGCGCAAATGCTGGCACTTATTGGCTTACTGTCAGGCTTAGAGACGGTGGCAGGCTTCCCTATCTACTGGGTCTCTCTCGGCTATATTTTGCTGTATATCGCCGCCGTATTATCAGTATGGTCGATGATCACCTACACAATTGCGGCGATCCCTTACCTGACATCAAAAAAGTAAATATCCAGCATTGGCCAGGCTTTCACCAGCCTGGCTAAAAATACTGCAAACAATCAGCAAAATAAGTATTTACGGGTAAATTCGTTGGATTTTATATTGACAGTCAGGAAGGTGACGGTAGAATGCTCCCCACATTAAACGGGACGTCCAAACGTCTTGCGTAATGGCTGCGGGAATAGCTCAGCTGGTAGAGCACAATCCTGGTCACCACGTGATTGCCAAGACTTGGCAGGGTGAGCAGAGTTACAACTACCTGATGAGTCCGCGAACAAAAAGAGTGCGGGAATAGCTCAGCTGGTAGAGCACAATCCTGGTCACCACGTGATTGCCAAGACTTGGCAGGGTGAGCAGAGTTTAAAACTACCTGATGAGTCCGCGAACAAAAAGAGTGCGGGAATAGCTCAGCTGGTAGAGCACAACCTTGCCAAGGTTGGGGTCGCGAGTTCGAATCTCGTTTCCCGCTCCAAATTAAAGTCGCAAAATAATGAAATTATGATGCGCAGAGTGTGAATTCGCGACTGAGTCGCGACCGGTTCCCGGCGAGTTACGAATCTCGTTTCCCACTCCAAATTACAGATAGATAACGTAAATACGTTGTTTATGGCGGAATGGCAGAATGGCTATGCAGCGGATTGCAAATCCGTGGATCTCGGTTCGACTCCGGGTTCCGCCTCCACTTCTTACTGCGCAGGCAGTTTTTCAGGTAACATCCTGACACCTAAAGCTTAACGGCGCCCATGCCCGGGTGGTGAAATTGGTAGACACAAGGGATTTAAAATCCCTCGAACGCAAGTTCGTGCCGGTTCAAGTCCGGCCCCGGGCACCATTTCCAGATATACCTCAGTTTGCACGACTTTTCGCCCACCAGTGGTGAGCCAGCATGCCGATGAGCATACTCAGAACAAAGGCGAAGATTTTTTCATTGCCACCACTTAAATTTGCCAGACCTGGGCCTGGGCAGATCCCCGACAGTCCCCAGCCAATGCCAAACAATATTGCGCCAACAACGAGCGATTTGTCAGCTTTGTGGTTGTCTGGTATCTGGCATGGTTCAGATAAAAGCGTGGTTTTGTGCTTTTTTATATACAGCTGGTAAACCGGCATATAAACCAGCAGGGCGCCGCCCATCACGAATATCAGTGTTGGATCCCAGTTACCCAGTATATCCAGAAAACCCAGAACCCGCTTTGGGTCAACCATGGTAGAAATTGTCAGCCCGGCACCAATTAATAAGCCGGACATCAGTGCGGTGAGTAGTTTTAGCATAGCTGATTTACCTTAAAGCATGTGGCGGGTGACGGCCACGGTCAACGCCGCGGTGGCCATAAACAGCGCAGTTGCAATAACCGAGCGGGTTGAAAACCGTGCCAGCCCGCAGATGCCGTGACCACTGGTACAGCCTGAGCCAAGCTGTGTGCCTATGCCGACCAACAGGCCACCAACCACCAACTGAGTCAGGCTCAGGTCAATAGACTGGGGCAGGCTGAACTGCGCAGCACTCGTAATTAACGGTGCGACAACCAGCCCTGCTAAAAAAGCGATGCGCCAGGCCCCCCCTTTGATGCGGTCGGTCATTGCACCGGCCGTAATTCCCGAGATGCCGGCAATGCGCCCGTTAAACAGCATAAGGCTAATCGCGCCAAGCCCGATTAGCGCGCCCCCAATCAGTGCCTGCACTATGGTGTCATACTGCATGTTATACCTCTCTTAATATAAGATGTTATGCATATATATTGTATTAGAAATAACTAATATTCAAGTGAAGCCCCAGTTTTTGAAGCTATTGCTGACAAATGCCTTTTGTTTAATAAGGCGAAGTGAGGTAGGGTAGCGGCGATTTTCACTCGGTTGCGGTTAGCGTCATATTTATTGGTTAAAGACGTTGCGAACAGGTGTGTCGCACCTTCTTTTAATGCGGGGAGCCAAGAAAAGTTATGCAGGATTTACTGTCGTTTGGTTTTTTATGCTTTACATCATTTTTTACCCTGATAAACCCGCTTGGCGTAATGCCCATCTTTATGACTCTCACGGCAGGATTATCTCCGCAGCAACGGATGAAGACTGCACGTAAAGCGTTGCTGGTGTCGCTGGTCGTAATTATTGCGTTTGCTCTGGGCGGTCAGTTGCTCTTCTCGTTCTTTCATATTTCAGTCAACAGCTTTCGGATTGTGGGCGGACTGATATTTCTGCTGATGGGCATGGACATGCTGCAGGCCCGGTTGTCACGGATTAAAGTGGGCGACGACGATGTGAAAACCTACGTTGAAGATATTTCTGTTACGCCACTGGCGATCCCAATGATTTGCGGCCCCGGTGCGCTAACCAATGCCATTGTTCTGATGGACGACGCTGTTAATTTTAATTTCGAAGTTATGCTTATCGCATCGATATTTGCCGTACTGCTTGTCACCTACATCATCCTGTATTTTGCTGCGGGACTGATTAAGCTGTTAGGCGATACCGGTATTAAAGTGATGATGCGGCTCATGGGGCTGATTGTAATGGTTATTGCCATTGAATTTATTGTTGCCGGGGTTAAGCCCATCGTGATTGATATTGCGTCAGCAATTCAGCAGGGGTAATGGCAGGCCGCGGTAACCGCAAGTTGAAATCAGTCACCGTAACGACGTATTCTGTCGGCATGCCAATGAAAACGATGCGAATTCTATGCAAAAGCTGACAGTGACTGCCACACAATTAGAACAAACAATGCTGGCTCAGCCGGTAAAACTGCTTCGCGCGCTGATGAAAAATCCACTGAATCCGGATGAGGGCAATGCTGTGGAAGGGCTGTTGCCAGACTCGGCGGACTTTGATTTGGATGGTGCCGGCAGCGATCACAACAGTGGCCTGCCCCATAGTATGCCGGATGCCAGTGTACTGTCGGCCTACCTTGGCAGACTGGGGATTTCAGAAGACACCGCCGTTGTGGTCTATGACGACAAGGGGATCTACTGTGCACCCCGTGTATGGTGGATGCTAAAAGCCATGGGGCATGAGCAGGTCACTATTTTAGATGGCGGTGCGCCAGCCTGGCGCGCGGCCGGATTACCGGTAGATGTTGAGCAGCCTGGTTTATCGCTGCGTCAGTACTCAGCGCAGCCGCAGTCAGGCTGGTTCGTCAACAGCTCAGCAGTACTGGCAGCGCAAAATACCGGCGCGCAAATTGTTGATGCCCGCAGCCCCGAGCGCTTTAAAGGCACCGCAGAGGAGCCCAGGGCAGGAGTGCGAAGAGGCCATATTCCGGGATCAGTGAATCTGTATTATCAGTCGCTGCTTGATAGCGGACAGTTTCTAAAGGAGACGCAGTTGCGCAGCGCTTTTGCACAGGCGGGAATCGATCTGAATAAACCTATCATCTGCACCTGTGGCTCTGGGGTTACGGCCTGTATTATTGGCGTTGCGGCAAAAATGCTGGGCGCCAGTGAGGTTAGTGTGTATGACGGTTCCTGGTCCGAGTGGGGAGCGGATACCCAATACCCGGTTGCTACAGCATGAGCGCCTCGCTGCCAAACGTGGTCATTTTAACCGGTGCAGGGATATCAGCAGAATCCGGATTAAAGACGTTTCGGGATAACGACGGGTTGTGGGAGAATCACCGGCTTGAGGATGTCGCTACGCCTGAAGCCTTTGCCCGCGATCCTGACACTGTCTATCGCTTTTACAATACACGGCGTGAACAGCTTATGTCGCCTGACGTCAGCGCTAATGATGCGCATTTGGCCCTTGCCGAACTGGAACGTGCGCTGGGTGACAGACTGTTACTGGTTACGCAAAATGTCGATAACCTGCACGAACGAAGTGGCAGCAAGCGGATTTTGCATATGCACGGCACGCTGCTGTCTGCCCGTTGCATGCATACCGGGCAGCAGTTTGACTGGTCAGCGTCGTTCGATGCTGCTACGCCGTGTCCGTGTTGTTCGGTCACAGCCAGCCTGCGTCCTGATATCGTCTGGTTTGGCGAAGTGCCAATGCATATGGATGATATTATTATGGCGCTTAGCAAGGTAGATTACTTTATTGCCATTGGTACCTCAGGACAGGTATACCCTGCAGCCGGATTTGTCGAAGTGGCCCGGGATGCGGGGGCTACTACAGTCGAACTGAATTTGCAGGGCACTGGCCGTGCCGACGTGTTTGATGAAAGCTACGAGGGGCCTGCTTCTGAGGTAGTGCCCGCTTTTGTCTCTGACTTTCTTGAAAATCTTAAAAACTAGCGGAACTGGCTCGATGGAGTATCTAAACGAGTTTATGACAATTGCGCTGGTCCACCTGGTCGCCGTTGCCAGTCCGGGACCGGATTTTGCTGTTGTGGTGCGCAATAGTGTCGCATATGGCCGTCGTATCGCTATCTATACCAGTTTAGGAATAGGCCTTGCGATATTGCTGCACGTTGCCTATTCCCTGGTGGGGCTGAGTGTACTGATTGCAACAACCCCGTGGCTGTATACGGTGTTCAGTTACGCGGCTGCGGCCTATCTGTTGTACCTGGCCGTTGGCGCGCTAAGAAGTGGCCCAACACCTTCACAACCGCAAGACACTGTCTCAGACGTCTCCATGATTTCTCCCAGCAAAGCCTTTGGCATCGGTTTTTTAACCAACGGCCTTAATCCAAAAGCGACGTTGTTTTTCCTTTCGCTGTTTACCGCTATCATTGATGCAGAGACGCCGCAGACAGTGAAACTGGCGTATGGCCTATACTTAGCGCTGGCAACAGCGTTGTGGTTTTGCTTTCTGTCTTATCTGTTAAGTACCAGTCGGGTAGCGAGGCTCATTGGTGAAAAAGGGTACTGGCTCGATCGCTTAATGGGCCTGTTATTACTGGGACTTGCAGCGAAACTGGTTATCGACTGAATCACAGCACAATGTCAGGTATACTGCCTGCCGATGTGAATGATGTACTGAGGATCACGTGGGAAACAATCAGCAAAATCAGGACGATGACGGCATTAACCGTGCGCTTCGTGGCGACTACCACTTCAATATTAAGTCTGTTTTAGGCCGGGCTAATACTCAGCTGAAACAACACTTTGCGGCAATGCTGCAGGCTTCGGTAATACTCTTTGTCGTCTTGGTTGGGTTAAGTCTTATTCTTGCGACAGCCTTTGATATCACCGAGCCTGAAGGCATCACACCTACCCAGCGCGTGCTTTTTCAGATAGCAGGGGTGCTGGTGATGGCGCCATTGCAGACAGGGCTGTATATGATGGGCAGTTATGCGGCACGCGGCAATGATGTGCGCGGTTTTCACGTGTTCACTTTTTTGCCTCAGGTGCTGGTCCTTGCCCTGGCTCAGTTGCTTGCTTCTATGTTGACGCAACTGGGACTGGGCTTATTAATCATTCCTGGCGTATATTTGTGGGTGGCAACGGTGTTTACTTTGCCACTGGTTGCGGACAAAGGCTTGCGCCCGCTGAGTGCGCTTATCGTATCAATCAAAACAGTGAATCGTCACATTGGCCATATGCTGGCACTTATGGGGATTTTATTACTGCTTTTTGCCACCGCGATCCCGACCTACGGGTTATCACTGATTTGGGTACTGCCCTTTTATTTCAGTACTATAGGCCTGCTGTATAACGACTTGTTTGGCCCGGCAAACGAAATCCCGGCCACGCAGGCTGAGGGTAAAGAGACCAGCTTCGATGCATAAACGCGAAACCATTAAAATCGTTCTGATAACACTGGGGATCCTGGCAGTCATTGTTATTAATGCCTGGATCCTGGCAACCAGTGAGCCGGATATTCTCAAAGTCCCCCAAACCAAAGAGGCCAGTAAGCCGGTTCCGGACTTTGCGCAGTACAACGATATAAGGGAGAAAAAAGCTGCCTTTTATCGCTACCTGATGCCGGAGGTAGAAAAACAGAACGCGTACCTGTTATCACTGCGTCATTATCTGCAAACCCTGTTACGCAAAGTGCTTGCCGAGGAGTCGCTGGACGAGGATGAACGGCAACGACTTAACTGGCTCACGGAAGAATATCGTGTCGAATCAGAGCAGTCGACCAAAGCACGGATCCTGTCGCTTTTACAAAAAGTAGATGTATTGCCGGTTGAGCTGGTACTGGCACAGGCTGCCAATGAGTCGGCGTGGGGCACCAGTCGCTTTGCTCAGCAAGGATACAACTTTTTTGGTCTGTGGTGCTTCCAAAAGGGCTGTGGCTTTGTGCCATCGCGACGTAATAAGGATGCCAGTCACGAAGTGGCAAAATTTGAAAACCTGTCCAAAGCAACTTATACCTATATGCGTAACCTTAACCGGCATGAGGCATACAGCGATTTAAGGCAGATCCGCAGCCGTCTGAGAGCAAATCAGATCCCAATTTCCGGCGTTGCACTGGCCGAAGGTTTAATGAATTATTCAGAGCGTGGTGCGGCCTATGTCGAAGAGCTGCAGAACATGATCAGATACAATGAGGAGTATTTAGCAGAATGAGGGCGATTTGGGGAATAGTATTACTCGCGCTGGCGCTGCCCGCGGCTGCCGATGTCATTGAAGTGGAGTATAGCCGGTTTTACAGCCATGTAAGCAAGCTCGATGATGAGGATACTAATGCGCTGCAATTTGCGTTCGGTTTTGTGAAAGTGGGAGAGGGCCGGCTGTGTGAAATCCGCGACGCCAATATTGTAACGGATAAGAAAACACTACCACTGGATGTCACCGGCGAGTACCGCTTCACGGTGCCCACAGAACGCGCGCTCAAACTGGCCGAAGCCGTGGTGGCCATTGATTTAGGCGATCCAGCCAACCAGTGTGATATGTCCGTGCAACTGGAAACCCGGCCGGAATACTTAAAGCAGGAGTACAGTGTTGATGATCTCGAACTTCTGATGGACCAGTACAGTGCTTTTTTCAACGAAATGGGCAGCTTCCTGTCTTTTATGATGCCGTCGGTTGAAGGGCTGGTTTTTCAGTTTGAGGATGATTATCTGGATGCGGCTGTGCCCTATGCACCACGCATTAATAAGGGGACATTGATTCTTAGCGAGGAGTGGCTGGAGGACGCACGGTTACTCAGGCTGCCGCACGCCCCCATGCGCGTTACTGCGAAAACCTCAGGGAACTGATGACTCTTTAGGCAACTCATCAATTTCATCGGGTGGGTTGAGTACCAGCTGATAGCGGATTTGTTCAGCGAGGCGGTTTACCGTCTCCTCACCGCGAACACACAGTTCTTCACACCGGTGAAATTCCATCAGCCCGACGTCGGTGAGCTGGGGTTCAATCAGTACATCCGGCGGATCGCCTGCCAGCCGGGACCGGGTCACCCGCGCCTGCAATATTTCCAGTGAACTGCTCATCACACTGAGGATACCAGGCGGGCTGACTTTATTGGGCTTGGTTTCCGGTGAAAACCATTGTCTGACCACGTTCTGGCTTTTTGTAAAAAAGTCGTCCGTTTTCTTCTGAATTTCTTCGTGCTCGATGCGTAGCTTTTCAAGCCGCTGAGGCCGAAAGTCAGCATTCAAATTAACGGCGATAACGAAGTCTGCGCCTAGTTGCCGACAGAGGTTTACCGGCACCGGGTTAACCACCGCGCCATCGACCAGCCAGCGATCTTCATACGCAATAGGACTGAACAGGGCAGGGATTGCACAGGACGCCTGGATCGAGTCACCTACGTCCCCTTCATTAAAAATAACTTCACGACCTGAATACAGATCAGTTGCTACAGCAGCAAACGGCTTTTCCATTTCAGCAAACGTCGGAACTGTAAAGTCACTGGCCAGCTTATCAAAAACTTTTTGGCCACTGGCAATACCGCCACGCCGGATCCCAACGCCCATCAGCGATAACACCTGCCACTCTGAAAGCGAAGAGGCCCACTGCTTTAGCGGTTCAAGCCTGCCACTTGCGTAAGCAGCACCGACATACGCGCCAATAGAGCAGCCTGCAACGACATCAATCTTAACCCCTAACTTTTCCAGTGCCTGAATTATGCCGATATGCGTCCAGCCTCGCGCTGCACCGGCGCCAAGCGCAATACCTACTTTCATGATAGCGAATCCGTTACATTCACAATGTTGATAGCGTTATTACTAGCATTAACTTGCGGCTCAGTAAACGACAGCGGATCAAAGCCTGTATCACCATCTTCAACGGCTTCGCCAGTTGTTTCAATCCCTTTGAAATCATACAGTGCACTGTCTATTAAGTGCGAGGGTGCGACATTCTGTAGCGCTCTGAACATTGACTCGATGCGCCCCGGAAATCGGCGGTGCCAGTCTTGCAGCATCGCTTTTACATTCTGGCGCTGCAGGTTTTCCTGAGATCCGCACAGGTTACAGGGAATGATGGGAAACGCTGCCTTGTCGGAATAACGCTGAATATCACTTTCGCTGCAGTAGGCCAGTGGCCTTATCACAATATGTTTACCATCATCACTGACCAGCTTGGGCGGCATAGATTTTAGCTTGCCACCATGAAACATGTTGAGGAAAAAAGTTTCGAGCATGTCATCACGGTGGTGCCCTAGGGCGATTTTTGTTGCGCCCAGCTCAGTGGCGGTGCGGTATAAAATACCGCGGCGCAAACGCGAACACAGTGAGCAGGTCGTTTTACCTTCCGGAATTTTATCTTTGACGATTGAGTAGGTGTCTTCTTCGACAATTCGGTATTCAACACCCAGCCCGTCCAGATACTCCGGCAAAACATGCTCTGGAAACCCCGGTTGTTTCTGGTCAAGATTGACGGCAATAATATCAAAGTGAATAGGCGCAATCTTCTTTAAAAACAGTAATATATCAAGCATTGTATAACTGTCTTTACCACCCGACAGACACACCATGACCTTATCACCGTCCTCGATCATCCCGAAGTCGCCAATCGCTTTACCCACATTCCTGCGAAGTCGCTTCTGGAGCTTATTAAAGCTGTATTTCTGCTTGCTCTGCGAGCGTGACGAGGCGTGTGCCGGATCGTGCTGCTGTGCGTCTGCGGTCATAATAGTGTTAGCCTGTTACTGCAAATAGGGCGGTATTATAACTAAGCGGCGCCGAAGCTTCTATTGTCTGTCGTGAATTCTTAGCGTCGAACAGGGCATTCGAAACCGTCCGGTTTAATCGCTAACACATCGCAGTTCAGTTCATCGATAACATGCTCTGCTGTGTTACCAATCAGTGCTGCGGAAAGCCCGACACGACCTACCGTACCAATAATGACCAGTTCAGCATCAATATCCTTAGCGACTGCCGGCACGACTTTTTCGGGCAGCCCCTCTTTCACATAACAACGATCAGGATCAATATCAAAACGCTGCGCATGCGATGCCATTTCTTCACGATGGTGATTTTTGACCGCGTTATTATAGGTTTCGGGATCAAATTCGGGGACTTCTATGGCAATATTCAAGGGCGTAGACGGGTAAGAATTAACCAGATTTACATGCCCGCTTAACAGTGCCGCATATTCTCTCGCGTACCGGGTGATTTTGTCATCTAACTGGCTGTGTTCCTCGTCCTCAGAGCCAACATTGACAGCGGCAATGATATTCCCGTCTTCAGGCCAGTCGTGATCTTTGACGAGCAAAACGGGAGTAGGGCATTTGCGCATCAGGTGCCAGTCGGTTGGCGTGAAAATGACAGACGAAAAATCATTATGTGGCTTGGTGGCTTTGACTACCAGGTCATGCTTCTCATCAAGTACGTGGTGGATCACGGCTTCATACGCCGTACTGTTCCATTCTACCACGACCTCTACATCAAAAAACTTACGTTCAGTGAGTAACGTCGATAGCCATTCTGCGCGATTTTTTGTAACGGCATCTCGCATTGCCTCGCGCTCCTGCTGACTCAGCATGGTCGTCATGTCGTAAGAGAAATCATAAACTACCAGCATGGCAGTAATGGCGGCACCGGTTTTATCCGCGATTTCTTTGGCCCGTGAGAGTGCGGGCTGCGTTTCGCGGTCTGACTCAATAACGGCGAGTATACGTTTGCAACTGATCATCTGTCTCTCCTGAACACACTCCATATAGCTTAAGTCTATACGCTATTGGGAATTTTTCTTTGTTCTGGATCAGATTTACAGGATCAGGCGCGGCGAGCCACGACGCCACCCAGTTTTTTGTCCATAGCATCAAAGTCAACAATGCTAATCAGTTTACCTTCTACCTGAATGATCTCCTCTTTCTGAAAACGGGTAAGCAGCCGGCTAATGGTCTCAATGGTCAGACCCAGGTAATTTCCAATTTCACTGCGGGTCATACTCAGATGAAACTGTTTACCTGAAAAGCCACGCTCCTCGAAGCGACGCGACAGGTGATAGATAAAAAATAACAGGCGCTCTTCTGCAGTGCGCTTATTAAGCAGCATCATCATGTCATGGTCCTGCTTAATTTCGGCGCTCATAAAGCTCATAATTTGATGACGAAGTTTGGGAAACTTCACCGACACCTCATCGAGAGTGTCATATGGGAGTTCACACACCATGGCCGTTTCAAGGGCCTGGGTGTAGCTTTGGTGCTTATTCTCACGAAGCGCATCAAAGCCGATAATATCACCCGGAAAGTGAAAGCCGGTTATTTGTTCTTCACCATCGGCATTGGTAACAAAAGACTTAAAAGAGCCTGTTCGAACAGCATACAGCGAGGTGAACGTTTCTCCCGTGTGCACCAGTGTATCGTGTTTATGCAGAGGCTTTTTACGCTCAATAATATCGTCCAGCGATTCGACCTCAGTCTTATCAAGGGCGACGGGCAGACACAAATGACTGAAGCTGCAATTCTGGCAATGAATGGAAAATTCACTCGTTTTGCTCATAATTAGAAACGTCCGTTTTACGACAAAATATTTTCACAAGGCACTGATACTACCCATAATACGATAAATCAAGAAAAACGCATATATGAACAGGCTCAATGCGATAACCTGTCTGAATTTTGGGTGCTTAAAGGCCATAACCAGGTAGCTGGCGCCCAGGCTGGCCGCCAGTAACGTGGGCAAAGTGCCCAGCCCAAAGCACAACATCAGCATGGCGCCGTCCAAAGCCGTACCTGCGGTGAGTGACCAGGTAAGGGTGGAGTAAACCAGTCCACAGGGTAACCAGCCCCATATGAAACCATAGGGCAGGGCATGCCAGGGTGTTTTAAACGGAATAAAGCGCACCGACAGCGGCTGAATATGTCGCCACAGTTTGCCGCCAGCCTGTTCCAGATGACGTAAACCCTGCCACCACTGACCGAGATACAGTGCCAGACACGCGAGCATTATGGCACTGAATAAACTTAACCCGATAGCCGCATACGGTAAGACAGCCGTTGTAAGCTGGCCCAGTCCGCCTGCCAGTGCCCCGGCAAGGGTGTAACTTGTAATTCGACCGAAATTATAGGACAGCGTAAAGGGAAAAGCGTTCTTCTGATCAGGGGTTGCGGCGCGAAGGGCGGTTACAATTCCCCCGCACATCCCCACACAGTGCACACCGCCGGCAAGACCAATAAGAAACGCGGAGAAGCCACTAATCTCCGGCATCTTTACGTTCCTGGTTTATTCTGCGTTGCTCGGCGAGTTTCTTCTCTTCGGGCGGCAGGTCGTCGTCAAACAAAATATTGTAGCCCTGACGATCCAAATCTTCGAATTGATTAGACTTTACCGCCCAGAAAAAAATCACAATAGCCAGCGCTACCAGAATAATGGCAATGGGAATAAGAACATAGATGATACTCATAACGTTACCTTACTTTAGCAGCCGTGTTGAGTTGCTTACTACTATAATACTGCTGACCGACATCCCGACAACGGCCATCCATGGACTGAGTAACCCTGATACTGCAAAGGGTAATATTAACGCATTGTACGCAAGCGCCCAGAGCATGTTCTGTCGGATTGTACTGCGGGTTTTTGCTGCGATTTTGACCAGTTCCGGGACAGATGACAAGCTGTCACCCAGCAAAATGACGTCTGCGGCTGTTTTGGCTACGTCTGTGGCGTTACCAACAGCCACTGACACATCGGCGCTGGCCAGTACAGGCGCATCGTTGACCCCGTCACCCAGCATCATTACCCGTTCTCCTTTATTCTGGAGCGCCTGAACGGCCTCGTATTTAAGTGCTGGTGTCAGCGCACCGGTGGCTACGTCAATCGGCAGTGCAGCGGCTATGCTGTCGACATTGGTCTGACTGTCACCGCTTAATATCGTGAGGGTGAATGGCTTGAGCTCACGCAGGGTTGCTAAAGCATCCGGCCGCAGTGTGTCATTCACTAAAAACGCGGCAATCACAGTGTCATTGCACACAAGCAGCACATTGGGGGTGAAGTCCAGTGGTGGGATGGGGGTCTCACAAAATGCCGGAGAGCCCATCAGGTAATGCTGGCCTGCAATTGATCCGCTGACACCACCGCCGGGTGTCACAGCAAAACGCTCAATAGCCTGCAGGTTGTCAGCATCGAACGCTCTGGCGATAGGGTGCTCAGAACGGGATTCGAGTGTTGCAGCTATCGACAGGATCTGGTCACTTGCAACACCGTCCGGTGTCCATTGTCTGGTAATACTGAACTGACCCTCGGTAAGGGTGCCGGTTTTATCCAGTGCAATAGCCGTAATAGTGGTTATCTGCTCCAGTACATCTGCCCGCTTAAGTAATATTCCATGCTTATTAAGCCTCGCCATGGCGCAGGTCAGCGCAGACGGTGTTGCAAGTCCAAGCGCGCACGGGCAGGTCGCAACCAGCACGGCAATGGTGATCCAGAACGCATCCGGGCTGCCCTGCCAGTACCAGTAGCCATAGGTCAGGGCGGCAATAAGCAGTACCCCCGTCACAAAGTAGCGGGAGAATGTGTCGGCGAGCTGTGCAACCTTAGGCTTGCTGGCCATCGCCTGCGCCTGCAGGCGCACAATCTGATTGACCAGCGCATGTTTAAGCGTTTTGCTAACCCGGATGGTTAGTGATCCGGATTGGTTAACGGTGCCACCGTAAACACTGTCCCGGGAAGTTTTCTCAACCGGTGAAAACTCACCCGTTAACATGGACTCATCCACGGCTGACTGACCGCTTATGACCGTACCATCAATGGGGATTGTCTCTCCTGGCCTGACCAGCACGCTCTGGCCGACCTCAAGTTGTTTAGCCAGGCATTGCGACACCGTGTTGTCGTTCTCCAGCCGATTGGCCGAAACCGGAATGTAATGCGTCATATTTGCCGATATTTGCGCCGCCCGGTGTCGGCTGCGGTGTTCAAGAAACCGACTGAGCAACAGCAAAAAGATGAACATGCAAATCGATTCAAAATAGACATCGCCACGCTCAAGCAGGGTTGATTTCAGGCCTGCGACATAGGTACCGAAGACGGCCAGCGTAACCGGCACATCCATATTAACCGTTTTCGCCGACAGTGCTTTAATAGCCCCCAGATAAAACGTACTGCCTGAATAAAGCACCACCGGCGTGGTTAACACCAGCGCGACCCAGTGAAAGTACTGGCGGGTTTCAGCTTCAATGTTGCCAAACCAGTCAAAATAAAGGCCGGTCATTAGCATCATTACCTGCATGGTCATCAGCCCGGCCAGTCCCAGTTTTTTCAGAAATGTTTTATCTTCACGTTTGTAGGCCGCTTCGTGCTGATCGGGATGAAAGGGCGTGGCTGTGTAGCCAATTTTATTAATTGCAGCGAGAATTTGCGACAAAGCGAGTGTGTCGGGCTCCCAGGTCACCAGTGCGCGCCGTTCCTGTACATTGACCGCAATCTGCCGTATTCCTGCTAAATGGCTAAGCTGCTTTTCAATGAGCCAGCCACAGGCGGCGCAGGTTATCCCTTCCAGTGTCAGCTGAATCTGCTTGTGTTTACCCTCATCAAACACAAACTCTTCCTGCACAGCAGGTTCATCATAAACAGCGAGTTTGCCCAGCGTTTCAGTGAGGGCGGGATCACCCTGCGTAGCTGGCTCGGTGCGAAACTTGTAATAATCTTCCAGCCCGTTCGCCACAATCGCATCTGCCACGGCCTTGCAGCCCGGGCAACATAGCGAACGCGTAACACCCAGGATCTCAGACTGATAGCGGTCACCCATCGTATTAGGCAGGCCACAATGATAGCAATGTGACTTATCATTCATCAGGGATTAAACTTAATCGCGCCGCGTTGAGGGAGGCGAAGGGTTTGCTGAATTTTCCAGTTTTCATCTACCGGTGTCAGGGTTACTTGCCATTTACCATTCAGCGACTTGTCGGTATAGCCGCGATAGAGACCGGCAGCATCGCGGGACAACATGACCACCGTGTCCCTGTCCTGCAATGTTGTGTGATAGAACGCCAGTTTTAGTGCCAGGCCCTGTTGTGGGATACCGGAGTGAAAAGTAAGAGTAATTGCGCCGTCGCTAATTCGCAGATCAGTGGTGATATTTTTCTTTTTTGCGACAGCAATTTTATCAAGACTGATGTTAATGGCCTTACCTTCCTTGTAGTAGTCATCCACAACCAGTGAGTCTTCGGTACTGGTGGCAAAATGAAGCAGCACCCCACTCATAATAAATGTGGCTACGGGAACGGCAATCAAAAACCAGGGCCAGAACTGTTTGTACCAGGGTTTGTTCATCACTACATCTCTAATAACTATAAAGTGCGTAATACCTGCGTATTTTCGCATAAAAAAAGCCCCGCGATAACGGGGCTTTACAGTCATTTATCGGGAATCGTTATTCGTTCGATAAACTGTACACATACGCTGCGACAACGTGAATTTTGTCTTCACCCAGCGTATCTTTGAATGACGGCATGACACCGTTTCGCCCGTAGGTCAGGGTTTCAACGACAGTGCGCTTACTGCCACCGTACAGCCAGGTCGTATCGGTCAGGTTGGGTGCGCCAAGCTGCTGATTACCTTTACCGTCCGGACCGTGACAGGCGGCGCAAACGGCAAAGTGCTCCTTACCTTTTTTAGCCAGTTCCTGATCGACATCGCGGCCGCTTAAGCTCAGCACATACGTTGCTACTTCGTCGATACCTTCTTCACCCAGTGCCGAGAGTTGTGCGGGCATTACGCCACTACGCCCGCCAAGCAATGTTTCTTTGATTTTGGCCGGGCTGCCGCCGTATAGCCAGTCATCATCGGTCAGGTTGGGGAAGCCGCCATTTTGGTTACCGCGGGCGTCTGAGCCGTGACATTGCGAGCAGTTTTGCATAAACAAACGCTGTCCCACCTTGTTCGCTTCCGGATCATTGGCCAGTTCTTCAACCGGGACTTTGGCGTACGCTTCAAAGATAGGATCGAAACGTTCTTCCGCCATTTCCAGTTCACGGTCATATTGCACAATATCACCACGTTCACGGGCATCAACACGGGCCTGACGTGATTCTTCCATCGACTGGATATTCTGGTTTGAACTCTTCCAGCCCAGGAAGCCTTCAAATGCACCAAGGCCAGGGTAAAGCGCAAGATAAATAAAGCCCCATACGATGGTGATGTAGAACAGAATTGTCCACCAACGCGGCAATGGGTTATTGATCTCCTCAATGCCATCAAATTCATGGCCCATCGATTCGCCTTCAGGAACACCGGTGTTATTTTTCAGTGTCCATCGAAGCAGGGCATAACAACCAATGATCAATCCGATAGTGATCACTGAAATCCAAATTGTCCAAAACATACTCATGAGTTCAAGACTCCCGCTGATCTTCTTTTGATTTTTGTTGTTCTTCGTCTGCGAATGGCAGGTTCGCAGCTTCATCGTATTTCTTTTTGTTGCGGCTGCTGAATGCCCAACATACAACAGCGATGAAGCAAACAAAGACGATGACAGTAAAAATGCTGCCTACAATTCCCTGATCCATATTATTTCAGATGTGTGCCAAGGGATTGCAGATAAGCAATAAGGGCCTGCATTTCTGTTTTGCCCTCTACTGCCGCTTTCGCGCCGGCGATATCTTCGTCGCTGTAAGGTACGCCGAAGCCACGGAATACTTCCATTTTCTTGGCTGTCAGTTCACCGGTGAGGGTGTTCTCTGCCAGCCAGGGGAAGCCGGGCATATTCGACTCAGGGACGACGTTACGCGGGTTCAGCAGGTGTACCCGGTGCCATTCATCACTGTAGCGACCACCAACCCGTGCCAGATCTGGCCCGGTACGCTTCGACCCCCACAAAAACGGGTGCTCCCAGACGGATTCACCCGCGACGGAGTAGTGACCATAACGCTCAGTTTCAGCACGAAACGGTCTGATCATCTGGCTGTGACAACCCACACAGCCTTCACGGATATAAATATCCCGACCTTCCAGTTCAAGGGCGGTGTAAGGTGTTAATCCTTTCACAGGCTCCATAACCTGTTGTTGAAACATTAAAGGCATTATCTGAACCAAGGCACCAAAACTAATGGCAACAAGCATCAGAATGGTTAATAGACCAACATTTTTTTCAATTACTTCATGTGCATTTTTCACGGTATCGTCTCCTTACGCTGGCTGTGTAGCTGGATCAGCCGCGATACTGCCTTTCGGGGCACGAATCGTCTTATACATGTTGTAGGCCATCAGCAACATGCCTGCGACGACGAAACAACCACCGATAAAGCGCACTACATAGAAAGGATAGGATGCTTCCAGTGACTCAACAAAGCTGTAAGTGAGTGTGCCGTCGGCATTCACTGCACGCCACATCAGTCCCTGCAGCACACCTGACATCCACATGGCAACGATGTAAAGCACCACACCAATGGTTGTTAGCCAGAAGTGCACATTCACCAGTCGTACGCTATACATGGACGGCTGGTTAAACAGCACAGGGATAAGGTGATACACAGACCCGATGGAAATCATGGCAACCCAGCCAAGCGCGCCAGAGTGAACATGGCCAATGGTCCAGTCGGTATAGTGAGAAAGGGCGTTAACGGTTTTAATTGCCATCATGGGGCCTTCGAACGTCGACATGCCGTAGAAGGACAACGAAACAATCATAAAGCGCAATATGGGATCAGTGCGAAGCTTATGCCAGGCGCCTGACAGCGTCATGATGCCGTTAATCATACCACCCCAGGAAGGCACAAACAGGATCACTGACATAACCATGCCCAGTGATTGTGTCCAGTCAGGCAAGGCTGTGTAGTGCAGGTGGTGAGGACCTGCCCAGATATAAAGGGAAATCAGTGCCCAGAAGTGCACGATGGACAGGCGGTAAGAATAAACCGGACGACCCGCCTGTTTCGGCACAAAGTAATACATCATGCCCAAAAAGCCTGCGGTCAGGAAGAAACCAACGGCGTTATGGCCATACCACCACTGCATCATGGCATCAACGGCACCGGCATACAGTGAGTAAGACTTGGTGAAAGAAACCGGAATCGCCATGCTGTTACCAATATGCAGAACTGCAACTGTCAGAATGAATCCACCCAGAAACCAGTTGGCTACATAGATATGAGAGACTTTTCGAATTACCAGGGTGCCAAAAAAGTTAATGGCGTAAGCGACCCATACTAAGGTTATCAGAATGTCTATTGGCCACTCCAATTCTGCATATTCTTTGGTACTGGTTAGTCCCATAGGCAAAGAAATAACTGCCAGAATAATAACAGCCTGCCAGCCCCAGAAGGTAAAACTCGCCAGTTTGTCACTGAACAGGCGAACCTGACAGGTACGCTGCACAATGTAATAAGAGGTCGCAAACAGGGCGCAGCCGCCGAAGGCAAAAATTACCGCATTGGTATGCAGCGGGCGCAGTCTCGAAAACGTTAACCAGGGGGTATCGAAGTTGAGCATAGGTGCAAAAAGCTGTGCTGCAATCAGTACACCCAGGCTCATCCCGATGATACCCCAGATCACGGTCATCACGGTAAATTGCCTGACAACAGTGTAGTTGTAATCAGGCTGTGCTTGGCTTGTTTCACTCATTTTTATGAATCTTCCACTTCAAATGATAAATGGTTTCAAACTGGCGTATTACACAGGTTCGGGGAGGTTGCGGACTTCACACCATACCTGTAATGATTAATAATTATTCTCTGCAGGCCAGTTGGTACGCGGATAATAAGGTTTTTAAGAACAAAAAGATACCTTAAACTCCCCCATCTTGATCTACGTCAATTAGCGGCACGAATTTTTCACGACATGCAAAACTATAAATACAAAATGGCTACAAAACGTTTACAAAAAATCCTTGGCCCCATCACCATTTTAATTGTTGCTGCTGGTATATTTTGGGCACAACAGGAATTATCGACCTCAGACGTTAAGTCTAACAGCGATATAAAGAGTCTCCAGTGTAATTTTGTTAATTCAAAGTGCCAGTTTCTGTTAGATGGCGAACCGGCGACCGCGCGTTTTGATCGCACGCCAGCCACTGAAGAACCGATCACTGTCACATTTACACTGCCTTCGAGCGTAACCATAACGCGTGCCCGAATAACCGGCGTGAATATGTTTATGGGGCAAATCCCGCTTATCCTGGACAAAACAGATAACCGCACCTGGGAAGGCTGGTTTATGTTGGGAAGCTGCTCAGAGCCGGTAATGCAATGGCAGATAACGGTTGAAATAAAAGGCCGGTCTGCGCCGGCCCATCTGTTTTTCTCAACGACAAGGAATACTGACGCTTAAAGTTGCGCCTGAAGATAGTTTTGCAGGCCTAACCGCTTAATCAGGCCGAGTTGCTGTTCTAACCAGTAGGCATGATCCATTTCGGTATCATCGAGCAATTCGACCAGCATATCGCGGGTGACATAATCTTTTTCAGACTCGCAAAACGCAATGACCTCTTTTAGTTTAGCGTCAACCTCATACTCAACGCGCAGATCACTTTCGAGCATTTCGGGCACATCCTTGCCAACTTTAAAGCCGGTGCGCTGCGTCATGTCTGGTGTTCCTTCCAGAAAAAGCATGCGCTCAATAAGTTTCTGGGCATGACCACGTTCATCATCAAACTCATGGTCGATGCGCTCATATAGCTTGTTGAGCCCCCAGTCCAGGTACATTTGAGAGTGGATAAAGTATTGATCCATTGCAGCCAGCTCGTAGGCGAGCAGGGCGTTTAGCTGGTCGATGATTTTCTGACTACCTTTCATTCATTTTCTCCCGTTACCTGTGCCTGCAGATAGTTTTCAAGCCCCATGTTGTCGATCTGGTACTCCTGCGTTTCTAACCAGTCGAGATGATCTTCTTCATACTCAAGAATCGCTTCCAGCATATCCCGGCTGACGTAATCCTGCTTGTCTTCACACAGCGCGATAGCATCACGTAATAGGGGTAACTGCTCGGTTTGAAAACGCATATCGCAGGCAAGCATTTCTTTGGTATCTTCGCCAATATACAACTTTCCTAACGCCTGGAGATTAGGAAGTCCTTCCAGAAACAGGATTCGTTCGATCAGTTCGTCGGCCTGCTTCATGTCCTTGATCGATTTCTTGTAATTTTTTTCGTTTAACTCTTCAAGACCCCAGTTTTTAAACATACGGGCGTGCAGGAAGTACTGATTGATAGAGGTTAACTCACTGGTGAGTACATCATTCAGTTTAGCGACGACTTGCTTATTGCCTTTCATTACCTGATATCCTGTTTAAAATGTTGGCTAAGTATAGAGTACGCGGCCAGCAGTGTCAAAAAATGCCATAAAAACAATAACATACAAACGAAAACAGTTATCACTTCATCCTTTGTTTGTATTTGGCCAATCCACCGGTCATTCCATAGCAGCCTGACCGTGCACATATGCCAGGCTTTCTTCGGCGAATCCTAAGCCCGCCTCTGTGAAGAAATTGAATACTTTATCTACGCCGTTATTCAGTAAGTGTTCAACTTCATCCTCATAACGTGCGATGGCAGCCACCTTTCCGGTATAGCCTGCATTATTTAACTGCCGGGTAATATTGATGGCATCTTCTATTGAGGGCAGCGCGAGTAGTACCAGTTTAACGTGAGAGATATCCAGGTTATCCCACAAGTCGACATTTTCACCGTCACCACAGATAACCTGCATTCCCTCTTTGCGCATCTGCTTCATTTTTTCGCGATCCGCGTCCATACCCCAGACCTTGCCTTCTGCAATTTTTGCCAGAGAGCGGAATGCGCCCGAGCCGACACGGCCCATACCGACCACTAAAAACTCAGCTTTGTTGATAACCGGATACAGGTCCTCTTTCAGACGCTCATTCCGTTCATAGCGGTTGATGGTGGTTTTGTACCGGTGATACTGACTGTGTGACGTGCGGTATAAAATACTGGTGATCACAAATGAAAATGAAACTGACAGCGCCAGCACCACAAGCCAGCTTTCGCTGAGCAAGCCAAGGCTCACGCTTAAGGCACCAACAATCAGACCAAACTCACTGTAATTAGAAAGGACCAGGCTGGACAGATATGCTGTGCGTCCCCGCAATCGAAGTCCGGCAAATAACCCGAAAAACAACATGGCTTTGAGTGGCAGTAGCAGAGTAAAGATCAGCGCAATCATCACCATCGTTAAGTCTGGCAGGGCAGTGAGCCCAATAGTCAGGAAGAAGCCGATGAGCAACAAATCTTTAAAGCTCAGTAGTGATTTGGCCAGCTCGCTGGCTTTCGGGTGGCGTGCCAGCATAATGCCAAATATGAGGGCGCCAAGGTCGCCTTTTATGTTAACCAGCTCGAAAAGGTTGTAGCCACCCAGCGCCAGAATAAAGCCCGTTAGCGGCAGTAACTCGCCGTGACCTGATTTATTAATGAGTTTATGAATAAGCGGCATCAGCGGAACCAGGGCCAGCAGACCCAGCGCCCAGACCTTAGGCAGTTCGCCGGTAGCGGCCACCAGAAAAATGACAGCAAACACGTCCTGCATGACCAGAATACCAATGGCAAGCCGGCCATGACGGGTTTTGGACTCACCGGCTTCTTCCAGTACTTTAACCACACACACTGTACTGCTGAAACTTAGTGCAAAGGCAATCAGTGCAGCACTCTGAAGATCTATGGCCAGCACTGAAATACTCAGCAGACTGGCAGCAACATAGAGGCCACAGGTTATAACGCCAACCCAGACCAGCATATGGCTGATACTGCCCGCCCAGACTTCGCGCCGGCTCAGATCGCGGACATTTAGCTTCAGGCCGATGGTGAAGAGCATAATGGTAATTCCCAGATCTGCCAGCGTATTCAGCTCTTCAGTAATCTGGTATCCCGAGAAATTTAGTAAAAAACCGGCAATGAGATAGCCGACAAGCGGTGGGATTCCGATGAGTTTGACCAACAGGCCGCAGACAAAAGCGAAAAGTAAAAAAGCGTATTCCATGGGATAACGTAATCCGTAACCTTCAAAGTAATGCATCGTAAAACGCGACAATACGGTCTACGATAGTTATAAATATTCCTGGCAATTTAAAGAATGCGATAGAACGGATGGCTTGTAAATGCCTGACCCAGGGAAGATGCGAATAAGTCTGTCGCCGCTCAGGCTTACAGCCAAGTGCCTGATCAAAGCGATCTTTTGCAGACCTAACGGGTTAAGTCAAAAAAACTATTCTTCGGAGTGAACCGTAGCAGTTAATCATTAAGCGGGCTGCTGTGACAGCCCGGGTTGTTTTATCCCATTACTATTTCGACTCAAAGGATGTGCGCGTTGCGATTATCTATTTTTGTATGGCTAGCCGGACTTTTGGTGCTCAACCTGCTTTTTGCGCTCATCTGGCCGCCCCTGTACTGGCTACTTGTGCTCACAGTTCCTTTGCTTGTCCTTGCACTGTACGATTCATTTCAGTCTGATCACGCTATCTTACGCAACTATCCGGTCATAGGGCGTGCCCGCTGGTTTATTGAGCGTCTCAGACCCTACATCCAGCAATATATTATCGAGTCGGACACCGGCGGTGCGCCTATCTCAAGAATGTTTCGATCGATTGTATATCAGCGCGCAAAGAACAGCCGCGATACAGTTCCGTTCGGTACTCAGGTGGATACATACGAAGAAGGCTATGAGTGGATCGGTCACTCACTGTCGGCCATGCAGGTCGAGGAGATGGATGAAGACCCGCGGGTCACTATAGGCGGGCCGCACTGCACACAGCCTTATAAAGCCAGTATTCTGAATATCTCCGCAATGAGTTTTGGCAGTCTGTCTAAGAATGCCATCATGGCACTGAACAAAGGTGCTAAAAAAGGTGGGTTCTCACATAATACCGGAGAAGGCGGGCTTACCCCTTATCACCTTGAACATGGTGGTGATCTGGTCTGGCAAATTGGTACCGGGTACTTCGGCTGTCGCACCAGCGATGGTGGCTTCGATACTGAGCTATTCAAAGAAAAAAGCCGCAAGCCGACGGTAAAAATGATAGAAATAAAGTTATCTCAGGGCGCGAAACCCGGCCACGGTGGGATTTTACCCGCGTATAAAAATACCCCGGAAATAGCAGAAATCCGTGGTGTTAAAGCGGGCGTTCAGGTTGACTCACCCGCTCGCCACAAGGCATTTTCTACCCCCCTGGAACTAATGTCATTCATCAAAACGCTGCGTGAGTTATCAGATGGCAAGCCTATCGGTATTAAGCTTGCGCTGGGCCGCAAAAGTGAGTTTATTGCTATTTGTAAAGCGATGAAGGTAACGGGTATTACTCCGGACTTTATTACTGTGGATGGCGGTGAAGGAGGCACAGGGGCTGCGCCGCTGGAATATACCAATTCAATTGGTTTTCCGTTACGCGAGGCGCTTGCGTTTGTCGATGACTGTCTGATGGGCTTTGAACTGCGAGAAGACATTAAGCTGATTGCTTCGGGCAAAATTATTACCGCTTTCCAGTTAGTCAAAACCCTGAGTCTGGGCGCCGATCTGTGTAACAGTGCACGGGGGATGATGCTGGCTTTGGGCTGCGTACAGTCTTTGTCCTGCAATACCAACCGCTGTCCGACGGGCGTGGCGACCCAGGACCCTAAGCTGGCACGGGGGCTGGTTGTAGAAGATAAATACGAGCGTGTGTATCAGTTCCATAAAAAAACCATTCACGCGCTGATGGATATTCTGTCTTCTACTGGTCATAAGTCAGTGGAAAGCCTTAACCGAACCCATATTTTCCGTCGTGTTGACCATTTCAGCGTCAAACGATATGACGAGATCTTTCCGCTTATTGCAAAAGGCAGTTTGTTAGGCAACGACATGCCGGACTCCTACCGGCTGCATGTTGAAGAGGCCAGCGAAGACAGCTTTATGCCCGCCAGCTTACTGGCTGATGTGGAAGATAAAACCAAGGCCGTATCGTAACGGAGACAGCTGTTTTATTCCGCGATACGCTGAATACAGGATGTTGCGCCCGTACCACGCTAATCGCGTGCTTTTTCATCGGGAATGCGTAACTGATATAACCGGTATTCAGATGTGCGATACGGCACCACTTCATACTTAGGCTGCAGAAATGCCACAATATCAATGAGATCTGAGACCGTTAGCACATCGTTCATATTAGGCATTCGTGATTCGCCATCTTTGGATGTCAGACTGACCGGATAGCGCCGGCTAAGCTTATGCGATGGATTAATGATGCTGGTGACCAGTTCCGCATAGGTTTTAACCCGGGTATTTTTGCCACCAAGCACGATTGGCTGGCTAAGGCGGTACGCTTCACGTTGAGTAGCATCAATGCCTTTCACCGCATGGCAGTCGACACAACCATACTCAGTGAACAACGCTTTACCTGCTTCAGCATTTCCTTCTGGCAAACTAAACCCGTGGGGAGAATCCGCACCCCACTGGCAAGCTGTTAATGTGAAGCCAGAAATCATTAAGAACAGGGCAAGTCGCATGGTGTTGTCTCCGCGCCGGAATGTGATGTTGATCATAGTGTAGCTGACGATTAAGTAATTGATTGAAATCAACGTTTGTTCATTCAGTATCAGGTAACTTGATAAGTGAGTCAGCTAAGCAGAGTGATAAACAGTATGCGACACTATCAAACGGTACTCATTGCCATTGACGTTTATGCCAATTTCACGCCGGTGATTGACCGTGGCGTGCAGATAGCCGGCTCCCCTCAGGCTTGCCATGTGTTATATGTTGCCTGCCCACAATCTAGTTGCGAACCTTACGGACTATTTCTGGAGCGCGACTATTCTGAGGAAGTGCGGCGTCAGGCCAGTCAGGCGTTATCACTTGCCGGAGAAAAATACGCTATCCCCGACACCCAGCTGCATGTAACCTTCGGCTCACCGGCAAGTGAAATACAGTATCAGGCAGAAAAGCTGGGCGCAGATTTAATAGTTATGGGCACCCGCGGACAGAGCGGCATGCAGTTGTTGTTAGGCTCAACCGCCAACGCCGTTCTGCACGGCGTAAAAACAGACGTACTGGCGGTTAAACTCACAATGTAATCACCTGGCTTGCTGAACCAGCGTATTCAGTAACAGGTTGGCGCCTTTTTCAATATCTTTCCAGTGAGTCCACTCATCTGGCGCATGGCTGATACCATTTATACTTGGCACAAATATCATGCCTGCATCCGTTACCTTCGCCATGTGCTGGGCATCATGTCCGGCACCGCTTGGCATAAGTTCGAAGGGGTAGTCCAGTGATTCGGCCTGTCTGGAAATTAATGAAATCACCGGATCTGCCATTGGCTGGGGATCCAGCCAGCTCATCTGCTCAAACTCAAACATCAGATTATGCTTGCGGGCGATGGCTGAAAGCACTTTTCTGCAACTGTCGGCCAGTGCATGCATAACCGTATCGTCCGTGTCCCGTCCAACCAGCGTGAATTCAACCTCACCAGGGACCGTGTGCGCATGGCCAGGCTTGAGGTCAACCTTGCCGACCGTCAGGCGACTTTTATCAGAGCCTTCCTCAGCAATAATACGCGGGATTTCATTGGCAAAATTAGCAAGACCCATAAAGGCATCACTGCGCATATTCATCGGTGCAGTGCCGGCATGATTTGACTTACCAATCAGACGGACAATCCATTTGTAAACGCCGGAAATGGACGTTACAACACCTATCGGCTTTTTAATGGTGTCGAGCACGGGTCCCTGCTCGATGTGTAATTCTGTGTAATTTTTGAAATATCCGGGATCTGCGCGCACTTCCAGCGCAGCCAGTGGCTCCATATTGCAGCGGCGCATCTCATCCTGAAGCTTAACGCCATTGACGTCGTGGGCAGTCATGATCCATTCCGGCGTCAGTTCACCAATTAACGCCTGTACCCCCATCATGCCGCCAAAACGACCTTCTTCCTCAGCAAAAGCATACACTTCGATAGGGACAGACAGGCTGAGGTCGTTTTCCTTTATTACACGCAGTACTTCCAGACCCGCCAGTACCCCCAGCGTACCGTCGAACATGCCACCGCTGATGACACTGTCTATGTGTGAACCGGTGGCGACCACATGTGCCGTTTTTTCCGGTTGCATTCTTCCAACCACATTTCCTGCTTGATCCACTTCAGCGAAAAAGCCTTCATTTTCAAACTGTTTACAAAGCCATTGCTTAGCCTGAACATCAGCTTCGGTAAATCCCAGTCGGGTAACACCTTTGCTTTGTGCATCATAACCAATTTCAAATAGATGGATTAGGTCGCGCTTCAGGCGTTCGAGATTTATCGATAAATCAGACATGCTTTCTCCTTATCTGTTGAAATTTAAACTAAATTTTAAGTCTCTCCGTATAGCAGGGAAAAAAACAAGTAGTACGTCTGGCTTTTGATTATAGAGCAAATAACGAGTAGGCTGGACATAGTTTAAACAGAAGGACGCACATGACTTGGGGAAACAGGTGGCGCCTGGCGTCACTGGCAGTGCTAATTTGTTACTGTTTTGTTTCAGGGAAAGTGATGGCTGACGGTGTCGAACCCCCGGATGCGATCAGCAAAGATGGAACGGTAAACCTCGACTGGCAATCTGACTATGCCGGTTATGAGCAACTGGTCATTCGCAACGCCAGCGGGGAGCGGTTTGCGGCTTATCCCGTCGTGGAAGGGCAGAGTTGGTCACTCAGCGGCCTCAGTGATGGCACGTATCACATTGAACTGTCCGGCGGTAACGAAACGAAAACCATTTCAACACTGCAGGTCGATCATTATTCTCTTCGCTCTGCACTTTCGTTATTTGGCGCTGGCCTGCTACTTTTCGGCTATCTTATTTTTACCCTGAAACGCGGAACTGCCAGCCATGACTGACTTTGTGCTTTCCGGCAACTACGCCATTGGTATTCTGATCGCCTTCGGTATCGTTTGGGTCGCCTGGGGATGGTA
The DNA here is from genome assembly GCF_014651815.1 of Alteromonas halophila. Lineage (GTDB taxonomy): Bacteria > Pseudomonadota > Gammaproteobacteria > Enterobacterales > Alteromonadaceae > Alteromonas > Alteromonas halophila. Next base: position 222,556 of record NZ_BMXP01000005.1, on the reverse strand, counting down.
CCTGGGCAGAAATAACCGCACGATTGAAGATTATGCGCTGGCCGGTCGTAATGTTGGTTTTGCGATGGCGACGGCAACAGCCATGGCAACCTGGATCACCAGTAATACCACACTGGTCGCACCTCAGTTAACGTATCAGTTTGGGGTCTGGGGCATGCTGGGTTACAGCATGGCCGCGCTGGGGTTGCTGTTGTTCGCGCCGCTGGCCGAACGCATTAAAACACTGCTGCCAGAGGGCTTTACCAGCGGTGACTTTATCTATACCCGCTATGGGCGTTTTGCCTGGGGTGCCTTTATTATCATTTCATTGTGTTACGCACTGGGCTGGCTGGTAAGTCTGGGCATGGCAGGGGGCTTGCTGCTGTCATCGCTAAGTGAACTTGATTACATGACCGGTATGACCGCCATACTGATAATCTGCGTAGGGTATACCTTGCTGGGCGGATTAAAAGCCGTGATCGCCACTGATTTTGTGCAAAGTGTGGTCATTATTTCCGGTGTCGTCATTGTCGCCTGGGTATGTATTGATAAAGTCGGGTTTAGCACCATGCATACTACGCTAACAACACAACAGCCCGAACTGCTGAACCTGTTATTTCCTGCCGCTGTAATGTTTTTCTTTAATAATATCTTTTTTGGTATTGGTGAAATTTTTCATTCTAATGTCTGGTGGTCGAGGGCCTTCGCCTTTGGCAAGGGGATTGGAAAAAAATCCTATCTTGCCGCCGGACTGCTGTGGCTACCCATTCCCATTGTTACAGGTTTTATTGCGCTGGCGGCGTCGTCGCTTAATTTAATTCCGCCCAGCGCTGACATGGTTGGCCCCATGGTCGCGGCGAAATTGTTGGGCAGTATCGGTGCAGTATTTATTTTCATTATCGTTTTTTCAGCGCTCGCCTCCAGCATGGACTCCCTGTTGGCGGCCACCTCTGATCTGTTAACCCAGGATATCTATAAGAAGCTGCTGAGACCCAACGCGGGTTCCGATCAGTTACTCCGAATGAATCGCTACATAGTAATTGGTCTGGGTGTAGGTACCTGGTGTGTGGCCGCGTTCAAGCTGGCAACATTGGGCGCGCTGTTAAATTTCACCGGTGCATTTGTTGCTTCAACTATCTGGCCAATCGTATACGGCCTGTTCAGACCAAAACTTAACGGCACCTGGGCAGGGATCGCCATGGTCGCCGGAACCAGTGCTGGCCTTATTGGCTATTTTGTCGTTGGATTTTATGTTGCCGCGCTGCTGAGTTGCGGTGTGTCACTGGTGTGCTGTCGTATTGGTATATGGCGCAGCACCGAAGAATATCAATGGCGTGAACTAAAAGAGGAGGAGCAGTCATGATTTCACAGACCGTTCTGACTGTGCTGGTTTACGCCTGCTTGTTGATGAGTTGTATCAGTCCGGTTTTACTGATTCTCTGGTTGATACGCGACGTTAAAGGTAAAAAGTTATGGTAAAAGCAGAACTGGAAGCGGTTATCCAATTTGACCGCGAACGCCCCGATGTGTACGGAAATGCACATCCTAAAAACCTGCTTCGTGCTATTCAGGAAGATGGCGACCATCTTGGAAAAATTACGAACCGGCATATTTACTCAGCGGATCAGTTTGATCAGGAAAGCCTGCTGCAACTGTTTCGACTTGCTGCAAAATATGAAGCTAACCCCGATCGCTTTAGTACATCACTACAGGGGCAAATCTTAATTTCAGCTTTTTATGAGCCCAGCACCCGTACCCGCTTGTCTTTTGAAAGCGCATGGCATCGTCTTGGCGGCGACATTATGTCGATTACCGATCGCTCAACGACTGGGCTGGCAAAAGGTGAAAGTCTGGCCGATGTGGGCGAAATGTTTAATAACTACGGCGACTGCGTTGTGCTGCGTGACACCAATGCCGGTTCTGTGCGGGATATGATGAATGCACTCAGAATTCCTATTATCAACGCCGGTAACGGTACCGACGAGCATCCAACGCAGGCACTGGCTGATTTATATACTATTCTGAAATGGCGCCCGGCACTCATTGAGGGGGATGAAAAAGCCAATCTGTGCATCATTGGTCTACCATCAAAAATGCGCACCGTTCGTAGTTTGCTTAAGTTAATTGCGCTGTTTCCAGAGTGTTTCAGCCAGGTCACCATTGTAAATGATAAGTCACGGGAGGAAATGTTCGATCCCGGCCAGCTTGAACAGTTGCTGGAAGCGGGCGTTAATATTCATACCAGCGGAAACCTGAATGAAGTTCTGCCTGATGCAGACGTAGTCTATATCAACGCCATCGCGTGGGAGGGCAATTCATTTAGCCAGTATGGCAATCAGTACCATATCGACAGTACCTCACCCTTGAAAGAAGACGCCATTATTTTACACCCTCTCGCTCGTGGGGCAGAGTTGTGCTGCAGCCTGGATAACACACCACACAACTGGTATTTCGCCCAGGCCAGAGGCGCAGTGTTTTTACGTCAGGCATTACTGACCTGTCTGGTACGTCGTGTTGAACGTGTTTTGGATATTGTGTAACAGCAGGAGAAGCTATTTATGTGTGGCATTGCAGGCGTATTTACAAATAACACTTCGATGGCTATCGATTCGCAAACGCTGGTAAATATGGCGGCTATGATGCATCACCGTGGCCCTGACAGCTACGGCTATTGTAACCCCGCTGATATGGGGGTAGGCATGAGTCACGCCCGGTTGTCTATTATTGATTTGAATGAAAATCGCGGGCGCCAGCCGTTCTGGCTGGATGGCGGGCAGACTATGTGTGTGCACAATGGCGAATTTTATGACTACCAGCGCATACGTACCGATCTTATCGCCAGAGGCATCGACTTTACGAGCAAAAGTGACTCAGAAATTCTGCCGACCCTGTTCCGGCATCTGGGAATGGAGGAAACACTCAAACAACTGCGCGGTGAGTTTGCGTTTGCACTGTATGATGAGCAGGAAGACACCCTTTACCTGGCGCGCGACCGCTTTGGGATTAAACCACTTTACTGGACACAAACAGAAGACGGCGTGGTATTTGGCTCTGAAGTAAAAGTAATACTGGCGCATCCCGATGTGAAGCCAGAGCTTGACTCAAAAGGACTGTTTCATCAGCTGATTCAGGTCATGGTGCCAGGCAGTACCGCGTTTAAAGGCATTCAGCAGGTAGAGCCAGGGCATATGCTTAAAATTTCCCGTGGCGATGATGGGCTTACAATCGAAAACCAGAAATACTGGGATATGGACTTTCCGGTTGTCGGCAGCCGGGAAAAGCAGAGTGACGACTATTACATAGATGGCGTACGGGAACACTTACTGGACGCTGTGCAGCTTAGACTCAATGCTGACGTGCCGGTAGGGTGTTACTTGTCTGGCGGCATTGACTCCTGTTCTATACTTGGCCTGGCCTCCGGGTACGCTCAGGAGCCTTTGAAAGCCTTTACCATTAGCTTTGACAGTGCCGACTACGACGAATCTGATATCGCTACTGAAATGGCACGCTCGGTAGAAGCAGACCAGGAAATCCTGAAGCTGAATGCGGACCTGCTTTACAATAACTTTGCCAGAACCATCTGGCATACCGAACGCACTATTTACAACACGCTGGCAGTCGCCAAGTTAATGATGAGTCAGCAGGTACGTCATGTGAATTACAAGGTGGTACTGACCGGCGAGGGGTCTGACGAACTGTTCGCGGGCTACCCGGCATTTCGTCAGGATATGTATCTGCATGGAATGGAAGGACTGGACGAAAATCAGGCCAGTGAATGGCGTCAGTCACTGGAAACCTCAAATGAACTGTTTAAAGGAGCAATGCTGGCCAAGGACGAATACGTCTCGGATGAAATGAACAACAAAGTCGGTTTTACCCCAAGCTGCCTGCAACCCTGGCTGGGCTGCACAGACCACGCCCGCCAGCTGATCCATCCTTCACATCGCGCGGCAGTGGAAGGTTATGAGCCCGGCACCGCGATTGCTGAAAAACTTGATTCAGAGTATTTAAGTGAACGTCACCCTTTAGATAAGGCGCAGTACGTATGGATAAAAACCATGCTTGAAGGGCAGATCCTGACCTGGGGGGGGGACCGGGTGGATATGGCAAACTCTATGGAAGCCCGCCCGCCATTTTTAGACCACAAGCTTGCTGAGTTTGCCGCGCAAATTCCACCTGAAATGCGGATAAAAGGCAGTAAGGAGAAGTACGTTTTACGGGAAGCGATGAAAGGCGTACTTCCTGAAACGCTTTATGAACGTGAGAAGTTTGCCTTTATGGCCCCTCCTGCCCACACCGATGATAAAAAATGGAAAAAACTGCGTGGTCTGCTGGATCAGTATGCCAGCAGAGAAAAAGTGGAAAAAGCAGGGCTTTTGGATGCAGATTACCTGGAAACACTGGTCGCAAAGCAGGAATCTGCAGAGACGGATACCAGTGATAAAGTGCAGATTGATGCGATTTTAAATCACGCACTTGGCGTGATGATTCTGCATCATCACTTTGTAGAGCAAAACATACCGGCTTATGCCTATGAGCAGGCACAAAAACTTAACTGGGTGGTCTAGCTGCACGGGACATCGCCCTGATTACTAAAGCAATAATGGCCTTCAGGACCTGTTCTGCGGCCCTCTTTTCTTTAATAGCCATCAGTAAAGGGGGAAGGGGATGACAGCCCCTTTCTCCGCTGGTACCAACAACCTGCCAACTATTTATTGTGCACGCGTTTTACGTAAATAATAAAGACAGACCATTTAAGTAACTCCAATACCGTCATGCAACTGTTACAGAGCTTTTCTACACTTAACGTGTGGCAGCAAGTATGACATATGGAGCACACCATGCGGCAGAAGCGGACAGGACTCAAACGGGTAGGGAATGCAACGGTAAATTCAATAAACGGGCTGTTCGCGGCGTTTAAGAGTGAAGCCGCACTGCGTCAGGAAGCCGTTGTCTTTGTGGGACTGATGTCTTTGCTTTTAGTCATCGATATAAGCCGGACTGAACTTCTCTTTCTGGTGTTTAGCCTGGTATTGGTGTTTATCACAGAACTGATGAATACAGCAGTTGAAGTGCTGGCCGACAGAGTGTCGACAGAAACCCATGCTTTGACAGGCAAGTGCAAAGACATAGCTTCTGCCGCTGTATTTGTCAGTATCCTTCTGGCCGTTTTTACCTGGATTACTGTGTTGTTTGGTGCGTTAAACTAAAACGACGCCACTTTTCTGCCTTCACCAAGGCAGTTATTGAGCATATCAGTAACAGAGCTTTCAATAAGCTTAAGGTGCGAATGGTGCACTGTCGTCTGTGCGGGTGTGTCAAAACTCACAGTGGCAAAGACCATGTCATCTTGCTTTGAGGTGACTTTTACCAGCAAATGGCCATCTTCACCCGCTACCGGTACCTGCAAATAAAGCGGTTCATTGTGATCTTCAACATACGAAAAAGCGTCAGATGCTGAATGAAAAGGGCGCTTCTTTTCAGGTTTTAATTTCCAGTGCGACGACTGCTCAATGATTTCTGCAAGAAGCTTGGCGTGTTGTGGCTTTATTTCTGTACTCATTATGTACTCCACGGTTTGCTTTGATGTGTTGAGTGTTACGTATTGAGTAAACAATCGGATTTCCGAAGTGACTTATTATAAACAGGCTTTGTCTATCTGATAGCAGTATAAAGCCGTTACGCGTAACCTGGTTAAACAAGTAAAATCATACACATAGACATAAATTCGCATTTAAAGGAAAAGTCGGATTAATAGCAGGCTAAATCAAATTAGAGACACACTTATCTGTGTGCCCTGGTAATTAGGCAGGCCATTTCACTGGTTCATAAATTAAAAACTATAAGCCTGAGAAAAATTAAAAATGGATTGCGGTTATCTTTTTTTATAGGTGCTTTTCTGATTTTTGACAATGTCGACAAAATCGATAAAGCTGCTGAAGTTAATTTCTGAAAATATAAATGACACTGAACGATATACGAATAAAAATATAACTTGTCGTCACTCGAAAATAATTTAGTGACGATTTTTCTACTGTCTTAACGAACAGCCAGACTCCTTGTGGTTCACGAGGGGAGAGAGCATAAGAAGGCAGCATATTCCTGATTAACAGAATACTCTATTTAACATAATATACATTATGCGCAATTAGGTATTAGGCGGATGAGGGCGCTGTATAGCCTGTTAACTAAGGCCTTCGGCCCTTAAGGCTACGCATTGCAAAGGTGAAATTATAAAAGCATTGGTATTCGCGGGATTGCAGCGTCTTCGTCGTTACCCGGTATGGTTATGTGTGCGCTACGTAAAATCTGAGAGGTTTTCAGCGGTATTGCCCTGCAGAATTCACAGAGCGTCGCTCTTATAAATTAGTGACAAGTGACAATTGCCATCTGAAAAATTTACCGTGTTTTGTGAATGATGATTACGTTGAGAGCGTTCAGACATCTTTATTTCTATGATATCTACTTTTCACTTTTCACTTTTCACTTTTTACTTTTTAAAATCTCGATTCACCTCTGGCCACAGAAAATTAGAAAAGATATGACAAACTAAACCGAATCGAGATATTTAATATTCAGAATTAGTCCGGCACATGTTCTTTTGCATCGCTTTGGTTGTCTGCAGATAAAGAAGCTAATTCAGTAATGGTATGTCGCTGTGAGGCTATTTTATTTCGTAATGCTTGCTCTGTAATTTCACCGCGAATAAGCATGCCCATGTAATGCAACGTATTGTGACCGAGCTTAATGACGTCGAAATACTTTTCCTTTTCAGAACTCAAAAACCGGTTTATCAGGGTGATCTTCTCCACACAACAAGCGTCCAGTTCTGCGTTAAAGGTTTTTAAATGAGTCAGCAGTGCCTGTTTTGCAAGCGTATTGTCAGACACCGGCAACGATTCCACATCGGTCTTTTTCTTTTTAAAAGTCAGTGACATATCTAAGGCTGTGGAAAAAGCATCAAGGCTGGCCAGGGCCAGAGGTTGGTTGATCGACTGCAGGCGCGACTCCAGCGCTTCCACATCCGAGTCGTCCCAGTGCAGAATTCTGGCGTCCTTGTATACGGCTTTTGATTCGGCAACGAGGTTTTGAATAATGATTAATTCGCTTAGATGCCTGACGGGTTCACTAAAGGTTGTAGGACTGGTCAGTGCCTGCGCTTTATCGATCAGCGCCTGATATTCTGTATCTGCGGCATCGCGACGTACCATAGAGTCGGTTTTCTGGCTTGCCTGTTCACAGCCAATACAAGCAACCAGTGCCAGTGCAGTAACAATATGTTTTTTTCTTATCATTTTTACTATCCCCTTCCCTGCCGTTAACAGCAACTTACCTGTTTTTATAAACAAATTGTTACTACAGACTGTTAAACCATGATTTCACTAGATTTTCAAGGTATGGCGCCATTTGCTGATTAAACGTAAAAAGCTGCCTTTTTTGTGGGGACTCTGAACAGTTTAATGACAATGCCTGAATACGGTTGCTGATTTTTTTCTGTGAGTGCCGGAACTGCTGCTATTTTTAATATAACGCACAATGGTGGTTGCAAACGATAAGGAGGGGTGATGATTGGTTTACAGGCTACGCTGGTGTCAATTGCGGTAGGCGCGTTGGCAACAGGGTATTTTTATGTACAGACGCTAAAGCTTGAAAGTCAGATTTCAGAGCATGAAAAAGCACTGCAGTATGAAGCGCAATTAGCACAAACGTATAAAGATCAGGTAAACGAGCAAAAGCGCGTAATCAGTACGTTTGAAGCAAATCAGGCGGCAACGCAGCAACAGTTAACACAATTAACACAACAGAAGGATCAGGCGGATGAGCGCACCAGGCTTGCTCAGCAGGAAATACTTACCTTACGCAGCAAAGAAAAGCAGTGGGCATTGCAGGATCCTTATGGCAGTGGTGGGCGTGCTGCTAGCCGTCTCGACTACAGCATGCAGCGTATTACCGGAGCGACAGATAACGACCGTTACAGTAAAAACTATTCCCGTATTACCAGAGCCGGTGAAAATTGAGGTCCCTGAAGCACCGGATATGTCGCTGCCCGACCCGGTTATTGTGATTAATAGCAATGAAGCCAGTTATTTTCTTGATGCCTGTGAGGCATTCCGGTTTGCCGGCGAAGAAGGCCATAGCACGCTTGAAGAAGTCAGACAAAATTATCCGGGCCTGAGCCAGGATGATGCCTGTAACTTTAATATCTATGGCTGGACGCTGCAGGGCTGGCTAAATTTCGAATCTAAAATGGCGGAATTAGCGGGGTATGTCGAAACGCTTCGCAGTCATATTCAGTTTTTAGAAAACCAGATGGATGCGAGATACAAACTCATGAAAGAAAGAGATGACAAATTACAGGATGGCGAGCAGCACGAGCAGCGGATCGACTATCAGTAATATTCTATTGGATAGGCTGCTTTATCTTCACACGCTGACACCGTTACACAGCGAATCTTCGGAGGGAAATATGTACACGTCTGTATCACGTAGCGAGTCCTGAAGTGCGTCGTCGCAAATCAGGATCCGCGAGCAATGGCCTTAGCCTTGGTAACATCCGTTTCTAAAAATAATTGTCGTTTATTGCGTTGTGTACATTTACCAGTCCAAGCTGCAAGTCATCGATGACTTCATGTAGCTTTTCCTGTTTTAACTGCGCCGTTTTTAAAGCGGCCAGCTCTTTTTCAATGGTGTTGGCCTGATCAATGACCGGTGCCGGATTCGGTAATTCACTGGTGCATTGTTTAATTTGTGCCAGGCTGTAGGTTAGCGAGCGCGGGAAGGTGTCTTTCTTCATCAAAAAGTTCAGAATATCCGCGCGTTGAATTCTCAATCGCATTTCCTGACGGTACATCTGATACGCTGTCAGTGATTTCAACACACTCATCCACTGAATATTATCAAACGCCGACTGTTCAGCAGTGACTTCTGGCAATAGTGATGCAGAACGCACATCAATAATACGCGTCGTCATATCTGCGCGCTCAAGGTGACGGCCAAGCCCCAAAAATGCATAGCCTTCATCGCGGTTCATGGTGCCATCTAACAGCCCGGTAATAGTCTGATTCCCGACAATTACACGATTCAGGCAGTCATACCGGTGTCGCCGGGTAAGCACACTCTGCCCGTCTTCTTTCGCCGTCATATGCAGGTTATTAATATGCTCCCAGGCTTCTGACGGGATGATTTCACGTATGATGCGGGCATTCTCACGCGCTTCCGCCAGTGAGTTAATTATAGCGCCGGGATTTCTTGTATCTGTGACCATGAATCGTATGACACTTTTTTCATCGGCGGTGTCATATTTCTCATAAAAGGTATCCCTGAATGAGAGCATATCGACAATAGGCTCCCAGCCCAGTGTTACACTCTTTGGCAGGTCTAGCAGCAGGTGTGTATTTACCTGTATCAGTCTGGCAGTATTTTCTGCCCGTTCTAAGTACCGGGCCATCCAATATATATGGTGTGCTACACGAGACAACATTGCTTAGCCCTCCATGTCCACAATCCAGGTGTCTTTACTTCCCCCACCCTGCGATGAATTCACAACGGTCGAGCCCTTGCGCATGGCTACACGGGTCAGACCGCCTGTAGTCACGCAAATATCACTGCCGGAAAGAATAAATGGTCGCAAGTCCAGGTGTCTTGCCTCTGCACTGGTATCAATTAATGTTGGCGCTGTCGAAAGCAGCAGCATAGGCTGCGCAACGTAGTTTCTCGGGTCACGGCGAATAAGGCGAACAAATTTTTCGCGTTCCGCCTTACTTGCATGTGGACCGATTAACATGCCGTAGCCACCCGATTCATTTGCGGGTTTTACAACCATCTCATCGATATGTGCGATCACATGGTCGCGCTCGTCTTTATTCATACATTTGTAGGTCGGTACATTGGGCAGTAATGGCTCTTCGTTCAGGTAATACCGGATAATCTCCGGAACGTAGGCATACACTACCTTATCGTCGGCGACGCCAGATCCAGGTGCATTGGCCAACGAGACATTCCCTGCTTTCCACGCACGCATGATACCGGGCACACCTAACATTGAGTCTTCCCGAAAGGCTTCCGGGTCGATAAACGCATCATCGATACGCCGGTAAATCACATCGACCTGCGATAATCCTTCCACGGTCCGCATGTAAACAATGTCATCCTCAACCACCAGATCACTGCCAATCACCAGCTCTGCCCCCATTTGCTGAGCCAGGTAGGCATGTTCAAAATAGGCAGAGTTATAAATGCCTGGTGTCAGCACAACAATCTCGGGCTGTTCAATGTCACGTGGGGACAATTCACAGAGCATGTTATACAAATCGGATGCGTAGTTATCGACAGGCAGAATGTTGTATTTCTCAAATAGCTCAGGGAACACGCGTTTCATGACATGACGGTTTTCCAGCATGTACGACACACCGGATGGCACCCGTAAGTTATCTTCCAGAACATAAAATGTCCCATTCTGATCGCGTACCAGATCGGAGCCACAAATATGTGCCCACACACCATGTTTAGGTTTTATGCCTTTGCACTGCGGCAAAAAATTTTTTGAATTTTCCAGCAGTGACGCCGGCACCACCTCGTCTTTAATGATTGACTGGTCGTTATAGAGATCGTCAATAAACATGTTCAGTGCGCGAACACGCTGTTTAAGGCCTTCCTGTACCTTCTGCCACTCCTGCGTGGAAATAATGCGTGGAATAATATCGAAAGGCCAGGCTCTGTCGATGGAGCCTTCTTCTTCTGAGTAAACGGTAAAAGTGATGCCCATGACTTGTATGGCAGTGGAGGCGGCGGTCTTATACTCCACAAGATCACGATCACTTAATGAACGTAAATACTGACAGAGCTCTTTGGCAGCCGGCCGGGGTTTATTCCGCCCTTCAATCAGTTCATCGAAAAACGGCCCTTTTTTATAACTTCCCCAGCGTATTGCCATGTAACACGTCCTGCGTGATGCTCAGTTTGTGTTACTCCATCTAATCATGTTTGATGAAAAAATCAACAGTTTATGTGTAGCTACTGTTTGCACAATTTTTGATCACACGCCATGATGTGCATCAGAGATGTCGATGCAAAACAGGATGCGATAATGACGTATTGTCTGGCAGTAAAAGTAAATAAAGGGGTGGTATTTGCCTCAGACTCCCGAACTAACGCAGGTGTTGACTATGTTGCCACATACAGCAAGATGACACGGTTCACCTGGCCCGGCGAGCGTGTACTTGTGCTGCTGACATCTGGCAGTCTGGCCACGTCACAGGCCGTGGTTAATGCCCTGCACCGGGATCTGGATGATCCTGAAGCAAAGTTTGACCTCCGAAGTGGCAAGCAGCTTCATGAGGTGGCCGATTATATAGGTATGCTCAGTCAGGCTGAACAACAGCGTCGGGAAAAAGCGATGGAGAAAAGTGGCAACAGTGCTGAATCCAGTTTCATTCTGGGCGGGCAAATTGCCGGAAAAGCGCATGAAATTTTTATGATTTATCCGCAGGGCAACTTTGTCTCTACTTCCAGCGATACCCCTTACCTGCAAATCGGAGAAAATAAATACGGCAAACCCATCCTGGATCGAATCATAACCGCAACGACGACACTGGAAGACGCCGCTCGCTGCGCATTGGTTTCTCTGGACTCAACCATTCGCAGTAATATTTCAGTTGGTCCGCCTGTTGAGCTGGCTATCATGACCACCAATACCATGGAAGAGCCCTATCACCAGTCAATGACGATGAACAGCCCCATGTATAAATCTATTCAGAAACAATGGACCGACGGTCTTAAACGTAGTTTTAACCGTCTGCCTCGTTTTGAGTGGGAGAAGAAGTAACACTGCGCTTTATAAGCTCATGTATATATTCAAGTTTTTTCTGTGCCGGGCCGGGTATGACAAAGGGGTATGCGTCATCCAGCCCCATGCTGCGATTCAGGCCGTTTAGCATGGTTGTCAGACGACACCAGTCATCATATAGCTGCGAGAAGGAACAATGCCGTGACGAGGTAGGTTGCGTTACGCGGTTATCTGCAACAGCGACACCATAATATGCAGCGGTATCCAGTGTATCGACAATGTGCAGATAATGCGCCCAGGTCTCTGCCCAGTCTTCCCAGGCATGTGAGCTGGCATAGGGGCTTATCCAGCAGCTTTGCCAGTCATCAATCGGGCCATTGTCGTAATAGCGTTTCAGCGCTGCCGGATAATTGATTGACTCATCACCGAATAAAGCCCTGAAAGACGCCAATTCGCGGGTTCCCCGAATCAGCCAGTCCCAGTAAAAATGCCCGGACTCATGCCGGAAATGCCCAATCAGCGTGCGGTACCGTTCGTTCATTTTTTCACGCATCATTATACGTGAACTGTCTTCTGCCTCTTTCAGGTTAAGTGTGATTGTGCCGTTATTGTGCCCGGTCACGACGGTAGATTTAACGGTAAGCTCCTGCCCGTACTCGTCATCGGTCACATCTTCCATAAAATGAAAAGCCAGTTCAGGCTTGCCTTCAACCGGCTCCCATATTGGTAAGCCCAGGGTCATCAGCGAATACAGCAGACGACGCTTGGCACTTTCCATCTTAAACCAACGCTCAAGATTCTGCGGCTTCGACAAGTCGGGAATAACCTTGGTTAACCGGCAGGACCGGCATAACGGGTTAGGGTCATCCTCGCGTACCATCCAGTTACAGATATTATGCGTATGATAATTCGCACAGGGCCGGTACGGCTCCCCGTCTCCCGCGGTATACCAGGTACCGTTAAAGCCAATGTCGAAGGCTGCCAGTTGTCCTGTTTCACTGATAAATCCCAGCGGCCGCTGACATGACAAACACTGCGTATTGGCGAAGTACACCGTATTGGAACAACTACATGTAAAATTTCTCACAGTACACCTAATACCCGTAGAATCTGAAGTATAACAGTATCGACAATAGTGTGTTCATGTTCTTCACGTCCATTTGAATGCCCGATTAGCCTTTCTGAAGATAGGTAGTAATTCAAACTATTGCCACTGTGACGAGCCTGACCAGCATACCGGCTATCGCCTTGCGTTACGCTGCGAGGCACAGCGTTTAGAGCAATATTTGACCTGCGGCCAGTCGCGCGCCCATTTTTTTCGCCAGGTAAACGGACGCTCACAGACCGGACAGGTTTTTTCCGGCAGCTCAGACTTCTTCATTCCTGCTCAGTCTCGCCAGAAAACGGGCGCCGTCATCGCGCATAGTTTGTATTTTGTCATCACTCATTCGGTCAAACGTTTTATAAATCATTCCCATGCGAGGGTTGCCCCGTAAGCGTTCGCTGTGCGCATCAATAAACCGCCAGTATAAATAGTTAAACGGACAAGCGTCCTCGCCTGTTTTTTTACTCACCTTGTAGCCACAGTTTTTGCAGTAATTCGACATTTTATTGATGTAACTGCCACTCGACACATAGGGCTTACTGGCCAGATTACCGCCATCTGAATACAGGATCATGCCTGCCACATTGGGCAATTCGACCCATTCATACGCATCGGCATACACCAACAAATACCATTCCTGTACAGCCGCGGGGGACAGCCCGGTTAACAGGCAGAAGTTACCCAGCACCATTAAGCGCTGAATATGATGCGCATATGCATGGTCCCGGGTTTCTTTAATACACTGCCGCATACAGTTCATATTGGTCCGGGCATCCCAGAAAAATGCCGGAAGCGCACGGTCATGATGAAAGTAGTTATCTGATTTAAGTGATGGCATGAAATGCCAGTAGAAGCCTCTGACATATTCCCGCCAGCCCAGGATCTGCCGGATGAAACCCTCTGCCGAATTGAGCGGCGCTGTACCCGCGTGGTAAGCCTGCTCGGCTGCCATTATTACTTCCTTAGGCGTGAGAAGGCCGCAATTGATGTGGAAAGACAGGTGTGAATGATACAGCCAGGGTTTCCCTTCCACCATCGCATCCTGATATTGTCCAAAATCCGGCAGGCGTTTTTCAATAAACTCGTTGAGTACCTGCAAAGCCTGTTTGCGCGTTACTGCCATGGAAAAGGGAGTGAGCTGACCAAAGTGATCATCAAACTCGTCCTCAACAAGCTTAAGTACTTCTTTGGTTAATTCATCGGGCTCAAACGTTGTTGGCGATGGTACCTTGTGCGTTTCAGGCATAGGTTTTCGATTTTGTTCATCATAATTCCATTTGCCGCCAATGGGCTTATCCCCGTCCATAAGTACTGAATATCTACGGCGCATTTCCCGGTAGAAAAACTCCATGCGCAGTTGTTTTCTTCCCTCTGCCCAGCGACTGAAATCGTCGGGCGTTGCAAGGAAACGATTGTCAGGGAGTATGTCAACGTCAACGCCAAGCACATTTGACCACTGCGCCATACTTTGCTTCAGGCGATGTTCACCAGGCTCAGTCACCACAACCTTGTTGAGATTATGCTGTTTAAGCTGATATTTTACCTGCTCAAGCAAACTTCCCTGGTTGTCTTCATTTCGGTAATCAACGTAATCAACGGTATACCCTTCATCGCGAAGCTCAACGGCAAAGTGGCGCATGGCACTGAATAAAAACGCAATCTTTTTTTTGTGATGAGGCACGTAGGTCGCTTCTTCACGCACTTCGGCCATCAGGACCAGGTCCTTACTTTTTACTGCATCGGTGAGTACCGGCAAGGTGTGAGTGAGTTGATCGCCCAGGATCAAGCGTAAACATCCCATTGGTTAACCCTTAATACTGTCGAATGCATCAAGCGCCCGTCGCCGGGTGGCCTTCAGGTCAACCAGGGGCGAAGGATAATTATCTCCAAGTGAGACCTGTGCCTTATTAAGTATATCCTCCGGAGCTTCCCAGGGTTTATGGATGTATTTGTTGGGAAGTTTGCTCAGTTCAGGGCAGAATTCACGGACATAGTGCCCTTCTTTATCAAATTTTTCGCCTTGCAGTACCGGATTAAAAATTCTGAAATAAGGCGCGGCATCTGCGCCAGACCCCGCTACCCATTGCCAGCTGGCACTGTTACTGGCAAGGTCTGCATCAACAAGACAGTCCCAAAACCATTTTTCACCTTCACGCCAGTCGATCAGTAAATTTTTAACCAGAAACGACCCTGCTACCATGCGGATTCGGTTATGCATGTAGCCGGTCTGCCATAGCTGACGCATGCCCGCATCGACAATAGGGATCCCCGTTTTGCCCTGTTGCCAGGCCGTCAAATCTGACTTGCTGCTTCGCCACGGAAAATCGTTAAATTTGTCGTTAAAGTTTTTGTTGGGAATGGTGGGAAAATGGTACAGCAGGTAATAACTGAATTCCCGCCAGCCAAGTTCGCTCAAAAACGTATCGATACTTTTATCGTCAGTGTTGCCGAAGGCATCCTTAATGGCATACCAAATCTGGTTGGGCGACATCTCGCCAAAATGAAGATGGGCGGACAGCCTTGACGTCCCCTCAACTGATGGAATATCTCTGTCATCTTTATACTGCTTTGCCGCGTCTTCAATAAAACGCTGCAGACGTGTTGCCGCACCCTCTTCACCCGGCGTCCACGTCGCATCAATGGTATCGTACCAGTTAATGTCCGGCATCAGGCTCAATGCATCTATGCCCTGCCCCTGGTTGTTAACGTCCGCATAAGTGATCCTTGCCGGTGGCACTTTAGGGAAACGGGGCTCGGTGGCTTTAAGACACCCTTTTCGGTAATACGGGGTATAGACTTTATACGCGCCCCCATCCCCTTTGCTTATCGTCATGGGTTCCCACAACAAACTGCCGTTATAGCTTTGTACCTTATATCCTTGATCGGACAAGGCTGACTTTAATGCCTTGTCGCGGTTAATCTGCCAGGGTTCGTAACAGCGGTTCCACACAATGTGTTCAGCACCAAAAGCGTTCATCAGGTCTGGCAACAGCGTGTTGGGATCGCCCTTGAAAACCTGCAAATGACCATTGAGACGTTCATTTAGCGATTGTAAAGACTGATGAAGCCACCACTTAGATGCGCCCCCCGGCTTACGGTTTTCCGGTGACGAGGTATCCAGAATATACACAGGCACTATTTTACCCAGGTCACAGGCGGCGTTAAGCGCCGGATTATCTTTTACTCTCAGATCCTGGCGAAACCACATAATGCTGGTCGGTACTGACACGACACGCTTCCTTTTTATGAGTCTTGATGTGCGACTTATACGTACCACTTGCTTATGCGATCTATCTGGGAGTAGCGAATGGCAGTACAGTCACCCTGCGAGCTTAACCGTGGTCTTTTTTGGTTTCGGCACGACCTGCGGCTGCACGACAACCCCGCACTACGGTCTTTGGCGGACAAGGTCAGCACGTTAAGCTGTATTTTTATTATTGATCCGGCGTGGTTTGAAACCAACGGCTATGGCCTCAAAGCAATGGGCTCACACCGTTACAATTTTTTAATGCAAAGCCTGGCCGACCTGGATAAACACTTAAGGCAAAAAGGCCAGCAGTTACAAATCCTTTGGGGACAGCCTCGGGATGTTATCAAAGAACTTGTGCATACCCATGACATTGATGCAATGGGTGTTACCCCCCATTGCGGCGAGTATGAGCAAGCAGATGAGACATGGCTGCACGAGAAGTATGCACACCTTTCACTGTTTGCCGCGCAAAGCACCACGCTATACAACCAGAACGCGCTGCCATTCGCATTAGACAACATGCCGTCAGTGTATACGCCGTTTCGTAAAAAGGTTGAAAACAGCATCAGCGTGGAGCCTGCTGTGTCTGCCCCGGCTACGCTGCCAGACCTGTACCATCTTGAGAGTCATTACTCATTACCGACTTTGCACGCGCAGGCCCGCCCACTCGGCGGTGAACTTGCAGGCATTGATCATCTTAATCAGTACTTTTCGTCCGACCGCCCTGCCACGTACAAAGAAACACGTAATACCATGGATAAATGGAATGACAGTACCCGGTTCTCACCCTGGCTTGCGAATGGCGCCCTGTCCGCCCGCCGGGTCTTCGCAGAGGTAGAGCAGTACGAAGCGTCAGTTAAGGAAAATACATCCACTTACTGGATAAAATTTGAATTGTTGTGGCGGGAGTTTTTCCATTGGCAGGCAAAATTTCATCGCTCTGCCTGGTTTTCCTTTGGGGGCATTCAGCAATCCCTACCTGACACTCATCATGATCCTGACACCTTTAAACAATGGTGTCAGGGTGAAACCGGGTACGACATTGTCGATGCCTGTATGCGTCAGCTAAACCTGACGGGCTACATGTCTAACCGGGGTAGACAGCTGGTCGCCAGTTGCTTTGTGCATGAGCTCGCACAGGACTGGCGCTATGGTGCTGCGTACTTCGAACAGCAGCTGATTGATTTTGATGTGGCGAGTAACTGGGGTAACTGGCTGTATCTTGCCGGCGTCGGCAGCGATCCCCGCGGCCACCGGCAATTCAATCTGGAGAGTCAGGCTGACAGGTATGATGCCGATGGCCAGTTTCGGCAGACATGGCTGCAACGATAGCCGACACGGGGAGGATGCGGGCCATAGTGCGATTAACGTTTATGGTCTTTAAGCCACTCGTTGAGTAACTTTATCTGGCCGCACTTGTACGCAGCAAACAGGACACGTAACGAGTTCGACAGTACCTCGCTGTCGCTCCAGCCGGTTTTGTCGCGAATTTCGTCATAACATGCCATCGCTTCCGGTGAGACATAGCCTCGCACCAGCTTTTTGCCAGCCTCACGCTGTCTTTCTCTGAACCGCCGCTGTTTCTCAGCGTTCGCGCTGGGGTTATCAGACTTAATTTTATCTGTTTTTTCCGTCATGAAGTCTACCCTTGGTAACTGCTTTGAGTGTAACACGCTTACATCTACGACGTGATGTTCAAGTCTACAGGGGAAGATGCACAGACCCAAGTTGGATATTCTTCATCTGAAGATGAAATAAAGTACTGTTCAGAGTTGTTTAGCGTACAAGTGTTCGCTAAATTATGCTGCGAAATTCTAATCATTGAGAAGCTAATGTCAGAAAGAAAACATCAATTTGATCGTGACGATCTGCTTGCCTGTAGCCGCGGCGAAATGTTCGGTCCCGGCAACAGTCAGTTACCTGCCCCTAACATGCTGATGATGGACAGAATTGCATCTATCAACGAAGATGGCGGCGAGTATGGCAAAGGAGAAATTGTTGCTGAGCTGGATATTAAGGAAGATCTCTGGTTTTTTGACTGCCACTTCCCGGGCGATCCGGTTATGCCGGGCTGTCTTGGTTTAGATGCTATGTGGCAGCTTGTCGGCTTCTTTTTGGGCTGGAGTGGCGGTCCCGGTAAAGGCCGCGCACTGGGTGTAGGTGAAGTGAAATTTACCGGGCAGATTTTACCGACAGCTAAAAAGGTAACCTATACCATTACCATGAAGCGTGTGGTGAAGCGCAAATTGTTTATGGGCCTGGCTGATGGTGTTGTTTCGGTCGATGGGCGTGATATCTACACTGCAAAAGACCTGAAAGTAGGCCTTTTTCAGGACACCTCGAACTTCTAACGATAAAAGCCCCGAAATCGGGGCTTTCCTCCTACAAAAAGATACAACTTATGTGAGATTTATTTGACAGCAAAGCCCGTTTGTCTGTCTTCCATGGCTTCGCGCCATCCTCCTAACCACTGAGATTTGGCGTCATTTTGTTGAAAGGGACAATTCTCCTTAGCTCGACCGTTGATTCCTGCCTGATAGCCTTTGTGGTGGGCACGTGTCAGTTTATCTCTTTTTTGTCTTTTCATAGATTCGCCTCTTTTCTGGTTGAGGTACGTTGATATTGCGGCAGCAGAGCATCGCCGCTGATTTATCACCGCACTCTTATTGAATAGTGGAGAAAAGGAGGGCATTCAAGAGTTAAAAATAAATCGAAGGGCTTGACATCACATAACTATGTGACAGATATATTAATTTTTCATTACACTTTTTACTTCTAAACAAAGATGTCTTTAAAACAAAAACAAATAAAAACGCCACCCGAAGGTGGCGTCATCACAAAATCTTAATGGCGTCGTCTAAAGCCGACCAAACCCAGTAGCAGTAACCACCAGGCGCTGATTGCCGCGCCCTGTCGCTCGTAGTTCGGATCATCTTCATCAACGTCACCGTCGCCATCGGCATCACACTGTTCAATTTCGCCATTTGGCTCCGGTGTCAGTTTAACAGCGATAATAATATCTTCGGTGATCTCAGTACCGTCACTATCCAGGATAGGATTACCCGTGATGTAGCGACTAACACCTTCAAACCGGGCGTTAGCGATGATCTCGTTACTATCGTTGATATCGACCGCCTCAACCAGGCTATACGGGCTGTCACAGGCGATTAAGTCGTTGAGATCTGTGAATGTCTCGTTGTCGATATTGTACATAAAAGCATGGGCTTCACGAACCGCTTCATTACTCGACTCGACATCCGCCTTACCCACCACAATATTGTTATTATTGATAGCATTGGCATCCACACCTGAACCAGCGAAGAACCCTTCAGGATAACGCGCTTCATTGGTATCGAGGTTATAGACAAACAATTGCTGACGTGCCGTAGAGCTAATCGCCCTTAGTACATATCCGGTTACCCAGTTATTATCATTGATCCCAAACGCGGCACTTTGCAGGTTTTCCTCGCGCGGCAATAGTTCAATGGTCTGGCCGTCTCTGTAAACGGTAGCAACCCGCCCATCTTCTCTCAATTGTCCAGACTCCGGACGAGTGACGATGACAGATTCTCCAGTCAGGCTTTCACCCACAGCAATGCCGTTGTTGTTAATGGCATATGCATAGGAAAAATAATGCAGATCGTCATCGTCTTCCGGCGTGAAAATTAAGGGGAATGTCTCGGTGCTGATGACGTCGCCGCTTGCATCAAGTTGCCAAATAGTCGCGTTGATGATGGAGTCGAACAAAAACCGGTTTCGGTTATTGTAAATCTGGCTTTTGCAGTATGCCTCAGGAAGATCTGCGCGCTCATCCGGATCTTCACAATCGTCGATTAAATCCCTGACGCTCTGCTGAAAGCTTACGGTACTGTAGCCTGCTACCTGAAGATTGTCATTGACGGCGTAAGCCTGCCCGATGCCACCGAGTAATTCGTTGTCAGGCGGTAATCGCTTACTTTGTCCATTTACTTCGACGAATGCTTGCGTTGTCATGGTGTTGTAGGTGTAATTAACGATATTCCCGTCTTCATCTTCATAAGGGTCTTCAATCGTTATACCATCAGAGCTGCCTACAATATAATCGCCATAAAGGCTGTCACGGGCGATACTATTAACTGACTGCGTGTAGTCATCGAACTTATCGGTGACTTCATCGAGTCCGGGAACGAGTCTCGCATCAACGGTATCTGCAGAATACGTCCGGTAGATCGCAAGCTGCTGACCGAGTGGTCTGCCACGCGTGTCCAGCAGGAACTCGTATAACGTTTGATAATCAGCGTCACTGAAAATGCCTTCTCTGGCATCGTCCTCATTTTCCAGTGGATAACTTCCGGAAAAAAAGCTTGTATCGTCTTTGAGTTGCTCGAGATCGAACGGTGGATTGAATTCTGACTGAACAGTCGACAACATTCTGCCGCTGTTATCTATTGAACGGGCAAAATTATTCTGAGCAATGTCCCGTAAAGGTAAAGGCGTTACTGAGTACGTCGCCCCAAGGGCCTCGGTGCAAAATCCGCTAGCCAGTATTATGGCTGCTGCAAGCTGAGTTCGTTTCATCTACTATCCTATTTACTGCTGATTATCTTCCAGCATGCTTTCTAGTTCATCCCAGCGCGCATACTTCTGGGATAGCGTGGATTCTATTTCATTTAATTTCGACAGTGTTACAGCTGTCTCGTCTGTGTCCTGCTTAAAGAAATCAGGATGATTCACGGTTTCCTGAAGCGTATCAAGCTCTGCTTCAAGTTGCTCTATTTGTGCGGGTAACCCTGCCAGCTCCCGATCATCTTTATATGATAACTTTTTAGACTTGCGGGGAGAAGCCTTTGCCTTCTGACTCTGGCTTTGTGAATTAGTTTCATTGGGCCGACTGTCTTTTTGAAACTGCTTTTCAGTCTCCCGTTGCTGTTTATACCAGGCTTCCATATCGGTGTAGCCGCCGATGAACTCCCGGCACTGTCCCTTGCCTTCAAACACCAGGCAGCTATCTGCGACATTATCGACAAATTCACGGTCGTGGCTCACCAGCAGAACGGTGCCCTCGTAATTTGCCAGTAACGTTTCCAGCATTTCCAGCGTTTCCACATCCAGATCATTGGTCGGTTCATCCAAAACCAGCACGTTACTGGGTTTAAGCATCAGCTTTGCCAGCATCAGGCGGTTTTTCTCACCGCCTGATAATGAGTGAACCGGTGCGTTAACCCGCTCGGGCGTAAACAAATAGTCCTGCAGGTAACTCATCACATGCCGGGGATGGCCATTGACCATTAAATCGCGTTTTCCGTCCCCTACCGCATCGATCACGGATTTATCCAGCTCCAGCTGGTCGCGGTGCTGATCAAAATACGCAACTTCCAAATTTGTGCCCCGCCGGCATTGGCCACTATCAGCAGTTAGATCGCCCAGTAACAGTTTAATCAGGGTACTTTTTCCACAGCCGTTGGGGCCGATCAGTGCCAGTTTGTCACCACGCAACACGTTTAAATCGAGGTGACTCACAATCGACTTGTCGCCAATAGCATAGCTGAGGTCTGAGACTTCAAATACCATTTTGCCGGAGCGGCCGCCTTTATTCTGTGATACCAGCGCACTTCCCTGAGAGTCACGCCGCGCCTTACGTTGTTCACGCAGCTTTTTCAGTGCCCTTACCCGGCCCTCGTTACGGGTACGACGGGCCTTTATGCCCTGCCGGATCCAGGTCTCTTCCTGTGCCAGCTTTTTATCAAACTCTGCATTGTGGCTGGCCTCTACTTCCAGGTCTTCGCGCTTTTTCTTCATATACTGCGCATAATCGCCAGGATAGCTGGTAAGCTGACCCCGATCTAAATCCACAATGCGGGTTGCCATACTGCGGATAAAAGCCCGATCGTGGCTGACGAACACCACAGCGCCCTGATAGTGTTTCAGGCTGCTCTCGAGCCAGCGGATCATATCGATATCCAGGTGGTTAGTCGGCTCATCAAGGAGTAATAAATCCGGTGAACGAACCAACGCTCTGGCCAGCGCTGCCTTTCGCCGCCAACCCCCGGATAATGTGTTCAGCGCCGTGTCCCCATTGAGTTTGAGCATGGTCAGGGTTTGTTCAATTTGTTGCTCAAATTGCCACGCCCCTCTGGCTTCCAGTTCTTCCTGGAGCGTCTGCAACCGATTCAGGTTTTTCTCACTAGGGTCTTCGGCGACCAGCCGGGTCTGCCTGAAGTAGGTTTTAAGCGTATCACCAACATCCTCGAGCCCTTCGGCGACATAATCAAACAGTGACACATCGGTCGTCTGTGGCGGATCCTGCTCCAGCCGGGCAATCACAGTGTTGGACTCTATGATGCGCTGACCGTCATCCGGGATCACATCGCCGGCGATGACTTTCATCAGCGTGGATTTACCACTGCCGTTGCGCCCGACCAGACATACCCGCTCACCAGGCTGTACGATCAGCTCAACCCCATCTAACAATGGCGGGGTGCCGTAAATAACGCTTATATTTTTAAGCTGCATCAAACTCAATGCACGAACTCCTCAATATCTGCAGCACTGAATGGCCAGCCAAGTTCCTGCCCGTTATCGGCGCGCTGAAGCACCGGGATCCTCACTGCATACCGGTGATACCAGTCGTGATCATTACGAATATTCCGGGTCTCGATTGTCACTTGCTCAGCGCATGCTGACAGGTTTAATTCTTCGATAGCCAAATCACACAAGCTGCAATTTGGTCCAGTGTAAAAGTACAGTTTCATCGGGTCAGGATCCAACATTGATGGATTGCGGTATTGCGCGAAAAGTCTTCAGGAATGGTTTTACGTGATATATCTTCAATCGCAAAGCCTGCCTCAGACAGGGCTTTATGATCAAGTTTGAAGCCCCGCTTATTATTTGAAAATACGATTTGCCCCTTCTCACGCAATCGCGAATAGGCGGCCTGTAAAAGTGCAACATGGTCACGCTGTACATCCCAGGTCGACTGCATACGCTTTGAATTTGAAAAGGAAGGCGGATCGATAAACATCAGATCATAGGTGCCGTTGTGACCGTCCAACCATTGCGTACAGTCGGCCTGTATAAATGCATAGGCGCCGTTAAGCTTATTAAGCCGGAAGTTCTGTTTTGCCCAGTCAAGATAGGTATTGGACATGTCCACTGAAGTCACAGAACGCGCGCCGCCCTGCGCAGCAAACACGGATACACTGCCGGTATAGCAAAACAGGTTCAGTACATCTTTGTCTTTCGCACGTTCACGCACAAGCTGCCGGGTAATACGGTGGTCAAGAAACAGACCGGTATCCAGATAATCCGTCAGGTTAACCAGAAACCGCGCTCCATTCTCGAACACTTCTCGCGTCTGCTGAGCTTTGTCCAGTTTTTCGTATTGCTGACTGCCCTTCTGCTGCGCCCGTACTTTAAGCGCAATGTTTTTAGCGGAAACTCCGGTGACGGCTGGCAGGTGAAGTAACGCTTCCTGCAGACGGCGACGGGCTTTTTCTTCCGGAATGTTTTTCGGTGGCGCGTATTCCTGCACGACCAGGTAATCATCATAGCGATCAACCGCCACATTGTACTCGGGAAGATCGGCATCGTAGATACGATAGCAATTGGTTTGCTGTTTTTTTAGCCAGCCTTTGAGGCGTTTAAGGTTTTTTCTGACCCGGTTGGCAAACGGATGATCGTCAGCATCTGCTCCAAACTGCGCCAGGTTCTCGCTTTCCAGCGCAAAATTAAGTAGCTGACAGGCCAGTTTACCATTATTCATCGCATAGGCTTTGCTGGCCCGTAGCTTCATGACGCGCATCAGATCGCGGTTACTGGTAAGCAGTGTGAGCTTCCACCCTGACCAGTTACCTTTCAGGTGTTTCCCCCACTCAGAAAAGAGCGGAATAAGATCGGTAAGCTCGCCCAGCCGCTCACCATAAGGCGGATTCGACACAATATACCCTGGCTGCTGTGATGTGGGTGTCACGTTTCGTGCATCCTGCACGGAAAACGCAATGTCCTGATACACGCCAGCGACATCTGCATTTTTACGCGCCATCGCGATCATTTTTTTACTGTTATCACAGGCCTGTATCGGTATACCAGCGCTGGCCTTTTGTTGACTGAGCGCGTCACTGACCAGCGTTTCCCACGTTGCCTGCTGATGACCAAGCCACTGACTGAAGCCCCAGTAATCTCGTTTAATCCCTGGTGCAATATTACGGGCAATGTAAGCGGCTTCTATAGCAATTGTGCCGGAGCCACACATAGGATCGACAAGTGCAGCATTGTGAGCATCAACCCAGCCGCTGCGCATCAGCATGGCGCACGCAAGATGCTCTTTAAGCGGCGCAGCGCCGGTGTCCTGACGGTACGCCCGCTGATGTAGACTGGCGCCCGCCAAATCAATGCCAATGGTCACCGTGTCTTTACGTAGTCGGGCATACACAGGAATGTCTGGCTGCTGACGCGCAACTGATGGGCGTTTTCCTTCTAACTCGGTAAACTGATCAACAATTGCGTCTTTAACCCGCACAGCCCCGAACTGGGTATTATTGATTTCACGGCTGCTACCCACAAAGTGTACGCTCAACGTGTGGTTTACCGTCATTTGCATGGGCCAGTCAATACTGTCTGCAGTGGCATACAGGCTATCTGCATCTTTCGCCGGGCCTTCGGCCAGCACCCATACCACACGATTGGCAAGCCGCGACCATAAGCAAAGCGTATAGGCATCGCTGAGCGAGCCCTGTACCTGGATCACACCGGCACGCAGCTTAGCATCAGCTGACGGGCACAGACGGGCAACCTCGTCGAGTAAAAGCTCATCCAGCCCCTTGCTGGTCGTAACAAAAAACGTATTCATAACACTCCGTAAAACACGACTTCAGCGTATTTATATTTCCCGACAAATGCGACGGATGAGCTCCGGCCCCTGATAAATGAGGGCACTGTAAACCTGTACCAACGACGCACCGGCGTCCAGCCTGTCCTTGGCTGCCTGCGGTGAATCAATCCCCCCTACTCCTATAATAGGAAGGGCACGATCCAGCGCCGCAGATAATTTGCGGGTTACATCCAGACTTTTATCGGTCAGTACACTACCGCTTAAGCCGCCTGCCTCATCACTGTATTTAAGGCCGGTTACCGTATCACGGCTAAGGGTGGTGTTGGTGGCTATCACGCCATCCATTTTGGTATTGATGAGCGAACGGGCAATACTGGTAATTTCGTCATCGCTTAAGTCCGGGGCAATTTTGATAAATAAAGGCACATATTTGCTGTGCGTCTGACACAGGGTTTCCTGCGCAGCTTTTAAGCCCCTTAGCAGCTTGTCGAGCGCCTCGCCATACTGCAAATTGCGTAAACCGGGCGTATTCGGGGATGAAATATTCACCGTCACGTAACTGGCATATGGGTAGACCTTATTCAGACACGTCAGGTAATCATCCAGCGCGTGCTGTTCCTCAGTGTCTTTATTTTTACCGATATTGATTCCCACCGGTCCGCTAAAGCGGCTGTTACGCACCTGTTCAATGAGGTAATCCACGCCCTTGTTGTTAAAGCCCATACGATTGATAATCGCCTGCTTTTCCGGCAAGCGAAATAAGCGTGGCTTCGGATTGCCTGGCTGGGGACGTGGCGTAACGGTGCCAACTTCTACAAAGCCAAATCCCATACTGGCAAAGGCATCAATGCACTCTCCGTTCTTATCCAGGCCAGCGGCCAGGCCCAGCGGATTATCAAAGGTGATCCCCGCTACCGTTACCGGGTGCTTTCGGGTTTGCTGACTGTACAGCCAGTTCAGGGGGCTGTGCTGGGTTTTTTTTAGCCAGTTGATGGTGAGGTCATGGCTTTTTTCGGGTTCACACTGAAGCAACAGCTTTTGTGCAAGTGATTGCATCATCGGCAATGGGCCTTTTATTCGCAGAAAAACCAGGCGACGAAATGCCTGCAGGCCCCGTCTCACCCGGTTTTACCAATACTTATAAAAAAGCCCTGCAGAACAGGGCTTAAATCTGTAACGCGCTATTTTACTAATTCGACTTTACGCTTAAAAGCATCAATTCACGCAATGCGACAGAAAACTTCGCAAATTCGTGGGTTGCCGAGGTTTTGAACTCCGACATCATCTGATACCAGCGTTTTAACAGCGCCTGATTACTGTCCATCCAGGAGTCCAGAATATCATCTGCGTCTGTGCCTGTCTCACGTGATGCCAGAAGGTTCGCCGTAATTGAGCGCTGTTGCCAGTCCAGTTCCTCACGGTATGACGCCCGGGCCAGTGCCTGCCAGTGGTTACTGACGGCCTGTGCATTGATTTGATCGAGGAACCAGTGTAGCTCAAGCCGCGAGCCGAGCTGAAAATACAGCTTCGCAATCACTGAAGTATCGTGCTCACAACTGTCATCGATTTGGGCCAGATCCAGACTTGAGAACATGTTGGAGAAGCTCGCCACCTGATAAGCTATATCACCGGGTACACCTTTATCAATATAGCGACTGGTGGCCTTTTCAAGCTGCGCATACTCGTCTTCGACAAGATAGTGTTCAAGGTTCTTAGACAGGTTATCAAACGTGCCACGATAGTTGGCAATGGCCTCTTCAATGCTTGCCGATTTATTGCCGTGACGGATATACCAGCGTGCTGAACGCCGCATGGTACGACGTGCCGCTTCCAGCATTTCTAACTGCAGTTGCGCTGAAATGGTGTTGTCGAGCGACTCAATTTTCTTCCACAGCTCATCAATATTGAATATGCCACGAACAATCGCGTACGCATTGGCAATTTCATCCACGGTTGCACCGGTTTCTTCCTGCATGCGGAAAACAAAATTCAGGCCCATGTCGTTGACCATGTTATTGGTCAGTTTGGTGGCGATGATCTCGCTACGCAGCGGGTGCTGTTGCATGTGATCGCTGAATTTTTCACGCAGCACTTTGGGGAAAGCCTCAATCAGCAACTTGCTATGGAACGGATTATCCGTAATTTCCGGAATATTCAGGGCGTCCTTAAGTACCATTTTGCCATACGCAATCAGCACGCTTAGTTCAGGGCGTGTAAGGCCCTGGCCGGAGGCCACACGGTCGGATATTTCATCATCACTGGGGATAAACTCAAGTTCACGGTTAAGTGCACCATCACGCTCAAGCCCATGAATAAACCGCGTCTGCTCTTTGAGTACGCTGACTCCTGGTAATTCGGTGATCGAAATCGATTGCGTCTGACGGTAGCAGTCCTTGATTACAATTTTCGATACATCATCGGTCATATCGTAAAGCAGCTTATTGCGCTGCTTGAGCGTCAGATCGCCATTGTTGACCAGGCTATTGAGCAGGATCTTGATATTGACTTCATTATCCGAGCAGTCCACACCGCCCACGTTATCAATGAAGTCGGTATTGACTCGGCCACCATTGCTGGCGTATTCGATGCGCCCCAACTGGGTCAGCCCAAGGTTACCGCCCTCACCGACAATTTTTGCGTTGACATCGCAGCCATTGACGCGCAAGTCGTCGTTAGCACGATCGCCAACCTCGGAGTGCGACTCCTTTTTGCTCTTAATATACGTGCCGATACCGCCATTCCAAATCAGGTCGACAGACATTTTCAGCATATTATGAATAAGTTCGTTGGGCGTCATGGTCATCTGACGGGTGCCCAGCCACTTTTTCATTTCCGCTGTCAGCTTAATGCTCTTTGAGGCGCGACTGAAGATTCCGCCGCCTTTGGAGATCAGTTTTTGATCGTAGTCTTCCCAGGTAAGACGCGGGTTCTCAAACAAACGTTCGCGCTCTTTGTAACTGGCTTCGGTATCCGGGTTGGGGTCGAAGAAAATGTGCATATGGTTAAAGGCACCAATTAAGCGTGTATGACGGGACAGCAGCATACCGTTACCGAAGACGTCGCCGGCCATATCGCCAATCGCCACACAGGTGAAGTCGGTCGTCTGGCAATCTACGCCGATTTCACGGAAGTGACGTTTCACCGATTCCCACGCGCCGCGGGCGGTGATCCCCATTTTCTTATGGTCATACCCAATACTGCCGCCTGATGCGAAGGCATCCCCCATCCAGAAGTTGTATTCTTCAGAGATAGAGTTGGCGATATCGGAGAAAGTCGCCGTGCCTTTATCGGCGGCCACGACCAGGTACGGATCGTCCTCATCCAGACGCACGACATGTTCGGGCGGCACCACTTCGCCATTTACGATATTGTCAGTAATGTCCAGCAGGCTGCGAATAAACGTACGGTAACAGGCCTGACCTTCGGCCTGCATAGCTTCACGACCCTGTCCAACAGGCAGCTTCTTGCAGACAAAGCCGCCCTTCGCGCCGACCGGCACAATAACGGTGTTTTTAACCTGCTGCGCTTTCACCAGGCCAAGAATTTCCGTACGGAAGTCTTCCTGACGATCAGACCAGCGCAGGCCACCACGGGCAACTTTACCGCCACGCAGGTGTACACCCTCGACACGCGGACTGTACACAAAAATCTCGAATTTAGGCCGCGGCAACGGCATGTCAGGAATAAGTTCTGGCAGCATTTTAAACGACACATAAGGCTTTTCACTGCCGCCTTCGTCAGGCTGGAAGAAGTTGGTGCGCAAGGTAGCCTGCATCAGGTCCAGATAACGACGGATAATACGATCATCATCCAGGTTGCTGACGTTATCGAGCTGCTCTTTTATTTCGTCTAAGGTCGCATCCTGCTTTTTCTGATTGCGTTTTTTCGACGGATCAAAGCGCAAGTCGAAGAACTCAACCAGTAATCGCGCAATTTCCGGGTAGTTGGCCAGCGTATTGGCAATGTAATCACGACTGAATGAACTGCCGGTCTGGCGCATGTATTTGGCATAAGCGCGCAAAATGGTAACCCGGCGACCGGTCAGACTGGCGCCCAGAATAAGCCGGTTGAAGGCATCGTCTTCCAGCGTGTTATACCAGACCTTGGCGAAGGCATCCTGAAACAGGTTCTGCGCCTGTTCCATATTGAAATGCTGAATACGCTGGTGCAGCATGGTGAAGTCCATCACCCAGTTACGCTCTCCCTCAGCACAGGTAACTTTATACGGACTCTCGTCAACGACACGCAATCCAAAGTTTTCCAGCATGGGTAACACGTCGGACAAATGAATAGGCTCGGCGCGGTGAAAAAGCTTAAGTTTTACTATTTCGCTGTCTGATGCTTCTTCCTGCGGCCGGTAAAACAACATGTCGAGCGTATGGTTATCATCCAGCTGCTCAAGTTTGCCGATATCCACCAGGGCATCGCTTGGCAGATTATGTTCCATGTAGCTGCGCGTGAAGGCGTTATTGTACTTGCGTTCCAGTGCTTTGCCGTTTGCCTCGCCATGTGCCGCGGTAATGGCAGCGGCCAGACGGTCGTTCCAGGTCTTGGTCAGCTCAATAATGTTATTTTCGATTTCCTTCACGTCATATTCCGCATTGTTATCTTTGACCCGGGCGATGTAGTGCGTACGTGCGTACACCGACTCTGAAAAGAAGGTCGTAAATTCGACTTCACCTTCGGCATTCAGCGATGAGCTCAGCAGCGCCTGTGTTTCTTTGCGCAGTTGCGTGTTATAGCGCTCCCGCGGCACAAACACCATGCAGGAAAAAAAGCGTCCGAAAATGTCTTTGCGGACAAACAGCCGGGATATACCACGCTCCTGCATCTGAAAAATACCCATCACGATTTGCGCCAGTTCCTGTGCCGGCGTCTGCAGCAATTCATCCCGGGGGTAGGTCTCTACGATATTCACAAAGGCCTTATAAGCATGGGTGCCTGGTTCAAAACCTGAGAGGTCACATACCTGTTGAATTTTTTCACGAAGAATAGGCAGCTGTGTCACACTCTGGTTATAGAAAGACGCGGAATAAAGGCCAAGGAAACGATGCTCGCCTACTACCTGCCCGTCTTTGTTAAACACCTTCACGCCGATGTAGTCCATGTAAGCCGGACGGTGCACGCGGGAACGCGAATTAGTTTTGGTCAGAATTAACGGATTGTCGCTTAATGCTTCTTCTCTGGCCGATGAGGGCAGTTTGGATAATAACCGCTCTTTATCGTTAATGGAGTTTTTCATCAGACCGAGGCTGCTGTCGTTATCCGGGATCCAGCGGTGGTCCCCTTCAATCGCTTTCACATCGTAATAGCGATAGCCCATCAGCGTGAAGTTATGATCAGCCAGCCACTCCAAGAACTTGCGGGTTTGTGCCTGCTGGTCGTCACTCACGGGCCAGTGCATCGCGTCCGGCTTTTTGATGACAGCATGCAGGCTGTCGGTCATATCCTGCCAGTCATTGACGGCAAGCGATACTTCGTCGACGACGGAGTTCAGTTCTTTGGTCAGCGCATCAATGTCTTTTTTGGACGTCTGACGGTCAATCTCAATAAACAGAACGGTTTCTTTTTGTGTGGTCTTTTTACTTTGTCCAGGCTCTACGAAGTTAGTGATTTTATTGTCTTTGTCACGTTCCAGACCAATAGGAGAATGCAGGAACAAATGCGCCGTGATCCCCATGCGGTTGAGCGCCATGCGTACCGAGTCCACCAAGAACGGCATATCTTTGACAATAATTTCAACAATGGTGTGGCTGGAGTGCCAGCCGTGCTTGGCAATTTCTGGATTGAACACACGAATATACATGCTTTCACTGTCAAAGTTGTCTAACGCATGCCACAGGCTCAGCGTAGCGCCATATAAATCGCTGTCGTTACGGTGTTCAAGATCATCACTGGAGATATTTTTATAAAGCAGCTGACCAAAAGTCGTTACCAGGCTTTTCTGCTTCGCATCCACTTTCTTGTTGATAAGTGAAAACACATTATCAAGCAATACTGAGTGTCGCTTAGACGTGACTGTCATTCTTAAACCTTATTATTTTGAGTGCAGGGACAAATTTCCGGTAATGATACCTGTTCAGTGACGCCTTCCCCATAGCCAAATCACTGGTCTGCGGTGTGTTGTTTGTCTCACACCAGCTAACCTTGTGACGCTGGTAATGAGATTAATGTGTTAAAACGCTGTTGTAGGGCACTGAGATCACGCGCATCAGTCATCCGGAATGCATCATATTCTCGCTAAAACCTGAACGCTTTAAAAGCCCCTTTTTAACCGAATATTAACAGCTTAGATAAGTATGCAGGAATGGGCGATAAAAAAGGGCCAAAAGGCCCTTTTCGATGCGTAGCTATGCAAAATATTTTTTCCGTTTTGCATTGAGTGAATACGGAATGCACAGCGGCGGCAGCCTTGGCCACCGCAGCGTGTGCTTGCCTTACTCGCTACGGCGCCACCACAGAAAACGTGACAGCGCAGGCAGGACGATAATGGCACCCAGCATGTTAACCAGGAACATAAACGTCAGCAGAATACCCATGTCCATCTGGAATTTCAGTGATGAGAAGACCCAGGTACTCACCCCGATGGCGAGCGTGATGCCAGTAAACAGCACCGCACTGCCCCGCTCTTTCAGCGCCGCCATATAGGCTTCCTGTACGGTTGCGCCCTTCTTCAGCATCAGGCTCTTGGTCGACAGTATATAAATACCGTAATCAACCCCGATACCAACACCAAGTGCAATCACTGGCAATGTGGAGACCGTTAATCCGATTTCCAGCAGTGTCATTAAGGCCTGGGCAAGCACGGATACGACATACAGAGGCACCACCACAACCAGTGTTGCACGTAGTGAGCGGAAGCTGATAAGACATAGCGCAATGACGGCACCAAAGACATACGCCATCATTGGTGTCTGCGCTGCTTTAACGGCTTCGTTGGTGGCTGCCATTACACCGACTGGGCCTGACGCGAGACTAAACTTCAAGTCGTCCGTCTCATACTCAGTGCGGTAGTCTTTAACAGCATCCACAACCCGGGAAATGGTTTCGGCTTTATGGTCCTGCATAAACAGGATCACCGGCATCACCGAACAGTTCCCGTTCAGCAAGCCCGATGAGGTAGGTACCCGGGCAATGGCCTGTACCAGTGTTTGCTGATTGCGCGGCAACACCTGCCATTTCACATTACCTTCGTTATATCCGGCGTTTACCGTCTTGGCGACGGATGCCAGAGAAACTGCAGACTGTACGCCCTGTACGTTACGCATCTTCCACTGAAAATCATCAATGGCTTTCATCACGCTATGAGAAGTACAGGCTTCAGGTGTGGTTTCTACCAGCACCGAGATGTAGTCGACGGTGACCTCGTACTTGTCAGTAATAAGGAAGGTATCCTGATTGTAACGAGAAGACTCATGCAGTGCAGGCGCACCCGCATGCAAATCGCCAATCTTCATTTGCTGAGACTGGATAAAGCCAAACACAAACAGCACACCGGTTACAATCAGAATAACCGTCGCCGGCCCTTTGTTGGAACAGGCTGCAATGAGGCTCCAGAATTTACTCGTATGGCTTTCCTTTCCTTCAAACTTTTTCACATAGTCGCGATCAAGCTTCAAAAAGCTCATCAATACCGGCAGCAGGAACAGGTTGGTTAGGATAATCACCGCCACACCCATACTCGCGGTAATAGCCAGTTCACGGATAATGCCAATGTCAATGACCAGCAAGGTCATAAAGCCGACTGTATCGGATAACAGGGCAATACCGCCTGGCACCAGTAACCGTCTGAACGCTACCATCGACGCCTTTTTCGCGCCCATGCCAGACACAGCCTGCTTCTCAACCGCGTTAATCATCTGCACGCCATGACTGACGCCAATAGCAAACACCAAAAAGGGTACCAGTATGGACATCGGGTCCATGCCAAAACCAAGGGTCGTCAGCAAGCCCAATTGCCAAATCACGGCAATCAGGGAGCACAACAGTGGCAGTACGGTGAGCATAATACTACGTGAGAAGAAGTAGACCATGATGGCGGTAATCGCGATAGCAATCGCGAAGAAAAACAGCACGTCTTTCGCGCCGTCGGCCACATCGCCAATCATTTTGGCGAACCCAATAATATGAATGGAGATTTGATCGCTTTCGTACTTATCACGAAGCTGTTTTTCCAGCTCGCCAGCCAGTGCCAGTGTATCCAGTGGTTCTCCGGTTTCAGGATCGATTTCCAGCAACTGGGCCGTCACCATTGCACAGCTGTAATCATTGGATACCTGTCTGCCAACGATGTTGGCTTTTTCGATATTCGCCGCAACCAGGTCCAGTGCGTCGGGGTTTGCGGAGTTAAAGTCGGCCGGAATGACCGGGCCGCCAGCAAAGCCCCCTTCTACAATTTCCGTAAAACGCGTTGAAGGTGAAAAGAGTGAGACAACCAGCGAGCGGTCGACACCGTTAATGAAAAACAACTGGTCATGGACATTTTTCAGCGTATCGAAAAAGTTCTGGTTGAAAATATTGCCATCTTTGTCACAAACCGACACCAGAATACTATTGGCCCCACCAAAATCTTCGCGGTACTGCATATACGTCTGCATGTACTCATGATTGAGGGGGATGTTTTTCTCGAAACCTGCATCCAGACGCATATTGGATGCCTGATAGCCGAGAAACACGGTCGCCAGTACAAACAGGAATACGACCAGTTTGCGCTGGGAAAAAATCAAACGTTCAATTACTTCGGTCATAGGTCAGATGGTCACTCTTTTTCTAAATTTAGTGTTTTTATGCCACTGGCCGATACCGCAATGGTCTGGCCATTAAATTGCGCAGCATTTACCAGTGCGGCTTTATCTTCCACCTGGCGCTTTGACACCCCTTCAGCCGGCGTACAATCCAGTGGATTGGCATAAGGATCGACTTCACTGACTGGCAGCGGGCGCGTCGCTGAGACAAGCATGCCGTTGTTACCGAGTGAAACCACACGGGAATCAGACGCAACCAGAATAGAATTTAAGGTGCTGGTTGAGCAGGTATTAACAAATTCCCAGTTATCATTGTTACGCATAACAAACATATTGCCGCGCAAGCCAACGGCGAGTACCGCTTCCTCATCGAGTGGTTTGATATCGAAAAAAGAGCCCGTGTAATCTACGTCATAGCGTTGCCAGCTCTGCCCTTTGTCGTCGCTGTGTGCAAGTAAACCGGCTTCACCGGCCAGGTAGAGCGTCCCATCGTCAAAGGTAACCCGATTGATGTGCGGCAAAATAGAGTTAAGCTCCTGCTGATAAAACTCCTCACTTTCCTCGCGTACACTTTCCAGGTATTCAAGATCTATGGGCGCCAGTAAACTGGCGTGACGCTCCGCCGACCAGTTCTGACCGCCGTCTTTAGTGCGGTAAAACAGCCCGTAGGCACCAACGGCGATGCCATGCTCGCTGTCGAAAAAATGCACATCTAAAAAAGGACGTTGCAGGTCGGGTTCAAAATTCTGAATCACCCACGATTTGCCGCGGTCGGAAGAATACAGAATTACCGCATCATGCCCCACTGCCCATACTTCATCGCCGACAATGGTTGTCGCGGTCAGTGTCGATTGGGTCGGGACTGTAGCCTGTTCAAAGGTGTTGCCGTCGGAAGACAGCAGAATGTGACCACGCTCCCCCACAATAACGGCATAGTCAGTAGCGGCGACATCAAGCAGTAACGATTTTTTGACCAATGGCGCCTTAAACGCGTTGTCAGCTACAGCTGTGAAACTTAAGGATGCAGCCAGAGATGCTGCAATAACTTTTTTCATAACTGACCTTATAAAATGAGTTAAGGAATAGGAAAGATAGGATAGATCGTTATTTTGCGTGTCCTGACGTGAATATCATGAAGGCCGGACCGGCAATGTTAACCTACGATTTACTTATCACCCCTAGCATACAAAAACGGTTGGCATTGCCAACCGTTTTTTCTATCCGTTAGCGCATGCCTTCACGCCGCAGTGCCTGTGGCGTAAATTCAACGTCACGCGGCTCTATGGTGAAGTCGTACATTGGCTGCTGGTTGTCCAGACCAATCGCCAGATAACGGCGGGAATTCAGATCATGGTACACATCCAGTGTCGACCACTGCGTAGGCACTTCATAATAATTGACGCCGTAAGCTACGCCAACGCGATACAGCTCGCCGCGGTTATCGTACATATCCGCAACCTGAATCTGCCAGCTGTCCTCATCTATGAAGAACACCCGTTTCTGATAAATATGACGGAAGCCTTCTTTAAGCGTGGCCTCTACCACCCATACCCGGTGCTTTTCCCAGCGCGTCAGGTCAGGGTTGATGTGATGCGGCTTAAGGATCTCATCATATTCTACGTTTTCTGCATGCAGCGCATAGTTGTTGTACGCCACAAACATTTCTTTTTTACCCTTCAGCTCCCAGTTGTAACGGTTTGGTGAACCGTTAAACATATCGAAGTCATCGGTAGTACGCAGGCCGTCAGCCGCAGTTCCCGGGGTATCATAAGCAATGTTTGGTGCAAGACGCACGCGGCGCTGCCCCGTATTATACGTCCAGGCTTTGCGTGGCTCCTTAACCTGATCTACGGTTTCATGCACAAGCAGTGCGGTACCGGCCAGTCGTGCAGGCTCGGTGACCTTTTGTTTGAACATAAACAGAATATTGTTTTCCAGCAGCGACTCTGGCGTTGCATCTTCAGAGGCATATTTAATCTTCAGCTGCTCGTCAAAACCAATCACGTTGTAGTCACCTGAGGAGGTGACCGCAGCCTGACCACCGTTACGCTCTACGGCTTCGCCGCGATAACGAAGAATATGGTTCCAGATAGCTTCCAGCCCGTTTTGCGGAATCGGGAATGGAATGCCGACAGCTGCGCCCTTGATTCCATTGCCGCCATCCAGCAGTTCCGCACGGGTCGCATTGGTGCGGGTAGCGTCATACACTTTCTGTGGGTTTGACGCAGAGCGACGGGTTGGATAAACCGGCATTCTGAAAGTATCAGGGTACGCTTCAAACAGCGCTTTCTGCCCTTCAGAGAGCATGTCTGCATACTCTTTGTAATTGTCGGCGGTTATTTCAAACTGCATTTTATCATCAGGATACGGATCCGGATGGTGATCCCCAACCTCAAAGCCGGCTGGTACTTCTGTAATACCGCCCGTCCACGCGGGGATACTACCATCGGCGTTAGCGGCTTTTTCCGCGCCAAGTGGCGTTAGTTCATTACCCAGTTTATTGGCTTCCGACTCGGAAACCTTGGCTGCAGCGCCTGCCCCGTAAAGAGCCAGTGACATAGCGGCAGCAATAATTCCTACTTTTCTAATCATAAATACCACACTAAGTTAGATTGCATATTTGATATTAAAGGAGATGAAGTCGCGGTCTGCCAGCGCGTTGGTCGTACCAATGCCGCCCCAGAACGTACTGTACGACGCCGTCGCCTGCCACTTACTCAGATAATCAAAGGTCAGGCTGATATTGGCTGACTTAACATCTTCTGTGAAAAGGAACAGTGGATCTGGTGTTGTACCTTCAACATCATG
The DNA here is from genome assembly GCF_014651815.1 of Alteromonas halophila. GTDB lineage: Bacteria > Pseudomonadota > Gammaproteobacteria > Enterobacterales > Alteromonadaceae > Alteromonas > Alteromonas halophila. The sequence continues at coordinate 186,076 of NZ_BMXP01000005.1, read as the reverse complement.
CGAGAATGTTGCACGAGCGCGTAAGTTGACGCCGGCTGCAACGTTATTGAAGTCAGCCACAGCGAGTAGTCGATACCCCCAGGCATCATCGGTAGCAAACGGATTAGTTTCAGGTCCGTCAGATAAACCCGTATGCAGACCAAAACGCGGGTTACCGCTGGCTGTTGGCTCAATAGACGGCGTTCGGGCGGTACCTGGCGCATTAAGACGAATAATGTCAGGATCCGGGAAATCGACAATATTCACGTAACCCGCTTCGCCGAGTAATACTAAATTGTCAGAGCCCAGAGCAGGACCAAAAACGTGAGACACTGTGAACTGTGCCTGCCATGTATCAGAGAACAGGAAGCCCTCTGCTGTCTCACCGGGACCGACGGAGCGGCCAATGTTATTTAACTGTGAAATACCAGCCAGGTCAGGACGCAGCCCCGCATTCGCCAGTTGCTCAGGCATACCCATATACAACAGTTCAACATCATCAATTTGCAGTGGTTCGTCAACGCGGTACGCAAATTCACCGGCTAACGCAGTGGTGCCAATGTTGGTGTTGAAGCTCAGACCATAAAGTTTAATGTCTTCAGGGTAGAAGAACTGTGCCTGAGTGAACGCGCCCAGCTCAGTGATATTGTCGCGGGTAATTTGATTTTGGGCAATGTAGCCAAGATCAGACGCGATGCCTGCCTGCGTGAAATCCGACGTCACTCCCGAAATAAGCGGGCGCTGACTGTGGTAATTAATGTGATAAAAGCTGATTTCAGACTGATTCAGCATTTCTGCAAACCAGGTTACGCGAAGACCGAACTGGCCCTGATCGTCGGCGTCATTATGTGCGTCATCTGAGTAACCGCGTACCGCCACTTTGGTCGGATAAGCCAGGTAGGCCTGTGACAGCTGACTCTGATCGCCGCCGGCACGTAACGCATCACCAATACCATTGAGTGACGCCAGCAGAAAATCTAAATCAATATCGGGGTTACCGGAGAAACCCAGTTGAACATTGTTGCTCTGACCGCCTTCTCCGGCAAAGTCATTGGTTGCAAAATAACTGCCTGCTACCGGCAACCAGCTGCGCTCCCACTCATACTGATAATAACCGGAAACACTGACATTTTGCGTCAGACCCAGTGAGGCATAGACCATGCCTACCGGAATGAATACTTCCCGCAACTCGGCACCCGGAGCACGGGCACGTGTTACATCGACCGGATTTGTGGTGTTGATACCGTGCTGAATGAAGGTGCTTTCACCCCAGCTGATTACCTGCTGACCGACACGCACCGTCAGTGGCTTGTCGCCTACCCACCAGTCACCATAGAAGAAGGCATCATACAGGCGGATATCGGAACACAATAAATCTTCAGCTTCCGGATCCTGACACAGATCATATTGCTGACCGGTTATCGGATTTGAATAAGGGCGATCGCCATTTTGCTGCTCAAAATCGTAAAACCAGAACCCCCGTGCAAAGAATCCGTAATCACCAAAGTTTACATCCAGTTCGTGTGTACCGGAGATCTGTGTAGAAAACGCTTCGCCCGGGTCATGGGCCAGATTGCCTAAGTCTCCGTTGGTCGAATAATTACCGTCAGAGAGTGCCCAAACATCTGTACTGGGATAAATGACATTGGTTGCTGCATTGTACCCTGACCAGTCAAACTGCGGGTGGTTGCTGTTACCAATAAGGTCATAATCACGGTTCTCAGTACGAATACTGGTGGCCAGTGTAAACGTCGAATCCAGTGAAACGCTGACATCCCCAAAATCCCAGCTCGCTGAATGCGCTGGCAAGCTGGCGGCGCTGAGAAGCGCGATAACGCCGGCAGCTACAGGTGACTTCTTAAATGCACGGTGCCTGTTTATCATAGTTTTAATACTCCCGAGTCGGCGCAGGACGCACGACAAAAATACCAACCAAGTTGAGTTAACAAAATCATTACATCATTTTGTCAGAATCGCAAGAACTAATCCTACCAGTTAACAATTTCTATAACACTTGGGGTATCAACGAGTTAATCAGCGCGATGTCACACATATTGTAGAATTCGCTGTAGATTAGGTGACGCGCTCAAAGGAACGGATTTTATGGCTTTTGTCGACGATCAGGCGAAATCGCCCCCGGATTCCGGTGCTCGTGACAAACTGGCGCATGCAGACGGCAGGGACCTGTACCCGCACGCCCCGGTCATCGGTTAAAACGACTGGAGGCGGCGGGCTCTGGTAAAGCGCCTCGCACTGAATGTACGAGACGCGGACTGAGAAATAATAGACAGTGTCAGTCGCTGCTGGCGTTGTCATAGGCAAGACTCTTACTCACTTTCTCAAACAAGTCCTTGCTCAGGTTTTTCTTGGTAAGAAGGCGGCTTAATTGCGCTTTCATTAATGACCGGTACGGATCGGCGTAGCGTTGCCATTGCGTTAGCGGCGTTACGATGCGCGCAGCGACCTGTGGATTGCTGTCATCCAATACCATCAGGTAATCTGTTACATATTTATAACCACTACCATCGCGGGCGTGAAAACATTCGTTGTTGAAGAATGCAAAACTACCGATGACCGCACGTACCCGGTTGGGATTATTGGCGCTGAATTGCGGGTGTTCACGTAGCATTGATAACTGCGCAAGGATATCACTTCGCGCCTGCGTGGCATGCAGTGCAAACCACTTATCCAGTACCAGAGGGTCGTTGTGCCAGGTTTCTTCAAAGTCGCCCATCATCAGTAAGAAATTAGACTGATCCGTGTACTGCGCCGCTTTCAGCGCGCCCAGCGTATCGGTCATATTGTCTGATGCATTGTACTGTTGCCGGGCCTTGGCAGCGTGATCCGGCAGCCTGGCCAGATGCGCCAGAATAACATTGCGACAACGTCGCGTGTTGATATCACTTTGTACATAACGGTAACTGTCAGTATGGTTTGCATCAAATACAGACAGCAGCGCCTCTTCAAGTTGCTCAGCAAATTGCTGGCAGAAGGCTTTGCGTGCTGCAATCAGCGCCTGCACGTCAACCTCGTTACGGCTTTGACACAAGGTCTCAACTGTAGGTATTACCAGACACTCCCCTAACAATTCCATATTGTTGGCTTCGCTGGCAATCACCGTACGCAGTCCACGCCAGACACTGTCATCCAGTGTCCGGCCAGCCTCAATCTCACTGATACAGAAGTCATACAGGCTCTGCATTGCATCCCAGCGATTAAAGCTGTCCTTAGCATGACGTACAACTTTAAGCTGCTCACTGACACACAGATCATTATGGACTCTGGCGGGCGCGGAGAAATTGCCCAGTAGTACTGGTGTCAGCTGGCCTTTTGCACCCGTAACGGTGAGTGTCACTGCTTCAGCATCCAGGATCAGCATGCCCTTTTCAATCAGGCCCTCATCATCAGCAAGACTGTTACCCTCGTCATCAATAAGCTCAATGGCGACAGGCAACAGTAATGGTTGCTTGTCTTTTTGATCAGCGGTAGCCGGTGTGCGCTGTGATAACGTTATGGTATGCGCACCGGTGGCGTCATCATACTGCCGGTTAACGGTAATTTCAGGGGTGCCGGACTGGCTATACCAGCGGGAAAACTGCGATAAGTCCCGGTCTGTGACAGCCTGCATTGCCGCAACAAAATCATCACAGGTCACCGCCTGCCCATCATGACGACGGAAATACTCATCAATACCACGGCGGAACGTCTGCTGACCCAGCAGAGTATGCAACATACGAATCACCTCCGCCCCTTTGTCGTAGACTGTCACGGTATAGAAGTTATTCATCTCCATGACTTCATCCGGGCGGATTGGGTGGCTCATGGCGCTGGCATCTTCTGCAAACTGATGTTCACGCATCACCCTCACCTGCTTAATGCGGTTGCTGAGCGGTGATGTCATATCGGCAGAAAACTGCTGATCACGGAATACCGTTAAGCCTTCTTTCAGGCTTAGCTGGAACCAGTCCCGGCAGGTAACCCGGTTACCGGTCCAGTTGTGAAAGTATTCGTGGGCAATGACCGACTCGACATTGAAAAAGTCATCATCGGTGGCGCTGTCATTGTCGGCCAGCACAAATTTACTGTTAAAAATATTCAGGCCTTTATTTTCCATGGCCCCCATGTTGAAGAAATCGACCGCGACAATCATATAGATATCGAGGTCGTACTCCAGTCCAAATGTCTGTTCATCCCACTTCATCGCCCGTTTAAGCGAATCAAGTGCAAATTCGCCGCGGCCTTTTTTACCTTTATCGACATATAATTCGAGGGCCACGTCTTTGCCACTCATGGTTGTGAAGGTGTCGGTCAGCAAGTCGAAATCACCGGCAACCAGGGCAAACAGGTAACTGGGTTTAGGATGTGGATCGTGCCAGGTTACCCAGTGAGTACCGTCATCATTTTCGCCTTTCTCCACCGGGTTACCATTTGACAACAGGGTTGGGAACGCCTGCTTTTCACCGTGCACCGTTACCCGATATTCTGCCAGCACGTCTGGGCGGTCCAGGAAATAAGTAATACGGCGGAAGCCTTCGGCCTCACATTGTGTGCAGTACACGCCGTTAGATAAATATAATCCTTCCAGCGCATGGTTTTCAGACGGGTTTATTTCTGTCTCAATTTGCAATGTAAATGCATCGGGCAGATCTGACAGATGAAGCGATGAGTGATCACAATGGTCAGGTTCAACGGCGTTACCGTCAACGGCTACCGACAACAATGTCAGTTGCTCACCATCAAGCTCGAGTGGCTTATTGTGGTTACCGTTTCTGCTTACGGTTAAGGAACTGCAGACCCGGGTCTTTTCCGGGTGCAGGAAGAACTCCAAAGATACTGAGGAAACAGTAAAAGCCGGCGGTAAATAATCCGCGCGGCGTTTAACAGTTACAGACATACAACCTCCAAATGGCTACGCGTTTCGCTCTCCGTCAGTCTGATACTGGGGAGGCGTCAGCTTCAGAATTTTAATGCCAAGGTACGCGTAAATAATGGCAAGAATGGGATTTAATACGTTGAAAAACGCATAAAAGATATATTCAAAAGGATGGACCATCAGTACCCCATGCATATAGGCACCGCATGTGTTCCACGGGATGAGGGGTGACGTCAGTGTCCCGCCGTCTTCCAGGCTTCGGGACAGGTTAAGCTGGTCAAGGTTGCGCTTTTTAAACTCTTCTTTGTACATACGCCCAGGCATTACAATCGCCATGTACTGATCAGCAGTTACCAGATTTGTGCCGATACAGGTAAGCACCGTGCGGCTGACCATAGCGCCGGCGGAATGCGCGCCTTTTAAAATAGCATTCACAGCGCGGCTTAACAGTCCAACCCGCTCCAGTACCGCGCCAAATGACATGGCACAGATAATCAGCCATATGGTATTCAGCATCGATGACATACCGCCACGGGACAGCAGATCATTTAAGTTTGCATCAGGGGTAGAGAAACTGACGCCATCGAACAGCGCTGTCCAGACAACTTTTAATGCCCCAATGGTGCTTGAGTCACCCTCGGTAATCATTGATAACACAACATCATTTTGAAACAGCAGCGCCCAGACGCCACCAAGCAGCGCGCCTATGGATACGGCCGGAAAGGCCGGCATTTTTTTAACGGCCAGCGTCAGTAACACCACCAACGGGACCAGCAAATACCAGTCAAGATTAAACGACGCGCCAAGCAGGGTCTGCATTTGCTCGATACGCTCTGCTTTGGCAGTGCCGTCTTCGCTGAAACCCAGCACTGTGAATAAAATCAGAGCAAGAATAAAGCTGGGAACCGTCGTCCACAGCATATAACGAATATGTTCAAATAAGTCGGTGCCTGCGACGGCGGGTGCAAGGTTTGTTGTCTCTGATAGCGGGGATATTTTATCGCCAAAGTACGCGCCGGAGACCACCGCGCCGGCTGTGATTGCGGCCGACATATCCATACCTGAAGCAACGCCCATTAGCGCGACACCCACCGTTGCTGCTGTGGTCCAGGAACTGCCGATACTCATTGCCACTACGGCACAAATAAGACAGGCCGCGGCATAAAAGAACGACGGATTAAGCAGTTCAAGACCGAAATAGATTAGCGTTGGTACTGTTCCTGCCAGCATCCAGGTGCCAATCAGCGCTCCTACCGCCAGCAATATCAGGCATGCCCCCAGCGCCATGGAAATACCGTCAACAATCCCCTTTTCGATTTCTTTCCACTTGTGACCGTTTTTCAGGCCGATAATGGCAGCAATCCCCATCGACAGCAGTAGCGCAATCTGATTAGGCCCATAGGAAGAGCCGTCACCAAACAGATACACGGCTCCGCCCATCATAATGATCAATATGACAATGGGTATCGTGGCGTCCAGTAAGGACGGTGTTTTTGTTTCGTTTTGCATTGTTATTATTGTTTCCGTCTACTTAATTAGATTACTGAGCGATAAAACATCACTGCAATGACCACCGGACATACGAAACGCACGTACCAGGGCCAGATACGCCAGAACAGGGTATCTTCGGCATAAGGGTCACCTTCTTTAAGCTCTTGCAAAATAGCGTCACGCCGCCATACCCAGCCCGCAAAAATACACAGAGCGAGGCCAAGTAATGGCTGGCTGTACTGCGTGGTGAGCGAGATAACAAAGCCAAACAGGGTGGAGAAGTTAACTAAAATAATGCAACTGGCAGCGAAGATCACGGTGGTCATCACCATAACGGCCTTCTTCCTTGCCAGATTTTTACTTTCAACCAGGTAGGCTACCGGCACTTCAAGCATTGAAATAGATGACGTCACGGCGGCAATTACCATGAGTGCAAAAAAGGTAAATGCAACGATGAGTCCAACCCCACCGATAGTATCAAAAAGCGCAGGCAAAACCGTGAAGATAAGGGTATCTCCTTCAATTAAACTGCCGTCCGCTGTAAAGATTTCTACACCGTTGTTTAATGCCACGTACATGGACGGGATGATCAGCATACCTGCAATTACAGCAACGCCAATGTCCACAAGTGCAACGGATGCACCAATTCCAGGCAGGTTTTCCTGCTTACTCAGATACGAGCCATAAACCAGCATCGTCCCTACCCCCAGTGACATGGAGAAAAAGGCCTGCCCCATAGCACTTATAAGTAAATCAGGATCCAGAATACGCGAAAAGTCTGGGACCAGATACGCGCTCCAGCCTTCTACTGCGCCCGGCTGAAAGCTCACATAGATAATCAGTGCGATGATAAGTAACACCAGCGTTGGCATCAGCCGGACCGACCACTTTTCTATGCCTGCTTTAACGCCTCCGATGACAATGAACGAGGTCAGCACCAGAAATCCGGCCGTGAATACAATATCCCGGGGCAAGGATGGGGAAAGCAGCCAGTCTGACGCCGCGGATAACCCAACCAGGCTTGTTGCCGATTCAGCGAAGTGTACGAGCATCCAGCCGCCTACAATGGCATAAAAGGCCAGAATAAGAGACACCGTGATACAACCCCAGATACCGGTTGCCCGGCCAACCCAGCTTCCCGAAATTTTACCTAACGCATCGACCATATTTGAACGAGTTGAACGGCCTATAATGAGTTCGGCCATGAGTACGGGATATGCGAGCACAAACGCCAGCAGCAGGTACACCAATACAAACGCTGCGCCGCCGTTACTCGCGACTTTTGTAGGAAAGCCCCAGATATTTCCAAGCCCTACCGCTGAGCCTGCGGCGGCAAGCACAAAGCCCAGACGGGAGGAGAATTCACCTCGAATTGCCATGTGTGGTCCCTTTTCTTATTATTTTGATTATAGATATAAAAAAAGGGCTGGCGAAAAGCCAGCCCCCTGTTCTTTTTGGGGTTAGTTTCGCGAAATCGCGTACTTCCCGGTTTCGATCATATCGTATGTAATATTGGCTGCTTCATCCAGAAACGGATCTAAATCTTCCAGATCCTCTGGTAAATCGTCCATAGTTTCAACTTTCTCCATACCCAGTCGGGCAAGCCGCTCATTGGTACGCGAAAGCTCTTCCTGTTCAGCCTCTTTCTTTTCTTCAAGACGCTGGGATTTTACCAGCGATACAAATTTCTTATCCTTTTCCTTCTTGTATTCCTTGATGTCTTCCTGAATGTAACCAAACTCAGGATCCTGCATGATCCGCTTATTGTGTTTGGCTGTCAGCACATCTACAGCCGACTGGCTGTCACCAAACGTCGTATAGTTTGCGCGGTTAATACTGTCCCAGGGTAAGGCATTCTCTTCCTGACTTTCGCCCCACTCTTCCGGTTCTATGGCCGAAGGGTAAAGGATATCCGGCACAACGCCACGATGCTGCGTGCTACCACCGTCAATACGGTAGAACTTGGCAATAGTAAATTGCACGCTGCCCAGTGGGTTATCATAAAGGTCGTAAATCCTGCCAAGCCCTCGATGTTGCTGAACCGTGCCTTTACCAAAGGTTTGCTCACCAATGATCAGCGCCCGGTTATAATCCTGCATCGCCGCTGCAAAAATCTCAGAGGCCGAGGCACTGTAACGGTCCACTAAAACAGTCAGCGGGCCGTTATAGGATACTTCGCCGTCAGTGTCACGATTAACACTCACTTTTCCGGCTCCATAGCGAATTTGTACAACAGGACCTTTCTCGATGAAAAGACCAGATAATAACGTCGCCTCGGTCAACGAACCGCCGCCATTGCCGCGCAAATCAACGATAATGCCGCGTACATCCTGCGCTTTCAGCGCGTCGATTTCTTTTTTCACATCGCCATGCAGGTTGTTATAAAAGCTGGGGATCTTAATAATACCCAGCTTCTCACCCTGGTGCGGTCCGCTCTCTGGCGTATACACTTCAGATTTTGCAGCACGGTCTTCCAGTTTAATCTTATCGCGGTCCAGTTTAACCACCGACATGGATTTACTCTCGGTCGTTCCTTTCTGAATCTGGAGCTTAACGGTACTGCCTTTCGGTCCTTTAATAAGTTCAACAACTTCATCAAGCCGCCAGCCGACCACATCGACAAACTCTTCATCTTCCTGAGCCACACCGATGATCTTGTCTTCGGGTTTCAGCGCGCCGGATTTATCGGCAGGACCGCCAGGTACAATACTCTTGATGACCGTGTAGTCCTCTTCGCTTTGTAACACAGCGCCAATCCCCTCAAACTCCAGGTTCATTTCCATCTGGAAACGATCGGCATTACGTGGCGAAAGGTAACTGGTATGTGCCTCAATGCTGCGGGCAAACGAATTCATCACCGTCTGGAAAACGTCTTCACTCTGCGCCTGCTTTAAACGCTTGATAGCACGATTGTAGCGCTTCTCAAGCAGTTCTTTCGCCTCATCCCAGGTTTTATCTGCCAGGATAAGGTTCAGCGCGTCATATTTTACGCGCTGACGCCAGAGTTCATCGAGCTCAGCTTTCGACTCTGCCCATTCAGCATCTTCACGGTCGTAATAAAATTTGTCGCCTTCTTTCTCAAAGTCGAACGGTTCGTCAAGCAGCGATAACGCATAGTCATAGCGCTCTATGCGTCGCTCTGCACTTTTGTTGTACATCTGATAAGCAATACTCAGATTGCCCCGTTCAAGTGCGTCATCGAATTTATCGCGATACTGTTCGAACGCCACGACATCTGACAACAGAAAAATTTGTTTGCCGTGGTCCAGCGCGTCGAGATAACGCTCGTAGACTTTTGCCGACAATACATCATCCAACGCAATTTCCTTGTAGTGTGCACGGGTAAACAGTGCACTCACGCGTTTAGCAGCAACACTGTGCTGTGTTTCCTGTTGCAGAATCGGAAGATCCTCAACATCCGGCGTTGTAGTCACAGCGCCAGCGCCGACCCCAACGGTTAAAAACGCACTTGCTATGGAAACTCGAAGGATATCTTTCATATTACGACCTCTTGGAACGTGCCAAACGTAAAGCCTCTGAATTGACTTTAACAACCATGCCAGTGTCGAGCTGTACATGGATACCATCTTTGGCGACATCAGTGATAACAGCAGGCATTGGTGCTTTGCCCAGCTTAACTGTTACTTGTGTACCACGCGTTATGTCCGCTTCTGTCAATTTAGGAGGCGGTGTCTTACTTGGTCTGTTATTTTGCGATTTAGTTCCGTTTTTAGACGGCTTACGGCCCGCGGGTTTATTGTTGCTTCGCCTCGCGCCGTCCTTTCCTTCTGCTTTAGCCTGCTGCTGTCGCGCTTTGCGCTTTTCAGCGGCTTTCGCTTTACTTTCTTCCAGTTGTTGCTTCGCATGTTCGGCATGTTCTTTTTCAATGACCTCGTCATTGTTGCCGTCCAGGTCGACACGATATTCGCCCTCTTTGATACTGTACAGGTAGCGCCAGCTGTTCGTATAGTGACGAAGTGTCGAACGAAGCATTGTCTTGCTTACACGCTCATCGTCTTCAAGGCGCGCCGCCAAATCCTGAAAAATACCGATTTTTAACGGGCGGGCGTCACCTTCAACTGAGAAACAGTGAGGGAATGATTCTGCAAGAAAGGCAATGACTTCCTTACTATTATTAAACTTCTGTGGTGATTCCATTAATGCTATCTAAGGTTGGTCTGGATGATCATTATTATCCGCATCATCCCAAGTTGCCAGCGCGTGGTCAACCCAGTCGAGCAATTCGTCATCATCAATTTCCGATAAACTCTGGTCTTCGTGCCAGGTTTCCCAGGCAAAATGCAGAAGTTTTTCAAGACGTAAGGTTTCAATATCGTCATCAGCACGATCATAAATAGCGTGCAGGATAAAATTCAAACGTTCGCTGGCCTCTTCGGGATCATCATGAAAATCCTCCATGTCATTGATGGTAGCCAGCACCACGTGGATGTCAACGCTGTGCTTCATGATGGTTGTATGCTTGTAATAAGGGCGTCACAAATTGCAGTCAGACCTGCTTTATCCTCATCGTCGAAGCGACCGAACTCAGGGCTGTCAATATCCAGCACGCCAATCAGTGCGTTGTCCTTAATCAGTGGAATAACAATTTCTGAATTTGACGCGGCATCACACGCAATATGCCCGGCAAAAGCATGAACATCGGCAACGACCTGCGTCTGCCGTTGCGCAGCGGCCGTACCACAGACCCCTTGTCCCATGGGAATACGGATACAGGCGGGCTGCCCCTGAAACGGCCCCAGCACCAGTTGCTCTTCTTTAAATAAATAAAAGCCCGCCCAGTTGACATGTTCAAGCTGGTTAAACAGTAACGCACTGATATTCGCCATATTCGCGATGAGATCGTGCTCACCGGTGATAAGGCTCTGAGCCTGACCGATGAGCGTTTTATAATCCTGTTGTTTCAATACTGCCTCTTTTTTCACTATTGGTTAATTGCAAACCGCACGTTGACTTGCGCGCTTGTCTGGGTCTGACCCGGCATAGATGGTGATGAATCTTTCATCATCATTTCTGCGCGCATCACAGGTGCGGGCATATTGCCACCCCTTTCAGAGATTGCAACCACCTCGCCAAGAGTGACGCCCAGCTCTTTGGCCATCAGCGCCGCACGTGACTTTGCGTCTTTTACTGCCAGCACCAATGCGCGTTCATACGCGCTTGCCTCTTCGCTGGAGGTAAACCGGAATTTGTTAATCCGATCAACCCCGCGCTGTAAAATACCATCGATAATTGCATCGAACGTAGTAATCGACTGCTGAGTGATACGTACCTCTCTGGCAAGCACAAACCCCTGCGGCTCTCTGCCATTTGGCGTTGAGACGTAGTTGGGCTGCAACCTTACCTGCATGGACTGAATATGGGCTTTTTCTACACCCTGCTCAAGGAGAAAATCGACAACCTGCGTAAGTTCGTGCTGAAGTGCCTGATTTAGTTTAGACACCGTTTCACCTTTTTCCTCCAGCACAACCTCAAGCACAAAGCCGTCGGGGACCGTGTTCACCGCCCCCTGCCCATTGACCTCAATAACCGTTTGCTGCTGCGCAGTTGCGCTGATACTAAAAACCAGAGAAATAACAACGAATAATATTTGTTTCATTTAGCTAACCCATTTTCTAAAGAAGAATGCAAAAAAAGTCTGACATTATGATTACACAGCGTAGATGAACTTAAGATTAACACGCGTGAAAAAAGGCTGGCATTGCAGGAGCTTGACCTGGGAAGATGTTTCGAAGGTCACGGTGATCAGAGACGTTACATTGGCACGCGCTGTGATCACCGCAAACCTGGACCGGTGGGTTAATGCGCCTTAGCCAATCAGTTTATGACTTTCCCAAGGCTGGCGACACAATGATCAATATTACGGGCTTTGCAGGCATGTCCCATCAGGCCAATGCGCCACACATTGCCGGCAAACTCGCCCAGCCCCGCACCTATTTCCAGGTTAAACTCGTTAAGCAACCGGCCTCTGACATCTGCATCATCTACACCGTCAGGTATGCGCACCACATTTAACTGTGGCAGCCGGAAGGCTTCGTCTACAGCCATATCGAGCCCCAGCGAAGAAAGCCCCTGCGCCAGCTGCCGATGGCCATCTGCGTGTCGTTGCCACGCATTTTCCAGCCCTTCTTCATGCAGCATCAGCAAAGACTCGTGCAGTGCATATAAACTGTTTACCGGCGCCGTGTGGTGATAAGCCCGCTTACCGCCTTTGCCCCAGTAACCAACAATCAGGTTCATATCCAAAAACCAGCTTTGCACGGGATGCGTGCGTGCCTGAATCACCTCTACGGCTTTTGGGCTGAATGACACAGGCGATAAGCCTGGCACACAACTCAGGCACTTCTGCGAGCCAGAATAAATAGCATCAATACCCCAGCCATCAACATCAACTTCAATGCCGCCAAGGGATGTCACGGCATCAACCAGACTCAGGCACTTATATTTTTTTGCCAGCTGGCACAATGCCTGTGCATCGTTGCGTACACCGGTTGACGTCTCTGCATGCACAAACGCAAGGATTTTTATCGCAGGGTCTGCACTAAGTGCGGCATCAACCTTATCCAGATCAGTCTGCTGCCCCCAGTCATCTTCAATAACAACGGCTTCACCACCGCAGCGCACCACGTTTTCTACCATGCGTTTACCAAATACGCCGTTTACACAAACTGCAACTTTGTCACCGGGCTCTACGAGGTTGGCAAAACAGGCTTCCATGCCTGCTGAGCCTGGTGCTGAAACGGGCATTGTCAGTGCATTCTGGGTTTTAAACGCATACTGCAGTAGCGCTTTAATTTCGTCCATCAGCCCAATGAAAGATGGGTCAAGGTGGCCGAGCGTACTGCGTGCCAGTGCGTTTAATACCCTCGGGCTGACATCTGACGGGCCAGGGCCCATTAGTGTGCGTTGTTCAGGGATAAACGTGGAATATTGCATAGATACTTCCTTTGCGATTTGTCAATGTCTCCATTGTCGCCAAGATAACCACTGACAACAAGGCACTGTGCTGAACATAAATACAATGAATATTAAACGGGAGAGGGTTGTGGATAACTCAGTGCATGATGTGTGCAAGAACGGTGAGTAACTCAGACTACTTTATTCGCAAACCTCGGACCAGTCAGAAGGCTTTGAATTTACGATTAAAATCATATAACGTTAGCGAATAGATTTGATGTAAGGGAAATTTCACAAAATAATTGTTTATAAAATAAACAAATGTGATCTATTATTACTGTCCGTTGTAAAAAATTTTGCATGAAACTTCTCCCTCGCAAAAGTTAGCGCACGGCTCAGCAATGAGCCATTCCCCTAGGCCCGGAACATTTGTTCTGGGCATTTTTTATCCCCAAAGAAAATGCTAAACATCGCTGCACGCCGCGCTATGTCAGCTGCCATCAATTTTCCCTGCTTAAAGATGAAGCCGGCAACACACGAATGTGGGAACCAGCACCAATCCGGGCAGATTCCCATTGCGCTGGCGCTTTTTCACTACGTAACGCAGCACTCAGACAAACGCGGCTGGATCGGATGCAGCATGTAAACCCGAAGCAAATCGCCTCGCATTGGCAACATAATGTGCCGCAGACCCCTCCAGCTTAGGTTTAACACCCTCGTCCAGTGTTTTTACAACTTTTGCAGGTGTCCCCATCACCAGAGAATAATCTGGGATGGTCATATCTTCAGTGACCAGCGCGTTCGCCCCGATAACACAATAGTTGCCTATTCTGGCACCATTTAACACAACAGCATTGATCCCAATAAGGGTAAAGCGGCCAACCTCACAACCATGCAGCATTGCTTTGTGCCCTACTGTGACGCCCTCACCCAGCGTAAGCGGTACGCCGGCATCCGTATGCAACACGGCACCATCCTGAACATTGCTGTCTTTGCCAATATCGATATGATGTTCGTCACCACGGATCACAGCGTTAAACCATACGCTGGCATTGTCCCCGAGACGGATATCTCCGATGACGTGAGCACCAGGCGCAATATAAACACCACTGCCAATTTTCGGCGTGACGTCATCTAAACGGTAAATCATGATAGCGACTCCTCTGGTAACTGACGCATGAGTCCCTCCTGCATAGTCGATGCAACCAGTTCACCTTGCTGGTTAAATATCTGACCACGGACAACGCCACGGGCATTGCCACTAAACGGACTTTCCATGGCGTATAATAACCAGTCGTTAAGGTTAACAGGACGGTGAAACCACATGGCATGGTCAATGGTGGCGATACGCAGACTTTTGTCCGTCACTGCTATTCCGTGAGGTTGCAGCGAGGTACTCAGAAAGTGATAATCAGAGGCATAAGCCAGCGAGGCCTGATGTAAATTCGCGGTGTCTTGCATGGTATCTCTTGAGCGCATCCAGATATGCCGGACTGGTGGTCGCTTCCTGGCTTTGTAGCTGGTTGCCGCATCAATGGTACGAATATCGACGGGCCGATGGTATGACAGCGCTTCGCGCATCGGTTTGGCAATTTTATCAAAATTGTCTTCATAAAATGTTATATCGGATTCAACCTCGTGCGGAGGCGGCACATCCGGCATTTGCGCATGCTGGTGATGCATACCCTCTTCGGGAGCCTGAAATGACGCTGTCATATAAAAGATATTCTTACCATCCTGAATCGCTTTTACACGCCTTGCTGAAAAGCTTCTGCCATCCCTGACAACTTCAACGTCATATACCACGGGCTTTTGTGCATCACCGGGTAATAAAAAATAGGTGTGGAAAGAATGTGCCACGCGGCCTGCTTCTACCGTCTGATAGGCGGCGCTTAACGCCTGTCCCAGTACCTGACCGCCAAACAGTGCACGAAAGCCCAGATCCCAGCTTTGTCCGCGAAATAAGCCCTTCTCAATGGTTTCAAGTTCAAATAGTGATGCAAGTTTGACCTCTGACATGGATCTGTTTTTCCTCTTATTTTTGCAAAGCAGGCGGTTAATCACTGGCCAGTTTTTTCAGCCGTGTTACCACCCTCTATATAATGCGCACAGCGTGCGCAACGCCGCCTTTTGACCGTCATTACATTATATGTACCCGCGCCGCGCCATAAAAGGCGCACTGCTTGTATATAATTTTGCAGTTAACCTGCTCTGGGATTCCGCGGGTAGTATTTCTCCGGAAGCTGCGCGCAATGGGTGAAATAACGGGTATCTTTATAAGGCAGTTTCATAAAGCCAGAAATACCGAGACCGGAAATCGCAGGCACATGCTTTACCAGTTGTTCCAGCAAATCACTAAACCGGGATTCCTGCGCGTGGTCAAGCAGCATATAGTAACTGTGTATTTTCAGGTGTGTCGGCAATGCTTCGAAAATGATACACCCCGTGTGATGAATAGTATTTAACTCTTCAAGCGTCGCAATCATGCCTTCAGGCAGTTTAAGCAACTCATCCGGATCTTCACCATCTTCAAAATAGGAATGCGTGCGACTGTCATCAACCGGCACCGACGTTGCCGACTTTTCAAACGGTAACTGACAGTGAGGTTCAGGTACAAACGGCGCTTGTTCGTTTTCACGCTCAATATGAATCGTATCTTTCGCATTGAACATGCAGCACTTAAAAATACCGTTTCTGTGGATAGCACGTGCCAGCTCAATCACGCTGTTAACCGCCATTTCAAAAGCCGGTTTTAGCGATGCATCATAAAGGTTAAGACTGGAGTCCACATAGATGCCATCCGGTGCCCACCGTATAGCCATTCCGCCAACGACCGGGTAGCGTCCAAGTCGGCTAACCGCTGCGACAAATCCTTTTTCTGTCTCGCCCATACCCTGCAAATAATTTTTGTAATAGCGGTCAAACTGGGCATCGTCGATATATTTAAGCTCCGCTTCAGCTTCATCTGACTGCTGACGCAAAAATGACTTTCTCGAACTGTAAACAACCGTCTCTATTTCTTTATTACTGCGGGCGACCCAGGTGGGTATTGCCGCCTGGTAGACTGGCGGGCTGTCAGAAGTAAAAACCAGTTGTTTAAGCACATGCAGATTATTGAAAAAGTAATCTCCGCCCTGTCGCCGACGCCTGGGATCGTCACTGAGCATATAATCCAGCGTCTGCGCCAGCATTTTGGGCAAACCCAGCGACAAGGGGGTGATGACTTTGCGACCATAGCGACTCGACTGCCCGGACGCCAGCGCATACAGCGTGCTGGCCAGCCCCTGTTCATCAAACCGTGGAGAAGACAGCGCGCCGTTTAGCTGTTCTTCTCCAATAAAATACACATCGCCAAGCCGCGCATTGGTTTGATGCAGTTCGCCTGACATCAGATCCATGACATTATTGCCAACATAGTGGCCGTCTTCGTCAGTCTGAGCGAAAACCGACGACCCCCAGTCAATCAGCCGTACCGTCTCTGTGTCGGCATCCCATACCAGATTCGAAGGTTTAATATCGCCATGTACCAGCGGCTTACGCTCACCATTTTCCGTGTAGCGGCGAAATGTCTGTAATACTTCACCAATCTGTACAGCAATGCTGACGACCAGCCGCGGTGGCAGGGGCCCCATATTGAGACTGACTTTTTCCAGATCCTCCCCCATTGCCCGCTCCATCACCAAAATGGCCTGACGGCCAATTTGCTGGAACTCAACCAGTGCCGGCACCAGAGGATGCGCTACATGGCCAAGCATAAAAGCCTCTTCCTCCAGCCGGTCCTGAATATGCTGGGGTAAGTTAATACGGGAAAATTTAAAAACCCGGCTATTGCCATTAGGTGCGTTGCCGGCAAAGGCAAAGCCAAACGCACCTTTTCCAAGCAGCTCAATATCGCGATAACCCAGCCAGGCAAGCTGTTCAGTACACAGCGATACCCAGTCTTTGAGTTTCTTGGCATCAGCGTGGGAGAGCAGATAAATAGATTGCTCTTCGGGAATGTAAAAATGCTTGAGACCTTTAGCGTCTGTCATCTTAGTCTGCACGTTTTAACCAATGACACGCAAAGGATGTACCTGCAGGCATCTGTGTCACTACTTCCTGCATAGCGGCACTGATACGCACATCAGACTCCCAGGGCGGATTCAGCACCAGTACGCCAGTGCCGTACATGCCGGCATCCTTGCTGTCGTCAGTCATCGTTAACTCAGCGGTGAAGGCGGCGCCGGCTTGCTCAGCCAGTGCGTTGACCATTTTTTCTGATGCGCCGGATTTGTTTCCGGCGCGGGCCGATAATCTGGGGTACCAGATCACGATAGTGGCATTACGCCAGCGCCTGAGTACCTGACTGACCGTTTTCACGATATCTGTATACTCGCTCAGTTGCTCGTAAGCGGGATCGATCAATATTGCGCCGCGCTTGTTAGGTGGCGGCGTGAGCGCAATAATGCCTTCCAGACCGTCACGGTGATGAACATGGGCGTTCGGCCAGGTGCTACAGGCGGCTTTAAGCGAGTGATATTCGGTCGGATGCAGCTCCATTAGCTCAACGGCTTCTTTGCGGGCCAATGAGGACAGGGCAATAAGCGGTGATCCCGGGTATTGTTGACGGCCAAGAAACACCTGACACACATTCAGGTACTTTTTAACCAGCGGATCGCTGAATTGATGAGCCTGTATAGCCCCGATCCCGGTTTTATATTCCCCGGTTTTCTGTGCGTCTGCGTCGTTTAACTGATACAGGCCCGCACCACTGTGCGTATCGTACAGCGTGAAGGGTTTTGGCTTTTTTTCCAGATAACCGATGATATCCAGCCAGCTCAGATGTTTTAATACATCTGCAAAATTACCGGCATGAAATGCGTGTTTATAGCTAAGCAATACAGACTCTTACTAATGTGTCTTATTCTGTGTCATATAGTACTTAGGTGAAAGAAGGGATACAAACAGGAAATAATACCAGTCCGGCAGAAATGCGCCTGCGCACCAGGCGCCAGCAGTACACCCACTGCCAGACTGGTCATAACCGTGCCACAGCGAACATGCGTGCGGCACAATAACTATTAACGAAGATGCATCAGCATCGTCGATGGTGACTGTAGGTAAGACATCCACAGATTATTAAACTTAACCATCGTCGCCCCGTCGATGATGCGATGATCGCCTGACCAGTTCACCGTCATGAAATGCTGCGCACTGACGCCACCCTGGTCATCAAAGCGTGGCAGTTTTTGCGTTTTACCCAACGCCACAATTGCCGCCTCAGGCTTATTGATGACGGGCGTGGCGGTCGTACCACCTAACGCACCAATATTAGAAATACTGATGGTACCGCCTTTCAGGTCATCGCCGCTCAGCTTACCTTCGCGGGCCGCGTCTATCATGGTGTTCATTTCTCTGGCGATATCAAACAGGCTCTTGGACTGCACCTGCTTAATATTTGGGACCAGCAGTCCAACTTTTGAATCCACAGCAAAGCCGATGTTGTGATCATCAAAATAGGTAAGCTCGGTAGCATCGTCGTTTAACTGGCTGTTAATTACAGCAAAATCCTGCAGCGCCAGCGACAGTGCTTTGACGAAAAAGGGCATAAAGCTCAGTTTAATATCCTTTTGTGCAAAGACCGGCTTGAGTTCGCTACGCAATGCCATTAACGCATCCATCTGCAACTCATCACTGACCGTAAAGTGTGGAATGGTTTGCACCGATGCTGTCATCTGCTTCGCCATCGCCGCCTGAATGCCCCGTACTTTTTCGGTACGTTTACCGCCAGCCTGTATGCGCTGCGAGGTGGACTGTGATGCAGCCTGGTCAGACTGCGACTGAGTTTGAGGCTGCGATGATGCTGCAAGGTCTGTCACATCCTGTTTCAGGATACGGCCTTTTTTGCCGCTTCCCTCAACGTTAGTGAGATCCAGGTCTTTTTCCCGCGCGACACGTCGTACGGCGGGACTTGCCAGCACGCGACCAGGTATTGCAACCGGCGGTTCATACGCGCCGTCCTGCCACTTGTCGTCGGATTTAGCTGAAACACTATTCGAGTTAGCAGTCTGTGTAACTGGCGCTTCAGGTGCCGCTTCATCCATTGCGTTATCTGCGCTGCCACTGCCCTCGCCCATCAAAGCAAACAACGGCTCGTGTACCTGTGCGATATCACCTTCCTGGTAATAAAGCTTATGTACGGTGCCGGCATTCTTGGCCGGTATCTCTACCACGGCTTTGTCGGTCATAACCTCGACCACAGCCTGATCTTCCTCAATGCTGTCGCCTTCACTGACATGCCACTTAACAATTTCGCACTCAACGATACCTTCACCAATATCAGGAAGGATAAAGTCTTCCGCATGACCTTGTGACGTTTGAGCGTTACTGGCATTGTCAGCGTTATCAGATGTAGCAGGCTGTTCGTCAGTCTGAGCATCACTGGCTGAGGTATCGCTGTCGTCGTCATCGTCCTTGTCCATTGCGAACAGCGGTTCATGAACTTTAGCGATATCACCCACCTTATAATGCAGCTTTTTGACGGTACCGGCATGCATGGCCGGGATCTGCACCGTTGCCTTATCTGTCATCACTTCAGCCACAGGCTGGTCTTCTTCGATATGTTCGCCTTCGGCAATCAGCCACTCCAGCAATTCGCACTCAACGATGCCTTCGCCAATATCAGGCAGAATAAATTCAGTCGTCATCGTAATCGCCCTTAATAATGCAGTGTACGTTTGATGGCTTCATAAGTCTTGAACTGGTCCGGCATGTACTCTTTTTCATGAGACAGCGGGTACGGCGTATCCAGTCCACACACCCGTGCTATCGGAGATTCAAGATACAGGAAGCACTTATCCTGGATCGTGGCCGCAATTTCACTGGCAAAACCGCCGGTTTGTGGCGCTTCATGATTGATCAGCAGCCGTCCGGTTTTCATTACAGATTCCGCCACAGTCTGCGCATCCCAGGGTAAAATGCTGCGTAAGTCTATAATTTCGCAGGACACCCCGTCCTCATGCGCCATATCCGCAGCCTTCTGTAATATCTCTATCTGGGCTCCCCAGCCCAGTAATGTGATGTCGCTGCCTTCCTGTACAACATCTGCCTTACCAAGCGGCAGTTCATAATCCTCTTCAGGAACATCCGATACCGAAGCTCGGTACAGACGCTTGGGCTCCAGAAATAATACCGGGTTTTTGTCGCGGATTGAGGCGAGTAACAAGCCTTTAGCCTGATACGGATTGCGCGGCACAACGATTTTGATGCCCGGTGCGTGCGCGAAAAACGCTTCCGGTGACTGGCTGTGATATAAGCCCCCGGCAATACCGCCGCCATACGGCGTTCGAATTGTCAGTGTGCCGACATCAAACTGCCCCCCTGAGCGATAACGGAACTTCGCGGTTTCGTTAACGATTTGATCAAATGCCGGAAAGATATAATCACCGAACTGAATTTCGGCAACCGGCACAGAGCCCTGAGAGGCCAGGCCATTGGCAAAACCAATAATGCCCTGCTCAGTCAGAGGTGTGTTAAAGCAACGCGCGCGGCCGAATTTTTCCTGCAGGTGGCTGGTCGCACGAAATACCCCCCCAAAGTGGCCGACATCCTCACCAAAGACCATAACCCGCTCATCCTGTTCCATCACAGTGATCAGGGCATTGTTGATTGCCTGTAGAAGATTCATTTTCGCCATTATTTCACTCTCCCTGCTGTTTTCGGGTAGGCCTTCGGATACTGCTTTATATGGCTTTTCAGGTTATCCAGCTGCTCTTTGAGGTGCCACGGCACGTCGTCGTAGACATCTTCCACAATGTCTTCGATGGGGTTAACGTCAATCTTTTCTGATTTTTTCAGCGCTGCTAGCACGTCGGCGCGCGATTTCTCTATCAGTTTGGTATTCGCCGCTTCGTCGTACCAGCCTTTTTTCTCCAGCCATTTAGCCATGCGCTGGATAGGATCCTTGGCCCGCCATTTGTCTTCTTCTTCGCGAGAGCGATAACCGGTAGGATCATCTGAGGTGGAATGCGCAGCCAGACGGTATGTCATGGCTTCGATGAGCACCGGACAGGATTCTTCCAGCGCAATTTCGCGGGCCCGCTTGGTGGCTGCATACACCGCTAGTGGATCATTGCCATCAACCCGTATGGTTTTGACACCATAGCCAAGCCCACGGGAAGCGATACCATCGCCGGCAAACTGTTCATCGGCCGGTGTGGAGATTGCGTAACCATTGTTACGACAGAAAAAGATAACCGGGCAATGCAACACGGCGGCCATATTCAGGCCAGCATGAAAGTCTCCCTCAGAGGCTGCCCCTTCACCGAAATAGCAAATGGTGATGGCTTCATTTCCTGCCATTTTCTGCCCGTATGCGTATCCTGAGGCTTGCGGGATCTGTGTGCCAAGCGGTGAAGAAATAGTCATAAAGTTCAGCGGCTTGTCACCGTAGTGAATCGGCATCTGGCGACCTTTATTCGGGTCTTCCTTATTACTGAACATCTGATTCATAAACTGTGACGTTGTGTAACCACGATACGCCAGTGCGCCCTGCTCACGGTATTGAGACATGATCATGTCATGCTCACTAAGTGCCGCTGCGCTGCCTACTGCAGCCGCCTCTTCGCCGGTACTGGCCAGATAAAAGCTGATTCGTCCTTGTCGCTGCGCGGCAATCATCCGCTCATCCAGCACCCTGATGTATTCCATGGTGTCATGAATTTTAACTGCTGTGGCTTCATCCAGTTCCGGCGCAGTGGCATTCTCATGCAGTGAGCCGTCTGGTTTGAGGATTTGAAGCATCGGTATATCGATCAGGCCATCTTCAATAATATTGACTTCGTGCGTGGTCGACACCTTCGCCAGGTGATTTCTGTCTTTCACAATCCGTTCCTCGCATAGTTTTTATTCGCTGATCACGGTCAGCATTTTCATCCCACATGCTAGTTCAATGTGCGCAAAGAGGCCTTGCTATTTACTCGCTTTCTCACCTGTATGGAAGATATGATACCTAACATCAGGCCAGCAAATAGGATGCCCGTCCTATTTTTAACGAATAATGTAAATTTTAACCGCGCAACGTTAACAATTTGCGCAACTTCTTTACGTTTTCAACACGCCAACAGTTCGATACGGTCTCAACGATTTAATTGATGATCTATGTCTTTGTTATTCCTTCTTTTTATAATTTTCTACGTACGGACAAGATGTAACAAAATATGTCTGTTATTTAATGTGACTTTATAATTACAAACGCGATTAAAGTGTGCTAGAACTAACAGGGTCGTAAATCAGACGGCACTCACAAATGGCAAAGACCATTTCAAAATAATAATTCCAGGAACTTAAAAATTCAGGAGGGTATCTGTTTGGCGCGAAACCAATTAGACAAAATCGCGCAGTGTTGTGATACATCATTCGCTTGGTTTCTTCACGTCAAACAGTTTTCTAATATGAACAAAAGTAAAATAACCACAGCATTACTGCTGGCACTGGCGTCAACCGGCGCAGCAGCCAGCGACAGAATCGACGTCAATGCCCTGGGCGGAAAAGTACAAAATGATGTATCGCTTAGCGGAAGTCAGTCGCAAACTACTACATGGATGGTCAAAGCCAATGCTTCAACAGCTGTATCTGTTGCTGACGTTACGCGCGGCGCAGCATCCACCTCTTCAGTAGATGCCCAGCATGCAGTTGCTCAGGCCAACGATGGTCTGGACCGTCTGGAAGCGGCAATCAATGCACTGGGTGCAGATGTTACTATTATTTCACGTACTACCAAGCTGGCAGCTTCTCTGGTACTGCAGGGTGAAAAGTCAGAAGTAATGAAAGTACGTCAGTTGGCAGGCGTAGCAAGTGTTTTGCCTGTGTATGACTCAGAGCTTCATATTGCTGACAGTGCCGAATATATCAATGCGACACAACTGGTAGAATCTGGTTCAGCAACGGGTGCCGGCATCAGTGTTGCGGTACTGGATTCTGGTATCGACTATACGCACGCCGCCATGGGAGGTCCGGGTACGGCGGAAGCCTACGCTGAAGCGGCGGCAGACACAGCAGATACACCTGCATGGCCAATTGGTAATGTTAAAGGCGGTTACGACTTTGTCTTTAACGATCCTGATCCGCTTGATAATGGCGTTCACGGCACTCACGTAGCGCACTCAGTACTGGGTGTTGCCCCTGAAGCAGATATCTATGGGTACACTGTGTGTCAGCAAACCTGCTCGGGTGCTGCGCAGTTAGGTGGCCTTGAAGCCGCTATGGATCCTAATGGCGACGGCGACATTTCTGACCGTGTAGACATCATCAACATGTCACTGGGTGGCGACTATGGGACAAGCCGTGGTGGCGCCGTAGCCGACATGATTAACCGTGCCGTTGACCTGGGCGTAGTCGTTGCAATTTCTGCCGGTAACGATGGTCCTTATCCGTTTATTGTTGGTGGTCCAAGTACCACTGATAATGCCCTTTCTGTAGGCGCAATGACGCACCCTACTACAGCACTGCCAGTTGTATCTGGAACGTTTGCCGGGGAAGAAATTGCCGCAGTTGCTGCTGCATTTAATGCTGACGCGGAATTTTCCTTAGATGGTAGTCTGCCGGTTGTCTATGCTGAGTCAGAGACCAATGCAACAGGTTGCGACCCGTACGCGGCTGATCTGACTGGTCAGGCTGTGCTGATTGACCGTGGTGCCTGTGCCTTCACGCAGAAAATTCAAAATGCGCAGGCGGCGGGTGCGGAATTTGTTATTGTTGCCAACAATAACCCTGGCGAAGCACCATTTGTGATGGGCGGTACACCGACCGAAGAAATCACCATCAACGCTGTCATGGTTTCCTTTGAATCCGGTGCAGCAATGAAAGAAGCGCTGGTTGGTGGTGCCCTTGACTACTCATTCAGCTCTGAGCTGATTGTGCAGGAAGGCGCGATTGCTGACTTTACCTCACGTGGCCCATCGCTTGATGGTCGTCTGAAGCCTGAAATTACAGCCCCAGGCGTACAAATCAACACTGCTCTATCAGGAACCGGTGATCAGTTATCCCCCATCAACGGTACCTCTTTCTCCAGCCCAATGACGGCAGGTGCCATGGCATTGCTTGCTGAAGTGTTCCCACGCAGAAATGCGTTTGAGCTTAAAGCCACGCTGATGAATACAGCCAACCTGAACGTGACCATGGAGCCTCGCTCACTGAACCCTGAAACCGAAATGGCGCCAATCAGCTATATCGGTGCGGGTCTGGTCGATGTCGAGAAAGCGTCTATGTCACAGGTTGCGGCTTGGGATATGGACACCAAGCAAGGTGCCCTGTCATTTGGTCCGCTGCCGCTTTCTTCGACCACGTCGGTCACTAAGACCATCATGGTTAAGAACTTCTCTACAGAGGACAAGACCTATAACCTGTCAGACGAAGCGCGCTTCGCTAATGACATGGAAACCGGTGCCCTGACCATGGATTATCCAGGGTCTGTTACTGTTCCTGCTGGTCAGACAATGACCTTCGAAGTCACAGCAACCTTCGACCCTACCCTGTTACCAGAATGGGCGCTTAACAGTGGCAATATCTACACTGAAGCCGGGACAGAAGGCCTGACTACCGTAGAGTACGATGGTGCGCTGATGTTCACCGAAAGCGGTGCAGATGAACCAAGTATGCACATGGTTTACCACTCGCTGCCTAAAGGCTTTGCGGAAGTTGAACTGTCTTCTGAAGTAACCGACGATGGCATTATGCGTATGGTTACCAACACCGGTGTGGTGCCCATGGATACCGCAACGATCCCACTGACAGTAGACAGTGGTGTTGATGAAGATAAAACCTTTGACATCATCTCTGCCGGCATTGAGACATACCCAAGCAGCGCCTGTGCAACAGGTGGTATTGTTCTGACAACCATTACCATGCGTGATCCGGTGTTAATTGCACACCAGGCTGGCTTCTTCATGGACGTGGATGTTAACAGTGATGGTCAGTTTGATTTCACCGCACAGACCATTAACTATGGCGCGTTTGGTCAGTCAACCTTTGAATCAATGACCTTCACCCGTCCGTTTGGTTCGCTGAGCGGTAGCCTGTTCTTTACACAGCACGAACCAGGCTCTAATCAGCTGACCATGGTAAGCTGTGCAGAAGACTTAGGGTTGACTGCAAGTGATCTGGAAACAGGTGTTCCTGCAACAGTTGCGTTCCGTGTTGAGAACAGTTCGTTCGACTTCGATCCAACTCAGCCTTACGATGCGGATCTGGTTGCTATGCACGACTTCACCTTCACCGGTGCGCTACCTTCCGTAGTGGATGCAGACGGCGCCCCAGTCGACATGCTGGCACCAGGCGAAACCGCTTACCTGCAGGGTGCTGCAGCCGGTGGCTTTACCTTCTTCAGCAACGGCGGTGTTGTTCCGTCAAGCGTAGCCTCTGCCTCTAACGGCAGTGCGCCTACCGTGGCATCACAGTCGTTCTCGGTTGATGAAAATGCGGAAAATGGCACCGTAATCGGGACCATTGAAGCCAGTGACAGTGACGTTATTACAAGCCCTGTTTCTGAAATCTACGTTCAGTCGTCAAGCTCAATTGCTGTTGATGTATCAAGCGACGGTGTTATCACAGTTGCAAACAGCGAAATGCTTGATTATGACGCTGGACTTGAGTCTATCATGCTGGAAGTGGTTGCCATTGATACACAGGGCAACACATCTGAAACGGTAGAGGTTGAAATAACCGTCAACAACCTGGCTGACGAAGCAAGTGAACAGCCGCAACCAGCCCCTGAGCCAAGCAGTGATTCTGCCGGTTCAATGAGCTGGATAGCGTTACTGCTGCTGCCGGTTGCGATTCTGCGCCGCAGAATTAAAAAATAACGCTAACTTTCTGTTATAGCTGTAAAAGCCCGGTTTATTAACCGGGCTTTTTTTTATTGCTCCTACCAGTGTGTCGCGCGTAGATCCTGCCTATGCGATGTGTATAGTGAACGACTAGGTAGCACTAACAGGAATGGTAATGGCAAACGGCAAATACAGGATCCCCAGAGACGGTCAGAACGACCATAGTCGCGAACAGGCCCAGACCCGTCGGCAATTTTTAAAGGAACATACCGGCGCAGAACTCTCCCATACAGGCCAGTATTCAATCGATCCGGCCTGCCTGCCGGGAAATATAGAAAACTTCATAGGTATTGTACAAATG
Organism: Alteromonas halophila; assembly: GCF_014651815.1. GTDB lineage: Bacteria > Pseudomonadota > Gammaproteobacteria > Enterobacterales > Alteromonadaceae > Alteromonas > Alteromonas halophila. Next base: position 159,654 of record NZ_BMXP01000005.1, on the reverse strand, counting down.
CCGGTCGGTGTAGCCGGTCCAGTCGATATTGACGGCGAAGATGCAAAAGGGCGATTTTATGTGCCGCTGGCAACGACCGAAGGCACGCTGGTTGCCAGTTACAGTCGCGGCATGCGTGTGATTAATGAGTGTGGCGGTGTGAAAACCACCGTGGTCGAGCAGTTTATGCAGCGCGCCCCTGCCTTTATTTTCGACGATGCCCGTCAGGCAAGGGAATTTGGGAGCTGGCTGGATGACAATTTCGATGCCATCAAACAGGCGGCTGAATCCACAACCTCTATCGGCAGGCTAACCCATTTCGAACAATGGTCTGTATCGCGGGTTCGCTATGTCCGGTTTAATTATACGACCGGTGATGCGGCGGGACAGAATATGGTGGGCAAAGCGACGCTCGCTGCCTGCCAGTGGATTTCTGACAACTACCCGGGTGACTGTGAATTTTTACTGTCGGGCAATATGGACACCGATAAAAAACATTCGCACCTGAATATGCTGCACTCCCGCGGGAAACGGGTTATTGCAGAAGTCACCCTCAAGCAGGACGTGATGCGAAAGCTGATGAAAGTCGATACCCGGGTCATGGCCCGTTCATCGGTGCTGGCGAATATGGGCGCAATGCTGGCCGGAGCGGCGTATAATGGCCCGCACTCTGCTAATGGTATCGCGTCATTATTTATCGCCACCGGACAGGATGAGGCAAATGTGGTGGAATCCCATGCCGGGCTGCTTTCTCATGAGCTCCTGCCTAACGGTGATTTATACCTATCCGTTACCCTGCCCTCGCTGATAGTAGCAACCTTTGGCGGCGGCACCGGGTTACCTACCCAGCGTGAATGCCTGGAGCTATTAGGCTGTTATGGCAAGGGCAAAGCGAATAAGCTGGCAGAAATTGTCGCAGCTACCGTGCTGGCAGGTGATATCTCCCTGGCCTGCGCGGTCATTACTGGCCATTGGGTGTCCAGTCACGACAAATACGGCAGAAACCGCTAGCCAGTCGTTTCCCTCAGTGCAATGGTGGCGTCACCGACACTGCCATTGAATCAATACCGGGAATCAGTCGGCTATCTGTCTTTTTGAATAGTGAACGACTCGCCAATGGGGTTGTGTGAAGAAGGCCTGTCAATGGGTACAGCGTTAAGCGGGTGGCGAATACAGGGCGTAAGTAAGTCGTTCAGCGCATCACTGTCAGTGGTGCCGGCATCGAGCCAGCGATCAAGGCTGCCATCGGTCTCGGACAACATCAGTGGCGTTGATTTTTGGTGTATGGCCTGCAATTTTGGGTGTGGGGGCAAAGTCACAACAGAGCAGGATATTGCCTGACGGCGTTCTCCGCGATCATCGGTATAGTCCCACACGCGATAAAGCCCGCCCATTGCCATTGCGCCTTCTTCAGCGACCACCATGTCATGGTAGTGCATGCCCTCACGGGTCTTCTGGCTCTCGCCAAAACCTCGGACCGGGATTGCACAGCGCTGCTGGCGAAATGCCTGGTAGCCGGCGCTGCGCGGCGTGTTGAGCTTGTCGTAGCGGGTATTGAACGACGTATACTTTGATGGTCTAAGCACACTGCGGCCACCTTCATCGTGTGTTTTATCAAGGAGTAACCACCAAATAGCATTGCGCATAATACGCTGCCCATCACGCTCAAAAACTACCGAGATGCGCTGAGTCGCGCGCGCGAAGCGGGTGAAAATCTGACCGTCATCCGGCCATAACGCAATCTCCATTTGATCACACAGCGCTCTGACGCCCGGAGAATCCGTGATACTCAGCCTGCCACACATTGCCTTCTCCTTCGTATATCTCTGCGTAAAAAAGGCCCACGCCCGACTGCTGCGTTGTTCACCAGCCCTGTCGCCGCGACGTTTCTGTCATTAGGTTTGCGTATCGTCTTGCGTATCAAGTGCCTGAGAGGCAAGCTCGTCGGGCAGACGCTTACTGGGCTGCACACCCAGTTCCCGGAACTGTTCGACCTGGCGAACCAGATTTCCTCGCCCCTGTGACAATTTATTGATCGCACCGTCATAATTTTTCTGAACGCCTTCAATGGATTTGCCAATCTTCTCCATATCGGCAACGAACCCTACAAACTTGTCGTACAGTTTGGCAGCGTTGTTAGCAATTTTCTGGGCATTCTGATTCTGGTATTCATACTGCCAGATATTATGAATGGTACGCAGTGCAACCAGCAAATTGGTCGGACTGACCAACATAATATTATTCGCCAGCGCCAGATTAACCAGTTCGGGATCTTCATCAATGGCCAGCAAAAACGCCGATTCTATGGGAATAAACATTAGTACGTAATCCAGCGAGCGCAGCGCTTTGAGCTCATGATAATCTTTACTGCCCAGGCCCTTGATATGATTTCTTATGGATGCAACGTGCTCGCTCAGGCAACGCTCACGTACACCTGGGTCTTCGCTGTTGAAATACTTTTCATAGGCGGCAAGGCTAACCTTTGCATCAATAACCACATCTTTGTCATCAGGCAAATGCACCACCACATCGGGTTGTTGCAATTTACCGTCTTCATTACGCGCAGAAACCTGCGTCTCAAACTCATGGCCCTCCCGCAGTCCTGACTCTTTCAGAATACGTTCGAGTACCACTTCCCCCCAGTTACCCTGCGTCTTGCTGCTGCCTTTGAGGGCCAGAGTCAGGGCATTGGCTTCTTCGGTGATTTTCTGATTGAGCTCTTTCAGGCTCGATATCTCAGTTTTAAGAGACGCCCGCTCCTGACCTTCTTTCACGTACTGATCGGAAACCTGCTTTCGAAAGCCATCAATCTGCTCTTTTAACGGGTTTAGAATCGCATCCAGCCCCTGTTTATTTTGCTTCTGGTAGCTTTCGCTTTTGGCATCGAATATTTTATTGGCCAGATTTTCAAACTGGGTCTGCAGGCGCTGCTCGGTATTCTCAAGCAGTGCCACTTTTTCTTCATGGGCAGCTTTAAGATCGTCCAGACTGGTAGACTGTGACTCATAGCGTGCGCGAAGCGCCGAGTGAGACTCCTGAAGCTCACGAAACTCACTTTGCAGTCGGCGGTATTCGTCCTGCACGCTGACCAGTTGCTCAGCCTTCTGGTTGAGACTGCCAAGCTGTTCCTGCAGGGCGAGCTGAGACTGATGAGTGTCACGCAACTCCTGTTGTGTGTCACGTAAATCCTGTTCGCGCTGGGCAAGCTGTTGCTGGTAGCGTTCTGATGCCAGACGCGATGTCAATTCCAGTTGTTCGGCCTGCTCGCGGGCTTCATCTACTTCGCGCTGTTTGCGTCGTGATGCCGTCACAAAGCCTGCTGCAACCCCTGATAACAGGATCGCTAACGCCAGGACATAGTGGAGGGGGGAAAGGGATGATAAAAACGCCATGAATTCTCAAAATTAAAGTGTGGATGTGGCGGCAGACAGGTTGCCTGCCGCATTCTGACAGAGTTACTTGGACAGCGCCGTTTCCAGATCGGCGATTTTTGCTTTCCAGATTGCCGGACCCGTTTTATGTGCATTGGCACCCGTGCTGTCCACCGCAACAGTAACCGGCATATCTTCGACCTCAAATTCGTAAATGGCTTCCATTCCAAGGTCTTCAAACGCCACAACCCGGGCCTTCTTGATAGCTTTGGACACCAGATAGGCAGCGCCGCCCACGGCCATCAGGTAGACCGATTTATGACTGGCAATGGACTCAACCGTCGCCGGGCCGCGCTCGGCTTTGCCAATCATGCCGATCAGGCCGGTTTTATCCAGCATCATATCGGTAAATTTGTCCATACGGGTGGCCGTTGTGGGGCCCGCCGGCCCTACGACCTCATCGCCAACCGCATCAACCGGCCCTACGTAATAGATGAAGCGGTTGGTCAGATCCACGCCTTCCGGCAGGCCTTCACCACTCTCTATCATGGTCTGAATACGCTTATGCGCTGCATCCCGACCGGTTAACATTTTGCCACTAAGCAGTACCGTCTCACCCACTTTCCATTCCTGGATATCGTCTTTCGTCACTTCATCAAGGTTCACACGACGGGTATTCTCACCCACTTCCCACGTTACTTCCGGCCATTCTTCCAGCTTCGGCGGGGTCAGTTCAGCAGGCCCGCTGCCGTCCAGAAAAAAGTGAGCGTGACGGGTAGCCGCACAGTTGGGGATCATCGCGACAGGTTTTGACGCAGCGTGAGTAGGCACAGACTTAATTTTTACATCTACCACTGTGGTTAAGCCACCGAGTCCCTGCGCCCCAATGCCAAGGTCATTAACGCGTTTAAAGATATCCAGACGCAGTTGTTCGTCTGTCGTTTCCCCACCACGTTCCATAAGATCCTGTATATCCACAGGATCCATAAGACTTTCTTTTGCCAGTACCGCCGCTTTCTCTGCGGTCCCCCCGATACCGATCCCCAGCATACCTGGCGGACACCAGCCTGCGCCCATGGTGGGCAGCGTTTTCACCACCCACTCGGCAATATCGTCACTGGGATTTAGCATGACCATCTTGGACTTGTTTTCTGAGCCGCCGCCTTTTGCCGCAATCATGACTTCCACTTTGTCGCCAGCCACCATATCGATGTGCACAACCGCAGGCGTATTATCTTTAGTGTTCTGTCTGGCTCCGGCCGGGTCTGACACAATAGACGCCCGCAGCGGATTGTCACTGTTGGTATAAGCACGTCGCGTACCCTCGTTAACCATTTCCTGCACGGTCATATCGGTTTTGTCCCAGTTAACCGCCATCCCAACTTTGACAAAGCAAGTCACAATGCCTGTATCCTGACACAACGGGCGTTTGCCTTCGGCTGACATTCTGGAATTAATCAGAATTTGCGCCATCGCATCTTTTGCGGCCTGACTCTGCTCTTTCAGGTACGCTTTTTCTACGGCTTTGACGTAATCAAGTGGGTGATAATAAGAAATGAACTGTAAAGCATCTTCAATGCTTTCGATGAAATCTTGTTGACGGATTACGGTCATGGCATCCTCTTTAATTTAAGCCAAACATGGTCTTAGCACGCTAAAAACCTGTATACTAGCGCATCTCAAAGTGTCGCACCAAGTAATAAGTAATATAGTGCAATCAGCAAGCAGTGCGTCACGCTGCATATACAACTGGTGGATAAATAACTAGAAACTTTATGACCAAACCATCCGTCACGCTCGTTATTGAGCCACTTGCGCCGCCATCCATTCGTCCGTTGCGGACCATTTTCGAGGAGGTTTGCCATACAGACATGGCAGTCTTGTTCGATTCGGCCAGCGAGCACAGTGATAGCCGCTACAGCATAATGGCGTGGTCTCCAAAAGCCTGGCTGACTACCAGGCAGGGCGAGAGCCACATACGCTACCGCGACAGCGAACTAATTGAGCGCGTCACCTCGCCACCGTTTACAGCATTAAAGAACTTGCACCACGCGCTGGTCAGCACGCTTAGTATCGCTGGGGACAGTCAGCGCCTTGCCGATGAACTGCCCTTTCTTATCGGTGTTGCCGGTCTGGCAGGCTACGATACCGGTCGCTATTATGAGGCCCTGCCAACCGAGGCCGAAGATGATTACGACTGTCCTGACGTGGTCGTGGGGCTTTACGATCAGTCGCTGATTGAAGACCGGGTAACCGGCATGCAGTATCATTGCAGGCTCGACTATTTGCCACGGCTTGATCTCTCGGGTATTGACGCTAAGCCGGAAACCGGGCGATTTGCACTTGCCTCGCGCTGGGTATCCAATTTAAGTAAACAGGCCTATGTCAACGCACTGGAGCGCATCAACACCTATTTGCATACGGGAGATTGTTATCAGGTTAATATGGCGCAGCGCTTTACCGCAGCGTACACCGGTGATCCCTTTACCGCTTATTGTCGGCTACGGGACAGCAATAAAGCGCCGTTTTCTGCGTATCTGCATCATCAGGGCAGCCATGTACTGAGTATATCACCGGAGCGCTTTTTATCGGTATCCAAAGATGGCCAGGTGCAGACCAAACCGATTAAAGGAACCCGCCCACGGTTTGCCGACCCTGCGCGGGATAAGGCCAGTGCGAATGAACTGCTTGAAGCAGAGAAAGACCAGGCCGAAAACCTGATGATTGTAGATTTGTTACGCAATGACATCAGCAAACATTGTGAACCACATTCTGTCGCGGTGCCTGCACTTTTTTCGCTGGAAAGCTTTGCAGCAGTACACCATCTCGTGAGCACCATCACGGCAAGGCTTAGCGCTGATGCATCACCCCTGGATTTACTCGCTGGCGCATTTCCGGGCGGCTCCATCACCGGCGCACCGAAGGTACGTGCCATGGAAATTATTGATGAACTGGAGCCACACCGCAGGAACGTATATTGTGGTTCCATGTTCTATTTAGGCGCAATGAATGACATGGATTCGAGTATATGTATCAGGACCTTACTGGCAGAAAATAATCGCATTCATTGCTGGGCCGGTGGCGGCATAGTGCTGGACTCTGATCCGCTGAGTGAATATCAGGAAACCCTCGATAAGGTTGCCAAAATATTACCCGAACTGGCCGAGCACTGTGAATAAAGACGAGTTTATCTATCGCTTCCACCACTTTCGGCAGGTCGAGCAGGAGCCGGACTATCCGTTACCTGTGAAGGGGCGCCCGGCGTCGGTACTTATTCCGATCCTGCAGCGTGAGGGTGCGTTGGATGTCATTTTCACCGAGCGCTCGTCACACCTTCGCGCCCACCCCGGTCAAATCAGTTTTCCCGGAGGCGCGCGGGAAAAACACGACAGTTCAGCAGCGGCTGCAGCGTTGCGCGAAGCAGAGGAAGAAATTGGATTACCGCGTGACGCCGTCGAAATTATCGGCCGCCTGCCAGATTACCGCACAATCAGTGGATTTGTGATTTCACCCTTTATTGGCTTTGTATCACCGGATTTCGATTATCAGATTGATCCCAACGAAGTTGCCAGTGTTTTTACAGTACCGCTGGCCCACCTGATGGATAAACAACATCACCTTACCCATTTCATGGTCAGACATAATCAGCGTTTCCCTATTTACTTTATTCCCTGGCAGGGAAAGCTGATTTGGGGGGCCACCGCAGCCATGGTGAGAAACCTGGCCCATCATCTGGATCACAGTGGCCAGCTAAACCTGCGTTAACGCCGCCGCGTAGTGTATTAGGCGTCGCGTAAATACGGAGTTATGTATCAGGTCGTTAAATCGTACAGGGTGAATCGTTGCCCTGCCTACCCGTCGCTTGCGACAGCAAGTTAAGTTTACACCTCCGTGTACGCACATTGGGCATTCACACGCCCGGTCTATTGTAGTTTTTGGTATTGCCGTGCAAGATCTGCGGTAAACACTTTGCGCCTGGAAAACGCACCAGGCCACGAAAAAGGATAATGACCCTATGATTAGCGTATTTGATATGTTCAGTATCGGTATCGGCCCTTCCAGTTCACATACTGTCGGCCCCATGCGCGCTGCTGCAGAATTTGTCAAAGAGCTGGCTGGCGATGAAGCACTATTTGAGCAAATCACAGAAGTAAAAGTAGAGCTTTTTGGCTCACTGGGTCAGACGGGCAAAGGCCACGGCACAGGAAAAGCCGTTATTCTTGGCTTATTAGGAGAAGCGCCGGAAACGATCGACGTCGACAGCATCGATATGATGCTGGAGGAGATCCATAATCAGCAGCGCCTGTCGCTAAATGGCAGCCATCAGGTGACCTTCCCAAACAAGAACGCGATTGTTTTCCATCGCCGCAAAACGCTTCCAAAGCACGCCAATGCACTCACTCTTCGCGCCTATAAGGGGCAGGAAGAAATGCGTGCACAGACCTATTACAGTATTGGCGGCGGCTTTATCATTAAAGACGAAGACTTTGATGACGCTAAAGCGGCAGCCTTAGGTACACAGGCAAAGGTCCCCTTCCCGTTCAAAACAGCCGCTGAACTCATTGAGACCTGCAAATCCAATGGCCTGTGTATCAGTTCGCTGATGCTGAAAAACGAGTCAGTACACCGCCCTGCCCATGAAGTGCAGGCAAAGCTGCATGAGATATGGCAGGCCATGAAAAGCTGCATACAGCGCGGCATTGAAAGCGAAGGTATTCTTCCCGGTGGCCTTAAGGTAGTACGTCGCGCGCCCGCGTTACATCGTCGTTTGCAGACCGAGCATTCTACCGATCCCATGCAAACCATGGACTGGGTTAATCTTTTTGCGCTTGCGGTGAATGAGGAGAACGCCGCCGGTGGACGGGTTGTTACAGCCCCTACTAATGGCGCGGCAGGTATCATTCCGGCCGTGTTACAGTATGTCGATAAATTTATTCGTCCGGTGGATGAGCAGACCGCCTGCCGTTTTCTGCTAACAGCCGGGGCGATTGGCATTCTGTATAAAGAAAACGCCTCTATTTCCGGGGCGGAAGTGGGCTGTCAGGGTGAAGTTGGCGTTGCCTGTTCAATGGCGGCCGGCGCACTGGCGGAAATTATGGGTGGCACCGTACTGGCCGTGGAAAATGCGGCCGAAATTGGTATGGAGCATAATCTGGGCCTGACCTGCGACCCTGTAGGAGGTCTGGTTCAGGTACCCTGCATTGAACGCAATGCTATGGGGGCAATCAAAGCCATTAATGCTTCACGACTGGCCCTGCGTGGCACCGGCGAGCACAAGGTGTCGCTGGATAAAGTCATAAAGACCATGCGTGACACTGGCAACGATATGAAGACCAAGTACAAAGAAACCGCCAGAGGCGGCCTTGCTGTTAATATTATTGAATGTTAGCGGTCGGGGAAGATGTGAATACGTACTTCAGGACTCGCTGAGTGATAGACGTGTTCGCATCTTCCCTAATGCTGAGCCTGTCATTTAACCGGCAGGGTTACGCCTTTAAACATTTTTTCTACTTCATCATTATTTTTCAGCATCATTGCCTTTTCGACTTTATCCTTAGTCAGATGCGGCGCAAACCGTTCAATAAAATCATACATGTAGCTGCGTAAAAACGAGCCTTTTCGGAAACCAATTTTTGTCGTGCTGTAATCAAACAAATGGCTGGCATCAATTTTTACCAAATCAGAGTCGAGCTCTTCATCAACGGCCATCGAGGCAATCACACCAATCCCAACCCCCAGTCTTACGTACGTTTTGATGACATCCGCATCAGTGGCAGTAAACACGATTTTAGGTGTCAGCCCGGCTCGTTCAAACGCCTGATCCAGCTCCGAGCGTCCGGTGAAACCAAATACATACGTGACCAGCGAATATTTTGCGATATCCGTGATGTCAATTTTACTCTTCGTAGCCAAAGGGTGAGCTTTATTGACAATGACACTGCGATTCCAGTGATAACACGGCAGCATCACCAGGTCGTTGTATAGATGCAGCGCTTCGGTAGCGATGGCGAAGTCTGCCTCTCCTTTTGCCGCCAGATCACTGATTTGCGATGGCGTTCCCTGATGCATATGTAGTGATACCCGGGGAAATTTGTTCATAAACCCCTGTATCACAGACGGTAACGCATAGCGCGCCTGGGTGTGCGTTGTGGCAATGTTCAGTTTGCCCTGATCCGGTAAGGTATGCTCGCGCGCGACCGATTTAATGCTTTCAACTTTAGCCAGAATCTCTCTGGAAATATTGATCACGTCATGCCCTGCATCCGTGACATGAGTCAAATGCTTCCCGCTACGTCCGAATATTTGCACACCCAGTTCATCTTCAAGCATTCTGACCTGCTTACTGATGCCTGGCTGGGAGGTATAGAGACTTTCGGCCGTTGCCGATACATTGAGGTTGTTATTTAATACCTCAACGATGTATCGTAACTGCTGTAGTTTCATAGTGAGATTTCCTCATTACCGGAACTAATAAATACTATGCACGTTATAACTAAATCTTTTTGTGATTGCTACAGGATTACTCCTGTCCGGCGTTATTCTGGCAAAAAAACCAGGAAAAAACGTCATAAATCATGGATACTTGCAATTTCAGGCCAGCACGCAACGGCGAACATCTATGACAGAGCAGTACAGCACATCTTCGCAGATTGATTTTTCCTCCGTGTTAGCGGCCGCTGTTCATGACATGAAAAACTCTCTGTTCCTGCTTATCCAGTCTATTGAAAATCTCGCACTTGAGTTACCGGACGATGATCATAAGGCCCTGAGTCAGGTTGCGAATGTGCACTATGAGGCCTCCCGGCTTAATACCAACCTCGTCCAGATTTTGTCTCTGTACCGTGCCGAGCTGGAAAAGCTTCCCATCACCGTAGATGAGTGTTTTCTGTATGATTTGCTTCACGATGTCGTTGGCTCGAACCTGTTGTATATCGAGCAAAAGAAAATTGATATTAATATAGATGTCGATGAGTCGCTGAGCTGGTACCTTGACAGCGAACTGGTGTATTTACTGGTTAACGATGTCGTGGTCAATGCGCTGAAGTACGGAACATCCAATATTCGACTCAGCGCACAGATTAAAAATCAGTATCTGGTGCTCACCGTCGAAGACGATGGTGACGGCTACCCGGACAGTATGCTGGAGAACAGCACCGCTGATATGACCGAATTACAGCTAAGTCAGGGCCGCACCGGGCTGGGTCTGTTTTTTGCCAGACTTATAGCAGCGGCTCACCGGCAGGGCGACAAGTGCGGTGAGATTTCCTTAACAAATGGTGGTACGCTGGGCGGGAGTGTGTTTGAAGTAAAATTACCGTAAATGCGGCCGACATAATCACTATTACTGATATAAATCGTTGGTATCAGGTGACATTGCACGCCCCTGCGACCAGCGACTGAAGAAAGATCACTGCGATAGGAAATAAAGTACACGATGTTCACGATAATAATAATTTTAATTGTGCTGCTGGTTGTGGCGGCCATATTTATCAATGCCTATCAACAGCACCGCGCAAAGCTTGAAGCGGAACGTCGTGCCGAGGCTGCCAAACAACGCACCATCGTCGACGAGACTGAAAATGTCATCATGGCATGTGCCAATATGCCGGTATCTCAGCGTTTAATGGCGATATTACATCAGCGTGTTCTTAACGCGCTTAAAGTTATTCATGATTTGAATAAAACAGCGGAAACCAAACAACGGATTAAAGACGCCTCCGAGCAGACGTCACCGGAAGACGCAGATGATAAAATTCCAAGTCTTAATGAATTTACACTGCCTGACAGCGATAAGCTGATTATTCAGTATATTCAGGCGGTGAAGAAGTTGCGTGTGGTGCTTCGCTCTGAACACAGCAGAAACAGAATTGACACTAAAACCTATGTTGAAGAAGAGCGTCATCTGGAGCGTTTACAGCTTAAAATTAATGTTGAGACACTGGTTAAGCGGGCCAACAGTGCACTTGCCGCAAATATGCTGGGCTCGGCCAGGCAATATTTTGAAAAAGCAATCAACGCACTTGAAAATCAGTCTAACCCTGATGAATACACCTCATCGCGCCTTGCCACGCTGAAAGAGTCACTGTCCGATATTCAGGATAACCTGAAAAGTGTCAATGCGCAGGATCGTGCCAGGAAGAAAGAAGAAGAGCGTGACGAACTTGACGAGTTGTTCGCACCTAAGAAAAAGTGGTAAACCCGCATTAAAGGGCTACCCTCACTGTACTTAATGAGGGTGGCCAGGCAATGCAATTTAAATCCCCTTTGTACATTGTGTCCACAACGCCTGTGCAGCCACAGACAAACCGCGTCGTGAGGCTTTGATCATACCGACCTGTTTTACCAGTGGTTTATCATTTATTGTCAGACAATGTAGTCCCCGCGCTTTCATCTGAGGACCACACAGTGCGGGAACTACCGATATACCTAACCCCTGCGCAACTAATTGCCCCACCGACCCTAGTTGACCGGTTTCAGCGACAATGGTCAGGCTGCCAAATTCACTGGCACGGTTCTCGGTCCAGTTTCGTACTGCAGATCCTCTGTTCATCATAATAAACGGATATTTGAGGCAGGTTGACCAGCTCACTGACGACTGGCTGGCAAGTGGGTGTCCTGTATCGGTAACAACGATAAAGCTGTCTTCGAACAAGGGCGCGAAAACAAGGCCTTCATTCACTTCCGGCTCAAATGTGAAACCAATTTCTGCGCGCCCTGATAACACTGCGTCAATCACGGCTTCCATCACCACATCCAGGATCCGAAGCCGAATATTGTGATGCCGGTCATGGTACATACGCATGATCAGGGGGAGTCGGGAGTCGGCAAAAGACGGCATCGCAGCAATTGTCAGCTTGCCCTGACGCATAGAAAACAAGTGCTGCATATCATCAAGGGTTTCATCCCAGTCATTGATCAGTCTGCGTGCAGTGGGCAGTAATGTCTGCCCCTCTGGGGTTAACTGTACCCGCCGGGTGCTTCGGCTGAACAGCTTGCCACCAAGTTGTTCTTCCATTTTTTTTATTGCACTTGATAACGCGGGCTGGGTGATATGCAGTTTCTCTGCAGCTTCAGCAAATGTCGATGACTCTGCCACCCGTAGGAATGCCAGCATATTGCGGTATGAAATTGCCATTATTAGTAAATTTTTCTTATTAATACTGATATAAAATTAATTTTACAAAACTTATAGCATCCCTGATACTTTTTTTTAACGAAATAAACACACCACAGGAGGATCCTATGTCAGGTTTCGATAAGGTCGTGACCCGTTATGAAGACGCAATGGCGGGATTGCGTGATGATATGACGGTAATCGCAGGCGGCTTCGGCTTGTGCGGTATTCCGGAAGGGCTAATTGCACAGATAAAAACAATGGGGACAAAGGGCTTAACCGTTGTCTCAAATAATTGTGGCGTAGATGGGTTTGGTCTGGGAATTTTGCTGGAAGACAAACAGATTAAGAAGATGATGTCGTCTTACGTCGGTGAGAATGCCCTGTTTGAGAAACAACTGCTGGCTGGCGAACTGGAAGTAGAACTGACACCACAGGGTACCCTCGCGGAAAAAATGCGGGCAGGTGGCGCTGGCATTCCTGCCTTCTTCACTGCAACAGGGTATGGTACCCCTGTCGGCGATGGTAAAGATGTGCGCTACTTTGATGGCCGCCCTTATATTCTTGAAGAGTCGGTGACCGGTGACTTCGCTATTGTAAAGGCCTGGAAAGCGGATCGTTACGGAAACTGTGTTTACCGGCACACCGCACAAAACTTTAACCCCATGGCAGCAACTGCTGGCAAAATTACCGTTGTAGAAGTGGAAGAAATTGTTGAACCAGGAGAGCTGGAACCATCACAAATCCACACGCCGGGCATTTATGTCGATCGGGTCATTAAAGGTACGTTTGAAAAACGAATCGAGCGCAAAGTGACGTCTGAGGAGGGGCAGTAATATGGCACTCACACGAGAACAAATTGCAATGCGCGTGGCGCAGGAATTTCAGGACGGCAGTTATGTTAACCTGGGTATTGGGATCCCTACTCTGGCAGCGAATTACGTGCCAGACGGGGTAGATGTAATGCTACAGTCCGAAAATGGTTTGCTTGGTATGGGCCGATATCCGACCGAGGCTGAAGTTGATGCGGATATGATCAATGCAGGCAAAGAAACGGTGACAGCGAGTGTCGGCGCTTCTATTTTTGATTCGGCAGAAAGCTTTGGCATGATCCGTGGCGGCCATGTTGATTTTACCGTACTTGGTGCATTTGAGGTGGATGTAAACGGTAATATTGCCTCCTGGATGATCCCTGGCAAGCTGGTAAAAGGCATGGGGGGCGCCATGGATCTGGTAGCCGGGGCCAAAAACATCATTGTCACCATGACGCATGCAGACAAGCATGGTAACTCCAAGCTGCTACAGTCCTGCACGCTTCCTCTTACCGGCGTCAACTGTATCACCCAAATCATTACCGATTTAGCTGTGCTGGACGTGGCAGATGGTGCATATCACCTGCGCGAACGCGCGCCGGGCGTAACGGTTGAAGAAATACAGGAGAAAACCGCCGGTACGCTTATTGTTGACGGTGATATCCCTGAAATGAAGATTAAATAGCGAGGGCATCAGTCATTGTAACTGTGATGTGACTTCACCTTTAACTTCACCGCCCTTTCATAGATAATGACGCGGTCATTATCTATGAGGGCTTCTCTTGCACGTATCTGATCTTCCCGTCAATCACACAATTATTAAACGCTTGTCGGATAAAGGCATCACTGACCTTACCGAAATCCAGCAACAAACTATCGTCCCCGCGATTCAGGGGAAAGATGTGATTGCGTCATCGAAAACCGGATCGGGCAAAACCTTTGCTTACCTCATCCCCGCGATTAATCGGTTACTGAAAGACAAGCCTCTGTCACGTAAAGATCCCCGCGCTGTTATCCTTGCCCCTACCCGGGAGCTCGCCAAACAGGTATTCATTGAAACCAAAAACCTGATAAGCAAAATGTCACTGCAATGTGCTTTGGTTGTGGGTGGTGAAAACTATAACGAGCAAACCAAGGTACTGCGTCGCAATCCGCATATTGTAGTAGGCACCGCCGGCCGGGTTGCCGATCACCTTGAGGATAAGTCGTTTTTCCTTAACGGACTTGAATTGCTTATCATTGATGAAGCTGACCGGATGCTGGATTTAGGCTTTGCCGGGGCTCTGACAAGTATTAACGAGGCTGCTGATCACCGAAAGCGTCAGACCATGCTGTTCTCGGCTACACTGGATAACATCGAACTGGCCGCCATGACGAAAAAACTGACAACCGCTGCAGTGCGGGTTGCGGTTGGTCAGGCAAGCGCGGTTCATGAAGATATTCACCAGCAATGCTATTTTGCCGATCATGTTGAGCATAAAGATGCGCTGCTTGCCCGTTGCCTTGATGAGACTAACTTCAATCAGGCAGTCATATTCTGTGCCACACGTGAGGATACCAGCCGTATTGCCACATTGCTCAATGCGCAGCAGCGTGACGCAGTGGCGCTCAGTGGTGAACTGCTGCAGTCGCAACGTGCCAATATCATGAGTGAATTCGGGCGCGGTCAGCACAGTATTCTGGTCACGACGGATGTTGCTTCACGTGGCCTTGATTTGGTCAAAGTTGGACTGGTGATAAATTATGACTTGCCCAAACAACCCGACGAGTATATTCATCGTATAGGTCGCACCGGACGCGCCGGCCGTCAGGGACAGGCTATTTCACTGGTGGGTCCCCGTGACTGGAAAAGCTTTGCAGCATTAAAAGAACAGCTGGCGTATCCACTGGCCTGTGAGCCGCACCCTGCCCTTGGCGCTACATTTTCCGGCTTTGCTATACGTAAAAAAGTGCCTAAGAAGTCTGGTACACCAAATAAAAAAGCCGCCTCCGCTGGTGCTTCTGCCCCGCGCAAGAAAAAGCGAGTCAACACGATGGCCGGTGAGGACGTCGGCATGATGCCAGTAAAACGCAGGAACACCGATAGCGATAGTTAACGCCACCAATGCGACAATCCGGCTGCGTAAGTCGTTGCAGGATAATGGTTTGCCAGACACAAAAAAGCCAGCGTTAACGCTGGCTTTTTTGCATGGAAACAGGATCAGTATTCCCACCAACAGTCCTGCCACCAGTCAAGAAACTCATCAAAGTCGATGAACCCGTCATCATTACTGTCGATCAGTCTAAAGCCTTCTTCAACATGACTGGCTTTGGTCTTAGGGGAAATCACCGTCAGCAGCTCGATGAACTCTGGCAGATCAATCTGCCCGTTTCCATCACGATCAAAAAAGTTAAAGTTACTTCTCGCTTCGTCAATTTCAGCCTTTGATAACTGGGCGTTCACGCATACTTCCTTCTCTAATACATCTCAGGATCGAGTGTAACGTTCAAGCGTGTCAGTGTCTATGCCTGATTCCCTTTTGCTTTAAGCGCACGTTCACGTTGCTGTCGTGCCTTGTCATTGCGCTTTGCCTGCATGACTTCACGCGCCTCTGTGCCAACATGGGCTTCACGACGGTGACGGGCAAGCTGTACCTGCTTTTCCCGTTCGCGAAAACGAGCAAGCTGCTCTTCAGTATGGGTGCCGTGACAGTGAGGGCAACTCACACCCGGCTCATACTTATCCGAGGCCTTATCGTCACTGGTGATCGGCAGGCGGCATGCATAACACTGATCGTATACAGACTTTTCCAGATCATGATTGACCGCTACGCGATTATCAAACACGAAGCAATCGCCTTCCCAGAGAGAATTCTCTTTTGGCACATCTTCAAGGTACTGCAATATACCTCCCTCAAGATGGTATACCTCATCAAATCCCTGCTCTTTCATGTAAGCCGTCGATTTTTCGCAGCGAATGCCGCCGGTGCAGAACATTGCCACTTTTTTATGTTTCGCCGGATCCAGTGATGTCTTCACATACTCGGGAAATTCGCGAAAGGTCTCAGTATTTGGGTTCACTGCATGTTTAAATGTCCCGATCTGAATTTCGTAATCGTTGCGCGTGTCTACCACTACAACATCAGGATCACTGATCAGTGCATTCCAGTCCTGAGGCTTAACATAGGTACCCACGGTATGGCGCGGATCAATCCCATCTACACCCATCGTTACAATTTCTTTTTTCAGTTTTACCTTTGTACGGTAAAACGGCTGTTCTTCATGGAGAGATTCTTTAGTGGAAATCGGCTTGATCCGGGGATCCTGATTGAGATAGGCCAGTAGCGCATCAATCCCCTCACGGGTGCCCGATACGGTGCCATTTATCCCTTCTGCGGCCAGCAGCAGTGTGCCTTTTATGCCGTTTTTTTCCATTGTATCAAGCAATGGCTGACGCATAGCCTGATAGTTGTCGAGCGCAACGAACTTATACATCGCGCAAACGATATACTGTGACATGTAATTATTACCTTTTTTGCTGATTGGAACGTAAAACCAGTGCAAAATTGCGGCGCGAATATAGCAAATACACAGTTAAATTGCCACTCAGGCAACCCTGTATTCATTGGCTTGTTCGATAATGTCATCCAGCAGAGTATTGTCTTCTTCAATGTCAGACGCAGTGTCGCCCTTAAGCCGGCGCTGGGTTGCCAGCGAGCAGTTGGCAACAACATCATCAGGGATCCGGGTAGCGTCATTATGAAAGCTCAACGGCTCGGGATGCATGGCGTCCTGTAACCGCGCTGAGCAAATATCCCCCTGTGCGATAAATTGTGACAACCGATGACTGTGAGAATGATCCGCTTTATTCGCATCCAGAGCTGGACGACGATAGAAGTTGAGGCGGTCCACAAAGGCCTTATCTGAAGGGACAGCGGTTTCATACGGCTTGATTTTTGGTTCGCCCACAGACGCGCCAAATTGCATAGCCAGATACAGCGCAAACTGGGCGCCATTTTCTGCGGCCTTGGATAAATTTCCCTCCCACTGCGCTATCGAGTCGAGTTGTACTTTATCGGCGGCCATGCGTTGTTACTGTCTTTAACACCATACAGACTGTATCGCTGTCTTTCGGATTTTCTTGAGGGCATCTTGCGTGTATCGCTGAATTCATGAATGATGTAAGTAACTCATTGCGATACTGGTAGTTTTCAGTCGATGACATTTTCTGACAAGCACGTTCTTATCATAGAGGATCAGCGCCCGTTTCTGTTGCTATTACGGGGCTTACTGAACTCTATGGGCGCAACTGATGTGATAACAAAACCGTCAGCGGAACAGGCCATATCATTATGCAGAAAGCAGAAGTTCGATATCATAGTATGTGATCTGCATTTAGGGGCTGAGAAAAAGAATGGCTTTGAACTGATTGAAGAACTGCGCGTCAGGAAGCTGATAAAACCCAGTACCATTTGTTTATTAATAAGCGCGGACAGTGCGCGTCCGGTGGTGCTTGGCTCCATAGAACGCAGGCCCGATGACTATTTGATCAAACCGTTTTCGCAGGCCCAGTTAAAAACACGTATCTCCAGAGCATGGCAAAAAAGACAGTTTCTGCAGCCTGTGTACAAGGCCATTATGGACGAGGAGTGGGATCAGGCGATCGATACCTGCGAGCAGCTCGCCGGCGTTAAGTCTCCTTATCAGCGCTCCTGTGAGCAGTTACTGGTAGAGCTGTACTGGGAGGATAAGCAGCCAGATAAAGCGCTTGATGTACTGGCCCCCTATCAGTCTGGCAAGCCGTTGCTATGGGCACAAATTGCGCTGGCCAAAACGCATTTGCTCAAACAGAATTATGAGCAGGCGATCGCAACCTCTCAGCAGGTTCTTGAACAAAACCGGTTTAATGCTGATGCGTACGATGTACTGGCACAGTCTAATAACGCAATGAACTGCGGTGATGCGGCTATTGCTGCTATCAGGCAAGCCATCAAGCTTTCTCCTTTCTCCCTGCCAAGGCATTTTGTTGCGTGCAGTATCGCCAGGGACAATAACGATTATGTGCTGGCTTCAGCATCGAGCGAATCAATCTGGAAGCTTTCAAAACACACCGTGCACCAGACACCCACACACTGGTGTGGTTATGTTCGCAGCTTACTGGATGTCGCAGAATTTTCTGACGACAAACACACCAGGAACCGCTATCAGCAAGAAGCATTACTGGTCACTCAGCGGGGTAAATTTGATGAGTACCTCAACCGGCAGGGAGATGATTTTGACGTAGATATTTTTGAAAACATTGTTAATGCACGGGTCAACGCTATAGACGGTAAAATGCTTGATGCTAAGCGGAATTTAGCCAGTTCGCAGGTTTCAATAGAAGAAAAGTTTGAACATGTGCCTACCGCCTATATTCCTGACAGCGTTAAAGTAATGTACGACATAGGAGAATTTGATGAAGCAGAGCGTTTACAGGGACTTATACAGGACAATGATGAAGACCTGGATCCGAATAGCCGCTACTTGCTGGATAGAGAGAAAAAGAAAGCCAGTGACAACCTCTCAAGCTATCAACAGTTTAACCGGGAAGGCATCGACCTTTACCAAAAAGGACAATACCAAAGTGCCAAAGATGCCTTCACCCGCGCCCAGTCTTTTGCACCTGTAAATACGGGGGTTGCACTCAATCTGCTTCAATGCCTCATCAAATTGTTAGACAAAAACGACAAAGCTGAGCCACTATTAATCAAAGAGTGCAAACGCGTCTATAAGCTAATTGAAGATATGCCGCTAAAACAACAACATCAGGAGAAATATGATGCGTTGAAAGAAGAGTTGTTTAGCTATATTGGCGATAGTTAACCACCCACATCATAAAGTCATAAGACACCGACTTTAGTTGTAGACACCCACAATACTGGCCCTACCAACAGACACCCACAATAGCTATAAACACCCACCATTCTGGCCTAAGGTCCCGGTGATTTTTCCCGCCGCATCGTCCATGCTACGGGTATAACCTGTTTAACTGTGACCGATTATCATGGCCCGGCCCCGCTCTGAGCTTATCTGTCTGGATGAGACACCCTACTATCACTGTGTATCACGCTGTGTGCGCCGGGCCTACCTGTGTGGCCATGATCCGTTATCGGGTCAGTCCTATGAGCATCGCCGTCAGTGGGTGGAAGGCCGTCTGATAGTCCTTGTCCAGGCCTTCTCGGTGCTTATGTGTGCCTACTCAGTGATGAGTAACCACACCCATGTCGTACTCAAGGTAGATAAGGCTGCCACACAAACCTGGAGTCACTTCGAAATACTCAGTCGCTGGCATCGGGTGTTTCGCGGCACACACCTGACGCAGCGATACTGTTGTCCGAAACAGGCCGCCTCTCTCTCACCGGCTGAGCTGGAGTCGGTTCGCCAGACCGCCGAGGTATACCGGGCCAGGCTGTACGACATCAGCTGGTTTATGCGTGCGCTTAATGAGCAGATTGCCCGGCGGGCCAACGAGGAAGATGAGTGCACCGGGCGTTTCTGGGAAGGCCGGTTTAAATCGCAGGCGCTTATGGACGAGGCATCACTGGCCGCCTGTATGGCCTATGTCGATTTAAATCCTATACGCGCCGGTATCGCTGATACGCCGGAGGCCTCTGCCCACACCAGTATCTGCCGGCGCATCCGTGCAGCACGCCACGGTCGCCAGCCTGCCAGTCTGCTGCCTTTCAGTGGCCTGGCCGAAGAGCAGACACACGCCCTGCCCTTTCACTTTGAGGATTACCTGACGCTACTCGACATGACCGGCCGCATCCCCCACACTGACAAGCCCGGGGTTATCAGACCGGATATTACGCCTGTGCTGGCCCGCACCGGGCTTGATACCGTTTGCTGGCCAACGCTAGCAAGCAGTATAGAAACACACTTCTCCACTTCGGTGAGTCTGACTTTGGCACACCGGCGGCTTGAACTAAGGCGAGGCATCAGTTCAGCCTGATACAGGGCCTCCCTGCTGTCCCACTTACCACATTTATGCAGTCAATTAACTGTCCGCATGTAGAATGCTATCTGTCAAAATGCTGAATTGAAGGGGCTAATAAAAAACATAGCCCTCACGCAATATATCGACAGAGTAGCGTTAAAATCCGCAATGAAAACACGACATCACCCCATGTTTCTGGCCCTATTATAGCTACTTAGACAAAAGTGGGTGTCTTGGAATTGGTGGGTGTCTTATAAAATAGCCCTCATAAATTCGTTAGTCAGACTGCATGTCACGCAAATCACTAATAAAGTCATCAACCTCATCGAGTAACTTATTGCGCTGCTCATCTGTGAATGTCCCGGCAATTTTTGAGGCCAGGGAGGCGTAGTTTTTCATATTGGCCTTTCTGTTAGTACGGTAGGCCTCACTGCGATACGCATCGGGATTAACCATCAGTGACAGCAAATCGCTAGCAAACTTTTCGTTACTACCGCGCGTTACAAACAGGCGGCGTGCAGACTGCTGAATATTTCTTCGATACTCTATCCAGTCTGCACGCGTACTCATGAAGAGCGGACTGTGGGCCTGAATGATTTGTTCCTGCTCATCGGTGAGATCGCCAATTCGATCTTCCAAATCATCTCTGATGTCATCAAGCCTTTCCTCGGCTCTTTCATCTGCTGACATCTCCCGGTATTCCTGCAATTCTTCTTCCTCTTCTTTATTGTCCTCTTCGAGCGCAGCAAATAAGCTAACAACCTGCTCATCACTGAGGCGTTCAGCAAATTTTGCTAACTGCGGACTGAGCTCTTCCCGCATGCGCTGCCAGTGTTCTCTTGCCTGTTGTAAATGCCAGAGCACACGCTCCTCAGACATCGATTTATTACGGATATCTTCACGAACCGTCTCCAGGTGCTGAATATAGCGCTCAAGCTCTTCACTTTTATGCCACTGGATCCAGTCTTTCAGGTGCTCATCAAAAATATCTTCCTGCGAATCATTAAGCTCTACATAATCATCCAGATACCAGTAGACCAGCCAATCCATATTGTTGTAAGCAAACTTTGAAGAACAGCCACTTAGCAAAAAACCTATCAGTAAAATACAGCACCACTTTTTCATCATTGTTCCCTTGTTTTACAACATTGCCGGCATCTGTCAGTTATACGGATAGGGATAACACACAGGAATTTGCCAGTGTTCGCTACCTTAGGTATCAAGAATCGAATTTGGTTGCATAAAGAATGTAACCATATGTTTTATTACTTTACTGAATTCAATACAGATTATTTCCGTCGTGTCTTGCTTAAAGGCCGCCGCTTCTGCCATTCTTTAAGTAGTTTACGACGAAACAGGGCACTGACGTAATGACACAGCAGAAACGGGTTGCCGTTCTCACTTCCGGCGGCGATGCGCCAGGTATGAATGCCTGCATTCGCGCCGTTGTACTGGCTTGTGAGCAAAATGGCCATGAATGTATCGGTTATAAGCACGGCTATAATGGGTTGCTGAATCAGGAGTACACCGAATTTACTGCGGATATAATCCATAACCTTATACAACAAGGCGGTACCGTATTGCACAGTGCGCGCTGCCTGGAGTTTAAAACTCAGGAAGCAGCCCAACGTGCGGCCAGCAATCTTGATGCACTAAACATTGATACACTGATTGTGATTGGCGGTGACGGGTCATTTCGCGGTGCAATGCACCTCAGCAACCACTGGGATGGTCAGGTCATCGGATTGCCTGGAACGATTGACAATGATATCGCTGGCACTGATGCAACGATTGGCTATTATACTGCAATTGAAACCGCTGTATCCTCTATTGATAAAGTCAGAGATACAGCTGACGCGTTTGAGCGACTGTTTCTGGTGGAAGTAATGGGACGTCACGCGGGCTTTCTGGCGTTAAGCGCTGCACTTGCCTCTGCCGCTGACTATGTCGTATTACCGGAGCTTTTCAATGGCGAGGAAGAAACGCTCAATGACATTCACGCCCAATTGACGGTAAGACGGGAACTGCGGGGTAATATCAGCTATATCATTGTCCTTGCTGAAAATGTCTGGCCTGGCGGTATCAACGATTTATCACAAAGACTGAATGCGCTGACCAATTCAGAGGTCAGACCGGTGATCCTGGGACACGTACAACGCGGCGGCTCTCCGGTAAGTCAGGACCGTATTCTGGCCACACAGCTTGGAGCCCATGCCGTCTCACTGGTAGGTAAGCCTGTTAACGCCGTCATGGTCGGCGAAGTCAATGGCAAACCCTGCGAGGTTCCGCTGCCAATGACCTGGGAAAGTACCAAACCACTCGATGAGAGCGCAGTACAGACCATGCAAGCACTGATCAACAGCCGTTACGCGTAACCTTCAGTATTACATTTTCATGGCTGCTTTCACCTTGTCCCGGTGACTGCGGCTGACTTTCAGTTCAGTATCATTCTGAAGGATAAGGTGGTATTCGCCACTGATGTGGCTGACCAGCTTTTTGACAAAACGGATATTGGCGATGGCAGAACGATGAACCCTTACAAACCATTGAGGGTTTAGTTCTTTTTCAAGCTCTTTCATGGTCTTACGCATAATATGCATACCATCAAGGGCATGTACACACATGTAGTCACCGGCTGCATCTATCCACTGAATGTCATGCACATTTACCCGCGTCACCTCAGAGCCGTCTTTGATGGCCAGGACATCGGGGTATGGATTGGTCTCAACCTGCTCGCCGCTTGCCAGTTTTCTCAGAATCTCCTCATAATCGTCACCGGTCAGTTCGGCAACCAGATTCACCAGTTTTCGTGACTGCTCGTCCTGGTGCTGGGTAGCAAAGTATTCTCTTACTTTCTGCAGGGCCAGACGAAGACGCTCATCATCGGCAGGTTTGAGTAAATAATCCAGCGCGTGCACATCGAAGGCCCGAATGGCGTAACTGTCATAGGCGGTTACAAACACAATGAGCGGCAGGGGCTGGCTAAGTTCACGAAGCTTCTGGATCACCTGAAAACCATTCAGTCCCGGCATCTGAATATCCAGAAAAACTAAATCAGGCCGGTGTTGCGAAATCGCACTTACGGCATCCAGCCCGTTCTGACATTCTGCCACTACATCAATGTCCTGATGGCGCTCAAGCCGGGCTTTCAATCCTCGCCGTGCAAGCGGTTCATCATCTACTACTACCGTTTTTATTACCTGCTCAGTCATCTTATGCATCCTTTACTTCATAAGGTATACGAATGCGCACCCGCACACCCGACGGCTGATTATGCTCTATCGACAATGCAAAGTTGCGTTGATACAGCGATTGTAATCGTTCACGAATATTGGCCAGCCCCACCCCGTTTTCACGGCTCAGCTGTCCGTTCTTTATATCTGCACCAGGACCGTTATCTGCGACGTCCATAAGCAGGTCGTTGCCAAACGCTCTGGCGGTAATTGCAATTTCTCCACCCTTCTCCATTTTAGAGATAGCGTGTTTTATACTGTTTTCAATAATCGGCTGTAAAATCATGCTGGGCACCAATGCATTTTCGCAGCCCTCGTCAATGTCCCAACGCACATCCAGACGATCATCAAAACGCACTTTTTCAATATCCAGATACAGACGCAATGCTTTTGCTTCCTGACCCAAAGGCACCCGCTTTATCGGATCATTATCCAGTGAGTAGCGAAGAAAGTCGCTCAGACGACTGACCATGGCTTCAGCTGTATCATTTTCTTTCAACAGGATGAGTGTTGATATTGCATTGAGTGTATTGAAAAGGAAATGAGGATTAAGCTGATATCGCAACATCTTAATGTGCGCCTGGTGCGCCATAGTGGTTGCTTTAAGCGCGTTCTGCTTCTCCTTCTGCAACATCTGGAAGTTTTTAATCCCAAAATACACGCCACTCCAGCATCCAACCATGATGAGAGAATTGATGGTGTTAGTGAAGTACATATACCAGGCATCTGGACGATACCCGTGCTTGTAAATTTCCCAGTAGTTTATATTTTTCACCACCGCCCACAGCAACGCCACCACGTAACACGCAGCAATGACAACAGTTAGCATTTTTAGCGGTGACTGCTTGCGCGCATACCTGAAAACATATCGAAGCGGGATGGTCAGAAGCCAGCCAGCATAGGCATTCAACATAATGATAAATACCCAAATGGGCCGCACATCATGCAAAAATGAACCAATATAGTAAATTACAGCAAAGCCTGCCCATCCCGCAGAATGGAGGGCCCAGAATAACCGTTCTTTGCTGTCGAAAAGGCGCTGCCAGCGACTCACAATACTACCGTAATTTTATACATCATTCGGTGATTATACGCACTTGAACGGATCCCTGTTGCTGCTTGGTCGTAACTCTCTGTCGCCTTATCGCAAGATTAGACGGGGCACGCACAACAATAACGCTCGGCCAAAGGGCATTATGTAAATAGCAATCAAAAATGCGCGTGCGGCTACCAGCGCCAGTGGGTGTCATGCCCGTCTAAGGCGTGGCAGCCTCTCCAATGAAATTATCTATCACAGACTCGTCTAATGCCGTTATAAAGGTGCGTTTCTTTTTATCGGTCATCACCGCACTATTTTATAAGGATCCGGCTGAATTTCTGGATAGAGCATGCAGTGTTTTTAGTAACTGATATGCATTCGTTTAAGCCAGTGTGTCCACCACCACGCAGGACCGACCAGAAGGAAACGGAGATCTTCCAGGAAAGAAGGCTTCTTACCCTCAATCTTATGCCCGACAAACTGCAGGATCCACATGACAACGAACAATGCCAGACAGAATTTCCACACCGAGATATCAAGATAAACCAGCAAATTTATCCCGCCGAAACTGGCAATAGTGAGCAGCGTCATGGCGGCGCCAATCGGCCCGGATAACATAAAATAATAATACAGCACAGGTACGGCAATGAGATGCGCCCAGGTTACATTGAACTGCGCCAGCCAGTCGGGTACCGGAATCGACCACACCAGCCCGAGTGTGACAAAGTAGATACTGGGCACCGCAATAGCATGGATAAGTACATTGGTCTTGTTCTGATGGCTTTCACCATACAGGCTTAATAATCGCTCTATGTCTCGCATGGGTTACTCCTGTTAATCCCGCAAAGGGTGGGTCAGCGAAGCAGAACATGACGGTCCAGCAACTGAGTCACCGATTTCTGATTTTCATCAAATTGCAGGCCGTAGTAATTATATTCCTGTTCTACTTTTATATTTTTTATTGTGGCTGAAATCTCAATATTATTGCCCTCACCGAAATAAATAAGCGTTATTTTTTCGTCTGCTGACAGCATGGGCCAGTCAGGATTAATTGGCATAGCCACCCGACAGCCCTTGAAGGACACATCTACAATAATACCTGTTGCATCTTTACTTCCTTCGCCAAACTGTGGTGACTTAACCGCCACGGCAATTCCAGGTTGTGCACGTTTCTCGGAACGCAGGCCGATAGACTGAAGGCTTTGCGGAAAACTGGTAATCAGAAGCCCTGTAGGCTTAGACAGCAGTTTCAAAACCTTTACCCTGAATGCGATGACCTGCCCGGAATCTCCCTCAAGGACATACCGAACGACCAGGTCATTACCGACTGTCAGCAGGTCACGGGTAGAAATCCACTTAGCAGTGGTTGGCATCTGAAAAATCAGGCAGTTAGGTATATCCATGCCCACGTAGAGGGTTTTCACGCGTCGGGGAGAAGTCGGCGTCGTAATCTGCAAATCAATCGCCTCGCCAACTTCCAGCGCTTTAAGGCTTTCAATGTTGTCCCGGCTAAGGGCTAATTGCGCGTTTTTTTCTGCCATGGCTATGATTACTTTGACGTTGTTAAACCAATGTAACCAATTTTTTGAAGGCTGACAAAGACTTCTGCGTGTAGCATGATAGCTACATCTTATTTAATAGCCTGACCGGAGGTGTTGTGTTTAAAAACAACGCGTTGCTACATTATCATCTGGCCGTTCACTCATGGGAGCAACATACTTTCAGGGTGACGCTGAGCATTCCTGCCCACGACAGCAATACACTGTCACTTACACTGCCTGCCTGGATCCCCGGCAGTTACATGATCCGAGATTTCGCCCGTCAAATCATACGGTTGCAGGCAACAGATGAGAACGGCACGGTGTTACTAAGCCACAAACAGGACAAGCAGACCTGGGAAATAGCCACGCACGGACAGCCGGTTCAGATAAGCTATGATGTGTTTGCCTTCGATTTGTCCGTACGTTCAGCATACATCAATGATGAATACGCATTTTGTAACGGCACCAGTGTGTTTTTGCAGATAAAGGAGGCTACTCACTTACCCTGCACCCTGACTATTAATGCACCGGAAGATACGGCGAAATCGGTTCATACCAGCATGGCGCAAATACCGGATACTGCTTTTACGTATAATGCCGGCAATTACGATGAACTCATCGATCACCCTATTTTTATTGGCCGCTGTGTTACCCGCGACATAGTCGTAAATGACGTCACATTTACGCTTTTATTCTCTGGAGAGCCGGTACTGGCGCTGGATCGTATTGCCAGGGATCTGGTTCCAGTTTGCGAGCACCATATGCAACTGTTTGGTGATCCTCAGCCAATCCAGCATTACCTGTTTATGACTCTGCTAAGTAGCAGTGGTTTCGGCGGTCTTGAACACCGTAACTCAACGGCGTTGTTGTTTCCCCGGGGAGATTTACCCATGCCCGGGGAAGAGGGCACCACCGATAGCTATATCAATTTTCTTAGCCTGTGCAGCCATGAGCTGTTTCACACCTGGAATGTGAAACGTATCAAGCCGGCACTGATGGTCGCGCCGGATCTCAGTAAAGAAGCCTATACCCCACAATTGTGGATCTATGAAGGATTTACCAGTTTCTACGATGATCTGACCCTGGCCCGCAGTGGTGTGGTATCACCACAAAAATACCTCGATATACTATCGGCTCACCTGACCCGGGTCTTGCAGGGTGCCGGTCGTCATAAGCAAAGCGCCGCCGAAAGTAGTTTCGACGCCTGGACCCGCTTCTACAAACAGGATGCCAATTCACCCAACCATATCGTCAGTTATTATACGAAGGGAGGGATCATCGCTTTCGGTCTTGATTTACTGCTGCGTCGCAAGTCAGATGGCAGGGTGTCGCTGGATACACTGATGCAACATTTGTGGAATGACTACGGTAAAGACGAAAGTGGTACGCCGGATGAGGTAATTGAATCACTCTGTCACCGTGCTTTTGGTATCGATGTTTCTGACTACCTCAGCGCTGTGGTGTATGGCACCGAAGATGTGCCGTTGCAGGAATACCTGAGCGATATTGGTCTAGCCCTGCATTTCCGTTGCCGTCAGTCATCCGATGATAAGGGCGGGCACAAGCCAGACAGTACAGGTAACCGGCATCAGTTAGGTGCGTCAGTAAAAAGTGCGGCAATGGGCGTTACCGTTTTGCAGGTCGCCGAGGGGCTTGCCGCTGAGCAGGCGGGTCTGCAGATAAACGATACAATCATTGCCGCTGATGGCACAGTAGTAGACGACAAACTGCTACAGCGCTACCTCAACGCGTCGGCGTCAGCATCCCTTTCACTGACCGTTGCCCGTGATGGACGCCTTATTCACTGCGACTTGCCTGTACTCAGGGCCAGAGAAGATGTCGGCTACTTTACCATTGAAGATACGCAACGGTTTGAACGATGGCTGGGTCTTATCTGAGCCAGCGACACCGGCACCCTGCCCCCAACGCTAGTCGTTGGGGGAGCCTGTGACCAGTAATTGCGGATCCAGACGCTTATTTCCCAGGTTGATGCGCCAGTCCAGGTGCGGCCCGGTAGCCCGACCCGTTTCCCCAATCGTACCGATTTGCTGGCCTTTTTCGACCGTGTCGCCGACACTGACGGTGATGGTGTCCATATGCAAGAAGGTTGAAAACACGCGCATGCCATGGTCGATTATCAGGGTATTCCCGGAGTAATAAAGATCATCAGCCAGCGTAACCGTACCGCTGACAGGGGCAATCACCTTCGTGCCTATTGGTCCCCCAACGTCAACCCCATAGTGCGGACGCTTGGGATCGCCGTTTAGTACCCGCTGACTGCCATACACACCAGTGATTGGGCCTTTAGCTGGCCAGATAAATCGGGTAAAAACAGCATCATTGTCACTATCGCCAGCCCGCGCACTGGCAACGTTTGCGCTGTCACGGCGGATACGTTTAAGCACCGATGCTGGCGGTGTCACCATATTCTGATCAAGACCGTCGATACGCTGAATATCATAGTCGCGCTTTGACAACGTAATTTGCCGGGATTTCGTGGTTCCGTCTGGCTTTTCCACCCTGAGTGTGTGCGACAACGTCTCATCACGCTCAAAACCAATCACAAACTTACCCTGAGCATTGAGCTTTACCGGTTCGCCATTGAGTGACACACTGCTTCCGGGCGCCACCTGGCCCCGGACCAGACTACCCTGGGTAAGTTTGCCGTTAAGCACGATGTCCTGCTGCGCTGTTACGATAAGCGGTAATGATGTCAGCAGACAGGTAAGCAACGTTTTTGTATAGCGGTTAAGTATTCGCAATTTTTATTCCCCGACAATGGCACCCTTGCCCACTCCCTCGTAGGCCATCACCTGTATGCGCGGTGCAGGTACCCGTTTTTTCTCTTCGTTGAAAATAAACTGAGCCAGACATTCAACGGTGGTGTCTGTTTCAATGACTTCACTACGTTTTTTCGCGATCAACATTTCAAAATACCCTTGTGACGCTTCATACGCGAGGCAAAGATAAGCGTCAGGATCACTGACGTTTGCATTCATCTGCCGCTTGTCGTAGTCGATACAGTCTTCCTGTGTCGCAATATAGATATCACTGAAACGTGTCGACCAGTATTTCTGGCTCGCCTCGCTGATTTCACCGTCATGAAATACATCAATTCTCGAACGGTGCCCATGGGCAATCCGCTGACAGTTGCCGTCATGTTTTTTCAGGCCATGCGTATAATGGTAGAAAGGCGACTGAATCACTTCGGTGCGCAGATTCAGCGTGATATTTTCCACGTTATCGGGTAAATGAATGGCTATCACTTCGCGCAGATAGTCCCTGACCGATGCCATACTGATGGTATCTGCATAAATAAATGCATAAGCGTCTGCCGGACAGTAAAGCAGAATATTATCGCCATCGTCGCAGCTAAACTGCACTTCCACCTGTTCGCTATCGTCTTCATGACGGACACCGGCCGAAGGATGATCAGCGGGTACCAGTAATTTGTGATCGACGTACTCATCAATCAGTTTTTTCAGATCTTTTTTAACCTTACCGAAATCCTGAACCATGCTTTCCTCGTTGAGGTCACCGTCGAGAATGACATCCACAATCCAGCTCTCGCCTACCATGCCGCGCTCCGGGCACAGGTAAGAAAAGTCCATTACCGTAAGATCATTAACAAATAATTGCATATTGTCCTTATCATCTTTGCCGTATAAGTTACGACACAATTACACCGCGCACTTATGCTTGCGCTGTGTTCGCTCTGTACCTGTCTACACAAACACAACCCTCAGTACCAGTTAATGTACCCGACAGGCACGGAACGGGCTTATCTGCTCTGAAACTGTGTTATCTACACGGTTACGTCTGTCAGGCTTCTAGTATACGTTTTTTTTAAACGCCGCACAGTTCAATCATCGGCCTGAGATTTACGGTTCAGCTGATCTTTGAGATTTGGCGGTATTCCCCGAATTGTCAGCGTATCGGCAGCAGGGTCATAAAAAACTCTGTCACCCAGCAGTTTTCGTTCAAAACTCAGAGACACGCCGCCGCCCTGACCTGAAAATTTCGCCAGTTGTCTGAGCGCGGCCGGATCCGGCTGTATTTCCTTCTCAAGGGGGGTCTTTAAAGATTGTGTAAACTGCGAAAAACTGCGTCCCTGTTCATCATCGGCAGGTAAGCGGGAGGACAGCTCTTCTACGGACAGCGTCTCGCCAGCATCAATTTTTTCTTTAAAATAGGACTTCACATCCTCACGGTGCTGATGCTGTTCCTGTGGATCAAGCTGCTCACTGGCCAGATAGGCATCTACACCGGATACCAGTTGTTTATTTTGCTGCTTTACATCAACCCGCTCTTCACAACCGATAAACTGCATGAAAAAGTCAGACACCTTGCGCCCCATTCTGCCTTTTATAAAGCTGATATAACGCTGTTGTTCCGGTTGCACTCGCCATTGCGTCAGGTCAATTCTTACTGCCAGCTGCATCCGTGCAAGATCAAGATGCTCTTTGGCGTTGAGTTCAAGGGCCTGATTGACCTCAACGTGAGAGCGGGTATTCAGCAATGTGATCATCAGGTACTGTGTTGCCAGAAACTCGTACTGACAAAATATGAGAAAGCCGGTTTCTACCGTGCCGGTATCAATCAGCGTTTTAACAAGCCGTGACGTGGCCTCTAGTGAAAAACCGTGAAACCGCGTATCCAGATCATCGCCGCCCTGATCTTTATGGCTTAAGAAATTCGTCAGCCCGCTGGCAACCGCAGTCTGCTCTTCATTGAGTTCCTGTTCACTGTCATCAGTTAGAAAATGCCCCACCCCTTTGCCGGGTTTAACATTGAAACTATGGTTAATCTGCTGCGCCAGTGATTCTATTTCCGGTGTTACGTCAAGGCACTTATCCCGTGGTACGGCAACAAGTTTATCCTGTTCGTCTACCGCAATGCGGTGAACAACAAAGTGGTGTATCAGTGCACTCATAGTAAAGCGGTGCTCCTTAAATAAAAATGAGAGATAGTCTACAGCCCACGAATGCGTCAGCCAAGTGACCAGATCGGTATGACACCGTCCGACAGCCACTAAATCAATGGAAAATTGAGCCCATAACACAGGATTTTGGAATGAATGATTGTTATCACTCAAACAACGATTATAATCATTTTAATCCGAAATCGATTCTTTTCGTCAAAGAAACTATATAAAGAGGCGTCAAAATGCCCCAACAAAGCCGATACTCTAATCAAGAGTTCGAAGCGCTAATGAACGAAGTCATTCTTGTCCTTGAAAAAAATGAAGCAAACCGGGATTTATCACTGATGGTGCTGGGGAATGTGATCACCCATATTTTTACTCAGCAGGTAGCCCCTGAAAAACGTGAGGCAATGCTCGACCAGTTTACCCAGGTACTGAAGAAAAGTGTTAGCGGGTAGCCGGAGTTCGCATGATATTAGCTGAGTCGCCACGTCGCCAACGCGTGACGAAACTGGTCAACTGGGGACACTGGTTCGCACTGGCAAACATTGTTATTGCCCTGATTATCGCGTCCATCTTTATTTTTTCCTCACCCGCGCCCGGTACTGGGCTAGGCTCGTTATACCTGTTTACCAACTGGTTCGGACACATCGGCTTTATGACATTCTTTGGCTTTGTCATATTTGTCTTACCCTTGTGTTATCTGGTTTCTAACGCCAGTGTCATTAAGGCTGTCGCGTCCGTGATAGCGGCGGTTGGCCTTGCCTTGCTGGCTTTTGACGCCTTGCTGTTTAACCGCACTGGGTTTCATCTGAACAGTAATTCAGCCGATCTTTTGCGCGGTGATGTGGCCATTCAGTTGAGTCAGTTGGGCTGGCAGCAATGGGGATTCTTGCTGTTATTGTTTGTCGTTTGGCTGGGTTTTCAGCTGGTTCTGGCGAATGCGCTGTGGAAGCGGGTTGAACGCTTCAGCAAGTACCGTATTGGTGTGCCGGTCACCACCTTTTTTGTGCTGTGTTTTGTGACAAGTCATGCGGTACACGTGTGGGCCGATGCGCACTTGTACCAGCCAATTATCAAGCAGGACAATATGTTCCCGCTGTCTTATCCGGCCACGGCAAAGACTACCATGTCACGCTACGGGTTGCTTGATATGGATGCCTACCTCAAGCGCAAGCAGTTGCAGTTTGACCCTCAGGTACATCAAATTCATTACCCGGCCGAGCCTGTTTACTGCGCCATAGATACCAGCAGGAATATCAGCATTCTGGTGCAAACTGACGATGGTGAGCTGCCGTCAACAGCCACCCGTGAACTTAGGGCGCTGGACAACTACTACACTACGGCTTCCAGCGCCGATAGTCTGGTAATGACAACGCTCTACGGTGTACCAGAGATCTACCAGGAAACACTGAAGCAGAAACGTCCGGTAATGCTGGCACTGGCAAGCGGCTTAGGCATGCCTGTGTCTGTTCATATTGATAAGGGTCTGCCCACTGACAAACTGAAACAATACCAGCAACCCTTAAACCCTCAGGCAAACGGATTGCAGGTTGCCTTTCTGCCCGCCAGCAAAATTTCTGACTACATTGCGTCGACAAATCTTAATAATGAGTCAGTTATTATTGCCACGGGATTTGGTCAGGAAGGCGGCGCATCGCGTGGACAGCTTTACACCAACATGGCACTGCGCGCGGGTAATGCATCCACTGAAGATCTTGTACCGACTGTGCTTGGCGCTTTGGGCTGTAACGCGCCGGTGATGACTTATTCTACCGGTCAGAACTTGCTGGCGCCATCCCGTAACTGGCTGGTCAGTACCTCCGGCGAGCGTGTGATCGTTATCCACGATGGCAAACGCACCGATGTGCTGAGCAATGGCAGTTATGAAATAACCGATATTGAATCCGGCAACCGCAGTAACGAATCACTGAACGTTGATATGTTAAGCCGGGCGATCAAACACCTATCGCGGTTTTCTGTTCCGCGTTAAACCTGACTGGCAGCGTCGTTTATGGCGCCGCCAGCTCCCCGTCACGCTGCCACAGCTGGATAACAAAGTCAGCCGTCACGTCGTCAAGGACTCTGGCAATTTCGTCGCGTGCAGACGCCGCCACACGCCACCAGTAAGGCGTCATAGTTAGCAGCGCCTGACGTTGTGCGTCTGACGAAAAGGTCAGTGTGTAGCGCAGCGACGCCGACGTCATACAGTGAAAGCCGGGCTTAGTCTTTTTAGGAAGCGGATGCTGACGGGGCGTATCATACACTCTGGCTTTGAGCTCGCATAAATGATCAGGACCGGGATCCACCGTAACCAGCATGCCGGTGTCGCGAAGCACCCTGGCCTGCTCCTGTTCACTGCCAGGGGCAAACACCTGCAGCATCACGTCGATACTGGCGTCCTGCACAGGCAAATTGGCGCTGCTGGCAACAACAAACTGATGCGGCTTGTAGGCTTTTGAGGCGATGTCAACGGCCAGCTTGGCGATATCACAGCCGGCGCCGTTTACTTTTATCCCCTGCGCCCCCAACAGTTCACTCAGCGTATTCAGGTAGGTGCCTTCACCACAGCCAGCGTCAAACAGCGTGACTGCGCCTTCAGATACTTTCAGATAGGCCTCAATCAGTGATGCCATACGTTGCATCAGTGGCAGGTAGCCATGACTGGCATGAAACGTCTGCCGGGCCCGCAACATGGTTTTATCATCGCCCGGATGCCGGGACTTTTTGAACTGCACAGGCAGAAGGTTCAGATAACCTGACTTCGCCCGGTCAAACGTATGCTGATTATTGCAGTGCGCTGACCGATCATTAAGTGTCAGTACAGACTGGCACAGCGGGCATTGCCACATAGGTGCTCCGGTTTTTAAAAAAGTAAGCGGATGCTACCAGAGGCGAGGAATAAAGCGAAGCCGGTATGCAGGATACCGGCCTGTGAATGATGAGCTACGCGATGTTTAGCTCTTATTGAACATACGGAAAATACTGGAGAAATCCTTATCGGCATGCCCGTTATTCTGATGAAATTTATATAAATTCTGCGCCGTCGCCGCCATCGGTGTGGCCGACTCGCTTAACGCTGCAGCCGCCATCGCCAGATTCAGATCTTTATTCATCAGTTTGGTCATAAAGCCGCCGTTGTAATCATTATCTGAGGGAACGCCCTCCATCACTCCCGGACAAGGGTTATACTTTTGCAGCGTCCAGTTACAACCCGAGCTTTCCAGCATGATGTCTGACATCACTTTTGGATCAAGACCATTATCAATAGCCAGTTGCAATGCCTCTGATGTTCCCGCCATCAGGACAGCCAGCAGCATGTTATTGCAGATCTTGGCAACCTGTCCGGCGCCCGCGTCCCCGGCGTGAAATACATTTTTCCCCATGTCAGACAGCACCGGTCTGGCCTGTTCCATGGATTCACTGGAGCCCCCCACTATAAATGTGAGTGTGCCTGCTTTGGCGCCTGCGACGCCACCGGATACCGGCGCGTCGACGAACAGGCGGCTTTCATCCATTGCCGCCTTACCCACTAAGCGTGCCGTATCTGCGTCAATGGTGCTTGAATCGATAAACAGGGTTCCGGCACGGGAGGCTTTGATGATCCCATCATCGCCCAGATACAGCGTTTTAACGTGCGAGGCAGCAGGTAACATGGTCACCACTACATCTGCGTGCCTGACGGCGTCAGCGGCACTGTCAGCACCTGTTGCACCTTCTTCTGCCAGCGCCGCGACAGATGACTCGATTAAATCGAATACCGTTACGGCATGACCGGCTTTGAGAAGGTTGCTGGCCATGGGCCCCCCCATATTGCCCAGGCCTATAAATGCGATATTGCTCATTTAAGTTTCTCCAGCTCAGACAGAGGATGATCTTTGAACGGTGATGTAAAGAACTTCACGATCACTTCCGGTGGCACACTGTCGACGTCCGGATATTTCCAGGCTGGGTTGTTATCCTTATCAATTAACAGCGCTCTTATTCCTTCCTGAAGCTCACCGAACTCACTGCAACGGCAGGACATGATCAGTTCCATTTCGAAGCAACCGAGTAATGACATGCCCTTACCTCGTACTACCTGCTGGTAAACCAGGTGCGCAGTGATTGGCGAGCCGGCTTTCAGGGTGGCTTTGGCTTTGGCCAGCCACTTGTTCCCGTAATCATCCAAATCAACAATCTGGCGAATAACATGACCCAGCGACTCCCCATCGCAGACTTTGTCGATCAACGCGCGATGCGCCTCAACATTGCCTTTTGGTGGCTCATCTGGTTTGGGCAGTGACTTAATCACATAATCCACTTGCTCATGTTTACTGGAACGTTTGTGCCAGGTATGACCGATCAGCGAGGCTATAAGTTGCTTGCGGGCCCCTTCATCGACCGTGTGATCAGCCAGTCCAAGATAACAGGCATCTGTGGCATTCATGCTGGCCCCGGTCAGCCCCAGAAACATACCGGTGTGTCCGGGCAGTCGCGGCAGAAAATAGCTGCCGCCTACATCCGGATAGAGGCCGATTGATATTTCAGGCATCGCCAGGCGGGATGACTGTGTCACCAGACGGTGGCTGGCGCCGGTCAGCAGACCCATACCGCCGCCCATGACAATGCCGGTTCCCCAGACAATGATAGGTTTCTTATAAGTATGGATAGTGTAATCCAGCGTGTATTCCTGAGTGAAAAACTCCTGA
This sequence comes from Alteromonas halophila, assembly GCF_014651815.1. Classification (GTDB taxonomy): domain Bacteria; phylum Pseudomonadota; class Gammaproteobacteria; order Enterobacterales; family Alteromonadaceae; genus Alteromonas; species Alteromonas halophila. The sequence continues at coordinate 123,994 of NZ_BMXP01000005.1, read as the reverse complement.
ACAAACGCAGGTGTTTCGCCTTCCGCCTCCTGCATTGCTTTATACATAGAGACAATGTCGCCACCGGCACAAAATGCCTTGTCCCCTTCGGCCATCAGCACCACGCACATCACGTCATCGCGTTCTTGCCAGTGTCGCAGCGCTGCCAGTAAATCCCTGGCCATGTCCAGATCCAGGGCATTCAGTGCTTTGGGTTTGTTTAACGTGGCAACCGCAATGACACTGTTTTCGTCACTACGGTGCTCAGCCAGCAATACTTTGTCAGTTTTCACTTGGTCCTGCACATCAATACTCATCGGGTCTCCTGCCTTGTCAGAGCACGTCGCGCTCATCGTTAATCAGTCTGCGGCCAATTATGACGCGCATAATTTCATTCGTCCCTTCCAGAATCTGGTGTACGCGCACATCCCGCACATGACGCTCCAGCGGATATTCGCGAATGTAGCCGTAACCGCCATGCAGTTGCAGTGCTTCATTACATACATTAAAGCCCACATCCGTGGCAAACCGCTTTGCCATCGCGCAGTACGTCGTGGCATCAGCATGTTTGTTATCCAGTTTGCTGGCCGCCAGACGCACCATTTGACGTGCCGCGACCAGTTCGGTTGCCATATCGGCGAGCTTAAACTGTAGCGCCTGAAACGCTGCCAGTGGTTTACCAAATTGCTGACGTTCCTGCATGTACGCACGCGCAACATTAAGCGCGTGCTGCGCGGTCCCTATTGAACAGGTCGCAATATTAATGCGCCCGCCATCCAGCCCCTGCATTGCCATTTTGAACCCCTGGCCCTCATCTCCCAGACGCCAGGATGCATCAATCGCAACGTCCTCGAAAGTGATCATACGCGTCGGCTGGGCATTCCAGCCCATTTTCTCTTCAGGTTTTCCATAACTGATCCCAGGCGCATCGGCAGGCACCGCAAAGGCAGTAACGCCGGCAGGCCCCTCGGCACCTGTTCGCGCCATAACAACCAGTACGTCAGTACTGCCAGCACCACTGATAAATACCTTGGAGCCATTCATGACATACCCGTCATCTGTTGCCGTAGCAGTGGTTTTCAGTGAGGCCGCATCCGAACCGGATCCTGGTTCAGTCAGACAGTAAGACGCCAGCTTTTCACCGGTGACCAGAGACGGGCACCAGCGCTCTTTGGTTTCAGCCTGTCCCCATTTCGCTATCATCCAGGTTGCCATATTGTGGATTGTCAGCATTGCGGTGGTGGTTGTGCACCCCTGAGACAGTTCCTCAAAAATAATGGAGGCATCCAGACGTGGCAGCCCCAGGCCACCATCTTCTTCTGGTGTATAGAGGCCGCAAAAGCCCAGTTCGCCGGCTTCGCGCAGCGCTTCAACGGGAAAGTGATGATCCCTGTCCCATTGTGCTGCATGCGGTGCCAGTGCCTGTTCGGCAAACTGCCTGGCGGTATCGGCAAAGGCTTTCTGATCGTCGCTTAGCTCAAAATTCATAACGGCTCCGCTTAAGAATCAAGAGAAATAGTAAGGTTAGGTCCACCGGCAATATCATCTTCCAGCCAGCGCGATGTAATCGTCTTCGTTTCACTGTAGAAACGAATAGCCTGCTTGCCGTAAGCATGCAAGTCACCAAAGAACGAATTCTTCCAGCCGGTGAATGAGAAGAACGGCAATGGCACCGGAATAGGAATATTGATCCCCACCTGACCCACATCAACATTGTGCTGATACTTACGCGCTGCCGCACCGTTATTGGTAAAAATAGACGTACCATTGCCATAGGGATTGGCATTAACAATACGCAATGCGTCATCCAGCGACTCTGCGTTCATGCAACTGAGTACCGGACCGAAAATTTCCTCTTTGTATATTCGCATGTCTGTAGACACATCTGAGAAAACCGTGGGTCCAACCCAGTTACCCTTTTCATAGCCTGATAACGTGAAATCAGAGCCATCCAGTAAACAGATCGCCCCTTCATCTTTACCGGCCTGGATCAGGTTAAGTACGCGATCTTTCGCCTGCGGGCTGATAAGCGGTCCGTAGCCCGCGTCTTTGTCGTCCCACAGCCCGGGTTTAACCTGACCAATGCGTTCTGCCAGTTCGGGGATCCAGTCTTTTGACTCACCGACAAACACAGCCACAGAAATCGCCATACAACGCTGCCCGGCCGCTCCGACAGACGAGCCTACCAGATTGTTCAGGACATGTTCTTTATTCGCATCGGGCATGATGACCGTATGATTTTTAGCACCGGCAAAGCACTGCGCCCGTTTCATATTGGCCGTCGCAGTACGGTAGATGTACTGGCCAACCGGCACAGAGCCTACGAAAGACACGGCTTTGATGCGTGGATCAGTCAGCAGTGGCTCCACCTGATCTTTGCCGCCATGCACTACGTTCAGTACACCTTCGGGCGCCCCGGCTTCCATAAACAGTTCAGCAAGTTTAACGGGCGTCTGTGGATCCTGCTCAGACGGTTTAAGAACAAACGTGTTACCACAGGCGATAGCCATCGGGAACATCCACAACGGGATCATCGCCGGAAAGTTAAACGGCGTAATTCCCGCGCACACACCCAGTGGCTGCACATAACTGTAAGTATCGATATTGCGGGCAACATTTTCGGCGGTTTCCCCCATCATCATTGACGGGATATTCATCGCCTGTTCAACCACCTCAATTCCACGCCATACATCACCCATGGCATCGTCGAAGGTTTTGCCGGTTTCTGATGCCAGCAGAGTCGCAATGGATTTCTGGTGTTCTTTAAGCAATGCCTGATAGCGCATCATGAGGCGGGCACGCTCTGTCACCGGAACATGACGCCAGGACTCAAACGCAGTTTGTGCCGTAGCAATGGCCTTTTCCATTTCTGCATCAGTGGTACAGGGGGCCTGCGCGATGACGCTATTGTCCGCAGGGTTGGTAACATCAATATATGAAGAAGTGTCGGACTGAATAAATTGTCCGTTGATTAATAAGGGTACCTTGTTCATGGTGACCTCTGTCTGGTTTCACGGGATGGGAGCACCTTAGCGGATAACTCTCCTTGACGTAAACGTTAACTTAAAACAAAGCATTTACGCATGTAAATTTAATGTGACAGAATTTTGTGTAATTTTGTTTATGTATACCATTGCCGGTCATGCTTGGATCTCGCGTAGCAGGTATTCTGAGCGCACCTTACGTATTACTGCAGGTTACTGTACTTTGTCTGTCGGACTGATAAGCTGAATAACATCATTACGTTGACCCAATGGATTGGGACACAGGCAGGTGAGCACGTGCAATACCGACTGGCAATAGTTGAAGACAACGCCAATGCCCGAAATACCCTTCGCAGTCATTTACTGCCACTGGGGATTTATGAGGTAAGCAGCTTCGCAACCGGCAACGAGTTGCGCGCCGCACTGCGAAAGCAACATTTCGAGCTGATCCTGATGGATTATCACCTCGGACAGGGACGCACCGGCACGGAATGGATCATCCAGTTACGCCAGTCAGGGTTACTTAAGCCTTCGACAGGGCTTATTTTCATCACCTCTGATCGTTTGCCGCAGACAATCGGCCGTATTATCGACGTCCACCCCGACATCCTGATTATAAAACCCTACACCATTGCTTCATTGACCCGGCATCTCGAACATTACATGACATACCGCGGCTTTGTTGCGAACGTACTGCGCTTACTGGATAAAAATGACCTGAGCGCTGCATTGCGCATGATGACACGGCTCAGCAAAGATGAGGTACCTGCCCGGCTTAAGTCTGATGTGCTGAAATTACATGCCCGGCTGTTGCTGGAAGCCGGAGATATCGACAACGCCGCTAAAATGTATGACTCGGTACTGATGCGCTCAGAAAAAGTACTGTGGGCGCAATGGGGAAAAATCAAATGCCAGCATGCCGCCGGTCAGTGGCCACAATGTCGTGACACACTGACCGCATTGCTGGGAAATGAATTAGCCAGAGAGCGCGCGTTTGAGTGGCTGGCCTCCATGTCGTTTGAGCAACAGGCATACAATCAGACCGAACAGTATCTGGATAACATAAAATTCAGTGAGCTGAGTCTCCCCGCCACACGCATGAAAACTATTGCGTACCAGTTACAGGACAGGACCCTGGAGGCCATCGAGCTGCTGCAGAAAAAACGCGCCATGCACAGAAGTGCAAAAGACAGATTCAACGAGTTTACCTTCGAACTGGCGGAATTTTACCTGCATATTGCCGAACAAAGTCCGTCCAGCAATCGTCAGGAAAGTCTCACCCAGGCACGTCGCCTGCTTGGTATAGCCGGCCGTAGTCAGTCCGATCCGCAAACCACGCAAAAACGCGACTATCTGCTGGCATTCTCGGCGGTTCTGGACAATGACCAGGACAAACTATCGCACCTGCTTGAAACGGTGCTTAATTCGGCTCACCTTGAACGCGCAGAAACGCCAACGCTGGTTATCGCGGCCAAAGTCCATCATGCCGCCGGGGATCAAAGTAAGGCGCGGGATCTGATGCACCTTGCACAGCAGAAAAACAGTAACAGTATGAATATTTCCGAACAGGTACTCAATTATCAGGCTATCTCAGTGAGTGGCAAGAAGCTTGGACTGGCTAAGGATCAGGCAATGGTGCTGAACGAAGAAGGTACCAGGCTGTTTGTTGACAAACACTATGTTCAGGCAATGCAGCGGTTTTATGACGCCTTTGATTTGTCAGACCACACCGCTGCCTTCGGACTCAATCTGCTGCATTGTATGATTGAATCCGGCTCGCCACAGTATCGGCAGTACAGTATCCGGCAATTACTCGACACCATCCCTCACCTGCCGATGAGCGACAGCAACCGCGCACGGCTCACGCAGTTAACCACAACGGTGAATCACCATGCCAGTGTGCTGCTGCCGCCGGAAGCCAGCGATGAAACAACGCCTGAGACGTCTATGAAGGACGATCAGAGGGTCAGTCAAGACGCGTCAGCAAACTAGACGTGTCCCAGCGACCACCACCTGACTTTTGCACATCAGCATAATACTGATCAACCAGCGCGGTCAGTGCCAGCGTTGAACCATTGTTGCGTGCTTCCTGCAGCGCGATGTCCAGATCTTTGCGCATCCAGTCAACGGCGAAACCAAAGTCAAACTCGCCTTTAAGCATTGTCGCCGCGCGGTTCTCCATTTGCCACGATTGGGCTGCGCCTTTACTAATGACATCAATAACGCTATTGCAATCCAGCCCGGCACGCTGACCAAAATGAAGGGCTTCTGACAAGCCCTGAACAATACCGGCAATACAGATTTGATTCATCATTTTCGCCAGTTGCCCACTGCCCGCATGACCCAGTAACTGACTGTGACGGGCATAGCTGTCGATAACCGGCTTTACCTTATTGAATACAGCGGCTTCCCCGCCAGCCATCACCGTCAGCGCAGCATTTTCCGCCCCCGCCTGACCGCCTGAAACAGGGGCATCCAAAAAATCGATGTCATGTTCTCTGGCTTTGCTAAACAACTCACGGGCAATGGTTGCCGATGCGGTCGTGTGGTCAATCAGTACACTGCCCGGCTTCATTGCCTGCAGCGCTTCTGTTGCCACACTGCGAACATCGTTATCATCGCCCACACACATCATAACGACATCGGCATCGCTAACCGCCTCTGCAATCGTCTCTGAGCGCCTGCCGCGATATGCGTCACACCAGCGCACCGATTTATCAGGTGTGCGGTTAAAAACCGTTACCGTAAAGTCAGCACGAGCCAGATGACCTGCCATGGGGTAGCCCATCACTCCTAATCCAAGAAATGCCACATTTTGTATTGTCATAATTTTCTCTGTTTGCTTTTTACCTCAGTTTACCAAAAAAACCGTTGTGTTCTTCGCCGGTTTTGCTAGCTTGAAATTACAGTATTACAGTATTACAGTAAGTTTGGCTGAATTGTTATGTCTGTTTTTGATCACTCCGCCACGCGAAATAATGGCCAGCCCGAGTCGTTAAACAACTACAAGGGTCAGGTATTACTGATTGTGAACACCGCCAGTAAATGCGGATTCACACCGCAATACAAAGAACTGCAGGATCTCTACACACGCTATCATGAGAAAGGCTTTACTGTTCTAGCCTTTCCCTGCGATCAGTTTGGCCACCAGGAGCCTGGCTCAGACAACGAGATTCAGCAATTCTGCGAGATGAACTTTGGCGTCAGCTTTCCGCTTTTTAGCAAAGTTGACGTGAATGGAAATGACGCTCACCCATTGTTTGTAGAATTAAAGCAGGAAGCCCCCGGCTTTCTTGGCAGCCGCAGGATTAAATGGAATTTCACCAAGTTTCTGGTTGACCGGCATGGACACGTCGTTGAACGCTTCGGTTCTACGACAACGCCCGCCAGGATCGAAGATCGCATTGCCGAACTGGTTGCGAAGCCTGCATAAGGACTGAAACATGAAGGTTGGTGTATTTAGCTGCAAGCCCTACGACAAAGCCATGCTCGAAAGCGCCAACAGCGACGGGCATTTATCCTATACCTTTATCGAAGAACCCTTAACCCCTCTGACAGCAATAGCCTGTCACGACTTCGATGCTGTCTGCATTTTTGTGAATGATAAAGTATGTGGCGAGACGGTCCGCGCGCTTGCTGATGCGGGTGTTTCACATATCGCGCTGCGCTGCGCCGGCTACAACAATGTTGATGTAGATGAGGCAAAAAAGCTGGGGTTACGCGTCTCCCGGGTGCCGGCTTACAGCCCCCACACCGTGGCTGAGCACGCACTGGCACTGATACTTACGCTCAACCGCAAGACTCACAAAGCCTACAATCGCGTGAAGGAAGGCAACTTTGATATCCAGGGCCTGCAGGGCTTTACCTTACATGGCAAGACCGTGGGTATTGTTGGCACCGGACGGATTGGTCAGGCAGTAGCCCGCATTCTGTCGGGGTTTGGCTGTACGCTGTTGTGTTATGACCCCATGCCTGCTCAGTCTGTAAAGGCGCTGGGGGCGTCCTACACCGACCTGCAAACACTTCTTAGTACCAGCCATATCATTACTCTGCACTGCCCGCTGAATGAAGGCAGTTATCACCTGATAAATGAAGAGACGATTGCCCAAATGCGTGATGGGGTGATGCTGATTAACACCTCGAGGGGCGGTCTGGTGAATACTCAAGCTGTAATTAAAGGGTTGAAATCAAAGAAAATAGGCTACCTGGGGCTTGATGTGTACGAAATGGAGTCTGAGCTTTTTTTTCGTGATCACTCTCTGGAGATTATTCAGGATGATGAGTTTGAACGTCTGGCCAGCTTTCACAACGTTCTTATTACCGGTCATCAGGGCTTTTTTACGCAGGAAGCGATGCAGGAAATTGCTGCAGTTACCGTCGCAAATATACGAATGCCGGGGGAGAACAATGACAACTTTTTAGCGCCGTGATGGCTCCACCACGGCGCCTTTGCTGATCACTTAAAGAAGTTATCCACTTCGCGCTCAGCTTCATCTTTGTCTTTTCCATATGCCTGCTGGATTTTTCCTACCAGCTCCTCGCGGCGTCCATCGATTTTATCCAGGTCATCATCAGTCAGTTTTCCCCACTGCTGCTGAACCTTGCCTTTCATTTCTTTCCAGTTTCCTTCAATGCGATCGCTGTTCATTTCAGTCTCCTGTCTTCATTAATTTAAAAAGGTTTTATCTCAGTTTTATGCGGTGCAACCTGCACGCCAGCCTCTAAAACCACTAAATTAACGCATGAAATTCATAAACTTACAGTTATTCAGATAATATTAGCCCTATCAACTCACCACGCTGTCATGTAAAAGTTTCATTCTGGCAACGTATAACTTTCAGGGGGATCGCTTTGACGTTGAACAGGCATGTGCTGCCAGTCCGGGTGTCCTTGCTTATAGAACCAGACCAGGTGTCATTGATGCCGGGACGTGTTGGTTCAGAAATGGCTGTCCGGGCGACTGGCAACGGTGGGTGTCTTGTGATGCGGGCGTGATTTATTTTTCCAGCATCAGGTGAAAGTATTTCCCCAACCATAAATAGGGGTGGCGCTGGTTATGGGTGCGTTCAAGCGCCAGTAACTGTTCATAGTGGCTGGTTTGCATATCTCGATCTTTAAGATAATCATGAAAGCAGCGAATGCCGGTTTTAGCTCTGACGGTCAGTCCGGCCTGTTCGCAGGCTTCAATCACAGGCTGCACTGGCAACGGGTTGTGTGGATTCAGCCGGACTTTTTTCTTTACCTGCATTCCCTGCTCGATGTAGTCAAAATTGCCATACAGTGCATTACCGAATAACAAGGCGTCCCGGTTAAAGAAGCTCAGGCTTAGCAGACTGCCTTTTTGCATTTCACCGGCCATAAACGCAATAGCCTCCATTGGGTTGTCCAGCCACTCCAGTACCGCATGACACACCAGCATGTCGTAGCGATGGATATCATGACTATCCTGTAACCTGGCGTGACGGATGGTGACCCCGGCGGTGTCACTTAACAGTTCTTTCGCATGTACCAATACATCTTCAGACGCATCGGTGAGTACAACGTTGTGGCCGTGCTGAGCAAGAAAGTGTGCCATAACGCCGGTACCACCACCAATTTCCAGAATCCGGGCCGGCGTTTCAGGTAGCCAGGGTTCCAGCGCTTCACATAAGAGCTGATGACGAAGGCGACCTTTGGTGGTGCCATAAATATTCGCTGCAAACTTGTCAGCCAGTCCGTCAAAAATCTGATCTGACTTCATGCTCAGGCCGGATTAGGAATATCGATAAAGCTGACGTTCAGACCATAGGTATCGGCAACATATTCCCCCAGCGCTTTGGCACCGTAGCGTTCTGTTGCATGATGGCCGGCAGAATAGAAGTCAATTCCCATTTCGCGGGCAGTATGGATGGTCTGCTCTGATACCTCGCCAGTAATAAAGGCATCAGCGCCAGCCATAACAGCCTGCTCGATAAAGCCCTGTCCGCCGCCTGTGCACCATGCGAGCTTTTTAATGGGACGGTCGATGACCGCTTCCGATAAAGGCGGCCTGTCGAGCTTCTCTTCAATCAGTGAAGCCAGCCCAACATGCGACATGGCGTCAGGTAACTCGCCAAGCATAAGTAATCCTTCCGGCTTTACGCTACTAACACTACTGATGTCGACAAGACCAAGTACATGTGCCAGCTGCCGGTTGTTACCAAACTCCGGGTGAACGTCCAGCGGCAGGTGATAGGCGATAAGATTTATATTGTGCGCTAACAGGGCTTTTATCCGGCGTTGCTTCATGCCGGTTATTTCCTGCGCCTCTCCTTTCCAGAAGTAACCATGATGCACCAGTATGGCATCGGCCTGCTGCGTTATCGCCTGATCGATAAGGGCCTGTGTGGCGGTAACGCCGGTGATCACTTTTGCAATCTCTGACTTACCCTGCACCTGTAATCCGTTAGGACAATAATCTTTTATTTCATCACTGCGTAGCAAAGAAGATAAATGAGAGACGAGCGACTGAGTACTTATAGACACGGTTCCTCCGGGAAAATTAGACATTCTGAGCGGAAAACGTTATAAAAAACCTGAACTGACATTTTTTTAACAATCTACAGAGTTCAAATACTAATGAGTAAAGTGAATAAAGAACAGATTATTGAGGAATTCACCCAAGCATATCAGAAAGCGCATGGCAAAAAGCCAGAGATTGAAGCAAAAGCCGGCTGGTACAGTGTTGATGGTGGTAAAAATGTGCGCATCAGTCAACTGGAAGAAATGACGGCCGAACTCAACGGGGGCGCATCCAGTGCCAGTAAAGCCCCAAAAGCAGAAAGCGCGCCGAAAAAGCCGGCCAAAAAGACTGCCGCAAAAGCCCCTGCTAAAAAGAGTAAGAAAGCCAGTGGCGGCTTTTCGGTTAAAGACTTCTACGCAAAACAACTGGAAGACGAAAAGCCGGGTTCAATACGTCCACGCTAACTATCGTAACGCATGCGGACCTCCCGCATGCGGTTATTTACCCTGCCCTGCAATCCCCTGTGAAATAAACGGCACCAGGTGAATCATCACATCTTCAATCGACACCTGACGATTGAAATCGGCCTCAGCAATTTCTGTCAGCGCCTGGCTGGATGCCATTGAAAAAACAAAACTGCCCATCGCAAAGTGGATCCGCCAGAAGATCTCTTCATCACTGAGTGAGGGTAATCGTGCATGAATGGCGTCTACCAGCTTTCGAACCGTATCGCCGTAACTTTGCATGATAAACCGCCGCAAATGCCCCTGCGTTTCGTTGTAGCCACGACCCAGTAACTGCACGAATATGGCTGTGCCATTACGACTGACGCTGTTTAATTCTATCATGGCGGGGATCAGCGCCATCAGCAGTTTGCGGACGCCCGGTTCCCCTTCAGAAGAGGCAGTCTGCTGCAGTGTCTTCTCAACACTGGGCATCAGCACATCAAAATACTGCTTGAAGACTGCCTGAATCAGGTTCTTCTTGCTGCCAAAATGGTAGTTCACCGATGCAAGGTTGACCGATGCTTCTGTAGTGATGCTGCGCATCGACGTCTGATTGAACCCCTGCTCGGAGAAAAGACGCTGCGCAACATCCAGGATTGCCTGCTTGGTCTGCTTAGCCATTCAGCTAACCAATCCAGTGCTGGGCCTTACTCCATACCCGCATTACCGCACGCTCAGCGGCCATGGCGACAGAAAAGCCAAGCTTCTCCGCCACATTTTTACGCTGGGCATATTTAACGCTGAAAATTTCCCGGGCAGGATAGTGAGACAAAATATAATCATCGGAGGTCATGATATCGTCAACCAGTCCCAGTTCTTTGGCTTTAATACCAGGCCAGAACTCACCGGTTGCGACTTTGGCAATGTCCATATCTTTACGATGTTCATGCACAAAGTCTTTAAACAGCACATGAATTTCTTCTATTTCTTCCTTGAACTTTTTGCGCCCCTCATCGTTATTTTCACCAAACATGGTCAGGGTGCGTTTGTAATCGCCAGCCGTAATCTGTTCAAATTCGATGTCGTTTTTCTTTAGTACCTTATTGAAGTTAGGTAACTGCGCCAGTACACCAATAGAACCAATATACGCAAACCGGGAGGCCAGTAGCTTATCGGCCACACAGGCCATCATGTAGCCACCACTGGCCGCGACCTTGTCTACCGCCACAGTAAGCGAGAGTTCGTTATCACGGATGCGCTGCAATTGCGACGCAGCTAAGCCGTAGCCATGTACCACACCACCACCACTTTCAAGGCGAACCAGCACCTCGTCGCCTTTGTCAGCCACGCACAAAATAGCCGTGATTTCTTCACGCAGGGTCTCCACCTCATGTGCGTCCATGGAGCCTTTAAAATCAATAACAAACAACCTTGGCGCGTTATCTTCACCCTGTTTTTTCTTTTCTTTCGCTTCCTTTTTCTGCTCTTTCGCCAGCTTTTTAAGTGCTGCTTTATCCAGCAACACCTGACGGGCATAATTGGTAACGTCTTTTAACTGTGACGTCAGCGACTGAATTTCAAGGTGACCTTTGCCCTGCTTCTGCTTATTCGCAGCACCGGCAATGGCAGCAATGATCACCACCAATGCCACGACCAGCGTTACCGCCTTGGCCAAAAATAGTCCGTACTCGTACAAAAACTCCAAAAATATTTCTCCTTCAAGCGAAAAAAAGGACCTGTTTAAAACAGGCCCTTTTATACCATTTTTGTCCACGTACAACGATAGTTTACTGCGAGCTTAGTGGCAGAAATTCGATCGTATTGTCTGCAATATCTTCATCTGTGAAGATAATATCGCGAAACGCGGGACCATTTGAATACAACTGCGTCTGATCAAGGAAGTGGTCGCTGCCATATACGCGTGACTGCGAATAGCTCAAAATACCTCTTCCCTGCGGACCCTCATCTGTAAAGCTAATGACCATCATCCAGCTGCTGCCATAGTTGATATGGTAGCCCTCAGCCTCGGCGCTCATAATGGTATTGCTGTTCAGCGGTGGATACGTGTGACGCGGTAACTTGGTTCCATTGTTGCCCGGCACGATATTAAAGACGTTAAAGCCGCCTTCAATATTATGTGCACCAGCCCACGGCAGTTTATTTCCTGATGCGCTGCCATCTGGCAGGCTTCGCTCAACGAACTGCACGCTACCAAACTGCGCATCAGGTGCTACCCCCGCCTCGTTAAGTACCATCACTGCCCGGGCAAACTGCTCAATGGTTGTCTCATTTTCAAGCAGGCCATTTGGCGTCGTCGCGGGCTGCTGTGGATCATAGTCAACCGCCCACTGCGGATTGCGGTTAAACTGGAAGGCAAACTCACGGAACACATGACCCGCCACACTCTCTACGTTCATGCGCATGTCCCAGTTGCCCAGTGCCGCACAGGCGTCAGAAATATCGACAGACTGGCCATCCACCTCTACCGGTGTGTCGCCCTGCGCTTCACAGGCTGACAGCAGAGACGGCAGAATGGCCTCAGCCAGGTAGCTACGGTTGCTCAGCACCAGTGACTCAACTTCGTCCGGTGTAAAGGTATTGTCGCTGCCGGTTTCTTCAATTAGCTTCTGTCCCATCCGAGAGCGCAGCGATTGCTGATTACCGGTGCGGCCATACAGTGGGTTTGGATTGACAATCGGAGCATCAATATTCGTCAGCCAGTAACTATCATTAGAGTTCTGTACCGAATCTGTGCCTTCATATTTAGGCGCATTTTCATAGGGTACCGGACGCTCGAAGTCAAAGATTGACAGGTGCCCAGGCAAAATCGTAAACCCGGCCTGTTGTTTTGCGCCAATCAGCAACGGGTTGGTGGTCAGCTCATTGATTGCAGTCGGAGTCAGATTTGGTACCGTGGAATCATCGATGTAAAATACCTGGCCATCATCCGATGCCGCCATGGTATTATTGAAAATAACGCCATCATAGTCTTTGAACGCCTGTTTAAACTCGTCCATTGATGTCGCCATGTTCATCGCCAGCCAGTGATCGATAACATCGTAATTCGGCAGGTTAGCATCTTTAATTGCATAGGCTTCGCCGTCACCCCAGCCAAAGTTTCCAGGCACTTCAATCATAGGCCCGTAGTTGGTGTAGTAGGCGGTCTTTTCCAGCATGATGGTTTGTCCGGGGCCCACCGCCACTTCAATCTGCATCGGCTTTTCATAGATTTCACGCGGCGTACCGTCAACCATATGCGTCATATCAGAGGCGTCATCTTCATCCAGCGTCAGCTGGTAAACCACGAAGTGTTCAGCCGTTGAGAAGGTGTGTGTCCAGGCCACGTTTTCATTAAAACCAATGTTTACTGCGCCAGGAAGTCCCATCAGAGAGCTGCCTGTGACATTCAAATGCCCCGGGATCTGCGTATGGAACTGCCAGAAACGCAGGTTACCGGTATGCGGGAAATGTGGGTTACCCAGTACCATACCTTTGCCGTTCGTCGTTTTGTCGCTGCCCAGTCCCCAGCCATTTGATCCCATGTCCTGGGGGTTTCTCTCTGGCAGTTTGATATTGGCCTTATCAACGGAAATCGTGGGCGTCGCCGCTGATGCCTGCGCCTGAGCCACCGGCGTGGGCAAATAACTTTCCCCTTCTGGTGCGGCTAAGAACATCGGGCCTAAAAAGTTAGCGGCACCGGGCAGCAAGGCGACGCCCAGTGAATATGTCAGAAGGTCTACAGAATCGATGGGCTGAACCCAGGGTTGCCCGGCACACGCAGGATCCTGCTCGTCTACCGGTGTATCAGCCAGGTAGCGGTTGTACCCCGCTGTGTAGCCCTGCAACATGGCGCGACTATTCGCAGAAAGCGATGACAGATCGTTTTCCGCCATTTCACGAATTCCAACTGTCAGAAAACCAAAGTCATTGATCAGGTTTTCAGAGTCGCCACTGCCCGGCTGTGTGTCGGGACCAAAATATTTGGAACGTTCAGAATTATATTTGACGATTTGATCTGCCAGAATACACAGGTTGTCTCTGGCGAACGCGTAGCCCACACCATAGGCCATGCTTTCCAGGTTATCGGCCTTGATGTGTGGCACACCATAGGTCGTCCAGGTGATCTCCGCATCCAGTGTACCGTCATCATCAAATGCAGTAACCGCGGGAGCGGGCTCCGGTGTTGTCGGGGGCGGTGGAGTTGGAGTCGTTTCGACATCATCAAAGTCGTTGTCGTTGCCGCCGCAGCCATATAGAGCCAATACCACACCCAAGGTGATCAGTGAGCGCCCGGCTACGGTCTTAACAGAATTCTTTTTCACGCGTAGTCCCTCATAGAGTTTGTTTTAGTATTTCATATCAGCACGTTACATCCCTGAATGCGGTGCCTCGTTGCTGACAGATCGGACCAATTAACAATACATTAACTTATCCACACATACAATTAACGACTATGAAATTCAGGCATAAAAAAACCGGCACATAAATGCCGGTTTTTATAAACGATTTGATGTAGTTAGTTTGCTACCACATCTTCATTAGTAATTGGCAACACCGTCGCGCTGCTGCCGATATAACCGGCAACTTCACGCTGCATTTCCTCGGTCACTGCCGGACTTGCATTCGGGCTCAGGCTCGATGCGTGTGCACCACTGTTAAACAGCACATGGCCTGATACCGGATCGCCAGTTTGCGTGGTTGTAACCTGCTGCAGACCCACAATGCCGGCATACGGCATTTGACCGGCAAGTGGTAACGATGTTGACACCGGAATAACCTGATCCGGCGGATTCTGTTCGCTGCCATCTCCTACTACGGTCATCATATGCACCGGTGTGGTTTCACCCAGCGTTTTCGCGTAGTTATTCGGATCTCCTGCATCCAGCACAGTCTGCGCTGCAAAGGCAAACTGAGCAAATGTGCCGTTAATAGTGGCCATTTGCTCTTCACTGGCGTTATCCAGGAACAGGCCAACCGCTTCAGCAAGTTCCTCTTCAGTTACATCGGTCGAGCCAAACTGTGCTTCTAACAATGCTCGGAACTCAGGCGACGACTCAGTCAGCAGCAGACCTTTGATCAGCGGTCCAAAACTCGGTGACTCAAGCAGGAACTGCGCAGCACCGCCTCCTGGTGATTCGAGGGAAGCCTGTTGTACTGCGAACAAACCATCAAGCGCAGCCAGATCGCCACCCATGCTGGTATTGGCAACCGCTGAGACATTCCCCACCGTCATTGCTCCGAGTGAGACGCCCATGACTGAGACGCGTGACATGTCAAAGTCAACCGCCTGACTGTCGGTAGTATCAACAACCGCATTCAGACCAAGCCGCAGCCCCATAAAGTCAGACACACTCTGACGCAGGTTATCTCTGGCCGTTGGCAGATTACCCAGGTTCATGTAATGCGTTGCGCTGACGAAGGTTGCATTCAGATCGTCGGTACCGTCGCCATCGAGATCATAGCCCCGGCTGCCGTGCAGAGGATGGTCAATGGCCACCGTTGCGATACCGGCAAGTGACAGTGTGCCCGTAATCGCCAGCATATCTTCCTTACGGCTGGTAATACCGTGTGACAGGATCACGACTGGCCAGCCAGCCTCAGGTTTTTCAATGGGGAAACCTAGCGCCGAAGATACCATAGCATTTGGCACAGTGATCTGGACATCCAGCGTTTCCTTGCCCATATTGCCGCCTGTTGGCTGCGGATACGGGTTAAACCGTGTAACATTACGGGCCGGGTCCAGCTTCTCACCATTGACCCGCAGATCGGCCAGTCCCAGCTGCTGACACATTTCATTGTTGGGACCTGGCGTAGCAGACGCCAGTACTTCATCGGATGCCTGATTAAGAACAACACCACTGTCACAGGCGGCCTGCCAGAAGGTATTCACCGGTGCCAGAGAATTCTCCGCACTGGGAACGCCGAGGAAGTACGGCAGGGAAATTTCACCTTCAAACCGTGAGGCTGCACATAAAGGCCCAGCCTGTTGCAGGATCCCTTCTGAGATACCGACCGCAAAGTCATTTAACTGACCCCATACACCCGCCAGCTGACCGCTAGCCGTGCCAAGCAGCCCATCGCAGGTTTGCAGGGCCGAAAAGTCTGTTGCGCGAATCGCTGGAATAAGCGGTTCTGCCTGCGGTGGTAAAGCGGCAATACCCTGCTCCACAGCACCGTCAACAGCCTGCTGATTCACTAAACCCAGCGCCTCCATAGCATTGGGCGCAGCATCAGGCGTTCGTGCAACAATAGCCGGCAAAGCCTGCCCTGCTGTTGGATCACCGGCTCCGGCGCGTGCCGCGTATTCAGAAACCATGACCTTCTTAATGGTATCCAGCGCAATACTGGTTGATTGCGTGGTAAAGGCAGCGGCATACGAGATGCTGTCTCTGCTCACCCCTGCATCAACCACCGGTGCAATTAGAGAATTGACCAGTTGCTGAACCAATAGCTGACTTTCTGTCGATAACGGATTGGTATTGATATCCTGACTTACCAGGTCCCAGGTCGTAGAGCCCTCAACACCATTGCCTTCTGAGTCCTGCAAATCATTGGTCACTACCAGCATGTAGCCCTGTGCCGGTTTAAGCGGCTTAAGGGGGACGACATTAATGGTGTCCGGGCCAGCAAGATTTGCAACATAATCAACACCGTAGGTCAGCTTGTCGCCCACCTTACAGCCTGATGACGGGATTTCAGCCTGCGCACAGTCCGGGTCGCGGATATCCAGTCCATGTGTCGCCTCAAACAGATGAACCCCAGACGCCAGTGTCGACGCGTCCAGACTTACACCGGCCGCAGTGGAAATTTCTATCTGGAACGGATGCTGTGTTGACCAGCCATCCAGTACATTCAGAGCGTTTTGCGGGTCGCCGAAATCAGTAGGATCAGCCACCGGAATATTCAGTGTGTAATCAAAGAAGCCGTCATCGCCTGGCAGCATGAGGATATCGTTGGGAATATTGACGTTACCGGCACCCGGGTCAAAGACAACACGAGAAAGGGGCGCTTCCACTGGCGTCTCCGCCTGTACATCGTCGAGTGTCTCCGAGCCACCACATCCGGCAAGGCCCAGCGCGACAGCAACACTGGAACTCAATAGTAGTTTTCTCATTCTTTCTCCCTACAAAACATTGTTTTTATTCTGTGTCCAAAACCAGTTGTGGCTGATACTCAGGTAACAGCACCAGTCGGTAAGCAGTAGTGCGTTAACGGGTTTTAAACATGTTAGACCAGTTGAGCATAGTTCAATCTTATTGACTTTGTTGCAACTTTGCAAAGGTTTGTTAATTGCTTGTAAGTATTTTTTAATGTGAGGAATTTTCGTCGCACGGCATTTTACTTATG
Organism: Alteromonas halophila; assembly: GCF_014651815.1. Taxonomy (GTDB): domain Bacteria; phylum Pseudomonadota; class Gammaproteobacteria; order Enterobacterales; family Alteromonadaceae; genus Alteromonas; species Alteromonas halophila. The sequence goes on along the minus strand of NZ_BMXP01000005.1, from coordinate 106,757 downwards.
CGCATGCATGGGTAGAATTTGGGGAATTAGCGATATCAATCAGGACAGTAATATGAATGACTATAAAGCGCCTCACGGGCTTTTGGAAAACAAAGTAGTATTGGTGACGGGCGCAGGTGACGGCATAGGTGCTCAGGCAGCACATACGTATGCCCGGCACGGGGCAACAGTCATTCTGCTTGGGCGCACGGTGAGTAAGCTGGAAAAGGTGTACGACAGTATCGTCGAAGAAGGACTGCCTGAACCGGCGATTATTCCTCTTGATTTGCAAGGTGCTACCCCAAACCACTACCAGCAAATGACGCAAACCATAAAAGAGCAGTTTGGTAAACTTGATGGTGTACTGCACAATGCGTCCGTGCTCGGTCATTTAAGCGCTTTTAAAGATATTCCTGCGGATGAATGGCGCACGGTTATGGAAATCAATGTTAATGGCACGGTGTTTATGACACAGGCACTACTGCCATTGCTGGAGCAAAACGACAAAGCCTCGGTCATTTTTACCACCTCGTCAGTGGGCCGCGAAGGCAGAAGTTTCTGGGGTACCTATGCAGCTTCAAAATTTGCCACCGAGGGTATTATGCAAACCCTGGCCGATGAATACCGCAACAAAGGCATACGTTTTAACTGTATAAACCCAGGGGCAACACGCACCAATATGCGCGCCCAGGCCTTCCCTGCTGAAGATCCTGACACGCTGAAAACACCGGCTCAGATCATGCCGCTGTACCTTTACCTGATGGGAGAAGACAGCGAAGGGATCACCGGTACCTCTGTTGATTGTCAGCCTAAATAAAAAAAGCCGCCTGTGATGGCGGCTTGCTTATCTACTTTGGCGACTGCCCGGTTAGTCGCCTATTTTTGCCCAGGTATCGCGCAAACCAACGGTTTGGTTAAACACTGGTCGCGCAGTCGTTGAATCAGTATCAAGGCAGAAATAACCCGTCCGCTCAAACTGCCAGCCGCCACTTTCTGGTATTGCATCCGTCAGACCAGCTTCTACATAGCCATTTACCACCTTCAGTGATTCAGGATTAATAGAATCAGTGAACACGTCTTCGCCTGCTGGGTTAGGCACGTTAAATAACCGGTCGTACAGTCTGAACTCTGCTGGCTGTGCCGACCCGGCATCTACCCAGTGGATCACGCCTTTTACTTTTCGCCCGTCGGCCGGATCTTTGCCCAGCGTATCCGCATCGTATGTGGCAAACACCGTTGTAACATTGCCTGCCTCGTCTTTTTCAACGCGATTGGCTTTTACAACATAGGCATTGCGCAGGCGAACTTCTTTGTCCAGCACCAGACGCTTAAACTTCTTGTTGGCAGACTCGCGAAAGTCTTCTGCTTCAATCCACACTTCGCGAGAAAAGCTGATAGTCCGGGTGCCCATACTTTCGTCATTTGGATGGTTCGGCGCCGTCAGCGTCTCTGCACTGTCTTGCGGATAATTTTCAATCACCAGCTTGATAGGGTTTAACACGGCCATCGCGCGCGGTGCGTTGACATTCAGATCATCGCGAATACAGGCTTCGAGCATCGACATTTCAACCCGGTTATCCATTTTGGTAACGCCAATACGCTTACAAAACTCACGGATAGAGCCTGGCGTATAACCGCGGCGACGCAAACCGGCAATGGTTGGCATGCGGGGATCATCCCAGCCACTCACATGACCGTCTTCAACCAGCTGAATCAGACGCCGTTTACTGAGTACCGTGTACTCTAGGTTCAGGCGTGAAAATTCGTACTGACGTGGCGTGCAGTCAATGCTGATATTCTCAATGACCCAGTCGTACAGCCGACGGTTATCCTGAAACTCAAGCGTGCACAGTGAATGCGTGATCCCTTCAATTGCATCGGAAATGCAGTGGGTGAAGTCATACATAGGGTAGACACACCACTTATTGCCGGTCTGGTGATGATCGGCATGCTTAACCCGGTAAATTATCGGGTCGCGCATACACATAAAGGGCGAGGCCATATCAATTTTAGCGCGCAGGCTGCACTCGCCTTCGCCGTACTCACCGGCGGTCATTTTGGCGAATTCGGCCTTATTGGTCTCAATATCCGTATCGCGATACGGACTGTTAGTGCCAGGCTCGGTCAGCGTTCCCCGCATTTCTCGCACCTTGTCCTGCGCAGAGAAATCCACGTAGGCCAGCCCTTTTTCTATCAGTTCAACGGCAAAGCCATGTAACTGATCAAAATAGTCTGATGAATATCTGGCCTCACCATCCCACTCAAAGCCAAGCCAGTGTACGTCCTGTTTGATGGAATTAACGAAGGAAATATCTTCTTTCACCGGGTTGGTGTCATCAAAGCGCAGGTTGCAGCTACCTTCATAGTCTTCCGCGATACCGAAATTAAGACAAATGGATTTTGCGTGCCCGATATGCAAAAAGCCGTTCGGCTCGGGCGGAAAGCGCGTTTTAATGCTCTGGTGAAGCCCAGAGGCCAGGTCTTTGTCTACAATTTGGCGGATAAAATTGGTCGGACGATGCTCGGTCTCGGCCATTCGCGGTTTCCCCTTCAGTATAAATAAGTGATGGTTTAAGCGGGCAGTATAACACTGTCAGAAAATGTGCAACCATGTTTTCTTCCGGCTGCCCGCCTGATTGTGCAATAATCCAGCGAACTGGTGAGAAGCTGTGCTGCCAGCGCCTGCTTGCCAGGTTATGCCATTATTTCCTCTAAAACTGTGGTATCGTAAGGCTATTCGACACTGTTGTCGTAGCTTTTTAGATGTAGTGTTCATGAAAGATAAAGCAACCTCGTTTGATATCGCCCACATCGCTGGAGTCTCTCAGTCGACGGTCTCCCGTGCGTTGAGCGACAGCCCGCTGGTTAACAAGCAAACACGGGAAAAAATTCAGCGCATTGCGCGCGATCTTAATTATAAAGTCGACAAAAACGCCAGTAACCTGCGCAAACAGAAGAGCAACACCATTGCGTTACTGCTGTTTGAGGATCCCACCTCTGACGATTCTATGATCAATCCGTTTTTTCTGTCTATGCTGGGTAGCATCACCCGGGCCTGTGCGAATGCAGGGTACGATCTGCTTGTATCGTTTCAGAACCTGGAAAGTGACTGGCATGCTGAGTATGAAGACTCAAACAAAGCGGATGGCATCATTCTGCTTGGTTACGGCGACTATCTGGACTATCGCACAAAACTCACCCAGTTAGAGGAACAGGGCACGCATTTCGTGCGTTGGGGGGCACATGATTCGGAACATCCCGGCGTCAGTATTGGTTGTGATAATTACCAGGGCGGCTATGACATTACCCGGCATCTTCTGGACAACGGGCATAAACACTATGCCTTTGTCGGCGATGCGGGCAGTCATGCGCCTGAGTTTATGGCACGTTACCTGGGCTTTGTCGATGCGCTTAGTGCGCATGGTATCACTCACGACAGTGACAATCAGTACAATGCCATCTCTACCGAGGATGACGGCTTTACCGCAGCGCAAGCCATGATTAATGACGCCCGCCTGCCGGATGCCATTGTCTGCGCGTCCGATTTAATTGCAATGGGCGTGTTACGTGCACTTCGTCACGCCAATATCATGGTACCGGATGATGTTGCGGTGGTTGGTTATGACAATATCACGGTATCAGCGTATACCACACCGAGTCTGACCACCGTCCAGCAAAACACCCGCCGTGCAGGTGAATTACTGGTTGATACGTTGCTCAAAGCCATAAACAGCGAGCCAGTGGAGGATTTTCTAATGCCGGCTGAACTGGTGATCCGCCAGTCATGTGGCGCCGGTCCGGCCAGCAGCGATTAGAAAAGTAAAAGTGACAAGTGACAAGTGACAAGGTGGCGACTATTGCGTCGCCATTTGCTCATTCATTTGTTGCACCAATGCAGGATGACGCACTTCACCGTTTCTTACCCACACCTGGACACCATTCGCTGCTACGTCAGTAACCAGCGACTCGCCGTTTCGCAGTGTGCGTGTCTGCCCGGATAACTGTTCCTGCCAGGTTCCGCCCTGGATATACTCAGACACCTCAAATGCTTGAGTCTGGGGCCCCTTGTTAAGCAGTACAAGTGCTGTCTGCGCCTGCTTATTATCCTGAAGGACGCGGTAAAATACAGCCTGATGATCCTTAAGGCGCACATTGACCTGCAAGCCACGTTGCAGTGCAGGCGTTTGCTTGCGGATCTGCGCGATGTCACGCAGTGCATTATGAATGGCATTATCAGGCGCTTTATCAATGTTGTGCTGGCCAAAGTAATTGCGGTTCCCGGCATGTTCGGCGGTGCCGCGCATAAAGCCAATCTCGGAGCCCTGATACACCACCGGGATCCCACGTACGGTGAACAGCCAGTTATGTGCGTTAATAAACCCGTTGTCGGTGGCATTCATGCGCGCCATATCGTGGTTATCATAAAAAATGGTCAAATCGTAAGGGTTGCGGTATGGACCATGCTGAAGGTGAAGCGTCGGTGCCAGGTCGGCAAAATCGGATTCTGCCGGTTTTTCAAACACAGACAGCATGGCCTTTTGCATGGGGAAATCCAGCACGCTTATCGCCCCGTTTTTCTCCAGCGTATGCTGTGCGATTGCATTGGCATCATACTCAAAGCTCTCACCGAACATATAGAAGCCCGGATGCGCCGCCCTCACCCGCTCTGACATTTCCCGCCAGAAGCTGTGTGGTACATGACGAATGGTATCAATACGAAACGCATCGGCGCCCTGCTCAATCCAGTAAAGATAACTGTTAATCAGATAGTCACGAACGGCCGGACTGGTATCGTCAAGGTTTGATAATTTCACCAGATCCGGATAGTCATGAAAAAAGGCGTGCAGCGGGTTGTTCTCGGGGTCAAGCTCACTGGGGTGTAAATTCTCATGGTCGGCAACCAGTTTGCCCTCTCTGTCATAAATTTCACCGAAGCCGGGCTGATCGTCAGGCATGGTAAAACTGGGCGTGCCATGATTGGCCACAATATCAAACACATTTTTAAAGCCCATTTCCCGCATGGCCTGTGTGTACTGCTTCACCGTCAAATCATCACTGATAAAATGCTCATCGGGCTTATAAAAATTGGTCGCCCAGTAGCCATGGTAGCCGGTTTTACCGCCGTCTTTGAAGGCGCCGCCATAGGTTATGGGCTCATCACCAGTAAAAGCCTGATCAGGATTGGCAACCAGTGGTGTCAGCCATACGGCGGTAAATCCCATGTCCTTAATATAGTCCGCGTTATTCAGTACACCGCGTAAGTCTCCGCCCATATAGCCAACATACGCACGCTCACCGTCAGGGCCTTTAAGCGGTAATTGCCAGGTCGGATGTTCGCCACCCTGGTCTTCATGATTGTTTGAGGGGTCACCATCAACAAAGCGATCGGTCATTACGAAATAGACAGCCTCGCTGGCGAATGGCTCGCGAGTACCAAAATAATGCTGACGCTGGTGTGTCTCTGCACCTTTTTTCGCCGCGGATTCAGGTCCGTTTTCCGGTGTGACGCAACCCGCTGCCAGCATACTCAGCGTGGCAAGCATCGCGACATTACGTGTACCGTATCTCATAACTGTTCTCCTTCGCTCATCACATCGGGCATCACGTCTGGCTCTTTCACAAAGAACACGGCCAGTGCGCCCAGTATCATCGAGACGCCGGCTACCACAATGATGTATTTGGCTTCATTATCGAATACGGCACTTAATATCCAGCCTGCTGTCAGCCCCGATACAATTTGGGGGGCAGCAACGGTAAAGTTGAATATCCCCATGTAGACGCCGGTTTTGTTTGGCGGCAATGCACCGGCCAGCATGGCGTACGGCAGTGCCAGAATAGCCGCCCAGGCAATCCCAATCCCGACCATGGGAATCAGTAGTTTCACAGCGCCCATAGGAACCGTGACACTGGTAATCAGCAGGTTAACGTCGACCGACTGCAAATCCTGAAACGCCAGGAAGCTGATGTAACTGATCCCGCCCAGCACCAGTGAACCGGCATATACCAGTTTACGCCCGAACTTATCCGCAAGTTTGGCTAAAAACACAGAGAAAATGGCCGCAAACACGGAATACGCCGCGAACAGGATCCCCACCCAGTCACCAGCAGCACCTTTGGCAGCGACAATGGTTTCCGGCACCATTGGCGCAGCCGCAATAAAGTCAGGATCAAACCAGTGCTTGTCTACGTTCCAGATGTGCTGTGTTATGGCAGGAGTGGTATATACCCACATGATAAACAGCGCAAACCAGGAAAAAAACTGCACCACCGCCAGCTGTTTCATGGTGGTGGGCATATTTGCAACCAGGGTCCAAAAACCACGGAGCTTTTGTATCAGGGGAACCTTCGCCTCTGCTTCTTCAGCGGCCTGTGGGTCCACTCCTTTGTACCGGTAATAGTCTTCTGGCGAATATTCTTTGGTACGTATCACGGTCCAGATAACTGTGCCAAGCAGCACCGTTGCACCGATATAAAACGCCCACATTACAGAGGGCGCGACTTCGCCAAGTTGTGCTGTGTTCTCAAGCCCCACCACATTGGTCAGTACAAACGGCAGAATCGAGCCAATGACCGCACCGATATTGATGAGCAGAGACTGTACCGAATAGCCTATATTGCGCTGTTCGGCCGGCACCATATCAGACACCAGCGAACGAAAAGGCTGAAAACACACATTAAACGACGCATCCATCAGCGCCACCATCATTGCGCCCATAATCATCGGTGCCATAAAGGCAACAAATAAAGGCGCATTGGGCAGTAAAACCATGCCAAGTACGGCGGCAAAAGCCCCGGCGAGAATAAACGGACGACGGCGCCCTAAGCGATTCCATGTGCGGTCAGATGCCGAGCCCACAATGGGTTGTACAATCAACCCCATGATCGGTGCAACCAGCCAGAACAGCGACAGGGAGTGCAGATCAGCGCCTAAATCAGACAGGATCCGACTGACGTTTGCGTTTTGCAGTGCAAAACCAAACTGAACACCAAGAAAACCAAAGCTGACGTTCCATATTTGCCAGAAATTAAGTCGGGGTTGTTTTGCGTGCATAAGTCTCTCTGATTATTGTTGTCGTTTTTTAATTAAGCAGCCATACACTGGCAGATGTTGCGTCCAGGCTGAGCGAATCAGACGTCGTAGCTTTTTTATTATCACGCAACCGCGTCATAGTACCGGTGTTGCTCAGCTGCGCCTCAAAACGGGACAGATCCAGACTGCGCGCGTCGCCTTTATTAACAACAACCATCATACCGGGCGTACCACTTGACTGGGCGGTACGAAAGTACACATAAACACCGTCGTCAGGCGCATAATGAACAAGCTCGCCGGCAAACAGTTCCGGTGCCGATTTACGCAGTGAAAGAAGCTGTTTAATGCGCTGTTGCGCCCAGCGCTGATCGTCTGTCAGTCCTTTACCACTAAACGCATTCACCTCATCGCCTTGCCAGCCTCCTGGGAAGTCGCTGCGAATAATACCATGATCAGTGGTACCAGGGTTCGCCATCAATATTTCTGTACCATAGAAAACCTGTGGGATACCGCGTGTGGTCAGCATAACTGTCATGGCGATATCCCACAGCGCTTTGTCTTCGTTGAGCTGACTGAATACGCGGCTCATATCATGGTTATCAGCAAACACCACCAGATTGTACGGGTCACCATATAAAAAGTCGGTGGCCAGCGTGTCGTATATCACCCTGAGTCCGCTGTCCCAGCTCTCGCTCTGGGTAAGCGCACTCATCAGCGATGACTGCAGCGGAAAATCCATCACACTGGGTAATGCACTCTGGTAATCATCGTGGCGCTGGCTGCCCTGTTGCCAGTAAGCCGTAATAGCAGGGTTGGTTGACCACTCCTCACCGACAATATTGAGATTGGGGTACTCCTGCATCAGCCGGCGCGTCCACTCGGCTAAAAAGGCTTTATCGGAATACGAATAGGTGTCAACCCGAATACCACTTAGTCCTGCGTATTCTACCCACCAGATGGCGTTCTGAATAAGATAAGTCGCCAGGTGCGGATTAGACTGATTCAGATCAGGCATGGTGGGTACAAACCAGCCATCGGCAAACGCACGAATGTCCGACTCTACCCCGTGTGGATCATGCAGCGACTCGCGGCGGTGCGATGTCGGGGTAAACTCACCGCCATTATGGATCCAGTCGGAAGATGGCATATCTCTCATCCAGGGATGGTCACTGCCTATATGATTTAAAATCATATCCATGATCACGCCTACCCCGTGCTTCGCAGCGCGTTCGCTGAATTGGCGGTACAGCTGGTTGCTGCCAAAGCGCGGATCAATGCGGTAGTAGTCGGTGGTGCTGTAGCCATGGTAGGAATACTTCTCCATCGCATTTTCCAGCAGCGGCATGGTCCAGATCTGCGTGAACCCCATGTCGCTGATATAATCCAGATGCTGCATCATACCGGCAATGTCACCACCATGACGGCCACCCTTATCGCTGCGATCCTGTTTATCACGGTAACCGGACACGTTGTCGTTACTGGTATCGCCGTTGGCAAAGCGATCTGGCGTGATCAAATAAATCGCATCTTTTGCCGAGAAACCCTGGCGCTGCGCAGAGCCGTCATCCCGCGCTTTAAACGAATAGTCGAGTGTTTTGACCTGTCCGTTTTCATCGGTTACCGATAAAGTAACCTTACCCGGCACTGTATTTTCTACATCGAGCGCGACAAACAGGTAGTTGTCACTGTCCAGGGAACGCTGTTCAACTAACGTCACGCCCTCACCAGTCACCGTAACCGTATCATCGGCGATATCATCACCGTGCAGCATCAGTTCAAGAGACGGTGACGCCATGTCTGCCCACCAGTGTGGTGGCGATACCTGAATATCACTATCGGCCGCCAGCGCCTTACCTGCGCCCATTAAACTGGTCGCTAACAGTAAAACTGACGCGGGTATGTGACGGTTTTTGATCAGGCTATCTGGGTTACTCATGGCGGCCCCTGCGTTGTTAATAATACGTTAAAGTAGGTACATAATAGTAACGGCTGATAGTCATCTCTTCCAAGTAACTGCATACGTATTCACGTCACCTGTGCAGACTTATCTGCATTTATCGGCAGACAGCTAAGTGGCAGGCCTACTGCGAAAGACGCAGTGAAGTGCGCTCGTTAAGCGACTGCGACACCCGCAGAATCCGGCGCTCAGGCTGCCAGTTAGCCTCACTGATGCCGCTGTTTGAAGTCGGACTGAGTACCTCTGGCTCATCGGTTAGACCATGAATATGCCAGGTGATGGTCCGGTTTGCCGGCATAGAAGCGTAACTGCCGTGGCTTGCGGCCGTTACTGTGACAGCGTCGTCACTGGCGCTGACAGCAAAATCAATACGATAGTGCCGGTCAGCGTCGTCATTGACGGGGGTTACGCCATCATCTTCGTAATAACTAAACGCACTTTCTTTCAGGCCGTCTGCCGCCCAGACATGCACATCAAGGTGGCTGAAATCAGCGCGGGTTGTATTAGTCACGGCCTTCACTTTGGGGATTATCGCACCATTTTTTATAAATACCGGCGTTGTTGCCAGATCTGCCTTCACCGTGACCGACTGACCACCTTCGTACCGGCGATCGGTACTTCGTTCAAACCAGATCCCCGGGGGTAAGTCGACCGGCCAGCTGCTCACGCCGGGCTCTGTGACCGGGGCGACGAGCACCGACGGTCCCCAGTAGAAACTGTCGTCGTGAGCGAACCATGTTTTGTCGTCATGATAAAAACTCAGTGGACGCATTAACGGCATACCGGTCTGTGCATTTTCAGCCATAAGTGAATAATTATACGGCAGCATGGCGTAGCGCCGTTTCAGAATATTTCTGGCGATGTTTTTTACGTTTTCGCTGTGAAACACTGGCTCAGGTGCTATGTCTTCCTGGGCATGCGGACGAAATACCGGCTGGAATTCCCCTAGCTGCAGCCAGCGAAGATACAGTTCCTTATCAAACGCATCGCCACCGGCAAAGCCACCCAAATCACTGTGCGTATAGGCCAGTCCAAAAACACTCATTTGCAGTGCCAGTTCGACTTGCGGCTTGAGACCGCCCCAGCTGCGACTGACATCACCGGTCCAGGGCACCATGGCATAGCGCTGTGAGCCTAAAAAGCCAGAGCGCATCAGTATAAACGGGCGTGTATCAGGTTGTGTATCCACTAATGTCTGATACACCAGTTTTGCCCACTGATGTCCGTACGCATTGTGAATTTCATCGGCCATCACCGGCCTGCCCTGCCAGGTATGCTGAGTGTCCTCAGGGTGCACTTCAGGTTCGCCGAGATCGCCCCAGAATCCTGCCACACCGTCATCCAGCAACCGCGTGTACTGACTGGCAAACCAGGCCTGCCCCGGCTCACTGAATACATCCACCAGCGCAGTATTACCGAAGAAAAAATCAAAGGTTTTGGTGTTCCCGGCCAGATTTTGCGCCAGCGCATCCGCTGCCTGCGCCTCTTCATATTTGTTCGATGTGGTAAGGATAAAGGGTTCAGTGATCAGCACCGTTTTAATATCTTGTGCAGCAAAGTCTTCGATCATGTTCTGCGGTGAGGGAAATGCGTCGTTATCCCATTGCAGATTGCCCATGTGGCCTTTTACGTCTTTACCAAACCAGTATAAATCCAGCACAACAGCATCCAGAGGCATATCCTCGCGGGCAAACGCGTCAACCACATCCCTGGTTTGTTGTTCGCTGTGATAACCAAAGCGTGAGGCAAAGTTGCCAAGCATCCAGCGTGACGGTAATGGCTGTCTGCCGGTGACACTCACTACATTGGTCGCCACCTCTCGGGTTGAGCCGCCCAGCGTAACAATATAGGCCCGGCGTCCCGCCACGGCAGAAAACTGCAGGATATCGCGCTCACTCTTACCGATATCCAGTGTGCCTTTGGCCGTATTATCAAACAGGATGGCGTAGTTTGCCGATGACAGCACAGCAGGCAGTGAATAGTACATCTGGCTGGATTCTGTGGTATAGCCATAATGCGCCCGGTTATACAGCGGCATTTTATGGCCACGCCGGTCCATCCCCAGGACACGCTGACCTCCGCCGTACAACTGTTCATCATCGCTTAACTGAAAACGAAAGCCCCGGATCGTTTCGGTATTAAAATAACCCGACGCTTCTGCCGTGGCCCTTTCATTGCGATACGCAAAAGCAAGTCGAAACGGGCTTGCATTCACGTTAACACTGATGTCACCGTGACGCAGCGTAAAGCCCTGCGCGGTATTTTTCAGCACTGGTGTTGACGCCTTATGATCCGGCGCAATAGCCAGACCGGGCAGGTTTGACTGTCCCGGCTGATGATAAACCACTTCAACACTCTGATAGGGTAAAAAGCGCAGTGATACGGTGACGCCATCAGACAGCACCGCAGTAGCCCGATCATCCCCGACCGTCAGATCGGTAAGCACACGAGCCTGTAACGCCGGGTTAAGCCCAATCAGCAGCGCCAGCAATAACCAGCGCAGCGCACAAATGGTCATTTTATTGTTCATGTTGTTTCACCACATTTAGCCAGATAAGTGCATCAGCAACCTGCGCCCGCCAGAACGCTTCGTTATGCGACTGCCCGGGTACGACCCGGACTGACAGCCTGTCCTGAGGATGTTGCTGAGCCAGATGTAAATCGGCCATGGCCTGCGTGCCATTGACCATCTTGTCGCCCTCTTTTTCACCGACAGTCATCAATAGCCGGTGTGTCTCAGGCAGCGGCGCATTTTCACTTTGATGGTAGGCCTGTTCGGAAAACCAGAAAGACGGCGAAAATACGGCGGCTTTTGAAAATACGTCAGGCCGCGCAACCAGTGCATAATGTGACATCAACCCGCCCATGGAGCTGCCCATCATGGTTGTCGACATAGCACCAGGATTGGTCCGGTAGGTCCCATCAATCAGCGGTTTAACCTTGTTAATAATAAAATTGAGGTACGCCTCACCCTGCGCCTCTCCGAATTCAGGGTTAGTCCAGGGACTGAGCTCCTGCATCCGCGCCTCGCCGCCATGCTCAATGGCTACCACCAGTGGCACCGCGTACCCCTCGTCTGCCAGCCGGTTCAGGGTTTCATCAACGCCCCACTCGCCTGCATAACTGGTTTGCGCATCAAACACATTCTGACCATCGTGCATATATACCACATCATAGGATGCGGATGACGTCGCATAGCCTGGCGGTAAATACACCCACAGCTGACGGGGTTTACCGGCAAATGTCACGCTTTGTGGCAACAGTGTGACATTGTCTGCCATGGTTGAGGGTGTCAGCTGCTGTTGCGCTACTTGCTGCTTGCTGTCCTCAGCCTGACGCTCAGGCTCGCCGGTACACGCACTTATACAGGCCATTGCCATCAGGGCCGTACCCCAGAAATCAGAACGCATAAACCCGGGACTCCAGCACGCTGAGATCAAGCTGAACCTTCAGGCCGCCATCGGCCCCGCGAGTCAGCTCAGCATCCTGGCCTGAGGTGAGTTTTGCACGCAATGGCATCCCTTGTTTGAGGCCAAGTTTCGAAACCGTCTGCGCCGGAATATTCACGGTCAGTGGCGCAACAGCATCCTCGGCAAAATTGGTGATCACCAGCAACCGGCTGTCACCGTTATGCCGGATGAACGCCAGTTGCTGCTGGCTATAGTTACCAGATGCACCCAGATTTTCCTGATGCAAGCTGATCATCGCACCATTTACTGCCGGTGAGCTGGCCGCAATATTCAGCAGTGATTTATAAAAGTGCCGCAGCTGACGCTCCTCGCCGGATAACTGGCCGCCATCAAACGCGCCTTCGTTCACCCAGCGCTGGTGGGCCGGTACCCCTGCGTAATCAAAAATAGTGGTTCGGGTGGGATCGCCAAAACCGGTTTCCTCACTGCCATCCTCACCGACTTCCTGGCCAAAATAATACATGATGGGCGATGCACTGATCAGCGCAGACACCACCATCGCGGGCTTGCCTTTCATGGCGTCGCCTGCGAATGCCGGGCTGGCGATACGCTGCTCGTCATGATTCTCTAAAAAGTGCAGCATGGAAGGCGCAATATCACTCACCTGCTGGTGCACATCCAGTAACGCCGACACCGTGCCGGTGCCCTGCATGATGGTTTTAAGGGTGTCATAGAACCCTACCTTGTCATACAGGTAATCCATTTTCCCCGCATGCAGATAGGCTCGGTACTTGTCCGGCTGATAAACCTCTGCCAGTAAGAACGCGTCGGGGTTCTTCATCTTGATGGACGAATTGAGAAACGACCAGAATTCGACGGGTACCATTTCTGCCATATCAAAGCGAAAGCCATCGACGCCTTTATCCAGCCAGTAATGGGCGATATCACGGAATTTGTACCAGGAATCGGGCAAATCTTTACCCTGCCAGAATGCCGCATGTGCCGCCGCGGGCTGTTGGGCAAAACCGTCAGGCAGACTGGGGAAATCATGGCTGCCATCAGGGCGCACACCATAATTAACTTTTACCGTTTCATACCAGTCATGCATAGCAGGCTGTGCGGCCCGAGCACCATTGCCTGTCCATTTGGCGGGCACCTCCTCGAATTCACCATCAGCCAGGGGATGTGAATATGGGCCAAGCGGACTGTAACTTTCATCAACAGGCACCCTGAATGGCTCATCCACAACATAATAAAAGTTATTGTCCCTGGCATAGGTCACGCTGGTGTCGTCCGTTTCGCCAAAGTCACTGACGCCTTGCGGCGCACTTAACGACTCATAATGACGGGCAACGTGATTAGGCACGATATCAATAATCACTTTCATGCCGTGTGCGTGGGTACGGGCGATTAACGCTTCAAACTCTGCCAGACGATTCGCAGGGTCAACGGCAAGATCCGGATTAACATTGTAGTAATCTTTCACCGCATATGGTGAGCCTGCCCGCCCTTTGATCACATCAGGATCATCCTGAGAAATTCCATAAGCGGTGTAATCGGTGACCAGCGCATGATGGGGCACACCGGTATACCAGATATGAGAAACTCCCATTTGCGCAATTTCATCAAGCGCGGTATCAGTGAAGTCTTCAAACTTACCGACACCATTGTCCCGAATGGTTCCCCAGGGCTTATTGGTCGTATTGGTATTGCCAAACAGGCGGGTGAACACCTGATAAACCACGGGTTTACCATCTTGCTGGGGTTTTACTGGTGGTGTAGGCGCGGTGTCTGCTGCCATGGCTTTGTCTTCGCTTGCGTTGCATGACGCCAGCGACAACACGGCAAGCACTGTCGCCGCACACCGGCTTAAAGAGCCTGAAGTAGAAAGAAGCATACTGATCCCCGTTATGTTTCAATGTATCAAGCATAACGGTTAACAGTATGTTAAGGAATATACATACGTATTCAATGCCAAAGGCCGGGGAAACCCCCGGTATTTGCATTGCTATACGGCGTTTAAAAACGCGAGCGCTCAGGCCGCACGGCGGTGCGTTGCAGGCTGATTCGTTGCAGTATCACTGACCTGCACCAGAGCTGGCCAGTTCATGCGTGCCTGTAATGCCTGCTGAAAGCCACGCATTGCCGGTGATACTTCCGCCACCAGCTGTTCAGGCACGATTGAGAATGCTGCCCGTTTGCCATGATATTCAATGACGTCACCCAACTGACTGAAACGAATACCCATGAACGACATACTGCGCGCCAGACGCGGTTCCATCATCACGTAAACCTGCCGTATATTATGATGCAGGCTGACATTGGTCGCCATCAGATACAGCGCAACCGACAGCAAAGACGAACAGCGTGACTGATTGTGCGCACTATCGAGTTTCGCCGCGGGCCTTAGTGGACGTCTGAAGCGGGCGGGTACCGCCAGTCGTGACACTTCGGCAATGTCGGTCCTCTGGAAATTATCCGGTGTCAGTGAACCCTCAGGCATGGCTGACTGGCAACCCTGCTCCATCGGCAGCACCTGATCCGTCGTGCGCGGTAACACCACGCGAATGGTACCGGCACATTCACCTGACTGCTTATGCGTGATATGGCAACTGACAGAATACGCATCAAACTCGTCATGTTCCATGCCATCCGCACGCTCAGGCTCGTAGCCCATCTCGCTGCAGTACACATCATGACGGGTTTTATAACACCGGCTTTTACTTTGCGCTGAATTTGCTATAGCAACATCAAAATGATTGAAAAAGTCGTCAACGAGTACGTCTATTGATGTCTTTTGAGAAGGCGCCTTGCGTCTGCGCAGCAACCTGGATAACCATGGTGCCTGACGCACCCGGTTGATAGTGTTCAGAAAACGTTTTTTCACCCCAAACCCCTGTTTGTCGCGAAGATTTTTTGTAAGTTATCACCCTCCGTGTGAGTTTGGATCGCCAGGCTCTTAGCGGCCTGTTCGATTTGCGATCACCATGCCTGAAGTTATCGGCAGAGTAAACTAAACCTTGGGCTAATTTTGTAATTTTTACAAAAAAAGTTCAGGTTAGATCAGTCGGGCGGTATTATTGTTGTTATCGCGACTCGCCCTGATCAGCTCGTCACCGGCATTAAATCCGCGTTTACTAAGCCTGTCATACAGCACGACATTAGCGGTCGCCGCAAGGTTCATACAGCTGTAAGTGGGAATATAAACAATGTCATCGCACGCCGCCAGAATGTCCTGAGAGAGGCTCCCATCTTCCGGCCCAAACAGGTAAAAAACATTTTCAGGGTGCGTGTAATTGGGTAACGGCGTGGCACCTTCCACCAGTTCAATGGCAACACGTTTTGCACCGGCAGGTGTCACGCTTAATAAGTCATCTACACCAATGGTAGGGATAATGCGGTGGAACGCTTTTGTGTCAGCATTGAACTCTTTGGCATAGCCAAACCGCTGGCCCGTGTACATCACACTGCTGACACCATAGCAACCGCCGGCACGCAGTACAGAGGCCACATTAACGGCGGACTTTGGATTAAGCAGGCCCAGTGAGACCTGCTGTTTTGGCATTTTCATATTAAAACAAAGTATAAATAAAGGTTGCGAGCGATGACTGCTGGGTTGCGATAACCAGCGCACCGAGTAACGCAAGGACGACAATAATAGGCATCAGCCACAATTTTTTTCTGACGCGCAAAAAAGCCCAGAGATCCTGTATAAACTCCAGCATATCAGAATGGCTCCTTCAGGTTATTCGGTTGTGGCGAAGACGTGCGCGCCTTCCAGTAACTTTCCAGTCGGGCATCCGGCCTGCGGGCATACGGTGTTTTGCCCATCAACCGCAATACCAGTCCAATTGGTACGATCATACCGAAATACGCAATAAACATAATAAGCCGGGTGTTCACGGCATTCAGCAGACTTGCGATGACCATCCAGGCGCGGTAAGGATAATACAGTAAACGTGGCAGGCAAACTGCAAATATCAGTAATCCTGTCGCAACGGGCAATGGCCATACCGGTCTTTCTGCACTCATTAACCACGGCAGCAATAGCGCGAACACCAGCAATATCATCAGACTCATGCCCAAACCGAAATGTCGCAGTGTCGTCGAGTCCTGTTTATCGGCAACAGGCAGCCATACAGACGATCCCATTAGTCTTTCTCAAACGTGGTTTGCCGGGCCCGTTGAATGGCCCTGGCACTGGCAGTGCGCCGATCAAGCAGGTAGTTACCGAGTACCAGATAATCCATCTCTGTAGCAAGGAAACAGCGAATCGCATCGGCCGGCGTCAGAACCGGAGGTTCGCCACGCACATTAAACGAGGTATTGATTAACACTGGTAGTCCGGTCTGTGCCTCAAATGCACACAATAATGCATAGAATCGGGGATTATCATTGCTGGTTACGGTTTGTACTCTGGCGCTGTAGTCCAGATGCGTCACGGCAGGAATGGCAGAGCGTTTGTCATTTACTTTATCCAGCCCCTCCGAGGCCGACACGGTATAGCAATGACGTGGCAATAACCTCGCAACATCAAGCATATAGGGGCTGTCCGCCTGTGTATCAAAGTAATCCCCCAGCCGCTCCAGCCTGATGGCCGGCGCGAAGGGCCTGAAGGACTCCCGCTGCTTAATTTTAACATTCATTACCCGTTGCATGGTTTCGCTGGCAGGATTGCCCAGAATGGAGCGGTTACCGAGCGCCCGCGGACCGTATTCTGCTCTTCCCTGATACCAGCCGACCACGTGGTTGTCAGCCAGATAGCTGGCCACCACGGTGCTTAGTTTGTCATCGTCCAGACGCTCACCGTTCACTGCCCACTCTGTCATCGCCTGGCAAATGTCAGCGTCCGAATAGGCGGGGCCCAGACAGGCAGCCTGCATCGTATCGGCGGCCGGTTTCTCTGCCACGTCCGACTGACTGTACCAGGCAGCCAGCGCAGCCCCCAGCGCGCCGCCGGCATCGCCGGCAGCCGGCTGAACCCAGATATTGTCGAAAATAGCCGCTTCGCGCAGTTTGCCATTCGCTACACAATTAAGGGCCACGCCTCCAGCCAGACACAGATTGCCAGTCTTCACCCGCGATCTCGCATACCGGGCGATGTTCAGTACCACCTCTTCTATGACCATTTGAATGGAACTGGCCAGATCCATGCACATCTGATCAGGTTCCTTATCCTGTGGCCAGGGGCCGCGCCCAAACAGATCATGAAAACGCTGGCTGGTCATTCTTCTGCCAGTTTCATAATCAAAATACCTGAGATCCAGGCGAAAGCTGCCATCTGCCTTACTATCAATCAGGTGCGTGCGGATAAGATCGGCATACTTTGGACTGCCATAAGGTGCCAGTCCCATTAATTTGTATTCGCCGCTATTTACTTTAAAGCCACAATAGAAGGTAAAGGCGGAATACAGTAAACCCAGCGAGTGAGGGAAATGCAGTTCGCTGAGCGCCGTAAGGGTATTACCTTTGCCCTCCCATACCGAGGTAGTGGTCCATTCACCCACCCCATCCAGGCAAATAACGATGGCGTGGTGAAACGGTGACGGATAATACGCAGACGCAGCATGACTCTGGTGATGTTCAGTAAATAACAGGGGAAAACGGCGTGTCTGCGTGTTTGCAGACCCGGACAATGCCCGCAATTCTTTGCGCAACAAATGTTTTAAATACAACTTTTCTTTCAGCCAGACCGGCATAGCACGCACAAAGCCAGTAAAACCAAACGGCGCTCTCACCAGAAACGTCTCTAACAAGCGCTCAAATTTGAGCAAAGGCTTATCATAGAAGACGATAGCATCGACGTCGTCGAGCTGGCAGTCAGCGGTTTTAAGACAGTAACGCACGGCATCTGCCGGAAATCCCGGATCATGTTTCAGACGCGAGAAACGTTCCTGTTGCACCGCTGCAACAATGTTCCCGTCGATGATCAGGGCTGCCGCGCTGTCATGATAGAAGGCTGAAATCCCTAAAATAATTCGCATCATGAGAATGTTGTTGTTATGTTATTTTTAACCGCTTGGGTGAGCATACCTTAATCAACGAAGGAAAAACCAGCAGTCTCACGATGCATACGTATCCAGCTTGTATTTGTCAGGCTGGTTCCTTAACGTAACGTGACGCGGCTACGATGATGCAGTGATGACCAACTCCCGCCTCAGGACTCTGACATTTGCCAGTATTATGGTTTGTATACCGCTATTGTTTTTGGCTGGCGCAGAGATAACATTACGTCTGACAGGCGTCGGCAGCGAATACCCGCTGTTTGTCAATGCCTCGCAGCCGGGCTATCTCAAGCCCAACCCTGATCTGGTTAAGCGCTTCGTGCATCAGGGCTCTCAAGCCCCCAATGTAAGTCCGGATACGTACTTTTTTAAACAGCAAAAACCAGCCAACACCCTACGTCTGGTGGTAATGGGCGGCTCTACCGCGGCCGGTTTTCCGTATGGCCGCTTTGGTTCACCAGCAGGATTGCTGCAGCAACGTGTACAGGCGTCCTACCCTGACCGGGATATCGAAGTACTGTCGGTGGCCCTCTCCAGTGTCAACAGTTATACCCTGCGTGATATTGCCGACGAGGTCGCGGCTATCCAACCTGATGCCGTACTTATTTACGCTGGCCATAATGAATACCTCGGGATCATGGGCGCAGGCGCGACAACCGGTGGGCATATGGCTAATCTGGCATTTCTTGCACTGAATGAATTCCGGTTGTTTCAGGTACTGCAACGCGCACTGGCTCCCGCTCAGGCAGCGTCAGCGGGCGCAGACACGTCCTCAGCAGGACGAACCGTCATGGCGACGCTGGCCAGAGACCGGGCTATTGCCCTGGACTCAGACGTATATCATCAGGGCATTAAACAGTTTACCGACAACATGACCGCGGTATTGCGCACATTCAGACAAAGCAATATACCCGTGCTGCTCTCAACCCTCGCTGCGAATGAAGCAGATCAGCCGCCGTTCAAATCCTCCCCGACACCGGGTCTGCAGTTACCAGCGTTACCATCGACAGAAACGATTAAACAGGCCATTCAACAGTTTCCCGATTCGGCAAAGTTGTATTATATGCTTGCAAATACACAGGCTGACAGCGATCCGGACGCCGCGCACCAGAATTATATCCAGGCTATGGATCGCGATTTGCTGCGTTTTCGTGCACCGTCGCGGTTTAATGCGCTTATTAAACAGTTCAGTCAGGCCAGCGGCGTTTATCTGGTAGACAGTGCTGCCGCACTACGCCATGACAGCGATACGCGAAGCATTGGCCGCCAGCACATGCTCGAGCACCTTCATCCGAATGAACGTGGCTATTTTATTGTGGCCCAGCGTTTTTATGAGGTACTCGAAGATACCGGTCTGTTGCCTGTTTCGACCAACCGCATTTCCCAACAGGTTGCCTGGCAGCAGCGACCTCTGACCGCGATCGACAGTCTTTATGCCAGCTACAAAATCGCCGCGCTGACCTCTGACTACCCGTTTACCGACACCCCAGAAGTGTTCAAGTTACCGTCACCGCAGTCTCAGACTGAGGCGATGGCGGTTAACCGCTATCAGGGTGAACCCTGGATTACGCAACAACCGCACCTGCTAACGCTGTCTCAACGGCGGCAACAGTGGCATAACGCAGCAACTGTTGCCAATACGCTGGCCACGGCCCTCCCCTTTGACGGTAAAGCAGCCCATGTGGCCAGTCAGTTATCGCTAAAAAGTGAGCGTTTCGGGGAAGCTGTCTATTTCGCGCGACGGGCGGTGGCCCTTAATGCTTCTGACATTAATCCGCAACTCACGCTGGCCGAAGCGCTGTATAAATTTGGTCGTCGCACAAAGGCGATAGCGGTGCTCACTGAAGCAAAACAGCAATTCCCCGGTGACAACCGTCCGGCTTACTACTTACAACAGGTATCTAAAAATTAATGGCTACTGCTCGGCGTCGCTGGATCTTTTTTGTTATCACCCTGTCTATACCGGTTTTGGTACTGGGCGCACTGGAAGGCGGCCTGCGCCTGGCGGGGTACGGTAAATCAATGCCGCTGTTCATTGCTAACCCGTCGCATCCTGACTATATCCTGCCCAGACCCGATGTATTATCACGGTATTTTCCCGAAGGCGGCACACCGCGCGTCACCATGGAGGCCAATTTTTTTCTGGCAGACAAACCTGAAAACGGATTGCGACTTTTCGTCGCGGGCGGATCGACGGCGGCCGGCTTTCCATACGGACTCGGCGCATCGCCTGCGGGTATGCTGGAGCGACGACTACGCCAGACATTTCCCAAGCGGCATGTCGAGGTCGTCAACACCGCCATGTCGGCAATCAATACCTATCTGTTACTTGATTTTGCCGATGAGATTATTGCACAACAGCCTGACGGGATCCTTATTTATACCGGCCATAATGAATACCTGGGCATTTTCGGCGCGGG
Source organism: Alteromonas halophila (assembly GCF_014651815.1). Classification (GTDB taxonomy): domain Bacteria; phylum Pseudomonadota; class Gammaproteobacteria; order Enterobacterales; family Alteromonadaceae; genus Alteromonas; species Alteromonas halophila. The sequence goes on along the minus strand of NZ_BMXP01000005.1, from coordinate 85,956 downwards.
CTCAGCGTACCGCATCGGCGGACAATGGCTGACCCGCGCGTATCTGACCGTCGCTCACCTTGCCCTGGTCGATATGCTGCAGCAACTCCTTGGCGGCATGCCTGAAGATGCGGTGTCCAGTTCGCGAACATTTATGTCGCAGGTGGCCAGTGATACAGCCATTCCCCTTTATTCCCAGCGATATTATCAGGGACTGTCGCAGTTTGAGCGCAATCTGGCGCAGATTGTCGATACCTACACCAGCGCAGGCATTCCGGTTTTTTTGAGCACCATAGCCAGTAATGTCAGAGATCAGCCCCCCTTCGCTTCAGCGACTACGCCAGACAATGCCAGTGAGCTTTACCACGAAGGGCATACGCTGTTGGCCGACGGGCAGCACATGGAAGCCAGGCAAACACTCACCGAAGCAAAAGACCGGGACTTGTTACGCTTTCGTGCCCCGTCCGCCATGAATGACATTATCCGTACCCTCAGTGACACCCACAGCAATGTTCAGCTCGTTGACAGTCATCAGGCACTGAAAGCCCGAAGCCAGGATGGCATTGTCGGGAATTCGCTGATGCTGGAACACCTGCACCCTAACCTGCCTGGTTATTTTATACTGTCCGATGCGTTCTATCAGTCTCTTGTGACCTATTTTGATGCCGCACCGCAGCATCAGATCGACACCAGCCTTGCGTGGCAACAACGCCCAGTAACCGTGGCTGAGGAGTATAACGGCTACGCACAGATCCAGGCATTGAAAGCCGATTTCCCCTTTAGTGCTACGCCGCAACCGGTTGTGCTTTCCTCGCCGGCTGACTGGCAACAGTCACTCGGCCAGGCGTATTTTAAAAAGCGTATCAACTGGCTGGAAATGATGCAGCAATTATATGCTGGCTACATGAAACGCAATGATTCCGCGAAAGCCGCGAAAGTATTACGCCTGATGGCCGACGCCCTGCCTCACCACGCCCTTTACAATGAGCAGGCTGGAGACAACAGCTACCGGCGGGGCGATAAGGCTGATGCCCTTTTTTACTACGAGCGGGCGCTGCGTGCCGGCGCCGTGTCACCGCACCTTTCAACCCGGACTACACAGCTCAGGCAACACCTGAAGCGCTAACAAGGAACAATTATGCTACTCAACTCACTCCTGATGACCTTTGCTTTAAGCGGTACTGCTAATGCCAGCGATCAACCATTTTCAGGGGCCTCGCCCTGGCCTGAGATCCGCCAGCAGCGGATTGAAACCTTATTGCCTGATGCCATGCAACGTGCAGGCGTTTCACACTGGCTAATTGTGTGCCGGGAAAATGATAACGATCCTATCGCCGCCCATGTAGGCTGTGAAAATGCCGGAGGCACTGCTGTGGTTATTTTCAGTGCCAAAGAGAACGGTGTAACATCGCTAATCTTTTCACCGGTCAGTGAATCCACAGCATTGAAAGAGTTAGGCACCTACGATACCGTGACAGATGTGGCACGCAGCGACTCAGCTATCAATCAGGCTGCCGAATGGTTAGCCAGCCAGTCCACCAGCGCCATTGCAGTAAATTCTTTTTCCCAGAATCCTCAGGCTGACGGCTTAAGTCATTCTCAGTTCATGGCACTGAACAACGCACTGAGTCCCGGTCAGCAACAACAACTTACTGCCGCCGAGCCGCTAATTTATGAATGGTTATCGCGCAAGCTGCCTGAAGAAGTCGCGATCATGGCAGAGGCGGCGACGATAACCTCGAACTGGCAATATCAGGCCTACCAGATGGTAGAGCCCGGAAAAACCACAGACAAAGATATCGCCGACTTTCTTAAAGCACGCATTGCTGAGGCCGGTGTTCAGGACGGCTGGGCACCGTCACAAAACCCGGCTGTTAATTCCGGGCCAGACCGCGGTCATTCCCACCCAACTAACCGCGTTATTCAGCCAGGCGATGTCATTCAGATTGACTTTGGGATCCGGGTCTATGATCGCTGGGTGACGGATATCCAGCGCTTTGCCTATGTGCTGCAGCCTGGTGAAACTGCTGCGCCTGCGCACATACAGCATGCGTGGGACAGTGCCATTGCTGGCAACCGTGCAGCGTTTGACGCAATGAAAGCAGGTGCGACCGGCCGTGAGGTACATCAGGCGCAGCTGGCAGTCATGGATGACGCTGGGTCACTACCGGTAATGTGGAGTACCGGCCACCCGGTAGGCTATGTTGCCCACGATACCGGGCCTAACCTGGGTGTCAGGGCCACATCAGAACGTAAACTGGACACAGGCATGACCTTTGCGTTTGATGGGTTTTACAGCTGGTACTATCCGGGCAGCGATGAGCAGCAAACCAAGACCATTTCGGTTGAGGAAATGGTGGTAATTGACGAACAGGGCGCCCGTTTTCTCACCGCGCCGCAACAGTCTCTGATCCTTATCGGCAGCGACGAATAAAAAAAGCGGCCGCTGGCCGCTTCAGCTGTCGTCTGTGCTTACTCGCTAAGCAGGTCATTTTCCAGTAACTCGCTGACCAGATCAGCGAGGCTGTGATTGCTTATCAGCGCAGTGGCTTTTTCAATATCCGGGGCAAAGTAGCGATCCTTATCGTAAAACGAAACAGCGCCCCGCAGCAGTGCGTGCACACGTTTAAGCGGTTCACTGGTTGCCAGTGGCTGTCTGAAATCAATGCCCTGCGCAGCGGCCAGCCATTCAATGGCCAGGATCCCCGCAACATTGTCATAGATATCGCCTAAGCGACGTCCGGCAAACGTCGCCATCGACACATGATCTTCCTGGTTCGCTGACGTAGGCAAAGAATCAATACTGGCAGGATGAGCCAGCGTTTTATTTTCACTGGCCAGCGCCGCCGAGGTAACCTGAGCAATCATAAAGCCAGAGTTGACCCCGCCATTTTCAACCAGAAACGGCGGCAGTCCGCTCAGGTTTGTATCAATCAGCAGCGCCATACGTCGCTCTGCCAGCGCCCCGATTTCAGAAAGCGCAATGGCCAGCATATCCGAGGCCATGGCCACTGCTTCAGCATGGAAATTTCCGCCAGACAAAATGTCTTTATCATCCGCAAATACCAGCGGATTATCCGACACACCGTTAACTTCGGTGATAAGCGTTTGCATGGCATACCGGCATTGCTGCAGACACGCGCCCAGTACCTGCGGCTGACAGCGAAGTGAATAGGGATCCTGCACTTTTTCGCAGCCTGCGTGTGAGTGGCCAATCTCAGATTCTTTGAGCAAATCACGAAACCCTTTGGCGATGTCACTTTGCGACTGATGACCGCGTACTGCGTGGATCCGCGCATCGAACGGAACCCGTGAGCCCAGGGCGGCTTCCACACTCAGCGCCCCCACTGCCAGTGTGCTGAGCAGTGCATTTTCAGCTTTAAACAGGCCTTCCAGCGCAAACGCGGTAGAGGCCTGCGTGCCATTTAACAACGCCAGGCCCTCTTTAGGTGCCAGCGCAATGGGAGACAAACCAGCCTGTTTAAGGCCTTGTGCAGCGCTTGCCCGCTTGCCTTCTATCAGTACTTCGCCTTCACCCAGCAATACCGCACTCATATGTGCCAGAGGCGCAAGATCGCCTGAGGCGCCCACTGAGCCTTTTTGTGGGATAGCCGGCCACACCTCGGCATTAAACAAGGTGATCAGTGCATCTACTACCTCAGGGCGGATCCCGGAAAAGCCGCGGGACAGCGAGTTGATTTTTAGCAGCATCAGCAGACGCACCGTAGAAGGCTGCATAAATTCGCCAATGCCGGCCGCATGGGACAGGACAATACTGCGCTGCAGTAACTCCAGTTCGTCTTCTTCGATGCGGGTATTGGCCAGCAGGCCAAAGCCGGTATTAATGCCGTACACCGTACGTCCCTGGCTTAGCACCTCACTCACCGTGTCAGCAGACTGCTGCATTGCGGTATACGCCTCATCATTCAGCGCGATGCTCTGATGCGCTCTGAAAAAACGACGGCAATCATCCAGACTTAGCTGGCCCGGTGTGATAGTAAACATTTCGCTCATGCTATTACTCCTCATCTAGCATGGGTAAATCAAGCTTGTTTGCTCTGGCACAGTCGCGGGCGATATCGTACCCTGCATCTGCATGGCGCATGACGCCGGTTGCCGGATCGTTATGCAGTACACGGGCGATCCGTTCATCGGCTTCGTCGCTGCCGTCACACACGATCACGACACCGGAATGCTGACTAAAGCCCATACCCACACCACCACCGTGATGTAAGGATACCCAGGTCGCGCCGCCTGCCGTATTTAGCATGGCGTTTAGCAGTGGCCAGTCTGATACCGCGTCAGAGCCGTCTTTCATGGATTCGGTTTCCCGGTTAGGCGACGCCACTGAGCCTGAGTCCAGGTGATCACGTCCGATCACCACCGGCGCAGAAAGCTCACCACTGCGTACCATCTCATTAAAAGCCAGACCGAGCTTCTGACGTTCGCCCAGCCCAACCCAGCAAATCCGTGCAGGCAGGCCCTGGAAGGAAATGCGTTCACAGGCCATATCCAGCCAGTTGTGAAGGTGTGGATTATCCGGGATAAGTTCCTTCACTTTTTCATCGGTCCTGTATATATCTTCGGGATCGCCGGACAGGGCTACCCAGCGAAACGGGCCAATACCCTGACAAAACAGCGGGCGAATGTATTTAGGCACAAAACCGGGGAAGTCGAAGGCCTTCTCCACGCCCTCTTCCATCGCCATCTGACGGATATTATTGCCGTAATCCAGTGTTGCCGCGCCCTTCTCCTGAAAGCCCAGCATGGCACTGACCTGCAGTGCCATTGACTGCTTGGCGGCTTTCACCACACCACGCTCATCGCGTTCACGTTCCAGTTTCGCTTTATCCATTGACCAGCCTTTCGGCAGATAGCCATTCAGCGGGTCATGCGCACTGGTCTGGTCGGTGACCACATCAGGGATTACATCGCGGGCAAGTAATTCCGGAAACACCTCAGCGGCGTTACCCAGCAGGCCGACAGAAATTGCCTTGCCCTGCTGTTTAGCCTCAGCCAGCATGGCAAGGGCTTCATCAACACTGGTCGCCTTTTTATCGACGTACCCGGTGCGCAGACGAAAATCGATACGGCTTTCATCCACTTCCACCGCAATCATGGAAAACCCTGCCATGGTCGCGGCCAGCGGCTGTGCACCACCCATGCCGCCCAGGCCACCGGTCAGGATCCAGCGACCCTCGGCTTTGCCATCAAAGTGGGTTTTGGCGACACTAACAAAGGTTTCGTAGGTGCCCTGCACAATTCCTTGTGAGCCAATATAGATCCAGGAGCCTGCGGTCATCTGGCCGTACATCATCAGTCCCTTGCGATCAAGCTCGTTAAAGTGCTCCCAGTTCGCCCAGTGCGGCACCAAATTAGAGTTGGCAATCAATACCCGTGGCGCATTTTCGTGGGTTGGAAATACGCCTACCGGCTTACCGGACTGGACCAGCAGGGTCTCGGTATTTTTCAGTCGTTTAAGGACATCCACAATGGCATCATACGATGCCCAGTTGCGGGCCGCACGGCCAATTCCGCCATACACAACCAGTGACTCGGGATGTTCGGCCACGTCCGGGTCAAGGTTATTCATTAACATACGCAGTGGCGCTTCTGTCTGCCAGCTTAGGGTATTGAGCGTGCTGCCGTGCGGTGCACGGATTCTACGGTTGGGATCGTGTCGGGTCATAGGGTGTCTCCGTTATGTCGGCTGTCAAAGGCAATATGATCGCCCAGACGGTAGCGGTTGCCCGGATGTATAAGGGTGGCAAAGCTCACCACGCCCCGGGCTGAAAACGTACGGCGGCTGATTTTCAGACAGGGCTCAGCGGCCTTAATGTGTAAATGTGTTGCAGTATCACTGTCAGGCATTACGGCTTCGACGATATGGTCGGCCTCAGTCAGCGGCGCAACCTTATTGAGATACTGATTGGCGGTCAGACGGGTAAAGTCCTGTTTCAGGTAGTCAGGCGCCCACTGCGGGTTCACCCAGCGGGCCTCCAGCTGAACAGGCTGTGCATTGTCAGCGTGGACGATAAGGGTGTAATACACCGGAGTATCAATGGCGACCCCTAACCACTGTGCCACTGTTGCCGTTGCCGGTATGGTCTGTTGTGTCAGGACCTCGCACTGATGCTGATGGCCCCGGGCATGGATCTCTTCCTGAATACCGCGGATTGTCAGCATCGAACTCATGGGCCGGTTGTCAGAGACAAACGTCCCTACCCCCTGGGTACGGGCCAGGATCCCTTCATCCACCAGCTCGGTCAGCGCCCGTCGCGCGGTCATGCGGCTGACACTGAAGCGTTGTGCCAGCTGGTTTTCTGAGGGCACTTTTTCTCCTGCGCGCAGTCGTCCTGTCTCGATATCATCGAGCAGCGCTGCTTTAATGGTGACAAATCGTGCCTGCATGAAACCCCGTCCGGATCAGCTGCGTAATAATGAAACGGACTTTACGCCCTTCAGCTTGTATATACAAGTATAGATAAGTAGACTGCCACAAAGACATTAAGGAGCGCGTATGTCAGAGATGCTCATCACCCATGCACGAATCGCGTCAATGCAGGCCATTGAGGCGCCATTTGGCGAGCTTGAGGCAAATTCTGTGCGGGTACGTGACGGTGTAATCACCGAAATTGGTCATAATTTAACAACCACAGGCACTGAGACGCATATCGATGCGAAAGGCCAGTGGCTGTTGCCGGGGTTTATCGACTGTCATACCCACATCGTGTATGGCGGCGATCGCGCCGATGAATTTGCCCGTCGTCTGGAAGGCGTAAGCTACCAGCAAATCAGTCAGGAAGGCGGCGGCATAAAACGCACAGTACGTGACACCCGTGCAACCAGCGAAGATGAACTGCGAAGCCAGTCCGCACGCCGGGTCGCTCGCCTGGTCGAAGAAGGCGTGACCACCATTGAGGTAAAATCAGGCTATGGGCTGGACACAGAGACCGAACGCAGGCAACTGCGCGTGGCAGATGCGCTGGCCCGGGAGTTTGGGATCACTGTCAAAAAAACCTATCTGGGTGCCCATGCTATGCCACCTGACTGTGACACTGATGCAGATGCCTATATCGATTTTGTCTGCAATACCATGATCCCACAGATTGCTTCTGAGGGCCTGGCCGACGCCGTTGATGTGTTCTGTGAAAATGTCGGCTTTACCCTTGCGCAGACTGAACGCGTATTTACGGCCGCCAAACAGGCCGGACTGCCAGTTAAAGGCCATGTGGAGCAGCTCAGCGACAGCAAGGGCGCGCGCCTCGCCGCGCAGTATCAGGCGTTGTCGGTGGACCACCTTGAGTACCTGCATAGCGATGACATTGACGCGCTCAGGCAGGCCGGTACCGTCGCCGTGATCCTGCCCGGCGCCTTTTATTACCTGAAAGAAACGCAAGAGCCGCCAATACAGGCATTACGCGATGCCGGGGTTCGAATGGCCGTTGCCACTGACATCAATCCGGGCACATCGCCGGTTGCCTCATTGCTGACCAGCGCCAATATGGCCAGCGTTCTGTTTGCCATGACCACTGAAGAAGTTATCCGCGGCATGACCGTGCATGCAGCAGCGGCGTTAGGACTTACCGATCGCGGTGTCATCGATACCGGAAAACGGGCGGATCTCACCTTGTGGGCCATTCCCTCGCCTGCTTCGCTGGTGTACGAGATTAACGGCTACCGGCCAACCCAGGTCATCAGTGGAGGTAAGCATGTCATTTAAAGATCTCTGGAACGGGCGTATCGACAGTGAAGATGGCGAAGCCGGTCACCGCTGGCATCAGCGGGTCAGCTTCGATAACAAAGCGAGTCAGGGTGATACGGTTCTGATTGGCTACCCCAATGATGCCGGGGTTATCGCCAATAAGGGGCGGCCCGGTGCATCTGGCGGCCCGAACGCACTGCGCCAGTCGCTGGCGTCCCTGCCCTGGCAGTTAACCGGCAATCTGATTGACAGCGGCGACAGTGATATTGCGGATGATCTTGCGACGACACAGCAGCATTTCGCCGATGCGGTGGACAGATATCTTAACCAGGGAGCCAGAGTCATTGGTCTTGGCGGTGGCCACGATATCGCCTGGGGCAGCTGGCAGGGCCTTAAGAAGGCCCGCCCTGATGCGCGGATCGGCATTATCAATCTGGATGCCCACCTGGATTTGCGCCCCTGCGACACGGTGACCTCTTCAGGCACCCCGTTCCGGCAAATTGCCAGGTGGTGTGAGGCAAACAGCCAGCCTTTTCATTACGCCTGTCTGGGCGTGTCTGAAGCTGCCAATACCACAGCATTACTCGATTATGCCAAAGCATCAGGCACCCGCGTATTACGGGATTTTCGTTTCAGTGCCGATCGCGCCGCGACGCTGGTCAGTAGTATGCTCGATGAGATTGATGAGCTGTATGTCACGGTGTGTATGGATGCGTTTCCTGCTGCGTCAGCACCAGGAGTGAGCGCGCCGGCAGCATTAGGCATTCCGGCCTCAGAAGTGGTGATGTTTTTACGCTGGCTGGGGGTTGAAGTGACAAACCGGCGCATTAACTGGCGTCTGTCAGATATTGCCGAACTTAACCCAAGTTTTGACAAAGACCACAAAACCTCACGACTGGCAGCACGAATGGGTTTTGAACTGGCCCGCTCGATGCCTTCAGGCACTTAAGCGGCGTATTGTTGCCCGCGCAGGAACCGGCGCGCCGCCGTCAAACCGGACCGGTAACCCAGTGCCAGTTTACGCCTATGCATGGTCAGGCGTCGCACACGAAAGGCCTCATCCGGTGCAATCACCGTCACGCTGCAGTCCTTTGGCGGTGATTCCAGCCACTCACGGGTGTGATTGTACACATCCGCGCGATTTAAGATGGCCTGCATTAACTGCGGCTGACGCCCGTACAAGCGCTCGAGCAGCCAGGCTGAGCGAATATCCGGCTTGGCAAAGCTTAAAGGTTGCGAAAGCACCACGGTAATATCCCGCGCGCCCATGGCATAAGCTTTTTGAGCCGGAATGGGATCGGCTACTCCACCGTCAGTATAGCGTTTCCCGTCAATCACCGGTTGCTCACGGTAGGCGGTAGGGATGGCGCAGGATGCCACCATTAAGTCATCGATATTGTCATTCGACACCCGATGGTACTCGCAGTCACCGGTATCAACATTGGTGATCCCCACGTGCAAAGGAATGGTGTCCACCGGCGCTCTGCAGTGCGACGGTAAAGCATTTTTGCACTGCTGCCACAGCCAGTGAACATCGGTCATATGGCCGCCGCGAATAAACCGTAGCGGGCTGAAGAATTCGCGCCGGGTGGCATACTCAGAAATAATCGTCCGGCTTAAGCCCTGCGCCTGCGTGATGTAGGTGGCAAGGTTGGTGGCTCCGGCCGACACGCCGACAGCAAGGTCAAAGTCCATCATGTCCCGCTTTAAGAAGCCATCCAGCACACCCGCAGCAAAAATGCCCCGCATGGCTCCCCCTTCGACAACCAGGGCTTTTTTCATGACACTTTCCCTCCGTCAAATCGGTTACGCGTAACTATAATTTCACTATTTCAATGCAGTTTTACCTTTTTACTGCCGGATGCGAGAAATTGATTAATTTATTAAGCGTCCTGTCTGGCCACATAGCTCAGTGCATTTTTTATCGCCTGTTGAGTATGCAATACGGGCGCTTAATACAAAAAATCTCATGGAGCGAGTTCGGTGTAAGGTGAACGGAATTTCAATCCGACGGACTGTCGGTTTATTTAACACTACTTTTTCTGTAATCAATTTACGGAGAACAACACCTTGTTTCTAAGCGTATTTTATTTACGGAATAAACATTGCTTAAAATTTATACAGCAAATGTGGTTAACATTGTTCTTATGTGCAGTTTCAATGATTTTGCTCTCGGCAATTTTTTACATCATGGAGATAGATTAGATGCGGAAACTACAAAAGAATAAGCTACTGATAGTATCTGTTGTTGCAGGAGCGTTGGGCCTGGCCTCTCCTGCGCAAGCGGGGCTGATGACCTTTAAATTTTCAATAGGAGGATTTTCAAATGGCGGAAGTGTAACGGGCTCATTTACTGGTGAGGATCTTAATGGCGACGGCTACTTAAGTTCATTTCCGTTTAAGCAGGATGTTGACTTTCTGAACAATTCGTTTTCAGCAGGGCAAAATGAGATCACCAAAGCTTCGGCGACGTTCAATGGCATGTTCGACGGTGGAGCTAGCTATGGGACTGTAACTAACTTTACAATCTCGCATGATCTGACCGATCTGACTGATTTTGCGTTTGGGGTTCCAAGCTTTCTTATCGATATGTTTTTTACCCTGAACTATAACCTGAACTCGCCGGGTACTATCGGCGATGATCCGTTTGAAGGAATACTGTTAGCCCCGTTCGATGGTTCAGGCGTATTTGGGGCTGGGAATTTTCTGCCTACGACTGATTTAAATTTTATATTTGATTCAATTAATGATTTGCCAGGGGGATCAACGCTGACATCAAGCCTGATCAATAACAACTCAAACGGCGCGCCATGTGTAAACGGTGCGACGTGTGGGACGGTCCATACCGTCGCACCGGACGCCAATGGCGTTCCTTTTGTTGCGGGTTATGACCTTACCAATGCGTTAGTCCAGGTCACCAGAGTGCCGACGCCGGGTTCCTTGTCACTGTTTGGAATAGGCATCATCGCTTTACTGACAATTCGCCGGAAGGCGGGAGTGCGGCGAAAAGTACAACTGGTTTAATTCCCGCAATTTCACTAACTCAGCAGTACTCTGGGTGCTGGCGACGCCGTCCGTTTACGCTATGTGCTCCGGAAACCAGATGGTGTGGGCTGTTTAGCCCACACGTTTGTGCTCTCCTATTCGGTGCTAGCCATCTCACTTACGGTATTTGCTTCGATGCGAGAACCAATCAGGCATACCCTAATACGAATCAAATGAGACAAGACCGCTGTTAAACCCGCGAGATGTCCGTCGAATACATCCGCTCTGCGAGCCATGCACTATGTTACTCACGCCGGCTTACCGCTGATACGGCGTTGGCAGCCCGCTTCTGATTACCACTACGATTCATTTTCGTCGCTTAAGCTGAGCATCAGCACACTGATCCCAGCTTGTCAGTAACACACGCCTGTTAGCCTTATCTGTCGCCTGTGAAATCAGACTATCAACGTCCTCACCTGGCACGATAGAGACCCTTGCTTTCGCGTACATGACGTCGTCGTAGCTGCACAAAAACCCAGGAAGCTGGATGACAGGAAAAAAAAGCCGCGTTTCCGCGGCTTTTGACTTACTTCAGGAACGGGTTATTTTTCCGTTACGGTGATGACCGGCGCTCCGGCATCCGGCCCTTCAACCCGGAATTCATAGGTACCTGCGGCGACATCAAGCAACAGGTTATTGTTGCTGGGAGCAAGACCTTTTGGCACATCCAGCATCACCTCGTTGCTAGCCGCACCATCCGGACTACCAAGGTTGACCGTTGACCAGTCTTCCGAGGCGACCTTGAACTCCGTCGAACCGCCGCCTAAGTCGATATCGACGGTGTACACACCACTGCCCTGGTAGACCAGCGGGTTATCCGTGCCCCAGCCGTTCATGCCACCGCGCAGGTAGACCGGTGTATCGCCAAAGAACTCTTCTTTGAACACACGAAGCTTAGGCTCGTCCAGCGTTGTCACATCAAAGATGAAGACATAGCCTTCGTTACTTTCGATGTCGATCAGCAGGTTATTGTCGCTGGTTGCCAGGAAAGTATCTTCACCCAGCGTCACAACTCTGTCTGCGTTGTCACCACTGACAGCGCCTAAGTTTACGGTCGACCAGTCTTCCGAGGCTACCTTAAACTCATAACTGCCAACATCTAGATCCACCGACGCAGAGTACAGGCGTCCGCCATCGTAGGTCAGCTCATTGTCTGTGCCCCAGCCGTTAAAGCCACCGCGAACATAAACTGGTGTACCCACGTACGGCTCTTCGTTTACTACGCTCAGAATTGGTGCGCCAGTATCGGTAGCATCGACGGTAAACAGGTAGGTCGCATCCACCGATGGTGTGAAGATAAGGTTGTTGTTGCTGGGTGCCAGCACTTTTTCTTCATCTTCAATTACCGTCTGTGACTCACCATCTTGCGCGCCTAAGTTCACGGTAGACCAGTCTTCAGAGGCCACTTTAAACTCATAGGCTGTTGCTGCAGTCAGAGGAACTGCTACCTGATACACACCTGAGCCCTGATAGGTCATCGGATCGGTAGTGCCCCAGTCATTCATGCCGCCACGCAGGTAGACGGTGGTGTCACCATAGGGCACAACGTCCGGCGCACCTGACGTTGCGTACGCTGACAGGCCATAGCCCTGCATGCCCATCTGCGGCTTAACAAATACCGCCATGGTCAGCGCCGGCACGGTAAAGGTGCCATTGCCTTCGTCATCGCCGGAGCCTTCAGTAAAGAAGGCGCCACGTACGGTGGGATCTACCGAGTTCATGTGGGTCATATGAAGCTCAAAACCCGTCGCAGTGTTCACCGTGATAGACTTTTCTTCATAGCCGCTGTTGACCACCACCATAATGGCATCGTTCATGGGGTCCAGATCGTCGAGCGTCGTCTCAGAATCCGGCGACACACCATCATCAATGCTCATGGCAATCAGACCCGGCTGCTGACGACGACCAATGTTGTGAAAGCCAACACGGTCGATAATCGCCTGTCCGGTTGTCAGTCTGAACAGCGGACTGTCGCGGCGAATCGACACATACTCACCGAAGACTGCCGAGGCAAACTCAATGTCGGTCATAGAGGCAGCACGCTCAGGTGAGTAAATAAACTCACCCATTTCCTCCCAGCGCGCTTCATTGTCCTGCGCCGGAGGCAGGCCAACATTCCAGTTGTTGGTCTGATAGGTAAAGTCTACGTAGTTGAACCAGTCACCTGAGTCATAGCTGTTACGGTCCATCGACTTAGAGCGCAGCATGTCACCGCCCATCTGCAAAAACGGAATGCCCTGCGACATGATCGGAATACTGATCCCGATATTCTGCGCCCGTACCCGCTCGGCCAGGGTTAAGTCCATTGGCAACGCGTAATTAAACTGATCCCACAGCGTTTCATTATCATGTTTTGACACATAGTTAATGATGTCTGCCGGATCTTCTGCGTAGCCACCCAGTGAGCTGGTGGTGGTAGCCGTGCCACCGGAGGTTTCCAGCACGTAGTCTGTGAGGGTACCAATCATGCCGACCTTAACCCGGTCCTGTGCACCCAGTATGCCGTCGCTGTCAGGATTAAAGATTTCGCCCTGACGCACCGCCTCACGCAGCCGATCGTTAAACGTACCAATTTCTGTACCGGCCATGTTTAGCTGATTGGCCTGCTCATACGCACCATAGCTTTCAACATTCTTGGTCCAGCCTTCGCCGTAGAAGTAGTTATCCGGGTCAATGGCCTGAACGGCTTCACGTAAACGCAGCATGGTGTCTTTACTGGCCTGACTCATAATGTCGAAGCGGAACGAGTCATACTTATACTGCTCAGCCCACATTACCAGTGAATCGTGCATCAGTTTTTCCATCATGGCGTTACGCGGTTCCGTATCGTCACAACAGGTTTCGCGAACAATGTCACCGGTCTCAATGGTATAGCGGTGATAATAACCGGGCACAACCTTGTCCAGCACTGATTTAGGGAACACGCCAGAGGCATTGGTGTGGTTATAAACCACGTCCAGCGCAACGCGCAGACCCATTTCATGCAATGCCTGGATCATGGCGCGCATTTCAATGATTCGCTCCACACCTTCAGCGCTGGATGCATAACTGCCTTCCGGTGCGTTGAAGTGGTGCGGATCGTAGCCCCAGTTAAAGGTATCGACATTGCGCAGATCATTGGTCAGTTGCTGTGCTTTTGCTGCTTCAGCCAGTGGATCATAGCCATTGAATACGTCAATCAGGCGCTCACCGGCATCCGCTTCCTCACACACTGCCGCGTCTGCATTGAGGCGACATAAGTCTGCCACGGTATCGTACAGATCAATGGTATTGCGCGGGTCCTCATCGATGGTGGCGATGTCGTTCGCCGGCAGAATGTGGAAGTAATTGACGCCCGCATCAACCAGCTTCTGCAGGTGCATGACAGGTGCCGTGCCTTCTTCGGTGAAGGCCAGATATTTACCGCGATTTTCTTCCGAGGTCGACATATCACGGGCACTGAAGTCACGGATATGGCCTTCGTAAATGACGGCATCTTCCGGATTGCTTACTGCAGGAATGCTGTGGTCAACCCATCCTTCAGGCTTAAGATCATCATCGTTTAAGTTTACGAACCGCGAGAAACGTCCGTTGGTCGACAGCGACACCGAATACGGATCGGTCACTTCCAGCGTTTCAACCGTGTCTGTGATGGGGTGATACACGGTAACTTCATACCGGTATAACACGCGATCCAGCGACATATCGCCTTCATACGTCCACACGCCGGATGCGTCGTTACGGATCATATCGAAGCTATTCGCCTCGGTTTTATTGTCGTTAAAGGTCAGTAAACGCACCGATTTTGCGGTTGGCGCCCAGACTGCCGCCGTAATGCCACTGTCGGTATACACTGGACCCAGCATGGCTTCATCGGCATCGTCCTCACCAGCTGTGTAAAGCTGATCAATGGCATTGGCTGTTTGAATACCGGTTGCCGCAATCAGGGTGCCGTCGGCGTTATAGCCGCCCAGTACCGCCTGCCCGCGTAACACAGCCTTGGCATCTTCAGCTGACCAGTCACCGTACCAGGCCATCAAGCCTGACAGGTGGGGCGCAATAGCCTGTTGCTCTTCTGTCAGTTCCGCCATTTCCAGTTCAATGGCAGTGCCATTGAGGCCCTCTTCCAGCGTTGCTTCAAGGCCCGCATCTGCGGCATGATGCAACTGCACGTAGCTGACTTCTGACGGCACATCCCACAACAGGGTATTGGCATCTAACCAGTGCGCACCAAAACCTTCAATAGAAACCGGCTGTGGGCCTAAGGAAACAATGGGAAACTCAAACACATTTTCAACACCAGAAAAGGTGAAGTTCATGCGTGTAAAGCGCGGATCATCCTGATTCAGTGGTGCAGTATAATCGAAACCGCCCATTTCTTTACCGGCATCTTCGGTGCCGATATGGATGATAAAGTTATGGCAATCGTCGTAGCCTTCCTTGAGATCCAGAACCCAGTACGCACCATAGTTGGGATCAATGCCTGATGGCGTTCGGCCGCTTGCCCAGTCAGTGTCAGGATCGGCGAACGCATCACAGGTGTCATTGTTCCAGGTATGCAGTCGCCAGCCGTCATAGGCCGGGTCATTCGGGACATTGTCGGCATCCACTGCTGCACGGTTGTAATACAGTACGGCCTGATTTTCACCGGGAAAGAACACAGGGTCCGGTGCGTTTGGATCAGCGCCAACAACGCAGGCATCATTGGCTTCATTCGGTACGGTCGGAGGATCGCACTCAATCGGCGGCGGTGGTACACAGTCGTCACCGGCTTCATTAGGTACATTAGGTACGCTACAGACCAGCAAGGCGCTGGTGCCCGATTCCACATCACTGCTACCGCCACAGCCAGTGATCACTAGTAGACTCAGTACCAGCGAAATCATCGCCAGCACCCGTTTTACACTAAACATAGGTTGATGCTCCTGTGTCGTATTCGCTCTCGGCGCCGTGTCATACACATTGATTCTGTTTATATTTTTCATAATGAGTACGTCAGCCCCAGGAAGTATTGCGTACCAAAGAACTGAATCGTGCCGGTCTGTTCCTGCGACGTGAAGTAACTGCGCGTCGGTTCATCGGTAAGGTTATTTACCTGGAACAACACGCTTAAATTATCACTCACCTCGTAGGAAGCCTGATAATCAATCACCAGTTCTTCATCAAAGTTTACGGTCTGATCGTTTACCGCGACCTGCCTGGAAACAAACGCGTCCCGGTAACGTCCGGACAAGCGGGTTTCAAAGCCGTCGTGCTCCCAGAATACGGTCACTGTCGCGACGTTTTCAGACAGTCCTGGCAAACGGCTTGAGTAGACGCCATCACCGGTCGTGCGTGTTACCTCACTTTCGGTATAGGAATAACTGGCACTGACCCCCAGTCCTGACCACATGCCAGGCAGCATGGAATAAATTTGCGTATAGGCAACCTCCATACCGCGAATGTAGCCCCCTTCGGCGTTGTTAAAGGCTGATTCATAACGGCCATTTTCAGTATCGACATTGATCAGCACCGGATCGCCGTTTTCATCGCGGGCCAGCTCTGGCTCCTGCCCCTGAAACTCCGCTTCTAAGAACACGGGGACCGTGACAGAATCCGGCACCCTAAAGCCATTGCCGGCAAAGTCGTAGGGATCCACGCCCGTCGTATCTATAAAGGACTCAATGTCTTTAAAGAAACCGGCAACCACTAACGCACCATCTGTCTCTTCGAAATACCACTCGTAAGAAATATCGTACTGGGTGGCATAAAAAGGATTCAGGTAAGGACTGTTAAGTGACGAACCGGTGATCTCGGCTGTCGGAGATGACAGCGTAATTTCACCGGAATCGCGGTCCTGGGTTGCCTGTACGGTTTCAACATTGGTTGAAGCATTGGCAGCAAGCCGGTTAATGTCGGGCCGCGCCATTACTTTTGCTGCCGCCATTCTTAGCTGTGTATTGTCGGTCAGCTTGAAATTAAGGTTTATCGAAGGCAGCACATCGCTGTATTCATGGGTAAGAATGGTGGGACGATAGAAATTATTAATCAGACCCGCCTCGTCCGTGATGTTCTGCGCACCCAGCGTGGGATCGCTGACTTCTACAGAATTACCGGTTTCAGGATCAGTCAGAAACCGTGTTGCCCGCTGCAATGTTGTAGCGCTTTGCTTCGTGCGAACATAACGGACACCGACGTTACCACTGACCGGGATATCGCCAATTTCGGTATCGATATTGGCCATTAAGTAAGCGGCGTTGACCGTTTCAAAAACATCACCACTTTCAAGCACTGACCAGGAGGTATTCGGGCCTGTACCCGGGCCGTTAATCACACCCGGTGCACCGGCGCCCCAGGTTTGCATTGGCTGGGGCACACCATTAGGGAACCAGGCGGTCAGTGCCTTATCCAGGTCAACCGACAGATAGCTTGGGAAGTAACCAAAATCACCCTGCCAGTCTACCACTTCGACCATATCCTCGGTCAGACGCAGCGGCGGCTGGCTGGCAGAAAACCCAGAGTCACTGCCGTATTCATACACCGAGCGGTCGTTGGTATATTCTCTGTCAGAATACCGGTAGCCAAATTCCAGTGTCGAGAACACGCCAAGATCCAGCGCATACTGGAAGTCGACCTTGTAGGCATCCAGCTCATCGGTATTTTCATAGGGATAAATACCATACTTGCTGACCATCACCCGATCGATATCCGAGAATGCCTGCGACTGATTAAATGCCACATCGGGCAGGTTCAGGTCGTCAAGCAGATAGGAGATCTGCACATTTTCGTCAAATTGCGGGTTCAGGGCGCTGGCGTCTTCAGATACCAGTGACCACAGCAGGCCGTTACGAAAATCAGACTCGGCCTTAGACAGAGCGATGTCAAACTGTGCCGACCAGCGATCGCTTATCTGCCAGTCTGCATTGATACCGTAACTTTCAACCTGGTCAAAATCCTGGTTGTCATCGTTAACAATTTCAACACGGGTGTTACCGTTATTGGCGATGCGGCTAAAGGTGCCGCCAACCACACTGTTGTTTACCACTACCGGGTTAACAACAGCACCGTTTTCCAGTTTTACCCGATAGCCCCGTGCAAAGGCTTCCTCATCAAATTTAGAAACAAACGCATCGGCGGTAAGTTTGAAATCGTCATGGGGGATCCACTCGATTGTCCCGACATAGCCATCCCGGGTTTCTTCGCCACCTCTGTGCTGGAGTTCAAACCCTTCGCTGGTCAGTATACAGTCGGCGCAGTCTTCCTGTTCCGTGTAGGCGAGTCCCACAAATTGTGTGGCGACGCTAGGCTGATACAAACGCGCATACCCCAGATTTACACCGAGCGTGTCGTTAAGAAACTTACCCTGATAAGAAAAGCTGAGGCGATGCCCGTACTCTTCCGCATCTGACACTTCATCAGCACGATCGTTATACATACCACGCACGTTAGCATTAAAGGTATGTTGCTGGTCGTTCGAAAGCGGACTGGCTGTACGTAACTCCACGGTACCCGCCACACCGCCTTCAATCAGCGACGCTTTAGGAGACTTGTATACTGCTGCCGAGTTAATCAGTTCAGACGGATACTGATCAAACTCTATGGCCCGGGTGCCGCTGGTGGATACCTGCTCGCGACCATTAAGAGTGGAGAAGACGAAGCCACCGGACAGCCCCCGGATATTGATTTCGGCGGCCTGACCACCGGTCCGAACCGCAGAGATACCCGGCAGACGGGTTAAAGCATCCGCCATCGAAACATCAGGCAAGCCGCCTAAATCGTCAGCGGAAATTTGCTCGCTGACGGTATCACTGAAACGCTTCTGATTGAGTGACTGAATAAGGCTGGTGCTGTAACCGCGCACCTCGATGCGCTCGACAACTGCCTCATCCTGGTTTGCTTCCTCTTCCTGCGTCTGTTGCTCTTGCGCATAAAGCGGACTAGCACATACTGACAATCCGCTTGCGAGCAGCGCTGCAGTAATGGTGCTGGGTTTAAAGGTTCTCATTGTGTCCCATTCCTTTTTTTATTGGTGCCAGCGACAACCCGCCCCGCTAACACCTGTTATGGTTCATATCTGATACTAGCGCTTTGTGTAAAAAAGGAGCAATTGTCTGCATACGTATTCATTAACATTTGCACACATATTTTTACATTTTACTTAAAAAGATTAAGCGAAGAGACAACGGTTAAGGCTGGCATATCAAAAACGCAGGTAATTGATAATTATGATTTTTAGAGAAAAAGAGAGGTTGGCAGTCTAATTACGTTTAAAAAAAAGCCACGGCTACCGAAGTAACCGTGGCTTTAACCAGGAAGATGTAAATACTGTTTACATTCAGAACGTATAGTTAAAGGCTAACAGATAGTTCGCACCGTAAGACTGGTACGTAATAATTTGACGGCCGTCGGCGCCGGACGTTTGTAAATCATTTTCGTCCGTCAGGTTCTGTCCCTGCAGTGTCACGCGCAGACCGTCAAGTGATTCAATACCTGACTCGCTGAAATCGTAACCAATTTGCGCATCAACAAAGGTTCCGCCCTCGTTTGTCGAATCCGAAAGTGCCAGACTCACCCCCCGGGTCTCTGTCAGGTAGTCTGACCGTTTGGTGGCTGAAACACGGAATTCAAAACCTGACTTCTCGTAGAAAAACGTCATGCTGTAATTCTCGTCAGACAGGCCGGGAATACGTGTTTCCTCTGTGCCTGGCGCAGGATCGGCGTAACCATCCAGGAAGGTGGCACTAGCGAAGACCCCGAAGCCTTCCAGGCTATCGTGGATCATATCGCCCGGCAGGCTACCCTGCACTTCCCAGCCACGCACAAAGCCTTCGTAACCGTCTGTTGGACGGGAAACTTCCCCTTCGAACAACACCGGAGCCTCACCTTCAGATGTCTGGTGAATCTCAGGAATATAGTCATCACTAAAGTCAGCCAACGCTGAGTTTGAACGGTGCCAGTTTTTAATATCCTTATAAAAGAATGAAACCGCAACATAGCCACTGTCCGCAAAATAGTTCTCATATGCGAGATCTAACTGATTTGCTTCGTACGGCTTCAGATCAGGGTTACCTGAACTCCCACTCCATGGCCCATTATCAATATCGTTACTCAGGATTTGATTATCATTAAATGAGAAAGTCACCTGCGTATTGGGACGCATATCGTCCATACGGGGTCTTGTCAGTACTTTTGAAAGTCCAAGACGCACGAACTGATTGTCTGTAAACTCGGCCGCCAGGTTCAGTGTTGGCAACACATCAGTATAGTCAGTCCCACCAGACACAGCGACAGAATCTACACGGCCACTGCGATTCAATGTGGTGCTAAAACCGCTGGACTGCTGGTCGGCATGAACAACCTGAAGACCCACATTACCGCGAATGTAGATGCCGCTAACTTCTGTATCGAGTTTCAGTTTGGTATAGAGCGTTGTCAGCTCTTCATTAACCGTGTAGGTATCACCAAGACGATCCGCCTGAACCAGCTCAGCGTCGGTTGTTGAGTAATAACCACTGTTATACAAGCCCAGTGCGTCATATGCGAGCACGCCGTTAATACCAATGAAATCAAGCGGCACCACGCCCAGAACGTCTGGGATCTCGTCATCACCAGGGTATGCTGGCCCTGTCAGATATGCACCATTGTTATCCTTAGATTTCTCACGGTCGCTATAAATAATACCGGCTTCAAGACCTGTCACAATGCCCCAGTCAACATAGCCTTCCAGGTCAAAGCGATAAGAAGAAAGAGTCTCTTCAAACTCTGGTTTATTGACGAAGCCATCCTGAGCATCTGCACCAACAATGGGCGCACCCCAGGCTTGCGGGCCCGCGAGGCGAATTAGGCTGGGATCGGTAAGATCAATGGTATCGTTGGTAGGATGATCTGAAAACATTACGCCTTCATCGGTCATTTCCCAGGTACGAGACGTTAACGGTCGCCCTTCTGTGCCGGCTCTGCCCACACCGGAGTAACTTTCTACATCGGTAATCGTCTTATCAACCTGACCCGTTGATATGTCTGCTGTCAGCGTCCAGTCATCATTCAACAGATATTCAGCATTCAGACCAAAGGTTGTAAGTTCGGCATCCTGTTCACGCACATCGTTACGAATAATACTGTACACACCCTCGGTGGTATACGATGTCACAAGACCATTGTCTACACCTGTAACAGTAAAATCACTGGGGCCCCATACCGCGCCTTCTTCCTCAAGACCACGACGGGCGTCATTTTCAACAAAGTCGATGTACAGCGCATCAAACTGTATATCCAGCTTTTCACTGGGCCGCCACTGAATGACGGCAGCAAGAGAGTCACGTTCCATCATGGCTGAGCGCGCAAAACTATCGTGACCACCCAGAATGGCAGTGTCCTCGGGGACATTCACGCCGTCAGCAATGCTCAGTTTATCACTCTCCAGGTCTACCGTTGGATAACCCCAGCCGCGGAACTGGCGCTCCTGGCGAGGCGATTCCATGGTAGCGGCTGTGATTGCCACACCCAGGGTGTCATCGGCGAACTGGTCAACAAAGTTAACCGATACGCGATGCCCGTCATTATCGAAATCCGGGTTAGCAGAGTCTTCCGCGTTTTTCTCGTAAGTACCGTTAACCGTCAGCGTACTTTCTGCAAATAACGGCTTTACGGTTTGCAGGTCAATGGAGCCACCAATATTTTGAGTGGTCATGCCTGCTTCTGGTGTTTTATAAACAACAATATTCGAAATGATCTCTGTAGGGTAAAGGTCAAACTCTACCCCACGGTTATCACCCATTCCGAGTAATTCGCGACCATTTAATGTAGTACCGACGTAGTTTTCATTGAAACCACGTACAGAAATACCGCTGGTACGGCCATTGCGGCGCTCACCGGCAAGACCCGGTAAACGTGCCAGTGATTCAGCAATACTGGTGTCAGGCAGTTTACCGATGTCTTCGGCAGACAGCGCTTCAACAATTGACGAGCTATCCATCTTTATGGCCTGGGCACGTTGCAGGCTGCTGCGAATACCAGATACCTGGATAACCTCGACCATGTCATCATCAGGCTGGGCGCTGTCCTGCTGCTGAGCGACTGCAGGTGCAGAGGCAAAGGCAAGACCGCTGGAAATCAGTGCGAGTTTGATCAAGCTAGGTTTGAATTGCGTCATAACAAGGGTGTCCCGTTTCGATTAGTTTATTGTCTTATTATTTTTATTATGACAAGTTCATGACATCGGACTGCATCCTATAGTGACACCTGATTCCACTCAATTAGCTGCATACGTATTCATAAAATCTTTTACACAATCTGTTAACGTCAACGATCGGAATTAACATAAGAAAACAAATATATTTATTTATATTTCAAAACCTTACATTGTTAACGCTTAAAAGATCTCACGTAAAAGTCATTCTGAAAAGTTAAGTTGTTAATACAGAAATGCGCTTTTTGGTTATTTATTCAGTCACTCAGTAAGCCCTCCCCCTGTATTTCAGGCATAAAAAAAGCGCTTCATATGAAGCGCTTTTTAAAATTATGACAGTGACTTACCAGCCTGTTGACTCACGCAGTGCTTTGCCAATTTCTGCCAGTGAACGCACGGTTTTAACGCCGGCAGATTCAAGTGCAGCAAATTTTTCATCGGCAGTACCTTTACCACCGGCAATGATAGCACCAGCATGGCCCATACGTTTGCCTGGAGGTGCAGTTACACCGGCAATGTATGAGACAACCGGCTTGGTGACATTCTCTTTAATGAATGCCGCCGCTTCTTCTTCAGCCGTTCCGCCAATTTCACCAATCATCACGATGGCTTCAGTCTGTGGATCGTCCTGGAACAATTTCAGGATGTCGATGAAGTTTGAGCCCGGAATAGGATCACCACCAATACCGACACAGGTAGACTGGCCAAAGCCTTCGTCTGTGGTCTGCTTAACCGCTTCATAGGTCAGCGTACCCGAGCGGGATACGATGCCCACTTTACCCGGCTTATGAATGTGACCAGGCATGATACCAATTTTACACTCACCCGGCGTGATCACACCCGGGCAGTTTGGACCAATCATGCGTGCGCCTTTAGCATCGACATATTCTTTCACATACAGCATATCCAGTGTTGGAATACCTTCTGTGATACATACAACCAGCTCAATGCCAGCATCTACCGCTTCTACGATGGAGTCTTTACAGAACGGCGCTGGAACATAAATAACTGACGCCGTTGCACCCGTTTGCTCTACAGCTTCGCGTACGGTATTGAATACCGGCAATCCAAGGTGTTCAGTGCCACCTTTGCCAGGTGTTACGCCGCCAACCATCTGTGTGCCGTAGGCAATGGCCTGTTCAGAGTGGAAGGTACCCTGACCACCGGTAAAGCCCTGACAGATTACTTTGGTATCTTTATTAATCAAAACAGACATTATTTGCCCTCCGCTGCTGCAACCACTTTCTTCGCTGCATCAGTCAGCGACTCAGCGGCAATGATATCCAGGCCTGAATTAGCCAGCACTTCGCGGCCTTGTTCAGCATTGGTACCTTCCAGGCGTACCACGACAGGTACGTTTACGCCTACTTCTTTCACGGCACCGATGATACCTTCAGCAATCATGTCGCAACGAACGATACCGCCAAAAATGTTAACCAGTACGGCATTTACACTGTCATCAGACAGGATAATTTTAAACGCTTCGGCAACACGCTCTTTGGTTGCACCGCCACCAACGTCCAGGAAGTTTGCAGGCTTGCCGCCATGCAGGTTAACAATGTCCATGGTACCCATGGCCAGACCTGCACCGTTAACCATACAGCCAACGTTGCCATCAAGTGCTACGTAGTTCAGTTCCCACTGTGCGGCATGCGCTTCACGTGAATCTTCCTGTGAAGGATCGTGCATGTCTTTCACTTTCGCCTGACGGTACAGTGCGTTGCCGTCAACACCCAGCTTCGCGTCCAGACAGTGAAGGTTACCGTCATCTTTAATGACCAGTGGATTGATCTCAATCAGTGCCAGATCCAAGTCTTCAAACATTTTCGCCAGACCTAAGAAAATTTGCACAAACTGCTTAATCTGTGCGCCTTCCAGGCCCAGTTTGAATGCCATTTCGCGTGCCTGATAAGGCTGAGGACCAACGATTGGATCGATTTCAGCTTTCAGGATCTTTTCCGGCGTTTCTTCGGCAACGGTTTCAATTTCTACGCCACCTTCAGTCGACGCCATAAACACAACGCGACGAGTAGTACGGTCAACAACCGCACCAAGATACAGCTCATTGGCGATGTCAGTGCAAGACTCAACCAGGATCTTGCTGACCGGCTGACCATTCTCGTCAGTTTGAAAGGTCACCAGATTTTTGCCCAGCCATTTTTCGGCAAACTCACGGATGTCGCTTTTGTTTTTAACCAGCTTTACACCGCCAGCTTTACCACGGCCACCTGCGTGTACCTGGCACTTGACCACCCATTCGTCACCGCCAATGCGGTCCGCAGCTTCTACAGCGCCTTGCGGCGTATCTGTAGCGTATCCTTCAGAAACAGGTAAGCCATACTCTTTGAATAGCTGCTTACCTTGGTATTCATGCAAATTCATGGTGTTTCTTTCCGATTTTTAGTAAGACAAAAGCCGCTTACGCGACTTGATGAACGTGACTGATATTATAGGCCCAATACCAGTGATATGTCAGCGGGCACAGAGTTTACACAATGTCGCCCGCGTAACACAATTCCTGTGAGACGAAAGTCTTAGACGTCCAGAAGCAGACGTGTCGGATCTTCCAGCATCTCTTTAACCGTCACCAAAAAGCCTACCGACTCTTTGCCATCGATAATCCGATGGTCATAAGACAGTGCCAGGTACATCATTGGCAGGATTTCGACCTTGCCATTGACAGCCATAGGACGATCCTGGATTTTATGCATGCCAAGGATCGCACTTTGTGGCGGGTTAATAATAGGCGTGGACATCAATGAACCAAATACACCACCGTTAGTGATAGTAAAGTTACCGCCCTGCAGGTCGTCCATCGACAACTTGCCGTCACGGCCTTTAATGGCCAGATCTTTGATGCCTTTTTCAACACCTGCCATGCCCAGTGAATCAGTATCTTTTAATACCGGCGTCACCAGACCACGCGGGGTTGAAACCGCAATGGAGATGTCAAAGTAGTTGTGGTAGCAGATGTCATCACCATCAAGTGACGCATTCACTTCCGGGAAACGTTTCAGTGCTTCAGTCACTGCTTTCACGTAAAACGACATAAAGCCAAGGCGAATGCCGTGGCGCTTTTCGAAGCTTTCCTGATACTGCTTACGCAAGTCCATGATCGGCTTCATGTTGACTTCGTTAAACGTGGTCAGCATGGCCGTTGAGTTTTTCGCTTCCAACAAGCGGTTGGCAATGGTTTTACGCAGACGCGTCATCGGTACGCGCTTCTCAGTACGGTTACCCGTAGGCAGGTCGGCTGTTGCGTCTTCTTTGCTCTCGCCTTTGTCTGCAGCCTGATTACTACCGCCATCACCTTTAAGGTGTTTTTCAACATCTTCTTTGGTGATACGGCCATTTTTGCCAGTGCCTTTCACTTTCGATGCATCGACACCCTTCTCCGCCAGCAAACGCCGTACAGACGGACTTAGCGCATCACTGTCACCATCGCTGTCTGTGCTTTGCTCAGCATCACTGTCGCCGTCTTTCGCAGCGCCCGACGAGCCACCTTCAACAAAATTCGCAATCACTTCTTCCGCTGTGACCGTGGTCCCTTCTTCGGCCAGGATTTCTTTCACTGATCCGTCTGCCGGCGCGACAACTTCCAGCACCACTTTGTCCGTTTCAATGTCGACCAGATTCTGGTCACGACTTACCTGCTCACCGACCTGCACATGCCAGGTCGCGATGGTCGCATCGGCTACCGATTCGGGCAGAACCGGCACTTTCACTTCGTGTGTTTTACCGCCAGACGCTGAAGAGGTGTCTTCTTCACTATCGGAATCAGAACTTGATTCCTTCTTGTCAGAAGACGTGTCTTCTGATTTTTCACTCTCATCTGATGACGAGCCAGATCCCTCACCTTTTTTCAGTTTGGCGATTACCTGCTCACCTAAAACGGTCTCACCTTCCTCATCAAGGATCTCATCGATAACTCCGTCAGCTGGCGCTACCACTTCCAGCACAACCTTGTCGGTCTCGATATCAACCAGGTTCTGATCGCGTTTTACTGAATCACCGGCCTTGACGTGCCAGGTTGCAATGGTGGCATCGGCAACTGACTCAGGAAGGACCGGAACTTTTATCTCAATTGTCATCTTTGTTCCTTATTTGATAGTGAGTGCGTCTTCTACCAGCGCTTTCTGTTGCTGGTTGTGAACGGAAACATAACCTACAGCCGGCGAGGACGAAGCTTCACGCCCGGCATATGTCAACTTGGCGCCATCTGGGATCGCCTGCCAGAAATGGTGCTGACTGCAGTACCAGGCGCCTTGATTCTGAGGCTCTTCCTGACACCAGACCCAGTCTTTAACGTGGCTGTATTGTGCCACAATTTTCGCACATTCTTCCTGTGGAAACGGGTAAAGTTGCTCTAAACGAATGAGCGCAATGTCTGTTTGCTCATTTTTTCGGCGCTGGTCGAGCAAGTCGTAGTAGACCTTGCCGGAGCACATCACCACACGTTTTACATTCTCTGGCGCAATATCGTCGATCTCGCCAATGACATTGTGGAATTTGCCTTCTGCCAGCTCTTCCAGTGTCGATGTTGCCATCGCATGGCGCAACAGCGATTTCGGCGACATCACAATCAACGGCTTACGCATCGGGCGGATCATCTGACGGCGCAGCATATTAAATACCTGCGCAGGTGTCGACGGTACACAGACCTGCCAGTTATGGTCGGCGCACATTTGCAGGAACCGTTCAAGGCGAGCTGAACTGTGTTCTGGCCCCTGCCCTTCATAACCGTGCGGCAGCAGTACGGTCAGGCCACACAAACGGCCCCACTTTGCTTCACCAGAGCTTAAGAATTGATCGAATACGACCTGGGCACCATTGGCGAAGTCGCCAAACTGCGCTTCCCATATTGTCAGACAGTTTGGCTCAGCCGTGGCGAAACCATACTCAAAAGCCATAACAGCAGCTTCAG
Organism: Alteromonas halophila; assembly: GCF_014651815.1. Classification (GTDB taxonomy): domain Bacteria; phylum Pseudomonadota; class Gammaproteobacteria; order Enterobacterales; family Alteromonadaceae; genus Alteromonas; species Alteromonas halophila. The sequence goes on along the minus strand of NZ_BMXP01000005.1, from coordinate 59,157 downwards.
AGAGCACAGAGTCATAGATTTCCATCTCACCCTGCTCTTCGCTGATGTGTTGCAATGGAATATGAACACCGCCATCGCCCTGATTATGTAGTACAGCATGGCGGTGGAAGAATGTCCCGCGGCCTGAATCCTGCCCGGTTATGCGAATGTCATGACCCAGCTGAACAATACTCGCATAGGCCAGGTTTTCTGCCATACCCCAATCCAGCTTTTTATCGCCGGTGATCATTGATTTACGATCCTGGTACAACTTATTGACCCGCGAATTGAGTTTATAGTCTTCCGGGTAGGTGGTAATTTTCTCGCCGAGTTCTTTTAGTTTGTCGAGACTGATTTTGCCGTCGTAGTCGGTGTCCCAGTCATGCCCCATGTACGGGCTCCAGTCGACACTGTGCTCGGTCATCGGACGCCATTCTTCAACGACGCAGGCACCGTGATCCAACGCATTCCGGTAATCTTCCAGGTATTTTTTGGCTTCGCGCTCTTCCAGTACCCCTTCGGCGACCAGCTGATCGGTATATATCTCACGGGTAACCGGGTGCTTCTTGATCTTCTGATACATCAGCGGTTGCGTGGCATTAGGCTCATCCGCCTCGTTATGCCCGTGGCGACGGTAGCATACCAAGTCAATCACCACGTCTTTCTTAAACTTGTTGCGGTATTCCAGCGCCAGCTTGGTGACAAACTGCACAGCTTCAGGATCATCGGCATTAACGTGGAAAATAGGCGCCTGAACCATTTTGGCAATGTCAGTACAGTACTGTGTGGAGCGGGCATCGGCGATTTTAGAGGTCGTAAAGCCCACCTGATTATTAATCACAATACGCACGGTGCCGCCGACCGCGAAACCGCGGGTTTGCGACATATTAAAGGTTTCCTGTACCACACCCTGACCGGCAATGGCCGCATCACCGTGAATGGTGATCGGCAGTACACGGTTATTGTCGTCGCTGCGACGGGCGATACGAGCACGTACCGAGCCCATCACCACCGGATTCACGATCTCCAGATGTGACGGGTTAAATGCCAGCGCCAAATGCACATTGCCACCAGGCGTAGCAAAGTCTGACGAGAAACCAGCATGATATTTCACATCACCAGAACCCAGGCTTTCGTCGTGTTTGCCAGAAAACTCATCGAACAATACCGATGGGTTTTTACCCAGCACGTTTACCAGCACATTCAGACGGCCACGGTGGGCCATGCCAATAACACATTCCTTAGTACCGGCTGCACCGGCTTCGGTGATCAGCCCCTTAAGCATCGGGATGAGTGAATCACCGCCTTCCAGTGAAAAGCGTTTCGCACCTGGAAATTTAGAGCTTAGGTATTTTTCCATTCCGTCAGCCGCAACCAGACCTTTAAGAATGCTGCGTTTTTCATCACTGCTGAATTCAGGGCGCGCTTCAACTGACTCTATTTTCTGCTGCAACCAGCGTTTTTGCTCGGTATCGGTGATGTGCATATACTCTGCACCGATTGAGCCGCAATAAGTACGGTTCAGTGATTTATACAAATCACCCAGTGACATCGAATCTTTACCGATGGCATAAGAGCCGACATTAAAAACCGTATCAAAATCTTTTTCTGACAGACTGTGATGTGATAATTCCAAATCCCGTACCCGGGCTTGTTTCCACAGCCCCAGCGGATCCAGATTAGCGTGTTGATGACCACGAAAGCGGAAAGCATTAATCAGTTGCAGAACCTTAACCTGGCGCTCGTCTGACACGGCCTCAGATGCCGCACCACCGCTCATTCGGGCTGCTGGCCCTAGTGAAGCGAGCTTACGAAACTGCTCTTTTACCGACGAGTGATTAGTTTCCAGTTCCACGCCATCAACCTTGGGCAGGTTATCGAAGACTTGGCGCCAGGGTTCGGAGACACTTTGGGAGTCCTCCAGGTAGGCTTCGTACAACTCTTCAACATACGCCGCATTAGCGCCGGCCATATGTGATGAGTCCCACCACGCTTTCATCACGCTCTCTTGCATTATTGTGCCTTGCTACGTTTTGTAAAAACAAACATCATGGCTCTGTATTATAAGGATATTAATTTCATAACCAACACACCAGGACCACGAAATAGTTAAAAAAATAGCCATCCTGCAAAGGATGGCCATTTAAGCATCACTAGCTGTCACTCAATTGCTGACAGAACTATAGTACTAAACAGCCCGTTGTAAAAGCATCGACTTGATATGGCCGATGGCTTTTGTTGGGTTTAGCCCTTTAGGGCAAACACTGACGCAGTTCATGATGCCATGACAACGGAACACGCTAAATGCATCATCTAAGTCGTTCAGCCGCTCCTCGGTCGCCGTGTCACGGCTATCGATAAGGAAGCGGTAAGCGTGCAGCAGTCCCGCCGGACCTACGAACTTATCCGGATTCCACCAGAATGACGGGCATGAGGTTGAACAGCATGCACACAGGATACATTCGTACAGACCATCAAGATGCGCGCGATCTTCCGGCGACTGCAGGTGCTCCCGCGCCGGTGGATTTTTACCATCGTTAATCAGATACGGTTTAACCTTTTCATACTGATCATAGAACTGCGTCATGTCGACCACCAGGTCGCGCACAACTGGCAAGCCAGGCAACGGACGAATCACCACTTTGCCCTTGCCCAAAGATGATACGGGTGTAATACAGGCAAGGCCGTTCTTACCGTTCATATTAACCCCATCTGACCCGCAAACACCTTCACGGCACGAGCGGCGCAGTGACAGTGTTGGATCCTGCTCTTTGATAGCCAGCAGTGCATCCAGCACCATCATATCCTGACCTTCTTCCACATCCAGGGTGTAGTCCTGCATGCGAGGTTTATCATCAACCTCGGGGTTGTAGCGATAGATAGAAAAATGTAATTTCATGATCGTTGCCTCTCTTAATATGTACGCGCTTTAGGCGGGAACGCTTCCCGCAGCTTCGGCGCCATATTGACATCTCGTTTGATCATCGACTCGTCCTGAGGGCGATAAACGCTGTGACACAGCCAGTTATCATCATCACGATCCGGATAATCAGAGCGGCTGTGTGCACCACGGCTTTCCGTTCTGAAGTTTGCTGCAACGGCTGTGCTCAACGCGGTTTCCATTAGGTTGTCCAGCTCCAGGCACTCAATACGCTGGGTATTGAAATCTGAACTCTTGTCATCCAGACGCGCATGTTGCAGTCGATCGCGGATTTCGCGCAGCTCTTTAAGGCCTTCAGCCATATTTTCACCTTCACGGAATACCGAGAAGTTAAGCTGCATGCATTGCTGCATATCCTTTTTAATCTGAACCGGATCTTCGCCCTTGCCTTTATCTGAGTTTTCCCAGCGGTTGAAGCGCGACATTGCTGCTTCCAGGTCAGACTCAGAGGCATCACGGGTCTGTTCCAGTTCGGACAGTTTTTCACCCAGGTGCATACCGGTCGCACGACCGAATACTACGAGATCCAGTAACGAGTTACCGCCCAGCCGGTTGGCACCATGAACCGATACGCAGGCAATTTCCCCGCAGGCAAACAGACCGTTTACGACACTCTCTTTACCGTTTTCATCCATGCTCAGACACTGACCATGCACGTTCGTCGGGATACCGCCCATCATGTAATGACAGGTTGGTATAACCGGTATGGGTTCTTTCACCGGATCAACGTGTGCAAAGGTGCGCGATAATTCCAGAATGCCCGGCAGGCGCGATTCCAGAACGTCTTTACCCAGGTGATCCAGCTTCAGCTTAAGGTGCGTGCCCCACGGGCCATCGCAACCGCGGCCTTCACGGATCTCCGTCATCATTGAACGGGCAACCACGTCACGGCTGGCAAGGTCTTTGGCGTTTGGCGCATAACGTTCCATGAACCGCTCGCCGTCTTTATTCAGCAGGTAGCCACCTTCACCACGACACCCTTCTGTTACCAGTGTACCCGCACCGGCAATTCCCGTTGGGTGGAACTGCCACATTTCCATGTCCTGGGCCGATACGCCGGCACGCAGTGCCATACCAATGCCGTCACCTGTATTAATGTGAGCATTGGTTGTCGAGGCAAAGATACGCCCCGCACCGCCGGTTGCCAGCACCACTGCACGGGACTTGAAGTACACCACTTCCCCGCTCTCAATATCAATGGCTGTACAGCCGACAACATCACCGTCCTGGTTTTTAACCAGATCCAGTGCGTACCATTCTGAAAACACCTGCGTTTTGTTTTTAACATTCTGTTGGTACAACAGGTGCAATAAGGCATGACCGGTACGGTCTGCAGCAGCTGCTGTACGTGCTGCCTGCTCACCACCAAAATTCTTTGACTGACCACCGAAAGGACGCTGGTAGACTTTGCCGTTCTCAAAACGGGAGAATGGCAGCCCCATGTTTTCCATTTCAATAATGGCTTCCGGACCCTCTTTACACATGTATTCAATGGCATCCTGGTCACCGATGTAGTCAGACCCCTTTACGGTGTCATACATGTGCCATTGCCAGTTGTCTTCGTGTGAGTTACCCAGCGCGACTGTGATACCGCCCTGCGCTGACACAGTGTGTGATCGGGTTGGGAATACTTTTGATAACAGGGCACAGGACTTGCCTGATTGTGAAATCTGCAGTGCGGCCCGCATGCCTGCACCACCGGCGCCGATAACAACGGCATCAAATTCATGAACAGGTAACGTCATTTTACACCCCCCACAGTACAAACAGTCCAACCGCGACATAGACAAAGGCAATAATATTCAATACATATTGCACAATACCGCGTACGACAGACGATTTGACATAATCGGTCAGCACCTGCCACAGGCCGATGCGAACGTGAATCATAATGGCAACCAGCGTCGCCAGCGTAAATACTTTCATGGCGATCCCGGAAAACAGGCCATGCCAGACTTCGTAAGTTAACGATTCAGTGGAAATAAAAAACCACGTCATGAACAGTGTAAAGGCAGCGATAATCGCTGCGGTTGCGCGAAGCGATACATAATCCTGTACCCCATCACGTTTAATGCTTGCCTGGTTTGTTACCATAGTGCAACTCCCAATACGATTGTCAGCACAATCCAGAGGCCAATGACGACTTTAGCGCTGAGGTTTCCTGATTCTAGTTCTTCCCAATAGCCCATATCCATAATGCCGTGACGAATACCACCGAGAAGGTGGTAGGTCAGCGCGGATGCGGTACCAATTGCGATGATCTTTCCGACAATCCCGTCCATTAATGCGCTTACGCTGGCAAAGCCGTCTGCAGATGACACGGACACTGCCCATGCCCAGATGACAAATAAAAGCGCAAAGAACATGGCCACGCCGGTCACGCGGTGGAGAATTGACGAAATAGCAGAAGGCGGAAATTTAATGGTATTGAGTTCTAAATTTACTGGTCTTTGCTTTTTCACAATTTTTGCCTGTTTGTTCCGTAGGGACAATTTTCCCGGTTACATTATTGTGTCCTGTCGTAAACCGGTACGATTTGTTTGTTAAAGCCTCACTCCCTGAGCTGTTAACATTTTGTGAATTATTTATTACTTGATTTACAGAATAAATATTCCCGATTTCAAGTACCGCTGAGTATATCCAGCGCATTATATAATTACAATTTTTTGTGCCTTATTAGGACGTTAGTCTTATACCACTTTATACCGGTAGTTGACATCATAAAAACTCGATCATGTTTGATCGAAACCCAGGCCACATGCGGTATAAACGACAGTCACATGTACACTGTACTACGCACCGAATCCCTGCCAGAGGCAAATATTAAGTGCTTTTAATTTAGACAGTTGGCAAAGGCTGGTGGATAAAATACTCACCAGGAGACGGAACACTGCGTATCTGGTCGGGCCATTGCCCAAAGATTAACCAGTCATGTACGATATTTCAGTAAAAAATATTTTCACCGGTGGTTTGTCTGCAAACGCCCATGTGGCATGAAAATGCGGTCTGAAAAGCCGCGCTATAAACACCACAAATAGGGAATATTTATGGTGCGACAGTGCATTTAAATTGACTTATCGGTGCAGAATAAAGTACAAATACGCCACTTTTCCCTACGAATCGAGCGTTTTTTGTTCGATTTCGCTGCAAACAGAACCATTCTGAGGAGAGCATTTATGGCAGATCAGAAAGCCATTTTAAAGGTCGGAGATAAGGAAATAGAGTTACCCGTATTGTCCCCTACCGAAGGACAAGATGTCATTGACGTGCGTACACTGGGTGCTCATGGCTATTTCACTTACGACCCAGGTTTTTTGGCGACAGGATCTTGCGAGTCAGAAATCACGTATATCGATGGTGCCAACGGCGTGCTTTTACACCGCGGTTACTCGATAGAAGATTTGGCACGTGATGCAGACTACCTCGAAGTGTGCCACATGTTGCTACACGGCGAGGCCCCAACAAAAGAGCAGTACGAAGAGTTTAAACACACCATCACCCGTCACACCATGGTACATGAGCAAATCAATATGTTCTTCCATGGTTTCAGAAACGACGCCCACCCAATGGCTATGCTGTGTGGCACTGTTGGCGCAATGTCGTCGTTTTATCACAGCGATCTGGATGTTGGTAACGAAAAACAGCGTGTACGCAGCGCGCACCGTCTGATTGCCAAAATGCCTACGCTGGTAGCAATGTGCTACAAATATAACGTAGGTCAGCCGTTTGTTTATCCGCGTAATGATTTAAGCTACGCCGCTAACTTCCTGAATATGATGTTCTCAGTTCCGGCGGAAGATTACGAAGTAAGCCCGGCTGTTGAACGTGCAATGGATCGTATCTTTACATTGCATGCAGACCACGAACAAAATGCATCGACCTCTACCGTGCGACTGGCCGGTTCTTCCGGTGCAAACCCGTATGCATGTATTGCGGCCGGTGTTGCGTCACTGTGGGGCCCTGCACACGGTGGTGCCAATGAAGCCTGTCTTAACATGCTGGAAGAAATTGGCAGCGTTGATCGTATTCCGGAATTTATCGAGCGAGCCAAAGACAAGAACGATCCGTTTCGTCTGATGGGCTTCGGACACCGGGTTTATAAAAATTACGATCCGCGTGCGACCGTTATGCGCGAAAGCTGTCACGAAGTACTTAAAGAGCTGCAACTTGACGATCCGCTGCTGGATGTTGCGATGGAGCTTGAACGTATTGCGCTGGAAGACGAGTACTTCACCCAGAAGAAACTGTTCCCGAACGTGGATTTCTACTCTGGTATCGTACTGAAAGCCATTGGTATTCCTACCAACATGTTTACCTGTATCTTCGCGCTGTCACGGACAGTAGGCTGGATTTCACACTGGCACGAAATGATGAGCGATCCGAAACAGAAAATCGGTCGTCCGCGTCAGCTGTACACAGGTAGCAGCAAACGTGAATATACGCCGATTAATCGCTAAGCTTAGTCTGGCTTATTAAATAAATAGCGCCCACCGGGCGCTATTTTTGTTAGAGAAGGATGCATTATGCCTTACCCCGCCATTGCTCTTGGTCTTGCGGGCCTTATTCCGTTTGTGTTTATGCCACTGGCTGTTGCACTCGACTGGCTGGCTCTGTCTCAGGCTGCCCGGTACTTTACGCAGTACTCCGCAGTACTGTTGTCATTTTTTGGTGGTATTCACTGGTGGGATGCCATTAATCAGTTTCAGGTGCGCCACCAGCTGTACGTCGCCATGCTGCCGACCATCATTGGCTGGTTATGTCTGGTTTTCAGCGGCCACCCGCTGGTACTTGGGATCCTGTCATTAAGCTATCTGGCGATACTGGTTTACGATAAATTCACGCTGGCCATGCCGAAAGCGCTTATCATGGGTTATATGACACTGCGTATGGCATTGACCACTATCGTAGTACTGACCCACGCGTGGATGATTTTCCTGCTTACCTGAGACGACAATCGATGTGCAACGGTAAGGATGTCCTGTCAGAAAGATGACCGGCCCCAGCATTGCCCTGCCCTTTCACAAAACTGTGGCGATTTTTTAAACTAAAGTCCAATTCCGTGTCAGATATCTGTGCGACTATACTGCGCGCTCAAAGGAGAGAGTCTGATGGGAAATCTTTTAGAGCAGGTGCAGTGCAGTCAGTATCTGGATACTGACGAAAAAAACAGCCTTGCAGCGCTTAGCCGAAGTGAACTGCTTGACGGCGATCCCGCCCCCCTTATCGACCAGCTCACCGCTTTCGCGGCCGAGCTTTTTAACGTGCCTATCGTTTTGTTTTCACTGCTTGATGCACACCGGCAATGGCTTAAATCACGGGTTGGACCGGACGTTGAGGAATCCCTGCGTGAGTATTCGTTTTGTGCTCATGCGATTGTTTGTGATGATGTTTTTGAGATACCGGATGCGCGCTGTGATACCCGGTTTGCCAATAACCCGCTGGTAACCGGACGTCCCCATATTCGATTTTACGCCGGTGCGCAGGTAAAAGCCGATGACCATCAAGCGTTAGGCGTACTGTGTCTAATCGACACCACACCACGTTCCTTAACTTCCCTGGAGAAAAACCGGCTTACACAACTGGCTGACATTATTTCTACCATTGTTTCTCCGGTGGCAGTGCGCACAGTATTGCGCTCAGAGAAAGAAAATCAGTTTATGCTCAGCCCGTTTAACTTTTTCACCCGGGCCAGTCGCTTACTGGCCGAAGAATGCAGGAAAAGTCTCGGTCTTGGCGTTGTAAAGCTGCGAAGCCTTGTTCAACTTCGCAATACCCGTGGCTTTACCTTTTCCGAACGGGTCTGTGATGAGATGGTGAATGCGTTACGCCGCCTGTCCCCCGGTATTGTCATCGCCACCCGTATAGGTTTTGATCGGTTCTGTCTGATTGCCAAACAGTATGACCGGGTAGATGAGACCACCCTGAATATGGAAAAGCTGGAAAATGCGTTGCATGTGCCCCTTCAGGTCGATGGTGAAGATATTGATGTACAGGCGCAACTGCTTTGGACAACATCGCTGGAAGGTCTCGACAATAGTCAGCAGGTAATGAATCTTATTGCCGAACTACAGACTTTTTCTAAACAGTTTTCGCCGAATCAGCGACTGGTAACCTGCAGTAATGCTCTACTCAATGAAATTATCTGTCAGGAGCAATTCAGAAACGCGCTCCCACACGCTTTGAAAGCGAAACATATTTATTTTGAGTTTCAGCCAAAAATCGATGCCAAAACGCTTAAAATTGCGGGTTTCGAGGCGTTAATGCGTTGGCGGCATCCAACACTGGGTCCCGTAGCGCCTAATAAAATAGTGTCAGCGTGCGAGGATTTGGGAATTGAGCAGCAGCTGGTCAGTTATACCCTCGACTGGGTTTTTAGACAAACCGCTACATGGCGACGCAACAACCTGCTCGGTAGTCGAACCGTGTCTATTAATATGTCCGCAAAAGATTTATCGTCGCCGTTGTTCACTGGCACGCTAAAACGGTTGCTAGCGACACATGAATTACCTGGGCATTATATCGAAATTGAGCTGCTCGAAGACGGCATCGTTGACAACTTAGCGCGGTGTGTCGCGAACATGCTGGAGAGCAAAAAACTGGGGGTTGTTTTCTCTATTGACGATTTTGGTACCGGTTTTTCCAGCCTGAGTTACCTGCATCAAATTCCGGCTGACATTCTGAAAATAGATAAGTCATTTATCGATCGGCTTGATCAGCAAAAAGACAGTGCCGCGCTCATTACCGCGATCATTTCCCTCGCCCATGCATCCGGCATGCACTTAGTTGCAGAGGGTATCGAGACACCCACGCAGGCACAAACGTTACGAGCGCTTAACTGCGACTACTTTCAGGGGTTCCATTTTCAGCGTCCTATTCCGGTGGCACAGGTTAACGCGTTGCTGGAAAAGGACGCCACGTACCGGTTAAGTTAATGACGGTATTACCCGGTTAGTTCACCGCGCGTGTAATCACTGATTGCTTGCTGAATTTCGTCGGTGGTGTTCATAACGAACGGCCCATATTGTGCTATGGGCTCACCAATCGCCTTGCCGGCAACCAGCAGCGCACGCCCGGCCCCTTCCACGTCGATGGTATCACCCTTACTCAGTACGCCAAGCTCACCACTGGATAGCGCCGTGTTTTGCACACTGATTGCTCCTTCGAAACAGTAAATAAATGCAGTGTGATCTGTGGCTATGGGCAGTGAGACGCTACCATTGACCGTTACGTCCAGTAGCAAGGGCTTAACAGGAATATTTTTTACCGGCCCTTCAGTATTCGAAAAGCGCCCCGCCAGCACCCTGACCAATGAATTGCGTACAACAACTTCAGGTACATCCTGTGATGCAATGTCCTGATAGTCTGGCTCAGACATCTTGTGAGACGCAGGCACGTTGACCCATAACTGAAACCCTTTGAGCAGACCGTCTGTTTGCTGTGGCAATTCCTCATGAATGATCCCTCTGCCCGCGTTCATCCACTGGATCCCACCAGGCTCAATGACGCCGTCATTGCCCACCGAATCACGGTGACGCATTTTACCAGCCAGCATATAGGTCACGGTCTGAAAGCCGCGATGCGGATGACTGGGAAAGCCAGCCAGATACTCTGACGGTGAGTCTGAGCCAAAGTAGTCCAGCATCAGAAACGGATCAAGCCGTGGCAGTGCCTGTTGTCCAAGGATCCTCGACAGTGACACGCCCGCACCATCCTGGGTATCAACGCCGCGTACTTTTCTGGTTATTTCTCGCCTCATCTATGCCCCTCGCCTGTGTGGCTCATCCAAGCCCAGTTCGGGTCCCGCAGGGATAACCTGAGTAGGATTTATCATAGTATGGCTGTAGTAATAATGACGTTTGATATGATCAAAATTAACGGTCCCGGCAATACCTGGATACTGATAAAGTTCCCGCAGATAACCATACAGGTTTGGGTAATCCGCAATACGACGGATGTTGCACTTAAAGTGGCCGTGATAGACCGCATCAAAACGCACCAGCGTGGTGAATAAACGCCAGTCGGCCTCCGTCAGCGTATCACCGGCCAGATAACGCTGTTCACTGAGTCTGACTTCCAGACTGTCCAGAGCATGAAACAGGGCCGATACGGCTTCTTCGTAGGCTTGTTGCGTGGTGGCAAAACCGGCCTTATACACCCCATTATTGATGTTGTGGTAAACCAGTTCATTCACCGCCTCGATATCATTGCGCAGCGCCTGCGGATAAAAATCCTGTTTATCGCCAGTGAGCGAATTAAATGCGCTGTTAAACATGCGGATAATCTCAGCAGACTCGTTGTTCACGATTTGCTGAGTGTGGGTGTCCCATAATACCGGCACGGTCACACGTGTGGTGACGTCAGGCTTTGCCCTGGTGTAGATATCGCGCATGTAGTCAGCGCCATACAGTTTATCTCCCGTAGCGCCCGGATAGTCACCGAACTCCCAGCCATTTTCCAGCATTTCAGGGTGCATCACTGACACATCAATGTGCGGCTCCAGTCCTTTCAGTTTGCGAAAAATGAGCGCGCGATGTGCCCAGGGACAGGCCAGAGACACGTACAAGTGATAGCGCCCTGACGCAACTGGAAACTCGCTGTCTTCATCCTCGCTGACCCAGCTTCTGAATTGTGACGCCTGACGCTCAAATTTACCGCCTGTGCTGTCCGTGTCGTACCACTTGTCCTGCCATTTACCCTCGACCAGTAAGCCCATTATTTTCTCCTGTTGCTGTCTGACACCTGTGCGTTACAGGTAATATTGTCAGTTGAACATATCTGGAGTAAAACGTAGTACACAAAGATTCGGATTGATTAACCGTTAAAAGCGAATATTACAAAAGACGATCGACCACGGTACGCGCGATGGGGATAGCACTGGTCGCGGCCGGGGACGGTGCATTACCTACGTGCAGTACGCGCTGGGTCTGAACAAAATGAAAGTCCTGCATCAGTTCTCCGTTACGACTTACAGCTTGCGCACGAATACCGCTGCGGTATGGCGTAAAGTCGTCGACGGTGACAGCCGGACAGTAGCGCTGTATTCTGCTGGCATAGGCGTGTTTACTCAAACTGGTGATAAGCTCACTGACCACGGCCCGTTTAAACCGCCATAAAAGCGGATACAGCCCCCGAACTCGCAGTATTCTGCCCAGCTCTGCCAGCGACGTGTCGAGACAGGTGTAAGCTTCGCGCCCTGCTGCCAGCACGGCATTAGGACCAACGGTGGTGTAACCGCCAATCATACGGGTAAGGTGTACGCCTAAGAAAGGCATGGCAGGATCAGGCACCGGGTAAATCAGCCGTGAGCTCACCGCATCAAAGCGTGGCGACAGCCGGAAATACTCGCCCTTAAACGGCAGTATGGCAAAGTCACAGTCACCAAGCTGAGTACGAATAAGCTGATCGGCACGTACACCGGCACAACACACCAGTGCCTGACTTTTCACCCTGACCCGCCGTGCGTGTTGTTTTACCTCAAGCGTGACACTGTCAGCGCCTTCACTGATTGTCTCAACCTCCGCCCCGGTTGCCAGTGTAAACTGCCCTGTCGCCTTGCATGCACTAAGCATATGACGGGTAATGGCCGCATAATCGGTGATCCCTGTGTGACGTACATACACACCCTCAGTCCCTCTGATAGCAGGCTCATGGCTACGGATTTGCCTGGTACTCCAGCGCTCAGGCTGCAAATCATTGGCTTTACAGTTTGAATAAAGCGTATCAAGACGCTGCGCTTCGGTCTCATCCGTAGCCACAATCACTTTGCCGCACTGTTCAACGGGTAGCTGATGGTCTCTGCAATACGCCAGCGTGGTATCCAGCCCCTCCCTGCACAGGGTCGACTTCAGGGAGCCCGGCGGGTAGTACACGCCGGCATGCACTACGCCTGAGTTTCTGCCGGTCTGATGCGCCGCTGGGCGGTCAGCACGTTCCAGCATCAGCACATGATGATGAGGAAAGCGCGCAAGGTAATCCCTTGCCACTGCCGCGCCGATAATTCCGGCCCCAATAATGACCAGATCTGCCTGCGGGGTTGCGTTAAGTACTGCCATGACTGCGCTGTCTTTTTCTACGGATGATGCGGATAAGTCTATCATCACTCAGCGGGTTCTGACTTGCGTAGTCGCAAGACAGGGTTCACAAGCAATGGCCGGCATCCATGGCAACAAAGCCTGGCGCTACCGCTGCATATTCTCTTGAAAAATACTACCAGTCTGCGATCATTCGCGTCCTCAAACAGGCAGCAACCCTATTTCGGCAGGTACAATTCTGATGAGTGATAATCCCCGCTTTGGCGGCCTTACCCGTTTATACGGTTCCGAAAACACCACTCAACTGGCTGACAGTCATGTCGTTGTCGCCGGCATCGGCGGAGTGGGCACCTGGAGCGCTGAAGCACTTGCCCGCAGTGGCGTAGGTACTATTACGCTGATTGATCTGGATGATGTTTGCATTACCAATACCAACCGCCAAATTCATGCCTTAGCTGACACGATTGGCCGTCCTAAGGTAGAAGTAATGCGCGAACGGTTACTGGCGATCAACCCTGAGATAACCGTGCATGCCATTGAAGACTTTGTTACTCAGGATACGGTGGCGGCTTACCTGAACAGCCAGACAGACGCCGTTATTGATGCTACCGACAGCATTCGCGCCAAAGCAGCCATCATTGCGCACTGCAAACGCAACAAAACCCTGGTCGTGACAGTAGGCGGCGCCGGGGGCCAGATCGATCCTTCCCAGGTAACCCAAGGCGATCTCGCCAAAACCATTCAGGACCCATTGGCCGCTAAGCTACGCAGCGAGTTACGACGCAATTACGGTTTTAGCAAAAACCCGAAACGCCGCTTTGGCGTCACCTGTATTTATTCCACGGAGCAGCTCCGCTACCCCCAGCCAGATGGCAGCGTCTGCTTTAACAAGTCAGCGATGGAAGGCGGCACCCGGCTGGACTGTGCCGGCGGTTTTGGTGCCGTTGCCATGGTGACCGCAACCTTTGGCATGTTTGCTGCCGCCCACGTGGTAAACCGTCTCACCGGACAGAAATAGACTTTACCGGATAACTCACGCACAATAATTAAAAAAACGGAGAGCAGCATGAACGCGACAGACCTTGATACACTGATGCATGATACCGCACGCGACGCCGTGGATGTGGCCAGGCAGGAGTTCGACATTGCACTGGATTACTCAAAAGAGAGCGTTGCCAGAGTCGATGATATTCTCTTAGGTTTTCTGGACAGGTACCGCGATCAGGCACTGGAAGACTCTGCCGTCTTTACGTTGTGTAACGTATTTGGCGCCTATGTTGGCGAAGTGTTCAGAAACCATTTTGGCGGCGACTGGCACTACGATAAAAGCAACCCGGATGCGCCTCACGTGCTGCTTGAAATTGGCAACCGTTCGTATGCGTTTGCCGGCATTTGTTATGAGCGCCTGGTGAATGACAGTGACGTCAGCGTCAACGCCTATTTTCTGCACGCCGCCAGCCAGCACTCACAGTAGCAGGTTTCCGGTTATTCACGGGTGTGTTCAGGCACTTTCCAGTCTTCTGTCATCCAGCGCAGGTGACGGCTGCGAAACACACAGTAAATAAACGCCAGCAGCAGTGCCAGACGCGCACTGCTGTATGCTGAAAACGCCCAGTCCATTACATATTCGGTACGCAGTGCGACGCCGACACTCATCAGCAAGCCAGTCAATAACAGCGGACGCACCAGCACGACCCACCGTATCATCCCTCGTTTCCACAGTCGCGCACGCTGACTGATCAGCACGCCACCCGCTACCAGCGGCAGTGTTGCAAGCAGATTAACCCCCAGCATGCCACTGTCAGGGTAAAAAATTTCCAGTAACGTCTCAGTTTGCGAGCGTGAAGCCAGTGAAAACACCAGCAAAACCCAGTCAGCACAGGCTAGTCCTATCAGCCAGAACAGCCAGCGAGGCGGCAGGATCCGCCCACCTTCGTCGTAGCAGTGTAATGGCAGTTTTAACATGCAACGGCCCTATTGTGCTGGTCTGTAAACTGATAAAAACGCACTGAGACGTTATGAGATATGAAAGTTTGTAAATTAACCAAGAAAAACCCTGCTGATACCTGATTGCCCGCAGTCCACAGTGGCTGCAAACACTGCACAGTTTACGGAGATTTTATCGCGAACGCTACGCCGACCGAAAGCGCTTGGGGTGTCTCTGGAAACTGCTGCTATTAGCGACAAAATTCGTTATAATTCGCGCCCACTTTTATCGCCAGGCTGGCCGCTATGACTGTAGAACGCTTTTCGCCAAAACAAACGACCACATCGGACATTCCGGTAAAAACCCTTGAGGCAAACCGCTCCCCGGCACCTGCCAGCGGCAGCAGGATTGGGTTTGTCAGTCTTGGCTGCCCCAAAAACCTGGTAGATTCAGAGCGTATTCTTACGCAATTGCGTACTGAAGGTTACGATGTGGTGCCAACTTACCACGATGCCGACCTGGTCATTGTTAATACCTGCGGGTTTATTGATTCGGCCGTAGAAGAGTCGCTGGATACCATTGGCGAGGCCTTAAAAGAGAACGGCCGTGTCATTGTGACCGGCTGTCTTGGCGTAAAAGAAGACGAGATCCGTGAAGTACATCCGAATGTGCTGGCGATCACCGGGCCGCACGCTTACGAATCTGTGGTTGAGCAGGTCCATGAACATCTGCCTATGCCAGAGCACGATCCATTTCAGGATCTGGTACCGGACCATGGCATAAAACTGACGCCCCGGCACTTTGCTTACCTGAAGATCTCCGAAGGCTGCAATCACCGCTGTACATTTTGCATTATTCCGTCAATGCGTGGCGACCTGATCAGCCGTCCGATGGGAGAAATTCTGGATGAAGCTAAACGGCTTAAGGCCGCAGGCGTTAATGAACTGCTGGTGATTTCGCAGGATACCAGCGCCTACGGGGTGGATGTAAAACACCGCACTGGCTTCTGGAATGGCATGCCGGTAAAAACCAACCTGCAAACGCTGTGCGACAAGCTGGGCGAGCTGGGCATGTGGGTAAGACTGCATTATGTGTACCCCTACCCGCACGTTGATGATCTTATTCCACTGATGAATGAAGGAAAGATCCTGCCCTATCTGGATATTCCCCTTCAGCACGCCAGTAAACGCCTGCTAAAACTGATGAAACGTCCCGGCAGTGCAGAGCGCACACTGGAGCGGATCCGTAAATGGCGTGAGATATGTCCTCAACTCATCATTCGCTCTACCTTTATTGTCGGCTTCCCGGGTGAAACCGAAGAAGAGTTTGAAGAGTTGCTGCAGTTTTTGCGTGATGCACGGCTGGACCGTGTTGGCGCTTTTGCCTATTCACCGGTGGAAGGCGCAAAAGCCAATGAATTGCCGGACCCCGTGCCCGAAGACGTAAAACAACAACGTCTTGCTCGCTTTATGGAAGTCCAGGGCGAAATCAGCACGGCACGCTTAGAGGAACGCGTGGGTAATGAATATCAGATTGTTATCGACAGCGTAGACAGTGAAGGCGCAGTAGGCCGTACTTATGCGGACGCGCCGGAAGTAGATGGTCTGGTACATCTGAATGGTGTGTATGATGTCGCCCCCGGTCAGCGCGTGTGGGCCGAAGTTATCCACGCCAACGAGCATGATGTGTGGGCAGTACTGTCTGACGAACAGGACGAAGAAGAGGCCTCAGCGTAAGGGCAACAGACCGGTAAAAATCTAAACCCCGGACACCCAGCACTGACACCAATGAATCGTCATCCCGGCGCAAGCCGGGGTGTCCTTCAGGTATCTTAGTCTGGGACTGGCGAACCGTCTTTATTGAACTTTGCAATATCGGCGCCTGACGATTCCCATTCCTCGCGTTCCTTGTCCGTGGCTTTAGGCGAGAACCAGTCTACGTAGGCATAAAATATCCCTATCAATGGGGCTGTCCAGCATGCAAATGCTAAAGGGATATACAGTAAATTTTCTAAATTATTGCCAGAAATCCCCAACCCCAGGGCGGATATGACAAACGCACCGCCCGCATTCCACGGGATCAGCGGTGACATCAACGTGCCCCCCTCCTCGATGCCACGGGACAGGTTCAGTGTGGAATAGCCCATGCCGCGATACACAGGAGAAAACATTCTGCCGGGTAACGCCACCGACAGATACGGGTCGCCCGCTACCAGGTTGGTTGAAAACGCCGTGCCGACCGCGGCAGCCTGCGTTCCGGCAAACGACCTGGCTTTACTCTTTATTGAATTAATTATCGTTTTCAGGCAGCCCGTAGTTTCCAGTGCGCCTCCAAACGCCAGTGCAATTAGCACTAACGATATGGTCCACATCATGGACTGAATGCCCCCACGGTTAAGCAAATTGTCTATCTCACTGATATTGGTCTCAATGGTATAGCCGTTGTTTGCATAATCAAACACGGCCTGCAGGCTCTGTCCCTGCATTGCCATGGCGAAGGCACCGCCTACAAGAACGCCAACGAACAGGGATGGAAGTGGTGGAAACTTCTTAAGCGCAAGCCCCATAACAACCAGAGCGGGCAGCAACGCCCAGCCAGAGATTGTGAAGTTTTCGTCTAAGGCGGTGGTGATCCCTTCTATTTTTTCAAATGACACACTCTGAGCATCGATCACAAAATAGCCAACGCCAATATAAATGAGAAACGCGATCAGCATGGCAGGAATGGTGGTGGCCATCATATTCTGGATGTGAGAAAAGACATCTGTGCCTGTCACCGCGGGCGCCAGATTGGTCGTATCAGACAGTGGCGATACCTTGTCACCGAAAAACGCACCCGACACCACCGCTCCGGCCGTCCAGTACATGGGAATATCAAAACCCTCACCGATGCCCATCAATGCCAGACCAACCGTACCGACACTTCCCCAGCTTGTGCCAAGCGAGACTGCTACTACAGCGCATATCACCATGCCCGCTGCCAGAAAGATCTCAGGTGATAAGGTTTTTAACCCATAATAAATAATGGTCGGGACTGTCCCGCTGGCAATCCATATTCCGATAATCATACCAACGACAATCAGTACGCTAACGGATGGCAATGCCACATGAATAACTTTGAAAATACCGGCCCGGATCGCTTCCCATGTCAGCCCCAGATAAGCCCCTACACAGCTCGTCAGCGCCACGCCTATCGCCAGCGGAATATGAGGTTCAAACACGCCGAAGTAAAATATCTGTGTCCCTAAAATAATAAGCGACAGTACAACTGGCGTCAGTGCCAGTAACAGACCTGGTGTAGCATGCTGTTCTTCTTTCATACAACTTCCCGGTATTTGAAGCGTGTGATATGACTACACCTTACCTGGCGTCATGCCAGGAACAGTGACCATCACGAACGATGATTTTCCCTAAAAACAAGGAGATAGTACGGGCCGTCGTGTGAAAAGGATCGGCGACAATACGGTGTTATGGGCATTGCGAGATAGCGACATTTTAAAAAATAGCCACCGATGTGAAAAAAACTAAAATGTATGAAGACATATTTCCTCCCGCCCAAGGCCATTTCAGGAGGAACAATCAGCCTGTTAGTTCAAACACACGCCAGGACAATGCGCCGAATACTTATCAACGCCTGGCCTTCGAATATTATCGGAACAGACCTGGAAGCAGATGCAGACGCTGTGGCCATTGACGCGCCTGAAAGTATTCATCAAGGAGTAGCTGTTGCAAACAGATAGCGATTACAGAGCAGGCTGTGGTGTAAGACACTTGCCTGTACGTCGTTGTGTATCACTGCGTCCCATCAGGGCGACGGGGTGAATACACTTACTCTGTCACTGGTTTCATTTGCGCCAGCCTTCGCAGCGCCGCCAATGATCCAGATCCTGTCTTCAAGCGCGACAGCGCCGAGGCCATGACGGGGCACAGGCATAGAGGAAACTGACTGCCAGGATTGTTCGCCGGTATCATAAGCCCATACCGTCGGGTACACACCACCGCCGTTATTAAAATACTCACCACCAAAGACATAGATGACACCGTCGAGTGCAGCGCACGCCAGACCACCCTGTGGCTGTGGCAGCGGTTCACCCTGCTGCCAGTTATTCGTCCGGGCGTCATAGATATCGTGCTGACTACTGTTACCACCGTTCACTGTGCGGCCTCCTATTACATGCCACTTCCCGTTTACCAGTGCACTGCAGGCACTGTTACGTGCTTTGGGCAATGGTGTCCGTTGTTGCCAGCTATTGCTTTGTGGGTCATATACACCGTGCCAGTTGGTATCGGTACTGTCCGCCCACTGACCATTTTGCTGCGTGGGTGTTCTTCCACCTGCCACATGCAGCTTGCCGTCAATTACCGCCGTGACCGTCTCAGACAGCGGCACCGGCATCGAGGCGCGCGTTTGCCAGCCGTCATCTGTCAGCATCAGCACATCGGCGGTATTGGCCCACTGACCACGTTCATTAGTAACAAAACCGCCAATGGCATACAGCGAGTTATTGAGCGATACGACAAACGGGTGATGACGGGGTTCGGGGAGTGCTGGCAGCGCTTGCCAGTTCTTATTACCCAACTGCCAGACTTTGTCCGTGATGGTGAGGCCTTCAGCGTGCCCGCTCAGCCCGCCGGCCACCACCAGCTTGCCCTGCCACAATGCCGGATAGATCTCCTGCACCGGTGCGGGCAGCGCCGGACCATCACGCCAGCTGGCTGATACCGCTGTGGCAAAGAGCAGCGACGCGAGAAAGGTGCCGCGGATTGCTAACGACACTACCACGGCAATGCCTGCCCGTTTGAGTGCACAAACTGCCCGGCATTTTCAAGTGTGAGTTCGTCGATACGCGCGGCCAGTCTGGTTGCTGCCGTATCAGCGTCAATATCACCGGCATTGTTAACCATTTCGGTCTGCACAAAGCCAGGGTGGAAAATGCCTACCGCAATGCCACGGTGACCTAAATCGGTGGCCATGGATACCGCCGCCGCATTTAAAGCCGCCTTGGACATACGATAGCCATAATAGCCGCCTGATCCATTATCTTCCATGGAGCCCATACGGCTGGTAATCATTGCGACTTTTGCGTTACCGGCTAATGAAGGCAGCAGTGCCTGGGTAACCAGCAAAGGTCCGAGCGCATTTACCCTGAACTGATAATCAATGGTGTTGGGCTCCCAGTCATCAATGGTTTCTTTGCCCAATACCCCGGCATTGTTAATCAGTAAATCAATGCTGACATCAGTTAGTGGCTTGAGGGCATCTTTTAACGAGTCCGGCTGGGAGACATCCACGCCGTTTATCACTCTGGCACCAAGGCCATTGAGCTCGTCACAACTGTTGCGACACAGTGCAAACACGTTTACGCCCTGCGACAGATAATGGCGTACGAACGCCAGACCAATCCCGCGATTGGCACCTGTTATGACAACATTCATGCGTTACTCCCGATTTAGCTATTCAGCGATAACAAATGAAACAATGAAAATGACGCCGGTCAGCCCGGCTAATGGTAACAACTTACCGGTCCGCCATAACCGCTAACAGATGCGCCAGATCATCCGGTGTGTCCACCCCCATCGGCGGCGCTTTCGCGGCCAGGGCACAATATATCTTATCGCCATACCACAGCGCCCGTAACTGCTCCAGCGACTCAAGCTGCTCAAGTACAGACGGTGTATAATTCACATACTGACGTACATACCTTGCACGGTAGGCATAAAGGCCAATGTGCCTGTGATAGTGCTGTGGATCGGCGTCAGTGGGATGCGCCACCATGCGCTCCCGCTCAAACGGAATGGATGACCGGGAAAAATACAGCGCTTCATTATTTTTGTTGAGCACAACCTTCACAACATTCGGGTTGGTAACATCGGCGACTGACTGAATTTGCGTCGCCAGCGTGGCCATGGCAATGTCCTGACGGTCGTTAAGTGCCTGAGCGACCTGCCTGATATTTTCAGGTGGTACAAACGGCTCATCGCCCTGCACATTAACTACAATCTGCTCATCATCAATGTTTTGATCAGCAAGCACCTGGGCAATACGCTCGGTACCCGACTGATGATCGGGAGACGTCATGCAGACGTCGACAAACCCAGCTGCAACGTTGGCAATGCGGTCATCATCGGTTGCTACGATCACTCTGCCCGCACCGGCTTCTCTGGCACGTTCTGTCGCATGCTGAATCATCGGTTTACCATGAATATCAGCCAGCGGCTTTCCCGGAAACCGGCTTGAGCCAAAGCGTGCGGGAATAACTGCAATAAAATCCATAACTGCTACCTTGTCGCGTCTACCTCATCCACAGACAGTGTGGTGGCCTTACTTTCAATTAACACCGGGATCCCATCGCGAATGGGATAAGCCAGCCGGTCAAAGCGGCAAATCAGGCTCTGGTCGTCGTGATTAAGTACCAGTTTGCCTTTACAGACCGGACAGGCGAGTACCTCTAGTAATTTTTTGTCAAAGCTCATTTTATCGTCCTTTGTGGCTGGCGTTCTCTAATACCGATGCGATATGTGTGTAAAAATCCGTCGGCAGTGCAGCCGTCACCGGCAGAAACCAGCAGTCATCATGGGCAAGCGCGGTGACCTTTACCGCATCTTTTTCCGTCATGATCACCCTGCCCTGAGGAATATCCTCCCGGCTGAAAACATGGTGATCATTAAAACGTATCTGTTCGTCTGCTGCCAGCCCCATTGTCTCGAGCTGACGAAAGAAGCGATCAGGATTACCGATACCAGCCAGTGCTGTAACAGGCTCAGAATGCAGTTCCGATACCGGTGCTGTCTGCTGCGGGTATTTCACATTGATGGCGCGGCCAGCTTCAAGGTGCATACTCACCTGCATACTGGTTATCTGCGGTAAGTACGGCCCCTCATCTCTGGCGGTATTGTGTACCACCGCATCCACCTTGTTCAGCCGCCAGCGGCCCTCGCGCAATGGCCCCATGGGTAGCAGATGGCCACTGCCCCAGCGCCGTTCATCCATTACTACAACTTCTGCGTCCCTGGCCAGCGCATAGTGCTGCAGGCCATCATCGCAAATAATGATATCGCATTGCAGTGAATCCACTAAAAACCGCGCGCCTCGAGCGCGTTTGGGGTCAATGACCACCGGCACACCAGTGCGGGTGGCCATTAACAGCGGCTCATCTCCCACATCGCGGGCGTCATCGCCAGGCAGCACCTGACGCGGAAACGTCGAATTATTGCCGCCATAGCCGCGACTGAGAATTCCAACACGACGGCCTTTTTCACGAAAGTGGCTGGCCAGCGCAATAACCAGCGGCGTTTTACCGTTTCCCCCCACGCTGATATTGCCCACCACAATAACATCGGCCGTCACGCTGGTGACCGGTATTATGTTTAGCCGGTAAGCCAGTCGCCGCGCCGCAGAGAGCAGCGCAAACAGCATAGAAAGAGGCCATAGCAGCCACAGCAATGGGTGGCCCTGGTACCAGCGCTGACTTAAAGACGCCATGCGCTAGTCTCCAAATTGCAGAGCGTGCAACTGGGCATAGTGCCCCTGCTTGTCCAGCAGATCCTGATGCCGGCCCATTTCGATAATGCGCCCCTGCTCAACAACAATGATCATATCGGCGTTTTCAATGGTCGAGAGGCGGTGGGCAACCACCAGGCTCGTGCAATTTTGCTGTAGTGCCTCCAGCGCATCCTGGATCAGTTTTTCTGATTCAGTATCCAGCGCAGAGGTAGCTTCATCCAGGATCAGAACAGGGGCATCAGCAAGGATAGCTCTGGCAATAGCAATACGCTGTCGCTGTCCACCCGAGAGCATCAGACCATTTTCGCCGACAATAGTATCCAGACCTTGTGGTAACTGGTTAAGAAATTCATCCACGTGTGCCATCTGCGCGGCGCGCTCAATGTCCTTGCGCGATACATTTTCGCGCGCGCCATAGGCAATATTATTGGCAATGGTGTCGTTAAACAGAGTGACATGCTGGGATACCAGAGCAAACTGAGCGCGCAGCGACTTGAGATCAACCTCGGCCAGAGGCGTGTCGTCCAGCCTGACCTGTCCCTCGTCGGGGTGGTAGAAGCGTGTTAACAATGACGAGATAGTTGATTTGCCGCTGCCTGATCGCCCGACCAGCGCCACGGTTTGGCCCGGCTCAGCGGTAAAGCTGATATCGCTGAGTGCAGGCTGATGCTTACCCGGATAAGTAAACGTAACCTTATCAAACTCAATTTTGCCGTTGACCCGGTCAAAGGTCGTATTGCCGCTGTCATCTTCGTCCTGATTATCTAAAATAGTGAACACACTGGTACAGGCAGCCATGCCTTTCTGAAATTCATTGTTGATGGTGGTAAGTTGCTTCAGCGGCTTGAGCAGCATCACCATACAGAAAACAACATTAATAAACACGCCTGCCGTCAGCTCTTCAAGCATGCCCGGTGTACTGGCAATAAACAGCACCACGGCCAGCGCCACCGATGCAATCACCTGAATGGATGACACGCTTAAAATCTGGGTGACAGCCAGTTTCATGGTTTGCTGGCGGTTATGGTTGTTCTTTTTCTTAAAGCGTTGCTGCTCTATTGCCTGACCACCGAACATGATCACCACTTTATGCCCTTTAACGGCCTGTTCTACCGCTGACGTCAGGTTTCCCATTGCGTGCTGAATGTTGCGGCTGACTTTTCTGAAGCGCTTGCTGACGAAGGACACGATCACGGCCACCAGCGGTCCAATCAGCAAGAATATCAGTGACAGTTGCCAGGAGTAGTAAAACATCACCACCAGCAGGCCAATCACCAGCGCACCCTCACGGACCAGTGTCAGCAGGGCTTTACCTGCAGCCCCGGCAACCTGCTCGGTATCGTACGTCACTTTACTGATAAGATTGCCCACCGAATGGCGGTCATGAAAGGACACCGGCAGGTGAATATATTTGTCGAACAACTGCTGACGCATGCGCATCACTACCTGCGAGCCAATCCAGGTCAGCGTGTAAGAGCCAAGAAAGTTAAACACCCCGCGCAGCAAAAAAAGTGGCACAATCGCATAGGCAGCGAGACGCAGGTATTCATGATCATTGTTGCCCAGTGACTCATCAATCATGGGCTGAAGCTGCGCAAACACAAACGTGTCCACGGCGGAATAACCAATCATACCGATGATGGCGACAAAAAACGGTAGCTTAAAGGGTCGCAGATAGCGAAGAAAGCGTCTGACCTGCGCGGCCGAATAATCGGGTTGCTGCATGGATTAAATCAATTCTCTTATTTATAGCGCTGACAGTGTACAGGGACTTACCCTAAATCCCTAATCTTAACACGGTGTTACTGTAGGGCTTAACATGTGTTTTTCAATCCATCGTATGAAATTGGCGGGCCCGAAAGTACCAGCGAGGACGCAGGGTATGCCGCATAGACTCGATCCTGACCGGCCGCTGTGGAGCGAACGTCAGCCTGATATAGCCTGACTCACTACTTGCCATCATGCGCACGCCACGCGCACGGTAGCGTTCGACAACCGCCCTTTCAGGAAAGCCCCAGCGATTTTCAAACCCCTGGGTAAAGATAACGGTTTGCGGTGAAACTGCCTCAATCAGCGCGCCGGTAGATGAAGTATCAGAGCCATGATGCGGTGCCAGCATAATCGAAGCGCGCAAACCGGGTGTACCAGCAAGTAGTGAATATTCCGCCGAACGTTCAATATCCCCAGGCAGTAACAGTCGCTGCGCGCCAACGTCAAGCATAACCACACAGGAGCCGTTATTACCGGCCATCGCACTGCCACGCTCGGGCCAGAGAAAGTGAACCTCAACCTGCTGCCAGTGCAGCGTTTTTCCTGCATAACACCCCTGATGCGGCCGGTACCAGCGCGGTGATTGCCCGGCCCTGTTCAGGTAGTCCTGCAGTGCTTTTGCCCCGCCTGCATGATCATTATCATTGTGACTCACTATGATGTGATCAAGATGCAGGCGATGGCGCTTTAGCAATGGGATCAGCGCATATTCAGTTACAGGCGCGACACCATTATGCGCAGGGCCGGTATCAACGACCATGGCATGCCTGCCACGGGTAACGATGACCGCAGTTCCCTGCCCTGCATCCAGTACATGGACGTGCATGAACCGCGAAGAAAAAGGCACAAACGAAAACGCCAATGGCAGTGTCAGCAGCGCAATCGCAAGACGCCTGTATGCAAAAGGTGGCAAAACTACCAGTAGCGTAATGACGGCAACAATAACCATCAGGTTGTTCGGTGGAAACAGCGTCAACGGGACTGGCAGCCCCTTGTCCAGCCATGCTACGGCGTCGATCAGACTGCCCATGATACGGTGAGCAAGCCACAGGCTGCTGTCCGATACGGGCGGTATTCCCCAGGCCAGCAGTAACAATAATAACAATACCGGTAGCACCACACTCATCAACGGTACCAGCAGAAGGTTAACCGGTATAGCTGACACCGACATCACCGAAAACCAGCTCACAACTACGGGTAGCAGTGTCAGCGAAAGTGCAAGCTGCAGCCGCCACAGTAACTGATACCAGCGCAGCTGGTACCACCGGTAACGCCACAGCAACAGCCAGATAGCCAGCACTGCACCGCTGCTCAGGTAAAAGCCGGCCGACAACACAGAAAGGGGAAACAAAATAATGCAGGCTGACAGCATGCACAGGCCCACATGAAGCCCATTCCAGTTGCGACGGGTCAGTGCCAGCAACAGGCCAATGATTAGTAGTACCCATGCCCGGATAACGGGCAGTGCGGCGCCGGCTATCTGGGCGTACAGACCGGTAAGCAGGGCCACTGCCAGTAGGGTAAGCGGCCATATTGCACGTGTTGGTATCCACGTACAACGGCTGACCAGCAAGCCAACAATAAATCCGGTCAGTGGAAACAGCGCTGCAGCGATAATACCCAGGTGCAAACCTGATATACTGAATAAGTGGCCCGTACCGGTGCGCCGCAACAATGCCCAGTCTTCAGCGCGCAACTTACTTTTATCGCCGGTTAACAACAACAGCAGCCAGCGCTGGTAATCATGATCCCTGCTCTGAATAAGACGCTGCAGGCGCTGACGCAACGACGGCGCAGGGACAAAGACAACATGACGCTGACGGACATAGCCGGTCGCTACAATGCCCTGACTGGTTAAATATTGCTGAAAATTGAATCCAATTGGGTTGGCCGTGCCGTATGCAGGCTTTAGTACGACCGTGGCCGTGATGCGTGTTCCGGCTTGCAGACACGGATAATCAGACTGCTCATGCAGCCTGACCGCTCTGCGCCCAGGCCAGCCTCGCGCTTTAAAAACGCGGGTTGTCAGGGTATACGTGTGGCCATCTGGACGACAGCGGGCATCGACAACAGTGCCGCTCAATGTGACATCTTGCTGAATTTTGTCACGTGGCAGTTGCCATGCATAGTACCAATGACCTACACTCGCCATCCAAAGCGTGCCAACCGCAAGGCCGTGCGCGATAAAAATGGCGGGTCTTAACGGTGTCAGACCGCCGACAGCGTGGGGGGCGATGATTGTCACGATACACGCGCTGCTTATTAAGCCGGTCACGATCAACAGTACTGTCAGCGATGGCAGCGCTGGCCAGACATACGATGTCAGTGCAGAGAGTACGAAGGCCGAGAGCCATGGTGTGGTAACATTGCGCATTCCGTTGCGTACCCTAATTTAGTCAATGAATCTGTTTTATGCCTAAAAAGTTTATTCGTCGATTCCTGCCAGACCACGAAAAAGTAAAAAACCTGCGCGCGCTTCGTGTATTCGGGACCATATTGCACGACCCTAATCTGTGGCATCTGAACCGTCGCTCGGCGGCCGGTGGCTTTTCTATCGGATTGTTTTTTGCGTTTTGGCCAGTTCCTTTTCAAATGTGGCTGGCAGCTGCCGTGGCTATTCCGTTTCGGGCTAATCTGCCGTTGTCTGTCGCTACCGTATGGATAACCAATCCCTTTACCATGCCCCCCATATTCTATGGCGCCTACAAAGTCGGATCTACTGTACTTGGGACCACGCCGGGCCATTTTAATTTTCAGTTCAGCTGGCAATGGGTTGTCGACAGTGTATCGACCATCGGTCCTGCGTTTCTGGTTGGCTGTGGAATTTGTTCCGTGGTCTTTGCCACAGTGGGGTATGTCGGGCTGAACTGGTTATGGCGTATACAGGTCAGGCGCGCCTGGCAGCGCAGATCTGCACAACGCCAGGCAACGGAGAGCTAATAGCTGGAATCAGACCGGGTGCGCTTATCCTCGCCCCCTTAAATTGTCCTGATTCCCAGCGTTGTCAGTCAGACTAGTCGTTGTCGCCCTCGTACAGGTTATGGTCACGCAAGACAGTAAGCAGTGCGTCTTCACTCCATACTTTAACGCCAAGTTGTTCGGCTTTCGTCAGTTTTGATCCGGCTTTCTCTCCGGCCACCAGAAAATCGGTATTCGCCGATACGGATCCGGCAACCTTCGCGCCCAGCTGCTGTAACAGCCCTTTCGCCTCACTGCGGCTCATTGCCGTCAGACTGCCGGTAAGCACACAGGTTTGCTCAGCAAGCGGCAGCTCAGCCTCATCCGGACGGGCCATGTCTTCCCAGACCAGACCTTCGTCAATCAGCGCGTCGATAATGTCGTTGTTATGTGGCTCTGCAAAGAAATTAGCAATGTGCGTGGCAACCACCTCGCCCACATCATTCACAGCGACCAGTGCCTCTTTACTGGCCTCACGCAGTGCCGGCAATGAGCCAAAGTGCAATGCCAGGTTAAGGGCTGTCGTTTCACCCACCTCGCGAATGCCCAGGGCATACAGGAACTTTGGCAGCGTGGTGTGCTTCGACGCCTCCAGTGACGCCAGCAGATTCGAGGCCGACTTCTCAGCCATGCGCTCAAGCGAAATAAGATCAGCGACAGAAAGCCGGAAAAAGTCTGCCGGACTATGGACCAAATCGGCATCCACCAGTTGCTCTACCAGTTTGTCACCCAGTCCATCAATGTCCAGCGCTTTGCGGGATGCAAAATGTTTCAGTGCCTGCTTACGCTGCGCTGCACAGATTAACCCTCCGGTGCAGCGTGCCACGGCTTCATCCTCAAGTTTTTCAATGCCTGAATCACAAATTGGACAATGCTCGGGAAAGACAATCGGCCGTACATTGTCATCACGGCGGGCTTCTACCACCGACACAACCTGCGGGATCACGTCGCCGGCACGGCGAATGGTGACATAGTCGCCAATTTGTACGCCCAGCCGGGCAATTTCATCCTGATTATGCAGCGTCGCATTTGACACGGTAACCCCGCCGACAAAAACCGGCTCTAAACGGGCGACCGGGGTAATTGCGCCGGTCCGCCCGACCTGAAATTCCACATCCAGTAACCGGGTGATCTCTTCCTGGGCCGGAAACTTCTGGGCAATTGCCCAGCGTGGCGCCCGGGCCACAAACCCTAACTGCTGTTGCGTGGCAATCTCGTCGACTTTGAACACCACACCGTCGATGTCATAGCTTAGCGCGTCACGCTGAGCCATTAGTCGCTCATAATAGGCAAGGCAACCGCCAGCCCCGTCGGCAACATCGGTTTCCCGACACAGTGGCAGTCCCCACTGCGCCAGCTTCAAAAGGCGCTGACTGTGGGTGTCCGGTAACGCAAAGGACTGAGGCTCAACCACGCCCAGCGAGTAGGCATAGAACATCAGCGGACGCTTTGCAGTGATCCGCGAATCAAGCTGACGCAGACTGCCTGCTGCGGCATTTCGCGGGTTCACAAACACCTTTTCACCCTTTTCACGCTGGCGCTGATTAAGAGATTCAAAGCCAGCTTTTGGCATGAATACCTCGCCACGCACTTCCACACGCGATGGCAATGCATCACCACGCAGCGACAGTGGAATATTGGCAATGGTACGCACATTTTGCGTAATGTTTTCTCCGGTTTGCCCGTCACCGCGGGTCGCCGCCCGGGTCAGCGTACCATTTTCATACAGCAGGCTGACTGCCAGGCCGTCAAGTTTTGGTTCACAGCTAAATGTAAGGGTACGGCTGTCTTTCAGCCTGTCCGCCAGGCGCTTTTCAAACGCATACAATGCGTCTTCGTCAAAGGCATTGTCCAGCGACAGCATAGGCACATCATGCTTCACTGATTCAAACGCATCGAGGGGCTCACCGCCAACTTTCTGACTGGGGGAATCGGGTGTAATCAGCGCCGGGTACGACTGCTCAAGCTCCATTAACGCCTGCATATCGCGATCATACTCGGCATCCGGCACCGTGGGCGCATCGAGCACATAATAGTGGTAGTTATAATCATTAATACGCGCGCGCAGGGACTCGGCGCGCGCCTGAATGTCTTCTGGGATCACAGACGCCCCTTCTCTAGCTGTTATTGTGATTAATGTCGCGCAATCATGCGCTGGCGCTCAAATTCCCGGATTTTCTCGGTATATTGCTGCAGCCCCTGCTTGGTCAGCACACTGCGCCTTCCATCCAGGATTTGTGCGCCAAACTCATCGGCTATTTTACGCGCCGCATTATGCATCATATTAAATACCTGATGCGGATCGCCGTCGATGGGCAGGATCATAAACAGGGAGACACCCTGAGTGGTAAAGTTTTCAAGGTTATCGATATCGAAGTTGCCAGGCTTAAACATGTTGGCGAGACTAAACAATACCGGTCCTTTACCATTAGAATTTACATGGCGGTGAAAAATATCCTGATCGCCGAACTTAAAGCCAAGGGTCAGCAGTAATGGCAGCAGGGCCGCCCCGGAAACAGGCGCATCGCCTTTCGCTTTAACATTCAGGATCAATACTTCCTGCTCCGCTGGCGGCATGTCAGTCTGGGGCGCACTTTTCGGTGTTTCTGCGTGATCAGTCTCCGTCGCTTCTGACTGCTCTTCAAAGTCGATACGCATCTGATCATCACCAAAATTTGGCTCCTGACGACGTTTTTGTGGTGCGTGTTTGCTACGTTTTCGCGTGACCAGTTTTTTCGCCTGCTCACCCAGCCCGCCTTCGTTTTTTGCCTGCGTATCTGCAGACGGCTCAGCAGGCTGCGCATCCAGGCTAAAGCTGTCCACCTCGGCATCCTCTGCTGAGGGTGTGCGCGACTCACTGTCTTTGTCAGCAGCCTCTTCTTTAATTAAAAAGCCTGGCGGCTCCGGAAAGTCGAGGGGCTCTTCCTGCGATGCTGCGCTTTTCTGCGACTGCATATGCGGTTTAGGGTTAGTGACCACAGAGCCATAGAGTTTGTCTTCACAAGGCACTGTGCTTTCATGATGCGTTGTCTGGCTATCATCCTCGTTGCGGACAGGCGTTTGCGCATCGTTGTCATCATCCAGGGTCCCGGGTGACGGCGCGTCATGCGTTTCAGTAGTCTCGTCACCCTCTTCTGGACTGTAAGCAGCGGACGTTTGTCTGGCTTCCGGCTGTTTAACCACCCGGACTTCACCGAGCCCCAGGTCATCGTAAGGTGATGTCTGCCAGCCCGCGTCGTCTGACGTATCCTCTGACGATTCTTCGGTATCCTCGCTCCACGCATGTGGCTCTTCACGTCGCGGCGAGGGCTGGTTATTTTTTCTGATTTTCCAGATCCCATGTGCCAGAACGGCAATAATAAAGCAGGAACCTGCTATCAGTAGTGAGAGACGTAACTCATCTTCCATCTCGTATTTCGCCCTTTGTTATGCTTCTGCGAAGGCTATAGCTTCATCCACGTCCACAGCGACCATGCGGGAAACGCCAGGCTCAGCCATGGTCACACCGGTCAGATGCGCTGCCATTTCCATCGCAATCTTATTGTGGGTGATATAGATAAACTGCACCGTCTGCGACATTTCTGAAACCAAATTACAAAAACGCCCGACGTTAGCGTCATCAAGCGGTGCATCCACCTCATCCAGCAAACAAAATGGTGCTGGATTGAGCCTGAAAATTGCAAACACCAATGATAAAGCGGTTAAGGCTTTTTCTCCACCGCTTAACAGATGAATCGTACTATTTTTCTTGCCAGGTGGCCGCGCCATTATCGTGACGCCCGTTTCCAGCAGATCGTCATCAGTCAGATCGAGATACGCTGAGCCGCCGCCAAAGACTTTTGGAAATAACTGTTTTAAGTCGTCATTGACCTGTTCGAATGTAGCAGAGAAACGGCTACGGGTTTCTTTATCTATCTTACGAATAGCCGACTGCAAGGTTTCAAGCGCATCTGTCAGATCCTGATGCTGCGCATCCAGGTGCGCTTTACGTGTCGACTGTGTTTCATATTCTTCAACCGCCGCCAGGTTGACTGCCCCAAGCCGGTTAATGGCTGCCTGCGCTTTGTCCAGTTCAGCCTGCCAGGTATCTTCACTGGCCTCTTCAGGCAGTGTGTCAAGCACGGCTTTTAAAGTCGTACCGGCTTCATCCAGCTTCTCCAGTACGGCACTGGCACGAACGCGGGAACCTTCAATTTCAATCCGCAGACTGTCGATTTTAGCCTGCCGCTGTTGGATCTTCTCGGCCACGCCCTGCTGGCCCTGCTCGGCTTCTTTCAGCAACGCCTCAACATTGTCCAGCTCGGTCTGGGCCTCGGTGCGCTTGGCTTCAGTGGCGACCTTTTCATCCAGCAGCGCCTGCAACTCAAGCTGCTGGTCTTCAAGCGGCTGTAACAATGTTTCCTGCTCTTCAAGCAGTTGCTTATCGCGGGCCTGGTAATCCTGGCGCTGTTTTTCATTTCGCTCTACCTGCTGTGCATACAGGGTGCGCTGATTTTGCTGCTGGCTTAAGTTTAAGTCGAGGCTGTGCTTTTCTTCACTGAGCTGCCTGTGCCTGGTGCGGCCTTCTTCAACAGCCCGCTCAAGCGTGTCACGCTGCGTCTGAACCTGTTGCATGTCCGTTTCGAAATGCAAAATATCTTCTTCCAGCCCTTCGAGCTTCGCAGAGAGTGTTTCAAGCTGCGAGTTTTCCTCATCCAGTAACTGTTGCTGACGATGCAGTTCATCATTCAGCTTTTGCGTGCGGCTTGCTGACTGCGTGACCTGCATATCCAGCATCCCCTGCTGATTCTGCAACTGCTGTACCTGATTAGATGTATGCTGACGCTGTTCTGACAACGCGTCTTCCTGTGCTCTACATTCTTTCAGTGCAGATTCGCAGTCTTCAGCAATGTTTTCACTTTCTTCCAGTGCCGCCTGTGTCATTGCCAGCTCATCATTCAGACTGGCAAGGCGCGCCGCTCGCTGCAACGCCCCCTCCTGTTTGTCTGCCTGACCGAACAACACACTGTGCCGGGTCAGATAATAGCCATCACGGGTGACAATTTGCTGACCACCGCTCAGTGCTGCCCGCTTTTGTGCGCCATCTTCAATGCTGTCATACACATAAATATCGTTAAATCCGGCCGGAATAAAGCCCCCCTCCAGGCACGCCGCCAGTGTACCTGGTTTTACGGGCTGTCCGTCGCCACCCAGCCATACGGGCTTGCCCTGAGGAACGCGCGGCGTTGCACCTAGTAGCGCATCATCATTCAGTGTGTCGGCGATAAGCGGGTCGCCCATTACGCGCAATACGAACTCAAGCAATGACTCGTCGCCGGTCTTCACCGTCAGATGCTGCCACAACGCAGAAAACGCATCGTTATCAGCCGCCACTGGCACATCATCTTCCTGGAGGGCCTGCAGCGCAGCAATCGTAGAGGAAAGTCTCTGACGCTCACTTTTGTGTTCATCAACCACGCCCAGCGATGCCTGATGCGCCTGCTGCGCACTGGCCGTGTCTGTCTGCGCCTGTCGCCATTTTGCTTCAACGTCAGTGAGCGTATCTGCTGCCTCATCGAGCGACGCATCAATCAGTGCTTTCTGCTGCTGTAAATCATCACTGTCAAGCCCTGCGATTTCGTCATTGAGCTCGCTTATTCGCTGGGTCGTACGCAGTTGCATGCTCATGGTGGACTGAATCTGACTGTGACAGGTCTGGGACTGCTGTTTGGCCTGCAAGTATGCCTGCTCTTTGTCGCGTGACTGAGCACTGAATTCGCGTAACGCCTGCTCATCGGTATCCAGCTTTTCCTGCGCCTGCTCAAGCTGGGCGATGAGTAATTCCTGACGGGGCTCCAGCTCTCTGCAGGCTTTATCCGCATCACTGTAGGCCTCCCGGGCGTCTTTCAGAGAATCCTCGAGTACCTGCATTTGTTCACGCAACTGACGGCGCTCGGTGTCGATTTGCTGGTAGCGCTGCTTGCCGTGCAACGTGTTTTGCTCAAGCCGGGTTATAGCCGTTGCCGCGGTAAACAACGCCTGCTGTAGTCTGTCAAGTTCGTCTTTAGCAGCCTGCTGCTGGCTGCGGAACCGCTCTATACCGGCTTCGTCACCACGCTGTTCGGCTACCAGCGCATCCAGTTCACGTTGCTCATCGTTACGTTGCTGTTCAAGTTTTTCTGTTTGTGCACTCATCGTCAGATAACGAATGGCTGCCAGTTGTCCCTTGAGCTCCCGGATTTTTGCCCGGTATGTTTTATAGCGGTTGGCCGCAGCCGCCTGACGCTGCAACTTCTCCAGCTGTTGACCGAGTTCTGAACGCACATCCTCTAACCGCTCAAGGTTATCCTGGGTGTGGCGGATACGATTTTCCGTTTCGCGGCGACGTTCCTTGTACTTCGATATCCCCGCCGCTTCTTCGATAAATACCCGCAGCTCCTGAGGCCTGGACTCGATAAGCCGCGAAATCATACCCTGCTCAATGATGGCATAACTGCGTGGTCCCAGTCCGGTACCTAAAAACAGGTCCGTCACATCGCGGCGCCGGCATTTGGTGCCGTTGAGAAAATAGGTTGACTGTGCATCCCGCGTCACCAGACGTTTGACGGACAACTCTACAAAGCCTGCATACTCCCCGCCTAAGCGCCCTGAACTGTTATCAAAAATCAGTTCGACACTGCATTGACCGACCGGCTTACGTGCGGATGACCCGTTAAAAATCACATCGGTCATCGCATCGCCACGCAGGTTTTTCGCCGAGCTTTCGCCCAGTACCCAGCGCACGGCATCGATCACATTTGATTTGCCACAGCCATTGGGACCAACAATGGCCGTCATATCACCTGGAAAGGGAATGGAAGTAGGATCGACGAAGGACTTAAAGCCTGCGAGCTTAATTTTTTTCAGTCGCACAACAACCATCCCAGGCAAAGATGGGCACTACACAACAGGTTCGGGCTGTCAGGAAAGCTCCGTATGGAGGGCATAAAGCGCAGTCATAGTATTCTTGTTATTGCTTTGACTTTACCAAAACAAACAGATTGTAACAAATGGCATTTCCCACACTGTCACAGCCCCGTTATACTGCGCGCACACAGCGAAAGTAAAGGAAGGTAGTATGACGTCACGCAGTGGCTTTCATTATTTTTTCGAAGGGTTTTCACTGATCACCACCAAAGGGCTCAAGCGCTTTGTGTTTGTACCACTGGCCATTAATCTGGTGCTTTTCTCCGTTGCTTTCTACTTCCTGTTTGGTCAGATTGATGACGGGATCCGATACCTGATCAACCTGGTGCCTGACTGGCTTGGATGGGCAGCCACAGTAGTGGAATTCATTCTCTGGCCACTGGCAGTGATTAGCGTGCTGTTAATATTCGCGCTCATTTTCGGCACACTGGCCAACTGGATCGCCGCGCCGTTTAACGGAATTTTAAGCGAAAAAGTAGAACGGTATCTGTCAGGACAGTCTTTGGGTGACGAAGGCATCATGGGGTTGCTCAAGGACATTCCACGTACACTGTCACGTGAAATGGCAAAATTCATCTGGTACCTGCCCCGGGCCATCGGCTTTCTGCTTTTGTTTTTATTTGTGCCGGTTTTTGGTCAGGTTATCTGGTTTATGTTTAACGCCTGGATGATGGCCATTCAGTACTGCGATTACCCTTACGACAACCATAAAGTGCCCTTCACCCGCATGCGCCTGCACCTGGGCCAGCATAAATCGCGGGCGTTTGCATTTGGCTCGATGGTCAATCTGTTTTCATTGATCCCCATCGTCAACTTCATTGTTATGCCCGTCGCCATTTGTGGTGCAACCGCCATGTGGGTAAACGAACTAAAAGATGAGGCAACACCCTAGCCTGATCACTTCTCAGGCTTGGCCGCTGCTCAGTGTGTGGCGGACGGCGTACCGGTAGCGTCCGGCATTGCCGCTACCGCCTGCTGATAGCGTTCAAGCCAGATACCGGCCTGGGCGGTCTGGCCATGATGATGAAAAGCCTGAAACAGGTTCATGCTGACCGGCCGCTGACGGGTTTTATCTTCAAGCTGTTGCTTCCATAACGCCAGATACAACGGCGGTATTACCCCGGTGTCGTGGTGCTCCA
Source organism: Alteromonas halophila (assembly GCF_014651815.1). GTDB lineage: Bacteria > Pseudomonadota > Gammaproteobacteria > Enterobacterales > Alteromonadaceae > Alteromonas > Alteromonas halophila. The sequence goes on along the minus strand of NZ_BMXP01000005.1, from coordinate 23,964 downwards.
TAAAGGTGATGGCAGATGAGGGTTTGTATGCGTTTCCTTTTATTCCGTCACAGGTTTTTGCGGGCCATATGCCATCGTGCGGAGCCAGTTTCAGCCAGCGTTCCAATACGGACATGGGGGCATAGGTCAGGCGGCCATCAAAGACCAGGTTAGGACTTTCATTTACCGACTGCGTTGCAGTCTGACAAACTTTTTTTGCAGCACCTTTGCTCAGCGGGTACTCGTCAGCAAAACCGGCGAAGTGAGCCAGTTCATGCACAAACACTGAATAGGTATCACCAATGTCTAAAAACATCACTCCATTATCAATATTCGCCTTACCCTGCTGGGCCAGTAAGACCACATGACTGGCACCGTCTCGCTCAATAGCGGGCGCCAGCGGCCGGATATCGCAACCCAGACGCTGGCTTTGTTGCCAGTTCTCATCACAGGTAAACGTATCCGATGTCAGCCACAGTGGTTTTGCCAGGCACAATGGCAGGCTGGCCAGACGGGGATCGTCATTAAACGCCCGGTATAGTTTGTCGGCATGCTGAATGGTCGACAAACTGTCGGCAAACATCTGAATACGTTGCCTGCACTCTGATGGCCAGCGATTATCAAACGAACGGGTTACCGGTTGCTGGGTATACCGTTTCAATACATCAAGCACTCCCTGCGCTGTTGCATTGCCCTGCTCTGCGGCTTTCGCCAGATATTCCCGCCCGGCTTCTTTTTCACCGGCATCCCAAAGCAACCGGCCAAACTTATACGCACTCTGGTTATCATTATCGGCGATCAATGCCAGCAAGGGGCGGGCTTTTTCGGGCTTATCGTACAGCAGATACCAGTCAGCCAGTGCAGCCTGCGCGTCGGCGAGCCCCTGACTGGCCGCTCTTTTGAGCCATTTTTCCCTGAATGCCGGATCATCTTCAGACATGGCGTATGAAAGCTGCGCTTCTGGCACATTGCCCATTGCTGCCAGACGCATTAGCTGACGCGGATCATCATCAGGACCGCTAAGTTCATAAAGTGCCCACGCCGCTTGCGGGTCGTCATTTTGCGCCAGCCGCATCAGCCAGTAGCGTTTTTTTTCACCACGGGAGAGGCGAATAAGTGCAGCCCTTGCTTCTTCGCTGCCCTGCTGGGTGGCGCGCCATAACAGCGGACTGGGTTGTGCGGCAGATTGCGCATTATGCAGCAGAACGTGCGGCGCAAAGGTGGTGTCAGCGCAGACCAGAAAAAATGCAACAATCGCCAGTAACAGGCCCCGCATAATTAAGGCGCTTGATTACCGGACTGGCGTAACCGGTTTAACTCCATTCTGGCATAGCGGTGCTCTACATATTCAAACACATTAGTACTCAGTGCCAGTTTGAAATAATTGGAGGCAATGCCGCGGTTGCCTCGCTGGGTATGATATTTACCAAGGTAAAAGTAGGCTTCGCAAAGTCTGTCGGTGAGAGCCTTCTGACTGTCGACCCCTTCAATCAGTGAGTTGAGTACCTGATTTTCGGTAACCGCGCCACGGAACAAATCAACCAGGCTGGTCGCCCAGTGTTCGTCGTCCAGCGCCGGGCGAACCTCTTCAAGATAGGCAGTGCCTTCTTCCGGCGCCAGTTCATAGTGCGCAAAGTAAGCCCACAATGCTCTGAATGGGTCGCTGTTATCCATACCCACAAAGGTTGCCAGATCATCGACAGCCAGTTCAGAGCGGCCACCGTAATAAAGCGCAATACCACGATTCAGGAAGGCAAAATCGTAGTCGGGATTAATCTCCAGGGTTGAGTCAAATGCCTCATACGCCTGAATAAAATCCCGTTGCTGAATATAGTGAATGCCAATGGAGTTGTACGCTTCTGCCATATCTGGCTTTAAATTAATGGCCTGAGTGTAGTCGAACTGCGCAAGCCCGCCCAGCCCTACACTGTCGTATAACATGCCACGCTGGAAGTGCAGCTCGGCCTTGTCTTCATCGGGCAGTCCCGACGTAGACAGGATTTGGTTGTAGCGGGCAATGGCCATCTGAGATCGTGGACTGACGGGAGCAGGCTCTGCCAGCAACAAATTACCCATCTGTGCTTTTTCCCCAGGCGCAGGTGTTTGTGCACAGCCACCCAGGATAGCCAGTGTAAACAGGAAAAAAATGAGACTTAAGCGTAGTTGCATGATAAAAAAGGCTTCTCAGAAAACGACAATAAGTATAAGCCACCGACTGATGGCGGAAAGATGCGGCAACCTTCTCGCATTTACCGCAAAATGTAAAGTACTAACGGCTGGCATCAAATAAAGGCAATTATGACACAGGAACTCACTCAGCTACGCCAATTAGCCCTTAGCGCGCAACGTCACGCTTATGCCCCTTACTCCGGTTTTGCCGTCGGCGCTGCCCTGGTTACCGATAAAAACAACACGTACAGTGGCTGTAATGTCGAGAATGCGGCTTATCCGCTGGGCCAGTGTGCAGAAGCCTCAGCCATCGGCAATATGATCCTGCACGGTGACACGCATATCCGAACCATTGTCATCGTCAGTCCGAATGAAGATTTTTGTTACCCCTGTGGTGGTTGCAGACAAAAAATCGCTGAGTTTGCAGGCCCTGATACGCAGGTCGTGATGGTCACGCAGCAGGGCGATATTGAACGCACAACAATCGCGGCCTTGCTTCCTCATTCTTTCAGCAAACAGACAATGGCCGGCTGATGCGCCACTATTTTTGCTGCCTGGCCGCCATTGCATCAAGTTGCTGCTGGGTAGCCGGGCGCTGGTATGCCTCTTTCCATTGGGCATAGGGCATTTTATAGATAACTTCTCTGGCCTCTTCGTAGCTCATTTCCTCGCCGCGCTCGGCGGCCTCACTGGCGTACCATTTGGCCAGACAGTTGCGGCAAAAATCGGCCAGGATCATCAGGTCAATGTTCTGCACATCTTTATTGGCGTCCAGATGTGCCAGCAAGCGTCTGAATGTTGCGGCTTCAACCTCGGTCTGTGTTTGCGGTTCCATGAATTTCATTACCTCTGATTTGCAACAATAAAAAAGGGAGCCAGAAGCTCCCTTTTGCATTATGTCTGTGAACCTGACTTATTCGTCGTCAGACTGCTTAGGTGCCGGCTTTTCCAGCAGCTCTTTAATGCTCAGACGGACACGGTTCTGACGGTCAATTTCCATCACTTTCACATCAACCATCTGCCCTTCTGACAGATAATCGGTGACTTTGTTCACGCGCTCGTGAGCGATTTGAGAAATGTGTACCAGCCCTTCTTTGCCTGGCAGCACTTCAACAAACGCACCAAAATCGACAATACGGGTTACTTTACCGTTGTAGGTCTTACCTACTTCGATTTCTGCTGTAACCTGCTCAATCTTGCTGATCGCAATATCCGCTTTCGCGCGCTCGGTGGCGAAGATCTTAATTGTACCGTCATCTTCGATTTCGATGTTGGTATCAGACTCTTCAGTGATAGTGCGGATCATCGCGCCGCCTTTACCAATCACATCACGGATCTTGTCCTGATCGATCTTCATGGTGTAAATGCGCGGTGCAAATTCGCTCAGCTCTTCACGATGGCCGCCAATCGCTTCGTCCATGACAGACAGGATGTGCAGACGTGCTTCTTTCGCTTGTTTCAGCGCGATTTGCATGATTTCTTTGGTGATACCTTCGATTTTGATATCCATCTGCAGTGCAGTAATACCGTCGGTGGTACCCGCAACTTTAAAGTCCATGTCACCTAAGTGATCTTCATCACCCAGAATGTCAGACAGCACCACAAAGTTGTCGTCGCTCTTCACCAGCCCCATGGCAATACCGGCAACCGATGATTTAATCGGTACACCCGCGTCCATCAGCGCCAGTGACGTACCACATACCGATGCCATAGAAGAAGAACCGTTAGACTCAGTGATTTCTGACACCACACGTACCACGTACGGGAAGTCTTCTTCACTTGGCATAACAGCCTGAATACCGCGCTTAGCCAGACGGCCGTGACCAATTTCACGACGCTTCGGCGAGCCAATCATGCCGGTTTCACCCACGCAGTATGGCGGGAAGTTATAGTGCAGCATGAAGCGGCTGTCGCGCTTGCCCTGCAGCTCATCAATCATCTGTGCGTCACGCTCAGTACCCAGCGTAGCCGCCACAATCGCCTGCGTTTCACCACGGGTAAACAGCGCTGAACCGTGCGTACGCGGCAGGATACCTGTTGCTACATCCAGGGCACGGATCATCGCCGGGTCACGGCCATCAATACGTGGCTGACCGTCAAGAATGCGTGAACGAACCACATCACTTTCCAGCTCATGCAACAGATCCAGAACTTCTTTCTCGTCCTGCTCTTCGTCGGCCTCAACAATTTCAGCCAGGGCCTTTTCTGTGACCGCGGTGACTGCGTCTTTACGCGCCATCTTATCAGAAATCTGATACGCCTCAGTCATACCGGCTTCTGCCAGTGATTTCACCTTGGCTTTCAAATCTGTGTTTTCTGCTTCAGGCTGCCAGTCCCAGGCTTCAGTGCCGACTTCTTTAGCAAACTCATTCACGTTGCTAACAACGGTCTGCAGTTGCTCGTGGCCGTACATTACAGCACCCAGCATGGTATCTTCAGACAGCACGTTGGCCTCTGATTCCACCATCAGAACCGCACTTTCGGTGCCGGCAACAACCAGATCCAGTTCGCTGTTTGGCTGCTCTTCCATACGGGTATTAAGTACATATTCACCGTCGACATAGCCAACCCGTGCAGCACCAATAGGTCCATTGAAAGGAATACCAGAGATAGCCAGGGCGGCAGAGGTACCAATCATCGAAATGATATCGGTAGGAATGTCAGGATTCGCAGACATTACGGTGATAACGACCTGAACTTCGTTTTTGAACCCTTCCGGGAACAGAGGACGAATCGGACGGTCTATCAGACGCGCGGTCAATGTCTCGTTTTCTGACGGGCGCCCTTCCCGTTTAAAGAAGCCACCCGGAATTTTACCGGCAGCGTAGGTTTTTTCCTGATAGTTAACTGTTAACGGGAAAAAGCTTTGATCTGGTTTTGCTTCTTTTTTACCCACAACAGAGACAAGCACCGCAGTGTCATCCATGCTTGCCATGACGGCTGCAGTGGCCTGACGAGCAATTACGCCCGTTTCAAGAGTGACAGTATGTTGTCCATACTGAAATGATTTTGTAATAGGAGTCACTAGTTGTCCTTTAATTTCAATCTTTATTTATCGCTTTTAAACGCGGCGCACAGTATAGCGACGAACACGCCTTAATTCCATTACCAAATCATCTGTTTTGGCAAATTGCAAGCCTTCGTAATAACAAGGCAATTGTGGCAATTCGTTCACTGCACTCATGATTACCGGTGATTCTGGTAAATTTCACACTTATTGCATAATTTTTCATCAAAATGAAACAAAAGCAGGTATTCTATAAGTAAGCGTGAAGTTCACGTGTGCTAAGGGGAAGCCGTAATGCTAATTCTTCGCTTAAATAAAGCCGGCATGCCGCAGGAATGGATTAACATCGAGCATGCTGCAAGATTATATACGCAGGAAAAAGTGCTGTTTGAACTGGGCAGCGACTCGATTGTTCTGCACGGAGGTTGGAATGCACTGGGTCAGCGCAGCAGGCTGAGGCTGGCCTCTATTATCGCCTGTGAGGGCAAGGTTACAGATATGAGTGGCAAGATTGCGCTCACCAACCGGTATCTGTTTCGGCGTGACAATTACCTGTGTCTCTATTGTGGTCAGCAGTTCAGACCATCATTGCTGACCCGCGACCACATTATTCCCCGTTCCCGTGGAGGAAAGGACAACTGGACCAACGTTGCCACCGCCTGTTCACGCTGTAATCACGCCAAGGGGGCGAAAACACCGGAAGAAGCCAATATGGCACTCCTTGCGGTACCGTTCCGGCCGAATGTGTATGAACGGTTTTATCTGATGAACCGGCGTATTCTGGCTGACCAGATGAGTTTTCTGCAGGGGCATTTTACCCAGCGGCGTCAGTGGCAACTGCTAAGTTAACTCTCAGGGCGTCGTAGTCGCCGCAGCTGTAGCTGGCAGGACCTCTGTGTTCGGTATCTCCGCATCTTCCAGCTCTTTCTGTGCGCGGAACCACAGGTTCATCCAGTCGGCCGAAATCTTTTGTTCCAGCTCATAGGCCTCGGCGGTCGGACAGAACAAGGAAATGCGGATCACAACTTTTGCCAGCTCGTTGGTACTGACCTCAACCTCCGGGTCAATCTCGATAAACTCCTGTTCGAGATGACGCTCGATGAGCGCCTTATAGCGTTCTGCCACATCGCGAAAGTATTCACAATGAGCCTGCGCTCGCGCAATGAAGGCGGGTAGCAATCGGTACGCATTCACCGTGGGTTCATTGACAATACTGAACTTGTGCAGCCGGTAACGGCGCATGAAATTCAGGTTTTTAATGCTTTGCGTCACCAACTGGCTGTTTGGGAAATACACATGCTTCCCCGTGTAGTTAAACGTATGCGGGTCGACTTCCAGCATGGTGGTTTTGGCCCAGTCCATTTCGACCACTTCACCCACGACCTGATTCATCTGGATCCAGTCGCCAACCCTGAATGGACGGGCGCCAAGGTAGTAAATAAAGCCTAAAAAGCACTGAATAAATTCACGGGTCGCCAATACAATGGCGACCATAAACGCAGCAATCGAAATTGCCAGGCTCTGGATTTCGGAGGACCACAACATCATCAGACCAATGATGATAAATGCATTGCCAAGCTGCTCTAAGATGTTTAGCTGATTACGCCTGTCTTCACCGCGCTGAGAACTGATCTTACGGATAAGTCTGAGCAGACCACGCTTTACCAGGTACAACGCCATCACCAGGATCACAGAGGTGGCCAGTTTGTACTCAAGCGCAAACTCACTGGCCTGATAGAGCAGCAAATCTAGGTCAAATGTCATCTAGTCACTCCAGATAGATGATTGATACACAAACAAAAAAACACCGGGGAGTTCCCGGTGTTTGCATTATGTATTAATGTCTCACGCGGCACAATGCCGCATGCGAAACTTAGTCACTTAGTGACGTAGTGACTTACTCACGAATTTGACCATCACCATTGACCAGATACTTCTCAGCCGTCAGTGACTCCAGTCCCATCGGACCATAAGCGTGCAGTTTGGTAGTAGCAATACCAATTTCCGCGCCCAGCCCTAACTGACTGCCGTCGTTAAAGCGTGAAGAGGCATTAACACACACGCCTGATGCGTCGACGGCCCGCTGGAAAAGAGACGCTGTCTCTTTGTTTTCCGTGCAGATTACTTCTGTATGGTTACTGCCAAAACGGGCAATATGATTAAGCGCTGCATCAAAGTCATCGACAATACCCACGGCAAGTTCCAGCGTCAGGTATTCTTCACCGAATTCATCATCGCCGATAACTGTGGCACCTTCAAAGTATTCTGAAGCGCGCTTATCGGCGTTGATTTTAACACTACGCTCTGCCATTGCTGCAGCTGCTTTCGGTAAGAAGTCAGCAGCTACTGCCTTATGTACAATCAGACCTTCGAGTGCATTGCAGACACCAGTACGCTGGGTTTTACCATTAATTAGCAGGTTTAGTGCTTTATCCAGGTCCGCGTCTTTGTCGACGTAAAGGTGACACACACCTTTAAAGTGCTGAATGACCGGAACCTTGGCGTTGTCTGTTACATACTTGATCAGACCTTCACCGCCACGTGGAATAATCACGTCGATATAATCTTCCTGCTCCATCAGCTCCTGCATCAGGGCGCGATCAGGATCAGGAACAACCGTCACTGCGGCCTTCGGCAGATTATGCTTTTCCAGCACATCCTGCATGATCTTGGCGATAGCCAGACTGCTATCCAGTGCCTCTTTACCACCACGCAAAATAACCGCATTGCCTGACTTAAAGCATAATGCACCTGCGTCGGCAGTTACATTTGGACGGGCTTCGTAAATCATGCAGACCACACCGAGCGGGATACGCATTTTCTTGATTTCCAGCCCGTTATCACGGTTGGTCAGTAAACGCTCCTGCCCGACTGGATCATCTAAGTTAATGATGGTCTCGATGCCTGCGGCCATGTCTTCGATGCGCGCATCATCCAGAATAAGGCGGTCAATCATCGCCTCATCCAGGTTATTGTCTTTCGCGCGTGCTACTTCTTTTTTATTAACTTCTACAATAGCATCTTTGTTGGCACGAATTGCTTCGGCCATATCAGTGAGAACCGCATTCTTAGTACTTTCGTCAAGAACTGCCAGTTTACGTGCAGCGTCTTTTGCCTGTTGCGATAACTCCGTAATAATGCTCATTCTTTCTCCAGATTTGCTATATGCTGTTTCGAAATAATCGGACCGGTTTTCTCTTCGAATTCCGACGCGAACTCTTCGTTGTCCTGTTTCGCGATGAAGTTCAGCAAACAACTGCTGTAGTTTGACTTGGCTTTCACCAGCTTGGTGCCATCGTCCTTGCGCACAAGGATAGTATCACCTACTGAGAACTCGCCCTTCACACCGATAATTTCACTACTTGTTAAACTATCTGTCTCATCTTCCAGCGATGCAGAGAAATCACTTTCAACAATCACTTCACCCTGTGCATTGGATGTATGTGTCATCCAGTGAATGTTCTCTTTCATCGGTTTGTCATACGGCTGGAAGTGTGTTCCTGGATTTTTCCCATCCAGCAACATGTTAAACGATAGCTCCGTAAAGCCGTTGATGATAAACGTATCAATACCGTGCGATACGGCCTTCTCTGCCGCTTCAATTTTGGTACGCATGCCACCGGTACCCACGCCGTCTTCAGCGGCGCCGCCAGCCATGGCATAAATTTTCTCGTCGATTTCCTCAACCCATGACAACAGTTTTGCGTCGTCATGTTCATGGGGATTCTTGTCGTACAGACCATCAATGTCTGAACAGATGATCAGCGAGTCAGCATCAGCGGCCGCTGCCACCATTGCCGACAAGTTGTCATTGTCACCCACTTTGAGTTTGTCCGTGGTAACGGTGTCGTTTTCGTTGACGATCGGCAGGATATTGTTATCCAGCAGACTGTCGATGGTTTCGCGAATACTGACATAACGCTCCCGATCACGAAGATCGGCGTGGGTTAGCAGGATTTGCGCAGACGGAAAGTCAAACAACCTGTCCCAGGTTGCAATCATTTCAGTCTGTCCGGCTGCTGCCATGGCTTTTTTGACCGCGATATCTGTTTTTTCCTGATCCGGAAACATATGCGACCCTGCCGCGACAGAACCAGATGAAACCAGCACAACCTGCGTGCCATTGGCACGGCATCGCACAATAAACTGTGCAATGCTCAGCAGGTAGTGGCTGCTGCATCCTTGCTGGTTGGGAGATATCAACGCACTACCAACTTTAACGACCACGCGTTTCCAATTAGGATGACTCATAATGTTTCATTCACCTTAAGCTTGTTGTTTCGCTAATTCGTTACTGGCCTCGTTAAACATATTTTCAACCTTATCCGAAGGTTCGGCATCAAATTTAGATACGACCCAAAGCGTTGTTATGCTCACTACGAAGCCTGGAATAATTTCATAAACCACGCTGCTAAGCGCTTTACCGCCATCAAGCACTGGCGCATAGATCCAGAACAGAACCGTTACTGCGCCTGTCACAATGCCGGACAACGCCGCTTTATGTGTCAGGTTTTTCTTATACAGACTAAACAGTACAAGTGGACCAAATGCAGCACCAAAACCTGCCCAGGCGTTACTTACCAGCGATAAAATAGTATTGGACTGATCCATCGCCAGCAGCAGCGCAACAATAGCGACGCCTGCGACACCGATACGTCCAATGGTTACCGTCGCTTTCTCACTAACATCTTTATTGGAGAAAACACGATAAATATCTTCGGTCAGCGAACTTGCTGACACCAGCAGCTGCGACGAAATCGTACTCATAATTGCTGCTAAAATTGCGGCCATTAAAAATCCGCTAATCAAAGGGTGAAACAAAATTTGAGAGAACAATATAAATATAGTCTCAGGGTCCGCAACGTCCAATCCAAATGCATTAGAATATGCAATCCCCACAAATCCTGTTCCCAGTGAGCCAATGATGGTCACCGTCATCCACGACATGCCGATATTTCTGGCGGTTTTCACCGCATTCACCGAGCGAATCGCCATGAACCTGACAATAATGTGTGGCTGACCAAAATACCCAAGTCCCCATGCCAGACTGGAAACCAGCGCAAGCAGCGACATTTCCTGCCATGACTCACTTAAACTGGGCACAGACTCATAGGCTGCCCCCGTCATTGCTGACATACTGTCGAATTCCATGTAGGCCACAATGGGCACCATGACGAGTGCGACAAACATGATGCAGCCCTGAACAAAGTCCGTCATGCTGACTGCCAGAAAGCCACCAAGCAGTGTGTACGAAACCACAACGCCAAGGGTAATTAGCAGTCCCCACATGTATTCAACACCGAAGGCACTTTCAAACAGTTTGCCGCCGGCCACTAATCCTGCCGAGGTATATAGCGTAAAGAACAGCACAATAATCGCGGCTGACACCATTCGTACGCTGGCATTTTTATTTCCGAAACGCTTGGCAAAAAACTCGGGAACGGTGAGTGAGTCGTCCGCAACCTCGGTGTAAACACGCAGCTTAGGCGCTACCAGCAGATAATTTGCCAGGGCACCTGTAAGCAGGCCAATAGCGATATACATCGCATCAAAGCCCGTCACAAACATTGCGCCCGGCAGACCCATCAGCATCCAGCCTGACATGTCAGACGCACCGGCTGACAGTGCCGTTACCTGCGGACTTACCTGACGCCCACCCAGAATGTAGCCGGAGATGTCACTGGTAGACTGACGATAAGCGAACAGCCCAATGCCCAGCATTGCTAAAAAATACACGGCTAACGATATATATGCTTCAAATTGCATAAACCTGTATGCACCCCTTCTTGTGATTTCAGTTTTCAGCTACGCCATCCGGCGCAGGAATTCGTCGCTCAACAATGATTAGAGTTCAAATTATATAAGATTCATTTTGTGAAATTCAAGCGCAATTAATAGACAACAGATTGAAATACCTCATTAACGATGGGTTTTTAATCAAGCTGACATTTTACAATTTTACAAAAACAAGAAACCCTATCCCATTGTTTATTATAAATATATTCTAAATAGCCGCGAGATACAAAAAAGTTAATATCGTGTTAAAGTGCTATTTTTTATTCTTTTTATATCACTATTTATTAAATTCAATTGAAGCTTATTCCATGAGCACTTTTTACGATATTACTTGTATAAGAACCTTTTCTAATGACGACAACGCATGTTTGTAACCTCTTTTATCGTGCATAATTTCACCAACCTCACTGAGCAGTTGCTTGCGTTGCCGGGGCGATTCGATCGCTGTAATTAGTTTCGGGTGAAGGTAATATTTTCGGCATATCTGGGGGGTATTACCCAGCATGTCTGCCACATGTTGGGTTAATGTGGGTGACCACTTGCGCCTCACGTTTTGCTGAAGACTGCTATTCACCACTGGCAAACTGTGAACTGCAAAGCGACTGGCTGACCATGTGCGAAAGTCTTTGCAGCTGAACCGGTCGCTAAGATGCGTATGGATAAACGCATTCACGTCATCGCTGTCAATGTCATGCCAGTGTCCGTCAGCCTGATAGCGAAACAGTGCATACCCCTGTTTTTCTGCGCTTTCACACACCAGATCTGCCAGAGCAGGATCATCAATTACCACATCTCGCTCGCGATGGTGCTTACCGGTAAAACGTAAACGGATCCTGTCCCCCTCCTGATGAAGATGGCGGCGCCTCAGCGTTGTCAGCCCATAGGTCTGATTGGACTGTGTATACTGGCGATTTCCCGCCCTCAGCCCGGTATGGTCGAGTAGCAAACACGCCAGCGCCGCACTGCGTTTCAGGGTCCACTGCTCGCGTTTAAGCAGTTGCCAGCAATGTTGACGAAACTCAGGAAGACATCTGCCGAAATCGGTCATATCTGAAAATTTCTGCTGTTGCTGCTGCTCGTGCCAGGAGGGGTGGTAAATGTATTGCCGACGGTGCTTTCTATCCAGGCCTTCCGCCTGGATGCGTGCTGATGGCTTTGGGTTAATCAGCACCTGTTGCCATTGAGGAGGAATGACGAGTCGCTTAATTCGCTGAAGTGTCCGTCTGCAGCCAACTTTATTGCCGGTTGCATAAAAGTATTCAAAGCCGCGCCCCCGTTTGCAGCGTCTTATGGCCTCGTTCTCTGAGAGTGCCACATTTTACTCCGCGACCACGACTACTCTAACCACTGCTTTGTGATCAGAGCAACCCGCTGCCCATAAGCGAATGCCGGTGTTTGTTGTACGGACGCGTCATCTTCAGTACGGACATCAGAATGGGCCGCTGTGCGCGTGTTGTCAGATTCGTCAATCCAAACCATATGATGCCGGGCGCAAAACAATGACAACTGCAACAACGATGGCATTGATTCCGCACACACCTCTAGTGTATGTGTAAACGCTGTGGCAATTTTATTTCGCCACACGCCCGTCTGACAACGCACCCGCGTTGAACGAATAAAAGCCTGCAACGCTTCCTGATCAGCGTATTTGGCAGGTAACGAACCAAATATCATTCCGTCGAACGTATCTAGCTCGTCAAGATGTGACTGAGCGGTATCGAACGAATACGCTTTTACATCAATTTGTTCGCTGGCCAGGCCACGAATTACCTCATGGGTAATTCCGTTGTCTGGACATTCACTGTCCTGATATATAACGGCAACCGATGTCGTCATTTCGCCTCCACCGTGTCAGAACACATGAACGCGGCCGTCTGCCCCGCCTGTCATCTGCAACGCGTATCTGGTAGTTACTTGTTGCGGGCATGTTGCAAACTTAACGCCACTTTTTTGCATAATTAACACGCCTTCGTCTGCCATATCGTTTTAGGCCCTGGGCGCTTACCCACATGCCTGAGCACCGGGGACGACGACGTCGTGACGACAAACTTACCTATTAATTTCAGTGCAGCCAGGCATATTTTTCAGAATACCGTGCAATTTATTCACACCAACGCTTACTCAGTCAGACTGTCCCTACAAAAAAAATATATATGATTATAATTATCATGAACTTACAAAACAGGAACGGGATTTGAACACTTAACGTGATTAAGATACTAATTGTTCGCTGCAGATATTCATAATAGCGAAACGAGTAGTGTCGCTATTCAGGTACTAACGACTCTGGAGGTCTTATGTCTACTTCGCCAGACAAGTTAACCGGGCATATTTTTTCCGCCCAGCATACTCAGCTAGCAGCTGTATTTGACAGTCACGATGAAGCGGAAGCAACAGCCAGACAACTGGAAGCGGACTGTTCGGTATCCAGTGAACAAATTGTAATTATGGATCCAGGCGAAGCGCATCTTAGTGACAAGCTGGAACGCGATGCCGGCAGCATTAAGAAAAAAATGCTTAACTCCCACTTGCTTCTGGGCTTCATTGGATTGCTGGCTGGTTTAATACTTGCTGCCATTCTGGTTACAGTTGGTCCGGCACTGACGCAGCAAAACCCTGTCTTTACATTTATTGCACTCATCAGCCCAGGCTTCTTTATTGGACTGTTTGCAGCGGGTTTATTTAGTCTCAGACCAGATCGCAGTGCACTTATAGACACAGTGCGCCACGCTGTGAAAGAAAAGCGCAGTGCGCTGATTGTAAACCTGAAACGTTCGCAGTCTGTCGACAGCGTTGAGCGCTTGCTGGCGAGGCGAGGTCTGAAAGTAACCCGGTCATTGCGTTAATGTGGAAACAATAAGTGAAAAAGCGGCCGATTGGCCGCTTTTTTGTGTTTACCAGTCGATTTCTTTGCGCTCTCTGACAAACTTGCCATTGGGAGTTTCGTCTTCCAGCGTGCCAAGCCATACAACCGTATCGGCTCCCTCTTCCGGTGACTTCGGGGCATCTGTTCCGCCCATACGGGTATGTACCCAGCCCGGACAGACACTGTTAACCGTAATATTGCTTTCTTCTTCAAGTTCATTAGCAACATTGAGTGTAAGCGCGTTTAGCGCAGCTTTACTGATCGCGTAGGCTACCGGACCTTCCATCCCTTCAGCAAACGCGCCCCAGCCTGACGACATATTGATTATCCGGCCAAACCCACGTTCTTTCATACCGGGCAATACTTGCTGTATAAGAGTAAGCGGTGCCTGCACATGTACCTGCAGCGCTGATGATACGTCCCCCATCGACACATCCTCTACGCCATCGCGGCACAGCACACCGGCGTTGTTAACCAGTATATCAATCCCGCCATACACCGCCGTTGCGCGGGTAAGCGCGTCAATAATCCCCTGCTCATTACTCAGGCTCATTTCTATTACATGAACATCACCACCAACGATGTCTTCCTTCACTTCGTTGCCTTCATCCTCATCGCGACATCCCATCATAACTTTATAGCCGGCCTTGGCAAATCCGCGCACGATTTCAAAACCGATGCCACGGTTTCCCCCGGTTACAAATACGGTTTTCGTCATGTTGTCTTCCTTATGTTTGCTCTGTTAATCATTAAACTGAAGAGTCTGGCGACGCGCTTCCACCCTTGCAGCGATGTAAAACGCGCAAGGCAGCACCAGTGCCCAGACCAGCGAAAGTACTGCCAGTGAAACGGAAAGTGGGTAGCCAAAGGTCACCGCTCCCAGCCGTACGCCGCCGTAATAACTGAGGGGCCCGAAAACCGCCCCCGCCCCTGCACACAGCCACCAATGCCCGATAAAATACCGCAGGCTGTGCCTCAGTGTGCCGGCAAACGCCAGCCATAATGCTATCAACCACAGTGGAATTGGTATCCCGTACACCGGTGACGTAAAAACAAACACCCCGCCAACAGTAAGCAGGCTGTCAATAATGACACCCGTCACGCCCACGATGGTAATTACCGCCAAATCAACTGCTCTGTCATCAGTAATCAGAAAAAAACTTATTAATAGTAAACAAACCAGCCACAACCACTCGTACTGAAAAAGTATGACCAGCAGCCAGATTGACTGAAACCACACAAAATTTGCAATTTTTCGTATCGATGCTGGAGACATGGCAAGTTATCTGCTTAAGTTGGATCGCCAGCGCGTCATCGTTCAGACTCGCCAGCCGCTATCGGGACTATGTGTGGATACTGTCAGTCATCCCGGTTAGTTCAATCGGGAAATGTTAAGAAGCGTTAAGGGAGACGACACATTGAAAATGGTGAAATATTATGTTCTTGGTGCCATCGCCGCTGTGGGACTTGCCTGGCTAATTCCTTTCTGGTTCATAAAAGCGCCGTTGGTGTGGATTGCCTTTTCATTGCTCGCTGTCAGCAGCGCCTACCTGTTCAACTATCCCTCACTGTTTCGTAAACGAGAAGATGGCTCCATACCTTTTTACATTCGCTGGCTATTCATTCCCTTTTTACTTGGCAGCGGGTCCTACAACAGCTGGGCCAGGAAAAACGACAAGGTGCCAGCCATCCAACAGATAGATGAAAACCTGTTTTTAGCCTGCCGGTTATTTGGCAGCGATGTCGATACGCTGCTTGATTATGACGTCCAGGCAATCTTAGACGTTACTGCAGAGTTTGACGGGTTAGACTGGTCGGCCTACCAGTCAGACTGTACTTACCTGAACGTCCCCGTGTTAGACCATACCAGTCCAACAATGGAGCAACTGAATACGGCCATCAACTGGATAGATCAGCAAATAGATGCAGGACGCAAAGTGGTTGTGCACTGTGCTCTGGGCCGTGGCCGTTCTGTGCTGATTGTTGCCGCCTATCTGCTGGCTAAAGATGACACGCTGTCTGTTAAGGACGCGCTGAATAAAATCAAGTCAGTACGCGATACAGCCCGGCTGAATAAGCGTCAGCTTGCATCACTGACAAAGGTGAAGCAAGGGGGACGACTGGCACTGAACAAAACACTCACGCTGGTTGCTAACCCTGTTGCCGGTGGCGGTAAATGGCAAACTTACAGCGACGATATTCTTTCACAGCTTAATCCCCACTTCAGGGTCGATGTAATGGAAACAACCCCGGACATCGATGCCACCATGCTGACAAAAAAGGCATTGCACAAAAACAGTGACATTATTGTCGCATGCGGCGGCGACGGGACCATTGCCGAAGTTGCCCACGCACTGATTGGCTCATCCAGGCAACTTGGGATTATTCCAATGGGAACAGCCAACGCGTTAAGTCAGGTATTACACGGGTTCAGCAGCAAGATCACCCCCATAAATACGGCTTGTGACCTTCTCATCAAAGGCTATTCCCACGATATTGATACTGCACGCTGCAACGGTGAACTCATGCTGCTGGTGGCGGCAGTCGGTTTTGAGCAAAAGATGATTGAGCGTGCCGACCGCGAAGAGAAAGACGAAGGTGGCCAGTTTGCTTACCTGCGAGGGTTATGGGAAGCCATGTCTACCAATGAAACCCTGACCATGGATATTTCTCTGGACGGCGCAGAGAAAGAGCAGCTTGAGACACCCAGCCTGGTGATCGCCAATGCGGCGCCGGTCACAACCGCGCTGGCTCAGGGGAGCACAGAGCCCAGCGTGGTCGACGGAAAACTTGATATCACCTGGTTAACCCCGAAATCCTCCGCCGATGAACAATTTCTTAGCCTGGCAGAGCTGGTTTTTCTGACGCCCGACGGGAAAAAGCAGTCGGAGCGGATACGCCATACCCAGGCTTCCACTATTGAAATTCACTTTTCTAAGAAACGCGCTTATGCCATTGATGGGGAATTACGGGAGGCAGAGACACTCTTAATTGAAACATTGCCACGGAGTTTGTCTGTGATCACGCTTGAAAATGGCGATGCCATCACCCGGGATTGATCGCCCCCGCCTCTGCCAAGGTATGTATGAGGCGTTATGTTAAATGAAGTGAAGTCAATGAGTTCAAAATCTAATTATGACAAAGTAGTAGACTGGCTGGCTGACCGTCACCCGGATCAAGAAGAGTACCTTCAGGCTGTTAAAGAGGTCTATGACGACATAATACCTATATTTAACGCGCACAGTGACTATAAGCGCAACGATGTATTACGCAGGCTGTGTGTGCCGGAGCGCATCATTCACTTCAATGTATGCTGGAAAAATACCAGCGGTGACATTGAAATTAATCAGGCCTGGCGGGTTCAGCACAGTGGTCTGATCGGGCCGTATAAAGGAGGGCTGCGTTTTCACCCCACCGTCAATGAATCTATCCTCAAATTCCTGGCTTTTGAACAGTCGTTTAAAAATGCCCTGACCGGCTTGCCGATTGGCGGTGCTAAAGGCGGTGCAGACTTTAATCCTAAAGGCCGCAGTGATGACGACGTTATGCGTTTTTGTCAGGCATTTATGACCGAGCTGCAGCGGCATATCGGTGCCCGAACCGATGTACCTGCCGGAGATATTAATGTGGGTGCCAGGGAAATTGGTTACATGTATGGCCAGTACCGGCGACTGAATAACCGTTTTGAAGGCGTACTTACCGGTAAAGGGGTCGATTTTGGCGGTAGTTTTGTACGCACCGAAGCCACTGGCTTTGGGCTTATCTATTTCCTGCTCGCGGTGCTGGAGTCCCATCAGACCACACTAACCAACAAGCGGATCGCGATTTCCGGGGCTGGCAACGTGGCCTTGCATGCGGCCCTGAAAGCCGCCCAGCATGAAGGCTGTGTCATATCACTGTCCAACAGCCGGGGCTTCTACGAATATGAAGATGGCCTAACAGCAGAAATGATCAGCTGGGCGATGGACAATAAACAGGACAGCGACAATATTCTTAAAGCCCTGTCAGACAAATTTGGTGGTAAGTGGCATGCCGGAAAAGCTCCGTGGTCATTGCGCTGTGATGTCGCCCTGCCCTGCGCAACACAAAACGAGCTGAATGATGAACATGCCAAGGTGCTTATTGAGAACGGCTGCCAACTGGTCCTAGAAGGCGCTAACATGCCCTGTACCGACGGAGCAAAGCAGGCGTTTTTAAAGGCAAAAATTCCACATGTGCCCGGTAAGGCCTCAAATGCTGGCGGTGTGGCGCTTTCCGGAATGGAAATGTCACAAAACGCGGCGTTTCGGCCAGTGTCATTCGAAAAACTGGACGCAGCCCTTAAATCTGTGATGGAAGACATCCATCAGGTGTGTGTAGATGAAGGACAGGATGACGGCTTTGTTAACTACAGCCGCGGCGCTAATATTGCCGGATTCCGTCGTCTGGCTGATGCGATGGTAGCGCAGGGCATTTGACCTCCCTGCCTCCCCTTCCTCGTCGGCTAACACCCGCCACAGGCACAAAACCGAACAGTCATGGCGGGTGTTTCAGCTTATGTAAAAGCTACCCACTGTGCGTACCAATTTCTCAGTCTGTCTTAACCCGAACTATATCTTTAGCTGTTTTATCAATGTGTTACATAAAATAAAACTGGAATGAATTTAGCAAAGTAAATCCTGTTCTCTTTTTTTACTAATGCCACAGGAGCATCATATGCAGATTTTCGAAGCATTGCGTCAGGATCATGAAAAGCAACGGTTACTGCTTAAAATTCTTAACGAGACCAGCGGTGATACAGCGGCTCGCAGGGAGTACTACGCCGATCTTAAACAGCAGCTTGAACGTCACGCCGTTGCTGAAGAGCGTCACTTTTACTCGCCTCTGTTAGAGTATGACGAAGCGGTAGAACTCTCGCGCCACGGTATTGCCGAGCATCACGAGATAGATGAACTACTGGAAAAACTGGATGAGACAGATATGTCCTCGTCAGCCTGGCTGCATCATTTAAAAACGCTCAGAGAAAAAGTTGAGCATCACCTGGCTGATGAAGAGCAGGGATTTTTCCAGACGGCCGGCAAACTATTAAACAGCAGTGAAAAAGAGCAGCTGGCGAAAGGCTACATTGACGAAATGAAAAGTGAAACGAAGGCTGCCTAACAGGCATTCAGGAGAGTTATCATGCTGGTTTGGTCACTGATATTTTTCGCGATCGCGATTATAGCTGCGCTGTTCGGTTTTGGCGGCGCTGCCAGTACCGCAACGTCCATTGCGCAGTTTATCTTCTACATATTTGCTATTTTACTTGCGTTGTCGCTGGTAGCTTCGTTTATACAAAGCGCGCGAAGAAAATAGGTACCTAACAAAAAAGCGCCTTTCGGCGCTTTTTTTTAACGACTGGCAATAATATACACAGCGTGAATAATACCGGGAATATAACCCAGTAATGTCAGCAAAATGTTGATCCAGAATTGTGGTCCTATCCCTACCTGCAGGAATACCCCAAGCGGCGGCAGTAAAATTGACAAGATAATCCGTAAAATATCCACTGTTAGCTCCTCATTTGTATGAACGCGGACATATGCCTGTAAGCCCCAGTACACCTTCCCAGTGACGTCGCTGACGCGACCTGCGTGGGACACATCGTTGTGTGTATGTGCGCTTCTGCGACATAGACTGCAAATTGCATTACTGTTACTGCAAAATTACTGCCAGTCGTTACAGCGCGATACGCATAACCTGCAACACCGCGCCCGACGAGCAAGCTATTTGTACAACATATCCTTTCGCATCGGCGCCAGACGTGCCAGAAGTTTGTTCTGTACCCGGTGGGGCACACCCGCCTGCGTCATCGCATTGATAAGCAAGTCGACGGTCAGGTTAAAATCATGTTCAGTGATAGCCATACCAGCATGAACCTGAGCCATCGTATCGCCGGTGTAGTCACAGGGGCCATCGGCAACATCACAAAGCTGCTCCTCAAGCTTGTCACGGAACCGCGCAATATCACTGCCCTCAAAGTATGGCAGGATTTCAGCATCGTACTGAATTTCAGTGATAAAATTATCGACAATTGCCGCAATCGTTTGTTTACCGCCCAGCTCATCATAAAGACTCTGCTGAGTAGTAGCACAGCCAGCTAATGCAAGAATAATGAGCATACTGCTTACACATTTCACCATAACTGACCTCCTATCGACAGATACAGTCCATCCTGCCCCTGCGCACCGGCTATACTGCCTAACTCAGCCCAGGCCAGCGTCACGTTGAAAGACTTTGAGGGAATATAAGTGACAAAGACATCCCACCAGTCATCTTCACCGAGGCCCAGATTATCAGGTTTCTGCCGATACTCTGCGCCGACTGCAAGATGGCGGTTGAACAGTATGCCCACAGAGCCTTCCATCATTAACTCGTGGTTATCCTGCGTGGCATGACCAAAGCCCAGCAACCCCAGCTGATTCGCTTTCGTCATACGTGCGGTCACATTCCAGACCAGGTTATAGCCAGCCGCCGCGCCTAAATGCACTTTAGTTGCTGACAGGTAATAGTCCAGACCGCTGCTATCCGTACTACCAAGCGCGTTGGCAATCGTATCGTCCTGCAAATCCTTATACTGAACACCAGCACTGAGCTGCGGATACTGTGAATACACCACATCGCCATAGAGGCGCACCTTAGCCCCGTAAATATTCTGTCTGATTTCACCACCTAGGCTGGTTAAATCAAAGGTATGACGGGCCGCCGAAACTTCCACTCTGTCGTAGAGTGACACACTGCTTCCCAGCACCTGGAGACGGTAATCATCAACATTGACGTTGGTGGCAAAGACATTTAACGACGTTTGCTCCTGTGAGTCATACCCCGACAATGTCGCCCAGGGCACCAGACCACCGCCGCCTGCCCCTTCTATCTGATTCAGGCCTGCTGTACCAATCAGCTTGCCCTCGTCGGCAATGACATTCTGAGACAGGGTTAACAGTGCCAGAACAGCGCAATACGTTCCCCTCATAAATCTTCCTTATTTTTTATTGAATACGGTGAATTTGCCAGCCATTCAAACAGCCCCTCTGTTGTGACAGGCTTACTAATGAAATAACCCTGCGCAATATTACACCCCCATTTTTTAAGCACATTAAGCGACGTCTCATCTTCAACGCCTTCCGCCACCACCTCCAGGCCAAACACTTTTGCCAGGTTCAGCACCGTGCGGACAATTTGCTGATCGGAACGGTCAGTTGCCAGGTTCAGTACAAAACTCTTATCAATTTTAATGGTATTCACCGGCAACGTTTTTAAGTAAGCGAGGGAGGAGTAACCTGTACCAAAATCATCAATCGCAAAACGATAACCTAAATTGGACAGTTTGGTCAGGTTGTCCGTTGCTGTCGCCGCGTCTTCAACCAGATCACTTTCTGTAATTTCCAGCTCAAGATCTTCAGGCAGCAGTCCTTCACGACGGATCACACTGTTCAGCCGTCCCAACAGTTCGGGATGCTGTATATCCTGGGTCGACAAATTCATTGCCACAGTGAAGCTGTAGCCCGCCTCCCGAAATGAGGCTAAATCGATAAGTGTTCGTTCGATAACCCAGCTGGTTACCAGTTCAATTAATCCGGCCTGTTCTGCAATACCAATAAATTCATCTGGAGGCACAAATCCCAGGGCTTTGTTATTCCAGCGTATCAGGGCCTCAACACTGCAGATTTGCGACGTTTCCAGATTTATTTTCGGCTGGTACACCATAGATAATTCGGTGTGCTCACTCATCAGCGCTTTTTTGAGCTCAGTGATAATGGTCAGCCGGCGCAGGTAATGTTGCTCCATTTCTTCGTGGTACCACACCAGCCATTTGCCTGAGCGTTCGTTTTCATCGGCAACAATGTTGATTTTTCTGAAAATTTCCTGCGCAGAGTGGCCACTTTCCGGGCAATTAATTACCGAAATCGTGACCCTGACCGGAATCGAGAGAGCGTTCGTTTCAACCGGCTGTTCCAGAATATAGCGCAGCGTTTCCAGCTGTAACTCGGTAAGCGCCTGGTCCGGCACGAACAACACTTCTCCGCCGGATAATCGCGCCGCCATCCCGGGCCAGCGCAGTAAGCGTTCGGCCACAATTTTCAGGCAGGTATCGCCGTTTGAGTAACCATACAGATCGTTGATGGTTCTAAACCCACTGATATTAATTCCTACAATTTGTAGTGTTTCGCCGGCGCCGAGCCTCGCCTCAAGCCGCTGGTCCACATAATCCCGGTTGTATAAGCCAGTTAGCATGTCATGTTGTGCCTGATAGCGAATGCGCTCTTCACGGGAGCGAATACGTTGTTGCATGCTGGTGAATGCTTTAGCCAGATCGGCAATTTCTGACAACCGCCCTTTGGGTTTAAGAGGCTGCTCGTAATCACCATTGGCGATGTTATTTACGGCCTCTACCAGACTTGCCACGGGCCCGCTGACGCGCTTCGACAACAGCATAGCAACAGCCAGTGCCACAAGCATTGCGACCAGTGCAATAAAGATGATGGTTAACTGAAGGTTGGTAAAGCTGCGAAACTGGGGGCCGACATCCAGTGCCAGTGAGAATTCGACAGGAAGCTCACCCAGTTCAGGCAATGAGAAGCTTCGCGTCAGATAATGGCCCTCAGTGTCGAGCGTAATGTCAAACCAGCTGGGCTCCTGCCCGGATTCTGCCAGTAAAGCGCTGGCGCGCTGTGAATCTACACTGGCACTGAGAATGCGCTGCTCTCCCTGGGCCTCATTCAGATGCACAATAATTTCCGCGCCCACAACGTCGCTGAGATTAGACAGAAACGCACGGCTGAACTGAAAGCCAACGCCAAGGTAAGCGATGGTTCTGGGCGCTTTAACCGGCGTTACTACCATATAGTAGAGCGTATTATCTAAAACAATAAAATCGCCGACCACGGTGTCATAATCAATTTTACGGTTTAGTGCCTTAAACGGCGTGACCTGACCCTGGGCTAACCGCTCTGGAAGTGAAGTAATGATTTTGTGCTGCAGATCCATGACCAGCAATTGCTGCGCATCCAGTCGCCGTGCAAAACTTTCGAGGGTGCTGTTTAAATCGGGAATACTACGCAGACCAACCTGTTGGCGAAATTCAAAGGTATTGCTGATCGCCGACGAGGCCGTGCCTAAGCCATCGTAGCGATCAGTAATGACACGCTGCAAAATACCACGACTTATCAGAAGTTCACGCTCGACATTTTTCTGAATAAGATCGTTAGTTCCGTTCCACACCGCAAACAAAATCAGCATGGCAGTGATAACAATGCCACCTAAGAGCAGTCTGAACAGGCTGTGTCTAAGTGATATTTGCATAGGCACTAGTGACCAAAGGTGCGCTTCCCAAACGTATTGCTCTGCGTTTCAGGCTTTGGCCTGGCCTTTAAATTTAACCTGATAGTTTGCAAGGCCTTGTTCTCTGATAGCGTTACCGACTGTTTTGTCGTCTTCACCACGTCCAGGTGCGGATGCCAGATTTCGATTTCCGTTACATTGTCCGGCACCGTAATTTTGCCGTCAGTGTCACTGAGCCAGGTACGCGACGCATCCTGCACATAAATGTAGCCAACCATGCTGTCGTGAATATTACAGCCAAGCACGACAATGCCTGGCTTTTCAAATGTCACCGGGGCCGAGTCATCACCGCTGTACAGTTTTATTTCAAACGGTTTAGCTTCAGAAAAACTGTAAACATGGTGGCGTATATTGTCACTGTTAGGGAAAGCAACCTGCTGGCCTTGCTTAATAAGCAGTACATGAGGGACGAACTGCTTGTCTACCTGATCCATGATCACGGGTTCATTGCTTTGCTGCGTAGCTGCAGGCTGAGTACTATTGCCAGTGACAACAACGTCAGACAACGACTGTCCGTCCTGATCCACAAATGTCAGTGTCGTTGCCAGTGTCTTAAAGCAAACAGGGAGCAGTAGCAGGAGAAGCAGTGATTTTATAATAGGCATAGATCTGCATTCCGTTGAGCGGCGCGCTGAAGTTAAATTAACATTAACCCATTGATACATGACAAGCAATTGCTTAACGATGGTGACGTTTCTCGCCCTGAGCCAGGGGATCACCGCTATCGGTGCACGGTTGCGAGTGTCAGAAACAAGAAACCCCGCAGCACTGCGTGCTGCGGGGTTGT
>NZ_BMXP01000004.1:208692-292303 GCF_014651815.1 Alteromonas halophila | reverse complement strand
GCGAGCGCTTATGCGCTCGCCTTTTTTTATCAATCTTGGCTCGGTTTACCGTGCTGTCACCAGCAGATAAACCGCAGCTCGTAGAAGGCCAGTATGCTTAGCCTATTCGCTTTTTCAGTGATTCACAGCTGACTTTCATCTCGTCGTACTTCTCACACTTCTCCAGTGTAGCAAGCGCTTCCTCATTATTGCCCAGGTTTGACTGCGCGATACTCTTTTGCAGGATGAACATGCTTTCATTGCCAAAGGTTTTTTCAGCGTGCTGTATCGCGTTTAGCGCATCGTCAAAGCGCTGCTGTTTCATCAGGCGTTCTATTCTTATTTCGACGAGTGACGGGGATGCATCCTGCCATCGCTCAATCAATTCAAGGTTTTGCATCGCCCGGGCGTGATCCCCCTGTGCAAGGCGGATGTTGTACATCAGTTCACGCATATACGGGTGGTTCTTTGTCTGCGCGGTCTGGGACTGGCGCGCAAGCCGCATGGCCGTTGCCGTATCACCGGCAGACAGGGCATTAGAGGCTTCAAACGCCAGTCGGTAGCTGTCCAGAACGGCCTTTACTTCGGGCGAGGCTTTGGTGTTTTGCCATGCCTGCTCATCAACCCGGCGTCTGATTTCAGGGCGGTACACTCGCATCGCATAGCCTTTCATATTTTCATCCCGCACGTCAGGCGCCATATGACGCTTCTGGAAGTAATCGGTGACGGCACCGAGAGAGGTTGTCAGCCCTTCAGCCAGAAACGAATCCACTTCCTTACCGAGCGCATTAAAATCGCCGGCTTCTAACGCGCCACTAAGTGCGGCCTGTTTTTTCTCCCAAAACGCGGACAGCATGCCTTCCTGTTTGCCCTGGAAGTTTTCCAGACGTTCAAGGACATGGGAGTGGGCGCGGGGGGAGTAACCGGCGGCAATTGCAAGATCAAAGCCCAGCAAATCTGCTTCGTCTTCCTGCGTTCTTTTCCAGGCGGTATTCCACACACTGTCTGATACGGTTTGTATCACCGTGTTATAAATCATCGCTTTGGATATATTGTCGCTGCCTTGCTCGCTGGGATTATATTTAAGCGTCCGTGTATCTCCCTGTTTAACCAGGTCGGTATCCTTAGCAACGTTAGCCAGCACGACCGCGCTGGCTAACATGTTGACGTTGTCTTTATTCTCCTGCACCACCTGGTCGCGCTCATGGTGTCGCATAAGGATATGGCTTGCTTCATGGGCAATTAGTAGCGCCAGTTCATCTTCACTCTCAACATTATTGAGGGTGCCGACAGGCATGCTGATCATGCCCAGAGAGTCTGCATAGGGGGCAAACGACTGTGAATGCACCACTTGTATTTGCACGTTGACCGGGCTGCCATCCCACTGGGCAACAAGTTTATCCAGGATGCCGTCCAGGTATTGTTGAAGCGCAGGAGCATGCACAACGTGCGACTGACGCACCTGTTCAGCGGGAATATCTTTGCCTGAGTAGCTGATAACGCCCCCGGTGCCACTGAGCTCGTCTTCGCGCTCTTTGTATTTCGCAACCTGAGGCTGAGCAATATATTTTCCGTCAAAATTGTTATGGATGCTGTCGCCGGTAAGATTGGTCACAGCATCACCCATGCCTTCAAGGGTGCTCTGGCAGGCTGTTAAGGCCATCAGTGAACTGGCAACAAAGGTGGCTTTTAGTCTGGTTGAATTAATTCGCATCTTCACATGTCCCTCCGAAGCCCATCGTGCCTGTTTCTCTGCTGTCCTTGCCATCAGTTTCACTCATTTTGTAGCAGGGCAGATCAACCACCTTGCCTTTATTGAGCTTCACAAAGTACGCATCAAGCCATACTTCTTCACCCTGTTTGTTTTTGATTTTAATGAGATCCAGTTCTTCATTTTTTTCAATGACGGGAATGTCGGTATCCGGCAGTGAACTGACCGGAACGGTCGCCAGCACTTTGCCCTGTGCATCCAGGGTCTCGATATTTTCAACGCTGAAGTCGGTAATCGCTAACGGCTCCTCAGCAGCCGTGCCTAAAGCGACAAAAAGCGCCGCCGCTACAGTAAGTTTCTTCATCATACAAATTTCTCCTTGGTATAACCTTTAAGGTGCGAGATGGCTTTTTTTAGTGGCGTAAATAGCCTTATTTTTACTGTCAGAATAGAAAGAATAAGAATCAGATGTGCAACCCAGTTGATAGGCTGGAAGTTTAGCCAGTACGAAAATACGAAGACAACTGCGAGTAATATAAGAATTAGCCCTAGTGCCGAGAAGACGATGCGCCTTCTGGATACCTTATCCTCAGGACGACTCGTTTGGTGTTGAGAGACCTTCTCGCGCCACATAAGCACGATCAAAAACAACACACAGTCAGTAACATCGGCTAAATCGATATTGTTCCAGATACCGGGCGCGGGCCTGAAGTACGCATCTCCATAGGTGAGCAGGTTATCAAGCGCCATGGCGTGAAAATATACGCCGGCAATCTTGCCGTGAACCGGCGAATAGACTTCGTCGCGCGCACCCTGAATCAGCGCCCCGAGCATCACAAACTTGTCTTTTAGCAGTGACGACAGGTACGCCTTTTCTTCAGAACTGGTCGCTGACAAATAGTCTGGCGGCAGCGTGATTGAATAGGCACAGCGCTGTCGCCACTCTGGTACCAGCTTCCAGAATACCTCCGAAAGCAGGATCTTTGAGGTCATGACCAGTGCATTATTGGTACGCATACAATTGTTGTTATCGGTCAGGCTGTCCTGCGCATCGGAAAGATCCATCCCCCATTGGATGGCAAGCGGCGGTGCTGTGGAAGTGGGTATCGCTGAACATGATGCTGTGTCCTGGCAATACTGTGCGTAGAGTTCGAATGCGGGTGTTGACACTCCATCGACCTGCGGTGGGTAATACTGTTCGTGTCCGTCCCACTGCACCATGACAGGCCGGGTTTCTGCAAATAAGTCATCCTGTGAAAATGCCGAATTTTTCACTTTCGGAAGATAGATGGGGGTCCGCCCACCATAGCGTTCAAGTACATTAATCAGAGGTTGTGGAGAATCGCCTGTGGCGGACCGGTCATGCGTGTACAGCAGATCAACAAAGAGCCCCTTTGGCTGATATCGCAGAATTTGCCGTATCAACACGGACTGCTGACTGTAGGACAGGGGCCACGTCAGGTTATTGTTAGTTAAGTAATCGTCATTAATTAATACCACGGCCAGCTCATTCTGGCCTGTCGCCGAATAATAGAGCGCATTAACGCGGTTTAAAATGTCAGCAGACGCATTATCTGTGGCTGTGGTGATCCTGAACGGGTCGAGTAGTATAAGAAACACCAGTGCAGCAGCGCGCACCCAAAGGCCAACCTTTCCCCAGCGCTGACTTTCAGCAATCGTAATGAAATAATAGATGAGCGATTTGATGATTACAGTCCGTGTCTATCAATCTAACTAACCAGGCTAATAGTCACGGTTGCCGGCCATTTTGTCAACAAACATGAATTGCCCCACTTGCAGGTAACTCACTGCTTTTGTTTATTTATATACCCAGGCGCAGATTCGCTTCCACTTCATCAATCAGCGCTGCTGGTACTTCCTGCGCCTCTGCCAGAGTCCGCCACTGAGAAACCTGCTCGATGGTTTCATCAAGGATAGCGTCGATTTGGTCAGGGCTGAAGATTTTGCCAAAGTGACCGAGCTGGTGAAAGTCACGCCGGGTGAAGTCGTCGCGCTTGCCGTTCAGGCTCATCCAGTGGCAGTTTACCCATTTGCTGCCGGGCTTGTAACTGTAAGCCACATCGTATGCAGGGGCCAGCTTCCATTTTTTGCCATCTAACATAAAAGCAACGTTTTTAGCGTGATCATCATGATTGCGCGCGACAATATTAAAACACATGCGCCGGATCAGCTGCTCAGCTTCGTGCCGGCTTAACTTCAGTTGTCTGGCCACATGAAAAAGTTCTTCGTACGAGAAAGACCCCGGGCTTTTATAGTCGACATGGGCGATGCCGTTGAGTGTCTGGATATGGCGTTTGTCATTATTATTCCGGTCAAACCGGCGGGTGATAAAATGGCGGCGGTTGCCCTCGGGCAGCAGTCGGCAATCTTCCATTTCAATGCCGGCCGCAGTTGCCATAAGGTAGTACACATACTCCATAACGCCAAAGCCTGAGGGGTCGCCAAAGGTCTCTTTGCCGGTGTTGTGTTCGCTGACCCCGTCGAACTTCATCAGGTAATGCTCAAAGCCTGCGGGCACCTCCGCCTGCCCGGAGCGCACCTGGGTAAAGTCATGATTAAAGGCCAGCACAGCTTTGGGTCTGGCGCCACCGGCACTCATCCCCACTGACATTAACTCAAACATGGCCTCGCGATCTTCCTGCCCATGCTGTTTCAGCTCAACTTCAAAGTTACCGCGGCTGTCGAGCACCTCCTGCGCAATGGTCACCAGGCTGTCTATTTCCAGGCGATGCGCACTGGAAAAAATGTCCTTATTAAGTGGTGGGGTGTACTCAAGTGCGCCCATACCACGCCTGCCAGTGTACTGAAGGCGCTGCAACGGCGTGATATCCTTAGGCGATTTTCCCTGGGCGGCCACCCAGGCATTCATCACCGCATTACCGAAGTCATCGGGCAGGGAGTCTGCCAGCATACCAGGTAACCCTTTGAAAGTTGGGTAGGGGAGTGCCGGGAAGCTGTATACTCTGTCGCTCAGCGGCATTTCGATGGGCGACAGCTCAATGCCGGTGCGAACAAAGCTGGGGGTATATTCAAAGCTGCCGTAGCCTTTTTCGCTGTCAAAACTTACCGCGCCAATAGTCTGGTCCTGGTATCTGACGTTGACGACCTCACTTACCATTGTTCCATATCCTCATCAGGACTAAGGTGACCGCTGGCGCGCTGTCGTTGTTTACCTTTGAGTTTGGCCAGTTGCAGAGGAGATATGTCCTGTTCCGGTAAAAACAGGTTAAGCTGATCGGCGACCCCCAGAATTTGCATAATGCCGACAAAGGTATCGAGGCGTGCGTTACCCTGCTCTGCGGCGACAAGGGTGCGACGCGCTACGCCGACTTTATCTGCTACTTCCTGCTGGGTTAGATTTTTATTGAGGCGGGCCCGCTTGAGGCGACTCCCCAGCTCCTGGGTGATGGCTGAAACGGGCGCTGTATTAAATTTCATAATGTCACTTTTATTGCGCGCTAAGTGTCTTTAAGCTATTTGTGTGTAAATTTTAGCACATTAAATTAATACTTTAATTAAATTTTATAGCGTGCATTTTTGTGCGCATAATTGTCCGATTCGGAGGTTGGTGGTTATATTTTTGCGCATTAATAGCGTTGAAAGGTGCGCGTTGCCTAAGTTCATTGTATTTTCCAGCTCAGTTCACCTCAACCTTCACTGCGCCGTACGCATCGGTCCCCCACAGCGGAACCGTAGACAGGCTATGCTTAAAGCTGCCGGACGTTTCTTTCGTGGAGTACGACAGATACATGAGTGTCTGGTTTTCGGCATCCAGAATTCGGCGTATCTTCATGCGTTTGAAAAAGATGCTTTTTGATTTGGTGAACAAAACCTCGCCGTCTTTGCCGGTTTTAATCCTGGCAAGCATATCCGCAGTGATAGGCCCGGTCTGACGACAGGCAATGGCACTGTCAGACGGATCAGAGAAGTCCAGATTGGCTTCGATGCTGGATACATGGCAGGTCACCCCGGTTACCACCGGATCAGTAAAGGCATCCAGTTTGATGTCTTTGGTCGTAAAGATACCCAGCGACACATCGCCAACTTCATTGCTGTCACAGCCGCTAAGTACAAGCAGAAAAAAAATGAATCCAAGTTGGCGCATGATGAGAGTTCCTTGTAATTGCTACGCGTAAAAATGCTGGTACGGACCAGTATGTTGGAGTGTGACGTAAAACCCGCTCCACAGCCAGACCAAATAATCTGTAATAAATATCGGTTTACCAAGACTAGAGAGATGAGAACACCACCACAGGAAATATGACATGACCGATTTTTTAACTCAACTTCAGAGCGTAAGCGGGCTGCAACTGCTATTACTCAGTGCACTGGTCGCCGTCGTCTGGTTTCTGCCAGCAGGGCTGGCATTACTGTTTAACCGAAAACAGGCAAAGCTGATTGCTGTAGCCTGTGTCCCGGCTGGATTATCTCTGGTGGCCTGGTCCGCGTTACTGGTGTGGTCGGTAACCGGCAGGGCTGTTGAGAAATACCTGCCAGCCAGAGTGAAAAAGCAGCTATCCTGACGCTTAGCTACCGACAAAGGGGCAAAGGTTAACGGGCCTCTTTGTCTTTTTCTGCGCATGGCAGCTTACCTTATTAATTCACCTTAACTATTTGTCATCCCACCAATACTGATCGGGCACTTCACACCCGTCGTAGCAAGTAGCTGATTCGTAATATAAATCAAATACAGTCACTGTCCGTAGTCAGTGATTAGTAACAGTCAGCTTAACGGGCAGCAGGATAATGGCGCAACGCTCTTCAATTATTCACCATGTATTCAGGGCTATTTCACTAAGTAGCAGTTACGTATTCGCACTGGCACTGATGCTTTTACTGAGTGCCTGCAGTGACGATAACTCATCGCAGCAGGGTAACGCTGGCGGCGGGGCGCCAGGCGGAGGACAGGCACAGCCAGTGCCGGTTGGTTTTATCACTGTTTCACCTGAAAAAATAGGCTATACCGAAAAATTGCCTGGCCGGGTGGTCTCTTACCGCGTCGCGCAAATCAGGCCGCAGGTAGGCGGTATTATTCAGGCCAGGCTGTTTGAGGAAGGGTCGCTGGTGGAAGAAGGCGAGCAACTGTATCAGATTGATCCGGAGCGCTACGAGGCCGATCTGGCCATGGCGCAGGCAAATCTGGAAAGTGCCACAGCGGCGGTGGCGAATGCGCAGTCTGTCGTTGACCGGTACGACGGTCTGGCCGCTAAGAAAGTACTCAGTGAACAGGAATTCGATAATGCCAAAATGGAACTTCAGCAGGCAAAAGCGTCGGTGAGTCAGGCAGAGGCAGAAGTAAAGTCGGCCAAAATAAATCTCGCTTATACCAAAGTTTATGCACCGATCAGCGGCTTTATCGGGCCTTCCAGTGTCACCAAAGGTGCACTGGTAACCCAGCAGCAGCAAGCGCCGCTGGCCGTCATTCGTCAGCTTGATCCTGTGTATGTCGATTTGTCACAGTCGGTCAGCGACGCGCAGCAACTGAAGGCGCGCCTGATAGAATCACGCATACAAAAACGCAACGACAGTGACTTTTCGGTCAGCTTGTTTTTCTCTGAGTCTGGCGAACCGTATCCGCATAAAGGAAAGCTGGATGCGACCGATCTGGCGGTTAATGAACAAACCGGTGCTATTCGCATTCGCTCGGTGTTTCCAAACCCTGACAACCGTTTGTTGCCGGGTCTGTTTGTACGTGCCGCGATCGAAGATCTGGCATCATCTGACGCGCTGGTTGTGCCGCAAAAAAGTGTACAAATTGGCAGAAATGGTGCTAAGCATGTGTGGGTTGTAGCGAACGGCAATAAGGCCGCTAAGCGAGCGGTAAAAACCGGCGTCGCCTACAAGGACAAGTGGATCATTGAAGAGGGACTGCAGAAAGGTGACAAAGTGATTGTTGAAGGGACCATGACACTGCGCGATGGTGCGCCGGTGAAAGCAAAGAGCCTGTCGGCCAGCAGCAGTAATCTGCAGGGTAAGACACAGTCTTCCGCTGCTTCCTCAGCACAAAGCGGGCGCTAACATGTTTTCAAAGTTTTTTATCGCGCGGCCTATTTTCACGATTGTTATTGCGCTACTGATCATAGGTGCAGGGATTTTCTCTGTCCGAAGTCTGCCGCTTGAGCAATACCCGGGGATTGCACCGCCGAAGGTGTCAATATCTGCCAGTTACCCCGGTGCCTCAGCGCGTACGCTGGAAAACACCGTGACCCAGGTACTGGAAAAAAATCTCACGGGCATCGATAACCTTCGGTATATTGAATCGCAAAGCTCATCGGCGGGCACTGCTACCATTACGCTGACTTTCGAGCCAGGCACCGACCCGGATATTGCGCAGGTACAAACACAAAACAAGGTGTCGCAGGCGCAGTCGTCCCTGCCTCCGGTTGTTCAGCAACTGGGTGTCGCGGTTGAAAAAGCGGGCAACAGCTATGCGCTGATTGTCAGCTTTTCGTCAAAAAGCGGCAGCATGAACCGCAATGATATCTCTGATTTTCTGGTCTCCAACCTTGAAGAGCCATTAAGCCGGGTCAGTGGCGTTGGACAAATTCAGACCTTTGGGCCGGAGCATGCCATGCGCGTGTGGCTGGATCCTCACGCGATGAATAATTTTAATATCACTACGCTGGATGTGGTCAGCGCCATTGAGGAGCAAAACGTTCAGCTGGCGTCGGGCGAAATAGGCGGCGCGCCGTCGGTAGAAGGGCAACAGCTAAATGCCACTATTACGGCCCAGACGCTGTTATCCACACCTCAGGAATTTGCCGAGATCCTGCTTTCTGTTAATTCAGACGGATCGCACGTAACGTTAGGCGATGTCGCGCGCATTGAAATCGGTGCTGAGAGCTACCGGGTAATTGGTCGCTGGAACCGTCAGCCTGCGTCAGGCATTGCTATTGAGCTATCGCCGTCGGCCAATGCGCTGGAAACGATTCAGAATGTCAAAGCCAGAGTAAGTGACTTCGACGCGATCATCCCGGATGACCTGGAGGTGCAGTACCCGGTTGATATTTCGCCATTTATTGAGGCGTCAATCTTCAATGTGGTAGAAACCCTCGGTATAGCCGTAGTACTGGTGATCCTGGTGATCTACATCTTTTTGCAGACACTCCGCGCAACCTTCATTCCGGCGGCTGCCATTCCTATCGTACTGCTTGGTACATTTGGCTTTTTAATGGCCTTTGACTATTCCATTAATGTGTTAACCCTGTTTGCCCTGGTTTTAGCTATCGGCATGCTGGTTGATGATGCCATTGTGGTGACCGAAAACGCCCAGCGTAAGCTGGAAGAAGACGACTCACTCACGCCAAAAGAAGCGTCCAAACGGGCTATGAAGGAAATTTCTTCGGCCCTCCTGGGGACGACGGTGGTTATCTGGGCTGTGTTTTTGCCAATGGCCCTGTTTGATGGCTCTGTCGGGGTAATATACCGGCAGTTTGCGATTACTATTTCTGCCGCAATGGGTTTGTCGTTATTTGTCGCGCTTACCCTGTCACCAACATTGTGCGGTATTTTCCTTGAGCAGGGCAAGAAGGAAACGCAGCGTGGTCCATTTGGTGTCTTTAACCGTGGTTTTGGCAAATTGCGCAGCGGCCATGGGCGGTTACTTGATAAAACCCTCGACAACAAAATTATATTGCCGGTGATTTTCCTGGCGGTGCTGGCAGCAAGCGTGCTTATTTTCCTGCGCGTGCCAGCCTCATTTTTGCCTGAAGAAGATCAGGGGCGAATGTTCACACTTATCTCAGGGCCGCCGGGTACGACGTTGCAGCAGACCCGTGACAAAATTGAAAAGGTGGAAGATTTTTACCTAGATGAAGCCGGTGATGCCGTAGAAGGGTTGTTTACCGCCGCAGGCTTCAGCTTTTCCGGCCAGGCGCAAAATGTGGGCATTGCGTTTGTCAAAATGAAAGACTGGGAGGTTCGAGGCGAGGGCAAGAGCGTGTTTGACATTCAAAAGCGCGCAGCCCAGACATTATCAGGTGTATCAGATGCGATGATTATTCCCATAATACCACCGCCTGTCAGCGCTCTGGGCAACGCCAGCGGGTTTGAGTTTCAGCTTATCGATCAGGGTGGACTGGGGCACGATGCGCTGGTGCAGGCCAGCAATCAGTTCTTAGGGCAGGCGAATCAGAGTCCACTGCTCACGGCCGTGCGCTTTAACGGCCTGTCTGACAACCCGCAGTATAATCTGGACGTCGATACTATGAAGGCGCGCTCTCTGGGGGTGCCGGTCTCTACGATCAATCAGACGCTAAGCGCTGCGCTTGGCGGTACCTATGTGAATGATTTTATCGAGAACGGCCGGATTAAACGCGTGTATGTGCAGGCGGAGGACCAATACCGCATGCTGCCTGAGGATATCAGTGACTGGTACGTAAGAAACGAGAGCGGTGGCATGGTGCAGTTAAAGGAAATCGCTGCCGGAGAATGGACCTACGGACCACCGAAGCTGACGCGTTTCAACGGTGCATCGTCCCGCGAAATTCAGGGCTCTACCACACCAGGTGTCAGTTCTGGCGAGGCTCTGCAGGAAGTGGCCCGAATCGCACAGACATTACCTGACGGTATAGACATCGCCTGGACTGGCCTGTCTTATGAAGAAAAACAAAGCGGTAACCAGACCATGCTGCTCTACAGCATTACCATTATTGCAGTGTTTATGATCCTTGCGGCGCTCTATGAAAGCTGGGCAATACCGTTTGCCATTATGCTTACCGTCCCGTTTGGCATATTTGGGGCTATACTGGCGACCTGGCTTACTGGCCAGGCTAATGATGTGTATTTTCAGGTGGGACTATTAATGACCATTGGGCTGGCGGCAAAAAACGCCATTCTGATTGTTGAGTTTGCGCAGCACAACGTGAACGCCGGTATGTCCGCCATCGATGCCGCAATGACGGCTGCGAAGCAGCGGTTGCGGCCTATTCTGATGACCTCACTGACCTTTATTCTGGGGGTAATGCCTCTGGCGTTTGCTACCGGGCCTGGCTCAGGTGCGCAAAACGCAATCAGTATTGGTGTGCTAGGCGGGATCACCGCGACAACATTGTTTGTTGTATTTTTTGCGCCGTACTTCTTTGTCTGGGTCTACCGGGTGTTTGGCAAGCGCAGCGCGCAGGCAAAATAACTGCCCCTCACCCTCACGAAAACGGGGGAGGCTTCCCCCCTCTGCCCATTTTTACTCACCTGCCCGGCACATATTTTAATCACAGCGGATTCATGATTTTCCAGCACGTAAAAACTACAGGAAAGATGTAATTGTTACATGCTTTTTTTGTCATTATTACACTGTCTAAGTCTATGATATTTATATAAATTAATTAATTTTTAAATTTAATGTTCCATATCCGTATTCGACCAGTAAGAGGCTAGAAGGCCCTTACAAAAGGGCATCCTTTGCTTAGGCAGTGAGGTGGACTCGTTGGTCGTTGTGAAGTGGTTAACGTTTTGCATAGGTTCACCTCAAGTGTAATTTCGCACTGAATAAGTATCGGCGGCAGGGAAGTGACCAACGCCCGAGTAGAATAAGTATGAAGGAGCACCTATGGAACACGCAAAGAAAGCAATCGCACTTGCGTTGCTGCTTGCCCTGACAGCATGTGGTGGCGGAGGAGGTGGCGATCAGCCTGACACGCCAGCAGCACCAGAACCCGCACCAGACCCGGAGCCTGATACAGATCCTGATCCTGAAGAGCCAGACCCTGAGCCAGAACCCGAACCCGAACCCGAACCCGAACCAGAGCCAGAACCTGAGCCGGAACCACCTGAACCAGAACCGCCTGAGAATTCGGCGCCCATTGCCTATGACGATTACTCGACAACAGTCAACGATGAATCCGTCACGATTGCTGTGCTCGATAACGATTCGGATCCCGACGAGGACACTCTGTCACTAGACGCCATTACGACTGAGGCCGAAAACGGCACCGTAGAACTTGATGGCGATACCATTGTGTATACGCCTGTTCAGGGCTATTACGGAAGTGACAGTTTTACTTACCGCGTGAGTGATGGCACCGATACTGCCGAGGGCCGGGTAAGTATGACTGTCGGGCAACAGGTGGTGATTGAAGGTGTTGTGGCCGATGCCGTTGATGCAGAGGTGAATGTCAGTCTTCACCTTGGTGATGACGAAATATCAACGACCACAGATGCCGACGGCAACTATGTACTCGACACAATCATTACTGCTTCACAGGACTTGATCCAGCTTGAAGCGTCCATCGACGATGACGCACCACTGAAATTGATTACCCCGATTGGTTCATCAGACTCGCTGATTGAATCCGTGTCTGATGTTCAGACCCGGGCGCTGGCAGGTCGTCAGTTTGAAAATGTCCGTATATCCTACCTCACTACTGCGGCCTGGCTGTACTATTCAGAGCAACTGGATGGCGACACGGTGTCCATGCAGGGGTTCGATGAATTCAAAGCAACACTGGGCTTTGACAAGCTTGTGGACACCGCGAGCTTTATCAAAGTTCTGGCTGCTGATTCTGCGCTGAATATACCAGAGGGCGTGAATACGCTGACATTTTTCACCGAGTCTGAAAAGTCTGTTGACCAGACCATATTATCTTTCTTAAAAGAGAGTGGTGTGCTGTCTGAAACCGGCACAGTCCTTGGCACCTATGCCGCGGCATTTAAAAATGCCAGAGAAGACATGATCACCAACCCTCGTATAACGCAGCCTATTGTTGCCAGTGATGTAGAAGGACTAACCTGGGCGCAGATACACGTAAGTGGTGATCAGCCTTCGGAAACAGATAAAACGCTGACCTTTAATACTGACGCGCCTGGCCGTGAAACCGGGCTATGGTCGGACTGGAAAGTAACACGGGTTGAAGATGCCCGGTTTGAATGGACGCTGGCAGATGGCACGCTTGGGCTGCAATATCAGGGCAACGTTA
Organism: Alteromonas halophila; assembly: GCF_014651815.1. Taxonomy (GTDB): domain Bacteria; phylum Pseudomonadota; class Gammaproteobacteria; order Enterobacterales; family Alteromonadaceae; genus Alteromonas; species Alteromonas halophila. Next base: position 279,679 of record NZ_BMXP01000004.1, on the reverse strand, counting down.
ACGACTATGAGTTTGCCTGTGACAGTGACACGCTGAAGCTGTTTAGCGATGAAGGACAGCGCGCAGCTGAGCAGGTTTGTCTTGACCCGGAGGTCGACACGCTGCCAGGAACAAAAGAATTGCGCTATCTGGCACTGCGGAAAGTTACTGAAACCGATGGTGTGACACACTTTCAGGCGGTTTCTGACTATGAATATATCCTTGATTTGAGCGACGATAAACGTATTGGAGAGACCTTTACTGCTGAGCAGGAAGCGCTGGGTGTGCGTTCCTATGCCATTGCGCCTACGGCACTGGAAATGACTGATGAGATGCTGACGGACCGTCGATGGAGCCTGAATATCCCCTCTAAAATCGATTACTATCTGCCCGATCCGGGTAATCAGTTTATTGATTTTTCCGGATACTTTGCCGACTTAATAGACTTCTCTGACTCGGGCACGTTTCTCTCCGGAAATACCGATGAAACCGGCTCATGGGCGCTTAGCGATGATGGTGTGTTACGTCTCAATTATGACGGCCAGGATGTAACCATCGTGCCATTCCATGAAACCAGGACCTCGCTGGTGGCGCTGGTCACGGTTGAGTCAGGTGCATCAAGCTTTTCCTATGTATCCGAAATGATCGACGAGGATACATCATCACTGACTGAGTTTGAGGTGGCAAAAGAACTGCCGACGCTTTGGAGCAGCCTTTCACACTGTCCGACCGAAGATTGCTTAACCTTCTCAAAGATGAAGGCCAGAAAGTTTGCCGGCTTCGCGTTTGACAGTGACAAAACCATGATCTGGGTGAATGCAGACAGGGACAATGACGCATTTGTTCGTGCATCGCCTGAATCAGTGGTGACCTGGGAGCGGGATGGAAACTTTATTCGTATTGACGGTCAGGGTAACTATGATGGTGATACGTATCTTGAGTACCGTACCTGGGAGCTGCTAAAAGTGACTGACGATGGGCTGGTTAAAGTCATCGAGCGCTACGCGGTTCATGTTTACTATGAAGATGACCGCCTCCCCTCAGAAGCATTTATTTACAAGCCGCATATTGAAACACTCCGTCTGGTGGACCTTACACAGGAGTACCCGGCAATGTGGCTGAGAACCACTAATAACGGTGGATTATAAGTGACAGGGGGCAACGCGGGTTGCCCCTTTTTTTATCACATACAGCCGGTGTTCGCAAAATCCACAAAAATGGAACATTGACTCCGTTTTCGTTGGACCACCATTCCTAAAATGGTGGACCACTAGTCAAGAAGTCTGGACCATGTAGTGACATCAAGCTGCGCTGTATCTTTAAGAATCAGCACAAGCTCGTCATCTTTGATGAAACGTTTGATTTTGTCTGATTTACCTCGATTACTGTTGATTTTACTTATCAACCACAGCAGACCCTTCTCCCTGTTTGCTGCAAGCGGGAACTCACTGTTTAGTGCTTTCACTACGATAAAGGGGGCGCGACTGTTTGTGCTCTGTCGCAGCAGATTAACTTCTTTTATAAGCAGCTCTCGGTTTGAGATGTCTATAAGCGCAAGAAAACGCAAACCTTCTCCCGCATAGGTTTCGCGCAAGCCGATTTGGAAAAGGGTATCTAAAAGCTGGCGTTTAAATCGGATTAAATCCACACTATATTCGATAAACTCCTTGATTTTGTCATTGGCGATAAAAGGATGGCAACGATTAAGTAGTTCGACCAGAAAAACAGTCAGTTCGTGGTGATTATGGCTAAAGTAGCCTGTTGCATTGAGATTTACGAGATGGTCAACAATTGCGTGTTGTAAATTATTTATTGAAACTAATATATTCCCGTCTTTCGCTAGTTTAAATTTCAGTATTGCTAGCAGGCAGGCCAACGCCTGAGCGTCGGCACGTAAGCGCAGTTCAGTGACGATTGGATGGTTAATCTTATTTAATACAAAACTACCGACATCGTCCTTTTTATCTTTGAAAATCGTACTTGCAACATCTAAATCAAGTCTATTGTGCAATAGCGTCCAATCATCCTCTCCGGCTTCCAATAAGAAGAGCGCCAGCCATAAAGGGGAATAGTAGTACCGTAATGTTCCTGAAACCTTGTTATCGACTTGCTCTAAGGTCTCAAATCTCGGGCGAGTTTGCTGATTTAAATGCTTATTAAAAACACTTCCCCTGCTTCCATCGCTGCCGAATAGCCTGTCAAGTTGGTTTGCATTGAACGGGCAGTCGAGAGTATCTAACACGAAGGAATAGGTGGCATGAATACGATGCCACTGGGTCTTTGAAGTTTTGACGACAAGGTCTCGTTGCAACGGCGTCAAAGTCGCCTCCACTTTTCGGCTTGCGAAAATAATTAAAAAAATTTACGGCGAAAATGGGCTGCTTTTCTTCCGATTACTAGACATTTGTTCCACCGTCTTTTTTCTATAGTCAGCGTTAGACAAGAAAATCGTAACGGTCAGTTACCATTAATTGTAGCTCAAATCATGCGTCACGCTTTCAAAAAGCCTGACGCATTGCCTCTTAGGAAATATGCACTAGGTTAGTAATTCAGGCGAAACATAACAGAGCGTATCTATGAGCGAATCAGATACTGATTTATTAGCGTTACAAATTAAAAAAGAGCTGTATGAGTACATAGGGCCGCTGTTGTTTGGGAGGCGGTTATACAGTGCACTTGGCTATCCCAGTGTGAATGCCTTCAGACAGTCGGTATCTAGAAAAACAGTACCTGTAGAGGTATTTAGACTTGATTATCGGCGAGGTCGATTCGCGCTATCACGGGACGTCGCAGAGTGGTTGGCAACGCAGCGGCAGGACATTATCAAAAAACGAATGAAGGAGGTAATACACAGTGATAGTTTAAGGGGCTCATAAAACACAAACCCCCGCGAGAGTTTGGCGACCTGCGGGGGCTGTGTTGGATATCGAATTTTATTGATCGACATCTTTAGTATGGTCGTTCGCGTTGTATTGTCAATGTTTGATGGCCATATCTTTGTGGGCCTTGGTTTTTAATTACAACCGAGGAACTAAGCATGATACATGCAGCAACATTGCGAGCGTTGTTACAAACATTGCTCGTATTAATAAATAAAGTGCTCGCCAATGGCGTATCACGAAAACTTATTACACGGCAACTTTTATTTGAGCAGATGGCATCCCGACGAATTGCGAAATCGGTTGGATGCTCTCATCAAACGGTAGGAAGGTTCTCTGATAGACTTTTGAATCTGCCGCTTCCATGGCCGGATTTTAATGCTATGGAAGACAGCGAGCTTATCCTTCTTTTTTACCCCAGCGCATTTCAGCATCCCAGCTATAAGCGTCGTCCGGATTATGAAGCGGTCAAAAAAGAGCTGGCTAAACGCCCAAAGAAGTATGGCGAGAAAATTAATACCGGTTTCTTACGCTATCGTGAAGCAGATCCGGCTACAGCACTTGGGAGAACTCATTATTTCGCGCTGGTTCGCAATTATTTAAAAAAATCAAAACTGGCATTTCGTTTTCGTTATGAGCCCGGCGAGATAATGGCTTGTGATTTTTCTGGCATGAAAGTGCACTATCGCGACTTGACTCAGCAGCGTGAAGTGTCAATGGACGTACTGGTTGTGGCATTCGGTCACTCCCAAAAAATGTATGCAGTGGCGCTTCACAATATGTCAGCAAAAAACTGGATCCGCGGGCTGGTTGAAGTCATTCATGCAGAAGGAGGCTGTACGCCCGTTATTCGATTTGATAATGCCCAATTAGTAAACCGAGCGGGACTATTACCCGCCTTAAACGAACAGGCCATCACTTTCAGCCGTTACTACAACCTAGCCTGTGATACCTCTCGTGTTGGCATGCCGAGAGATAATGCGATAGCCGAAAAGAGCGTTCAGTTTATTGAGAATCGGGTATTGGTTCCTATGAGAAACCTAGAGTTTACCAGCGCATTGCAGGTAAACCAGCATCTGCGAGCGGAGATAGAAAAGCTTAATAATGAAAAGATGCAAAATGTTGGGCTCAGCAGAAACGAAAAATTTTATCAGGCAGAGAGACAGGCGCTATTGCCTATTCCTGCCAAGCCGTACCGACCCGTAGATAAGTATTGCCCGCAAACGGTGTCTCCAAATTATTCGGTGCGCCTGAATGGGCATAAATACAGTGTTCCTCATAAGTACCGTAATCGGAAAGTCACATTGGAGGTACGAGATAACGAACTGACTGTTGTACTGGGCGCTAAAACTATCGCCACACACACCATAAGTAATGAGGTGGGTGGGGAAACGGTAATTGAGCATCATAAGCATCCCATCGAAAAAGCGGAAGACCAGAAAAACGTCACTGCCTTTACACAATGGGCGGAGCCATTCGGGCCATATGCTGTGAAAGTAGTGGCGGCCCAATATTGTGGAAAGAAATCTTCTCGCTCACGTTTTGCCGGAAAAGCTTGCACATTCATTCAAAAACTCGCGAGAGGGTACACGCCTTCAGAATTTGAACGAGCGTGTCAGTATGCTGTCGAGCATGAAATGACGAAGCCTGAAGATCTTTCCATCATTTTAAAGTCGAGCATATTCGATGACGATGATGAGCAGAATGACAGTGCACCCATACTTCAGCATCAAAACATTCGCGGCAAAGACCACTATGGGGTACATCGTTATGAATAATCTCAATCAATCCATCAAATCGCTGTGTGACTATTTACGGATACCCATGGTTTACACGGTATTTGCTGAACAAGAGGGTCGCAGTAACATAGAGGAGCAAACGTGTGCTGAGCGCCTTTTTGAGCAATTGCGAGCGCAAGCCGACAGTGCCCACGAATCGAAAGTAGCGCGTCTCCAGAAGGCCGCAAAGTTGCGATGGCCCCATGCCGTATTAAGTGACATACAAACTAGCGATAAGCCGCCAGTGCGTGTCTCAAAGCTTAAAGAATTGGCGCAATGCCAGTGGATAAAAGATTTTCGTCACATCATTATCAGCGGCCCAACAGGAGCCGGTAAAACCCATCTGGCTTGTGCATTGGGGCAAGAGGCATTGTTGCGGGAATACACCGTGCAATATTATCACTATCCGGTTCTGATCCGTGACTTGAAAATAGCTGAGAAAGCGGGCGACGATTCGCTGGAAAAGCTGCGTCGCAAGATAAGTAAAGTCAGGGTTTTACTCATTGATGATTGGGGGATCCAGCCGCTTAATCCTCAAGAGCGTCATCTGCTGTTTGAGCTTATCGAAATCCGCGACCAAAGCTCATCACTTATCATTACCTCGCAATATGCGCCCAGTGACTGGTACGACGCTTTTGGCGACAAAACGATTGCAGATTCAACGTTAGATCGGATCGTGCCATACGCAATTGCGTTGAATTGGGATTGTGAGTCTTATCGCGATAAGCGCGGGCGTCAGCTATCTGGTAAGGGAGGTGGCAAAAATGACTAAGTCAGAACTAGCGTTATTCCAAGCCAACCTTTTTACATCATCACCTATCTCTGGTGATACACATATCATCGAGCGACAGGCACCCATGGCGGTGCAGTTTTATCATCGCTCGCTTTTAGGCAGCGCAAAGCCGATGGCATTTACGCATAGTATTCTCGGTCTTTCTCGTGAAACTATCGACGAGTTTAATATTGGTTTTTGCGACAGGACGTTGTCACTGGAGTTCCCCTATCACAAGACAAGAGAGGGAATTAAGTTGCGCGGTGGATTCAAGCGTATTGGCCTTTTAAATGGTGAGACAGGCCATGAGACCATGCGTGGTTGTATTACCCTGCCGCTAGTTACTGATGGAGAGCTTGTCGGCCTGTATGGTCTTAGGTACTCCACACCCCGACGCAAGCAACCGTCACTCAAGTGCAGTGTGTTTGGTCACATGCCCGTGTTCATACCCTTTGAGCCACAAAAGCTGGCATTGGTTTGTGATAATCCGTTTGTCGCCTTGGGGCTTGCGGAGCGCGGCTATCGCAATGGCGTTACAATCTTGGGTGATGATTGGTGTGAACTAGCGTCATCCGAACTGAAACGCAACGGTATCGAAACGCTAGTTGTCTTTACTGACGCAACGTCAGATGAAGATGCAATGGGCGAGTTTCGCAGCGATGTTGTAGATGCCAACATGCTGCTGTGTGAAGTGGCGCTACCTTTCAAAGTCCAGAAGCTAGGTAAGTGGGACGATTGCCAATGGCGTTTGTTTGATAAGCGTTTAACACGGGTATTATCAGAAGCAGGGTATCGTAATGAGCGCTACCAAGCCTGAAACCTTTGAGGAGTGCTTCGACGCATATTTTGATGATTGTAATGCGTCGGGGCAGTCCCCTACGACTGTGCGAATCAAGCAGTGTAATCTGAATCTCTTTCATAAGTGGTGTATCACCGAAGGTATCAAGTCGCCTTACGACCTCACCAAAAAAGACTTGGAAAGTTACAAGCGCTATCTCAACACGTACATCAACCCCAGAAGCAATGATTTGTTAAAACCGGCTGTCAGGCGCAACCGCCTTCGGGCTGTGACCACTTTTTTTCGCAGGTTGCTGTACCTTGAAATTATCGACAGCAATCCGATGCAGTACTTTGAACAGCCCAAGGTTCCCAAAACGTTACCTACGGCATTCTTGTCATTCCCAAATCTTGAACGGCTATTTCATCAGGCGGACATTGCAGGCACTAAAGGCATAAGGGATAAAGCCATCATGGAAACATTCTACGCTACAGCTGTTCGCCGGATGGAGCTTGCTAATATCAAACTCTACGACCTCGACCGACAGGACGAAAGCCTGTCTCAGCTTCGTGTTAATCACGGCAAGGGAGCGAAAGACCGGTATGTGCCCATCTCCAACAGGGCATTGGCTTGTATTGATGAATATATAGTCAACTGTCGCCCGAAACTCGAAACCTTTTATTCGGGTGACACATTGTTTCTAAGCAATAGCGGGAATCCATTCAGGCCCACGCAACTTTCGGAGCTTATTAAAAAGTACCTCATATCCGCAGGCTTTGATGTCAACGCCGCCTGCAATGTGTTTCGTCACTCAGCAGCAACACATATGCTTAGCAATGGTGCTAACCTTCGCCAGATTCAGGAATATCTGGGCCATGCAGACCTTTCTACTACACAGGTATACACGCATATTGTGCAGAGTGAGTTGAATGAGTCGTACATGCGGTTTCATCCTTCTGCCCGAAATTAAAGTTTGTTGTAGGTTATTCAGTAAGCTTTTAATATGGTTAATTAATTTCCAACAAAATTACGGGCGCTATGCAAAAGGAATTGAACCAAGTTCATGAGCATATGATTAGGTTGGGGAGAGCTGCTCTCTCTCATGCTAACTATCATGCGTGCTTTTATAGTTTCGAAGGTGAGATGTGGGACGAAATGTCAGTGCTTCAAGCGGCACATGCTGCTGAAATTTTTATCAAAGCTAGAATTGCGCAAGAACACCCGTTATTAATTTTCGAAAAAATACCGCGTTCAAATCAAGCTGAGGTTGATATCCTGAGTTTTAAAGACTTGGTGAAAAGTGCGAAGACGTTTTCATACTTGGACTTACCTGAACGGCTTTGGGCTGCAACAGGGATAAAATTACCTAATCATGAATTGTATAAGTCGTTTGGACAGCTTAGGAACACTATACAACATTTTACCGCGCCTGATGAATGGCCCTGCGATACAAAAACATTTATCTATGAGGTAATCGACCCATTTATCAATCAATGTTGGGGACTATATGCAATTGACCATCACGAGGATACTGACAGGTACAACAACATCGTCGATGTTTTAATTTCTAGTGAAACCCCTTTTCTGGTTTCTCCAACGTGTGCATCTGAAATGGGCGGTTGTGAGCAGCTCCTGTCCGGTTGTTCTGACAACTACAAAGCAATTATGGCAGATAAGTTTTCTAGGGATCGTTAGTCGATATACAAGGTAAGGATACGATGAGTAGATATGAGAAAGTCGATTTGGCGTTCGAATTTTTAACTAGCCGCGAGCGCCAAGGCGAAGCGTTTACCATACGACAACTTGCCGATGCTACTGGATGGAAAGTCGATACATGCCGAACATACCCATCAAAGCGCTGGCATCAATATGTCGAAAGAGATGGGGATCAGTACACAAGTTCAGGTGTTTGCTTTTTAAGCAAAGAAGAATTCAGAGCTGTACATAGCCAAAAGTTACAACAAACGGCAGACATGTCAGCTAAAGGTGTCCTTATTCACAAAGCAAAGGAATTTGCTCTATTAGCAGTTTCAATCTACAACAACCCATACACCGAGTTTAAAACTTACGGCTTTATCGTAAATATAAATATCGCTTTCACCGCGTTGTTCCATGCGATTTTTGAAAAGCGGGGCGTGGACTATTTTCATTACGACCAAGATGGCAATCCAGTCGTGATTGATGGAGATAAGAAGGCATGGGAGCTTTCTGAATGCGTGGACCATTATTGGAGTGGAATAGTAAGCCCCGAAAAAGCAAATCTGAAGTTTTTAATTGGTCTTCGAAACAAAATAGAACACCGTAATTTACCTGCTATTGACTTGGCCGTTGTGGGAGAGTGCCAGTCAGCACTCAACAACTTTGAAGAGATAATTGTCCAAGAGTTTGGTGATGTCCATGCACTAACAACTTCACTTGCTTTTGCCATGCAACTTACACGAATTTCGGAACAAGCCCAAATAGATGCCCTAAAACAATTACAAAAAGAAAACTACAAAGTAGTTAAGGATTACATGGAGACGTATCGTGATGATTTGAGCGACGAAATTGCCCAAAGCCAAAAGTATAGACTTAGAGCTTTTTTGGTTCCCAAGTTAGGCAATCATGCTACATCGTCTGATTTGGCGGTTGAGTTTATCAATGTCAACAGCCTCTCTGAAGAGCAACTTCAAAATTACGAGCAGGCTGTCGCATTTATCAAGGGGGTGGAAAACCCCTTTAAATTAAAGCCTAAACGAGTAGTTGAATTGGTATCTAAGAAGATTCCCTCGTTTAACATGACATTGCATACTAAGTGTTGGAAGTTTTATGAAGCAAGGCCCAGAGAAACTGACAGGACATATGCGGGAGAGCATTCTGCTTATGTAGAGGGTTTCGACGGCTATTTATACTCCATGAAATGGGTTCAGTTCTTGAAAACTGAACTAAAGGATGAAGACAAGTTAGTACAAGTCAAATTGCAGACAATCTGAGCCTGAGCTGCGGAGGGCACTTTGAATTGGGTGGAGAAATATCGGGACTTTGATTCCCCAAGAAAACGAGTGAGTTATTTCCGTAGTCATGTCGTAAACCTTCATCGTGAAAGTTGGGCTTTCAGCGGAGGCATAGACCCTGCAATCCTAGCTGAAATTGAAGAAAGTTTTAAACACGGAAATTTTGTTGCCTGTGTGTTGTTGTGCCAATTAGTCGTTGAACATTCTTTAGCGCATTCATTTGTGCTTACTGAGCAAGAGGCTATCGCAACAAAGGGGTTTGCGAAACTTATTGCAGCAGCCGCAGAGCATAGTGTTATTGATAGTGATTTGGCTGACCAGTTAACCTCACTCAGAAAAATGCGAAATCCATACGTGCATCCTAAATTTGGAGAGGGCAGCGGTACATATATCAGGCGAGTCTTAGATACAAAAATGGATTACAACGAGTTACCCGTCGCGGATGGTATTGAAGCTATCAGGATCTTGGGAAATTTTATTAATCAACGCTAAATAAAAAGGAATTAGTATTGTTTGCAACTTATACAATCATGCTCTTGGCATTGTTCTCGATTGGCATAACGCTTTATACCCGGAAAATGAATGAAAATGATAAACCTATAATCTTCGTTTGGGGTAACTCCGCTTGTATGGTCGGTATCGTAATTTTAACCGCCGTCAGTCAATTTAACACATCGACTGATGACAAAGCCTATAAACAGGCAGTTTTGGATTTGGGTGTATTAGCTAGAGTAAATGAGTTCATCATACCTATCTTCGATAACTACGCAGAGATAACCAACAATTTTACACCCATCAAAAATTACATATATCAGGAGCAAACAAAAAGCACTAACCCAGACGTGGTTACTTTAATTGAAAGGCAACAGAACAGAATTCGCGAACAAGAATCTTTTCAAGTTGCAAATCAAGCACTAGATAACTTGAAATCAATTGCTGCCGAAGTTCAGAGTCTGCATATGCAATATGGCGATAAAGTGCCAAAGGAAGTTCTTGAGTGGGCAGGCGTAGTTTCGGAGATCAAGTTGGAAAACATGGATATTTATTTTGACCCCTATGCAAGGGAAGGTGATTCACCGAGTGAATCAGTCTTAAGTTTTTTCGAGTTAAGTGGAAAAGCGTTTGGCGTAAGCATTGGTCGAGCAAAAAAAGCGTCTGAAACCATTAACTCAATAGCTAAATAACGAATCCACTATTTTGATTAGGGAGGCTGCGAATAAGTCTATAGTCACTCAGCGAGTCCTGAAGTGCGTAGTTGCAAGGCAGGTTTCGCAGGCAATGGCCGTCGCCCTTGGCAAGAAGCCTAACGCAGCAAATGCGTGCTTCAGGGCTCGCCCTACGGGGCTTCCAGCCAAGCGCCTACTCTGCGTTGGCCTTTTTCGACTTAACCCGTTAGGCCTGCAAAAGACCGTCTTGATTAGCCCCTTGGCTGAAAGCCTGAGCGGCCATAGACTTATTCGCAGCCTCCTTAGTGGATCATAGATCCACTGTATCCATATGAACGGTAGGATCTACGATCCAACCTTGGGTAGGTTTTTGCAGGCTGATCCGTTTATTCAGACTCCGATGAATAGCCAGAACTATAACCGTTATTCATATGTGTTGAATAACCCGATGAGTTACACAGATCCAAGTGGGTATTTCTTTAAGTGGTTAGGTAAGAAAGTAAAGAAATACTGGAGGCCAATCGTGGCAGCTGTTGCAGCGATAGCGACATATGGAGCAGCAACTGGTTGGGCCGCTGGATGGGGGCTCACAACTACAACGACTTTAGGTACAATATCAGCCACAGGCGCAACAATGAGTATAACCACCCTTTCACTGGGAGGGTATATGGCTGCTGGCGCCATATCTGGAGCTGTTGCAGGGGCGATAAATACTGGCTCACTCAGAGGAACTTTGAATGGTGCTTTTTCTGGTGCAGCATTCGGTGGATTAGGATACGGGGCACATTCAGTAGCTGGACCACAATGGAGTGGTGCTACACAGATAGCAGCTCATGCTGTTACAGGAGGGGTTCTTTCTGACTTGCAAGGTGGCAACTTTGGCCATGGGTTCTTATCTGCGGGAGTCATGAAAGGTGTTGGTAAAATACAGTCGAGTGCTTCCTATGGGCGGACCGTAATTCAAGCGATTGCTGGAGGCACAGTGTCCAAGTTAACTGGCGGAAAGTTTGCAAACGGAGCAATGACTGCTGCACTTCAATATGTGGTAAATGAAATTTCTTACAAACTCAAGAGCATGACCTTAGAATCGAAAAGAGCTAGGAAACATCCAGAAGTTTTTGACGATGTACAAACAAAGAAAATGGGAGTCATGGAAGCAGGAATTAATCGAATGACGCCAGATAATGACCTTTTTTCTGATAACCCATTGAAGAAGTTTGTTGCTAAAGGAAATATATTCAGCCAAATAATGAATCAGGTAGGTTCTGTAGATCAGGTGACAACAACTACCTATGGTTACTGGGATGATAAATGGAACTATGAGTTCGATGTTTATGAAGATGGACACCTAGTAGGAACTCAGAATGTATTTCGATATGAGATCAACTATGAGAGTATGTTCACTATAAGGCAGAAAGTTAATTATGAAAATGCGAAATACTTCTGGCAGGATTAGAAGATGAAATACTTGTTGGGGATCTCTTTAGCTATCAATATTTCGCTTGCTTTCCTTTTCGTTAATGAAAGCAACGTTGAAGAAAGAAATATAATAGCTAGCAGTGGAGAGGTGGATTGCATTTCTGCATTAAGCGGAAAAATCTATAACACTAAAAAAATAATCGGGCCATTTTATTTTGAGGAATACTACGTTATCGATGTTGGCGAAGGACTTGACGGTAGTAGCTTCGAAAGAGAGTTTTCCGGATGTTTTTACAACGCCCACACCGTTATAACCTCCGAAGCTCGATTAGAAGAGACTATCGATTTATTAAGGCAAAATAGTAATGATGGTTTTGGCTTATTTAAAAGGGTTGATAAGAATGAAATACATATACTAGCAAAATAGACCCAATTGATAGTTGAAGTCTAATTGCGAAGAACAGTTTAAGAATAAATTAGCATAAGCGTAGATAATAAGCTCGCTTGCTTTAATTTGAAACCAAACCCGCTCCGGCGGGTTTTGCATTCAATATACTGAGCAGGATGCATTAAGTGGCGCACGAGAAAATTCAAAAACAGCTATCGGAATACCTCGAATACGAGCTAAGGCAGCTTATTGATAAACGAGTTTCCGCTTTTAAGCGACAGCTAGAATACGTAAAAACAAAGGATAACCCGCACCTAATCAAGCTCTATTCCAATAACTGGAACGATGAAATGCTCAAGGTCGTGTTCGTGCTCAACTCATTTTATCAACTTGTACTTGGTCCATTAGACAGCTCGGCTCGAAGCTCAACAAATAGCGGTCTAGGTTCAGATATACCAATAAGTTACGGTAAAAGTATCAAATTCAACGCTTCTAGAAGTCGCAAAATCAATAAGGCGGTTGAAAGCTTTAATAGCATCATTGCGAAATTAGAAATTAATAGCTTTGTGATGGGGCTGAATTCAGCCAACGACATCGTTTTCAATCTTGCAAAGGACTTGTATGAAAACGAGTAGTGCTTGGTTATCTGACGTTGAAAAGATGGTCACTCAATTTGTTGATGATCATTCGCTGGTGTATAGCAAAAAACAACGAGAATTGTCTGCATCATTTGAGATTGGGTGTTTTCATGCACTACTCGATTATTATGAGCAAATGCAGTTTGATATTTCAGTCGAAAATCTTACTACTGATGGTGAATTTCGTTATCTAACATCGCCAAGTGGTAACCCCAACAACTTCTCCTATGTAGTCGCTTCGCTTGGAGAAAGAGCCTATGAAATAAGGCAGCAGCTAAAGATTTATTCCGAACTAGATGAACACATTTCCTTTGCTCCAGACCTATCTGTAGTGAGAAGAAACACTCGCATTGAAAAAGTGAAAGATGATGACTATGCGAAGGGAAAACGCTCGTTCTACAGAGTTTCAAGCAAAGACGTGATAGCTGCGCATGAGTGCAAGTCCCTTCCTCCATTCCCGGAGTTGATGGTTTCTTTTATTGGAATGTTTGTTACTGCCCACTCTTGGCATACAGATCAAACTTGGGGCGTAACACTAGATGATACAGGCTTGCACTTAGCCCCAACAATGTTTGTCGGTGGTAGCGCACAAGCTATGCATTTGAAAATGATATCTGCGATTCAAAAAGTACACCCTTTGAACATTGTAGTCGGTATGCATCAAGGAAACTGGGATTTGTATGGGCCGCATAAAAAGCTGAATCGGTTAGATGTTGCTGGTGATAGAGAGGCACTAACCTTAGCTAAGCCAATAGAACACCTCTTTAGCTTTCCTTGATTTCAATCGCTAGACCCTGCGATTTGAAACCAAACCCGCTCCGGCGGGTTTTGCATTCAATGGGGTCTTTTGCTGTCAATGGATTTGGATTCAATTGATAGACGAGAGTAATAGTGTTTGGGTGGTTGGTCTATAATCATTATTAAGGCCTTCGAGCACAATTTATAATCGATGAAAACAAGCAGTCAAAAGCAAGCGCAGAAATTAGCCAATCAGCTTGGCATTTCATTGCAGGAGTTTTGTGCTCAAATCGGGGTAAGCTCAAGTAAGGAAAACCTCGACAGCGAAACAGTATCGGCAGTCATAACGATCATGGACGAGGTCAATCCTTGGTTTGAGTCCCTACTAGATGCTTGGGTATGGTTTACCTCCAGTCGAATAAAAGGATTTGGAGATATGTCGCCCTCTGAAGTTTTTCGTCAGCGTGGGAAGGCTGGTGCAGATTCTATTCTAGAGTACGTTGCCTCAAAAAATATGGGTGGCTTTGAGTAAAACGCTGCCTTCCTTCAAAAATCCAGTACCATCGCCTCTTTATATTACAGAACAGCTCCGCTGCCGCTGAAATCGTATCTTTGAGAATGGTTTCAACCAAGCAGACATAGAACTGATGTAAATATTTTCCTTATTTGTTTAAATAAAAATCGGTCCTAGAAATTAGATATATTGGTCCAAACAAATCAGTCTTATGGTCCGTGCTTTTTGGGTTGATGGTTCAATGTGGCCGGATTTTGCAGTGTTCGCTGTTTTAGCAGGACACCGGCTTTTTCATGCTATTTCACTTCTCCAGACCACTGAATACTGGACTGGCATATCACGTTCATGCTGTCACTGGTGTCAGTATTTTTTACAACGCTCCTGGCGCTAATTTTTAAGTGATTGATATTTAGGTATAAAATATCAGGTCTGAAATTTGCTTATCAGTCTAAACTTATACTTTTGGCTAATATAATCGTCGTTAAGAATGATCGCCAAGGTTCATCTGACAGCTAAATCAAACACGTCATCAGATAGCGGGCTGTCTCTACATGAAGAAAAAAGGAAAAAACATGGCAGGCATTTATAAAAAAATACTACCTTTGGCAGTGTTACTTGCATCAGGCGGGGCCAATGCGGCACTGATTTATGACGCAGACGCAACACCCGACGCTATCTTTGGCAGCGGTAATACAAACGGCAGCTACACCATTGATCGTAACAACGGTATAGAATTGGCCTTGCGCGGTAAACTTCGCCACGATGCATCAGGTGCTCCTCAGAATATATTTAACAGCAATGGGGATGGTACTTACAGCTTTGCCCCTGGTGTGGGCCCCTCTCAATCGTTTCCAACTGCAGAGTGGAGCTTCGAATGGTCAATCAATACAGATTTTGAAGGGCAATCAGGCTTAGTTTTATCCGACCTGACGTATCAACTGGGACTGGATATGGATCCGTCGATGGGTACCAGTTTCACCATGTTTGATCTGATTAACGGTGCACCCTGCTATGATCATTCTCTGGGAACCAACTCGACCGCTAACGAAAGTGGTATTGAAACCAATTGTGGAGCCGCTACTGCAGCATCTGATTATGCGTCGAATATCAGCACATACAATGTTGCACAAAACTCATGGAAGCCTCACTGGTTTATCTCGCCTTTCGATCCAACTGTAGACGGCACCTATGATTTCTACCTGACAGCGTTTGATGGTAACAACAATGCACTGGCAAGCACTAATATACAAATTATCGTTGGCCAGGGTGGAACCACCAATGTACCGGCGCCGTTACCTGTCTTTTTAATGGCATCCGGGTTACTGGGAATGCTTTTTGCGCGAAAACGTAAATAGCAGACAGACAACACGAAAAGGACCGCCACATTTGTGGCGGTTTTTTTATGCCCAAAGCAAAATGCGGCGTGTTTATCGCATCGATAAAGCAAAAATAGAAAACTCGGTTATGGTTAGAAAAACAGTGGAGCGTGACAATGGAACAAAACCTTCCCGAGAAAACCGGTAATACTCTGGCGCAGTGGAAAACCATACTAACAAGCAAACAATTGAATAAGCACAGCGATATCATGGCGTTTCTTAAAAAAGAATGTGGTATCACACATGGCTATGCCAACTTTATTGCGCTGAAGTTCAGAGAGTCCGATGCCGGTAGCACATCACCAGATGAACTGATTGAGGCGCAGTATGCGAAAAAGCAGGCATTACGGCCCGTATTTGAGGGATTGCGCCAGGCTATTCTGGCCTTTGGCAGTGATGTTGAAGAAGCGCCAAAGAAAGCGGCAGTTTCGTACCGCCGCAAACGTCAGTTTGCTCTGCTCAAGCCGGCGACAACAAGCCGCATGGATATCGGCTTAAAGTTTACTGATCGTGCTGTGGGCGGACGACTCCTTGATTCCGGCCCGTTCGGCACAATGTGCACTCACCGTATAACAGCCAATGCAGATGACCCAATTGATGATGTGTTGCTTGAACTACTGCATGACGCCTATCAGGACGCAGGGTAAGCTGTGATATGACCTGCCTCAAAGCTACACAACTGGCGACGATGCTGCTTCTGTCGATGCTGTTTTCACTGCCGACGGAGGCAAGTGTCGATCTTAATAAATGTACCTCTGCGCAGTGGCCGTTGGAGAAGTTGCAGAAACTGAAAACCGACCCTTCCGACAGTATTGACAAACAGGCGCTGGCCTTGCAGTTACGGCACTGCCTGGCCTCTCCAGAGCCTGATATTCGCGATGAACTGGCCTACGGCCTGCTAAGTCAGTGGATGCGTGATACGCAGTTAACCGAAACGACCCGCCAGAGGTTGTTCAGTGAGTTAGTTAACGATATTGCAGTGAACACGCCCAGCGATAAAAACGTGTATCTGCCATTTGCAGTACTGACACTGTCAGAAGTCGTCAGGACCGATCGTATCAATTCGTTTTTAAGTGATGAGCAGCGCGAAATGGCGATTCACACGGTCGCAAAACACTTAAACACACTCTCAGATTACCGGGGTTTCAGCGAAGATGTGGGCTGGCGACATGCCGTTGCTCACAGCGCAGATGTGTATTTGCAGATGGCACTTAATCCCGCAGTGTCGAACAGGCAACTTAAGGCAATGGCAGAGAGTGTGAGTGGGCAGATAAACCCATCGCAGCATCATTTTTACCACTACGGCGAGCCGCAGCGGCTGGCGCGGGCAACAGCTTACTTAATGTTGCGCGAAACGATACCAGTGACATTCTGGCAATCATGGCTGGCTGAGATTGCGTCTCCGTCCCCCTTCGCCAGCTGGCAGGACGTTTACCGTTCCGACAGGGGGCTTGCCAAACGGCACAACACGCGTGCGTTCTTACTCGAACTTAGTGCGATGATCGCAGGCAGTAATCATACCCGGTTGCAGAAAATAAACCGCTTTCTCAGTGAATTTCTTAAGCATACGGCCTGACCATCATAACTGATCCTGTCATGCTGTGCTCTGACCAGTGGCCGCTAACGCAGAATTTATCTTAATTGATTAAGAAAGTGCTTTAACTTCTCAGATTGGCTGTTACTATTTCACAAATCATTCACAATTAATGGAGCTACTGATGCGCCCATTAGCCATGGTACTTGGTCTTTTCTGTGTCGCGGTATCGTCCACGCAGGCAAAGGACTTTTCAGTCACATCACCGGACGGTGAAACCACCTTTACATTTTCAGATAATAATCAGCTTGCACACTACACCGTGCGGTACAAAGGGGACACGCTGATCCGTCCGAGCAAGCTGGGTTTTACTTTTGAAAATGCCCAGCCGATGTATCGTCATTTCAGAGTGGAAAAGGTGTCTGAGGACAGCCTTGACACACGGTGGGAACAGCCATGGGGCGAACAGCGGGTTATCCGTAATCACTACAATGAGCTGGCCGTGCGCTTTACCCACACTGACGACAAAAACCGCAGTTTCGTGGTTCGGGCACGGGTGTTTGATGACGGCATAGGCTTTCGTTATGAAATGCCGGACAATGGCGACATTGCCATTACCCGTGAGCTTACACAGTTTCATCTGACAGATTCACACCGGGCAACAGCGTACTGGATCCCGGGACAGTCACAGCAGCGCTATGAGTATGTGTATCGCGAAACGCCACTTAGTGACGTGGATTTAGCACACACGCCGTTTACCGTGAAGTATGACAATGGCACACATGTGGCGATCCATGAAGCGGCACTGGTTGATTATGCCGGCATGAGTTTGCAGCAGCTGGAGATGGGACGACTTGAGGCCAGGCTCGCGCCCCGCGCTGACGGAACCCTGGTGCATAAATCAGGAAGCTTCACAACGCCCTGGCGAACGGTAACAATTGGTGATCAGGCCGTTGATCTGGTTAACAGTTATATTGCACTGAACCTGAATGAGCCGAATAAACTTGGAAACGTTGACTGGGTAAACCCGGGTAAGTACATCGGCATCTGGTGGGGCATGCACATTAGTAAATTCAGCTGGGGCTCAGGAGAGAACCATGGTGCAACGACGGAGCGCACCATTGAGTACATGGATTTTGCCGCGAAACATGGTTTTGACGGTGTGCTGGTTGAAGGCTGGAACAAAGGCTGGGACGGTGACTGGATGGCTAATTCTGAGATTTTCTCTTTTACCGAAAGTTACCCTGACTTTGATCTGAAAAAAGTCACTGATCATGGCAAAGAGGTAGGCGTAAAACTGATTGGTCACCATGAAACCTCTGGCGGTATCACCAATTACGAAGCACAAATGGAAGATGCTTTTGCGCTTTATCAGAAGCGGGGTGTGGCGCAGATTAAAACCGGCTATGTTAACTACGGTCAGAACCTCAAAGTGGTCGATGAAAAGGGCGTGATGCGCTATGAATTCACAGACAGCCAGCCAGTAGTCAATCATTTCCTGCACAATGTGAAAACTGCTGCAAAGTATGAGTTATCTATCAATACTCATGAGTCCGTGAAAGACACCGGGCTGCGCCGCACCTATCCCAACTGGATCGCACGGGAAAGTGCGCGGGGGCAAGAATATAACTCTGGCTGGTCGGCACCCAATCCCGCAGAGCACGTGCCGATGCTGGCATTTACCCGTATGCTGTCCGGGCCCATGGATTTCACACCAGGCATCTTTAATCTTGACTACACCCGCGAAGAAAACGGCGGTATGGAAGCGGGGGCCGGTGACATTATGCGACCCATATCGACACTGACCAAACAACTGGCTGAGTATGTGGTGCTTTACAGTCCCATTCAGATGGCGGCAGATCTGCCGGAGAACTATGAAGCCAGGCCTGATGCTTTTCAGTTTATTAAGGACGTGCCGACAGACTGGGAAGAGACCCGCGCACTGCAAGGTGAAGTGGGAGACTATGTGGTGATTGCCCGTAAGGAGAAGAAGCACCGGCACTATAGCGGACGGGACTGGTATCTTGGCGCAATCACGAATGAGGATGCGCGTACTATTGCGGTGCCGCTGACCTTTCTTGATGAAGGGGTAACCTACGAAGCGCAGATATACCGTGATGCCAGAAAAACTGACTGGCGCAATAACCCTTATGCCATGGTGATTGAGTCGAAAAAAGTGCGTAAAGGGGATGCCCTGAATCTGCGGCTGGCGGCGGCAGGCGGGCTGGCTGTGCGCTTTAAAGCGCTCTAGAGAAAGTTACTGGTAGCGGGCCCGAACTATGCTGGGCACGTTACCAGTCTGCATGACTTTCTAGTGAGCCCGTACCTGTGGCTGGCTTTGCAAAATGCGGGAAAAATTATTCAGCGCCATAAAGGCACGGGGCATTTCATCCAGGCTGGCACCCAGAATAAGGCCGGCAAGTGCGCCGCGAACCGCCACCTGACCACCTGCCAGCATGTTTTGTGACAGACATTCCCAGAAATCCTCCCGATAGCGGAACAGTAACAGCATGGTGCTGGCAAACGCCGAGCTAACGCTGCCTGTGTTCCCCAGCGCCCGGATCGCGTCAGGTGCTGATGTATGTTCAGACTGCTGGGCGCTATCAATCAAAGGCGCGAGCGGGCTGGTACTGGGCAGCGCCGCGGATTCAGCGTCAATCGCCGCTAGCGATGACTGACCATGCTTAACGCGGTAGGCGAGTTTGGTTAAAAACAGGGTCGCAGCAATCACAGTTGGATGGCTGTGGGTAAGCCGGGTTTGTGCTTCAACAGCGATAAGCAACGCGGCTAAATCGTCAATGCAGTAAACAAACGGTGCAATGCGCGCGGCACCCGCCATGTCCTCACTGTCGCTGCCCTTAAGCGCGTGGGGACGGGTCGAAAACGTTGCCAGCGACTGGGCTGACGCCTCATCAACATAGCTGCAACGATTGTGCATATAGTCACACCACTGCTTTCTTGCGGTTTCGATGGTAAACACGGCATCACGCTGCAAAAGGTCAAACATTAGCAGGGTCTGTTCGCCAATATAGGTCTGATCGCCGGCCTGTTTTGCTATGTTTGTTGACCCGACTGATGGCTGGCCAAGAATTCCTGGCGTGGCGGCCAGTGCGCGTCGCCGATCTGAATTATGAGGATACGCACAGGGGAGGGCATGGCTGTCCGCATACAGTGACGCGGCGAGCATGATTCTGGCTCGGTGCGGCTGCATACCTGCTCCTGTTCAGTGTGTGACGTAGAGATCGCTACGCGGGGGTGGGCAATGTGTATCACTGATACACATTAAGAATCATGTGGCAAAATAGCTGTTGTGCCAGACGCACGACAGACCCGGCACTTTCCTGAACGGAAAGTTGTTGCCATTGATTTAGAACATGGTAGGGTTACTATCAGACTACATTACAACGTTTAACGCACGGACTACGCCATGCAACCGCAAAACATGCACAGCCAGTATTTTTATAATTTTACCTACTGATTGCACCTGACATTCGGTGTTCAGGGGCAGCTACACGCTTCTGGGCATCGCAGGTAACATGTTTTGCAAATGCCCAGAATGAATTATCAATCTGGGCTTTTTTATGCCCAAACGTTGGAAATAACCATGAGAGAACTTACTTTAGGCGATATCAGAAAGCAGCACCGTGTGAAGCAGGAGGTAGTGGCAATGGCCTTGTCTGTCACTGCGTCTGGTGTAAGTAAGCTGGAATCCAAGCGGATTCAGGACGTGCCATTACATCGTGCAGCCGCTTATCTTCAGGCAGTCGGTGGTCAATTGTCGGTGCAGGTCACTCTGCCCGGAGGTAATATTATGCAGGTGGGAAACAACGATTAATGGGTAATTGCGCTTGCCAATATGCGGTGTCCCCGGCACACTTTGATACCTTTTCAGGTTAACAAGGAGCGCAGCATGGCCGTTCATGAAATTACCCATCCATTAATTCAGCACAAGCTGGGACTGATGCGAGCCGCAACGGTCAGTAGTAAAGATTTCCGTGAACTGGCGGGCGAAGTGGGAAACCTGCTGACATACGAGGCGACGCGCACATTGCCAACCGAAAACACGGATATTGAAGGCTGGGGCGGCGAGCCAATCAGTGTTAAGCGAATAAAAGGCAAAAAAATCACTGTGGTGCCAATTCTTCGTGCAGGTCTGGGCATGCTTGATGGTGTGCTTGAGCTTCTCCCTAATGCCAAGATCAGTGTTGTCGGACTGTATCGTAACGAAGAAACGCTTGAACCAGTTCCGTATTTCGATAAGGTCGTCACCGACATTGATCAGCGTATCGCACTTATTGTCGATCCTATGCTTGCTACAGGCGGTACGCTCATCGCCACCATTGATCTTCTAAAGCAAAAGGGCTGCACGCATATTATGGGGCTTTTTCTGGTCGCTGCGCCTGAGGGAATTGAAGCGGTCGTCAATGCTCACCCCGATGTGGACATCTTCACTGCTGCTATTGATGACAGACTCAACAGTAAAGGCTATATTCTTCCCGGACTGGGCGATGCCGGTGACAAAATTTTTGGCACCCGCTGAGTGACGACAGACGTATTCGAGTTTTCCCAAGCCTGACATCCCACTTTTGTCGCCGTGTGATAAAAAGTGCTGGGTAAGATGTTAATAAAATGATAACTTAACAGGTAAGTTAATCGATTAAGGCCTGGCGCATATAAGGGATAGATGAGCCAGCTTAATTTTTGTAAGCGCTTTTAAGCCTTTTCTGGCGGCATGCACCGTCATGATATTAACCCGGTAAGGAATCCGGGAGAAGCGGCGGTAAAAGCGGCACGGTCGTCATTATAATGAAAAAAGTAAAATTAACCCTCAAAGATGTTGCCCAAAAACTCGGGGTGTCAACCGCTACCATCTCTAATGCGTTTAATCGACCCGATCAGTTATCGGCTGCTCGGCGTGAACAGGTTCTGGAAGCGTGTCAGAGAATTGGTTACCACGGCCCCAACAAGGCCGCGCAAATCTTACGTAAAGGCGAGTCGCGAATCGTTGCGCTGGTGTTAGCTGACAGTATTCGTTATACGGTCAGCGACCCTATGGCCAGTACCTTTATTAAAGGTGTCTCTACCGTACTGCAGGCAGAGCAGAAACACCTGTTGTTGTATGCTGGCGATTCAGAATCAATACAGGAAGTGGTGGATTTTGTGGATGGCTTTATCTGTTATGGTTTACCGCGAAACCGGGTCCTCGCAGAGGAGCTGGCCCGTGTCAGCAAACCAGTGGTAACTGTAGATTTTAATCTAGAAACCCGTCCCTCAATCAATATCGACAATGAAGATGCCTGCTATCAGATTGCCCGGGCAGCCGTCAGAGAGGGCGATCACGTGGCGATACTTGGCCTTCGGCTGATAGACTCACCGAATACCTGCCGCATCTACGACAGCCCGTTACTCGACACTGACAGCTCTATTTCTCACCGGCGACTCGATGGTTATCTTCGCGCAGTTGAGGAAAAGGGAATGACCGTGGATGGAGACTGGATCTGGCACATTCCTGAAAGTGATAGCAGTTTCGCCCGGCAGGCGGCCAAAGAAGCACTGAACAGTAACCCCCGGCCTGACACCATCCTGTGCATGAGTGATATTATTGCACTGGAGCTGCTGCAATGTGCGCTGAGTATGGGGCTTAGAGTACCGCAGGACTTAAGAATTGCAGGCTTTGACGGTATCGATGAAGCGTCCCGCACACGGCCGCTGATGGCGACCATTTGTCAGTCCAGTGAACGTAAGGGAGAGCTAAGTGCGAAAGCACTGCTAAGCGGTAATAAAGAAGCACAGTTGCTACCCTACGAATTACGCCGGGGAGAAACCATCGGTTAACGACTGTGCCCGCTCAGTACCTTGTTGTGCGCGCGGAAATTCAGCCGGCAGCCATCAAATAGCGCGGCCAGGTTTCGCTGTGCGAACAGATCGTGCTGATGTGCGTCTTTTTCAGGCTGGTCAGCTCTGATCGGCGGGAATGCACCATACCCTGCCAGCAGACAATGCCACGACGACGTGGAAAAATGCGCCTGCAAGCCCTGACGTTTTATTTCCTGCACAAGATCACCTTTACGAAACCACACATCCAGCAGTTGTAATAATGACTCTGACAGCGCCATGTTGTTGCGGTTGTCCCGCCAGTAGGCGGTATCATCACGGCTGTTAAGTTTATAATGTGCCACAATATAGTCGCGCACACGCTCAACGCGTTCATGCATGGTAGCGTTATACTCAGACTGATACCGGTCAGACAAATCACCTTTGTGGTAATGCTCAAGAAACAGCTCAATTCCGGTTTGAACCAGATGCAAAGCCGTTGCTTCGAGTGGCTCTATAAAACTTTGTGACAGGCCCAGCCCCAGACAGTTCTTTGCCCACTGAGACTGGGTCTGCCCGACCCGCATTGACAGGTGACGTACGTCTGCATCGCTTTCACCCAGCCCAAGATGCTGCCGCAAGGTATGCTCAGCGGTGGTGGCATCGCAGTACGCACTGCTGTACACATAGCCATTGCCGGTACGGTGAGTCAGAGGGATCTGCCATGCCCAGCCATGAGACAGGGCGGTCGCGCGGGTTTCTACTGGAACAACAGGCTGCGGCGCAGTCGGGATCACCACGGCTGCATCGTTAAACAGGTTTTCTGAAAATGATTGAAAAGGTACCTTGAGTGTCTGCTGTAACAGCAACGAGCGAAAACCGGTGCAGTCGATGAATAAGTCGCCTTCGATCTGCTGGCCGGATTCAAGTAAGACACTGGCAATACTGTTATCGGGATGCTGGTGAACCTCAGCCACATTATCCTGAACGTACCTGATACCCTGAGCAATAGCGCGCTCTTTTAAAAACGTACCGAGTTTGCCTGAATCGAAGTGATACCCGTATTCCATCCGAAAAGGAAAGTGGGGGGGCGTGACGGGGGCCAGTGCATGCCGGGCAAGATACCCATTAAACAGAAACTTATCTGGCGTGGTGGTTACATCCAGTCCCAGTCGGCGGGTCAGGCAGTTGACATGAAACGCCCGTTCGCTGTGCACATCTAACTGGGAGATAAACGGGTGGCTATAACTGTTGGTGCCGGACGCCGGACTCCAGTTATCAAACCGGATGTTCACTTTGTAGGTGGCATGGCAGGCCGGCATCCACTCATGTTCGGGGATCGCAAGACATTCAAAAAAGCGCTTTAACGTAGGGGTAGAGCCTTCTCCTACGCCTACGGTGCCAATGTCCGGTGACTCAATCAGCGTCAGCTCTACAGGACTGTCCGCGAAATGGTGTGCGAACAGGTTTGCCGCCATCCAGCCAGCCGTGCCGCCGCCAACGATGACAACCTGGTGGGGACGGGTCATGTCAGGCTCCTGTATAGCGGCTGAGGAAGTCATCATGGGAAAGCATTTGCGCGACGGGATCCGCTTTGGTAGTGCGGATTTTTTCAAGGGTGGTCATGAGTGTACTGAGATCCGGCGTTAATGCAGACGGGTGGAAATCTCCCGGCACAATGCCCTGACCCAGCATAACCTGAAGCCAGGACGAGTCACGAAAAATATCGTTTTGCTCATTAAATATTGCGGCAGTCTCGGCAAACGCCGCGAGCTTTTGTGACAGCCGGTCGGGAATAGCCATACGTTGCATGTCCTGCCAGAAGTCCGAATCGTCCCGCTCATTCACATGGTAGTGCAGGATAATAAAGTCACGAATAGTTTCAAACTCGTGCTTTGATTCTGCATTGTAGGCATCCACCATTGCCTGTGAAATACCGTGATTAGGGAACATTTTCATCAACCGCACAATGCCAGACTGAATCAGATGAATACTGGTAGATTCCAGCGGCTCAAGGAAACCACTGGACAGGCCAATGGCTATGACGTTTTTGTGCCACTGCTGTTTCGTACGGCCTGTTCTGAATCGAATTTTTCTGGGGGTGTCCAGTGCCTCTGAATCGAGGTTTTGCATCAGCGTTGACTCGGCGTCTTCCTCAGACAGGTAGTCACTGGCAAACACCATTCCATTGCCATTACGGTGTGTCAGCGGAATTCGCCACTGCCAGCCAACCCGGTGTGCGATACTGCGGGTATAGGGGGCTGTCTGTTCATGGCGCTGTGACGGCACCGCCAGTGCTGTGTCGGCCGGTAACCAGTGGCGCCAGTCTTCAAATTCTACGCCCAGCGCCTGCTGCAGCAGCAACCCACGCATACCGGTGCAGTCGATGAATAAATCACCCTCTATCTGCTCGCCACTTTTAAGCTGCAAGCCTGTTACATTACCGCTGTGAGGACAGGTACCGACATGTGCAATTATTCCTTCACGACGCGTAACACCATTCGCCTGGGCAATGCCACGCAGAAACTGCCCGTAACGTGCCGAATCAAAATGATAGGCATATTGCATCTCATACAGCGGGTTTTGTGTGTTCATTTTATTGAACTTTCCGGCCGTAGCGCACATGTAATTCAGGTCGTAGTCCCACAAAGACCGTGTTAGTCCTTCTTGCTGCGCCCGCAACCAGTAATGCTGAAAACTGGCAAAGCCAAGGTTTGCGCCCGGCGCGCCAAAGGTGTGAAAGTAGCTTTCGCCAGGCACCCGCCAGTTTTCAAACTTTATCGCCAGCTTTACCGATCCCTGGGTTTCCCGGAGGAACTCTCTCTCATCCAGCCCTAGTACTTTATTGAAGGTCTGAATCGGCGGGATCGTGGCTTCGCCGACGCCAACGATACCGATTTCTTCAGATTCCACCAATGTGATGGAGAGTGTGCGTGGCAACACTTTTCTTAGCAGTGCTGCAGCCATCCAGCCAGCGGTGCCGCCGCCAGCGATGACCAGTTTACGAACCGGCTGTGTCATGAAACCTGTTTCCTGAGTTTAGCAAAGCATGGGGAAGCGACTTTATTGTCTGGCATAGACTAAATCAAGTAGCGACGCCCCACGTGTAATAAACAAAAAAGGCCTGAAACGGGCATTCCAGGCCTTTGACGCGCAGGTTTCCCTGCGCGCATACGGTGATTACCCGATTAGTAGAACGAGTAGTTAAAGTTCAGCAGGTAGGACGGGCCGAACTCCCGACGAAGCGTCACGATCCCATCATCATTGATAGTTTCTTCTTTTTCGTCAGTCAGGTTGGTCCCCTGCAAAGAGATCCGCAGACCTTCCAGGTATTTAATGCCACTGTTTTCAAAATCGTAGCTGATTTGTGCATCGACCTGGGTCACCGCATCACGGGTGGCAGCTTCAATTTTATTTGAACCGCCACGCTGATAGGTCAGGTATTCAGAGCGGTCGGTTGCTGCTACCCGGAATTCGAAACCGTTCATTTCGTAATAGGCCGTCACCGAGTAGGTCTCATCAGACTGCCCGGGAATACCGGTACCATCTTCCAGCTCAGCGTCAATCAGGGTTGCTGATGCCGCTATACCAAAACCGTCAAGCACATCTGCAAACATCCGAAGTGGAACCTGCGCGGTGAGCTCCGCACCTTTCACTTCACCTTCAAGCCCATCTTCGAAGAACGAGTAGAATCCCTGATCCGGCGGTGTCAGCAGCTCGCCAGCTTCATACGGCGTATCAAGCGGCCCATAGTTGCCGGCCTCATCCAGTACCCGGTCATGAAAGCCCGGAATAAAGTAGTTGGCACCGTCATTGGTGGAATCATTGGTGAAATCAATCAACTGATTACCATCGCGGGTCCAGTTAACTAAATCCTTATAAAACAGCGCCACTGAGATATACCCTTCGTCTTCGAAATAATTTTCGAAGGAAATATCAAAGTTGTTCGCCTCAAGCGGACGCAGGGTCGGGTTGCCGGTATTCTTCGACCAGGGCGACCCGTATTCGCGCACTGCGGCTTCGGAATTCGGTGTAGCGATCAGCTCGATGTTCTGATCAAATTTCACAAAGCCTGAGGCTTTCATCTGGTCAATTCGCGCACGACTGATAGTTTTATTCGCCGCAAATCGCAGATAGCGGTTTTCCGCCAGTTCAATACTGACGTTCAGGCTTGGCAGGAAGTGTGAGTAGTCATCACCGTCTTCGATAAGACAATCTGCGTCAATCTGACCATCGTTATTATCGTCACAGACTTTCAGGTTATCACTGACAATACCCAGATAACCGGTTGAGCTTTGATCGGTCTGCACATATTGTGCACCAATATTACCGGTAACGCGGAAGCCGCTGATGTCAGTGGCAAAGTCAGCCATGGCGTACAGCGTGATCACTTCTTCTTCTACCGTGAATGTATCGCCGAGGCGATCCGGCTCAAGCAAGCCTGCATCATTTAACTGATATTCGCCGTCATTGTATGGCGCAAATCCATCATAGGCGACAACCTGACCAAGTCCGGCCCAGGTCAGATCGGCAAGGCCATTGTAAAGATATGCCGCAGGAATCGCTTCAGACAGCGGGTAAGACGAAGCTGTGGCGAAAAAGCCTTTGTTATCTTTCGATTTGAAGCGGTCAGAGTAGCGAGCGCCGAATGTCACACCATTTACAATGTTCCAGTCAACATACCCGGAAAACTCCACTTTTGCCGTGGTCAGCTCTTCTTCGAAATCTGCGTAATTAAGGAAGCCGTCCTGGGCGTTTAGGTAACTGTAGGGTTCACCGTTTGCTTTAGCGACATTGGTGTCGAACATGTCGGCCAGGCTGGCCATACCGCCACCCCATTCCTGCGGACCAGTCAGCTGTAACTGAGACGGGTCAGAAAAAGCGCCCAGGCCGTTGCTGCCGGTAAAAAAGACACCATCAGCGCTCATCGTAAACTGGCGGGTTCCAAACTCACCAGCAGAAAGTGCCCCAGAACGGGCCAGACCCGCATAGGATTCACCACGCAGATCGCGTTTACTCGACTGGCTGTCAGCCACGTCGACTTCCATGGTCCAGTCATCGTTAACATAATAGGTCAGGTTTAGGCCAAAGGTTTGCAGTTCGCCGTCTTTCTGAGCCGGGTCAGTCCTTAGTACAGGGTTAGCACCAATCTGGCGGCCTGTGTTGTTGACACCGGTTCCTTCTACATTATCGGCTGCAAAGGGTTCGATAAAGCCACGGATAACACCAGAATCAGAATAATCGATATCGAGTGCGTCTACGACGATGTCAAGATTTTCAGTAGGGCGCCACTGAAAGATGGCCGAAATCGTATCACGCTCAAGCTCACGGCTGATGGCCTGGGTATCAAGACCTGTAGGCAGGATTTGTCCATCATCGTTTTCGGCATAACCCCACACCCCGTATTTTCTCTCGTTACGAGGCGATTCCGTGGAGGCGATTGCTAGGGCGAGGCCCATGGTATCATCATTGAACTTTTCGACGAACGACAGCGCATACCGGTTGCCTTTATTATCGAATTCCGGGTTGTCAGAGTCGTTACCACCCTGTTCAAAGACACCGGTGAGGGTGAGTGACTCCTGGGCTGCCAGCGGACGCACGGTTTGCAGATCAACGGTACCGCCAATGCCCTGAACCATCAGTGTTGCATCAGGGGTTTTATAGATTGTCGCCCCCGTCATAATTTCAGCGGGATACAGATCGTATTCGACACCACGGTTATCACCGATACCAATCAGCTCACGCCCGTTGAGTGAGGTGCCGGTAAAGTCTTCTTTAAAACCGCGAACAGAGATACCTGATGTGCGGCCTCCGACACGCTCACCGGACAGACCTGGCAAACGCGCCAGTGACTCGGCAATCGACGAGTCTGGTAACTTACCAATATCCTCGGCAGATAAGGCTTCGACGATCGACGAGTTATCCATTTTCACGGCCTGGGCGCGGATCAGTGATCCACGGATACCGGAAACCTGAATCACTTCAAAGTCTTCGTTCTCTGCCTCACTGGCGTCCTGTTGTTGAGACCATACCTGACCAGAACAAAGTGCTGATGAAACGGCCAATGATAACAAGGCCGGCTTAAATAGTTGTTTTGTAATCATATTGTGTGCCCCTGATGATGCAAAATTTGTAACCAAATAGGTTACATGCTGTTAACAATAGTGGGGGTTCGAATATTAATCAAGTAAAAGTTGCAATTTTTCTTAATTGATTAAGTGAAGGTTTAACCGCGCTTCTGAGGGTGGTCCGTTTTAATTTTTACTGTCAGGCTTAATTGATTCAGGCGTTGCGTATAAACGACATATGTGAAGGGTGATGTTGCGCGGGTGTTAAAACCTCCGGAGTCAATGTGAGTGCTGGATCAGATGTTGGATGGCAGTGTTGAGCTGATGACGGGACAAGGTGTGCAGATGACTGCTGGATGCGTCCCATGCGTTGCGTTTGAGCCCTATATCAGACATGGCAGGCGAATGGCTGCGCGACCTGACCTGCTTTACGTCAGGTCAGGTCTGCTTCGCAGGAAGGGGCTTACAGTTTTCCGATTCGACAGACCTGATCACCATAATAATTATTGTCATAATTGCAGGTTACGGTTGTTTCCTGACGCTTAAGCAGTGAAATAATACGTGACATTACAGACTCCTGATGAGTAGTTAAACAAAACACTCTGCAATCATCGTCTGGAACGTTAATCTTTTAAATCTATAAAAAGTGATTGTTCTAATTGATTAAAGTGGTCGGTAGAACATTGAAACAATGCTTGGGAAGAGGCGATAGACTTATTCGCATCTTCCCTTGCTACCCGTTTCAGCAACATGGTGTCACGTTCCTGTCACTGCATCTGCGCCCCGGTGGTTTCACATTAACTCATTTTCTTCAGCCATGACAAAGGTGCAACTGCCAGCACGAAACGTAAAAAGGCCCACGGCCACGCGGGGACCCAGGCGTTCGCGGGCTCTTTATCAATGGCACGCACCATTGCCCGGCAACCGGTTTGCTGATCCACAATAAAGGGAACAGTTTTCACTTTTTCATTAATTTGCGTTCGAATAAACCCGGGATGCACCGTGGTGACCTTAATCGGCGTATTCAGCACGTCGATACGGATCCCTTCTGAGAGTGAAGACAAGCCAGCTTTTGTTGCAGCGTACACCGTCATTGCACGGCGGAAGCCACGTACTGCACTGATGGAGGAAATGGTCACCAGGTGACCGTTGTTCTGACGACGAAAGATGGTCATCGCGGCTTCGCACTGCGCCAGTGCCGCAATAAAGTTGGTGGTGGCAGTCTGTTTATTGGCGTCATAGAACCCCGTGCCAATTGACGCCCCTTTACCCATGCCTGCATTTACAATGATCCTGTCTATACTGCCAAATTCCTCAGCAAAGCGCTCAAAGACAGAGAACACGGCGTCATCGTCGTTGACATCGAGACTGGCAACAGACACTTCAATAGCAGGGTTTATTTCAAGACACTCACATTTGAGGGCGTCCAGGCGTTCGGTACGTCGGGCACACAGCGCGAGATTGTGGCCTTTTTTGGCAAACTCGCGCGCCATACCTTCTCCTAAACCCGAACTCGCGCCGGTAATCAGTATCGTTTTTCTGAACATCATGCATCCCAGACAAGGTGTTTGAAGTGCTTGCGGCACATTGATTCGTAAGAGTCGTTGCCGCCAATTTTAACCTGATCGCCGCCCTTTACCGGGTTACCATCGGCGTCGAGGCGAACCACGAAACTGGCTTTGCGGCCACAGTGGCAAACGGTTTTAAGTTCGAATAGCTTATCAGCCCAGGCCAGCAGATAGTGGCTACCGGGAAAGGTTTCACCAAGAAAGTCGGTTCGCAAACCATAAGCCAGAACCGGAACGTCCATCTCATCCACCACTTCCACTAACTGACGAACCTGCTGCTTCGTCAGAAACTGCGCTTCGTCAATAAATACACAGTCCAGAGCCCGATCCTGATGGTCTTTGGCAATGATCGACTCAAGGTTATCTTCGGCCCTGTACAGCTTTGCATCTGCTTGCAGCCCTATGCGGGACGTCACTTTTCCGACCCCAAAGCGATCATCCAGTGCGGCTGTATAGATGGCGATATGCATACCGCGTTCACGGTAGTTATAAGCAGACTGCAGTAACGACGTAGACTTGCCTGCGTTCATCGCAGAGTAGTAAAAGTAAAGTTGTGCCATGAAATTCGTTATTGTTGAGTGTTATTGTACCAGCGCAGGAGGTGCTCGTTAGTGAGCGGCTTCGCATACAGGTAGCCCTGCAAAAGGTCGGCGCCCATGTCAGTGAGACGCGTGGCCTGAGCCTCAGTTTCAATGCCTTCTGCAATTGTGCGGCAATGAAACTCCTGCGCAATCAGCATGGTAGCACGAATAATGGTATCACTACCCTCCTCAGGATTCTGCACAAACGAACGGTCAATTTTTATGTAGTCGCATTGCAGTGACTGTAACTGACTCAATGACGAGTAGCCGGTGCCAAAGTCGTCAATCGACACAGACACACCATGGCGCTTGATAGCATTAATCTGGGCAACAACTTTTTCTTTGTTGCGTGCGAACACACTTTCGGTAATTTCCAGGTGCAGGTGCTCTGGGGCCAGCCCGGAACTGGACAGTACTCGTTCCAGCGTTTCAATAAAGCTGTCATCGAGTAACTGGATCACGGACACGTTCACAGATACCGACACATTCTCTGCGAACTGCCACTGCGCAGCATCAATACAGGCGCGGTGCAGCACCCAGGTGCCGATATCCTGCATCTGGCCTGTTCGCTCGGCCAGCGGAATAAATACATCGGGGGGAATGAGGGTGTCTTCATGCTGCCAGCGCAGCAGAGCTTCGACCGCATACAGTGCGCCGGATTGCGCATTGATAATGGGCTGATACACCAGGAATAATTCACCGTTCGAAATGGCGCTGCGCAAATGCTCACACATCAGTTGCTCATTTCTCAGAGCAAGGTAAATATCTTCATTAAATACGCCCACCGAGCCGCGCTGAACGCGTTTCTGTTCATACATGGTCAGGTCGGCTTCCTGAATCAGCGACTGGGCTTCCATACCGTGTTCCGGGAACATCGCTATGCCGACAGTTGCATCCAGTGTAACCTGGTTATCCGACACATTAATGGGAATCGTAATACCGCTACGCGCAGCCTGTGCCACGGCCATTGCGGTGTCGACACTGGCGTAGGGCAGGGCAATAACAAACTCATCGCCACCCCAGCGTGCCAGGTGATCCTGTTCACAAAAGCGAGTAAGGCGTGTGGCAACTTCTTCCAGTACTTTGTCGCCTATCTGGTGTCCCAGGCTGTCGTTAACCTGTTTAAATCCGTCGAGATCAATAAACAACACGGCAATCTGGTTACGCAGTTCTTTCGCCTGGTTTATCAAGTTTTCCAGATAGCGTAAAAAGCCACTGCGATTGAGCAGTGATGTGAGAGGATCACGGTTGGACAGACGGTGTATATCGTCTGTGCGTTTCTCAATTTGCGCTTCCAGGTTTGCGTTGACTTCATCCAGCTTCACATTAGACAAACGCAGTTGCTCATTCACTTTTGCCGTTTCATGCCGCTCAGCTTCCATGGAGGCGGTAAGATCGGCATTGTTTGCTTTAATCATTGCTGTATCAATAAAAAAGGCATTCGCACGGGAGGCTGTTGCCAGCATCGCCAGCCAGAACATACACCCCAGTACACCCAACGTAAAGAAGTAAGGCTGGTTATCGATAAGTGCCCTGACTGACAGCGGCAGAATAAGAAGGGTACAGTAACAAAACACCGCCACGCGATTAGATGCCAGCACCGATGCGCCGCCGCCCGCCATCGCAGACATCACTACCATGGTGCAAGCCAGCTCAACAGGTGTCATAACATCATAGAGTATCAGTGCATAACTTGCCCATACCAGCCCGGTAAAAACCGAGCCCATCACAAAACGGAACTGAGCGGGGACAGGGGCATAGGGCTTACTCTTGAGTTTGTTAAGCCAGTAAAACGCATCGCCAAGCCGCACCAGCACAATCGCCAGCATAATTAACCAGAACGAAAATTTAACAGAAGAGGTAGGCTGGCTGTGAAACCCAAAAACAAGCCCACTAAAGCCGACCATAGTCATTAACAGGCCAGTGAAGTTGTTTCCGTAAAGCAGATCCACCAATTCGCGCTGAACGGAGACAGGAAGTACGTTTTTTTGCAGCAGTGTCTTAACCACAGTGAGTTTTGATTAAAAACGACATTAGCGGAAAATACCCGAAGTTGGCGCTTACCTCAAATTACTTATGTCATACGGGCATAAAAAAAGCGGTCAACGGACCGCTTTCTCTAAACATTATGTGCCGTGCTAGGCGGCATCCTGACTGTCTGACTCAACCGCTGTCAGCGTTTCCTCAGCAGGCAGTAATTCCATATCAAAGGTGTATTCATCAACACGCACAGCCAGTTTACGTTTTTCGTTGTAATCATGCAGTTTAGCTGCTTCGTCAGCATCAATGATGCCCTTTTCCTGCAGCTTACTCAGTGCATTTTCAAACGAGACAAACGGGATAACAGGCTCTTTACGCAGCGCTTTCTGTACCTTCTTAAGCAAGTGAGAAACCGCATGCTTGGCTTTAAATGCCTGTTCGTTGATGTCGTTTCCGTCACCGGCCACCGGGCGAACCAGGTGGGTCAGCTGAGCTTTCACACTGTTGTCCTGCATCGCAGCAACAGCCAGTTCGCGTGTTAGCTTGTCGCTGATGCCTGGAACACTGTTAGAATACGTGTTTGTCAGAACGCGCATCAGACCACGCACACCGGCATTCGGGAAGTTGTTGATAAAGTCAGCAATTGCCTTTTCTGCCTGTTGCAGCGACCACTGCATCGCGTATTCAAAATACGGCAGTGCCAGTTTGCGATCTTCAATACGCTGCTCGTAAAAACGCACCGCAGCCATGGCACCGTAGAGATAACTCATTACGTCACCTAAACGTGCTGACAACAGCTCTGCTTTTTTCAGATCGCCGCCCAGTACCGCCAGCGATAAATCTGCCAGCGGTGCCAGTTTTGCCGCTACCTTATTCAGGCGCTTTTCGTAGCCGCGTACTTCTGGCAGCGACGACTCAGCTTTACGCATAAACGGCAGGTAACTGTTACCCATGCTGCGCATGGCATTGCCAACACTAAAGCCAATGGTTTTGCGCAGTACTTTATTGAACTGACCGTCTGCACTGGACTCATCACTGTGGATCAGGTCAACCATCTGCTTCAGGTAAGGGTGACAGCGCATCGCGCCCTGACCAAAGATCATCAGGTTACGGGTCAGGATATTCGCACCTTCCACAGTAATGGCGATGGGCAGTGCCGAATAGCCACTGGCCAGTGTATTTTGAGGTCCGCGCTGGATCGCTTTACCCGCCTGTACATCCATTGCAGAGTTCAGCACATCACGGCCCAGCTCTGTCATATGGTATTTGGCAATCGCGGTAACGACAGACGGTTTTACGCCTGTGCCCAGTCCCTCAGTGGTCAGTACCCGCATGGATTCCAGCAGGAACGTTTTACCGGCAATATCGGCCAGTTTTTCCTGAATACCTTCGAAACGGCCGATAGGCAGGCCAAACTGCTCACGGATAAAGGCATATTCTGCCGTACCTTTAAGCGCAGACTGACCGGTCGCCACACCCATCGCAGGCAATGAAATTCCGCGGCCTGCCCCTAAGCAGCTCACCAGCATCTGCCAGCCACGACCGATATTTTTCTGCCCGCCAATAATAAAGTCCATAGGAATGAACACATCATTACCGCGCGTAGTCCCGTTGTAGAAACGCACGCCCATCGGGTCGTGACGGTTACCCAGTTCAACACCGGGGTGCGACTTAGGCAGCAGCGCACAGGTGATACCCAGCTCCAGCTTGTCGCCCATCAGGTGATCAGGATCGTATACTTTAAATGCCAGACCCAGTACGGTCGCGATAGGTGCAAGCGTAATATAACGCTTGTCCCAGCTTACCCGCAGACCCAGGACTTCTTCACCGTTGAACTCACCTTTGGTGACGATAGCCGCATCCGGAATGGCACCGGCATCAGAGCCGGCTTCCGGGCTGGTTAATGCAAAGCACGGGATATCGCGGCCATCGGATAACCGGGGCAGCCAGTAATCCTGTTGTTCGTTGGTACCATAGTGCATCAGCAGTTCACCGGGGCCTAACGAGTTAGGTACCATAACGGTAACGGCAATCGCACCGCTTTTCGCTGCAATGGTGGCAACAATGGTTGAGTTGGCATAGGGGCTAAACTCAAGCCCGCCGAACTTTTTCGGAATAATCATTGAGAAGAAGCGATTCTTCCCAAGGAAATCCAGAATTTCCTGAGGAATATGCTTGCCATTTCCCAGTTCGAAATCATCGATCATGCCCAGCAGTTCTGTTACCGGGCCATCAAGGAATTCCTGTTCATCTTTACTCAGTTTGGCGCGGGGTACATCACGCAACGCCTGCATATCAGGCTTACCCTGATAAATCGACGACTCGATCCATACGTCGCCTGCATCCAGTGCTTCCTGCTCTGTAATCGAAATTGGAGGTAAGACTTTCTTCAAGCTCGTTCTAATACTCATAAGACTCATCCGCTCATCTGACCAGTTGTGTTAACAATATTGCACAGAAATTTTAAAAGATCAAATTACAACGGTTTAAGGCAATAATTGCGGTCGCGACAGAAGCGCTGAAGGCGGTGAAATGCCGAAAAAATTGGGCCGGCCGGGGATATGTACGCAGCAGCATCATTATACTACTCTGACAATAACGGATAGACTGGGCAGGAAACTCATCAAATGACAACACCCATGCAATCGACGCCTCACTGGATGACCCGGTGCCTGAATGCACCCAAGCTGATTATCGCGCTGTGTGTGCTGGTTACCGTACTGGCCGCTATCGGTGGCAAAAACCTGTATTTTCGTGGTGACTACAAAGTTTTCTTCGAAAAAGACAATCCTCAGCGCATGGCATTTGAGGAAATGCAGAATATTTTCAACAAAAGTGAAAATGTGGCATTTCTTATTGTGCCGAAGGGTAAGGATATTTTTACGCCAAAAACCTTTTCGCTTATTTATGGTCTGACTGAGGATGCCTGGCAGATCCCGCTGTCGACCAGGGTGGAGTCGCTGTCGAACTATCAGCATACCTATGCCGAGCAGGATGATCTGATAGTGACAGACCTGATTGCGCAGCCGGAGGTGAGCGCTGAACGCACGCAACAAGTGCATGATATTGCCCATGACACCCCCGAAATTGACGGGCGACTGATGTCGGCCGGGGGAGAAGCGGCGGTCGTGAATGTGACCATTCAGTTACCGGACGGGGATCAGACTCAGGAAGTGATGCAAATTGCGACCTTCGCCAACGAGTTAAAACAGCAATATGAGCAGGCATACCCGGGTCACGATATTTATCTGACCGGTATGGTGATCATGAACGACGCGTTCGCGGTAGCCGCCCAGGAAGATACGCAGACGCTGGTACCGCTCATGTTTTTGGTGATTGCGGTAATGATTGGGCTTATCACACAGTCGGTGTTTGCGTCGATAAGTACCATGGTGGTGGTGATTATCTCTATTGCAGTGACCGTGGGAATGGCCGGATGGGCCGGATTATTCTTAAGCACCGCCACCGTCAATGTGCCAACCATGGTGACTACCCTTGCAGTGGCAGACTGTATCCATGTTCTGGTTGGCGTGAAGCAGTACCTTCGCGAGGGGCTTGCCAAGCGTGACGCCATTATTGCCAGTCTTAAGCTGAATGTGCGTCCGGTGGTGATCACCAGTGTGACAACGGCTATAGGCTTTTTAATGCTGAACTTCTCTGCCGTGCCGGTGTTATCAGACCTTGGCAATATGACTGCAGGTGGGGTGCTGCTGGCCTGTGTGCTTTCACTTATCCTGTTGCCGGCCATGCTGATGATAGGCCCAACCCTTGCCTCGTCAGGGGGGGAACAAAGTGGCCGGGCATTCGATGGTATGGGCGAGTGGATGACCCGGAACTATCGCCGTGTCCTGCCATTTTCTGCGCTGGTATTGCTGGTGGCGACACTTTTCTCTACCAACAATGAACTCAATGATGTGGCAGTGCGCTACTTTGATGACAGTAGCACGTTCCGTCAGGCGGTGAATGAACATGAGAAGACCATGGGCGGCATGTCGAATATTGATTTTGTCATCTATACCGATACCGCGTATGGCATCACTGATCCTGAGGTGCTGGAAGATGTAGAAGCGTTTAGTCAGTGGTTGCGCGAACAGGAAGTTGTGCATCATGTGCTGAGCTTCACCGATACCATGAAGCGCCTGAATATGAACATGCACAACGATGATCAAAGCTATTACCGGTTGCCAGAGGACCGTGAGCTGGCATCGCAGTATGTGCTGTTGTACGAAATGTCACTACCCTATGGTCTGGATCTGAATAATCAGATGGACATTGATAAGTCAGCACTGCGGATCGTTGCTATGCTGGATAATCTGGGGAGTAAGGAATTCACCGCCTTTGAGCGTGAGGCCAAAGAAAAGTTTGCGTCACTGAATGCTGACCTGCGCATTACGGCTGCCAGCCCGCCATTGATGTTCGCCCATATTGGCGAGCGTAATATGAAAAGCATGGTGTGGGGCACGGTGCTGGCCCTGGTGCTAATATCGGGTCTGATAGTTATAGCTCTGCGGTCATGGCGACTGGGGCTGGTAAGTTTGATGACAAACCTTATCCCGGCCGGGGTTGGCTTTGGGATCTGGGGGATGGTGAGTGGTGAAATCAATATGGCGCTGTCCGTCGTACTAAGTATGACCATGGGGATTATTGTTGATGACACGGTTCATTTCTTATCCAAATACCAGTCTGCGCGTATGCAACAGAAGTCAGTGAGTGACAGTGTAAGGTATGCATTCAGAACGGTAGGTATGGCATTAACTACGACTACAGTGGTACTGGCAGCGGGCTTTGGCGTGTTAACCTTCTCCAGTTTCCTGCTCAATGCGCATATGGGGCTGTTAACCGTGATCATCATTATTGCAGCCCTGTTAATCGATTTATTATTCCTGCCAGCGTTTTTACTGTGGCTGGACAGAGACAAACAACAACCAGGGGGACACGCGGATGCGGTTAACCAATAAGTTTTTTGCGGGTCTGATCGTTGTCGCGTTTGCGTCAGCTATTCAGGCGCAGACCGGCAATCAAACAACGGCGGGCGACGATGCCACAGCCAAAGGGCTTGAAATTGCCAAAGAGCGTAAGGCCCGTGATCGCGGCTGGAACAATTCCCGTTCAGAAGTCACAATGATCCTGCGCAATGCCCAGGGGCAGGAAGCGACCCGGGAAATGAAAGTCGACACCATCGAAGTGGAGAATGACGGTGATAAAGCCATGACGGTGTTTCAGTCACCCCGGGATGTGAGCGGTACCGCATTTCTCAGCTTTTCCCACGTGGTTGAGCCAGACGAACAATGGATTTACCTGCCTGCGCTCAAACGCGTGAAGCGTATCGCCTCGCGCAATAAATCCGGCCCTTTCATGGGCAGTGAATTTGCGTTTGAAGACATGACCTCTTATGAAGTCGAGAAATTTGACTACGAATACGTGGGCGATGAAACGCTGGATGGCCAGGATATGTTTATTCTTGACCAGTTCCCCCGCTATGAGTTTTCCGGTTACTCGCGTCAGCGCGTATGGCTGGATAAAGAGCACTATCGCGTGCACAAAGTGGAGTTTTATGACAAGAAAGGCGATTTGCTGAAGACCCTCGAGTTTAAAGACTTTAAACTTTATAAAGATGCATTCTGGCGGCCGATGGTTAGTTATATGTATAACGAGCAAACCAACAAATCGACAGAACTTATTACTGAGTCCCTGGCCTTTGATGTAGGCATTGACGAGTCCGACTTTGATAAAAACAGTTTAAGAAGAGCACGATAAGCAGTGAACAAAACCGTAACCTTTTGCCTTGGCATGCTGGCGGCAATGCCGGCGTTTGCTGAGATAGAGTTTGCCGGGCGCGCTGGCGGGGATTTCCGCTACTTTATGCAGGATCCGGCTTATCCTGAGCAGGAGCGCAAACAGCTTTCTGTTTTTGCCGAACCCGAATTCTACACGCAGTGGAATTCAGGCGATGACAGTCTGCTGGTCAAGCCGTTTTTGCGGTATGACTCCGTCGACGATAACCGAACTCACGTGGATATGCGCGAGCTGATGTGGCTGCATGTTGCAGACGACTGGGAAACCCGTGTTGGCATCGGCAAGGTTTTCTGGGGGCAGGCAGAATCAGTCCATCTGGTGGACATCATCAACCAGACGGATGCCGTGGAAGCCGTGGATGGTGAAGATAAACTGGGTCAGCCCATGGTAAACCTTCGCTGGTACAACGATTACGGTACGTTTTCTGCCTACATTTTGCCGTATTTTCGTGAGCGCACCTTCAGTGATAATGAGGGGCGTATGCGGCCACCGCTACCCATTGATGGCAGTGCGGCGGTGTACGAGTCGGATGACGAAGAGCGCCATATCGACTACGCGTTTCGCTGGCAGCGCAGCCTGGGCATGTGGGAAGTGGGCCTGTCGTACTTTGACGGCACCACCCGGGAGCCCGAGCTGCTTGAGCCCGATTTAACGACTGAGTCGCCAGTAATCAGGCCGTATTATGCGCAGATAGAGCAGGTTGGTGTGGACGTGCTAACTGTGCAGGGGGCATGGCTCTGGAAAATGGAAGCCATTTACCGGACTGGCCAGCAGGAGGACTTTGGTGCCCTGGTAGCCGGGTTTGAGCATACTACGGTAGGTGTTTTCGACACCCAGTATGACCTGGGTGTGCTGATGGAATATCAGTTTGATGAGCGTGAAAATAACTACTTTGCCATTGCACAAAACGACCTCATGGCTGGGTTGCGGTGGGTCTGGAACGACATCGACGGAACCGAAGTATTAACCGGTTTTGTTCAGGATCTTGATAACACCGATACCTACAGTGCCTTTATCGAGGCATCCAGTCGAATTACGGATAACTGGCGCTGGAGTCTCGATGCGTACTTTTTTGCATCCGATACACCGGACGATACTTACTACTTCATTCGCCGCGATGATCACCTGCAATTTACACTGGAATACTTCTTTTAAGGATGACTATGAACATTAAATGCTTTGTGGCAGCGGCTTCACTGTTACTCAGTGGCCAGGCGCTGGCGACGGAAAAAATGTACGGCACCGTGGGTGTAGGCTACAGCGACTCAGAATTTAGTGAGCAGTCGCTTGACGGGACCGGCTACAACCTGGCCGTGGGGCACCAGTTTCATCCTCAATGGTATGTTGAAGCTGGCTACCTGCAATTGCTTGATGATGTATCGCAAGACAGTGGTATGGAGACCGGCGCCCTCTATCTGGCTATTCTTGGCAAAGCCAGTAGTCTGCAGGGTGAACTGTTTTACAAACTTGGCATAGCGAAGGCCGATATTAATGGCAGTGAAGCACCCAGTGAAGCCGGGGAATGTCGCCTGGGTGGCCTGCAGAGCGGCGCATGCCGGTTTGATGAGGGGATCGTGGCAGGTATGGTGGGCCTTGGCTATGACTACAATATTGGTATGCGCAGCATGCTACGGTTTGAATATACCTACCTGGCAGGTGAGGAAGACTTCTCCACGCATTATGTCGGTATAGGTTTTCGCTATAATTTTAACTAACGCGAAATAGTTAACTAAGCAAGCGGGCTGATATGCAGGAGTAATCTAAAGTAAAGGTGAGTGAGTACCCATTCTAAAGAAACTAAGGACGAGACAGTAATGAAGAACGAACTCGATTCAAAGTATTTACTTCAGGTGTTCGACAAAATCAGAAAGTTTGGCGAAAAGAAGGGCGATGAGTATCACCTAAACGGCATCAAGGCGTTTACCGACCTGGATGGCTATACGCTTTTTATTGAAGATGCCAAGGTTAAACTTTCGTTTGGTTTTCACAGTCAGTATCACTTCGATTATGAATCCCGAGACGATTACGAAAGCTTTGAGAAAAAACTAAAAGCGATAGATAAAGAGTATTAATCTCTCCCTGGGGTTCCAGATACAAGGTGCGATCGTTACAATAGCGCTCTTTGTAACGTTCCTGGAACCCTCAGCGTGTCCTCAGCAATCACACCTCCCTCATTTAAAATCAGTTTTCTATCACCCAAGTACTGGGGAGTCTGGCTTGGTGTCGTCGTGCTGTATGGTATTACCTGGTTACCATTGCCGGTGATACGTGCCCTTGGCGCCGGTGTTGGACGGTTGATTGTGCTTGCCGCGCCAAAACGCGCGAAGGTTGCCCGGCGTAATATAGCACTCTGCTTTCCTGAGCTGAGTGATGCAGAGCGCGAAAAAATTGTGAATGAGAATGTTCGGCGTACCGGAATGGCGCTGTTTGAAACCGCGATGGGCTGGTGGTGGCCAACATGGCGGGTGAAAAAACACTTTGTGGTGGAAGGTTACGAGCATGTCGAGCAGGCGTTGCAGCGCGGACATGGGGTGTTTGGTATGGCTATCCATAATATGAATCTGGAGTTTGCCTGTCGTGGCCTAGGGTATACACATCCGAGCATTGCATTTTACCGCAAACATAACAATCCGCTGGTCGACTATCTTCAGTATCATGGCCGCAATCGCTCAAACAAGTACATGATCCATAAACGCAATGCCAAAGCGTTGCTGGCAGCGCTGGATGACAAGGAATTGTGTTTATATCTGCCCGATCAGGATTATGGTCGCGTCCAGAGTATTTTTGTGCCCTTTGGGGGCGTGAGTGATGCAGCGACCACCACCGCAACCATGATGTTCATTCGCCGTACCGAGGCAACGCCCTTATTGATAAGTTCACAGTTCACCGACAAGGGGTATAAGGTTAAATTTTATCCGCCCCTTGAGCAGGACCTTCGGGACATGGACAATGAAACAGCACTCACTTACCTGAATCAGGAAATCATTGGCCTGATTGAAGAGCAGCCGGAAAGTTATCTGTGGATGCACAAGCGTTTTAAAACACGCCCTCAGGCCGATATGCCCTCTTACTATCAGTAATCGTAAAGCACCTGCTGCCTGCACATCGTAGAAGTCCCTGCGGCAAGTCGGCCTGTTCGCTGGCAATGAAGCTATGACCATGCTGAAAAGTTGA
Source organism: Alteromonas halophila (assembly GCF_014651815.1). Lineage (GTDB taxonomy): Bacteria > Pseudomonadota > Gammaproteobacteria > Enterobacterales > Alteromonadaceae > Alteromonas > Alteromonas halophila. Next base: position 237,746 of record NZ_BMXP01000004.1, on the reverse strand, counting down.
ATCTGCCAAACAATTCGAAGTAACATGCATTTAATTTAAACGGTCTGAAAGAGCCAGCATGCCGCAAAAAAGTTTTTCCAGCACGATGTTCTGGGCCCGCCATATTGGCCTGGCGCTGGCACTAGTGATTGTCGCTGGCGTGGTGATATTTCTGCAACAGGAGCAGGAACAAAAACCGGTGCCCGAAGGCGAGAAAAAAGATAAGTCAGTGTCGTCTGGGCTTAGTGAGTTTTACCGGGAGTTCAGAATGTCGTCTTCTGATCCTATAAAAGAAGACGTTGGCGACTTTGTGGTGGATGTGGGCGGCGCAGACCAAAGTCTGGATAATAAGCTGGCCAGCATGTCGAGTCAGAGCCGGCCGGTGAGTGAGCGCTGGACCGGAGAGCACAAGTTTCGCACCTTCAAAGCGGGCACAACCCTGCGTGAGGCTATTTCGCAGTATGCCCAGCAGGAAGGCATGCAGGTTATCTGGGATCTGGACCAGGACTTTGTCATAAAACATCAGTTTCAGATGGACAGCACCATCTCCGGGTCGCTTGCCAGCATCGCCACAGCCATAGACAGTAATTTTGAAGGGCAGGTGAGGGCATACCTCTGCCCGCAGCAACGCTCGTTAGTGGTAACCACAGAAGACTCAGAGTTCGTCGCACAAAACTGTGAGCGTGCTGAAAAGCCCTGAGCGGTCATAGACTACTTGGCCGCGTCCTCAGGGTCAGGCGCCTCATTACCCAATACGTCATTCCATACTGACAGCACCCGCTCTTTTAGCGCGTTCAGTGATGTCGACTCCTTGGCAAACTTATGATCAGCCAGTGTCAGCTGGTGATACTGGTCGCGTAGCTGCAGATACGCATCCTGTAGCATACGCGCCTGCTCTGAATGAATAATACCGGCCTCGCAAATGACGTTAAGCAGCCTGAGGTTGTCAGTAAAATGACTGATTTCAGGATGCTTACAAGCGTGACCCAGCACCCAGTACTGGGTAAGAAACTCAATATCCGTTATGCCGCCTTCACACTGCTTCAGATCGACCATTTCCGGCTCACTGGCAAGAAGATGTTTACGCATTTTTTTGCGCATAGAAACAACATCTTCGCGTAGCTGACTGTTGTTCCGAGATAACCCCAGTATATATTCGCGTTCATTTTCAAACGCTTCCAGCAGATCTTTGTCACCCAGCACACCACGCGCTCTGACCAGCGCCTGATGCTCCCAGGTCCATGCCTCTTCGCGCTGATAGCGGGCAAAGCCGCTGATATGGCAGCATAGCAGACCGGCATTGCCGGAGGGACGAAGGCGTAAATCGGTTTCGTAAAGCTGCCCGAATAAGGTTGTGGTGTTCAGTAAATGCATCACACGCTGGGTTAGCTTGATATAAAACTGCTGCGCCTCAATGGATTTATCACCGTCGGTTTTAGACTCACGCGGCGCATTGTGCACAAACACCAGATCCAGATCGCTGCCGTAGCCAAGTTCGTAGCCACCAAGCTTGCCGTAACCAATAACAGCAAAACCATAGGTGTCGGGTTGTAAATGGGCTGGTTTACCAAAGCGGTCGGTGACCTGTTGCCAGGCGCTTTGCACCACACTGTGAAGCAGGGTTTCAGCCAGTACTGTGAGCTTATCGCTGACATTGGCAATCGGTAATGAGCCACTGATATCACTGGCGGCGATCCGCAGCTGCTGACAAAGCTTAAACTGTCGCCACGCATCCATCATGTGCTCAACATCGTCTGCTTCTATTCTTAGCAGCGTCTGACGTAACTCCTGTTCGTATTCATTCCGGCTGTGCTGAATATCTGTATTTTGTCGCTGTAAATACAGCGGGGTGAGCAACTCGTCGAGCAAAATCGGAAAACGCCGGATCTCATTAGCAATCCAGTCACTGCGCTCACACAGCCGCACCAGTTGCTTCAGCACGTCCGGATTCTCCAGCAGCAGGTCGAGGTACGTGGTGCGTCCGGTGATGGCATCAATCACCTTCAGTACCCGGCTAAGCACCATGGCCGCTTTGTTGGGCGAGTGCTCAATTAATACATACAGTAATTCGGGCATTAACTTGTTGAGGATGCTTTCTCCCCGCTGGCCCGTACGGTACCCCCGCTGTTGCTGCCGAAAACCGGTAAGCTCGGTGTGAAGCTGTTTTGCTACTTGCTGCTGGGTAAATTCGCTTAGTGTGTCGCAGAACTCGGCCTCGTCGAGACCCAGTTGCCAGGCATCACGGCAGGCGGTGAACAGTGTGTCTGACGCATCATGCGACTCATGCGACTCTTCCACCAGTTCGTTGAAATGCGCGTGAATGTCAGCCATGCGTTCACGCAGGCTGATCAAAAATGCGTCGTAGTCCGCAAAGCCCATAACATCGGCCAGTGCCTGCTGCTCAACAGGATCGTCAGGCAGGGTTTGTGTCTGCTCATCACCAAATTGCTGCAGGGTATGCTCGGCCTTGCGTAAAAAAAGGTAGTTGTCACGCAGTGTGTCGGTCACCTGCTGCTCAATTAACTCGCTGGTACTTAATGCCTTAAGGGTTTTTAACAGTGAGCGCTGCTGCAGTTGTTGTTCGCGGCCACCGTGTATCAGCTGAAAGCTCTGCGCGAAAAATTCCACTTCCCGGATCCCGCCTGCGCCAAGCTTTATATTGTTGTCCAGACGGCGACGCCGGATTTCGGTCGCAATCAGGCGCTTCATGTCACGCAGCGCATCAAGGGTGGTAAAATCCAGATAGCGCCGGTACGTGAATGGCTGCAGTATCTCTTCAAGCTGATCCTGATACGCCGGGGCCTGTGGATTAACCACGCGGGCTTTGACCATGGCGAAGCGCTCCCAGTGCCGCCCCTGTTCCTGATAATAGTCCTCAAGTGCCGCAAAGTGGATGGTCAGCGGTCCGGATTCGCCAAAAGGCCGAAGGCGCATATCGACACGGAAGACCTGACCGTCGGCAGTCACTTTATTAAGGCTGCTTATAAGCTTTTGCGCCAGCCGGGTAAAGAACTGCTGATTTTCCAGCGACTTTTTGCCGCCACTGGTGCTGCCTTTTACAGGGTAGGCAAAGATAAGGTCTATATCGGAGGAAAAATTCAGCTCTCTGCCGCCCAGCTTACCCATTGCCAGAATATACATGGGTTGCTTACCGTGTGGCCCTTCCGGCGTACCGAATTTCTTTTCGAAAAAACTGTAGTACCAGCTGTAGGCTTCGCTGATAAGGGCATCAGCCAGCGCCGACACCTGTGACAGTGACGCCTCGATCGTCTGCTGATTTAATAAGTCACAGCAGGCAATCCGGGTCATGTAAAAATGCCGGCTCAGTCGCAGCCTGGCCAGTAATTCGTCTTCATTCGTGACTTCTTTAAGTGACTGGCGGACCAGCGCCTGATATTGCGACGGTTCAGGGACGGGTGCAGCCGTGTCATCGAGTATCTCATCAATCCACTGTGGATGCTGAATGAACTGCTCGGCCACAAATGATGAACGTGCGAACAGGCAGGACAGGGTTGTCTTATGGGACGTCAGCCTTTCAGGCTCTGGTGCGTTTTCTTCCAATCGCTGCCATAACGTCTCGACACGGTGCTCTACTTTACTGTTTTTTGCGTAATCTACAGGCATAATGATTTGATTCACGAGGTTAATCCGGCTGGTCTGAGTCTGGCATATTTCAACATCGCCGACCAGACACCGGAACCGAAAGCCCACTCATACGGCTTTCTCAGGTTAGGGAGACTTTTTAATGGATGCACTGGTAAAACTGGTACCGCTCACATCTGAAATATGGGGTTATCTTGCCATCGATGTCTTTTTAGCTTTGTTACTGCTGCTGGTGATGAAGTGGCTCACCGGCATGGTCAGAAAAAACTCGGTGGCAGAGGAGCTGGGCGTTAAAGATAATTTTGCCTTCGGAATTAGTATTGCCGGTGGCATGTTGTCATTGTGCATTGTGCTGAGTTCGGTTGTGGGGCGTCATATCGGTATTGGCTTTCAGGAAGCCGCGCTGGGAATGGTGCAGTTCGGTGTGGTGGGGATCCTGCTGGTCAAATTTGGGCGTTTTGCCCATGACAAGCTGGTACTCAACCGCGTTGATACCATGGCCATGATATCCGATCGCAGCGTCAGTATTGCCCTGGTGGACGCTGCCAGCCTCATTGCCAGCGCAATTATTTTACGCAGTATTATGTTATGGGTGGATGGCAGCGATATGAATGCAATTATCGCCATCGTGACAGGGTTTACGGTGGTGTTGACCATTCTGCTGGTGATGACCCGTATTCTTGAAGCGCGGTACGCGAAAGGCAACCAGAATGACTCGTTTCAGGGCGCATTGCGAAAAGGGCAGCTGGCCCTTGCTATTGAACATTCAGGGAACCTGTTGGGAACGGCGATGATTGTTTCTGTGTCGCGCTTTTTGCTGGAATACAATCCGGCGGGGTACGTCAGCAATGTGACCGGCTGGATCATTGTGAGTATTGCCTTGGCGGTGCTGCTTCACTTGCTTGTATTGCTGAGTAAATACATCATTTTGTATGGCATGAACTTCCGGCAGGAAGTCGATCAGCAGCATAACGTGGGAGTGGCGTGCCTGGGCTTTACGTTAAGTCTTGGTATTGCACTGATTGTGCAAGGTATTTTCGCTGTCTGAAAACTGCATTGTAACCGTCTTGGTCTGCGCCAGGTTCTGGTTATCAATTACCTGCCATTTCAGCCGGGCAGGCAGCTGTTTGAGTTGATATTCAATGTGCATGGCGGCAGACTTGCCGGCGACCTGGAAGACACCGCGAAAATAAAGCGGGGCTTTTCCCCTTAGGGCTTTCGCACCGCCCCTGCGCAGGCCTCTGTGCTGGGCAATGCGTCGGGCAGGGTCACAGGTGATGCCGGTATACAAATGGCCCAAGCGGTTCTCAATCAGGTATATATACCATTTCTGTGCATCTGCATCGCCGTCGATGGCTGATATACTTATTGGCATCTACGTTTATACACCACTGATTTTATACGGGTTGAATAACAATGATATTACCAGATTTCAGCAAGGCAAGAGTTCTTATCGTCGGCGACCTGATGCTGGATCGCTACTGGAGCGGCGGCACTGGCCGTATTTCACCGGAAGCGCCGGTTCCGGTCGTTAATGTCAGTACCACCGAAGACAGACCCGGTGGCGCTGCTAATGTCGCCATCAACGCTGCGACGTTGGGCGCCAGCGTAACGTTGCTTGGGCTGTGTGGTGAAGATGAAAATGCCAGCATACTGCGTCAGCGGCTGGCACTTTTTGACATAGACTGTCAGTTTTTTGCTCAGAAGGGCTACGAGACTATCACTAAACTACGCGTGATGAGTCGTAATCAGCAACTGTTGCGCATGGACTTTGAGCGCAGTTTTGCAGATGTGGATAAGGCCGACCTTGAAGCAGCGTTTGAGGCCGCGCTGGATAATATCGACGTGGTGGTCCTGTCTGACTATGACAAAGGTTGCCTGACGTCACCGCAGACCCTTATTCAGAAAGCAAGAGAAAAGGGGAAAGCGGTGATTGTTGATCCAAAAGGATCAGATTTTGAAAAGTACCGTCAGGCGACGCTCGTTACTCCTAATATGGAGGAGCTGACACGCATCACTGGCGAGACACGCAGCGAACAGGAGCTGGTTGAACGTACCCAGGCGCTGCGGGACAAACTTGAACTTGATGCTCTGCTGGTTACTCGCTCAGAAAATGGCATGACGTTGTTTGAGGCCGACAGTACCGAGTTCCATTTGCCGGCCAAAGCAAAAGAAGTGTACGACGTCACTGGTGCCGGTGACACGGTAGTGTCCACGCTTGCCGTGGCAATGGGCTGTGAGCTGCCAGTGCAGGCCGCCTGTGTACTGGCGAACCTGGCCGCCAGCGTAGTGGTCGGTAAACTCGGTACATCCACAGTGACCAATACCGAACTGGCTATGGTGGTGGGTGAACAGTCACTGCACTTAGATGGCGGTGTCATGACCGAAGCGCAACTGGCTATCGCCATTGAGTCGTCGCATGCCCGTGGCGAGAAAGTGGTCATGACGAATGGCTGCTTCGATATTTTGCACTCAGGCCATGTCAGCTATCTGGAGGAAGCCGCAGCGCTTGGGGATCGTCTGATTGTCGCGGTGAATACCGACGAATCGGTGACAAAACTGAAAGGGCCGGGGCGGCCCGTGAATAACGTGAACCGCCGAATGTCGGTGCTGGCGGGACTTAAGTCAGTCGACTGGGTAGTGCCCTTTAGCGAAGACACGCCGCAGCGACTCATTGCTGAATTACTCCCTGATATTCTGGTCAAAGGTGGCGATTACTCATTAGACGCAATTGCCGGAGCGAAAGAGGTCCTGGCAGATGGCGGTGAAGTGAAAGTGCTGAACTTCGAAGAGGGCGTGTCTACCACAGGCATCATCGAGCGGATTGTCGAGCACAAAGTCCATAAACGAAGTTAACAAAATCGGCGCAGGTTTACGGCCAGATAACCGCCATTGTGCAAACGTTGCCGCAATCTGTCATAGCCGCACAGGGCCCTTTTAAGATAAGCTAAGGGTCCTTTTTTCAACGTAACGCGCAGCATACGGTACTTGGCATGTACGAAAGTTATTACGGACTTAACTCTAAACCTTTTCAGCTTACGCCAGATCCCGCTTTTTTCTATGCCAGTAAATGGCACAAGCGGGCAATGTCTTATCTTCAGTACGGGCTTTCCCAGGCCGAAGGCTTCATCGTCATCACCGGTGATATTGGTACGGGGAAGACAACCGTGGCTAACAGTCTGTTAGCGGATATAGAGGATGACATTACGGCCGCGCAAATTGTAACCCCCAAACTCACCCCGGATGAACTGGTGAAAATGGTGGCGTCGAAGTTTGAGCTGGATACCACAGCGAAAACCAAATCGGATATCTTAAAAGAATTAGAGGCGTTTCTGCTAAGCCTCAGCAAGCAGGGAAAACGGGCACTGCTACTGGTGGATGAGGCACAAAACCTGCCTCTGGAAACCATTGAAGAGCTGCGCATGCTGTCGAACTTTCAGGTTGCTGGAAAGCCGTTACTGCAAAGCTTTTTGCTCGGACAGGAAGAGCTGCAACCTATACTGCGTGCGCCCAATATGGAGCAGTTCCGGCAGCGTATTGTGGCGTCCTGTCACCTGGCGCCGCTCACCGAAGAGGAAGTGCGTTCTTACATCGAGTACCGAATGCATCATGCCGGCTGGCAGGGCGGCACCCTGTTCTCTGAAGAGGCCTATTCGCGCATTTATTTATTTACCCGCGGTGTACCCCGTAAAATAAATACACTGATGGACAGGATTTTATTATTTGGCTTCTTAGAAGAACTGGAAGTGCTGGATGAAAGCGCTGTTGATGCTGTTATTGATGAAGTGAAAACAGAGATGTTTGAGCCGGAAGCCCCTGTGCAGTTCGAAGAGCCGGAAGCCAGCGACGAGGCTCCCGCGGACGGCTCGTATCGACCTGCGCAACAGGTACTTACACCAAACGGTAACGTGATCCAGGATGTGGAATACTATAAAGCCATGCTGGCTGAGCTGGTTGATGCGTTGGACGATGCTATCGGGCACAAGGTAAAGCTTACGCAGTACATTGATAAGCTACTAAAAAAGAAGTATCGCTCATATGTAAGGCTTAAGACGGATAGTGGCGAAACTCAGAGAAATAACTCGCCTGATTCATCGTCGTGATAACACGATACGGAATACTCTTAGTAGTCGTTGCGTGAGGAAAAAAACAAGAAAACGGTCATGTGAACAAACAGACCGTTTTTGATGTATTACTTGTTAATTGAATCTGTACGTAATGCCTGCTGACACCCTTCGGTCACTGTACTCTGCACCAAAAAGACTACCTGAGGTTAGATTACCACTCTTCTCTAAGTAACTACCTTCAACGTTGACAGTGAGATGTCTGCCAATGCGCCGTGACAAACCGATACTGGCATTCCAGTTTTCACTTTTGCCATTTTCAAAACTTACAGCCTGCTGTTGAATTTCCGCATAATCAATATTTGCCTCAAGATTTGTATAGCTGCCCAGCGCGTAACTGATGTTTAAGCCAGTTGCATAGGTTTGGCGAACCCGTTGTGCATCAATGTAGTCGTCTTCAGAATAACGGACAGACAGACCTATAGATACCCGTGAAAAAGAGTACCCAATCTGTGCATTACCACTCTTACGAACGATTATATTATCTTCAAACTCAAAGTTAGGAACTGTCAGTTCAACCAACTGCTCATCCGCGCCGGGTTGATAGTCGAGGCTTGCAGGTTGGAAACAGTCGCTGAAGCCGGTGGTCGCGACAGGACAAACAAATACGCCAAGGTTCTCGGGATTTGCAAGAATACGGGATGTATTAGTCACATCTTCATCATATCCGAACGACGCCCTGAAATGTTTTGTATTATAATTAAATGACGCGCTGGCAGAATCGCCATAAAACCTGCGGCCATAGCTTGCTGCAACGTTAGAGCGAGAACTAAAGGCCCAGCGTAGCTCGCCTCCAATGAACTCCTCCTCTTCACCGATATCTGGATCGCTGCGGTTTGCGGTAATAGCAATATAGCGAACTGCAGACTGACGATAAACGATACCTGCACCGTAGCTGTTAAACTCGCGTACCCGGCTGTTTGTGTCTTCACGGTTACTTACCTGATTTCCCTCATGTACTGCATTCAGCCGTAGACCAAAATCACCTATGAGTATGGCATCGGCTGTCGCGCTTCCTCTGCGAGATATAAAGTCGCCCTGCGTGTTGGCATTTTCGCCCCCACCGCGTTCCGTTTGCTGGTAACTACCCTGTAGCGTCCAAAAAAAACGTGTCGCCTTTTCGCCGTAACGCAATACACCGTTGGCCTGATAGGTATCGTTTTCAAGTCTGTTGCCTGAGCCTGTAAGGGACCGCTCCGACTCTACGTTTGAATAAGCGATGGTTCCGTTAGCCCTTGCATAATTCCCCTGGTCCAGTTGTAGTGTCCCTGCATAGCGGTTGGTACGAACTTTCCTCAGGTTTTGCGAATTTGTTAAAAAGTCGGAGACCAGATAATTACCCGCGTTAGCATTCCTGTAAGTTAACGCACCATTTGCTTCAAACATCAGCAGCCTTTCAAACGGTGCCCACCGGGCATTATAAGAATATTCGGCGTACGTGTCCTCCTGATTACTGTCCTCACGATCGCGCTCAAGATAGACGACCTTACCTTTCCAAAGCCCCTGCAGGGTTTTCGAACGATATGAGCCAGTGACAAATGGCTCGACAGTGTATGTGCTAAGCGAGCGTTGCTCCTGTTCTGCAGACTTTAAGTTTTGTTGGACTGCATCGGCAGACGCGCCCGCATTAATGCGAAAGTCAGCGACCGCCACGGCAGGATAAAACGCACTTACTGATAGTAGAAGCAGCGCTCCCCTAATTGCTGACGCGCACTTATTCTTTTTAGCGTTATTCATCACGTTGCGAATAGTAATAGCCATAATAGCCCGTTCCTTCGGAATCTAGGTGCACGGATTTATTCACGACGAAACCTATTGCAATTTCCGGACTTAACCCTTCGACAGCGTTCTTTATATCGGAAATCTTGGTTTGTCCTTCCTCGACAACAATCACGGCTTGCCCGGCAAAATTGGCAAGTATTGCAGATTCGTTGATACCAATGAGCGGCGGTGTATCGAAAATCACCACCCGATCGGGATAGCGGTTTGCAAATTCATCGACCGTATCATGCATCTTCTGGCTAGCCAGTAACTCCGTCGAAAGATGGTGAGATTTACCCGCCGGTATTATTTTTAGCTTGTCGATATTTGTCGGATAGAGCACATCTGAAATATCATCTACATCGCCAGTAAGGTACTCCATTAAACCCGGTCGGGCTTTAAGGCCGAGTGTATTGAGGACATTAGGCCTGAGAACATCGGCATCGACCAACAGCACGGTTTTGTCCTGCTCTGAGGCAATACTCAGCGCCAGGTTGGTTGCAGTGAAAGTTTTTCCTTCTGACGGCCGACTGCTTGAGACCATGACGATATTCGGGTTATTCAGCGTCTTCGCAATTTTTCCAAAAGCGTTGCCAATCAGTTTTCTTTTTATTTCACGAAACTCTTCATTAATCGCTTTCCTGTCGCCTGCATATGCAACAAGCCCTCTGTCATTTAACGACTGAGTATCAATTTCAAAAGGCTCAAGGTCACTGGATGTGTTACTTTTTTGACTCTCATCGCGCAAAGAGGAAGTCGCGGTCTCATTAATGGCCGAAGAGTCAGCTGAATCAATAGCGCTTCCTTCGCTGGGCTGGCCCGCAGCTTGTTGTTCCAAGCGTTTCTTTTCCTGGGCCTCTCTTTGTTTCTGAAGGGCTTTTTCTATTGTGTTACGCGTCATAGATTACCCCCAATAGATCGATATTCATCACTTCTGCTGCCATTAACGCACCGTACATGGCAAAAATTATCCCGGTCGACAACACAAAGAAAACCAGTCTTATGCGATTCTTCCTGTGAATCGAAGCAATATTTAAGTGACTGACAGATCCCCAGACAGGCAGATTGGTAATTTGAAGTAATTGCTTAGGGCGGACAATTACAGGCGTAATCTGACTCACTAAAAACGCAATACCAATACCAACCCCAAACCCTAGAAACAGCACCGCTGTATAGAAGATGAGGCGTTTAGGGCCAGACGGTTTTATAGGTAGCATTGGCGGTTCGATGATACGAAACTGGAAGTCTTCAGCTGACACATCAGCACGGCGTGAAAGGTCCGCAGACTCTCTACGCGACAACAACTGCTCGTATTTGTCCTTAGTAATTTTGTAATCGCGGTTTAGTGCGGCAGACTCAGCCTCAATCTGTGGAATAAGATCGATTTTTGATTCCAGCTCAGCTCGTTTAGCAATGATATCTTCTTCTTTAACTTCCAGAGACGCAATCAGAGATTCCAATCTGCTTACTTCCAGCCGAATTTGCCGGCTAAGCTCGTTCATTGGTTGTGATGTGCCGTTCTCATCATTCTGTAAAAAAGCGTTTATTTCTTTTTTCCTGGACTCTTCTAAACTTGCCAGCAGCGCTTTAGTTTCAATTACGTCCGGATGTTTGTCAGTGAACCTTAACTGCAAGCGATCAAGCTCCTCTTCAAGAGCCCGAATCCGTTCATCGTAACGTGTACGCAGCATTGGATCTTCTTCATTATTGGTTACGCCAAAGCTATCAGGCGAAGAGCTACCTGATAGCTGTGCACGCAAAGAACTCACCTGCTTTTGCGTTTGCTTAATCTCAAGGCGGGTGGCTGCAAGTTGCTCATCAAGTTTTTGTATCTGACCGTAAAAGCTGCCCGCCAGTGGCAATACATCATTATACTGTCGCTTAAAGTTGGCAAGCCTTTGCTCAGCCTCACTAAGACGGTTTTCATACTCAGCGATTTGTTCATTGATAAACCGCTCAGCAGTATCTGTATCACGCCTGCTATTACCCAGTGTTCCTTCTACTAACAAGTCTAGAGTTTCCTGAACAACTTTTTGTGCGGTTGTTGGTGAAGGGTGTGTATAAGATATAGTGTAAATGTTACTGCGGGTAGTACCTGATAGCTTTATCTCTTCACCTAACTCTTTTACGAGCAGATCAAATTCTTGAGATGTATTGGCCTGCAGATCCAAGTCACTTTCCCGGGCAATCATCTCGACATTAGAACGACTAAGTAATGTTCTGGTCATCATCTGAATTTCTTGCCTTGGATTATTCTGTATAGCTAACCCCTTCAGCAGGGGCTGAAGCACGGACTGAGTATCAACGTAGACCCTTGATTCAGATGAATACTCATCGGGCAATGAGTAAACATAAATGAAGCCCAGAGGGCAAATAAGCCATGAGAATATCATGACGTAGCGCTTTTTTATCCAGACACCCTTTACGTAATCAAGTGCCTGAACAAGCGTTTGCTGCAAATCTTGCATGAATAAAAACTTCCGTTTACTGCTTTATTAATACCATGCTTCTGGAATGATGACGATATCACCCGGTAGCATGTCGACGTTTTGCGTGATATCACCGTCTCTGATCAAATCATCGATGTTGATTTCGTAAGTTTTTTCTTTTCCATCGACCACTCGAACTAATTTCGCACCATTTCCATCAGCAAACTCAGTTAAACCGCCAACCGCGATCATAAGATCAAGTAGCGTCATATTCTCTGTGTAATTAATGGCGCTGGGGTTAAGTGCTTCACCGATAACACGAACCTGCTCACTAAGTGGGCCACTAAAGTTGTTTACGCTAACCGTAACGCGCGGGTTATTGATATACGTCGACAATTGCTCTTCAATTTCGCGCGCCAGCATCGTAGGGGTTCTTCCGGAAACTTCTATGTCTTCAACCAGCGATGTGGTGACTTTACCGTCAGGCCGTACAATAAATTGTCCTGATACTTCCGGGTTTCGCCAGACAAAAATAGTCAGAGTGTCACCGGGACCAATCAGGTACTGGTAATTATCGACGTTTGTAGTAAGAGAAGGGCGGGTTTTAGACTGGGGCAAAGTATTGGAACTGCAGCCAGCTAAAGTAAAAAGTGTGAATCCTGCTATTACTAATAGGTTACGTTTCAAGCCGTGCATAAGAGATCATCCTGCGCTCATTATGAGTAAATGTGCTTTTTTATAAATTATAAAAGGTGCTGTTGAGCAGAAACCATCATAAAGCCAACAGCAAGTGTAGTCTATTACAAAAATTCACTATATGATGATCATGTTTTTTTGTGGTTTAGGGGGCCAGGGGTGGCAGTAAATAAGAGAAATCAGAGTAAACGGTCTAATATTCTTGTTATTACCGAAGCATTACTGATTGCGTACATAGGGTATCTCTCTCATTTCATCCTCATACATCTGGGGCTTTCCCGACAGGTATCGGTTGAAACCCTGGTCGTCAATATTGGCCTGATGACGATCTGTATACTCTTATGTTCACTCTCAGTCGGGCTTTACGAGACTAAACTCCGGGAAACTTTCCGGGGAATCATCAGGAGGATCTTCGTCAGTGTTGGCTTGAGTTACTTCTTAGTGGAAGTGATTAGCCGAGCGCTTTTTGACCGACTTGTCATGGACGGGTATTTCTTACCTGTTGCTGTCTGCTCCATCATCATTACGCTGGTTACGTTCCGGTATTTTACCAATCGACTGGGTTTACTGGGCTTAGGCAAAGTTCGCATTGTTGTGCTGGGAGCCGGTGAACGTGCTTCCATTATAGAAAAGCGGATGCGCCGCGATGTTGACCGCATAGGTTTTGAACTGTTGGGCTTTGTGCCAATTCCGGGAGACAACCGGGAAGAGGGCATCAAACAGGAAAAAATTGTCCACGTGAAAGTGGATGAAAGCTTCCAGCAGTTCATTATTGATAATGATATCGAAGAAGTGGTGATTGCCTGTGACCAGCGCCGAGGGACCTTGCCGGTGGAAGTGCTGTTTGAGGCCCGTTTGCGTGGTGTAGAAGTCACTGATCTGCTGGACTTTATGGAACGTGAAACCGGCCAGATTGTGGTCAATCTCATGTATCCAAGCTGGGTTATCTATTCCAATGGCTTCCAAAGTAATAATTATCTGCGTGATGCGCTGGATTACAGTCTGAATGCCTTTTTGGCGTTCATTATCTTTATCTTTGTGTGGCCATTTATGCTGATGACCGGGCTTATTATATATCTGGATGACGGCCGCAGAACCAAAACCAGTGTATTCTACAAACAGGAGCGTGTAGGGCTAAACGGTAAACTGTTTAAGATTATTAAATTCAGAAGTATGCGCCCGGATGCGGAAAAAGACGGGGCGAAATGGGCGTCACAGAACGATGATCGGGTCACGCGGATTGGTCACTTCATTCGTAAATACCGCATTGATGAACTGCCGCAATTGCTTAACGTTTTTAAAGGTGAAATGGCCTTTATTGGTCCTCGCCCTGAGCGCCCTGAATTTGTCGAAAAGCTGGTGCGCGAAGTACCCTATTACAACCAGCGACATAATGTGAAGCCTGGACTGGCAGGCTGGGCACAGCTCAATTATCCCTATGGTGCAAGCGTGGATGACTCAATGGAAAAGCTGAAGTTCGATTTGTACTACGTAAAGCACCAAAGCTTATTGCTGGATATTCTTATCCTGATTAGGACAGTTGAAGTTGTGCTGTTCGGGAAAGGACGCTAATAACTTTGTCGAAGGGCCGCGAGGCCCACTTAATTTAGAATGAAAAATCGCGTTTGTTCTGCAGTTAATTACCCCTTTATCTGCCTACCTTCGGTAGAGTCAGAATATTTCTACTATTAAGTAGCAAAGGTTTTGGTACCGGCTAGCAGGATATTATGTATTAATACCGACAATACCTAGCACTTGATTGAGTTCGCAACTGTACTTTGTGCCTCCCCAGGCTTGGAATGTGGCTGGGTTCAAAAAACGCGTCGTGTACCTGGATTAATGTTGTGCGTCGTAATTTAGAGAGTGGTGCGCTTCAAAGTTGAATTCGCGGAGTCGCGGTCAGAAATAAGAGACAACAATAGTTTGCCTAAATATCTATCAGCATCAACGATAGCGAATCTGATACTTTTAAAGACCAACTTTCAAGGCAAGGTAAACAGCAACGATAATGCACCATGCCAGCCCGATACTCTTGAAAATATTTCGCTTCTCAAATACGTATGCTAATTCTGGTCGGATTCTTATGATTCTGACCAGACTTGCCGTTTGCATTCCCATAAAAATGAACATGGTCAGTGTAAATTGTCTGCTCAGAAAGAAGGCTGTTACCATAAATCCGATCATGGCGTAAAATAGTGCTTTGTTAACCAATATTTCTCTGTCATAAAGCGCCTGAGTCTTGTCATCAGGAGCCTGCCAGTCAGTGTGTTTTTTTATCAGGTCATAACCTGCCAGCATATTAAGTATTAATGCGCCACCCCACAGAGAATAGCCGATTACACCAAGTTCAGCTGCAACATGTATGTATGAGTTGTGAGCTACTTTTCCATGCTCGTCCATAAAATTACCCATGCCGACGCCAAAAACAGGGTTATGCAGTAACATCTGTGTGCCGTCGTACCATGCATCCAGTCTGCCGTAGGCTGATGACTCACCTGATGTTATACCTCCGAAGGCAGCCAGAAGTGTTGCTGCAATCGGCGCTATCAGTGCTCCTACAAGAATAAGCTTGGCGCCGGCACGCTTTATAAAAAAGTACGCTGCAATAACACTCATTGCGCCAAGCAGAGTGCCACGACTACCGGTCATATACACACCGTAAATAATGGCGGCAATAGTCATTAGGGTTACCAATTTAGCAATGATATTACCGGTGTAAAATAGAAATACTGAGAAGGGAAGGCACATGACAATAAACATACCTAAATCGTTCGGATCACTGAAGAACCCCAGGTAAGTTATTCTCATCTCTGGGCCGCCGACAGTGAAGCTATTTCCTATACCTATACCGAAGCCTCGTGTAATATCGAAAGCCGCTTGCTGGATATGGCCGTTATAAATCATGAACCACGCTGCGATTAGACAAACCCACATCAAAAGTCGCTGCCGTCCTGGCGTATTTACAAGCGATGTAAAAAGAAAAAACGGGATGATGGACGCAGTAAATAAGCGCTCAGACTGATAGATACCGCCAGTGCCCCATCCATTAAAAAATGCAGAGAGCATAATCAGCGGAGTAAGACCAATAAGCAACCAGTGTTGAGGTTGTAGCTTGATTGGTCTTAGGGTCAACAGGGTGAGCATAAAAGAAAGAATGGCAAATATCTGAATAAAAATATATTTCTGAGTTGCTACAGAGAACTCGTGAGGACGAATTAATACCGATATGGTGTATAGAACAAGAAAGAAAAAGGCCAGAGTTGCCTTAGATGACTCTGCTTCTACTTTAAAATGTGTTGATTCAGAAGGCGACTTAATTTGTTGTTGATACATAGTGTGTGACAGCCTTTTTTCTGAGTAACAAGCATAGGGTGAACGGCTAATTAGTCGATCATGAAACAGTATCAAGTGGTAAAATTTACCCTGATGTTAAACACATTTTTTTAAAAAAAGTGCGGTCGAATGACCGGTCAATCGAAAATCGTCCAAGCTCCATACAGTTTTCAAAGATATTGTGATTAATTTTAGAACTAAAGCTAAACGCTGATTCGTACCCTAACTCTCTGGCTTTTCGCGACACGATTTCATTGTAAGTATGTGCACCGCCCACTGGATAGGACAGTGTATTTGCATCAATTCCAAGCTTGGATTCCAGTAGTGCCTTTGAGTGCGAAAGTTCAAAGTCCAGCTCCTGATTAGACAGGTACGAAAGTATTCTGTGAGAGTGTGAATGAGCACCAATAGTCATACCCGCATCAACCAGTTCCTGTAACTGTTGCCAGTTCATAAATAGTTCCGATTTTGAATGATATGAAGGCGTGTCGCCACCGGCTAACTCGTGAAGGTTTGCAAGCAGTGATTCCAGGCTGTCAAAGTTTTGTTTCACACTTTGAAGGACACTTTTAATGGTATCCGGCGTAATGGTTGCCGGTATCTGAACTGGCTCATCGTAACCAGGTAACTTAACGTTTTTCCCCGCACATTTCTTCACATACCAGGCTATTTCATCCCACCACGGCAGTGTTGCGGAGCCAATCAGGCTGGTGGAAATGAAAAATGCTGCACGCATATTCAGCGATTTTAGAATAGGATAGGCAAACTCATAATTATCGCGATAACCATCGTCGAAAGTGATGAGTGCATAGCGTTTTTTCAATGGCTTACCTTGTCGTATCATGCCGTGCAACTCAGGTATATCGATCATCTCGAAATGCTTATTGATAAAGCGCAGATAATGCTCGAGATGTTCACTGTCGCAGGAAAATACACAAGGGTCGAACTCGGTATCATGACGATTGCCAATGCGATGAAAGTTAAAACAATACAGCCCGGTCGGACGTAAAGACCATAACAGATCCGTAAGCCCGACTTCACATAACAGGCGTTTTCCGAATGAGGTTACTGCCACTACTCTTTTACCTTAAATACCGGACGAGTGATGAAATAATCCCGGTATTGATTGGGATCGCCGTCCTTGCCATCTTCCGCTGCTTTAATCATGTTATACATTTCACGTGAGTTAACATAGTGCAGCTTGTATTTTTTTCCGTCATTGTACTCAGATTCCAGATAACTGAACATATCGTCAGTCTGCTGGCCAAGTAACACGTCCATATCTCGTTCCTGGGTACCGTGGGTATGTACCTTAATGAATTTCCATTCCGGCCGACCTTTTACGTGTACATTCGCATTTACCCACAAATCGACCCGGTCTTTAGTAGGCTCCATACCTTTGCGAATATCCGCATTTTCAATTTGAGGAAAAATTCCTTTCTTGAGCTTTTTCCAGTTCAGCATCAAGGGGCCATTGACCAGCATAAGGTCGCCCCACTCAGTGCCACCGACTTTTACATCAACACCGGTATTATGCGACTTAGGCTTGTTCGGGTCGTCTTTAGCGTAGTAAATCGCATTAATCTTATCTGGCTGGGTAGGGTGGGGGGCAGAAGGAAAGGTAAAATCAGCAAAACATCCGGTTTCTTTAAGTACCAGCAATTCATCATTGATCCCACAGTTTTTGCCAGACGGGTCTGAGTTATCCAGTGCCCAGTTGCCATGAATAAACGCATAGCTAAGTTTATTCGTTTGCGGGTGGCGGCCAATTGCGCCATGGTCTTCATGCAGGGTTTTGACAAAACCGTTGATAAGCCTGGTCAGATTCTCACGGTTATCATCGTGATGGTGCAGGTGCACCTCAATTTCACCAAAGCCATCACGGCATAATTTTGCTAACTTATTCAAATGCTCGAAACGGTATTCTTCTTCAGGGAAAAAGAACGTATGCTGAGGATGAAAGCCATCCGCGTCTTTGTGTTTCGATGCCATGGCAGGGTAGTCCCGCATCCAGCGATCGACCCGCTGACGCTCTACCTCAAGGCTGTTTGGCTTACCCCATTGCGGCTCATAATGATCAACAAAAGAAAAAATAACGTGGGTAACGCCGTCAACGTCATTCCTTTTTCCCAGGCGCTGGCGCAGATAGTCCGGCATCCAACCGGTCATATGCTTTTTCTTAAGTACAAAATAGATTGCTATGCATGAAGCAGCTACTGCAAGAAGTAGCAGCACAAGAAATGTCATCGCTGAGTCCTTTGCCAGGTGCCTGATAAGTCGGCGGAAATGAATCGAATAAAACCACGAAGCAGTGCCACATTCATTGCAACGAAAAACGCTGGTAACGCAATGATATTAGACACTTTCCTGCCACGCTTTTTATTTGTTATACCCCACCAGGCAATTAAATAAAAGCCTGTCTGTGCCAGAAGCGTTAACAGATAAAATGGGGTGGAGACTAAAAACAGATTAGATAACGCAATAATAATAAGCAGGTGGGGCGCGAACCAGCGCAGTACTTTATGACTGATGTACGCAACGCATCGCCAGCCCAGGGTTGGGTTAAGCGCCCATAAATTGGCAAAAAATGCCTGATAATTTCCAGAGCCAATGCGAACCCGACGACCTTCTTCTGATCGTAAATCGGGCGCAACCTCTTCGGTGGCTTTGGCATCAGCGTCATAGACAACCCGATAGCCCGCACGGGATACATTCATGGCAATCTGGAAGTCATCGACAATGGTGTTAGCGGGTAGCGGACGAAACAGGCTTTTTCGTAGCGCATAATTGGCGCCATTGGCGCCCAGAACCGCATCAATGTGGTTTTCCTTCTGTTTAAGAAAACGCTCATAACGCCAGTATATACCGTCTTTGTTATTGTTTGACTGCGCCTCGACCAGATTCAGTTCACCACATACAGCGCCCACAGCAGGATCGTCGAAGTGCCTTACCAGTTTATGGATAACATCAGGCGCAAAGTCTGTATTGGCGTCTGACATAACAATAATTTCGTCTTCGGCCATGCTCAGTAGTTCGTTAAGTACGCTTGTTTTACCCCGATTTTGGGTAAACACAACAGGTGTGATGACCGGGTGATTAACGAATTGATTGAGGATGGATGCAGTGGCGTCAGTGCTGCCGTCAGATCCAATCAGGACGTTGAGCTTTTCCTGCGGGTAGTCAAGTGCCAGCAGATTGTTAATACGCTGCTCAATACAGGACTCTTCATTATATGCGGCAATGACAACGGTAACCGAAGGTAGTGCAGAGGGGCTGTCTGCCTGTTTATCAACCGGTTTGTTTTTTGCAATAAGCATCAGTAAAACAGGATAACCAAAATAGCTGTATCCAATCAGTACCAGTGATAGCCAGAAAACCACTTCCATTAGTTTGTTACATCCTGCTTTTTCTGCAACGGCCTGGCTGGGATGCCAAGCATGGTACTACCATCGGGTGCATCTTTTGTGACCACCGCGTTGGCACCGATTTTGACATTGTCACCAATTGTCACCGGCCCAATTATTTTAGCTCCAGCACCCACAAAAACATTGTTGCCAATTACCGGTGACTTACCTTTTTCATCACCAATGACAACCCCGCTTTCAAGGGTAACGTTACGTCCGCCGCGCACTTTACTGTTAATGACAACGCCAACCGGGTGCATTATCACAAAGCCAGCGTCGAACTGTGCACCGTTGCCAATGACACAGCTATTCAGTAATTTATTGATATACTGCAACAGGTAGCTCAGTGGCGACAGCCTGCGTTTTGCACACCAGCGCATGGCACGGTACAAAATATTGGCTGAACTGCCGTCAGACATAAGCAGTCGGATGTTACCTACGTGAGCGCCATCTTCTGCGAAAATTTCCCGCTTGCGGGTGAAGTCCTGTTTAAGCATGGTTTGTCGTCACCAGTGACATCAGTTGCTCGGCATTATGCCGCCACTGACGCTGTGTTTCGATATAGCGTCTGGCATTCTCGCCAACGGTTTTCAGTACATCCGGCCGTTGCGTCAGCTCCAGCGTCGTTTTAATGCATTGCTCCCGATCATTGGCGGGAAACAACCAGCTGGTTTTATTGTCTTCCACTACTTCTGCAACCGGCGAGAAGTCTGGTACTACCATTCCTTTGGCCATGGCCATAAACTCAAACAGTTTCATCGGCGAGCCATAGTCGTTGGAATCCGGCAGGATCCCATAGTCCATAGCATCGATGTAGGTCGCGATTTGCTCATGAGGAACCCGGCCCGGTAACAGCACCTGACTCTGTATATTATTACGCGCAACCGCTTCTTTAATAGGTTCAAAGCAAACGCCATCGCCGACCAGCAATAGCACCACATTCGGGTAGTCGCCGAGCTGGCCGGCGATTTCATCAACAAACCAGTCAATGCCGTGCCAGTGAACGAAGGCGCCGACGTAACCTAAGACAAGCTTATCATCAATGCCAAGCTCCTTACGCAGTTGCGTGCGCCGCTTGGTATCGGGCTGAAATGCGTCAAGGTCCGCCCCGTTGGGCGATACTACACTTGGTGCGATAGTGCCGTAGGCGTCTTCAGAAGTTTGTTTAAAATGCGTCGAGATAAACACCAGGCCAGTGGCATTCTGAAAAATCCAGCGTTCAAACCTGCGTGCAATACCTTTGAAAAAGAGCGGGCGTACGCGGTGTACCAGACAGGAGTCATTGATCTCCAGCACTACGGGAATATTGTGACGCCGCGCCCACCACACGGTGGAAAATAAAAACAGAGAATAGCGCTCATAAATCATGGTCGAGCTATGGGTTCTCACTGCCTTTCGGATGCGCAGTAATGACACCAGGTTAAACATGATCTCGATAAGTTCAAAGACGAATTCCGGTACATATTTGGTGGCTTCTGTCAGTCGCGAGGCCAGACTACGGCCGGCAGGCTTTTTCTCTGGGCCAGAGTCCTGTTGCGCTGTTTTTTGATGTTGCTCCTCTGCCTCAGGCTCTGCCCCAGGAAGAGAAAGTATTGATACCTGATGGCCAAGCTGCCTGAGGCCTTTGACTACGCCGCGAATATGTACGCCTTCGGCGCCCTTACCGCGAGTCCGGTGGTGAAACAGAATATTCATTGATGGTAGTCCATTGCTGCCAGGTTAAAATTCATTGTAATAAGCTTCGGTAGCAGCAAGTCCATAACCTCCAGGCATAAAGGTGAGTCATCGTGAAATAACAAAATCTGGCCGGGTTTGATGCCATTGTCGATGATTCGTTGAGTAATTCGTTCAGCGTCTTTGTCATCATAATCCAGAGAATCAACAGCCCAGTGAATACACCGTATTTTACGTTTCTTCATGCGTAACAGCATTGGCACTGACCAACGCCCACGTGGCACGCGGAAAAGCGGGGAAGAGATGTTCAGGTGTGTTTCTATAGCGCGCTGAGCTTTCTCTACTTCGTCATCCTGTTGTGAGGGACTAAGTCTGCCAAAAGGAGGATGAGAGAATGAATGGTTGCCGATAGTGTGGCCGGCTTCAGAAATCTGTTTTGCAATATCCGGGTATTTTTCTACTTCACGTCCAATCACAAAAAATGTCGCCTTTGCGTTGTACTTATCCAAAGTATCGAGAAGCTTTCGTGTTACCTCTGGAGACGGCCCATCGTCAAATGTCAGATATAAAGATCTGTTTTTTGCAGACGCAGTGAATTCAAGCAATGTCCTGTCAAGAACTGCATTTCTTATTCTTGTTATAAAGTTGCTAAGCATAGCCTGTAACTTGCCATTTTATTTTAGTAGACCGTAATTCATATGCCGCAGGCAGTTCTTGTAATTCGCATACAGAGTGTTGCCTAAAGCGATAATAGTTGCAACAACTGTTCGCGGTTTCGCTTCCAGTTGTATTGACTTGCATGGCGTTTGATTTGCTCACTGTTCCACGAAGTGTCGAGCACCTGCCTGAGGCCGGTTGCGACTTCCTCATGGCTGCGCGGCGCAATGAGCACGCCACAATAATCAGGGACCACTTCAGGAATGCCACCCACCTTTGTTGCCAGAATTGGTTGTCCGCAAGACATAGCTTCAAGCACCACGTTTGGTACGCCCTCATTATAGCTAGGTAAGGCCAGGCATCGGGTGTGCTGCATCCAGGCAGGCAATGCATTATGATTTATCTGCCCCAGAAAAGTCACGTTTGCCGCCAGCGTTGTGCTGTTTTTACAATAGGACTCGAGGCTAGCGCGCATCGGCCCGTCGCCGGCATAATAGAGTGTTAAGTCCGGGTATAACGCACTAATTTGCTCAAAGCCCCGAAGCAACTCCATCACGCCTTTATCGTGTTTCAGGTTGCCAACGAAAAGAACATATGGCGAGTCAGTGGGCGGGCGGGTTTCCTGTGAAAACAAGTCGTGATCAACGCCATTGTATATTGTATGCACTTTTTTCTGCTCAATGCCCATGTTTAACATAACATGCTTCAATGCTTGTGAAACCGACAATATAGCCCGGGCGTCGTTTGCAGCAGCAGTAATTTGCCTGGCGCGTGCGGGTACTGCACCATGCATGTTTATATCACTCCCATGGACCTTAAAGTAGAAAGGACACTTGAGCCACTTCGCCAGTTTTCGTGCTGCGACGGCATCCGGGTATGCCCAGCTCGCAAAAACCTTATCGGGTGCATTGCGCTTCGTCCAGCGCCCGGCAAACCATCGTAGTGACCACCACATCATTAACGCGTAAAGCCGCCTACCCAGTTTTGGAAGGTAAAGGCGAGGGATGAAGCGCAGGTTATCCGTATTTTCAATTTCCTTTCTATGCCTCCACCACTCGGGAAATGCAACTGGAACAAGAATCGATACAGAGTACGAATCTTTAAGTTGTGCAAACTGTTGGCGATTGAACGTGGCACGGTTTGGTTCCCACGGCAATGGATAAAGGTTTGTGACAATGAGTAGATGAGGCTTGTTAGACTTCACAAATCGTCACTCTGTGTTTACCACTTTGGGTGAGTGGAATGTTATCGACTAACTCAATTTTTATCGTTAGCTCTCCATGACAATACCGATCAATTTCAGACTTAATTTTTTCCTGGTCGCGAACATTAAGTCCATCAGGGCAAATCATCTTGATGGTGACTGCGTCGATATCGCTTTGTCTGACCTGAAAGCGCTGAATAGCTTTAAATTCTTTAAACATATGAGGGAAAAGTTCACCCGCGATCATACGCCCGCTGCGCGTTTTTATTACATCCAGTTTTCTTCCGTCAATACTTTCCATGACGGGCAACGGGTTGCCACAAGCGCAGGGAGTATCACTCATCGTTGCTTTGTCTCCATTCACATACCGAATCAACGGCATTCCGTAATTATGCAAGTCAGTGATAACGAGATCGCCACTCTCCTGGATCACCGGGTGCCCCTGACTGTTCAGACTTTCAACAACCAGGTGATCGCTGTTGATATGCAACTTTTGGTTTTCACGACACTCTGCTGCAATCAACATGAACTCGCGGCAACCGAAAGTATTGTGTACTGGACAACCAAAGGCTTTTTCTATGATTTCGCGCTGATGCTCATGCAAAGGCTCTGCACCTGTAAGGATGACGCCTGGGGAGTGTACAGTTAATTTTTTATCTGTGATGAATGACGCCAATTCAACCATAGGGTTTACGTAGGAGACCATCGCATCCGGCTTGTAAGCGTTAATGCGGTCAACGTACTCCGGCATATTATCACTTGTCATGTTAAAGGAGTTGAGCATAGTACGGTTATAAAAGCCGTGGTACAGCGCGTCTTTCAATTTTTTATTGCGTGATGGCTGCCCTAAATCTGCTCCCCACAGGTACATTGTTTTTTTTCCCAAGCCTGCGCCCAGCCACCCATATCCACGCCACATAACCGCTTCCCGACGCGTATTGCTATTGAGGTTTAATTCAAAGTGAAACGGCTGACCGGTAGAGCCGCCGGTGCTTTTCTTAATGTTGTCTGGATGCTTTGATGAAACCAGTTCATCGTAATGTTCGCGAACAAGGTCTTTGGTTAGGAGGGGAAGGCGAGTGAAATCTTCCCGAGTTTTTATGTCTTCTGGCGATTCAATACCAATTTCAGCCCAAACCTTTGGATAGTAGACTGTCGTTTCGAATGCATGCGTTAAAAGCGCCCTGGTTTTTTGCCACTGAAGCGTTTCGATTTGTTCAGGCGACCAACTCAGGTGTTGTTGGTATTCTTTCAGAAGCGGGGTAAGGCCTTTGCCTTTAACCCGGTCCAACGCGGGCAACAAAACTGTGCGAAATAAACCAGGATAAAGTGACATCAGTATACGTTCCTTGCAAAAGTCATAGCATACGGCTGAATAACTATTTGTATCATTATAACTATTAAACAAAAAACGAAAATAGCATCTTTACTTCGACCAAGGGTAATACACGTATTGGCATATTTCACCACTCGTGTAATATCAGAAGCCGCCAGTCGGGCGCTAGGCGCACAGAACAACATTGATATGCTCGTTTTGGCTCTGATTTAGATTGATCGTTCATCATCGGCATTTCCGACAAGCAATCTGAACAAAATAAAGGATGGGAGCAATAAATACCTAATCGCAGTAGCCGCAGTCAACGCAACTAACTTCGTCAACAATGGCTGCGAATTGATAAAAAGCTTCGTATTACTTATGAAGCATTAACAGTCCAACCGGGCAAGTATGTAAAGGGATTAAATGGAAGCAGATAAGCTTAAAGTCGCTGTTCTTCACTCCTTGAAGTGGGTGGTTGCAGGAAAAGTTTTAACTCAGGTATTCCGATGGGTGATGACCTTCTGGGTTATAAGACTACTGACACCAGAAGACTACGGGCTGGTTGCAATGGCAGACGTACTTCTCAGTTTTTTAATGCTTATCGTAGGCGCATTGTTTTCACCTGCCATCGTTCAGTCGAAACACATAGATAACTTGACGCTAAGTCGGCTTTTTGGGGGGGTTTTACTTGTTCATTCGAGCGTATTTTTATTGCAGTACTTTTCTGCAGACCTTGTTGCGTCTTATTACAATGCGGACGCTGTTGCTGATATACTAAAAGTTAACGCTTGGTGTTTTTTAATACTGGCATTTAACGTCATCCCACAGGCGTTGTTGACGCGTCAGATGCAGTTTAAAAAAATCTCGATCATTTCAGCGCTCTCAAATATAACGGCGGCAGTGACAACGTTGCTTATGGCGTTGAATGATTACGGATACTGGTCAATAGTCATTGGCGAAGTATTATCTATTACCCTTAAAACAATTCTAGTTATAGCAGTAAATCCCGTTCTTCTTTTTCCTAGGTTTGATCTAAGCGCAGCAAGTGAGTATTTAAAATTCGGTGGCATCGTTGTTGTTCATGGCATCATTTTTTATATTTTTACGCATGTAGACGTTTTTATCGCGGGCCGTTATCTTTCTGCAGCCGAAGTTGGACTTTTCGCTCTTAGTTTGCAGTTTGCGCTAATGCCTCAGAAAAAGTTATTACCGCTTCTCAAACAGATCGCCTTTCCTGCATTTTCAAAGATACAAGACAATACTTCCAAACTTGCTTGGTACGTAGAAAAAGTTCAGCGTTTAAGTTTCACATTAACAATACCAATTTTTTGGGGCTTGGCGAGTGTTGTCGATTTAGCTATACCTATTATATTAGGAGAAAAGTGGATAGATGCTATTTACCCATGCATAATTATTTTATTTATGATGCCATTACGATTCAGCGATGAACTCTTCTTTCCTGCATTGAAAAGTCAGCGCAAAGTGGGACACCTTATTGTCAATACACTGATAGCTACGACCGCATTAACAATCAGTTTACTATTGCTTGTAGGCTATGGTGCGTTGGGTTTAGCGTTGGCGTGGTTAGTCAGCTTTCCATGTGTATATACCATAAATGTAACGCGCAACTGCAATGCGTTAAATGTTTCCCTCAAAGCTGTCGGGGTGTGTTTGATAAAGCCGATAGTTTGTGGGGGCGTAATGGTTGCTACTATTTTTTCTATGAAATTAGTTATAGGTAACGTAAGTATATGTAATATGTTTTTGCAGATTGGCATCGGTGCGCTAACTTATGTGCTTACTTCTTTTTTGTTCAATCGAAAAAGTTTGAAAGAGTTAATTTTTCTATTCAAAAGATAATAATTTAATATGACCTTACGAATAAATAAAAATGAGATATTACTTTTAGTTTTTCTGCTAAAAAGGATTAATGGTGTTAATAATTAGCGATTAGTAAGTTATTGGAGTGACTTTATTGTGCTTATAACAAAAAAATTCGTTTTACTAAATTACCCTAAAACTGGGAGTACATTTGCCAGAGAAGCGATTCAAAAGCTTTATAGTGAAAAGTATAGAGAGAATCCAGTTGTAAGCAAAATACTAAGAAAGCTGAAAGTAAGGGAGCCTGCTATTCAGGAGTTAATGCTCCCAAATATAAAAGTAAAAGGCGTATCAAGACCACGTGATCAACATGGCTGCTACTGTCAAATTCCTAGTCGCTATAAGAATAGGGAAGTTGTGACAGTAGTAAGAAACCCCTTTACGCGCTTTCTTTCAGCCTATAAATATGGCTGGTGGAAGAAGTATCCCCCTGTATCACAACTACTGCTAGATAAGCACTTTCCACACTTCCCCGATTTAAGTTTCGATGAGTATGTCGATTTGACAGAACTTGGTGTAGAACATGGAAGGTTAGGTCGACCTCCAGGAAACCTTGGCAGTCAGACTGTACAGTTTATACAGATGTTTTTTAATAATCCTGAGAGTACCTTGGAAAAGGTAGATGATAAATATCTTGAAAACCAGCAGTATTTGAAGGACGTTCCTGCTATAACATTCTTGAGACAAGAGACATTAAACGAAGATTTGGCAGAATTTCTGATACAAAAAGGCTTTAGTGCAGATGATGTTAACTTTATTCTGAATATGAAAAAGATTAATACGACAAACTCAGAAAAAGTTGCTGGTGCAGTTTGGACGCCTAAAACACTGAGCTATGTAAAGCATAAAGAAAAGGCGATGTTCGATATTTTTAGAGAAAAGGGGATTAACTACGATTCACCTTTATAAAGGTAGTATCATACTGTGTTGAAGATCTACTATGTACTATACTCTTTAAAATTTAATTATTTGATTTCATTAAAGTTTTGCCCTATCTTCTAGTGGAGTAGTTTTATGTGCAATAAGAATTTTATTTTCCTAGCTGGACACCATAGAAGTGGTACATCGTTGTTGCATGAGATACTTAAAGAGCACCCTGAAATTAGCGGATTTTCCAATACTGGTGTGCCTGAAGACGAAGGGCAGCATTTGCAGACAGTATATAAACCTGCAACAGAATTTGGTGGGCCAGGTAAATACATATTTAACCCAGCGTCACAAATGACAGAAGAACACCCGCTTGCCACGTCAAAATCTGCAGAGTTGTTACTTGCTCAGTGGGGAAAGTATTACGATAATTCTAAGTCGCATTTTATTGAGAAAAGCCCTCCGAACCTTATAAGAACTCGATTTTTTCAAAAAATATTTCCAAATTCTAAATTCATTGTGATATTGAGGCACCCTATAGCAGTAAGTTATGCAACTAAAAAATGGTCAAAGACATCTGTTAAGTCTCTTATAGAGCATACTGTTTTGGGATATGAAGTGTTTATGGAAGACAAGAAAAAGCTAAATAATGTATATGTTTTAAGGTATGAAGATTTCGTTAAGAATCCACAGGTCGAAATAGATGCAGTTTTTGATTTTCTTGGATTAAAATCTATTTCTGTAAATCATGATGTCAAGAAAAATGTTAATGATAAGTATTTTGATATGTGGATGGAAGAAAGAAGAAAACTTAGAAATAAAATTGCTCTTCATGTTTCAGGTAAAGTAGAAAGGCGAGCTATTAGGTATGGTTACAGTTTATTAGAAAAGGACAAGGTACTTCCTTTGCCTGCTGAGTTTTCAAATTTCGCTCGGTAGGTTACCGGAGACGGGTAGTCGAGAATTTCATGAGTTCTTTCTTTGCAGTAGTCCAGTCGCCAGACCCAGGCCATTTCTCAGACCTAGTTGATATTGCAAAAAAGTAGGCATCTAGGAACTCCAATCGAAGCTGTCTAAGTTTAGGGGAAGTGGACACTGATACCGATAAAACGTGTCGCGGGATACGCCTATTACTTTACAGGCCTTCGATACATTGCCCAGCTCTTCAGCCAGATTTAACAGTCCTGCTTTGTGTTTGATGATTGGATTGCTAGTATGCAACATGAGAGTTACCTATTTTGTTTTGATTAAAGATTCGACACCTTTATCAAAACGGGTAACTCTCATCTTTTCAAGAAGAAGTGTCAGATTAAGTCGAGACTAATTCAATTGAAGACTTTGTTTTTAAAGTGTTTGGTGATTGAAGTCTTTCATTCCTTTTGTAACCTAATAGTCATTAGTCCTTCAATTATCTAGTAATTACTTAAGTAATGTTTCTACATCAACTGAGGAGGAGTTTTTTATTTTTAAAATTTTTTCAACAGAATCGTAGTCTGACTTTAAAAATTTCTTTAAATTTTCATAGCCTAGGCTACTTAGTTCCTTCTTGCTTTGGGGTAAAAGAGATGCGTTTTCATGAGTGCGAGATATTTTGTCTATGCCCAAGTTTTTACTTATGTCATCATTTAACGTCTCAGTTGCAAATACAAAAAGGATTTGTTCGTCTCTAACCCATTGTAGTAAATCAGTCAGATAATATGCGATATTTTCTCTTAAGTGATGGATTTTTATTAGGTCTTTCGCGACCTTATTGTTAATCTCATTATCGCTATATAGTGCCTCAGCCAAGTTATTAATACTTTGATATCTATCTAGTACTTCATACTCACCTTTAAATCTGTTCTTTTGTACTTTTTCTTCCACAACTAATTTATATCGCCAATTGAATGCTGATATAGCTCTTTTAATTGGATTTCTTATGACGACTATATATCTTGCATTTCTATAGTAGGGTGGTGGACTGTCATGTATTCGAATGAGTTTAGAAAAATTTTGATTAATGATCTTGCTTTTCTTAATAGCTTCCCATAAAGATATGCCTCCACATTTTCCAATATGAATATAGACCAGTTTTTTTGAAGTGTCTTCTCGGGTTATGAATCGCTTTATCTCTCTCAGAGGTTG
>NZ_BMXP01000004.1:0-208577 GCF_014651815.1 Alteromonas halophila | reverse complement strand
TTAATAGGTCACTTTTAGAAATCTTTTTTTTTGTTTTTATCACTTGACATCTCCGGAAAGTTATTTATAGATAAATATCTCTTTCAAGCACTTTACGTATGTAAAGTAAGCTATATGTGGTTAAATATTACTCAGGTTTTTTTCAGGAAGTCAAACCTTTGTTTCGATTGATAGGTATCTAAAAAGTAGAAGAGGTACTCTTCTTGATTGTACGTTGCTATGAACCGAGCCACTGATAGTAATGTAGCTGGATAGGGGGGGAAGCTTAACTATGCGGCGAGTTTTACTTCAGACTAATTCCATTGCAGTACTACTCAGGAACAAGATCGATGAATACAGGTTCTTACTAGTAGCACAGGTGCTCTGAAGTATTTTTTTCTAGATGCTCACGAGACAGTTCTGAGCTTCAAAGTAGCTTAGTTCCTGCTGATATTTTTTTTTAAATATTTGTGTTGTTTCGCTGTCAAATAATCTAAATTTAGTTTCTAAATCTTTTGCTTGATGCTCTTCAAAAATTTTCTCTACTTCTAGAAACCAGTTGTCAGATTTTATATAATTTCCTTTCCTGACATTTTCTTCGACGATTTTTATCGCTTTTAACGAAGGAGTAATAGTTGATAATGGGTCAGGAATTTTATGCGGTTTAAAGTCAGTAATGTTTGTAAATTCTCTAAATACAATTTCAGGGTTATGTCGATACGCCTCTTGGTTCCAAATTTTTATTTTTACATTCGGGAGGAAGTTTTTAATCCTTTCATAAACGTCTATCCACGAAGGATAGCGTTTGCAGCTTATATCATCAATTAGCGATGCTTTAGCAGTTAGTGCTTTCCGAGGACTATACTTTAATGATGTTGCGTATGCTCCAGGCAGTAGTGTAGAAAAATCTCTGATACTAAAATAAACCGTTGTGTCAACTTTTCTACTCATTATCCGTATAAACTCAAGTCTATTCATGGAGTAAGGGATAGTAGATAGTAACTCTACACAATCACCTAAAATATTTTCTTCCGAGATTAATAGCGTTTTTGATTTTGTTATCGGGCTGAATAATCTTGAAGAGATATAAAGCTGTTTAAATATCGATAAAGGGAGCTTGTTAAACTTAGGATTATGCGTGAGCGCTCTTAGACTTTTTCGATATTGATCCCTTGGATAATATATAATATTTCTTGCTCTAAACTCATCAGTACTCATCTCCAATGTATCTTGGAAATGAGTGGTAGCCGTTTTATGAAATCCTATGTGGATATTAATACGCCTTGGAGTAGACATGAACATGTTAGCGAACCAAAAATGATTTAGCTGATAAAAACAAGTAATTAACGCCTGATCGGATTTCAGTCATAGTTTTATCAAATGGCTGTTTCCTTATGAAATAAAACCAGAATTTTGCATACATATACCGCTGACCAGGCTTCATAATGACGCGCTTAGTATAAAATGCGCCTCGACCTACGTCGTACGAGTGCATCAATTTTTGATAATCTGACTCGCTTTGTCTCCCATGATCATGTGACACAATAATATCTGGTGAGTATTTGCCTGCGAATCCGTGCCGTATACACTCACTAATCGTATCAACATCTTCACAGGGAAAGCTTGCTCCTGCGCCAAATAATGGATCAAAACCGCCAACTTCTTCCAGGACCTGTCTCCTAAAACAAAAATTCGCGCCATGTATTTCACCGGCCAGGACCATATCTCCGGGTTGGAA
Organism: Alteromonas halophila; assembly: GCF_014651815.1. Lineage (GTDB taxonomy): Bacteria > Pseudomonadota > Gammaproteobacteria > Enterobacterales > Alteromonadaceae > Alteromonas > Alteromonas halophila. Next base: position 206,860 of record NZ_BMXP01000004.1, on the reverse strand, counting down.
TATCTTCTCAATTTCGGATAACTGAATGGTGATGCGCAGGTCATCTGGATTGTGCAAAAGCACTCTTCCGCCGGCAAACGCGATAGCGGGATCCGCAAAGACATCCCGAATACTGGTTAGGTAATTTTTATCTGGATAACAGTCATCATCCGTGTAAGCAATTATATCGTAATTAGCTGCTTTAAACCCTGCGTTTCTGGCATTACCTAGCCCTTGCTTAAGCTCCTTAACAGTGACTAACGGCAAGGTAGATTGCGCCTGAAACTCTGCGAGCAACGATTCTGTTTCGTCGGTACTGTTATTATCAACGACGACGAGCTCCCACTTTAACTCCTCCGGAGATGTAAGTGTTTTAAATGATTCCAAACACTTGCGGAGTGCACTCGCTCTGTTATACGTACAAATAATTACTGATATCATCAGGAAACATTACCTCTGCAACTACTCCTGGTTGAACTTGCCTTATCCGGGAGACCAATATCTAATCGATAGCCTGTTGTGCGTTAATGGCTTTTAAAACTTTGAGTCAATACCAGCATTATCGCTAAACCTACAGTCGAGTGACAATACCTTAAACCCAATGTAAGATCATCATAATTGATTTATTTAGTAAGGAAGCCAGCAAAGCATTTGGATGAAATCAGCATACACATTGTGCCTACATCTTTGCGTAGCCTAGTAGTAGTAAGCGTGATAAATTGAAATCACTCTTAGATACATAACAATGCTGGGTGGTGTTTAAAATAACATGAGCCATGAAATAAAGAAAAATCAATATCACGATGGTTCTGCCGCAGTGAGTATCATCGTTCCGGTCTATAAGGTAGAAGAATATTTAGCGCGTTGTGTAGACTCAATTCTAAAGCAGACGTTTGGTGATTTTGAGTTAATTCTGGTTGATGATGGTTCGCCTGATGCGTGCCCAGATATGTGTGACGCCTATGGACAAAAAGATAGTCGTGTCAGGGTAATACATAAGCCTAATGGTGGGCTTTCAGATGCAAGGAACACAGGTATTGATGTAGCGAATGGCAATTATATTATGTTCATCGATAGTGACGATTGGATCCATGAAAATACACTTGAATACCTTTATGAGCAAATGATGGCTACAGGTGCTGAAATTTCTTGTTGTGGCTTCCAGCGGGTGTATGGGGAACAGGATATTGTGTCATCAGTCGGCAAGGCTGAAAACACTCGGGTTTACTCTAAAAAAGAAGCACTGTCACAATTTTTTACCGATAATCACGCACAAATTGTGGTCGCATGGGGAAAGCTGTATGCGAGGGCGTTGTTTGATACCGTCAGGTACCCCAAAGGCAAATTACACGAAGACGAATTCACTACCTACTTGTTACTGTACGCTGCAAATAAAACCGCTGTAAGTGATGTTCCATATTTTTATTATTTTCAAAGAGATGACAGCATTATCGGTAGCGGTTTTGATATTAATAAGCGATTGCATGCGGTTGAGGCACATATCCAGAGGGGAGATTTTTTGGACGAAGTTGGTTATGGGGACTTGGCTGCTATTGCATATCGAAAGGCGTTTCTTTTGAGCTTTAATATTGAGGAAAAATTACAGGAAGCTAAGAGCCAGCAAGATGTATTGAATTTCAGAGCCGGGCTCAGTGCATTAAAAGTGAAACTACGTAAGCAACACTATCAGTTGAAATTCAAATTGTTGTACGAGGCTTACTATGCGTTCCCTTCAGGTGTCAGCTTTCTGCACTCTGCAATAAAAAATAGATAGCGTCTTGTTACTTTGTTACTTATTGCGGGCGAAAAAGACTATCACCGCATAAATTGTTGTAAATAATGTCGTGCTTTTTTGGCGGTTTTTTTGAATTTAAATTTCAGGGTGTAAGGCATAGAAAGGGCAGCTTCTATACTCACCATAGGCAACATGGATGTAGACAACTTTGATTTATAGGAGTGCTTCGCTGCGCCCATCATAAAATCATACGTTTCATGTTCAGTGTTTTTGATACTCCAACAATGTAATAGCAGACCTGGCGACAAATGCTGAAAGTCTTTATTGTTCCAGCCTGACTGGTAGAAATAAAGTATGCCCTTCTTCGTAAAATAGTAATTAATAGCGATGATCTTCCCTTCAACCTCGAGCACTGAGAAAGCGCAATGCCGGTGTTGAATGAACTGACGATGAAAGGTGAGAAATGCATTGTCGGTGAAAGCGCCTGTTTTGCCTATCGATTGCCAGCGTTGCGTGTGTAGCTCAGAAAGTATATCAAATATAGTAAAAGCTTCGTCGGGAGCTACCCAACGGAAGCTATATTGGTAGTTTTTCTTAAGCTTGTTCAGAGCCCGGTTATGCTGTGCACGGGTATTTTTACTGAGCATGGAGAGCTCAAACTTTTTATTTTCTGTTAAATAGCGGGTTGCGGGCGAGGAGATGTGCTCGGTCCCCTGAAGTAGATCTAGTATATAGGCACCTTTCATTGCAGCTCTCCACTTCAGCACATTGGAATTTCGCTGAATACGGCGGTAGATGTCTTCTTTTAGTACGCTATACCATGTTGGAGACACGATGATATCAAGGTATTCGGAGGCGACCTCCATATGTTCTGGCTCACCCTGCCCGAGTGGATAAGATACTGCTGATTTTCGTTCTGTAGTGTCAGACTGATGATACAGAGGAATGATCGCAACCAATTCCTTGTTGGACCACGCGGTATGCACCGATAATTGCCAATGCTGCTCCCAGTAGCTGGCAATCCAGTTAATTAGCCAGTCCGAAGAATTAAAAAGTTGGTCAAGTGGTGTATTGGCAAGCAATGTATCCCATTTTTCCCACAACGCCTGTAAGTCTTCAATTTCGCTAATGATGCTCCAATTTACGTCGTGTGATGACATCTGAGAAAACTACTTCTTTGTTTCCGTTAGTTTGCTTGCCATACCCATATCGGGCGAGCGTAATACCTTAAAGTGAAAAGTTGGCACGCCCCTGTCACCCTGAAGTAGCAAATAAATTGAAAAAACGCCCAATGAGGTAATAAACCTTGCCCTCCGCACCTGCAGTTTTTCCTCCAGCAGACATAAAAGTTCGGTAGAGAAAATAGGCTTTCGATGCGTTGTATTTTTTAAACAGCGATGCATGTTTTCTGACCAGTTGTAAGTGACCTTTAATGACCTTGCGGCCATTGGAAGAAAGGTTTCCGTGATCGTCCCGGCGCAGTCTTATCAGCGCCTTGGGAATAAAACCAATTAGGTGGCCAGACTCAATCATTCTTATCGTAAAGTCATGATCTTCTGAGCAATGCATTTGCGTGTCGAATCCATCTAATTTCTCAAAGACTGAACGTTTTAACATAAATGAGGACGGGGACACATGACTGCTTATCAGCAGATTATTAACCGACAACGATTCCGGTTTGTTCAAAAAAGTGTTAACGGAGCCTGTTTTGTTAAAGGTTTCGACTCCGGTATGCACTCCGTCAAACTCAGGGTGAGCTTTAAGAAAACTTACTTGTTCTGCCAGCTTATCTGCTTGCCAGTGATCATCGGCGTCCAGAAACGCTATCCATTCACTGGTTGCTATTTCGACTCCTTTATTACGAGCAACTGACACCCCCTGGTTGGGAGACAGTGAATGCACGGTAATACCATCAAACTGAGCCAGAAATTCCTCGGCCTGCTTCCCACATCCGTCGTTCACTACAATGATTTCTGAAACCGGTAGTGTCTGCGCCTTAACTGTCTCCAGCGTTTCTGCAAAAAAGTCGTAGGCCTTATAAAACGGAATTACGACGGAGATCTTGAACTCCTTTTCCTGCTCCTGCACGCCTTACACCCCTTTGGCTGTATAATAATTCTTTGATTTTTCTACCGGATTTTTCATCGGGTCCCACACAGGCTTAATCATAGTTTTTAATTTACCAAATATCCGGGTGACCATATTTGATGCTGAAATTGGCAGGTGCAGCCAGCGGCAGAATAAGAAGATCTTACGCCGGAAAACCCAGTGATACATGGCTTGTTCGGCATAAAACTTATACCCCCAACGCTCTTCAAAAAGACGTGAGGCCTCCCAGGTCAGCTTTTTATCCCAGCGGAAATAGAAAAACGCCATATCGTCGAATTCCATGCGCGTACCAAGGTTGTCAAAAATCACCACCGATTTAGGCTGGGTAAGGATCTTGCGGCCCATTTTCTTGATTTGGATGCCAATATCGATATGTTCACGTATCACCATTTGCGGCATTTCTATTGTCTTAAATACTTCGGTATCAAACAGCACGCCATGCAGTTCGAACATTTCAGACGGCGCCACCTCTTTAGGAATATCCTCGGGCAGCGCACGGCGATAATGCTTATCCTCAATCAGATAGTCTTCACCATCTACATTGACCACCCGTATTTCATTGGTGTAAAGATGGTTGCGAAGTTCAGCTCCTTTATCAACGCCTTCTTTTTCCAGTGTCAACGGGTTAACGATAGCGGCATTTTCGGCTTTTGCGGTTTCCAGCAGTGGCTCACACCAGCCTTCGGTGACATTTGAATCGTTATCCAGCAGCATGGTATAGGGCGTGGTGATGCTGTCACGCACCCTGCGCAAGGCTTCCATAGGTATGATGCGACCATATTCAAGAATTTCAGCGTTTGGTTCGTTCCTGAGGCGCTCGACAATCGCTTGTTTAAGTGCTTTTGGATATTCCAAATCCAGTACCTTCAGAAAGAAAGGCTGCGTCGTCACTTTATACAGGTTGTCTATGCATTCGATAATACCTGAGTAGCGGTCGCGCGGTGTGATGACCACAGTTACCTGCGCGTCATTTAAATTCATTTCCATAGTGGTAGCCTTCATTCAGGAAGAAACTCGGTTAAAAATGGCGAGATACTGATTAATCATATTATCAGTAGAAAAGCGCGATGCAACGCGCTTGTGCGCTTTTTGACCCATTGTTTGACGCAGGTCAGCATTTTCTGTCAGTTGTCTGATGGCGTCGCTGAGCGCGCTGGGGGTTTTCGGAGGTACCAGCAAGCCGGTTTCCTGATGTTCAATAATGTCGGGAATACCGCCAACACGCGTTGCGATGGTCGCGAGTCCTTTTGCTCCCGCTTCAATAAATACCAGGCCAAACGCTTCTTCATGAGATGGTAAAATAAATAGATCGCAGGCGGTCATCCAGTCACTTACGTTCGTGATCTGCCCAAGTAAGCTGACTTCCTGCTGCAGACCCAGCGCTTCAACTTTACTGGTAATTGCAGCCTGCTCCTGCTCAGAGCCACTGCCTGCAATATGCAGCCTGAGTGACGTTCTGACGTTCTCCGGCAGGCTGGCAATGGCCTCAAGCGTGTCCTGATGACCTTTAATCGGGCCAAGATGGCCAACACTCAGTAAATGACAAAAGCGCGCATCAAGATCCAGGCTTTGCTTCGCATTGCTGCGCATTTGGGTATCCGGTAAGTCATCCACAGGTGTACCGCCATGTACGACGTAACATTTGTTCGAAGCAATTCCCATGTTTTTGGTCAGCAGTCTCATTCTGTTTTCACTGACAGCCACACAGGCACCGCTGGCCCAGCGTATTAGTTTGTTGCTTATCGACGGTTTATATTTACTAAGTTCTGAACGGTGGAAAGTAGACACAAGCGGAACACCACAGCACTTGGCCGCCAAACCTGCGTAAAGCTGAGTAAATTCGCAGTGGGCGTGGACCAGATCAATATTGTTTTCGGTTATAAGTGCGCACAGTTCACGAATTATGCCCAGTTTGCTCTTTGCTCTGTCAAGTTTCTGCAAGCCATCAATACTAACCCATGGAGCGGGCTCACCAAACACGGCTGGCAGCACCTTATGCTCATGGACTCGCAGAGCGCTGACGGTATCTGAAAAGCGGGTAGTCCGGCCACCTTTCTCGAGGCTCTGGACAATTTCCAGTATATGGTATTTACGCGGTGCGGGCATAATGTACGGCGTCCATGTTAACTGCTAGAAAGTGCGCACTTGTGTGCGTGGCTCCTTAAGATAGCCATTTCAACAGAGAAATACGAATTTTGGATTACCAGTTTTGTAATTTTCGTATTTTTTTCTGTTCTTTTTTTATTACTCTGCGTAGGACGATGGTGCAATAAGTCGTTTGCATATTTTTTTTGTTGGTAACATAGTAAGTATGTTTTTTTCAGATAAGAATACTCAGTACCGTGCATCTCAGTAGTACACCTTCCAAAATAATACATGTCGTGTCCAGTCTTAATGTTGGAGGGGCAGAGCGCTTTGTAATTGATCTGTGTCAGGTTCAGCAAAAACAAGGTTATCAAGTCAGTATTCTGTCACTGGGTAATCAACACGACGAACTGGTAGAAGAAGCAGGCCACAAAGGAATTACGGCTAACGTGGTCAGTCAGGTCAAAGGCTGGCGGCTGTTGCAGTCTTACCGGTTGCTGGTGAAGGCGGATATAATTCATTTTCACTCTCCCCATGCGATAAAACTTTTCAGTCCAATAATCGGCGCGTTGCAAAAGCGTATTATGGTATACACACGCCATGGTGCCGCCCCTCTTCATGCACCGCACTGGCAACGACTGCATAAAAAAATACGGCCCTTCGTTAACGCTATTACTTTTGTATCAAACGAAGGCAAGCAAAACTTTCAATCAATACATGCCTGGTCAGGTTTGCCTATGGAAGTCATTGATAATGGTATTGATATAGATGCCATTAACGTAACTGACAACAGACGGGATTCAACTCTTCTTCGGTTAGGCTCGGTAGGCAGGATGGTTAAATTAAAAGGCCAGCATTTTTTACTTGAAGCAATAGCAGGGCTGACAAAAGAGCGGCGACAACGAGTAACGGTCGAATTTTTTGGTGACGGCGAATGCCGCAAAGAATTGCAGCAATTTGCTCAGACAAATTTACCTGACACGCGTATCACTTTTCATGGCATGGTGGATAACAGGGATGATATTTACAATGCCTTCGACGTTATGTGCGTGACCAGCGAAACAGAGGGGTTGTCGTTAGCGGTTATTGAGGCGATGGCATACAAAAAAGCAGTCGTTGCGACCAATGTGGGAGGCAACCCAAAACTTGTTGAGCACGACACAACCGGTTGGTTGTTCGAGTATGCTGACACAGAAACATTAAAAACGTTAATTAATAAGCTTATTGACGAACCGACTCTCGCACAAAAAATGGGAGCAAATGGCAGAGAAAAAGTGGCGCAGGCGTTTTCTCTCAATATAACAGCGGATAAGTTTAATCAACTATATTTGCCAGGCGAATAGCGGTTACACGTACTGGCAGACACACAAGGAGAGGGATATGCAATCAATAATGACAATAGTGTGGGCACTGTTTTTATGTGTACTACTTACCGGGCAGGCTGTCGCCGATAAAATAACTGTACCGGTTCAGAGCTCAGCATCGTCGCGTTTATTGTTTCCAGTTGTCAATAAAACTATTCCAGTAAAATCGTCGGTTACGCTTAGTTCTGAAAATGGGGCTGTGGACGCTGAAATCTATTCGAGACTGGTGTGGCCCGGTACGGAAGACTCTTCTTATATTCGATTGCTTGTGATTGACCTGCAATCCCCTCCCGATTTCAACAAGCTTACAGTGTCATGGTCACCAGCCACGGATCCCATCAGGCCGTTCTGGGGCCAAATAGGAAACGTTACGCTGGTCAGTCCGGACAGAGAGTGGCTCCAACAGGTTATCAAGCTACACCCCATCAGCGTGCCGGACCAGGCCTGGTACACTGATGCACTCCGCTTGCACGCTAATTATATTGCAGACGACGAACGGATGAAGAATGATAAGTATCCGCAAACACGCGCTGCGCATTGGCTATACGATAAACCGCAAAGCTTCTTTCAGTTATTTTTACTAACCGGTGATAATTGGGCATTAGAGCAGGCAAAGCGTTTATCGTCATACTATGAAATGAACGTCAAAGAAGATGGCTTTTTCAGGTTGCGCAATCGTAACGATGTAAAGTATGTCATGAGTCGGGGCCTGACCTATCACTTCCTTCTAACAGGCAGTGAGAAAATGAAGGATGCCGTGGCACGGCAGTTTGAAGCGTCACAGGAGTGGGACCCTGACTATAACTCCTGGACAGGCTTCTGGACTGAGCGTAACCAGGCCGCAGCGCTGAATACGGCGATAGCGCACTGGGAGTTGAGTGGTAGCAAAGAAGCAAAAGAACGCATAGATGAAATCGTCAAGGCAACCTACGCTATGACCTTCGAACCGGAGAATGACTGGCCAGTGCGCGACTGTCCTCAACATACCATGGAAGCGCATGAAGGAAAGGGCGGCGACCGTCCGGTGTGTTCACCCTGGATGATGGCGCTACTGGCAGATGGTTTGTGGCGATTAGTGCTACTCAATGATAATAGGCAAGCTACTGAACTACTGCGGGCGTTTGGTCGTTTTTTTGCGGAATACGGGATGTATCAGAAACAAAGAAAAGGAAAAATGGTGACCGCACCTTACTATCTTCGAGCGTTCCCTGACCACGACTGGATAGAAAAGAATGTATGGACTGATCCCCAGCACAACTGTGAGATAGCGGGAATGCTGGGTAAGTCGATAAAATTATATGGCGGCGCTCAGCGAGCCCCGAAAAACATGCTCACCACTTTTCAGCAATTTGCCACTATGTGTCGCGGAACGTTGCGAGGAGTGGCGGAATCAATCAGCCAACAAAATATGGCGAGTACCGCCATAAGGCTTAAACCCCCTCGCAGGTTCGGCTGGATGTACTCATCAACAGCAGAGTTGCCATGGATGATCGACACTATTTTATCTGACCTGGAGTAGTACTTTTGATGGAAAATAACAAAAGTCATAAGCTCATTGCCGCATCGGTAATTGTGTTATTCGCTTGTCTGGCAAATATTCCCTTATTGCAAACAGTTTGGATCCATGGGTTTGACGACGGTACTTACTCTCATGCGTTTCTAATTCCTTTCATTTCATGTTATCTGCTTTACACATCCGTAAAAGAGGGTCGTATTTGTTTACGCTCACGCCCTTCTATTCTTTGGCTGATACTGACATTCCTCTGCTGTGTGCTGTTATATGCTACGGCCCAGGCTCAGATTAGTTTGGGCTACTGGGGGGCCTGGCTGATTATGCTATGTTGTGCCATACCTGTCATATTCCGTTTTTCACTCACGGTTATATTTCCATTCGCTTATCTAATTTTTCTGTTACCAGTGTGGGGGATGCTCTCATCACTGCTGCAGACACTTTCTGTCCTGGTGGTATCCAATATCATGGGGTTAACTGGCATCCCAGTTTATGTTGAGTCAGTCTTTGTGCAAATCCCATCAGGGACGTTTGAAATCGCTGACGGCTGTAGCGGGCTACGTTATATGATCGTATCGCTGGCTATCTCAAGTATTTACATTTTTATGTTTATTCGCAGCACGTCAAGCGCGATAAAACTCGTATTGTTATCGATACTCGGCGCGCTCGTTACCAACTGGGTGCGGATCGCAGCACTGATTGTGATTGGTCATATAACAGAGATGCAAAGCAGCCTTATGGAAGATCACAATATGTTTGGCTGGTATTTGTATATTCCATTTATGTTTATCTTTTACTACGTCGCCAACCGACTGTCAGACAAGGATGCCGGTTCTGCGCCTGCGACTGCTGTCAGAGAAGATGGCATAGCTGGTGTCAAACTTTATGCCGGATTAGCCGGCATTGTGCTTTTTATGGGGCTTTCCGGAACAACCTTGTCACATGAGGTGAGTGAATCTTCGGTCACGTCGTTACCTCTAGCTGTTCAGCCGCAGATTTACTATGCCTCAGAAGTTGAGCAAACTACCGCGTCAGTCAATGGCAATGAATACCAAAAGCTAAGTTATTATTTTGATGGTAAGACCTTAGACGGTAAACCCAGCTATTATGAAAATCAGTTGCTCCCTGATGATTGGCAGGTAGAGCAGCGGACCATTTCAGATGGGTATGTGCAGTTGCTGCTTATAAACCCACGGGACGGCCAATATGCGCAGGCTCTGTATCAGTACCGTTTTGCCGGTAATACCTATGCCCGGTTAGGTGCATTAAAGCGTGCACGCATTCAACGTGCACTATTAAGTAGCGCTAAAACGCAGATAGACTGGTTGTGGCGGCTGTGCAGCGCACAATGTAAAGACAGTCTGGCACCTGAATAATGCGCAGAGCGCTATTCTATGTATCTTTACTGATTACGGGCGCAGCGGTAGTTCTGCAAGGATTGGGATATGTCTGGCATCGGCCGCCCGAACCATTGTTCTATGCCATTTTGCTTATCAATTATGCGCCTAAGTGGGTGTGGATCTTGCCCGCTGTTATCTTAGTGCTGCTGTCATGGAAAGAGCGCTTATTTTACAAAGGCGTGGGTGTATTGCTTCTTGTATTTACCGTTTGGATGCAGGATATTCAGATAAAAGGGATGTTTTCATCACCGTCTGCAACTCCGGATTCAATGTCAGTGATGACGCTCAATACGGGGGGGGCATCTGCAGAGCGCGTATCGCGACTGGTAAATGTGTACAAGCCCGACATAATTATGCTGCAGGAGACGCGCGAAAAGACAATGAAGTCTCTGTTCAACGCGAGCTGGTTTACACACTGTGCAGCACATATCTGTATAGCAAGCCGGTTTGAGATGAAACTACTGGATGCGTACAACCGCGCGGCATTTTCTGATTGGGGGAGCTTTGCAGCTGCCTACGAAATTATGCTCGCCGGAAAAAAAATTCGTCTGGTAAACGCGCATCTGGAAACCCCCAGAGATGCATTGGGAGGGCGCCCTCTTCTTGACTATAGTGAGAGTGAAACGGATGAATTTGGCTTTGAGAAGCATACTGAGCTGAGCATATTGGCAGCATTGATGGATATTTCTTATCCTGCAATTATTGCCGGGGATTTAAATACCAGTGTTTTTGAAGCCGCTTATCAATATCATCTTGGGCGCTATGTAAATGCAATAGACGCAGCCGCAACGGGGATCAATTACACGAAGTTTACTCGCTGGCATGGAGTAAGAATTGATCATGTAATAGCAAATGACAATGTCATCATCAACGGCGCAAAGGTTCTTGAAGACACAGGTGGCGATCATCGGGCAGTGTTGGCGAATTTTTCGATTGTTGAATGATTAATGTTAACGTTGAAAGAGAATTCGATTACGTAGTCGCCCCGTTTTACTGCAGACTGTCATTGGTCGTTACAGAAAAAGGAAATAAAAATGAAAACGTTAAATGCCTTTGCTTTGGGCGTAGCTTTAAGTTTATCTGGTTGCGCTCAGGAGTCTGGTGAAGACAAACTCGCCAATGCTCGCGAACAGTTTCGCAACGGCAACTACAGTACCGCTGCGGTAACGTTAAAAGGGCTTGTAGCTGAAAATCCGCAGCGGACTACGGCCAGAATACTTCTGGGTAGAAGCTACCTTTATCTGGGAGATGTTGCTTTGGCAGAAAAAGAGCTGACCAATGCGCTAAATCAACAAGCAGAGTTAAGCGAGGTGGTTCCGCCTTTGTTGCAAGCATACTTGCAACAAAGAAAATTTGCTGAAATTTTGGACTTACAGAAAGTCGAAAAAAATGCTGATGACTCGCTGAAGTCTTTGCTGCTTGCCTTCAGTGTTTATGCCCATATGGCGCTTGGCGAAGAGAGCGCCGCACATAAGTTTTATGAAGAGCGGGCTCAAGTTTTAGATGATTATCACCACACAAAACTTGCACTCTCTTACCTTTTACTGGCAGAGGGCGAGTTCAATAAGGTCATCGAAGTAACAGACGAGCTGCTGAAGAAGGGCTTAGATATCCCAGAAGTGCATATGGTCAGAAGCAGAGCTTTCTCTGGGCAGGGTGAATTCGGCGATGCGGTGACTGCACTTGAAGCGTATCTTGATAACTACCCGAACAATAGTACGGCCAAGTTAAATTTAGCAACGGCACTAATAAAAGATGAACAAATCGAACGAGCCGAGGAAATTAGTGATGAATTGTTAAAACGTTTTCCTAATCAACCAGTTGCAAATCAAGTCAAAGCCTTGGCCCGTTATGAAAGAGGTGATGTTGAAGCGGCTAATGAACATATCGAGCTTGCTATATCGTATGGGTTTGACCAACCGACAAACCGAATTCTAGCGGGTGCGACGAGTTTCAGGTTACAAAATTTTGAACAGGCGTATACGCACTTTCGTAATGCTGCGGCAGCGCTACCTGATAATCGGGATGTTCATCGTCTGCTTGCTCTGACCCAGACTGTGCTAGGGTACCATACAGATGTGGCTAAGACTTATAACAGTATAGATGACCTAAGCGAGGCAGATGTGTCGCTTATCACTTCAAACATTTTTGAGCTTGCGCGAAGTGGTAAGCGAAAAGATGCATCGGACATGCTTGATATGATTGAAAGCTCAGGGGTTTCGTCACCTGAAATTCTTGCGAAGAGAGGTATCCTTAAACTCTCACTGGATGATGAATCGGGAATGGAAGAGCTTCGTCAAGCTATCAAAGAAAACCCTAAACAGACTGACGCACGTCAAGCAATTATTCTAGCTAGCTTAGTCGCTGGCAATCACGAGCAAGTTTTAGCCGAGCTTGATTCATATTTAAAGCAGGTAGATAAAGACGAAAAAGCTATGCTTTTTGCTGCTGGCATTTACGTGCAAATGAATATGCTGGAAAAAGCTGGTCACTTGTATAATAAGACAGTCGAACTAAATTCATCAAGTAGCGATGCGTACATTGGGCTTAGCGAACTTGCGAAAAAGCAAGGTGAGCCTGGAGAAGCCTTTGGATATCTCGAAAAAGCATTGAAAAATGAACCTGACAATCTACCGGCTTTGCTGAGTATGCAAATGCTGTCGCAGAATGTGACAGCGAACGAACGAAAGCGTGCTGATGATTACTTTGAACGTGCCATTGTGCAGCAGCCAGATAACGTCGCAATGGCGATTGCTTATTCGCTGAAACTACTTGAGAAAGAACAGCCCGCCGAAGCAGTAAACATACTTTCAAAGTTCAGAAAGCAAAACTCTTTGCCAAACTCATACTGGGAGGTCTATTCTGATGCATTGAAGCTCAATGGCAAGGACGGTGAATCGATTCGGTTGCTTACTGAATGGGCGAACTCAGAGCCAGAGAATGGGCAGGCAAGTTACCGCCTGCTCATCGCGTACGATGCAGTCCGCGATTTTGAAAACGCTCGAAAAGTTGCTAAAACGGCAATGCGTCGTGCAGAACCCGCAGATTTATTCAGACTATACTACAGTTATTACTCGATACGGCTTAACAATATTCGTGAAGCTAAAACTGAATTTGTCTCTATTGACGAGAAATACAAAGATCTTCCTTTAGCTATGGGAGTGAAGGGAGTACTAAGTTTAGCGGACGGTAATTTTGAAACTGCGATTAACCAGCTTGAGGCGTTTCATAATTATTATGACTTTTCATACAGCACAGAAATACTGGCATTTGCGCATAAGAAGGCAGGCAACAACGCCAAGGCTATAGAAATTCTTAGAAAATATCAGCAACGGGTGCCGGGAGATCAGAAAATCCGTTCTTTACTTGCATCAATGATTTCGAAAACAGAGCCAGAAAAAGCGATGGAGCATTACGAAATATTGATTGATGCTAATCCGAATAATGTTTTCGCATTAAACAATCTTGCAGGGCTATACACTCGTCAAGGAGATTACGGCAAAGCTATTACATTGACAGAGCGCGCGTTGGCGTTATTGCCTGACAATGCAGATTTTCAGGATACACTAGGTGTAGCTCTACTAAAGAGCGGGGATACTGATAAAGCGATTTACTTTCTAAAGCGGGCATATTCTGAAAGTGATTACAGCGCTGAGATTTACTTAAACTATGCTGAAGCGTTGATTGAAAACCGGAATTTTGATGATGCGCGTAATGTCCTGGCTCGAATTAAGGCTGAGGATAAGTCATCGATTGTGCGTTACACAACTTTGATGAATAAACTGGATAACTAACTTGTCAGGTTTTTTTACATTGCAAAACTTACAAATAAAAAAATCATTTAAAATCAAATGCATAAGAGTTGGCATGCAGATTGAATGTTGTTAATTGAATTCTTCACATTCAGTCTTAACGGAGACGACGTTATGAAAAAGTTAGTTTTAGCAACAGCAATAACATTGGCATCTACCGGAGCGTCGGCAGCAAATGTTGAATGGGATCTAAATATTGATGGTGACAACTACACTTCAGCGGTACCGGTTTTAGAGTTTGTTTTCCAATATAATTCTCAGTCTATCGTTACTGACAGCGATGGCAGCGGTGACATTTCAGTAGGTGATGCAATTACCTCTCACGGTGGTTTTGGTCCAAATGGCTTTGATTCATTGGCAGGTAGTCCAATCCCTGCGGGCCTGTTTAGCACAATCAGTGATAATGGGTTGACAGGCTTCGATCCAGATATCCCTGCACCAGGTGATTACAAAACAGAGTATACATTCACTTTCTATTTCAATGACCTGATGGGTGAGTGGGACGGAAACGATTTCCGTTACAACAGCGGCGAGATTCAGTTCGGTTACTATGATCTGACAAACAGTGCATTCAATAACCTGTTCGCCATCGACATCCTTGACGGTGGTAACATTGGTGGAGCAGGTCAGGCTTCTCAGATTTTTGAAGGCGAAATTAATGAAGCATCGCTTGAAAACGGCGCGGGTGCGGGTTTCATGCTGACGCAAAATGGTAAAACTCGCACACTGAGCGACTGGTTAGCTGGCGACCTTCGTGTCCTGTTCACCAGTGGCCAAACTGTAAAAGGTGGTTTGGATCAGGGTTTACCTTCAAATGGCGCAGATATCGACTTTGGCGGAAGTGACACAGCTTATATCGCTGCTAACCACGACGGTAGCTTCGTTCTGAACGTACCAGAGCCTTCAAGCATCGCGGTTCTTGGTTTGAGCCTTATCGGTTTCGGTGCAGCCGCCCGCAGACGTAAAGCATAAGCGTTAAATTACTTTAACGACTGATATAAAAGCCGGATAATCATCCGGCTTTTTTCTTTTTAGTCCTGCTACTTTATGATTGATTACGTATTACGCCCACTCGGGCACGCGCTTGCTTTCCCCCTGGTTCAGTTTTTCCTGCTCATACTGCTTGCCATAATGGTAATTAAGCTATTTCAACGCAAGCGGTTAGCCACATCCGTAGTGACATTTGCCTTTATCTGGCTGTTTACCTGGTCGCAGTCAGTGCCCAGCCAACTGTTGCTGCATAGCCTTGAATACCGCTTTGATATTATTGATGTAAACGACCCCCGCTGGCAGCAGGCTGACTATATTTCTGTGTTAGCCTGTGGTCATTATCCGGATGAGACTCTGCCTCAGGTAAGCCGCTGGCCGCGTTGCTCAATGCAACGCCTGTTACAGGGCGTACGTATGTATCAGATTAGTTCTCGCCCGGTGATTGTGTCAGGCGGTATGATTCTAGAGTCTGAGCAGCCCTTTGCTGTACAAGCAAAAGCGCTTTTAATGGAACTAGGCGTGAATGAAGCTGATATTATTGTGGTGCCACACGGTGAGAATACCCATCAGGAAGCGAAGGCGATTAGGGCAGTGGTGGACGATAAACGTGTGGCGCTGGTTACCTCTGCCAGTCACATGCAGCGGGCTGTCAATTATTTTAACAGTCAGCAAATTGAAATTATTCCAGTGCCCGTCGATCATTCGGGCCTTCCTGAGATCAGCTATAAGCTCACCGTGCCCAGCTCAAAGAATTTGCAAAAGGCGTACAATGCCTTCAGAGAGTACCTGGGTCTTATTTACCAGCACATTGAACTGCGAGGGGAGTCATAAGCTTCGTTCTATTTGCCCTGACTGCCCAGCAGACGCTTAATGTACCAGCGTAAAAAAATCTGACGCGGGTTTTTGTTACCCCAGGGGCGCCATGTTTTTTTCAGCTTATTGCGATAGGCATCGAAGTGCATGCCCCGTGGCGCATGAATCACCTCTCCCCGGTCAAGCAGGATTTTTAGCACATTAGTACACAACACGCCGGCTGCCAGTGAAATACCCATGCAGGTAGACGGCACTTTCGATTCTTCCTTGGTGAAGTTAACTGTATCGGTGCTCACCAGGTACTGACGTTGCAACAGGGCAGGGGATACGCCCGCCACAAAGGCGATGATTTGATCTTCAAAGGATAAGCCTTCCAGACAAAAATAGTCTTCGAAACTCATTTGTCCTGGCATAAAGACCAGCATTGAGGTTCCCATACCCATTGGCGCTGCAGTAATAGCGGGGATGCCTTTTTCGTAACATTTCTGGAAAACTTTACGGCGAATGTCGATGGCAAAGATATCCAGGCTGTCGACGTAGATGTCTACGCCATCCAAAAAGTCGTCGACATTTTCAAAGGTGATCCCTTCTTTAAAGTTTTTGACGTCCGCTTCGGGGTTAATATTCTTTAGTATACCTTCCATAACTTCCGCTTTAGGCTTGCCCAGTGTTTGCATGGACGCACCAGCCTGGCGGTTAAAGTTAGCGACATCATAGTCATCGAGATCAGAAATATGGAATTTACCGATGCCAAGACGCGCCAGCACGGTCATGTGGTCGCCGCCAACGCCACCCAGCCCGCCACAGGCCACTTTGACGTTGCGTAGTCGCTCTTGCTCAGCCTCGGTCACCCACCCAATATTCCTTGAAAATGCTTCTTTATAATTGAATGTCACAATCTTTCCTCATGTCTCGATAGTCGTGCGCGTTTCGGGAAGTGCGAAGTCTAGGGAAGGTGCGAATAAGTCTATCATCACTCAGCGAGTCCTGAAGTGCGTAGTCGCAAGGCAGATTTCGCGGGCAATGGCTAATCCCTTGGTAAGAAAGCTAACGCAGCGAATGCGTGCTTCAGGGCTCGCCCTTCGGGGCTAACAGCCAAGCACCTGCTCTGCGTTGGCCTTTTTTGACTTAACCCGTTAGGCCTGCAAAAGTCCGCCTTGACCAGGCACTTGGCTGTTAGCCTGAGCGGCGATAGACTTATTCGCACCTTCCCTATCAGGGTGCCGCCAAATGTGTCTCTGTTGCAACTCTTTTTTGCAATCCTGATCCATACTCGCACGTCTCTCATATTCGGGCATAGCGCTGTGCAGATAAATGTGGCTACCATGAGGCAGTCACGTTATTGTATGCTTAGCGATTGCAGGTGCTTTAACCGGCACGCTAAATGTCATACAACGATGTGTGCGCAACCTTTTCCTTTTGAGCGTATTACTCATGGTTTGCATGCATAATGTCATGCAACCCCATAAGTATACAAGAAACAACAAAATTGCCAGGCAAAGAATTCAGGAGATAAAATGACGGCTCTTAATAACAAGGAAAAAATAGCAGTTATTGGTCTGGGCTATGTGGGCTTGCCCCTGGCCGTCGCGTTCGGAAAGCAATATTCTACGGTGGGTTTTGATATAAATAAAAAACGCGTAGAAGAGTTGCAGAGCGGTGTTGATCATACGCTGGAGGTTGCCGAGCAGGAACTCGCAGAAACCCAGCATTTGTCGTACAGCGCCAATAAAGAAGACCTGAGTGACTGTGATTATATCATCGTCACCGTGCCGACCCCCATTGATAAGAATAAACAACCTGACCTGACACCCCTGAGAAAAGCCAGCGAAATGATTGGCAGTATTATTCGTCCCGGAACGGTGGTCGTTTTTGAGTCAACGGTATATCCAGGCGCGACAGAAGAAGACTGTGTCCCCATTATTGAAGAATTGTCAGGCCTGACGTTCAACAAAGACTTTTATGCGGGGTATAGCCCGGAGCGCATTAATCCCGGCGATAAAACCCATCGTCTGGAGAGCATAGTAAAGGTGACATCGGGGTCTACACCAGAAATTGCCGATCGGGTAGACGCGCTGTACAAAACCATTATTACCGCCGGCACTCACCGCGCCTCATCTATTAAAGTCGCAGAAGCGGCAAAAGTGATAGAGAACACTCAGCGGGATCTGAATATCGCGCTAATTAATGAACTGACCATGATTTTCAGCCGCCTTAATATCGATACCGAAGAGGTGCTGCAGGCCGCGGGCAGTAAGTGGAACTTTTTGCCGTTTCGTCCGGGCCTGGTTGGCGGGCACTGCATCGGCGTCGATCCGTATTATCTGACGCATAAAGCCGAAGAAATTGGTCACCATCCGGAAGTGATCCTGGCGGGACGCCGCATTAATGATCATATGGGCGAGTATGTTGTTGGCCGACTGGTCAAAAAGATGCTGAACGAAAAGATTATGGCCAATGGCTCAAATGTTCTGCTGATGGGCATTACCTTCAAAGAAAACTGTCCGGATATCCGTAACACTCGCGTTGTGGATATTGTGCATGAATTGCATGACTACCATGTGAATGTCGACATTTACGACCCGTGGGCAGAGGCAGACGAAGTCAGACACGAGTACGGATTAGATCTTGTCGATGAACCGCAAAAAGGCAAATATGACGCTATTATAACGGCGGTGGCGCATGAGCAGTTTAAAGAGCTGGGCGGAAAGCGTGTGCGTGAGTTTGGTAAAGACAAGTGTGTCCTGTTTGATTTGAAGTATATTTTCGATAAAAACGACGTAGATATTCGACTGTAATACTGATGCGAACGGGTGGTGCGTTGCGACGTGCCGCTCCGACGCCGGAGATAAAAATTAATGAAAGTTTTGGTAACAGGAGCCGCGGGATTCATCGGTTCGCACGTTAGCCTGTATTTGCTGGAACGTGGTGATGAGGTTGTCGGTCTGGACAACCTGAATGACTACTACGATGTCAATTTGAAACTGGCGCGTTTGGAGCGGGTTCGCAGTCATAAAAATGCGGCTAACTTCAGTTTCGTGAAAATGGATGTGGCGGAACGTGACAACATGGCTGCCATGTTCGAAGAGCAGCAGTTCGATAAAGTTGTTCATCTGGCTGCACAGGCCGGAGTACGCTACTCGCTTGAGAATCCTCATGCCTACATTGATGCCAATATCGTTGGTTTTACCAATATTCTGGAAGGGTGCCGCCATAATCAAGTGAAGCATCTGGTTTATGCATCGTCCAGCTCTGTTTATGGTGCCAATGAGTCTATGCCATTCTCGGTGCATGACAATGTCGATCATCCATTGTCATTGTATGCGGCATCAAAAAAAGCGAACGAGCTGATGGCGCATACCTACAGTCATTTATACCAGTTGCCGACCACCGGACTGCGTTTTTTCACCGTATACGGCCCGTGGGGTCGTCCGGACATGGCGCTTTTCCTGTTTACCAAGGCGATTCTGGAAGGCGATCCCATTAAAGTGTTTAACTACGGCAAGCACCGCCGTGACTTTACCTACATCGATGATATCGTCGAGGGAATTATCCGAACCCTTGATAATACGGCGTCCTCTAACCCCGACTGGAGCGGTGAGAAGCCTGATCCGGGCACCAGTAAAGCGCCCTGGCGTGTATACAATATCGGCAACCAGTCACCCACGGAGTTGCTTGATTACATTACCATGCTGGAGAAAAAGCTGGGTAAGGAAGCGCAGAAAGAACTGCTACCCCAGCAGCCAGGTGATGTGCCGGACACCTACGCGGATGTTGAAGATCTTATTAACGATGTGGGCTACAAGCCGGAAACACCGGTCGAAGTGGGGATTGGCCGCTTTGTTGACTGGTATCTGTCATTTTATAAAAAGTAATAAGAGGGCTGCGAAGGCCCTCTTTGTTTTCCAACAGACTGGGGCGCGCACTACATGCTGGCGCTGCGCTCTAATGATTCCTCAATTCTTTTCAGCATTACCCTGAAGCTGGGCGACAGGTTCTCATAAAGCATGCCTGGGTTGATATAATACGGTGCACGCTTGCCGTGATACTCAACCACCGGACCTATTTGCTTAAACTTAATTCCAACAAATCCCATGCTGCGCGCCAGCCGCGGCTCCATCATGACATAAGAATGGTCGATTTCTTTATTGACAATAATGGCGGCGGCAGAAAAGTACAGACCTATGGCTATAAAGGGAAAGCAGCGCAACTCCGTTTCTGAATACGTTGACTGGTTAATGACACCGGTCGCAGCACCGGAATACTGGTCTGTCTGACGACGTCTGAATTCTTTGGGAACCGCCAGCCGTGAGACTTCACATACCTGATGGCGCGCAAAGTTAGCCGGGTTAAGTTTGTCATCGGTAATCGATGACAGGCAGTATTTTTCTATGGGAAGCTGCTGGCCTTCTTCCTGTGGTCGAACGATACGCACGGTTCCGGCATAATTGCCGGATGTGTAATGTTTGATAAGACTGTGCAGTGAAAATGCGTCAAACTCATCCAGCTCCAGCCTGTCTTCACGTTCCGGCTCAAAACTCAGCTCTTCACAGTAGACCTTGTGTCTGATTCGGTATGCTTCATCCCGAAGTGCGTCATTTTCTGCCAGGACAGGTGACAGGTACGTAGCGAAATGCTGGGAAATATAATTAGCTTCGCGGAGTTTTTGATAACCCGACAGCAACTTACCGAGCTTATTGTTCCGGCCGACCATGCTACTAATTCTGTCTAGTACGGACCGCGAGCTTTTTCTATCCATGCATCTACTCTGATTTCATTCACAAATATTTGGGGTAAGAACTTACCGCACCAAAATTCAGTATAGCAGCGCGCTAATTGCTTTACACTTATCACATAAGTGTCTGATAAAAAAAGTCCGCTTTAATATTTTAATGATAATAACCGAAAGGTTAATCCATGCCACAGTTGTGGATCTGCTGGCCGCGCAGTCCTTCCAATTTTTTAGTGTGTTTAGCAACCATCTTCTATAGGGTGTTAACCTCTGCAATATTCCCCTATATTATTGATTTAGGGACTTATACGTCATCATACATGCAGCCCGACACGGTTTAATGAGGATAATTGAGATATGAAAACAAATAGCGTTGGATTAAGGGGATGGCTGAATCATCTTATTTTACTGTGTCTGATCGCTTTACCAGCGAAGGATGGCATAGCTGCAGCTCTGACTGAGACCGTTAAGCAAGTCACGCCCTCCGTCGTCGCCATTGCACTCTATTCTCCGCTCGACAGCCCGCAGCCTGATATTCGTGGTACCGGATTTGTGGTGGGTGACGGAAAGACCATCATTACCAACTATCATGTGGTGGAGAAATCCCTGGATCCAACCATTGTGCAGCACTATGTAGCGCTTAGCGGAACAGGGCAACGGGTTCAGAAATTTAAGGCAGAAGTTGGCAACATCGATCCGAAGCATGATCTGGCTGTGCTAAAAATTGAACAGGCACTGCCTGCTATGCAACTGGCCGATACCGAGTTCCGGCAGCCCGGCAGTGAAGTGGCATTTACCGGCTTTCCGATTGGTGCAGTCCTTGGGTTGTACCCCGCCACGCACCGCGGATTGCTCGCCGCCATCACCCCAGATGCGATACCCACCGCCAATTCATCGCAACTCTCGTTAAAAATGCTGGATCGGCTGGAAAAGCCAGACATGATCTATCAGCTTGATGCGACCGCTTATCCGGGCAATTCGGGTAGTCCTGTTTATGATCCGGAAACTGGCGAAGTGATCGCGATTATCAGTAAGGTACTGGTCAGGGATACCAAAGAAAGCGCGTTGTCGTCACCGACAGGAATAAGTTATGGCGTGCCGGTGAAGTACTTAAAAGCGTTGCTTGAACGATAGAGGAAGGCTTACCGGTGTCATTTATGATATGTAAGCCGCGCATGCCCGCTGTCAGTTTTTTTTACAGATTGCGAGAAGTATGAATCATAGAGCAAATTAACGTGTTGAAATTTACAACTAAAAGCTCTCTGGATTGAATTTTGCATAAGTCAAAGTTGAACCAATAATAAGCAGGCATTCGCTTTGTTGACGTTATGCGAAACTTGCAGCACTAAGGAATCATATATGAAACGGTTATTATGCTGTGCGGTAACGACAGGGTTGATGTTAATCAGTCAAGGTGCCACTGCAGGTCTTGTTACATTCAAAAGTAGCAGCGCCGATGACGACCGGTGCAAAAGTAGCAGTGCGGTAACGTTAACGGATATTCAGACAACGGGGGCGTTTGGTGCGCCGCTTAGCGATAGTTTCACCTCCACAACATGTGGAAATGACTGGCAAAATAACAACTTTTTTTATACCGGTAATACGCACCCTAAACCAGATGAAGCCAATGGTAACTTTGGTCTGAGAAATGATGGCTTTATGAATATGGATTCAGTCACGCTGGCCGCTCTGGCTGCTCAGCCTGGTAACAATCTTATTAATGGTTATGGCTACGCTGACTTCATTGGAGAGTCTGATCTTGAAGCGCTAGGTACCAATTACCAATTGAGTAAAAACGGGAAAAAATATGAATACCCTTCATCGTTCGATGCGAACGATGGCGTCATAGATGATCCAGGCTGGATTAAGTTAGGTGCCGATCCTGATTTTAACGGGGATCAGGATGATACTAAAGTAAAAGGAAGCTCACTATCAGACATCCTCGAGATTGCTTTTACGGGGGCTGGCTCGTCGGGTTCATGGACACTGACTGTGAAACAGAGTGCTATTACCTTGGCTGAAGGCATACTAGGTCGTCCAGCAGTATTCGATCATCTGGCGATCGTACTTAAGTCAGCGAACAATGTCGGTATATATGACTTTAACTTTAACGACATATTTGGCACGCCAACACCCGTACCTGGCGGTGTTGATGCTGCTAATGACGGCCTGTTGTCAGGCTTTAACTACTCGACGCCATATACCTTTACCGGCAACTGGAGTACTGCCGATATGGGCGGGCAGGGATTGTCGCACTGGGAAGTGTATGCCCGCGACCCTGTGCCTGGCACCTTTGCGGTACCAGCACCCGCTTCGCTATGGCTGGCGATACTGGGGATTGCTGGCCTCGTGTTCCGGGCCATACTGCGGAAGTAGCACGTACCCTAGAAAGTCATGTAGATATAAAGTCGCGGGGCATACACGCCGCGACTTTTTTATTTCAGGCGTGAGACGACATAGCCGGTGACTCACGATCATCGACTGGCCGTTTAAGTTGCATTACATTGCGCAGCTTTTCCGGCAGATACAGGCGGGTGGTATCATAGCCAATTTGTAACAACCGCTCTTTGGTTGCGGCGCTCATGCCAAAATCGACCGCCGATATTTCCCCGGTGTTGACCACCAGTGTGTTGTGCCAGTACTGGGCATGTACATATTCACGGGAAAGGGCGGTCATAAACGTACGGATGAGCATGCTGACATACTGAGGCAGCAAAAAGCCGCGCTTCTTTATCAGTGGCTGTTTTCTGGGATTACTTTTTAAGCGAAAACAGACAGATGGCGTGCCATCGTGCTGCCAGTCCTCGAATAACGCATCTTCAGATAAAATCGCTCCGTCTACCAGTAACTGGTCGTTAAACTCTTTGAATGAAAATACCAACGGAATGGACATGGAGTAGCGGACCGCCCGCGATACCTTTAGCGTCGGTGTGTGCTCGCGGCTGAACAATACCGGGCCACCGCCATTTACATCGGTGGCCAGCACACTCAGCGCCGCCGGCAGCTTTTCGAATGTCACACCTTCAAGCAAGTCGTCCATCCATTGCTCAAAGCTGTCCCCGGATGACAAACCGCCTTCGCGTAACAACCGCCACAATGAGAATTCAGTAAATTGCCGGAAGTCAGTGTCCAGCGCCAGCTTTTGCAGTGCATCGACATTCATGCCTTTGGCATACAATGAGGCGATAATCGAGCCGCCGGATACACCGACCAGGCTGGAAAAGTGGATATCCATTTCTTCCAGCGCTTTGATAATGCCAATATGGGCAGGTAAGCGGGTACCGCCACCGGAAAAAATAGGTACGATTTGTTTTGGTATGGGACGCGTTTCCACCCTGACCAGTCCTTTGTTACTTCGTCTTTAAAGCGTAGCGGGGAGGTTGCAGGTTTACCAGTCAGATTGGCGGAATATCAGTAAGTTGCAGCGCGAGGCAAAACAAAGCCCGCTGTCAGAAAGCGGGCTTTGTGTCAGTTATCTTCTTATAGGCGACGCTAACCCGCGAGTTTTTTCTTCATTTCCCGGCGACGCTGGTGTAACAAGGGTTCGGTATAGCCACTGGGCTGCGCTTTACCTTCAAAGATAAGATCGCAGGCGGCCTGAAAACCAATGGCGGCATCCAGATCTGGTGTCATGGGAATATAGTCAGGATCTCCGGCGTTTTGTTCATCAACCAGTTTAGCCATGCGGGTTAAGGTGTCTCTGACCTGTTGCTCGCTGACCACATCGTGCGCCAGCCAGTTGGCAATATGCTGAGATGAGATGCGCAGCGTGGCACGGTCTTCCATCAGTCCGACGTCGTTAATATCCGGTACTTTTGAACAACCGATGCCCTGGTGCACCCAACGCACAACGTATCCCAGAATACCCTGCACATTGTTGTCCAGTTCACGCTGAATCGCCTTGTCGTTCAGCGATGCAGGTTCCTCAAGTAACGGAATGGTCAGAATGTCGTTAAGTCCGTCGTAGTTCTCGTCCAGCGACGACTGAATCTTAAACACGTCTATTTTATGGTAGTGCAAAGCATGTAAGGTTGCCGCGGTGGGTGAAGGAACCCAGGCCGTATTCGCCCCCGCTTTGGGATGGCCGGATTTTGCTTCCATCATGTTCGCCATCTGATCAGGGATAGGCCACATGCCTTTACCAATCTGGGCTCTACCGGACAGCCCGCAGCGCAGCCCTGTTGCAACGTTGGCCTGTTCGTAGGCTTTTATCCAGGGGCGGTCCTTAAGACTGGCTTTGTCAGCAAACGGACCGGCCAGCATAGAGGTATGAATTTCATCGCCGGTGCGATCCAAAAAGCCGGTATTGATAAAAACGACCCGCTTGCGCGCCTCGCTGATACAGGCTTCCAGGTTCACACTGGTGCGTCGCTCTTCGTCCATAATCCCCATTTTGATGGTATTCGCGGGGACATCGATAATTTTTTCTATTTCGCTAAACAGCGCATCGGTAAATGCAACTTCTTCAGGGCCGTGCATCTTGGGTTTTACAATATAAATACTGCCTTCACGGCTGTTCTTAAACTGCCCGTTACCCAGTATATCGTGCTTGCCGATCAGCGCCGTTATGAGACCATCCATGATCCCCTCGGGGACCGGCTCGCCGTCAAATAACATGGCGTCGTTGGTCATCAGATGGCCGACGTTGCGCACGAACATCAGACTGCGGCCGGGCAGGGTAACATCATCCTGGTTCATCGTATGTTTGGACGGGGCGTATTGGCGATCGGGTTGCATTCGGCGGGTACGGGTTTTACCCCCTTTACTGACATCAACACTCAGCGAGCCCTTCATCAGGCCAAGCCAGTTACTGTATACCAGCGTTTTGTCCTCGGCATCGACGGCGGCGACAGAGTCTTCACAGTCCATGATTGTGGTCACAGCCGACTCCAGCACAACATCTTTGATACCAGCAGGATCGGCTTTCCCCACCGGACTTTCAGGATCAATCTGCAATTCCAGGTGCAGGCCATTGTGCGCAAACACCAGCGCTGTGGGAGCGTTGATATCACCCCGATAGCCCAGCCACTGCTCAGCATCAGCCAGCTTGGTAATATCGCCGTTTGCCAGGCTGACAGAAAGTTTGCCTGACTCGATATGATACCCGGTGCTCTGCACATGGGATGAGGTGGCCAGTGGCAACAGGGTGTCGAGATATTCGCGGGCCTGCGTAATGACTTTCTGCCCGCGTACAGGATTGTAACTGTCGCCGGGTTCAGCACCGTCGTCATTACTAATAACATCGGTACCATAGAGCGCATCATATAAGCTGCCCCAGCGCGCGTTTACCGCGTTTAAGGCATATCTGGCATTGTTGATGGGAACAACCAGTTGCGGCCCCGCAACGTGGGCAATTTCGCGATCAACATTGTCTGTGTCTATGGTGAAAGCTTCAGGCTTGTCAGTAAGGTAGCCAATATCCCGAAGAAACGCCTGGTATGTATCACCGCAGGTCTCACCACCGTGGCGGTGGTAATCATCGATGGCCTGTTGTAATTGCTCGCGTCGTGCCAGCAATGCCTGGTTCTTATCGGTAAACTGAGCAAACAGCGATTCTGCGCCCTGCCAGAAGGCGGCGGCAGACACGCCCGAGTCCGGCAGTGCCTGTTCATTAATAAAGGTGTCAAGTTCGCGTGCAACCTGTAGTCGACCGTATTGCGAGTATTGCGACATACCTATCCCCTGAAACAATTGCGAAGTTAATTGAACACCTACTTTACCTGCTTTTCCGATTTATGGTTTGTATGCTTGTCATTCTTAATGTGAATGACTTACATCGCACTCATTTCACTGGCAACATCACTGATCAGCCGCCGTAGCCAGATGTGTCCTGCATCATGATGTAGCAGCGCACTCCACGCCATTTTCAGGGCAATAGGTGGAATATCAAACGGCGGCGGTTTGACCACTACAGTAGGGTCGTCTTTAAACAGTTTTGCCGCTTTGCTGGGCAGGGTGGCAATCAGGTGCTGCTTGCGGGCAATCTGTAGCGCAGCATGATAGTGCCGGGTAAACACGCGAATCGCGCGTTGTTTGCCGATTTTGGTCAGCTCCGCATCTACCCAGCCGAGCTTCTGAACTTCATTGGGATCGATGCCAACGCCAACGCCGAATCCGGTTTTGCTGACCCAGATGTGCTGAGCATTGAGGTACCCGTCTAAATCAAAATTATCCACCAGCGGATGCCCGGCGTTCATGACACAGCTAAAGGTGTCATACCAAATTACTTTTTGATGAAACGACAGGGGCAGCTCGTCAAAACGATTGATCGCCATATCCACTTTACCCTGTTCGACGTCATGGAATGTCACATCACTTGGCGTAATCAGGTCCAGAGTAATATTTGGCGCCAGACTGGCAAGTTTGCCGACGAGTTCAAGTAGCAGAGTACTCTCAGCATAATCGCTGGTCATGATGCGGAAGGTGCGTTCGCTGGTTTGTGGATCGAAGTCAGTCTCGGGCTGGATGGAGCTTTCCAGTTTACTGAGCACGTCGCGCACAACAGGCTGCAACTCCAGCGCTCGTTTAGTTGGCGTCATACCGTCGCTGGTACGCACCAGCAGTGGATCTTTAAACAAATCCCGTAAACGCTTCAGGCCGTTGCTCATAGCAGGCTGCGTAATACTCAGTTGATTTGCCGCCCGCGTTACGCTTCCTTCTCGCAACAGTACATCTAAATAGACCAGTAAATTCAGGTCTACCTTGGCGATATTCATAACAGGAATGTCCTTTTTCTATACTGATTTCCGTCAGGAGTATAAAAGGTTTTAAGGTGGCTGTCAGATAGGCCTTTAGTCTTATCCTTTGCAACAGGATATGAATAAAATCAATAATTATCAGTATGATATATAATTTTAACATTGAGGCGTGAGAACCGCTGACCAGTCTTAGCGGTACACGGTCCAATAAACGGGATGAATAGCAAAGAAAAAGGGCGCCACAGGCGCCCTTGCATTGTTCAGACACGTCGTTTATACGTCGAACTGATTCATGGTGTTGTCCTTACCGGAGGCCTTGAGGGCCGCTTCGCCGGAGAAATACTCCTTATGCGTATCGCCCAGATCCGAGCCTGCCATGGCCTGGTGTTTCACGCAGGCAAGGCCTTCACGAATTTCTTTGCGCTGAACCCCCCGGACATAGGCCAGCATGCCGTCTTCACCGAAGTAGCCTTTCGCCAGATTATCTGTCGACAGGGCAGCCGTATGATAGGTTGGCAGTGTGATCAGGTGATGGAAAATCCCGGCCTCGCGCGCTGCATCAGCCTGGAAGCTCTGAATTTTTGCATCGGCTTCGGCGGCCAGCTCAGTGCTGTCATATTCTTCTGACATCAGCCTTGCACGATCATACGCCGAGACGTCTTTACCCGTTTCCTGCCAGTTGTCGAATACCTGCTGACGGAAGTTCAGTGTCCAGTTAAACGAAGGCGAGTTGTTATACACCAGCTTGGCTTTCGGCTCCTGTTCACGAATAGCATTGACCATATCGGCAATCTGACCCACATGGGGTTTTTCGGTTTCAATCCACAGCAAATCGGCGCCATTTTGCAGTGAGGTAACACAATCCAGTACTACGCGATCAACACCGGTGTTTTCTTTAAAACGGAACAGTCCGTTAGGCAGTCTTTCTGGCTTAACCAGCTCGCCGTTTTGCTTAATCACCATCTCGCCGTCATTAAGATCTGCCACACTGTTAACCGGCGTGGTTTTCAGAAAAGCGTTGTACTGTGACGCCAGGTCGCCTTTACTGGTTGACACCGGAATTTTCTGCGTGAGACCGGCCCCGAGTGAGTCGGTACGGGCAACAATAACCCCATCATCCACACCCAGCTCAAGAAAGGCGTAACGTACGGCATTAATTTTCGCCAGAAAGTCCTCGTGAGGGACGGTAACTTTGCCGTCCTGGTGGCCGCACTGCTTGGCGTCGGATACCTGGTTTTCAATCTGAATACAGCAGGCGCCCGCTTCGATCATTTTTTTGGCCAGCAGGTAAGTGGCTTCTTCGTTACCAAAACCGGCATCAATGTCCGCAATAATTGGTACGATATGCGTTTCGAAATTATCGATCTTCGCCTCTACTGCACGGGTGTCTCCCCCACTTGCCTTGACCGCATCCAGCTCTTTAAACAGATCGCCGAGTTCGCGGGCATCAGCCTGACGCAGGAAGGTATACAATTCTTCAATCAGCGATGATACCGACGTTTTTTCATGCATCGACTGATCAGGGAGCGGCCCGAACTCTGAACGAAGCGCGGCAACCATCCAGCCGGACAGGTACAGGTAGCTTCCCGCCGTAGTGCCCTGATGCTTTTTCACTGACAACATTTTTTGCTGACCCACAAAGCCATGCCAGCAGCCCAGTGACTGTGTATATTTTGACGGGTCTGCATCGTAGGCTTCCATGTCTTTGCGCATAATGCCGGCAGTATAGCGGGCAATATCCAGACCGGTCTTAAAGCGGTTCTGCACCTTCATTCGTGCAGCGTACTCGGGATCAATTCTGTCCCATGTACCGTTTTGGGTGGCTTTTAATGAAGCGAAATTATCAATGTCTTGCTTATAGTTCGACATGCGCGTCTCCCGGATGTACTTAAATTATTATCTGATCCCGCTTATCAGCGTTCTCCTGAGTTCCATTTCATCCTAGGCTGGTCCATCCAATAACAGAAATATATATTTTGGATTGTCGTCATTAATATTGTGAATGGATAGGGGGTGTTATAAGAATACTAAATAAAACGTGCGTACTATAAGGGACTGTCGCACGCTACCTGACGCTGACCGGATTGAAATTGTTCACAGCTGCTCACTGCATTACACTAATGGCATTTCTACTCTCAGGGATGCTTACATGTCTAAATCCTTTTTTGCACTGACACTGCTTGCAGGCGCAGCAATGACTGGTTGTATGCAGTCAACAGCTAAACCGGTCAGTACCGCAACCGCCAATACGTCTGACACACCGCGCAATATCATCATGGTGGTCGCTGACGGAATGGGACCGGCTTATACCACCGCCTACCGTAACTATCAGGATGATCCGGCTACCGAAGCGGTAGAAAGCGTGGTGTTCGATGACATCCTGATTGGGAGTGCATCGACGTATCCACATCAGCAGTCCGGCTACGTGACCGACTCGGCAGCGGCAGCGACGGCGCTGGCCAGCGGAACCAAGACCTATAACGGTGCCATTGGGGTTGATGCGGCAAAGCAACCGCTGGAGTCGGTGATGATGCGCGCCAGACAGCAGGGTAAACGCACGGGTCTGGCTGTAACCTCACAGATTGTGCACGCAACCCCGGCATCCTATATCGCGCACGATGAAAGCCGTAAGAACTACAACGCTATTGCCGACGACTTTTATGATAACCGCGTGAATGGGCAACATATCGCAAACGTTATGTTGGGCGGCGGTACCCGCTATTTTGAGCGCGACGATCGTGA
The DNA here is from genome assembly GCF_014651815.1 of Alteromonas halophila. GTDB lineage: Bacteria > Pseudomonadota > Gammaproteobacteria > Enterobacterales > Alteromonadaceae > Alteromonas > Alteromonas halophila. Next base: position 176,891 of record NZ_BMXP01000004.1, on the reverse strand, counting down.
TGTGCTGGCGCAGTTCATTGATGACGGTTACGCCTATGCAGACAGTTACAACCGGCTTGCGGCGATCCCGCAGGGCAGTGATGTCATTGGTCTGTTTGCGGATGTGGCATTGCCACCGGTGCTGGATGACAAGCGTAAAAATCGTCTGGCCTATATGACTGAGCATGCTATTAAGCACCTGGAAAATGACAATGGCTTCTTTTTACTGGTAGAAGCCAGCCAGATTGACTGGGCCGGTCATTCCAACGATATTGCCTCTGCTATGGCTGAAATGCACGATTTGGCGCAAACCATGGAGATGCTGCGTGAATATGTTGAAGCGCATCCGGATACTCTGGTTATTCTGACCGCGGATCACAGCACAGGAGGTCTGACAGTAGGCGCACGCGGCGACTATCGCTGGAGCCCTGAATTTCTGTCTGCTATGCAGGCTTCGGTTGGCACTATTGCCAGCAACATGGGTGATGAAGCCGCACCAGGTGCCTATGTTGCCGGGCAGCTTGGTTTTACACTCAGTGATGACGAAGTGGCGCGGTTCGATGAACTGGCGGGGGAGCCAGACGTAAATAAACGTGAAGCTCAGTTAAAGCAGTTCCTTGATGAAAAAACCAATACAGGCTGGACCACAAGCGGGCATACAGGTGTCGATGTGGAAGTCTTTGCCTTTGGTGCCGGCAGCCAGGCGCTGGCCGGTCAGCATGACAATACGGATATTGCCGCTGTTATTTTTGAGCATCTTAAGGGCAGCAGTATGCAAACGCCTGTGTCAGACAACAAAGGAACACCGTCTGGCGATGATGATGCCTGCGACTTTAAAGAAGACTGGCGCTGTCATTAAGTTCAGCAGACCGGTCTGCGCTGCAGGCCGGTTTAATTTTTACTTTTTTTCCTTTCATATACGTTAGCTTATGCAGTCACTGTTAAACGAGATCTACAATGATGTGAAGCCCATGCTGGGCCAGGGCAAGGTCGCGGGCTATATTCCGGCGCTTGCCAGTGTTGATCCGGCACAGTTTGGTATTGCCATTTGCGACAACGCCGGGGAGGTGACCAGTGTCGGCGAAGCTGATACCCCGTTTTCTATTCAGAGTATTTCCAAACTGTTTAATCTTGTGATGGCCATGAACCATTACGGTGAGGGACTGTGGGACCGGGTTGGCTGCGAGCCCTCCGGACTGCCGTTTAACTCGCTGGTGCAACTGGAGTACGAGAGCGGAATTCCCCGCAACCCGTTTATCAATGCCGGCGCGCTGGTAGTAAGCGACATGAACGAATCGCGTTTTGCCTCTCCCCATCTGGCCATGCGGGATTTCGTCAGACGCCTGTCTGCCAATGACAGTATTTTTTCCAACAGCGATGTGGCCGATTCTGAGTACGAACACCGTTCGCGTAATGCGGCGATGGCGTATTTGATGAAGGCCTATCACAACTTCGACAATGAGGTTGAGGATGTGCTGCACAATTATTTTTATAATTGCGCGGTGGAGATGTCGTGCAAGGATCTGGCCCGGAGCATGAATTTTCTGGCTAACCGCGGGCATTGTGTTTTCAGTGCCTCTGATGTGCTGAATAAAGACGAGACCCGACAGGTGAATGCACTGCTGGCGACCAGTGGACTGTATGATGAGGCCGGGCGTTTTGCGTTTAAAGTGGGTTTGCCGGGTAAAAGCGGTGTGGGCGGCGGAATTGTGGCGGTCGTGCCCGGTCGTTTTTCTTTGTGTGTGTGGTCACCGGCATTAAATGAGATGGGCAATTCCGTGCTCGGTGTTGCCGCACTTGAGTCGTTGACCCGCAGAATTAACTGGTCGGTTTATTAACGGTGGCGAGGCCTTAATACCCGGTCAGCTCCAGAAAGCCACGCCCGCGATGACTGCCGGTAACCTCTACCCGTCCTTCGTAATATTGTGCGACACCCGGATTAAACTGCTTTTTCTTAAATGGCGATATCCGGATATCAATGCCGGCTGAGGCAATGCTGACCGACCATGTCACTGGCAGACGTTTGCCATTAATCTGCTCGTAGCCACTGGGTGTCAGGCTAATCTCGTCAGCGGACAAGGTGCGGCTTGAGCCATCGGCATTAATCAGGGTACCGGTAGTGAAGGGGGGCTCGCCCTCAACGTACATATTAAAGGCCATCAGTTTCTGGCCGTTGTCCAGTGATAAGGAGAGCCAGTCCCAGCCCAGTGCATCTCCGCGGGCTAACTGACTGGTCCATTCGTGATCAAACCAGCCATCGCCCTGCACAGTCAGGGTTTTATTATCGATTTCGACGCTACCTCGAATATCAATAAACGGCACACTGTAGTAATAAGAGCGAAAACGGCCATCCGCGGACTTCTGACTGAACCCGTTGTCACCGTGCAGAACAGCAGGACCGGTGCTGCGCATTTGCAGGCTGACGCTGACCTTGTCGGTGGCTGACACGGACAGTGTCGAGGGAAACATCTTATAGTCCTGGGTACCCGGACTGGCCTGCCACTGCCAGTGATCGATAAAAGCGCGAAAGGGTGACGTATAGACGCCGGCATTACCGACACCGCCGCGCGCCACTTTTTCTTCAAAATAGTGGGTGTCCGGGGTGTGAAGGGATACATGAGCCAGCCAGCGCTGACGGTCTGACCAGGCATTGTCTGTGGCGTCAGGCTGAGTAAAGCGAAACAGCGTAAACTGCAAGCCATAAGGTCTATCACTGATGTCGCTGAGTGTGGCGGTAAGGTACCACCATTCCAGCCGAAATGCGGGGTGACTGGCATGATCGGCAGGCAGTACCACCGGATTGCCGGGCACAACCGGCGCCGCATCAGGCACTGATGCGGCTAACTGACTAAACGGTGTCACGCGCTGAGACTGCGTTTGCTGTTCTTTGCAGGCAATTAATGTCAGCGCCATGAGTAAAAGGCTCAGCCACAGACGCTTCATAAGGCAACCTGCTGACGAAGGTCGATGCGGGTGCGCACTTTTGACAGCGGCACCAAGAGTATTAACAGAATTGCACCAGTGCTTACCAGCACGCTTGTGAGCAACACCCCGGCATCGATCTGAAGCGGATACACCCAGTCAAAGGCAAAGCGGTTAACTTTTTCAATAAATACCCAGGCCAGCCCAATGCCGGCAGGTACCGACAACAATGCCGTGCCCACACATAACAGCAAGTATTGGGTGAAAAGTGCCAGGTGGATACGCAGTGCACCAAGCCCCAGACTTCTCAGCAATGCCAGCTGAGGCCGGATATCAAGGCTCACTGTGACGATGGCCAGCAAAAAGGACAGGGCGGCAACACTTAACGTGGCAATATTTAACGCCCGGGTAATGGTAAAGGTGCGCTCAAACGCCTGCATCGACAGCGTAAGCAGTGCACTGGCCGAATAATAGTCAGTCTCTTCGTCGAGCGTCTTAGCCCAGTTGTCTATCAGTGTCTGGGCTCCGGGTGCTGCAATGACGCTGAATACGCCGCTGGCATTTTCAGTGCTGGCCAGCGCATCAAGTGGCAGCAGGACCTGGCTGTCCGGGTTGCCATAATCAGGGTAAATCCCAACCACAGTATACGCCGACGCAGAATTGCGCGAGGCAGTGATGGTCACCTGGTCGCCCACTGAAAGGCCACGTCGGAATGCCAGTTGCTGATTAATAAATGTGCCTTCGCCTCGTGTAAACAGTGCCCAGGCGTCCGGCGCAATCGTGTCGGTGACCAGCCCCTGCCTGGCGCGCAAGGTCGCAGGGTAACTGCGGGCGCGGGCCGGTAAGTCGTTTAGTGTGACATCCGCGCGGTAAACAGGCGTTAACTGCAGGTCCTCAGGCGCTGCCAGCGTCTCAGCGCCGGATGATGTATAGACATAGCCATCGGCACTTAAGCGGTGTTCGACCCAGTCATAGGTGGCAGTGCGAAAGCTGTCGGTCATGATATTCATGGCAATATTGGCCGTCAGCGCAATAAAAAACGCGCACACTGCCATGCGGGTGCGCTGCGACAGCTGCACGGCGCTGGCAGCGCTGAAATGAAGCACGGGCAGGCGCCGGGGTGTGGCGCGGGCCAGGCATGCGAGCAGGGGCGGCAGCCAGGCCAGTATACATACGCAGCCACACAGCAGGCTGAGCCCAACAATGGCAAGCGCACTTACCCTGTCAAACGCCAGTGCAGGTGCAAGTAAGGCCACGGCAAGGGCGATAAGGCCAAGCCAGCGCGGCAATACGGTGGGTCCCCGTGCCTGGTTAAAGGTCAGCAGCCGTGATAAACGCATCACGGGCAGCAGCATGAAAACGACCAGCGCCAGCATACTCAGCCCCCAGGCCTTCAGAAACAGCACAGCAATGGCGGGCTGGGCTTCAATGTAATTGGCCGAAAACATGGAGATGAAGGTGCTGGCAATGGCCGGCGTAAAGCTAAGCGTCAGCCATGCCCCGGCCGCAACCCCGGCTAAACTGGCAATTCCCGTATACAGTGCCAGCTCGCCAAACAGGGCCGCCGACAGCGCGCGGGCACTCAGCCCGGCCTGCCTGAGTCGCACCAGTGTGGCAAGCCGTGACCGGTACATCAGATTAAGCGCATTAACCACGATAAACAGACTGACCACCGCCATCAGCGCGCCCATGGCCCACAGATTCAGCCGAAAACTTTCACTCATCTGGGCGTTACCCGTGAGTTGTGGCGCTGTGCTGGCCTGCAGGTGGGGTGGCAGCAGGCGGCGCAATGTTGTGATATCAGCGTCGCTCACCGGCCTTGTCGCTATCAGTGCACTCAGTGGTGATTCATCCAGAGAATACAGTGAATAATACACAGGCATATCCATCATAATAAGGCCGTAGGGGAGCTGTGCGTTAGCAGTAGGGGTCGGTAATTTTTTGCCATTGGCAAGGTTCAGTGGTTTGCCGGCACAGCCCAGCGCGGACAAGGTTGCGGGGGCAGCCGCAACCGCATCAACCGGTGCAGGTAGTGTGTCTGGTGAGACTGATTCCCCGTTAATACGTTGATGGAAAAAAGCGCCTGTACCATCAAGGGCAAGGCTGTCAAGCGCCATACTCTCACCGTTGGCGCAACGCAGAGTCAGCCTGTTTCGGGTCACAGCGACGAGTTTGTCGAAGCCGGCCTGCCGTAACTGTGCGTAGTCTGTTTTAGTCAGCGGCTGCGACGCACGCTTTGCCGTTACTTCAAGAGACGGGCTGCTTAACGCGTTCAGGCTGGCCTGATTGCTTTGACTGGCGCTGTCATTAATCAGGCTGACTGCGGTCAGGCCCGCACAGGCTACCATGATAGAAAATACAATCAGCACCGGCTCCCAGGGCCTGGCCCGGGCCAGTGACAACAGCGTGGTAAAAGCCAGCCATACCCGTCGCATCAGGACGCTGGCACCGCAGACTGGTTAGACTGAAGCTGGCCATTATGCAGCCGGTAGCTGACGTCGGTGCAGTCGGCAACTTCACTGGCGTGGGTGACCAGCATCAGCGTGGTGCCGGTGTGACGGCAGGTATCAATTAATGCGGTCGTGACCCGTTCACTGGTTGCCTCATCCAGGTTACCGGTCGGCTCATCGGCCAGAAGAAGGGCTGGGCGGTGTGCCAGCGCTCTGGCAATAGCGACCCGCTGCTGCTCTCCGCCGGACAGTGAGCCGATCATGGCAGTTTCTAAATGTGCAATATCAAGCTGGTGCATGATGTCACGCTGGTAGGTGTCATCAGGGTTACCTTTGAGACGGGCCGGAAAGGCAATGTTGTCCCACACAGACAGGCAGTCAAGCAGGTTAAAGCTTTGGAACACCACGCCAAGTTGCTGCCGTCTGAAGGCGTCGGCATCGCGGGTGTGGGTAAAAATCAGGGAGGTGTCATTAAAGGTGATGTCGCCGCTGTCGGGCAATTCAAACCCGGCAATCAGTGACAGCAGCGTCGACTTTCCGCAGCCTGAAGCGCCCTGAATACTGACAGACTGCCCGGCGGGAACCGTCAGTGACAGCCCATCTAGCTGTGGCGCAGCGGTGCCGGGAAAGTGTTTGGATAAGTGCGCAATTTTGAGCATATCAATCCTGTATACGAACACCCCGGTCTGCAGCTCACCGCGTTGTGAGCATGCCTTTCATTATGAAAGACTTTAGGCCTTTTCTATCAGTCAGGGTCGAATAGGACCTACTGATTAATAAAGGACTCCAGATCTTCGCCGGTGAGTTGCTTGATCTGTCTGAACAGGTAAAACAGGGCGGTCATGAGCAGGATCATGCTCGGAATTACAATGACCGGATAACTCAGTGCTGTCATTCTACCCAGCTCTTCGGTGTAAGCGGTAGTGCCGGGTTCACTGACCAGGATCACCTTAGCCAGTACATAATTAAGCACGGCAGAAAGAAAAAACGAACTGGCTACGATGTAGGAACTGAAAGCCACTTTCTTACTGAATTCCTGCTGCTTGTTTTGCTCATCCAGCACCTGATTCAGGCGCGGCCAGTTAATCAGCTGCTCGTTTAGCACCAGCACTTTAACCAGCGGTTTTTCCGTGTACTGGGTGATCAGAACAGCGATGCCAATCAGCGCCGGGATTGCGGCTTCTTTAATAGCGATGTATTCGGCAGGTAACTCCAGCAGGCTGATGCCGCCGGTCAGAATGACGCTGATGATCCCAAGTACCGAGAACATATTGACCTTGCCTGAGTCTTTTAAGTCCCAAAGTCCGTAGCCAATCGGGAAAATCAGTGCAGCGACAATACTCCAGGCCGGGCCAAGGTACGCCTCATCGCTGGCGTAACTCATGATCACGACCGGAATAATAATATTAAAGGCAAGGTTGCCGAAAAAGCTTTGATTCTGTTTTTGCTGGTGCGCGTTAGCCATGATTACTACTCAGTGAAACTGTCCCGGGATTATACGGTATTGCGGCGACGTGCCCAAGTCCAGGCGCTCAGCAACCCGGCTAAAAAGCCAAACAAATGATATTCAAACGAAATAAACCGCTGAGTAGGCAGCACGCCCACCAGCATGCCGCCATACAGGGCGATCACGACGATGGAAATGAGCAGGTAGCGCACGCGCCCGGAGGTAAACCCGGCCAGCAATAAAAAACCAAAATAGCCGTACAGCATGCCACTTGCCCCGATATGCACCGCGCTGCGTGCAAACAGCCACACACCGATACCACTGAGTACCATGACGGTGAGCGACACCTTCACAAAAACCTTATTACCCCATTGCATAGTTAACCACATAAAAAGCACCAGCGGTAACAGGTTGGCGATAAGGTGAGTGGGGGAGCTGTGCAGCCAGGGTGCCGTAAACATAAAGCCTAATGCGTGCAGGTGACGAGGCACCAGGCCATACTGATTCAGGTAGTTGCCGGTAAACAGGTTTATGACTTCCAGTACCAGCAGGATGCCGGCAACAATGCCCAGAAAAGAGAGTTGTTGCTTCACAGTGGCGATGGCTTTCATAAGCTGTCCTTTACGGCGTATTACACGATAATATGGGGCAAATAACGGGACAGGTCCTGCGTAATCTGACTGCTGTCTTCCCGGATTGATATACCGGCCGGTTCATCACCAATCAGCCAGCTGCCAATCAGAGTAAAGTTATCTTCAAAGCGCGGCAGTCGCTGGTAGCCCTGCAGCACAAACCCTTCTTCTCCGTACGGGCCATCGCTCAATACAGATTCTTTGCCGTTCTCAATCAGTGAAATATTCGCGCCCTCGCGGGAAAAAACCGGCTTTTTAATCCAGGCTGAGGCCTCGCGTTCATCAGGCGTGTCATTATCAAAATAGGCGGGGAGCAGGTTAGGGTGCCCTTTAAACTCCCGCCATAGCAGCGGTAACAGGGCCTTATTCGACAAAATGGCCTTATAGGAAGGCTCCAGCCAGTGAACCTGTGCACCAGACAACGCCTCTGCAAAGGGCTCACGCAGCATGAACTCCCAGGGATATAACTTAAAGCAGTCGGTTATCGGCGCATCGCGCAAGTCGGTAAACAAGCCATTGTCTGACAGGCCAATATCCTCGATATAGACAAAGTCGGTGGTCAGTCCGGCGGTGGCAGCGCAGTCCTGCAGGTACTGCACGGTGCCACGGTCTTCATCGGTATCCTTACAGCAGGCAAAGTGCATCTGATCGATGTGATAATGCGCGGCAATGTCTTTAAACCGGTTAACCAGCTTTTCCTGCAGACTGTTAAACTGATCAGACTGGCGTGGCAGTGTGCCGTTATCTACCTGCTGCTGAAGCCACAGCCACTGCCAGAAACCGGTTTCATACAGGCTGGTTGGCGTATCTGCGTTATTTTCCAGTAATTTAGCCGGGCCACTGCCGTCATAGACCAGATCAAGGCGTGCATACAAGCTTAGATCGCGGGCCAGATAACTGTCACGGATCAGGTCCCAGTGTGGCTCAGGAATACAGAAACGGCGCATTAATGCCTCGCTGCTGACCACCTTATCCAGCACATGCAGACACATCTGGTGCAGTTCGGCGGTGGGATCTTCCAGATCCTGCTCGATTTGCTTTAGCGTAAACTGGTAATAGGCAGACTCATCCCAGTAAGGCTCGCCATACATGGTATGAAAGTGAAAGCCAAATTCCGTGGCTAATTGCTGCCAGCCGTTGCGAGGCTGGCAGGGAAGGCGAAACATGGTCTAGCCGCCCCAGCCAGAACGTGAGCTGCCCCAGCTGGATTTGGCCCGTACACTGCTGCCGAAACCTCCGCGACTCATGGTACGGGTCACGGTAGGTTTCGTTTTCAGTGTGTCCGGCCGTACCCGGTAGTTGCGCTTTCTGATATTACCGTCAAACACATAACCGTCTGCCGTTACCCAGCGTGAACGAAATGACGAATAGGGCGAGGTTGAGGTGTACAGCGGCTGGGAGTAATAACGGTTAGGCGACATTAACTGACTGACCATGTAGCCGGCCATAAACGGCATGAAGAAACTGCCACTGTTTGTTTGCACATACTGACAGCGGTTATCACCGAATTCATACTCACAGTCTGATTCGGTGCCAAAGCGGGGCGCAGTGCGCTGCGCTTCGTCCACCGCCCGTTGATAAGCCGCTTCACAACGTTGCGGCGCATCCGGGTAATCGTCCTTGCAGTCGTCAAGGTTGGTATAAATCTGTGCATCCTGGCGCTGTGTACAGGCACTTAACAATACACCGGCCACACCCACGGCCAGCGGTTTGAGCGCAAAGGCTTTGCGCATCTGACTCAGGTTTATGTGTTTACTGCGTTTTTGCTGTGTCATAGCGCCTCCTTAATAGGTCATGCAGGCGGCATTCAGCAGTCCGACTGCGACCGACATGCAGGCCAGCATGACGCCGGCAGAGACTTCGTTGTTGTTAATGCGCTCCGCAATCTTTGGCATAAAGGTGAAACGCAGCAGCGCAAACGCCAGTGACTGAGCAATGATCGCCACGATGCCCCAAATGGCAAAATCAATCAGCGCGATGGAGTTTGACGCAGCCCCAGACAGTGCAATTGCAAAGCCAATCAGTGCACCACCAAAGCCGACTGCAGCGGCGACATTTTTGTCTTCTTTAACCAGTTTCCACTCATCGTGCGGGGTAACCAGTGCATACACCAGCTTGAACACGAAAATAAACACAATTGAAACGACAAAATACAGTGCAAAATTGTCGAGTCCGGCCAGCGAGTTCATGATCATTTCCATCAGGAGTCCTTATTATCCGTTTATCGTTATGTCAGCAGGTTCAATATCAAAGCCGGTACTGATGACCAGACAGCGATCTGCATTATTACCTACAATTTTTTCTTCTCCCACTACCAGCAGAGATTCGGTGCGCCCGTTTTCTAGCGGACGTTCATATAACATCATGAATTGGTCGGTGTCACTCACATCACCGTCCTCTTCAAAAGTTTTTTCAGTGACCGCGACGGGCGGGGAGGTGTCACCTACGGCATCCCATACTCGGGTAAAGGTGTGGCCGTCCAGGGTATAGGTGGGTTGTGAAATCAGGGTGTCGAGCGTTTCCCGCCATTGTGAGTCAGAGCCAATGGTCTGGGTGTTATAAAAATGCCAGAGTTTTACGTCACTGATGTGATTTTCGCTCTCGCCGCCATCACAAACTACCTGAAGGAAGGCGTCGTCATCAGTATAAAAGCGCAGCAACGTACCGCCACTGTCGAGCGCGGCGCGGCCTACAGCCTGTATGAGTTGCGAGCGGGCAGCGCCCTCAATGGTTAATTCAGGTTCGAGCAGCTTAAGCTTAAGATCATCAAGCTCAAACGAGCCACCCAGATACAGGCCCATGATTTCTGGTGACGCAGGTTTCTGCGTCGTTTCTTTTTTGCCAAACAGTTTACTGAACATTGGCTCTTCCTCGCTTATACGCCCAGTGCGACCCAGTCGATATTCGGGATGCGCGCGTCGGCGATGTAGAAAATTCTGTCACCCGGCTGCAACTGGGTCGATAAGTCAGGGTTCACTACCATGTTTTTATAGACCCCACCCGGTGCATAACCGATAAATATCGCGTCGTAGCGCTTTTTAAGGTTCACAAACAGCTTCTCTACTGCCACAGCATTACAGTCTGCGGGAATGCCTACCGAAAATTGCGCCTGTCCTTCATCGACGCTGAGCAAATCGTGATGCAGCATGCTCGAGCCAGGATCAAACGCGGCCTTGGCCAGCATTTCTACCGCAACGCTGGGGGTGCACTCCACTTTAGGGCAGTGCTGTTGCAGTAAGGGAACCAGGCTGTCGTCGGTGAAGTAGGCCACCTGATGGGCATCAGGGTTGCGCTGTGAGGTATACAGCGCCGTAGTCATGGTCACATCATCCTGTGGGTTATCCATCAAAATGGTGCTGGCCTTAGCGATGCAGGCGCGGTCCATATCCGCATCTTTATTGAAGGATTCGACACGCACAAACTCAATCTGGCCGGGCATCGGATTTTCGATGTCGGCTTTGACACACAGCACAATCTCCGGCTTTGATGGCACAAATTCCCGCTCCTGAAGGAGCAGGTCCAGCAACAGCATTGTACGGTGTTCGTTCCAGCCGATAACCAGGATATGATCCTGAACATGCAAGCTTCTCATACCTCGCATTCCTTTTTTCCATTGTTCTGAAACCCAGGCAGCAATACGGCCAATCACCATGGCGAACAGCGTCAGGCCAACGGGGATCACGTACAGGGCAACAATCAGTTTGCCGGCGTGTGTGACGGGCGATAAATCGCCATAACCCACGGTCGAGGCTGTGACAGCCAGCCAGTAAAGATAGTCAATTTGCTGAGTCAGGGCCGTTTCATTGGCCAGGAACAGGAAAATCCAGCTACTCAGCGCATAAAAAAGTGTACCACCAAGAATGGTGTACCAGCGCGACTCCGAAAAGTAGCGCAGCATGACTTTTTTAACTTTTATCCACGGTGTCATGACGAGAGCGGCCGATCCCTGTTGTTGAAAAGGCACCGGTTGACGGTGCCAGGTAAACACGTGACTTAACCATGACAGCCCTGATGCGGGCTGTCTACTGTGTTACTTGCCTAAAATCCGGCTTAGTTCGTCATCTGCAGACGACTTTCCGCCTTTAATGCCGGCGTCGGCCAGGCGTTTTTCCAAATCATCGCTGGACTCGCTGGACGCCAGTTCTTCTGCGGCCTCCAGTTCTGCGCCGCGCATTTTCTGGCGATCCTGAATGCGGCTTAGCGACTCGGTTGCCGTTTTCATTTTGCTATTGGCACCGGTATGCCGTGATGACACCGCAACCTGCGCCTTCTGAACACTTTCAGTGGCTTTGACCATATCGACCTGCTGCTCCAGACGACGCAGATTCGCCTTTGCCTGCTGAATATTCTGAGCCAGTTTCTTTTCAGATTGCTGGAACTGATCCAGATAGCTTTGTTCCTGCTCGCGCTCTTCTTTCAGGTCGGAGACCTTCTGTGCACAGTCCAGCGCCAGCTGACGATCTGAATCAACGGCTTTGCGGGCATGCGCTTCGTATTCGTCTATCGAGCTGTTGAAGCTGTCAATCTTCTGTTGTGACAGTTTGCACTTGGCCAGAATTTGCGTGCGGGCATGATCAGACTTACGCAACTCTTCTTTGGCCTCGCGGATTTCCTGCTCGAGGATCCGAATCGCCTGACTGTCTGCTACCGACTGAGCGGCTTCTGTCGCACCGCCTTTGACGGCAGTAATAAGTTTTTTCCACACTGACATTTCGCTTTTCCTCCAGCGTAACGTTATTTGAGGTAGGTTTCGTACGCATCAAGAAACGATGCAACATTCTGAAACAGGGTCTCAACTTCAATGACAATACTCTGTGCTTTAGATTGTGCACTTAAAGCACCAAAAGCGGTGTAATATTCGTCGTCACCCACATTTGAGATCCCGACCGTCGTTAAGGGAAATAACATGTGCGTAGACAGGATGTCGTGGTCAAGTGCGGCTTTATCGCTCACCTGACTGGCAGCAAACAGCAAACTTTCCACCAGGATCTGTTCGCCACTGATCGCAAGCCAGGCATCAATGCCATCCTGATTTGCAATGAGCAGACAATTTTCCTCGCGGGTCACCACAAAGTCGTCATACTCAGTTAACAAAGCTTCTATGCTCTGTAGATCCCAACTCATTTTCTGTCTCCTTAACGGGTTAAGCGAAAGTGCCAGCATCCACTGTAACGGGATTTCGCAACAACGCCAATAATGTTGCTTGCAGTGTAGTCAGAGCATGCCATAATCGTCAATAACGAATACGCACTTAATGTGTAAAAAAGTGTGTTTATGTAAAATATAATTCACAATTGGGGTTTATTTTGGTTGCCAAAGAAGGCTGGAGACAAGTGGTACAGCGACTGGTTAAATCGGAAATGTCAGTCCGTGGCGTGAAGTACCAGGCGCTCAGCACCCGGCTGTCTGAAATTGGGGTAGAGCAAAGTGCGGACAATCTACGCAATAAGGTCAATAAAGGGATCATGGGCGCCGACCTGTTACTGCAAATATTAATGGTGCTTCGGGCTCGACCCGTCACGGTAGAAATGATGCAGGAGATCCTGGCGGATTTACACGACGGTCCGGTACCCTAAGTGCGCCAATTTAGCCGCCATGGCTGACGAGCGCGGCGTAGTCAGGTAAACTTCGCGACTGATAGTCCGGCATCAGAAAGAAAAAAGCCCGGTAGCAACCGGGCATAGAACAACAAAGGAATGTTCCGGGAGAACATCTTCACAACTGGTGATATCTTAACCGATTAAGCTGGTGGCGGCGACTAAATTCAAACTATGATGGGTATAGTTGGGGATATAAAGGTATTGCAATTAATACCTCAACCGTCAGTGCCTGTCTTAACCCAAGCGATGCATACACCGTGAAAAGACAAGATTTTAATTTTACGCTTCCCGAACACCTCATTGCTAAATACCCAACCCCAAAGCGCACGGCCAGCCGGTTGCTGCACCTTGATGGTAAGAGCGGTCAGATTAGCCACACCATGTTTGCTGAAATGCTGTCACTTGTCGATGAGGGAGACCTGCTGGTGTTTAACAACACCCGTGTGATCCCGGCACGGTTGCTGGGCAAAAAGGAAACCGGCGGGCAGGTTGAGGTACTGATTGAGCGTTTGCTGGATACCCACACTGCGCTGGCGCATGTGCGTGCCAGCAAGGCACCAAAGCCTGGCGCTACGCTGTTGCTGGAGGATGCAGTGACGGTCACTGTGACTGGCCGCCAGGAGGCGCTGTTTGAATTGCGTTTCGAACACGATACGCCAGCCCTGACACTGCTGGAAGAATACGGGCACATGCCGCTGCCGCCCTATATTGACCGGCCTGATGAGACTACCGACAAAGAACGGTATCAGACCGTGTACAACCAGAAGCCAGGTGCCGTTGCCGCACCTACCGCAGGTCTGCATTTTGATGATGCCATCATGGCGGCGCTCAAACAAAAAGGAGTGAACACCGCATTTGTGACGCTGCATGTTGGCGCTGGCACGTTTCAGCCGGTACGGGTGGACAATATTCTGGAACATAAGATGCACGCCGAATACGCCGAGGTGCCCCAGTCTGTGGCCGATGCTGTGATCGCCACCAAAGCCGCCGGTAAGCGTGTGATAGCGGTGGGTACCACCTCGGTACGATCGCTCGAGTCTGCAGCGGTGGCTGCAGAAGCCTCTGACAAAGCTATTCTGCCTTTCTACGCCGATACCGATATTTTTATTTATCCGGGCTTTAAATTCAAAGTGGTCGACGCCATGTTTACCAACTTCCATTTGCCAGAATCAACACTGATGATGCTGATCAGTGCGTTTGCTGGCAGGGATAATGTGATGGAAGCCTATAAGCAGGCCATCGAGAAGGAATACCGTTTCTTCAGCTATGGCGACAGTATGTTTATAGAAGGTGCGCAGTCAGAAGATCAGTCAACAAGAAACATAGATGTTCGGGAATGATCTCAGTGTGAATGCTGGTATAATCGCCGCCAATTTTTACTGGTTTTGGCACGGTTCCGTGCAATAACAGGAATGCATGAATGCAATTTGAGTTGTTAAATACAGATAATGGCGCCAGACGCGGCAAGCTGGTTTTTGAACGCGGTGAAGTTGAAACTCCTGCGTTTATGCCAGTGGGTACCTATGGCACCGTGAAGGGCATGACGCCTGAAGAATTAGAAGACAGTGGCGCGCATATCTGTCTTGGCAATACCTTTCACCTGATGCTGCGCCCTGGTACGGGTATAATCCGTCAGCACGGCGATTTGCATGATTTTATGCACTGGCAAAAGCCCATTCTTACTGACTCCGGTGGTTTTCAGGTGTTCAGTTTAGGTGACTTGCGTAAAATCACCGAGGAGGGCGTTACTTTCCGCTCACCCATTAACGGTGAAAAAATCTTACTGACACCGGAAAAGTCAATGGAAGTGCAGCGCGAGCTGGGCTCCGACATTGTCATGATATTCGATGAATGCACACCGTTTCCAGCCACTCAACAGGAAGCGCGGTTGTCCATGGAAATGTCATTGCGCTGGGCGAAGCGCAGTAAAGATGCTCATGGCGACAGCACGTCTGCACTGTTTGGCATTATTCAGGGCGGTATGTATGAAGATCTGCGTGATGTATCACTGGCTGGCCTGGAAGAGATTGGCTTTGACGGCTATGCCATTGGCGGGCTGTCGGTGGGTGAACCCAAAGAAGACATGATCCGCATTATCGAGCATGTGGCTCCCAAAATACCGGACGATAAACCGCGTTACCTGATGGGCGTGGGTAAACCTGAAGATATTGTGGAAGCGGTGCGCCGCGGGGTGGATATGTTTGACTGCGTGATGCCGACCCGCAATGCCCGTAACGGCCATCTGTTTGTTACAGAAGGCGTGGTAAAAATTCGCAATGCCAGACATCGCAATGATACTTCGCCGCTCGATGAAAATTGTGACTGCTATACCTGTCAGCACTATTCACGCTCGTACCTGCATCATCTCGACAAATGTAACGAGATCCTGGGGGCGCGATTAAATACCATTCATAACCTGCGGTACTATCAGCGGGTTATGCAGGGCTTAAGGGATGCGATTGCAGACAATGCACTCGATGCCTTTGTTGAAACGTTTTATGAACAAAAAGGGTTGCCGGTTCCGGCACTATAACAACGATAATTACTGGGGAAATTTATGAGTTTATTTATTTCAAATGCGTACGCGCAGTCCGGCGGAAGTCAGTCTGGTGACGGTTTACAAATGCTGATCATGCTGGCCGTGTTTGGCCTGATTTTTTACTTTTTACTTTATCGCCCGCAGGCCAAGCGTGTTAAAGAGCACAAAAATCTGGTGGCGTCACTTGGCAAAGGCGATGAAATCCTCACCCAGGGCGGTCTGGTGGGCCGCATCACCAAGGTTGCAGAAGATAAAGACTTTATCGAAATTGCTCTGAATGACACCAATAACATTGTGGTGCAAAAAACCTCCGTTACCGCTGTGCTGCCAAAAGGCACAATGAAGTCGCTCTAACCGTTGGTGCCGGTACCGGTGTAACAGTGACCGGTACCGGCGAAAAAGGAATGTGCTGTGTTAAATAAGAATTCAATATGGAAGGTGCTGACGGTCATTCTGGTCATTGGCATCTGTGCGCTTTATGCCCTTCCAAACCTCTACGGGGAAGACCATGCGGTGCAGATCTCCGCAGGCCGGGACGCAACGGTCACCGAGCAGATGGTCGACGAAGTGACGCAGGCGTTAAGCGAAAAAAACATTACGCCAAAACGGGTGGAGTTTGAAAACGAACAGATCCTGGTGCGTCTGGACAATGCTGAAAATCAGCTTGTTGCCCGGGAAACACTGGAACAGACATTAAGTGGCGACTACTACGTTGCCATGAATCTGGCGCCAGACACGCCGGCGTGGCTGGAAGATCTTGGCGGTACCCCCATGAAGCTGGGGCTGGATTTACGTGGCGGTGTTCACTTTCTGATGGAAGTGGACATGAGCGAAGTGATCCTCAAATCGCTGGAAGATGCCGAAAGCAGTTTCCGCACCCAGCTGCGTGAAGAAGACCTGCGTTACCGCACGGTTGTGCAGCGCGATAACTATGTTGACATTACGTTTCGTGATGAAGACACCCTGGACAGTGCCGAATTCTTTCTGCGCAACCAGTTCCGCGACCTGACCTTTGAACAGGTGGGGGATCTTGAATTGCGCGCCACGTTCTCAGAGGCTAAGCTGCAGCAGATCCGTGACAACGCGGTGAAGCAAAATATTACTATTATCCGCAACCGGGTAAACCAGCTGGGTGTTGCAGAGCCACTGGTGCAAAAGCAGGGCGCGGATCGCATTGTAGTTCAGTTGCCAGGTATCCAGGATACCGCGCGTGCTAAAGAAATTCTGAATGCAACCGCAACGCTGGAATTCAGAATGGTTGATCAGGACAATGATGTGCGCGACGCCGTAGCCGGACGTGTACCGCCAGGCTCAATGATCATTGAAGATCAGCAGGGCAGACCGCAACTGCTGGAAAAACGGGTCATGCTGACCGGAAGTCACATTGTTGACGCTACCGCCGGTGTTGATGAGTACGGCCTGCCAAATGTGAATATTTCACTGGACTCAGAAGGCGGCAGCAAAATGTCGCGGGGAACCCGTGGCAATATCGGTAATCCGATGGCTACCGTATTTATTGAGTACAAAGCGACCGGCGAGCGCAATGAAGACGACAAGCTGATTTTCGAGAAACATCAGGAAGTCATCAATGTCGCAACCATCCGCGCGCAACTGGGCAGTAAATTCCAGATCACCGGGCTGGACTCACCGCGTGAAGCCCGCGACCTGGCGCTGTTGCTGCGTGCCGGTGCGCTGATTGCGCCAATTCAGATTGTCGAAGAGCGCACGGTTGGCCCAAGCCTGGGTAAAGAAAACATTGAGCTGGGTATGCAGGCCATTATTTACGGTCTGGTCGCCGTACTGGCCTTTATGCTGGTTTATTACAAGGCATTTGGTGTGGTTGCCAATATCGCACTGGCCAGTAACCTGGTGATGATTGTGGGTATCATGTCGATGATCCCGGGTGCGACGCTGACCCTGCCGGGCATGGCCGGTATTGTTCTGACCGTCGGTATGGCGGTGGATGCTAACGTACTAATCTTTGAGCGGATAAGAGAAGAGCTCAGGGATGGGCGCAGCCCGCAACAGGCAATACATCATGGTTATGACAGTGCATTCTCAACCATTTTAGATGCCAATATCACAACCTTTATCGCCGGACTGATTCTGTTCGCTGTGGGTACAGGACCGATTAAAGGCTTCTCAATTACGCTGATGATTGGTATTGCCACGTCAATGTTTACCGCCATTCTGGCAACCCGGGTGATAGTGAACGCTATCTGGGGTGGTAAACGCGTTAAGAAACTGGCGATTTAAGGAGCGCAGCATGCAGTTATTAAAGTTATCCGAAGACGTCAATTTCATGCGACTGCGCATTCCTGCGCTGGTGCTGTCAACGTTACTTATTCTTGGCTCAATTGTGTCGCTGGCCACCAATTCACTGAACTGGGGGCTGGATTTCACCGGCGGTACGCTGATCGAAGTGGGCTATGAAGAAGCGGCTGATCTTGAGCAAATCCGTGACCAGCTGACCGCCGCAGACT
This sequence comes from Alteromonas halophila, assembly GCF_014651815.1. GTDB lineage: Bacteria > Pseudomonadota > Gammaproteobacteria > Enterobacterales > Alteromonadaceae > Alteromonas > Alteromonas halophila. The sequence goes on along the minus strand of NZ_BMXP01000004.1, from coordinate 158,839 downwards.
TTGACGATGCCATAGTGCAGAACTTTGGTACCAGTCAGGATGTGCTTATTCGCATCGCGCCGCGCGATGGCGTAAAAGCCGCCACCATTGGTAACCAGGTTATCGATGCGCTGCGCGCCGATGGCACGCAGGTGGACATGCGCCGCATTGAGTTTGTTGGCCCGAATGTCGGTGAAGAACTGACTGAACAGGGCGGACTGGCAATGCTGGTGGCCCTGATCTGTATTCTGGTCTACGTGGCGATGCGCTTTGAGTGGCGGTTTGCGCTTGGATCGGTTTCCGCACTTGTGCACGATGTGGTGCTGACACTGGGGTTGTTCTCGGTTCTGCAACTGGAGTTTGATCTTACCGTCCTTGCTGCGGTTCTGGCGGTGATTGGTTATTCACTTAACGATACCATCGTGGTGTCAGACCGAATCCGCGAAAACTTCCGCAAGATCCGTAAGAGCGAGCCGGTCGATATTGTCAATACGTCACTGACGCAAACTCTGAACCGAACTATCATTACCTCACTAACTACCGTGCTGGTATTGCTGGCACTGTTTTATAAAGGGGGCGCGCTTATTCATGGCTTTGCCACAGCGTTGCTGTTTGGTGTTGTGATAGGTACTTACTCATCTATCTACATCGCCAGTTCAGTTGCACTGGCGCTGGGGATCAGTAAAGAAGATCTGATGCCGCCGCAGGTAGAAAAAGAGGGTGAGGATCTGGATCCAATGCCCTAGTCCAGGCAAATTCAAAAGGCCGCTCAGATGAGCGGCCTTTTTGTATCATTAACCTGTTACGTCTTTCACGCTGACTTTCTCTTCAACCCAACTACACGTATTACGTTTTTTTGTCTCTCACCGGCCCAACCATCAATATACCAATATCGCAGCTGGCCGCCTGTAACATCCTTAGATTGTGATGCTCTGGCATGTAACTGACCCGCACCCACGGTCAGGGTTGATTGGCAGCGGTAACCGTTTCTTACTTATCAGGTCAAAGCTGGTGAGAATGCCGCTTTCAGGCTGTCTTTGTAGCGCCGTGATACGGGCAGTGCGGTGCCGGTCGTTAAGGTGAGGGTGCCGTCACCCGTATCATCATACTCGATAGTACTGATGGCCTGTGCACGGGTGGCATAGGAGCGGTGAATGCGATAGATATGATGGGCGCGTGCATCCGTACAAAACTGTTTCATGGTCATGCGTAGCGGGTACACCCCATCTTCGGTGTGCAGGTTCACATAATTGCCCGCCGCTTCTACCCAGAGTACATCATTCAGGCGCACCAGAAATTCACGGTTCAGTTTTTTGACCAGCAGATGCGCGGGAAGTCCCGGTGTGGCAGGCGTATCTGTTAGCGGTTCAGTCGCCACTGGCGCGGCTTCGCCAATCAGTCGCTGATAGACGAAGTGGATTAAGTAATAGGTGGCAAGCAACGTTGCATATCCCCAGAGGTCTTTTCGGTACTCATAGAAAAATTCCCCGACGATGGGGCCGAAGTCGTAGCTTCGTTCAGTGATACTGTAAACGGCTTTGCGCAGGCCTACCATCAGTGCCACATGGCATACAGAAAACAAGCTGCCGAGACAAAGGTGGATCAGCAACAACTTTTTTAGGCCGTACTCAGCATGCGCCATCCGCCGGATAATGAAAATCAGTGGCAGCAGCAATAAAGTGGTGCTCAGCGCACTGGTGTATTCCCAGACGTAGGGTTCCCACAGTGCACTGGTGTTGGCCGGGTCACGACTAAGCTCAGTCCAGGACGAGGCTGCGTTAATGGTGTTGTTAACCATAAAATAGATAAACGCGGCACCGATTAACATCAGCAGGTGGTACTGCTCAGTTCGACGTAAAAAGCGCCCCATCTTTTCGTCCCAGCTATTCACCTCTTATCCCTCATCCCTTGCGTACCGTCACTCTCACGTGTTTTTCAGCATGTCATGCGCGTTTAATCAGACTGTCGATGCACAGCCAGGGTATATTCAATAGGAGAAGCAGGGATGAAGCAAGCAAATCATCATCAGCGCTATGATGCGCTGGACAATATGCGGGTTCTCGCATTCGGGGTACTGATTTTGTATCACATTGGTATGTACTATGTGGCGGACTGGGGCTGGCATATAAAAAGCGACGTGCAGTTCGTCTGGTTGCAGGATGTGATGATCCTTACCAATCAATGGCGTATGTCACTGTTATTCTTAATTTCCGCTATGGTCCTGGGCGCGGTCCTTTCACGGAGGCCTGCCTTGTCCTGTCTGAAAGAGCGCACGCAGCGACTGTTGCTGCCACTGGTGTTTGGTATGTTTGTGGTGGTCGCACCCCAGGCCTATGTAGAGGGCAGGGTGAACGGGCTAGTCAGTATTTCGTTCTGGGAGTTTTATGGTCACTACATCAATCCCGCTACCGATTACCTGCCGGATGAACAGTCTGTCATTGGCCTGCTGACCTGGAATCATTTGTGGTTTTTACCTTATCTGTTTTGCTACAGCGTTATTGTTGCAGGCCTCTATCCCTTATTAACGCGCGTGATAAGCCGCTTACCCGGGTGGACTGATCATGTCGCTGTCTTCTTGCCGCTGGTAGTAACTGCGACCACATATATCTGGTTAAACCTGCGCGAAGCGTACCCTGTGACCCATGATCTGATATCAGACTGGTATAACCATGCTAAGTATGGGCTGGTGATGCTGGTTGGCATGGTGATTGTTAACCGCCCGCTGCTCTGGCGCAACGTTGTGCAGCATCGCCGCGTGCTGCTGCTGATTGCTATGTGCACATACACGCTGCTTATACTGGATCGTCATGGCGTGCTTGGTGACATACCGGCCCGGGAAGAGGCACCGTTCTGGTTATGGCCACTGATCGGCGGCATTGTCACTGGCAATCACTGGTGCTGGCTGGGAGCTATCCTCGGCTACGGGTCGCGCTACCTTGCCCGGCCATCCTCAGTCACGCGCTATTTCAATCAGGCGGTATTGCCCTATTACATGCTGCATCAAACGTTAATTGTCGTTCTGGCTTATGTACTCAGCAGCACGTTGTTGCCGGCATCATTATCGTTTCTGCTTATTCTTGCTGGTACCGTCGTTGGCTGTATGCTTAGCTATGAAGGCATAAAGCGGGTACCCGGGTTGCGTAGTTTGTTTGGCCTTAAAGGCAGGGTCAGTGCGTCGTCGCCAACAGCAAGCAGGTTTTCACCGCTTAAAGGGTGATGCGTATCGTTTATCCAAATATGTGTGCAGCAGCGCCGCCATGACGTTAGACGCAATGGCGGCACTGATTCGCAGCTTATCACTTTTGTATTCCTTTCTGGTCAAAAAACAAACAAAATTGTTCTAAGTAAAAATTGGCGAATAATCAAAGCTGTTGATATTTTAAATAACTGAAGCTGTAAGGAGAGCAGTACCCACCGACACGCCCGTACAAGGAGCGAAGTTATGCCTAATTTAGTTCAGGAGCTAAATAGTCTCGACTTTAGTGTGTACATTGGAGGTCCACTGCAGGCTGCCGTTCAGGCACAGCATGCAGCGTCAATGTCTCAGGTCAGTTTTATTCAGGAAGTAGGATTTGACAATAATCAGTTGAGGTACGTCGACTTTGAGTTTGAAAAGTCGGTGCCAAACGCTGATAGTACCGATTTTGAAACCAAAGAAGTCAAAATAAAAGTGCCGTTTCTTACCATGCTGACAATTCCGGCACTGCGTATTGAAGAACTTACCATTGATTTCAACGCGAAATTAACGTCTACCGAAACGGCCAGCGTATCCAGTGAGTTTGCTGCAAGTGCTGAGCTTGGGATTAACTATAAAATAGTGAATTTCAAAGCCTCCGCCTCATACAAACGAAACTCGACACGCGGTACGACGGTAGAGAAAACCTACAACCTCGGGGTTAAAGTCACAGCGGTGAATGATGAAATTCCCGCAGGGCTGGACCGCATACTCACCATGCTTGAAGACAGCATTGCAAGTGTCGAGCCTGCGTCTGCCTAGCCTTTTGCTAAGAGGCCAGCCTTACTGGTCTTCTTAGTCTTTGTGGTTGAACAAGGAGAGTGGGGATGCCAAAGCTCAATGATTACCTGGGCAGTATTATTTCCAGTGTTTCAAATGCACGGGTTATGGCGGATATACAGACGGTGAAAGTGGCAGAAGACTATGCGAAGCATGAGTTGCTGCGGCACTTTGCTGTCCCTCGCATGCGCATCGCCGATGTGGAACTGACCATACCGGTGGCCATTGAGTCAGCTGAAGAAGAGCTGGCAGACTCGGTCGATATCATTAAAAACCAGCAGTTTAATAAAGTCATTTATGACGAAATTACCAAGAATTTAGGGCGCACCAGTTTACCGCTCAAGGCTTCCCGCGAAGTGCGTTCACTGATGTCTGACAATGCCAATCAGCTTGAGTTAGACATCAATAAACAACGAAAACTGACGCCGGTCGCCCAGTACAGTTCGCATCTTGCCAAAGAGGTGACCCGGATAGCACTGGAGAACAAGCTGATAAAACGCGAGCAGGACGCGCACGAAGCGCAACTGTCGGAGCGCATTCAGCAAGCCGCAGAACGGCTGATCCTCAGCAATACGCAAAAAACCAGACTGGGTGACATGAATGTGATTGCTGAATCGCATCTGTTGAAAGAGCAGAAGCCAGAGAGCATTGTTCATATTAAAATGCGCATCACTGAAGACGGCATGGAGTGGCAGCAAATCGAGCAAAGCGATGGTGATGTTACCCGTAAACTGTTACCGGAATAATGCCCATGCTGCGTTCACGGGTGCTGCTGCTTGAAAATGCCAACCAGTTATTGCTTAGCTTTCCTGCACTGGTTAAACGTATGGAAGTAAAAGATCCGCAGTTTTTACCCAGCTTGTTTCAGTGGATTGAACAGGCTGAGCAACTTTTGCTTGAGCACCGGTTACCTGCCTGTGCAGCGCTTTCAGGGATCAAGGCTCGCCTGCTGGCGCCGCTTCACGATCACACCACGCGAAGCAGTCGCAGGAAAAAGCAGATACAGGTAGCGTGCGACAACCTGTTTGTCATACAAAGCAGCCTGCAGGAAGCGGTGGCAGCCCAGCGACAGAATATAGAGCAGGCCAGTGAGCTGCTGGCGCAATTGTTCAGTTTGCTCGCTAAAAGTAGCGCCGATAATGGTAATGGACTGCATTATCGTCAGAATGAAAGTGTGACGGCGTTTGCTAAACGACTGTGGTACCTGATTTGTCATCATGAACAGCTATCAGGCAGTGCAGTGCAGTTACGCAGTTTATTGTCTGACAGTGATATTGAATTGCTAATTGCGCAGCAGGTCGACCTGGAAATGTTCAGCCCTGAGGCGTAGTCATAGCTGGCATGCACAAAAAAAGCGGTGATATGCACCGCTTTTTTGATTCTTTTCTGGCGCGATTATTTCAGGTGCTTAACCAATCCCTGAACAACTTTCACGCTACCGGCTACCACTTCGCCTTTAAATAAGGGGTCGTTGCCGCCTTTGTAATCAGTGACCAGGCCGCCCGCTTCACGTACCAGCAATTCGCCGGCTGCAATGTCCCAGGCTTTAATGCCGCGTTCCCAGTAACCGTCGTGACGACCTGCCGCCACGTAGGCCATATCCAGCGCCGCTGAGCCTGCGCGACGGATATCACCACAATCATGGAAGATTTTATTTAATGACAGGGCGTATTCGCCAAACTGCGATTTATCTTTAAACGGCAGTCCCGTGGCCAGAACCGTTTCAGACATATCGCGAGGCTTGCTGGCACGAATTCTGTAGCCATTAAGCTGCGCGCCCTGTCCCCGTGATGCCGTGAATAATTCACCACGGATAGGATCGAAAATAACGGCCTGCTCAAGGCGGCCTTTATGAAGAAGGGCAATCGATACGGCAAAGTGAGGAATGCCTTTAACGAAATTGGTGGTACCATCGAGTGGATCGATGATCCACTGGAACTCTGCATCCTTGCCGCTGGTTTCACCGCTTTCTTCACCTAAGAAGCTGTGATCAGGGTAGGACTGCTGAATTTTCTGGATAATCGCCTGTTCAGCGTCTTTATCGATTTGTGTCACATAATCATTTGCGCCTTTGGCTTCAGTCGCAAGGTCACCCCGGTTTTCAAAACCACGGGCGATAATTGTGCCGGCCACGCGCGCAGCGCGCACCGCAATATTCAGCATCGGATGCATGAGGTACTCCACCAATTGTCAAAGATCAGCGTGGCGATACAGTGTCCCGCCACAAACGCGCGAAGTGTAGCAGAACCCTGATGATATGCAATCAAAGAAATAGCCCGAAATGATGACAAGGCGCATCCTCAGTAGATAGCCATCTAGACCTCTACTATGCTACCATTCGCGGCTATCTGACCTTGATCTTGTAGTGGACATTATGCTTGAAAATATTCGCATTGTACTGGTGAATACCTCTCATACCGGCAACATTGGCTCTGCCGCACGTGCCATGAAAACCATGGGCCTGAGCAACCTGTATCTGGTTGACCCGGAACAGGCGCCAGACGGCAAAGCCAGTGCGCTTGCCGCTGGGGCAGGGGATGTACTGGGCAATGCCACTACCGTAGATTCACTGGAAGAAGCCGTCGCCGATTGTGGGCTGGTTGTTGGAACATCGGCACGTTCACGCACCCATTCCTGGCCGATGCTGGAGCCCCGCGAATGCGGTGAAAAGCTTATTCAGGAAGTAGCAAATTACCCGGTGGCGCTGGTCTTCGGCCGCGAAAACAATGGCCTGACCAATGAAGAATTGCAGCAATGCCATTTTCATGTGTGTATTCCGGCAAATCCCGAGTACAGTTCGCTGAATCTGGCCATGGCTGTACAAACCTTAAGTTACGAAGTGCGCATGGCGTACCTGGCGACCGACAAACAGCCGGAAGTGGAGTCTGACTACCCACTTAATGACGATCTGGAACGTTTTTATACACACCTTGAATCTACGCTCACCGGTACCGGTTTTATTGTGAAAAATCACCCGGGGATTGTTATGACCAAGCTTCGTCGCCTGTTTAACCGGGCCAGACCAGAAGCGCAGGAGCTCAATATTCTGCGCGGCATCCTGTCATCCATTGATAAATCACTGAAGGGAAAGTAGAACGTGTTTTCCGGCATCAAAGAAGACATTCAGGCAGTTTTTCATCGCGATCCGGCGGCCAGAAATACCTTTGAAGTGCTGACCAATTACCCGGGGCTGCATGCCATTTGGATCCATCGGGTAAGTCACCGGCTGTGGCAGCGTAACTGGCGCTGGCTGGCGCGCAGTTTATCGACGTTTAGTCGCTGGCTGACCGGCGTGGAAATTCACCCGGGAGCTACGTTCGGTCGTCGGGTGTTTATCGATCATGGCATGGGCGTGGTTATCGGTGAGACCGCACAACTAGGCGACGATGTTACGCTCTATCACGGTGTTACGCTGGGCGGCACCAGCTGGAATGCCGGAAAGCGTCATCCCACCCTGGAAAACAATGTGGTCATTGGCGCTGGTGCCAAGGTGCTGGGGCCGATAACCATCGGCGCAAGGGCGAAAATTGGCTCAAATTCGGTGGTGGTAAAAGACGCACCTGCCGATTCAACCGTGGTTGGGATCCCTGGCCGTATTGTGACCTCCGCCGATACCCGGTCCTCCGGTGAGAATGGTGAAAAGCGTGCGCACATCGCGAAAAAGTACGGGTTTGATGCGTATGCGGTGTCAGAAGATAATCCGGATCCGGTTGCCAATGCCATGGGGATCATGCTTGATCACATGGCGCTGATGGACAGCAAAGTGGAAGAAATGTGCAGTGCTATCCAGGCGATGGGTGGCAATGTGTGTACCGAATCGCTCAGTAGTCTGTCAGCCAAAGACTTTGCCAATACCGGTATCGACCCTGTCGCACCGGCATCAGACGACGAAGCGCAGGACGCCTTCGATCCGAAAATTTAAGTCGCGGTTGGCTTTTTGTGTGCGTTGGGCCGGTATCTGCGGCGTTTTACCCAATAGCTGATACCGGTCAGTGGCAGCAGTATAAGTATCAAACCCGCCAGCGTGCTGACGGCTAACAGCGCAACACCACCTACCGCAGCTACGTGCAAAGGGTAGATTGTGTGGGAAAGCTGATTTCCGTAGGCCGTCTGTCTCACATCCTCACGTTCCGCCAGCACTCCGCTGGTTGTGTCAAAGCCAATATAATTGCGCCCGTTAGGGTGCCATTCGTCCTCGTGTTTCAGTCGCAGCCGGTCTTTTGAGAGGTATATAAGCCGTGGACTGACGTTGGTGAAAAGTGACTGTGCAACACTCAGACGTTGCTGCCAGTTTTCAGCCGTGGGGGCGGGTGTGGGGATCAGTGGTTGCTGACCCTCACTGGGAAATAGTCCAACCAGCGCAGAGTTAACCGGCTGTGAATAGATAATCGCGGTGCCAGTGCCCAGTAATAACACCATCGGCAACAGGAATATCACCGCGCTGACTTTATGCATCTCAGCCAGGGTTTGCAGGCCTTTTCGGCTTTTAAGACTAAACCAGTGAATCGTGAAATGACGGCGCGACAGCCGATGACGCGGCCACCAGAGGATCGTACCTGTGATGAGCAGCAGCAGACTGGCAAGGCCGGCGAACCCCTGCACATCTTTTCCGGTGTCGCCCAGCATTAAATCATGATGCAGTGATACAAACACGTCAATCACATCGCTGTGAGCTTCACGCTTTAACAGCAGCCCTGATTCACCGTAGTACCAGCGCGTGTTCTCTGTATCAACCACCTCCAGCCATGGCGCGTCGCGGGTCGGCATGTAGGCATAGCCGTGGTCAAGCTGTGGGGGCAGGGAATCCAGCTGCACTGCAGCGGCGGTCTGACTGAGCGGCGCGCCAGTGTCCAATACCGGATAGGTAAGCTTTAGCAGTGCCGGTTTGTAGTAAAGGGCGGTCCCTGTGACCGCCATCAGCAGCACCCACAGGCTTAGCAACAGACCAAGCCAGGTGTGGATGCGCTGATTAAGCTGAGCGAATGACAAACGCAATCACTTACCAGCCATATTGCCAGCTCAGTGTTACCGTGCGGCCACGGCCTGCAAAGTTGCGGTTATCACCGCCGACACTCTGTGCATAGTAGGTAAAGTAAAATTCATCCATCAGGTTTTCTATACCCAGTGTGAAGGTTCCGGCGTCGAGGGTGTCCAGCGTTGCCGTTGCGTTGAGTGTGTGGTAGCCGTCGAAATCGTTGATGCTATTACCTGCCGGCGCATCACGGTCGAACAGTTTACTGTACTGCAGGCGGGTTAACAGCATATCTGACCAGCTTTGCTGCCAGGTAACATTCATACGACGCGGGGCAATGTTGCGACCGGAGAGTTTCTGATCGACGGTGTTGTCACCGTTGCTGTCAAATTCGCCATCGGTGTCGGCATAGCTTACCGAGAAACGGGTATCGGCTGACAGCATATAACTGGCATTAATCTCCAGGCCATCTATTTCAGTGCGCTCCCGTTTAACGGTATAAATACCATCGGCGTCAGCCTGCAGGCGTGCACCCAAATCAGAGTCAGAGGTGAAATAGCTGGCGCTGAAGGTTAGGGCATCAGCGCTGTATTCCACGCCCACTTCCTGGTTGTCGGCAATCACAGGCTGCAGATCCAGGAAGCTGGAAACCGTCAAGCCTGGCTCACTGATCCCGCGCAAAACCCGGCCCACATCCGGCATACTGAAGCCTTCAGAATAGCTCGCATAAACGCGCCACCCATCGCTAATCTGGTATACCGCGCCAATGTTGTGCAGCAACTCGTTGAATGACGGGTCGCCTCCTTCTACAAAGGTACTGTTGTAAGAATACAGGGTAGTAAAGTCATCGACCTTGAGCTTGCCATATTCGTAGCGAACACCGGCACTCAGGTTCAGATCGCCAAGCTGATAGCGCGCCTGAGCATAAGGGGCCCAGTTGACAAACTCTGTGTCAGGCACCCATTTGCGTCCCGTCTGCGCCAGCTCCTGAAAGGTTGTGTCATTCAGAAAGTCGAGTCCGGCGGTAATACCCAGCGGACTGTTGGCAACGTCCTGCCAGTTCATAGTCAGGCGTGATCCATATTTGCGTGAGTCATTGCGAGACTGGTCAAACAGGTTGTCGCCAAACGCCGGGTCCTGAAAGGTACCATAGCGGCCACCACCGTATAATGCAGAGAAATCCTGAAAGAAAAGTTGCCAGTTTAGATCAGCATTCAACAGTGACTGGTGCTGGTAAGTCAGGCTGGACGTAATGACCTCGTTTTCCGGGCTGTCGCCCTCAACGCCTTGTTCCAGTGAGGTCGCGGGAATGCCTGCAGCGCGATCACCATCAACGCCCCGATAGTCGCCGTTACCTGCCATGTCAAAACGGTTAAACATAAACTGCAGCGACTGATTACTGTCTATGGTGTAGCCGATCTTTGCAAATACATCATAGCTGCGTGAGTCCATGGTATCGCCCTGTACGCCATCGACACCGATGAGTTGTCCGTTACCGTCGACATACATGCCGGTCTCTTTTAGCTGCACACCCAGAACAGTTTGCCAGTCATCCGCATTTTGTCTGAACAGGTACCCCGTCTGGTATGTGAGGCTGTCAGAAAACGCCTCCGGTGATGCTGTTACCCCCGCATTCACTTCATGGGTGGGCCCGGACTCCGCTGATTTAGTGACGATGTTGATAATGCCGCCACTGGCGCCCATGCCCTGAATGGCACTGGCACCATGGATGACTTCGACTCGCTCAATCATAAACGGATCGATGGTGTACGCTGCGCGCGAGCCATTACGCAATGGGTTTGACTGGGGAATGCCGTCGATCAGATACAGTGGATTACGTCCCCGCAATGTTTCGCCTGAGCTGGTGAGTTTCTGACGGGAAGGAGAAAACGCCGGGATCATGTTGCCAAGAATATCTGAAAGCGACTGTGCCACGTTAAGCTGTGAGCGGATCTCGTCGCCGGTAATAACGGACACCGTGGCCGGAATAGCACTTTGCGGTACGCTGGTGCGGGTGGCCGTTACCTCAATGACATCATCAATCTGAGGACTGGCGACAGCAGGTAATGCCATGACAGACAGAAGGGCAAGTGAAACAGACGTTCTTTTCATACAATACTTCAAAGATTTTTAAATTTGCGCGAATGATAATGATTATCAGCAATATTATCAAGGCGGAGGCCTGACGAATCCAGGTTGCGCGAGTTCAGCCCGGCAATCCGTAGTGATTACTTACTGGCCAGCACTTGCTGTGAAAAGACTTCACGCCCCGGAAAAATATTTCACTAAGTAGCCGAATGAAATTTGTCCCGCAGGAAAGGCCGCGAAGATCTCTGTTTTTTTTACGCAGAAATTTTACCCAATCCTGAAAGTCTTTCCTGAAAACAGGGTTATTTCTCAGATGTATAGGTTGGCACGGCGCTTGATACAGCTTTGTTGACACTCACTGGCCCCTGATTCTTTTTCCGGGGGATGAAAACGAACGAGGAAGTATCTATGAAACACATTAAAAGCACTATTGCGGGTATTGTGGCACTCACGGCGTTCGGTGCGCAGGCACAGTCCTATAACCAGGATGAAAACATTGATGACGCGGGTTTCTATGTTGGCGGTAACTATGGGTATCTGCGCGTAGACGGCGATGATGAGTTCGATGATGATAAAGACGTATGGCAGGGTGTCGCCGGTTACCGGTTCAACGAATATTTTGCGCTGGAAGGCAGCTATATTGACTTTGGCGACTACGGTAATGATTTAGCCAATGCTGAAACTGACGGTTTTACGGCCGGGCTTAAGGGCACGTACCCAATCACAGAGCGCTTTTCGATTTTCGGTAAACTTGGTCAGCTGTGGTCAGAGACAGAATATAATGTCGGCACCGTGAACAACGATTACGACGATGAAAGTGTGTTTGTGGGCGGCGGCGTCAGCTACGCCGTCAACGAACGGTTCCTGATTACTGCCGAGTACACTGTCTACGACTCGTCGATGGACGCGGAAGACGCGGTAGAAGATATTGATGACACTGAGTTTAACACCGACCTGAAGCAGGCCAGTTTAGGTGTAGAATACCGGTTTTAAAGATTGATAACTCTTGAGTCTACATTAAAGCCGGGGGAACCCGGCTTTAGTGTAGAGCATCGCCTATTGATGCACATTTACCTTGGAAAATCCATTAGCCCAAGACAAACCAGTTGCGCCCAGCGAAGCAATACCGCGCAGTGGACGAATGATATTTTGTAACGTACAAGTCTGCAATTCTAGACAGTATAGTTAAAATGGGCAATTTCCCTAGCATACACTTTAGCGATTTTTGCTTTGTCTTGGTCAGATAAAATATCGCTGTAACTCCGTTTATCTTTGCGGTGCCCCCCTTTCGCGAAGGGTAAAGACAGCGGTTCACTGAGATTAAGTTTTTCTCTGATTTTATCCATTTCCTCATTAATATTTTCGAAGAAAAATACCTGGTCGACTGCCATCTCAGATAAGTGTGTATAGAGCTCAAAGCCTCTGATAATGTTGGCCTCTGACGAGTGCACGAACTCACTTATACTTGGCCTAGGTTCTGACTTATATCGCCAATAATACCAAGAGACAACCTTATCCCAGGGGTTACGCTCGAAGCTGAACTTATAATAAGAATCCCAGATGTCAGGCTCAATATATTGCATGACTTCTGATGCACCAATGTGGTTATAAAATTTTCTGCGCTCTCTGTCATAAGCGAATTTTAACCAATCGATTTTTTTATATTTCGAAAATGGAATTCTGTAATTCTGTGCGCCGCGGTAGCCCAACTCCTGTCGCTTGGCTTCATCATCTTTTGATATGGGAGTGATGATGTCATCAGGTCCGCAATGCTTAGAAAGGGCAATTTCAACACTCGTTCCTGCGGTTTTAACTGTTTTGATAAAAATAAATTTATGTTTATGGGAAATGATCATCGTGTTTCCTTACTGCAATTGGCAACGCGTCCAGTGCTCAAAAATTTCGCCAGAGCATGCTCTTGCAATAGTAAGCATCAGGGGTGAACTCCGGCTTTATAGCGCCAATGTGTAAATTACTAATGAAAGTACTTAACTGCTACAGATGTTCCTAAGGTATAGAATTGGTTCTTAAATTGCTAGCCATACTGTCGCAGATTTATCATTCAATAAGGATGCACCTCCAATGGTGGCCACAACATGTTCGCCAAGGATACCTTCAAACATGCCTTGAAGTTCCCGAGCGTTTTAACCGGGGTAAATACTCAAGCACATTACAAAGGTATGGAACAGTTACCGGTGAATTATCAGGTTAGACGCTATCATGAAACTAACCTTAATAGCTCGTTACGCAGCTACCGCGATGCTGGAGTGCCGTTCGTCACTATAAGCGCAACGAAAGTACAAAGGCAGGCGTGCACATTGATAAATCTGATGCCATAGCGCTGGAGCACTATGCCGCGTCTGAAAGCTGTACTATCAGAACCTGCTATCAGGATACCATTGCCGCCATTGAGGCAGTGTTTGACAAAGACGATGTCTTTTATGGAATTTTCGAAGATCTATTTACCCCGGAGACAATTGCACAGCTTTCCGCATTTTTGAACGTGGAAGCACGGCCTGACTTAGCGCAGCAGCGGGTTAATACGACAGTTAAGCACGATAAGGTGCACGATGAGTTGATTGCCATAGTACGTGAGATCTATAAAGATACGTACGCATTTTGTCAGCAGCGGTTTCCACAGGTGAATGATGTCTGGCGGGGACTGCAGACGCTATAACCGGCCGCAGTCACGATATTCGCCTTAACTGTTCCGTGAATGACATGATTTGTTCAGTACTTTTACACCCCACACAGGAGTAAAAAATCGCAGGCAGCGCAAGCGGCGTCTGAAACCTGTAGAGCATCTGGCACGTCTCGCTAGTGCTCTCATGTCTTTTATTCATCGTTTTTTATGAACCAATAAGTGCTTGCTTCTGCTTGCACGCAGTCGTTGGCAGCTGAGACAGGGGGGGGCAGTTCCGGCCTCTAAAAACTGTCAGAATTTTTTACATTCGTTTTTCTGTAGGATTGTTTTTTCTCATAAAATCAATAGCTAAAGCAATGTGGAATAGATTTTGATTCAGTGGTGACGGACGTAACGGACGTCATGAGGAGAAACCATGTTGAAATCTGCAGTAAAAAAATGTTTGCTAAGTGCCACACTGTTAGCAACCGTCCTGCCAGCGCAGGCCGCGATAATTGATCTAAATAACTGGGTGCAGGAAGGACTGTCGACCAGCGGCAACTGGAATGTTGCTACCGACGGTTCGTCTGTACTGCAAACCATTAACGGCCAGCCGACCTACTTTGTCAGCCCTGACTCATTTATAAACAGTGAATTTACAGGCTCATTCAGTGTCAGTAATGATGGTGATGACGATTATATCGGTTTTGTATTCGGCTTTAACGGGCTGGATGATTATTACCTGTTCGACTGGAAACGCGGCGACCAGGTTTTTGGCGGCGAGCAGGCATTTGCCGGGTTCACGCTGTCACACATCAGTTCAGAAACAGACGTGAATTTCTGGGACCATAGCGGCTCAGGTATTTCCGTTTTAGACAGTGATTACAGCCCTAGTCTTGGCTGGGAATACAGTACTGAGTACCAATTTACACTCGGGTACACCGCGACTGAAATCAATATTGCGATCGATGGCGGTACATTCAATAATCAGCAGATTTTTAGCCTGAGCGGACTGAATAACGCTGCTGGCCGCTTTGGGTTTTACAACTACTCTCAGTCCCAGGTGCAATACGTAGGCTTCGAGGAAGATGTTTGTACCGTTAACTGCGGTAATGTCAGTGTGCCTGCACCGGCCCCCCTCGGTCTTCTTGCAGCAGCACTGATTGGCGTGTTTGTAAGAAGCGGTCGACGTTACTAATAAATACACTCCTGTATTTTTTCGGCACCGCTTAATGCGGTGCTTTTTTTGCTGCTCAATGATTCTTCCACTTTTTCTTTTACTGCATCGTGTTTCAGTGATTCTGCGTTCGCAGAGACGAGTATCTACTTAGGAATACCTGAGTACTTTACGCGGGTAAATACTTGACCATTTTACTAGGTTATGGAACAATTTCCGGGGAATTATCAGGTAGGGGGATACCATGAAATTAACCTCAAAAGGGCGCTACGCAGTTACCGCGATGCTGGATGTGGCGCTTCATTCGACCCGAGGGCCGGTGCCGCTGGCCGATATTTCCGAGCGACAGGAAATATCTCTCTCTTATCTGGAACAGTTATTTTCGCGCCTGCGCAGAGAAAAGCTGGTGGACAGCGTGCGTGGGCCTGGTGGTGGCTACAAACTTGGCCGCCATGCTGATGATATTGCCATTGGCGCAGTGATCCGGGCCGTCGATGAGTCGGTTGATGCCACGCGCTGTCATGGTCAGTCAGATTGTCAGGGCGGAGAGCGCTGCCTGACACACAGTCTGTGGGAAGATTTAAGCGACCGGATTAGCGTATTTCTGGACTCTATTACCCTTGGTGAGTTAATGGCCAAACGCGATGTACGCGAAGTAGCGGGTCGGCAGGACAAATCACAGTCGCTTGGTCAGGTGTCCAATGATATCGAAGTGAGTATTCAGCTTTAGTCCAATGATGACCAATCCAAACACGCCTATTTATCTTGATTATGCCGCGACGACACCGGTGGATCCACGGGTCGCCGAGAAAATGGCTGCCTGTTTAACGCTTGACGGTAACTTTGGCAACCCGGCATCGCGCAGCTATCGCTTTGGCTGGATGGCTGAAGAAGCCGTGGATGTGGCGCGCAACCAGATCGCTGACCTGATTAATGCCGATCCACGCGAAATTGTGTTTACTTCCGGCGCGACTGAGGCTAACAACCTTGCGATTAAAGGGGTAGCTGAAGGTTATGCCGATAAAGGTAACCATATCATTACGGTTGAAACCGAGCATAAAGCCGTGCTGGATACCTGCGCGGCGCTGGCTGCACGAGGCTGTGAGGTGACCTATTTGTCGGTTGACAGTCATGGCCGTATTGATCCGTCACAGGTCAACGATGCGCTTAAAAATAACACTGTGCTGGTCAGCGTCATGCACGTAAACAACGAGCTGGGTGTTACTCAGGATATAGATGCTATTGGCGAATTGTGCCGTGAGAAGGGCGTGCTGTTTCATGTCGATGCCGCGCAAAGTGCGGGCAAGTTACCGATTGATATCACGTCTTTGCCGGTTGATTTAATGTCGTTTTCTGCGCATAAGCTATATGGGCCGAAAGGCATTGGTGCGTTATACGTGCGTCGTCGGCCGAAAATTCGTCTTGCCGCGCAAATTCACGGCGGCGGACACGAGCGGGGTATGCGTTCAGGAACGCTGGCCACCCACCAGATTGTTGGTATGGGCGAAGCGTTTGCTATTGCCCAGGCAGAGCAGGCGGAAGAAGCACAGCGGCTTACCGCACTGCGTGAGCGGCTGTGGGCAGGTATATCAGAGCTGGATGATGTTTATCACAACGGCCACGACAGCGCCCGTGTCGCCGGGATCCTGAATGTAAGTTTTGGCGGTGTCGACGGCGAAAGCCTGATCATGGGGCTTAACGATATCGCGGTGTCGTCGGGGTCCGCCTGCACCTCTGCGAGTATGGAGCCGTCCTATGTGTTAAAAGCCATTGGGCGAAATGATGAACTGGCGCACGCGGGTCTGCGATTCAGCGTTGGGCGTTTTACCGGCAATGACGATATTGATTATGTTATTGAAAAAGTGACCAGTGTAGTGACCCGGTTGCGAGAGGCAAACCGCTAATTGCATATTGCGGGGCTTTGCGGCATGATCGCGCTCGCCAAAATCCGGGTCAGGTGATGCCAGCAGACTGGCAAAACCAGTCGACAAATTAAGTTCGGTGTTTTAACCCCGCCTCACCGTTACCTGACTAATTCTTGAGTGATTTAGTCAGGTATTATAAAATTAGCGTATTAAAATGCTGTGTTCCTGCTAAGCAGGTGTTCAAGACCAGATACAAGTGCCGCTTAGCACATGTCGGGCAAGACCGTACAGGCCCGGCACGCGGGGCACAGCAATGACAGGCAAATAAGTGAGATCCAAACATGAGTGAACAGATCGAACAGGCATTAGAAAGAAAGTACGAGGCCGGTTTTTATTCAGAAATCGAGTCCGAGACCTTTGAAAGCGGCCTGGACGAATCGGTTATTCGCCGTATTTCTGAAATGAAAGGCGAGCCTGAATGGATGCTGGACTGGCGTCTGAAGGCTTATCATGCCTGGCTTGAAATGGAAGAGCCTGATTGGGCGCATGTTGATTATCCGAAGATCGACTATCAGGCGATATCTTATTATTCAGCGCCTAAGAGTATGAAAGACAAACCGAAATCACTAGATGAAGTCGATCCGGAGTTGCTGCGTACTTACGAAAAACTGGGTATTCCGCTGCATGAGCAGGAAATGCTGGCCGGGGTAGCCGTCGATGCGGTGTTTGATTCTGTGTCGGTGGTCACGACCTTCCGGGAAAAGCTGGAAGAAGCCGGGGTCATCTTCTGCCCAATCTCTGAAGCAGTACATAAATACCCTGAGCTGGTGAAAAAGCACATAGGTTCAGTGGTGCCGCGCACCGACAACTACTTCGCGGCGCTTAACAGTGCTGTGTTTACCGACGGTTCATTTGTTTATATTCCCAAAGGCGTACGCTGCCCAATGGAACTGTCGACGTATTTCAGAATTAATGAAATGAACACCGGTCAGTTCGAACGTACGCTGATTGTTGCCGAAGAAGGCAGCTACGTTAGCTACTTAGAAGGCTGTACGGCGCCGCAGCGCGATGAAAACCAGTTACACGCAGCCGTGGTTGAGCTGGTGGCGAAAGACGATGCCAGCATCAAGTATTCAACCGTGCAGAACTGGTATCCGGGCGACGAAGACGGCAAGGGGGGCATTTACAACTTTGTGACGAAGCGCGGTCTTTGCCATACCAATGCCAAGATATCCTGGACACAGGTGGAAACCGGGTCAGCAGTCACCTGGAAATATCCAAGCTGTGTACTCAAAGGGGACAACAGCGTCGGTGAGTTTTACTCCGTGGCCCTTACCCGGGGACGTCAGCAAGCCGATACCGGTACCAAGATGATTCACCTGGGTAAAAATACCCGCTCGACCATTATCTCCAAAGGGATATCAGCGGGCAGAAGTAACAATGCGTATCGTGGGCTGGTCAAAATGGGCCCGAAAGCTGACGGCGCACGTAATTTTACCGAATGTGATTCGCTGCTTATCGGCGATGAGTGCGGTGCACACACATTCCCTTACATTGAAAGCCGAAATCCGTCTGCCATCGTAGAGCACGAAGCTACCACGTCAAAAGTCAGTGATGAGCAGTTGTTCTTATGTCAGCAGCGTGGTCTGGACCCTGAAAAAGCGGTGTCTATGATCGTCAACGGTTTCTGTAAGGAAGTATTTAAAGAGCTGCCGATGGAGTTCGCGGTGGAAGCCGGGAAGCTGCTCGAAATTAGTCTTGAAGGTTCAGTGGGGTAATTAATGCTTAAGATCAGTGATTTACATGCCAGCGTGGAAGAAAAATCTATCCTTAACGGGGTGGACCTGGAAATCAATCCGGGGGAAGTACACGCCATCATGGGTCCGAACGGGGCCGGCAAAAGTACCCTGGGTTACGTGCTGTCCGGACGCGATGGCTACGAGGTAACCGGCGGTGATGTGAAATTTGAAGAGCAGGATCTGCTGGACATGGAAGTGGAAGAGCGCGCCAGCGCAGGCCTTTTCCTGGCATTCCAGTACCCGGTAGAAATTCCGGGCGTGAGCAACATGGAATTTATGAAAGAATCGGTTAATGCGATTCGTGAACAGCGTGGCGAAGAGCCGCTGTCAGCCGCGGAGTTTTTAAAGAAAGCCAAAGCGGCCTGTAAACAGGTGCAGCTGCCTGCTGACTTCCTCAAGCGCGGGGTCAACGAAGGTTTCTCCGGTGGCGAGAAAAAACGCAACGAAATTATGCAGATGATTTTGCTTGAGCCGAAGCTTTGTATTCTTGATGAGTCAGATTCCGGCCTTGATATCGATGCCCTGCAGGTCGTTGCTGATGGCGTAAACAGCCAGCGTGACGGTAAGCGCAGCTTTATTGTTGTGACGCACTACCAGCGCTTGCTGGACTACATCAAGCCTGACTTTGTACACATTCTTGCCAATGGCAAAATTGTGAAAAGCGGTGATGCGTCACTGGCCCAGCAGGTAGAAAAAGAAGGCTATGCATTTCTCGGTAAAGCCTTTGAGGAGGCAGAAGCATGAGTCAATGGCTAGAACAGGTCATTGGCGAGGCGCAACAGGTAAATGACTATCTGGCGCCTGTGCGTCAGCAGGCCTTAACCCAATTAAAGCAGGATGGCTGGCCCGGCCGCCGCAATGAAGCGTGGCGGTTTACACCACTGACAAGTGTACAAAAGCGTGATGTCAGTCACAGCGATGATGTGCCGGACTATCAGGTACCGGCCATTGACAATCTCAATGCCATCGAGCTGGTTTTTGTCGACGGTAAACTGGTCACCGATACCAGCGCATTGGACGTACCCGCAGGTATGACGCTGACGACGTTAAGCGATGCCAGTGACGCGCAGCAGCAAGCCATTGCCGGGATATACGGGCAGGTTAAACCGCGTCGCCATGTATTCGGGCTGGTGAATGATGCCATTTGTCAGCACGGTGTGTTTATTGATGTTGAAGACGACGCCGTCATCGATACGCCGGTGCGCATTGTCAATCTGGCGGCGTCGAATGCCGACGCGCACACGCGAGTGGTGGTGCGTCTGGGTGACAGAGCCAGGGCGTGTGTGATCGAACAGGGTACAGGTACTGTCGACAGCTTCACTACAGCGTTTGCCGAGTACGATATCGGCGCACAGGCCCGACTCGAGCATTATCGTTTTGCCATGTTTACCGGCGATGCCAAACAGGTTGGTGGTTGCCACTTCCGGCTGGGTGAGTCGTCACGATTAAACAGCACCATGGTGGGGTATGGCAGCGAATTGTCGCGCCTGGATGTAGATATTCACCATGCCGGCGAGCATGCCAGGGCCAAAATGAATGCGATTTATCTGCTGTCAGAAGGCGAGTTGTTCGATCTGCACAGCACCATTGAGCATGCTGTGCCAAATGGTACTACCGAAGAAAATGCCCGGGGTATTGTTGGTGATCGTGCCCGGGCCGTATTCAATGGCCGTATTCATATTCATCGCGATGCGCAGAAGACGCTGGCTGAGCTGAATAACCGTAATTTGCTGTTGTCACGCCGGGCACTGGTGAATACCAAGCCCGAGCTGGAGATATATGCCGATGATGTTCAGTGTGCGCACGGTGCAACGGTGGCAGAAATTGAAGAAGAAGCGTTGTACTACCTGCTAACGCGCGGTATTTCGCGCTCAAAAGCGCTGGTAATGCTGAACTTTGGCTTCATTCAGGAACTGGTGACAGCGATGCCGAATGAAGCACTGCGCGAGTGGTTGCTGCCGCTGTTAAGCGAACGCTTTGTGAGCATGGAGGTTAAATAGATGAGCCTGGATGTTGCGGCGCTACGTGAACAGTTCCCGATTTTGCATCGCCGGGTAGGCAATAATCCACTGGTGTATCTGGACAATGCGGCGACCACGCAGAAACCACAGGTAGTCATCGATGCGCTGGTGGACTTTTATACCCAGTGTAATGCCAATGTACACCGCGGTGCACATCAGCTGTCGGACGAAGCAACGCGGCGCTACGAGCATGCCCGCGACAGTGTCGCACGGTTCATCAATGCGGCGTACCGTGAAGAGGTTATCTGGACCAGCGGCACAACCGAAGCCATTAATATTGTGGCTAATGGGCTGGCCCAATTGCTGCGCGAAGGTGATGAAGTGCTGGTGACTGAACTTGAGCATCATGCAAACCTGGTCACCTGGCAGCAGGCGTGTCGCCGTTCAGGCGCAACCTTAAATGTGGCGCCAATCTTTGATTCAGGTGAGCTGGACACAGACGCATTTCTACAGTTGCTCAGTGATAAAACCCGTATGGTGGCTATGCCGCACGTCTCCAATGCGCTGGGCACGGTCAATCCGGTGAAAGCCCTGACCGCGCGAGCCAAAGAAAAAGGCGCACTGGTGCTGATTGATGGCGCACAGGGAATCGCACACGGCAATGTCGATGTCAGCGATATTGGCTGTGATTTTTATGCCTTTTCCGGTCATAAACTGTTTGGCCCTACGGGCATCGGTGTGCTGTGGGGACGTAAAACAGTGCTCGAAGACTGGCCGGTATGGCAAACGGGCGGCGAAATGATCCAGGACGTGAGCTATCACGAAGCCACCTGGGGTGCATTGCCTAACCGTCTGGAAGCCGGTACGCCAAATATCGCCGGGGCAATTGGCTTAGGGGCGGCAGTTGACTGGTTTAGCACACTGAATATCAGTGATGTGCAGGCCCATGAGCAGCACCTGCTTCGCTACGCCACAGAACAGGCAAATGCGGTAGACGGCATGCGGCTGATTGGTACAGCACCGGATAAAATCGGTGTCATGAGCTTTCTGCTGGAAGGCGCGCACCCGGCAGATATCGGCTTTATCCTGGACAAACAGGGTGTCGCAATCCGCACAGGCGATAATTGCGCGCAACCTTTAATGAAACGACTCGGGATCCCGGGTACAGCGCGGGCGTCGTTCTCGGTGTACAACACCACCGAAGAAGTGGACGTATTATTTAAAGCGCTGAATAAAGCCAAAATGATGTTGGCCTAGGAGGTGACATGAGTGTTGAAACCTTTGTTCCCAGTACGCAACTGGTCAGTCTGACAGAACCGGCAGTTCGCCACTTTGAGAAAAAACTCAAAGACCGTCCTGGTGCAGTTATTCGTTTGTCGACCAAGGTAAGTGGCTGTACCGGCTACGCGTATGTGCTGGATTTCGCTGATGCCCCGCACGACGATGATGAAGTTGTCGAGGTATCCCCGCAGCTGAAAGTCGCCGTGGCAGCCAATGCCTGCGACCTGATACGCAACACGGAAATTGACTTCGTTCAGGAAGGCGTAAACGGTATCATCAAATACAATAATCCTAACGTAGTCGACGAGTGCGGCTGCGGTGAAAGCTTTAACATAGGATAATCCCCGCACCCATGAAGCAGAATATGGTAGTGACCGAGCGCGAATGTAAAGCGCGCCTGGTCCCGGCCGGTAATCCGGCCACAATTCCAGTCGGTGAGTTTGTCAATATTACGCAGGAGCTCGGTGGCAACTATACGATCACCTGGCGGGGTAATATGTACCGCATTGATGGTACGGATGCCGATGCAATTGGCCGCAAACCGAAAACGCTGACATTTACGCCGCCGGACAACGGGCAGGTAGATGAGAAGCAGGTCTGGGAGGCACTGGAAACCATTTATGATCCGGAAATTCCGATCAATCTGGTATCACTGGGACTTATTTACAAGGTCGATATTAACCAGGAAAGTGGTGTTGTCGATATTGATATGACCCTAACCGCTCCTGGCTGTGGCATGGGCCCGGTGTTGGTAGGCGATGTTGAGGTTCGTGTCGCCATGGTGCCGCATGTAAATCAGGTGAACGTCGATCTGGTCTTCGATCCGCCATGGTCCAGAGACATGATGAGCGAAGAAGCTCAACTCGAAGCGGGACTGTTTTTCTAGATAAAGGTGAAATAGCGAATAATGCAACTACCTGGTACTGACGAAATTATAGATGACCTGGCGTTTTTCGATGACTGGGAACAGCGCTATCAGTATATTATTGATTTAGGTAAACACTTACCGGGGCTGCCTGAAACCGAACGTACTCCGGAGCGGCTGGTGAAAGGCTGTCAAAGCAATGTCTGGCTTATTGCCAATCAGCAGGATGGACGCTTTCAGTTTGAGGTCGACAGTGACGCGGTTATCGTGCAGGGGTTACTTGCACTGGTGCTTGCCGCCTATAACGATAAATCAGCGCAGGCCATCCTTGATTTTGACATTGACGGCTATTTTACTGAACTGGATTTAGAAAATCATATAACACCGACCCGTGGGAACGGGTTGCGCGCCATCGTTGCGAAGATAAAAGGCATGGCGCAGGCCGCATAAATACTGTCATAAAGCCTTCATGCAGTGCGTGCTAGGCTGACGTGTAACAGGCCGGTTTCTATCTGGATGTAATCGTGTCTGGTCAAGACACGCAGAATTGCCTATAATTCGCGGCCAAAAATTTTTAAAGACTTTTAATGGAGACAGAAAAGATGGCGCTAGAGCGTACTTTTTCGATTATCAAGCCTGACGCGGTAGCTAAAAACGTGATTGGTGCAATCTACAACCGTTTTGAAACTGCAGGTCTGCGCATTGTTGCATCAAAAATGATCCACATGAGCAAAGAACAGGCAGAAGGTTTCTATGCCGAGCACAAAGAGCGTCCTTTCTTTGGTGCACTGGTTGACTTCATGACATCTGGCCCGGTAATGGTTCAGGTGCTGGAAGGCGAAGGCGCCATCGTTAAAAACCGTGAAATCATGGGTGCAACAAACCCAGCTGACGCGGCTGCCGGTACACTGCGTGCTGACTACGCACAATCGATCGACGAAAATGCAGTACACGGCTCTGACGCACCAGAGTCTGCAGCACGTGAAATTGCGTACTTCTTCTCAGAAGAAGAAATCTGTCCGCGCACACGCTAATATTGCTCGGGACAACAGAATAATGAAAAGGGGCGTTAAGCCCCTTTTTTGTTGTCTGGGCTTAATCTGTTTTCGTCATGGGCCACAATATGCTAAACTTCGCGCCCAATTTTTGAACAGTTCGTCAAAAAGCGACAACGCAGCGTGTCTGACGTGGTGTCTTGTTTGACCCCTCGGATATGCCACATCTCGGCTGAGCCAGCGCAATGGAATGAAACAAATGCAGCGTGGGATTGTCTACCATCAGACAATCGGCGTCGTAGTACCTCATTGGGCACGCAGACTCGTCGTCAGTTGACGCACTGAAACTAACATCGCAATGTCAGGGCAGGGTTTTAACGGTTATGGCAAAAACAAATTTGTTAAATCTCAATCGCGAGGGGCTACGCAGCTTCTTCAAAGAGATCGGTGAAAAGCCGTTTCGGGCCGATCAGGTCATGAAATGGATCTATCACCATGGTGTCAGCGATTTTGAGGACATGACTAATCTGAATAAAAACCTGCGGGCCAATCTGATTGAAAACTGTGAAATCAAGGCGCCGGAAATCGCTTACTTCCAGCAAGCCAGCGACGAAACCATCAAGTATGTGATGACGTTAGAAGGCGGTCAGGAAGTCGAAACGGTGTGGATCCCGGATGGCGATCGCGCCACCTTATGTGTTTCATCACAGGTTGGCTGTGCGCTGGAATGTACCTTCTGTTCAACCGCGCAGCAGGGCTTTAACCGTAACCTCACGTGTAGCGAAATCATTGGCCAGGTATGGCGGGTGGCAACCCACCTTGGCATGTCAAACGATTCCGGTAAGCGCCCCATTACCAACGTAGTCATGATGGGCATGGGCGAACCCCTGCTTAACCTGAAACACGTTGTACCTGCCATGGAGCTGATGCTGGACGATTACGGCTTTGGTCTGTCCAAGCGGCGCGTGACGTTAAGTACCTCTGGGGTAGTCCCGGCGCTGGATAAACTTGGCGATCAGATTGATGTGGCGCTGGCGATTTCACTGCACGCGCCTAACGATGAACTGCGTGATGAAATTGTGCCTATCAATAAAAAATACAACATTGAGAATTTCCTTGCGGGAGTGCGCCGCTACCTGCAGAAATCCAATGCGAATCAGGGCAAGGTAACAGTCGAGTACGTGATGTTGTCGCACATTAATGACAGCACGGAACAGGCTCACGAACTGGCAAAAGTACTTAAAGACACGCCGTCGAAAATTAACCTTATTCCGTTTAATCCGTACCCAGGTTCGCCTTATACCTGCTCCAGTAACTCCCGCATGGACAGGTTTGCAAAAGTTCTTATGGAATATGGCTTTACCGTTGTTATCCGGCGCACACGCGGCGATGATATTGATGCTGCCTGTGGCCAGTTGGTAGGTGACGTCGTTGACAGAACCAAAAGAATGTTGAAAAAACAGATGAAGGGCGAAGCAATTTCAGTAAAAATGGCCCAGTAAATCAATTATGTAGAAAAGGAGTAAAGGGCATGCGTATTACCACGCCAGCACTGGTGATATTGCTAAGTGGCTGTGTCAGCAACCCACAGCCGGGCACCTTTAAAGATGACTTTGATCGGCAGGACGCCGCCAAAACCCGTATTTCACTTGGCCTGACCTACTTAAAGAACGGGAATTATCCTCAGGCCAAGTCAAACCTGGATAAAGCGCTTGAGTTTGCCCCGCGCTCGGCTGATGTACATTATTCGCTTGCCTACTACTATCAGCGTGTCGGCGAAAATAAACGCGCCAATGATGCCTACACGACGGCCATAGACCTGGCCCCCCGCAATGCTGATATTGCGAACAGTTACGGGGCGTTCTTATGCCAGACCGGTGACTACGACGCGGCGCTGGACTACTTCCAGAAAGCAATCAATAACCAGCGCTATGCCAATTCGGCGGAAACTTACGAAAATATGGCGCTGTGCTCGCAGAGTGAAGGCGACTACAAGCAGGCGGTAAACTACCTCGAAGAAGCGCTCAACCATCAGCCCGGCAGAGCGAAGAGTCTGTTTTTGCTTGCGGAGCTGTATGTGGAAAATAAGCAGTATGATAAGGCAGAAACGGCCCTTAACCGCTTTGAAAGAGTAGGTCAGGTCACGCCGGACTATCTGTGGCTGGCGATTAAAGTCGCCCAAGGTCAGGGGAACTATAAAACGGCAGAGGAATATGGTGATATGCTGATCGCGGTATACCCCTCTCATCGTCTGGTCAGTCAGTATCGACAGCTAGCTAAAAACTGGCCGCAAGTAGCCGTGACCCGCAAAGCGAAGGCGGCCGATCCAGCGCCGGCTTCAGCAAAAGTGTCGGCATCTGACGACACGTCGGGCAAGAACGTAGCCCGTGAAACGGCTCAACCGAACAAATCATCAACAGCCAGTACACAAGCGACATCGGAACAGACGAGTGCGTCAGGGGCACAGGCCGAGATCAGCTTACCTGCGACAGATTCTGACCAGCAACCACGTTTCCATATAGTCAAAGCGAAAGAAAACCTTTATCGTATCTCGTTAAAATACAACATAAAGCTGTCAACTCTGCAAAGTTGGAATGAACTGGACGACAGTGGCGCGATTTTTGCCGGCATGAAGCTCTGGTTAATCCCACCCAACGAGCAGGAGAAATAGGAATCTGATGGTGTCAGACGAACAACCCAAAGAAATACAGGACACAGAAGATACGACGGAAACGTCAACAGCCAGCCCGGGCCGGCTTCTTAAAGCAGGCCGTGAAAAGCAGGGCCTGTCACAGCAGCAGGTTGCAGACAAGCTTTTTCTGAAAGCCGAGCAGATTGATAATCTGGAACAGGACCGCATTGACGAAAAAACATCAGTGACGTTTACCCGTGGCTACATTCGTAATTACGCCAAGCAACTCGGGCTAAGTCAGGAAGAAGTTATCGCAGAGTTTGACCGTCTGCATTCAAGCAGTAAACAGACCGCGAAGCTGCAGAGTTTTTCACGCCGTGTCGCAAAGCAGAATCATGATGACCGCTGGATGATGGTCACCTACGGTATCGTTGTATTGCTGGTGGCGGGCGTCGTCGTCTGGTGGTATCAGCAATCGGGCAACGATAATCTGGTTGAAAGCGCACCGGAATCGACGGTCGCGCAACGATCTGAGAGCCCGTCTGACACGGCCTCTGGCTCACAACCACAACGCAGTGATGAACCACTCAGTGCTGTGCCTGAGCGTACCGATAGTTTGCCAGATGCTGATAGAGGCGCGCCGTCGCAGGATACCGATACGTCTTCTGCGCCGGAAGCGGGCATGGATAATGATACGCTGCCGTCAGCTCAGTCCTCGTCTGAGGAAAAACCCGGGGATTTGCCCGCCACTGTAGCGTCGCAGGAAGCGCAGACAGAAGCAGCGCCGGATTTAGCCGATAGCCAGCCGCGCGAAAGCGTCACCGAAAGTGGTACCGCAGGCAGCGGCGAGTCTGCGGCTATTGATATGGTATTTCGGTTTGCCGATGACTGCTGGGTGAATATTGAAGACGGTACGGGTGAGGCGATTGCATATGGTATCAAACAGGCAGGCCGGGTAATGGAAATCTCCGGTGTTCCACCGGTTGAAGTTACCCTCGGCGCACCGGATAATGTACAGATAACCGTGAACGGCGAGGCGGTAGACATGTCGGTATATCCGGGAGGTCGCACCGCACGATTCTCGCTTCCCATTCAGGATTAATTGATGTTTGCAGAAAGTCCGATAACTCGCAGGAAGTCGACCCGAATCAACGTAGGTAATGTGCCTATCGGCGATGGCGCGCCTATTGCCGTGCAGTCGATGACCAATACCCAAACCACCGACATCGATGCCACGGTCGGGCAAATTGATCGTATCGTTGGTGTCGGCGGGGAAATTGTCAGAGTGTCCGTGCCAACCATGGATGCCGCCGAAGCATTTGGGGAAATCCGTAAACGTGTCAGTGTGCCGCTGGTGGCTGACATTCATTTTGATTACCGTATTGCCCTGAAAGTGGCTGACTATGGTGCGGATTGCCTTCGTATTAACCCGGGCAATATTGGCAATATGGAGCGTATTCGCGCAGTGGTCGACTGTGCCAAAGATAAAAATATTCCCATCCGTATTGGTGTCAACGGTGGCTCTCTTGAGCGCGACCTGCAGGAAAAGTATGGCGAGCCTACGCCTGACGCGTTAGTCGAGTCCGCTATGCGCCATGTGGATATCCTCGATAAACTGAATTTTGACCAGTTTAAGGTCAGTGTGAAGGCGTCTGATGTATTTCTGGCGGTCGGCGCTTACCGTGAACTGGCTAAACGTATTGACCAGCCACTGCACCTCGGGATCACCGAAGCCGGTGGTCAGCGTGCGGGCGCGGTAAAAAGCGCAGTTGGTCTGGGCATGCTGCTGGCAGAAGGCATTGGCGATACATTGCGGGTGTCGCTGGCCGCTGATCCGGTAGAAGAGATCAAAGTGGGTTTTGATATTCTGAAATCGCTACGTATACGCTCACGGGGTATTAATTTCATTGCCTGTCCGAGTTGTTCTCGTCAGGAGTTTGATGTGATTGGTACAGTCAACGCACTGGAGCAGCGCCTTGAAGATGTGCGTACGCCTATGGACGTGTCGATAATTGGTTGCGTGGTGAACGGCCCGGGCGAGGCCGAAGTGTCTGATCTTGGTCTGACAGGGGCGCGCAATATGAGTGGCTTTTATGTTGACGGTAAGCGTCAGAAAGAGCGACTGGCCAACGATGACCTGGTCGATCAGCTTGAAGCGCGGATCCGCGCCAAGGCCGCCCGTATCGACCAGGCGAATGCGATCCCGGTGACCCACAAGGAATCCTAGAAGGCTTTGACAGCACGCGTTTCAGGCAATCGATACTAAACCCTGCCAATAGCAACCGAGGTGTCTCAGTCTGAGCGGCATTCACATTGGCCGGGAGCATTGTTGTTTGGCCAAGAAGCCCCTATAATGCGGGGCTTTTCATTAACAAGCGGTATGAGAATTTCAGGTGGCTAAAACAATCCAGGCTATTCGTGGCATGAACGACTGTCTTCCCGATGTTTCCCGGGAATGGCAGCAGGTTGAATCCGTCATTCGGCAAGTGGTAGCAAACTACGGCTATCAGGAGATCCGCACCCCAATTGTTGAAAGCACCGATTTGTTTAAGCGGTCGATTGGTGAAGTCACGGATATTGTCGAAAAAGAAATGTACACCTTCGAAGACCGGAATGGCGATAGCCTGACACTGCGTCCGGAAGGAACGGCGAGCTGTGTGCGCGCCGGTAACGAGCATGGTCTGCTATACAATCAGCAGCAACGCCTTTGGTACATGGGGCCAATGTTCCGTCATGAGCGTCCGCAAAAAGGGCGTTACCGTCAGTTTCATCAGTTTGGCGTAGAAGCATTTGGTCTGGCCGGGCCGGACATCGATGTAGAGGTTATTTTACTGTCTGCCCGGTTATGGAAAGCGTTTGGCATTGATAAGCATGTCACGCTTCAGATCAACTCTCTGGGCTCTAACGAGGCGCGTCAGCAGTATCGCCAGACTCTCACGGAATTCTTACGGGCTCGGGCGGACCAGCTGGATGAGGATTCCCTGCGACGGCTAGAGACAAACCCTCTGCGCGTACTGGACAGCAAAAATCCGGATGTACAGGCAGCTATTAAAGATGCACCGCTGTTAGTTGATCATCTTGATGAGGAATCAAAACTGCATTTTGATGCGCTTTGCCAGCGCCTGACGCAGGCCGGCATTGCCTATGAAATCAATCCGCGCCTGGTACGTGGTCTTGATTACTATAACCGCACCGTGTTTGAGTGGGTGACGGAAAGTCTTGGTGCACAGGGCACCGTGTGCGCTGGTGGCCGCTACGACGGTCTGGTCGAGCAGCTGGGCGGCAAGCCTTCTCCCGCGGTAGGATTTGCTATGGGTCTGGAGCGTCTGGTGCTCATGCTGGGTACACTGAATGCGCAAACCGATACCTCGACAGCGGATATTTATGTGACTGCGCTGGGCGAAGAGGTTGTGGGTTATGCGGCAGAAGTGGCAGAATGCCTGCGCGACCGGCTGCCTGAGCGGCGCATTCTGATGCACTGCGGTGGCGGCAACCTGAAAAAGCAGTTAAAGCGTGCAGATAAAAGTGGTGCCCGGGCCGCGTTGTTGCTTGGCAGTGATGAAATGCATCAACGCACCGTAACAATAAAGCCTCTGCAGGGCGACGAACAACAAACCGTAGCACTTGATGCTATCGATACAACATTACGTGCGTTGCTGACCGCGACGGACAAGTAACTACAAGTACCAGTGACAGCACTGAAGAATAAGAGGTTAGGCGATGGAACAGTTCGCAACAGAAGAACAGCAGGTTGAAGCGATAAAGCGATTCTGGAAAGAACACGGTACGGCAATTATTGTCGGTGCTTTGTTAGGCCTGGGAGGCCTGTGGGGCTGGCGGTATTATTCTGACTCACAGCTGGAGTCACGTGAAGCCGCATCAATTAGCTATCAGCAGGCTGTACAGCAACTGGAACAGAGCAGTGACGCTGCACAGCTTAACAGCTTTATTAGCGAACACGGTGACACCGGCTACGCCACTATCGGCAGTATGATCGCAGCACGCACAGCCGTAGCGAAGGGCGATCTTGACACCGCCGCTAACCATCTGAACCGGGTTGTCAGCACGGCCGATGATGCGCATCTGCGTAGCATGGCTGGCGTACGTCTGGCTCGCGTACAAATGGAGCTGAACCAGTTTGATGCGGCGTTGTCTACGCTTAGCGATATTCAGGATGAGGCCTTTGCCGCGCAAGTCGCGGAAGTGAAGGGGGATGTGTTTGTGCGTCAGGAGAAGTTTAACGACGCACGTGAAGCGTACTCACTTGCTCTGGAAAAAAGTGCCAACAATCCGATGCTAAAAATGAAACTCGATAATCTGGCGGCCGCCGCCGGCGCATAACAATACAACGAGGTATCTGATTTGTTTCACACCACACGTGGACGCAATGGGCAGTGTGCCCGCGCGCTGAGTCTCGCGCTACTTATGTCTGTCACCCTGACCGGGTGCTCCACCGTTGAAGGGTGGTTCACGGATGAGGAAGAGCTGGAGATCCGCCGTCTCAAACCCATTGAGCAGCAGTTTGAACCCAGCGTGCGCTGGGATACAGATATCGGCGATGGCGTTGATTACTACTTTTCACGGCTACGCCCGGTGTACGCTGATGACACGCTGTTTGTCGCCGACAGACACGGCGATGTCAAAGCGCTTGATCCAAA
The DNA here is from genome assembly GCF_014651815.1 of Alteromonas halophila. GTDB lineage: Bacteria > Pseudomonadota > Gammaproteobacteria > Enterobacterales > Alteromonadaceae > Alteromonas > Alteromonas halophila. Next base: position 127,929 of record NZ_BMXP01000004.1, on the reverse strand, counting down.
AAACGGCGAGGAAAAGTGGGAACGCAACTTTGCAGTCTATCGCGACGAAGGCATGATGAGCGCCGTCTCAAAATTGTGGAGCAGTGGCGAGTCTGCCCGCATTGCCGGTATGGCCCATGGCGATGGTAAACTGTTTATCGGTTCGGAAAACGGACTGGTTATGGCCCTGGATGCTGAAAGTGGCGAAACACTGTGGACAGCCATCGTGCCTGGCGAAGTGCTGGCTGCACCAGCGCTTGGCGAAGGTATTCTGGTCGTCAATACTGGCGCCGGATCACTGTTTGGCTTTGATGCAGAAAGTGGTGAGCAGCTTTGGGTGAGTGAAGGTGAGACACCGCCGCTTACGCTTCGTGGTATTTCAGCGCCGGTAATTGTCAGTGGCGGCGCGCTTCTTGGAACCGCAACGGGTAAGCTGCAGGTCAATATCCTCGGTTCAGGCGCGGTAGCCTGGGAAACCGCCATTGGAAAGCCGGCCGGCGCGACCGAACTTGAGCGTATCGTTGATGTGGACACCACGCCGCTGCTGTTTGGTGGTATTGCCTACACTATTTCTTACAGCGGAACACTTGCCGCCGTCGAATTGCGTTCCGGTCGCATTATCTGGAAACGCGAATACGGTGCCTACCGCGATATCTCCCGCGAGGGCAATGCCTTGTTCGTGGTTGATAATAAGTCCAATATTTATGCGCTGGACAGACGCAACGGTATTGAACTTTGGTCGCAAGGTTCGCTTAAAGGGCGATCCGTTACTGCCGCAGAGCCGGTGGGAGACTACGTTGTCGTAGGCGACAACTGGGGCTTTGTGCACTGGCTGGACGCTGATAGCGGCAAGATTGTCGCGCGACTGGATATCGGCGGTGATGATGAAGACGAAGCAGTGTATGTTGCACCACTGAATGTTAACGGTGATCTTATAATTGTGACCCGTGACGGCGAAGTCGTCTCTGTACGTACACCGTAACCCGCCACTTTACCGGTGGCTGGCGATTGTTCAGTGAACCGGTATACTATTTAGGCCGCGGCTTGCCGCGGCCTCTTTGATTTTTCGTTTCTTAGGATCGCAATCATGTTGCCTGTTGTTGCATTGGTAGGTCGGCCAAACGTCGGCAAATCCACACTTTTTAACCGCCTTACCAATACCCGTGATGCACTGGTGGCCGACTATCCTGGGTTAACGCGTGATCGGAAATACGGTCAGGCGACGTTTGAAAGCCGCCAGTTTATTGTTGTCGACACCGGCGGCATTACCGGGGATGAAGAAGGCATAGACAAACACATGTCACAGCAGTCTCTGCTGGCCGTAGAAGAGGCCGACGTGGTGATGTTTATGGTGGATGCGCGGGCCGGTTTGTTGCCTGCCGATCAGGGGATCGCAGATTACCTGCGCCGCTTAAACAAACAGGTACTGCTGGTTGCTAATAAAGTCGATGGCATTGATGGCGACAGCGAAAGTGCCGATTTTTATTCACTGGGCATCGGCACAATTTACCAGATCGCGGCAGCGCACGGTCGCGGTGTAAGTCAGTTAATGACAACCGCGCTCAGTCCTCTGGATGACAGCTTTCCTGATATGCAGGTGCAGGACACCGAGGTCCATGAAGAAGAAGATGCGGAAGCGCAGCGCGAACGCCTGCAAAATCTGCCTATAAAGCTGGCGATTGTGGGCAAGCCCAATGTCGGCAAGTCTACACTGACCAACCGGATCCTCGGTGAAGAGCGGGTCGTGGTCTATGACATGCCGGGGACAACAAGAGACAGTGTCTATATTCCTATGTCCCGCGATGAGCGCGAATATGTGCTAATTGACACGGCTGGCGTACGCAAACGTGCGCGCATTACCGAAGCGGTAGAGAAGTTCTCAATAGTTAAAACACTGCAGGCCATTGAAGAGGCCAATGTGGTGTTGATGGTGATCGATGCGCGGGAAGGTATTTCTGATCAGGATTTAAGCCTGCTGGGCTTTGTGCTGAACTCGGGGCGCTCGCTGGTGCTTGCCGTAAATAAATGGGATGGTCTGGATACCGATATTAAAGACGAACTGAAGCGCGAGCTGGATCGCCGTCTTGGTTTTATAGACTTTGCGCGGCTGCACTTTATCTCGGCGTTGCACGGCAGTGGTGTAGGTAATTTGTTTGAGTCCGTACAGGAAGCGTATGCAAGTGCGACCCGTCGGGTCAGTACGTCGTTGCTGACTCAGATTATGGAGCTGGCACAGGAAGATCATCTGCCGCCGCTGGTCCGCGGACGTCGGGTCAAGATGAAGTACGCCCATGCCGGGGGCTACAACCCGCCGGTCATTGTGATCCATGGCAACCAGGTTGACGCCTTGCCCAGTTCCTATAAACGTTTCCTGATGAACTATTTCCGTCGCGCGTTAAAGGTAATGGGGACACCCATAAAAATTGAGTTCCGCGAAGGCAGCAATCCGTTTGAGGGCAAGACCAACAAGCTTACCTTGTCACAGCAGCGTAAGCGCCGTCGGATGATGTCGTTTCACAAGCAGAAGCGCCGCTAAGCACCCGGACAGACAGGTAGCTGGCGCTACCTGTCGCGTTTCAGGCTGGCGCTGCACCCTACAACCGGACCGCCTTGAAATGGGCCGTAACCACAACTAACTCCCGCCCTGCGTACTGTTTGCCCGCAGAGAAGACATCAGTCCTGACTCCTTCGGGACCTGAATGTGCGGTATGGCCTTGCTCACCAGCGCATCAGAAAACCGAGGTGGCATGGTGGTCGTAATTTTGACTATTTTATCCTTAAGACGAAAGGCGTAAATACTGGCATAAATCGTATCGCTGGTTGGCGATGATGCCTGCAGTGCGAGCCGTCTGCCTTTGCCCTGAAGGGTCGCAACATCCGTATCTTCGGCGGTGTGAATAAGCTCCAGCGTCAATGCCCGTGCGTCCGCCACTTTTTCAGCCTGAGCCAGATCATTGTTCAGTTCATCGTCCAGGATCCGGGCCGTGTCATTAGACAGAGACTGACGAATAGGGTAGACGTTAATGTCGACCAGCGCATCCTGATAGTCAGGGTGGGTGTAGCGACTGATCACGCCCTCCAGCGGGTCAGGATACAGTTCGGTGACAGACTGCCGAAAGGTGTCGATAGATTCAGGCAGGCGTAGTTCATCGTCGTAATTGCTGGCATTAAGCTGGGTGTACAGATAACGGGCAGAAAAAATACGCTTGTTTTCGACGGCGTTCCACCACTTGCCGATAAGGTGACGCGCTTTAGCTTTCGCATCCGCGGTAGCCGGGAAGCGCCCGCTGACAATTAGGCTGGACAATTCAATCCCTCGCCAGGTCAGCGTAAACTCTGCATATTGCATACTGTCGGGGGAGCGCTGAGAAAACAATGACTGCCAGACAGAGGGTGTTGTTTCACGGCCAAGGTTGGCTATAAGCAGTTCATAATCGGCAGACTGTGAGGAGGAGGCATGCACAGTGTCAGCGTTGCCCGCGTCGCGTAGGGTATCAAGAAATGTGTCGGGCGGGATCGCGTCTTCGTGACATGTGTGCGCGTTTTGCTGACACTGTAAACGCATGGCATCACTGGCATAAGTAGAAAACAGTGACAATGCCTGTACGTCCAGCTCTGGTACATGGGCAGAGGAAATTTGTTTAGTCTGCGACTGATGGGCACAGCCTGCCGCGCCAATTATGCAACAAAAGTATAGTACGACGAACCTGGTACGGGGCGCGCGTAGTGACATAAAAAAGCCTCTTTCTGCGCGATACCTGCCGATACGCGACGATACATTTATTAACCAAGGATCGCGCACCCATGCGAAGCTTGTCAATAGCCTTCTGAGGCCGCCGTCTGCCGTTTTTGCGATGCGTCTTTTTTTACTCGTCATTTAGCTGTTTGGTGGCGCTAACCGTGGATACAATCTCACCATCAGCAACCCGGGTTGTCAGGCTGTCACCCTCGTTAACCTGGTTCACGCCCGTGACAGCCGTGGTGCCACTGAACGTAATACTGTAACCGCGTGCCAGTGTTGCCAGCGGACTGACGGACTGCAGTAGCTGAGCCTGTGTGGCCAGAGCTTGCTCAGCGCTGCGCTGTCGCTGTGTCATTGCCGCCACCAGACGCCGGGTCAGGCCGTCAAGCTGATGCTGACTGGCGTGAAGAGATTTGAGCGGTGACACCCTGTGCAGGCGCTCATCCAGATTACGTGCCTGTTGCCGGGCATAGCGCAAATGTTGCAGCATTCCGTGCTGAAGACTGCGTGATAACCGGCGTAAGTTCTGGTTTTGCGCATTAATCTGGTTGGCCGGGTGCAAGGCCCGTAAATGCTGATGGCTGGCTTTTAACTGGCGCTCTGCGTTTCGTATTCGCGCCTCCATAGTCCGGCTTAAACGTGTGGTCAGCGTATCAAGCCGCTGCAATAAGGCGCGGGTATCCTGACTCAGTTGCTCGGCGGCAGCCGACGGGGTCGGCGCCCGCAAGTCTGCTACAAAATCGGCAATGGTAATATCAACCTCGTGACCCACCGCACTTACGATGGGTAAATCAGAACTGGCAATAGTGCGGGCCAGCGCTTCGTTGTTGAAGCACCACAAATCCTCCATACTGCCCCCGCCGCGGGTGAGCAGGATCACATCAACCTCATTACGTGCGTTAGCCGTATGAATGGCATCAATTAACTGTGCGGCAGCAGACTCGCCCTGTACCAGCGACGGATACACGACGACCTGCGTTGCCGGACTGCGACGGCCAAGTACGCTCAGCACATCATGCAGCGCCGCACCGCTGGCTGAGGTAATCACGCCAATGCGCTGAATGCTGTCGGGCAACGGACGCTTTTTTGAGGCATCAAACAGTCCTTCGCCCAGCAGCTTTGCTTTCAGCGCATCAAAGGCCTGCTTAAGACGGCCCTCTCCATCATCTTCAAGGTGCTCGACAATCAGCTGATAATCACCCCGGGCTTCATAAATCCCGACAGAGGCGCGGACCAGAATTTTATCTCCCTCCTTCGGCCGTCTGCGTACCAGACGGTTGGCATTCTTAAACATGGCGGCGCGAACCTGCGCTTTGTTGTCTTTTAAGGTGAAATACCAGTGGCCTGATGCCGCGGCGACAAAATTCGACACCTCTGCCGATAGCCAGATAAGGCCCATCTCACTTTCCAGCAACGTACGCGCCAGGCGGTTTAAGCGGGTGACAGTGAGGATTTGGCGGGGGGAGGCGGGCGGCGTCTGAAACATACTGCAAAAAATCCTTGGTTTTAGTTGGAATAGAGTTTACCTGAAAACGAAAAAACACTACAATTGCGCCGCAATTAACCCTCAACTGAAAAGGTGTTGTTGCATGCTCCGTATCATCCAAGAAGCGCTTACATTTGACGACGTTCTGCTGGTTCCCGGCTATTCTGACGTCCTCCCTCATACAGCAAGTTTACAGACGCGCCTCACCCGCGGGGTTACCCTGAATATTCCCATGGTTTCTGCTGCAATGGATACAGTGTCAGAAGCGCCGCTGGCGATTGCCCTGGCGCAGGAAGGCGGAATGGGCTTCATTCATAAAAATATGCAGCCGGAAGAGCAGGCCAAACACGTTCGCGAAGTGAAGAAATACGAAAGTGGTGTGGTCTCCGATCCTGTGACGGTTGAGGCTGACGCCACCATCGGCGATGTCATTGCGCTATCCAAAAAGCTGGGGTATTCAGGCTTTCCGGTCACGGACAAAGAAAATAATCTTGTCGGTATTGTTACGGGTCGCGATTTGCGCTTTGAGCGTCGTCTTGAACTGCCCGTATCGCAGGTCATGACCAGCAAGGATAACCTGGTTACGGTGAAAGAAGGGGCCAGTTCTGACAACGTACTGGAACTGATGCACGAACATCGCATAGAGAAAATCCTGGTGGTCGATGATGCCTTTAAGCTGACCGGCCTTATCACCGTTAAAGATTTCCAGAAAGCAGAAAATAAACCCAACGCCTGTAAAGATTCGCTGGGCCGACTGCGGGTTGGTGCTGCCGTTGGTGTTGGCGCAGGTACCGACGAGCGAATTCAGCTGCTGGTTGATGCCGGCGTTGATGTGCTGCTGATTGATACCTCTCACGGTCACTCAAAGGGCGTGATTGATCGGGTAAAATCAGTACGTGACAGCTACCCGGATCTGCAGATCATCGCCGGTAACGTTGCGACTGCAGCAGGCGCACTGGCGCTGGTCGAAGCGGGTGTCGATGCAGTGAAAGTTGGCATTGGCCCAGGCTCTATCTGTACTACCCGGATTGTTACCGGGTGTGGTGTACCACAGATTTCTGCCGTAGGCGACGTTGTCGAAGCGCTGAAAGATCATGATATCCCGGTCATCGCCGACGGCGGTATTCGCTTCTCGGGCGATATTGCCAAGTCGATTGCGGCGGGCGCAAGCTGCGTCATGGTTGGCAGCATGCTGGCTGGCACCGAAGAAGCGCCCGGAGAGGTCGAACTCTATCAGGGCCGCTATTACAAGTCATACCGCGGAATGGGCTCACTGGGCGCAATGAACCAGAGTAATGGGTCATCAGATCGCTATTTCCAGGATGCCAGCAAGGCTGACAAACTGGTACCTGAAGGCATTGAAGGCCGGGTGGCCTACAAAGGGCCAATCGCGACAATTATCCACCAGCAGATGGGAGGCCTGCGCTCTGCCATGGGACTGACCGGGTGTGGCACCATTGATCAGATGCGTAACGAAGCAAAATTTGTGCGTGTTACCTCTGCCGGCATGGGCGAATCTCACGTGCACGATGTGAGCATTACCAAAGAAGCGCCTAACTATCGCCTGGGCTAAGCCCCGGGCGCATGACAAACCCAATGTCAGGCTGGTCTCTTACCAGCCTTTTTCTTTTTATTGATGACAGGTAACAGCATGACCACCAATATTCATGACCAGCGAATTCTTATACTTGATTTTGGATCGCAGTACACACAGCTAATTGCACGTCGGGTGCGTGAAATTGGCGTGTATTGTGAGCTTTGGGCGTGGGATGTCACAGAAGCACAAATTCGCGAGTTTAACCCGCAGGGCATTATCCTGTCCGGAGGTCCTGAGTCGGTGACACAGCAGGGCTCACCGCGTGCGCCGGATTATGTGTTCACCGCAGGTGTTCCTGTGCTGGGGATCTGTTATGGCATGCAGACTATGTCAGAACAGCTTGGCGGTGGTGTACTGGGCTCAAAAGACCGTCGTGAGTTTGGTTATGCGCAGGTGGAAATCATTAAACCCAGCCCGCTGCTCAGCCATATTGAAGATGCCATCAGTGACAACGGCAATGCACTGCTGGATGTGTGGATGAGTCATGGCGATAAGGTCTCAGCGGTCCCCGAAGGCTTTGAAACGATCGCGCAGACTGCGTCCTGTCCGCATGCGGCGATGTACCATGAAGAAAAGCAGTTCTACGGGGTACAGTTTCACCCGGAAGTCACGCATACCCGTCAGGGCCAGCGTCTACTGAGCCATTTTGTGATGGACATTTGTGGCTGTGAGAAGCTCTGGACCCCCGGCGCGATTATTGAAGATGCCGTAGAAAAAATTAAAAAGCAGGTCGGCGATGAGGAAGTGGTTCTGGGCTTATCTGGTGGCGTTGATTCCTCGGTCACTGCCATGCTGTTGCACCAGGCCATTGGTGACAAGCTTACCTGCGTATTCGTCGACAACGGGCTGCTGCGCCTTGATGAAGGCAAGCAGGTCATGGAAATGTTCGGCGATCACTTCGGCCTGAATATCATCAAGATCGATGCTGAAGCGCGCTTTTTGGACAAACTGGCAGGGGTTGACGACCCGGAAGCCAAGCGCAAAGTCATCGGTAATGAATTTGTGCGGGTGTTTGACGAGCAGGCTGCACTTTTGACTAATGCTAAATGGCTGGCGCAGGGAACGATTTATCCCGATGTCATCGAGTCAGCAGGCTCTGCCACCGGCAAAGCGCATGTTATCAAGTCACACCACAATGTGGGCGGCCTGCCGGAAGATATGGAGCTTGGACTGGTCGAACCGTTGCGTGAACTGTTTAAAGACGAAGTTCGCAAGATTGGTCTGGAGCTGGGCCTGCCATACGATATGCTGTATCGCCATCCTTTCCCGGGACCAGGGCTTGGCGTTCGGGTGCTGGGCGAGATCAAAAAAGAGTATTGCGACCTGCTGCGTCGTGCTGATGCTATCTTTATTGAAGAGTTGCGCAGCGCCGATCTTTACCAGAAAGTTTCCCAGGCCTTCACCGTATTTTTACCGGTGCGTTCGGTCGGTGTGATGGGGGATGCACGTAAATACGACTGGGTTGTGTCACTGCGCGCGGTAGAAACCATCGACTTTATGACAGCCCACTGGGCCCATCTGCCTTATGATTTCCTGGGTAAAGTCTCAAACCGCATTATTAATGAAATTGACGGCATTTCGCGTGTTGTCTACGACATTTCAGGTAAGCCGCCTGCCACCATTGAGTGGGAATAAATCTGGAAGGGGTGTGATGCGTTACGCCCCTTGCAGACTTTGTGATAAAAAGTAATGTGTGTGGGCATGATGCATTCTGCCCGCCGTTACTTTGCCGCGAATAAATCTTAACCAAGCCTGGTTGAGGCCAGATTCCTCTTCGCCACTTGTCCCACGCCTGCGCTAATAAAGTATCGCTGCGTACTACAAAAAACCGCTCCAAAAACCTGTGAATTCCTGTGCATTGTTGGGGACTCCTGCAGTCGCGATAATGGCATGTTGCGTATATATCCGAATAGTTGGTTATATTAATTTATACTTTTTTGTCATGCGTATGTCACACAGCGATCATTTAATACCGGCGTTAAAATTGTAGCCCCGAACAAAGGTGTATGTGTGAACTATTCCAGTATAAGCCGATTGGTAATGACGCCCGTGCTTGCCAGCCTGTTTTTGCTAGTACTCCTTAATGCCTCTTCCATCGTTAAGTCCTTTACGCTTATCAATTCTATTGAAGAACTTGAAAACACCCTGATCCGGTCTGAACGCGATGTCAACGGGGTGTTAAGTGCCTTTAAAACTCAGGTTCAGGAATGGAAAAATGTGCTGTTGCGCGGACACAACGAGAAGGACAGAAATAAATACTGGGGCCGGTTTAAACAACGTGAAAAAGATATTCGGGCGCAGTTTCATACTATGCTGGATAATCCGGTTATCAGCAGCGCGGCGAAGTCAGATATCCGACAGTTTCTTAAGTCGCACCAGGTTATGGCTGAGAAATACCGGGAAGGGTATGAGGCGTTTGTCGCATCAGGCTTTGACGCTAAAGTGGGGGATGATTTTGTACGGGGCATAGACCGCGAACCCGCAAAGCTGCTGGCAACCATTGCCGACGAAATAGGCAGACAATCCAGCCAGGCAACCGCTGACCTGCAGGGCAGTACCCGCAGTACGTTGTACCTGGTACTGATTGCATCAGTGGTGTTATCGCTATTGTCCGTGGTCTACGTTATTTACAGACTACGACACCAGGTTATTCGGCCGGTTAAAGAAATCGCTACCTGCATCCGACACCTGGCCGAGAGTAACTATGACTACCCGCTAACTTACCGTAGTCGGCATGAGCTGGGTGCACTGGCAGACTCAGCACGAACATTACAGGACAAGTTAAAAGGTTCTGTGGGTGAGCTGCAGGCCGCCGAGCAGGAAATGGTGCATGCCGTGAAAAACCTGCATGGTGTCAGCGATGCCATTATGGATGGTGCCGTTGAGCAACGGGATGCCTCACAGTCTCTGGACGCCAGCACCGATAAATTGCGTGAAATTGTACAGAATCTGGTAGCGATTACCGATCAGGTGGCGGTAGCGACCAATAATTCACAGGAAAACGTGGCCAGCTGTTATGCCACCTTTGAAAAAGCGAACCGGGGCTTTAAACAGTTAGCCAGGACCGTTACGCATTCCAGTGAGATTGTCAGTGAACTGCAAAGCCGCAGTGCAAATATTCTTAAAGTGGTAAATGTGATAAATGAAATCGCTGACCAGACCAATCTGCTGGCCCTCAATGCAGCGATTGAGGCGGCGCGTGCCGGCGATCACGGCCGGGGGTTTGCCGTAGTAGCGGATGAAGTGCGGGCGCTGGCGGCGAAAACCCAGCAGTCGACCAAGGAAATAAACGATATTCTGAGCAGTTTTGAAGCAGAAGCGCGCGGCGCGGTGACCGCAATGGAGGAAGGAAAGCAGCTCTCTGATACCAATGCGACAGAAGCCGCGCTGGCACTGGAAACCCTGAATCAGGTTGTATCCGATATTAAAGAGACTGCCAGTGTGGTGGTGGCCTTAAATGATGCTGCGGATGAGCAGGAGGCGGTACTGAGCGATGTTGAGGCTATTATCTCCAAGGTGGTGACATCGTCACAGAAATACCATGATTTATCTCAGGGCGACGATATAGCCCGTTCCATGCAGCGCATGTCAGATAATGTCGAGCGTGTTGTGAACAGCTTAAGCCGCTAATACCAGCACGCATGATACACTGCCTGCCAATGTAAGATTTCTGCGGGCAGCGAGCATTATGATCCCACTGGTTTTCCACCCGATTTACAGTCAGTTGTCATTGCCACCACGGCATCGGTTTCCAATTGAAAAGTATCAGGGGATCCGCGATGCGCTTGGTCAGCATGGCGTTGCGGCGTCACGCTTCATTTCCCCCGAGCCGGTCGGGGAGGGGGTACTTCGCGATCACTTCGATCCGCTTTATGTTGACGCGCTGCTCAGCGGCTCACTGGACAAAAAAGCCATGCGCCGTATTGGCTTTCCCTGGTCGCAGCAACTAATTCAGCGAACACTTCGCGCTGTAGGCGGCACCTGTCTGACCGCGAATCTGGCTCTGGAACATGGCCGGGCACTGAATCTGACCGGCGGGTATCATCACGCGTTTGACAGTTTTGGTTCCGGTTTTTGTTTATTTAATGATTTGTATCTGGCTGCCAAAACCATGCTGGCCTCAGCCTCCATCGATAAGGTGTTGATCATAGATTGCGATGTACACCAGGGCGATGGCACAGCCTGGCTGGCTCGCGATGATGCCGCCGTGTTCACCCTGTCGTTGCATGGCGAGAAAAACTTTCCGCACCGAAAGCAGGTGTCAGATATTGATATTGGCTTACCCAAAGGAATGAAGGACGAGCCGTATCTCGAAACCCTCGACGAAGCCCTGCACGTTGCGTTTATACAGGCACAGCCTGATGCGGTTATTTTTGATGCCGGTGTGGATGTTCATGGTAACGACGATCTCGGATTGTTGTCACTGACAACTCAAGGAGTGCTGGCGCGGGATACTATGGTTATGGAGCGCTGTCAGCAGCATGGCGTGCCTGTTGCAGCGGTTATCGGCGGAGGCTATCAGCGGGATATCAGCGCGCTGGTAGATGTTCACCTGCAGTTATACCGTGCGGCAGGCGTGATCCGTTAGACCAGAGCAGTAAGAAGGTATTTTATGCACGGTAGGTGCCGCGCTGGCCAGGGCCCGTGCGACTAACGTAAACTACGGCCAGCCAGCGCTGGCTAGCGGTCCGCAGGGCGTTCGCGTTCTTTTCCGGTTCTGAGCATCAGGCCATAGGTAATACCTAATGCCAGCATAATTGCGCCTAGCGAGAACACTTCCATGGCCTCAATTTTTGCAAAGTCGAGCACAATGATTTTTCGGGCGACCGCCATCATTGCAGTGGCCACCACAAGTTTGACCGGAAAGTCGTAACCTCGCAAATATATCCGAATGTTTACGAATATTTCAATGGCCACCAACACCGCCAGAAAGGCGGCAAATGTCTCGAAAATATCACTGATATTTAACAGGTAAACGGGATCTGCTATCAGTCGCTGATACAGCACATAGATAACATCGGCAATGCCGAAAAAAATGACGATGACCATAAGAATGGCAAGCAGTTTAACGGCAAAGCGAATGGCCACATGGCTGACACGAATAATGGGGTCCGGATCATCTAATGGCAGTTCATTGTGAGAGTCTCGCTTCATACGTCCAGTCCTATCGCGTGAGTGTGGCTTTAAACCTGGCTGTTGTATTGGCGACATCAGCGCGCTGTTTACAACTATAGAAGAATTCCGGTTGTTTGCTTTATTTTCGAAACATCAGGCTGTTACGCGCAGAGATGCAGGACCCTGGTGTGCTACAGGAACTTCAGGCTAAAGCCAATACCGATGCGCTCCTGCGAACGGTCGTAGTCAATCAGAGAGTCACCGTACCCGTTGAAGTACTGCAACATCAGATCATACCGGTCTGATAGCGGATAGTTGAGATTCAGCTGAATACTGCCCCGGTTGTTGCCGAAATTTAAATTGTTGCGGATCAGCATCAGCAGTTTTACGTCACCAAAACGGGTGCCGTAGCCGAATTCCATGCGCCCGTAATAGTCGGTAATGTTGGGATTATCATCACCCGTGGCATCCATGGGTGAGGTTTTCTTATCTTCAGGAATACGGTACCAGGCTTTAACGTAGTAGAGGTTTTCCTTACTGGAAAAAAGCAGCGAGGCAAACAGCCGGTTCCAGCTTCGTGAGCGCAGCCCGCTCTGGCCATTCGACATATGGTTAAAGCCGGCCTGGATGGTGTTAAAGGTGTAACCCAGTACATTAAGTTCGGTATTTTGCTGCCAGAACAGCTCGGGTTCATAGTTTGTTTCGCGAAATGGTTTCGAAACTTCATCGTTGTATAATTGCCAGAAAGACGTGAGCGTAAACCCAAAGTACAGCCCGCCAGCTTTCTGATCGTTAAGATAAAGCGGGGTTTTGACACTGATCTGAAATTTGGCTTCGGTGTTATCGACATTATCCGGTGTCAGGTTTTCATTACCCAGTGAATTTGGGTTTGTCACGTAGGTGACGGGTAATAAGTAATTTTGATGATGCTGAGTGATGGCAAACGGGTTTTTAATAGCATCGCGATCTGAACGCAACCGGTAGTCAATGATTCCTTCACGCTCTTCTTCTTTCCCTTCCACTTCTTTTTTCTCAGTCTGCTGCCCAGCTAAGGCATTCTGACTTACAGCAACACTTAGCAGTACAACAAGCAAACAACGTAAAAAAGGCACCTTACACTCCTTCGCTGATAAAGGTTAAAGCGCGACAGTCTGACCTTCTGCCGCGGCAAACAATGAAACCGACGACTCGACGGCATGAATGTACTGATTGCAATGCGTGACCACGTTATCGATGTCGGTATCGGTGCGCTCAGGATCGTGGCTGTACAAGGCCAGACGTTGTGTATTGCCGGCCATGGCCAGTTTTACGGCTTCTTCAGCGACAGAGTGTCCCCAGCCAGATTTGGCCGGCATATCCGAAGTCATGTACTGAGCATCGTGTATAAGCAGGTCTGCATTGCCCACGAAATTAGCAAAAGTCTGAAAATCAGTTTCTTTTTGATAGGGTGGGTAGAGCTCATTATCGGTAACATAAGCCAGTTTTACGCCGTTCTCTTCAATCACATAGGCACTGCCTCTACCCGGATGATTCATAGGCAGTCGTCGAATAGTAGCGCTATTGATAGTCCAGGTATTAACGTCAGGCGGCTTGATGTCGAGGTTTATCTCAGAGACCAGCGCATCCGATGGCACCGGGAATACCGACCCCTGCATTTGTTTTAATATCTGATCGTATTCCGGCAAATTGGTTTGCCCGGGATAGATGGTAATAGGGCGGCCTTGCTGGTATATCGGAGCAAAAAACGGGAAGCCCTGAATATGATCCCAGTGATTGTGGGTCAGCAACAGGTGAATGGGCGTGTCGGTATGACGCAGTTTGTTCCCCAGCAACCGGATACCAGTGCCTGCGTCCAGAATAATATCGGTACCGTCGTTTAACTTCACATGTACACAGGCAGTATTGCCGCCATAGCGCACAAACGCCTCGCCGGGTGTCGGAATTGAGCCTCTTACGCCGTAAAAGGTGACCTGCATGCCTTGCCTCCGTGTTTAAAGGCGCCAGCGAATCCCTGCTGGCGCCTGCCCGATTACACTTGCTGGACGAATGCCGCGACGGCCTCTACATCCAGTAGTTGTTTTTCGCCACTACGACGATTCTTATACTCTACCTGCTGATTGTCCAGATTTCGCTCTCCCACCACAATACTGTGAGGTATGCCAATTAATTCCATGTCATTAAACATCACACCCGGGCGCTCTTTACGATCATCGAACAGCACTTCAATGCCAAGCTCTGTGAGCTGTGCATAGATTGCCTCGGCCGCATCTTTGATGCGCTGCGACTTATGCATGTTCATAGGAATAAGTGCGACTTTGAAAGGCGCAATAGGATCTGGCCAGATCACACCAAATTTATCGTGGTTCTGTTCAATCGCTGCGGCTACGATACGTGAGACGCCGATGCCATAGCAGCCCATGGTCAGGGTTTCGTGCTTGCCCGACTCATTCAGTACGCCGCAATTCATGGCTTTGGAATACTTATCACCCAGCTGGAAAATATGGCCAACTTCAATGCCGCGTTTTATGGTCAGTTCACCATCGCCGTCTGGCGACGGATCGCCAGCCTGCGCATTGCGGATATCAACCGAGGTAATTGCCTGAGGCCAGTTAGCGTTGATTTGAACCGAATTGACTTCACCACCGCCACAGACAAAGTCTGCGAGTGCTGCCGCACTGTGATCTACAATGACCGGTAACGGACAATCCAGCGGATTGACAAAGTTAAGGGGCATGCCAAGTATTTCCGCTGCGGCGTCATCACTGGCAATCTGCAGCGGTAGCGCGACGTTGTCCAGCTTTTCAGCCTTGACCTGGTTAAGGGTATGATCACGGCGTAATACCAGCACAGCGTGGCCTTTTTCACCCTGATCGTCTTCGGTGCTGACCACAACGAGTTTCACCGCACGGTCATGGGCAATACCTTCGCTTTCGCAAACCGCCTCGACACCGCCCGCGTTACTCACAAAAGAAGAGGCTGTGCCTGATGGCTGCTGTGGCGCTGGTGCTGGCACCGCAGCCATTTCCACATTCGCTGCAAAATTGCCGCCACTGGAAAAAGCGATAGCGTCTTCACCTGAATCTGCCAGCACGTGAAACTCGTGAGATACGCTGCCACCGATAGCGCCGGAGTCGGCGATAACGGCACGAAACTCAAGGCCCATGCGTTCAAACATACGGGTGTAGGCGTCATACATTTTCTGATAAGTGCTACCCAGACAATCGTCGGTCAAATGAAAGCTGTAGGCATCTTT
Organism: Alteromonas halophila; assembly: GCF_014651815.1. Classification (GTDB taxonomy): domain Bacteria; phylum Pseudomonadota; class Gammaproteobacteria; order Enterobacterales; family Alteromonadaceae; genus Alteromonas; species Alteromonas halophila. The sequence goes on along the minus strand of NZ_BMXP01000004.1, from coordinate 112,757 downwards.
CATGGTGAACTCACGTCCGCGCATGACACCAAAACGAGGTCTGACTTCGTCTCTGAATTTGGTTTGCACCTGATACAGGTTGACAGGCAGCTGTTTATAGCTGTTGATTTCATTGCGAACCAGCGAGGTGATTACCTCTTCGTGGGTCGGACCCAGAACGAAGTCGCGCTTGTGACGATCTTTTACCCGGAGCAATTCCGGACCGTACTCGTCCCAGCGACCCGACTCTTCCCACAAGTCGGCAGGTTGCACTACCGGCATCAACACTTCGACACCACCGGCACGATCCATTTCTTCACGAACGATGGCGGCGACCTTATTGAGTACTTTCAGCCCGGTCGGCAGCCAGGTGTAAAGGCCTGATGCCAGTTTACGGATCATGCCTGCGCGCAGCATCAGCTGGTGACTGACGATTTCTGCTTCGGCCGGGGTTTCTTTTTGTGTCGATAACAGGTACTGACTGGTTCGCATCAGAACACTTCTTCCTTTTCGTTGTCGTTAGACGCGGTATTCTAGCAGTTTGTCCGTGACCATAAAAAGCGAAAAGTCGCTTATTCCTTAAAGGGACTGATGGACTGGACACAGACTTTTTTGCTGCTTACCTGCCAGTGCACATCAATATCGTACAGGGCCACATGATACAGACGCTCATCATCGTCCAGCTTCTGACGGTAGGCAGGCCGTGGATCCTGTGCCAGCACACCGGTCAGCAATGCAATAAAGTCAGGGTATCTGGCTTGTACGTCTTTTAGTTGCAGCCACACCGCATCGCAAAACGAGACGTCGCGCTGGTGAGAGGGATGCGCAGGCGTCAGCGTATCCGTCGCTTCTGATTGCGCATCGGCGTAGGGAATATAAGGCTTAATATCCAGAATGGGCGTGTCACAGAGTAAATCCACGCCACCCACGTTCAGTGTCAGAGTACCGCCGGACTGTTTCCAGCCCAGATTACGGACCACAGACATGCCGACGGGGTTAGGGCGGTGAGTACTGCGACTGGCAAACACACCGAGTGTGGCATTGCCTCCCAGCCTGGGCATTTTAACCGCAGGCTTCCAGCCGCGCGCCTGGGTCTGATGAAAAACAAACAGCAGCCACAGGTGGCTGAAGTTATCCAGTCCTTTGAAGACTGCTGGTGCATGAATGTCTTCGCGAAGCGTAATTTGTCCCCGGGCATCGACCAGATTTGGCTGTCGCGGTATCGCAAATTTTTGCCGGTAAGGCGTGGTAATGGTTCCGATAGGGTCAAAGGAGACGGACGCCTGGCGCATGTTTACTTTCTCTTGGCTGGGTTACAACATTGTGCGTCCCTTATACCCCAGTGATGATGCCGACTCAAGACACCCACAGCGCCACCGTGTTGTCTAACCCGTGATCAACGTCTGCGAATGATGCGTAACGCTTATACCAGTCACAGTGGGTATGAATTGCTACCGGAGAAGATGTGACGATCCGTTGCCGGCATTTTACCGGTTAAAAAATTGAGTGAAGATTACGGGTGCTAGATTTTTGACACTGTGTCAAACTATCAACAGTACGCTTATACAAACAGAACACTGGGTCAGCAAAGGCTCATCAGGGAATACAGTTGTAGCAGGATTCAAATGATTGCAGTTAAAAATCTCACCCGGCAGTTTGGTCACCTTACCGCTGTCGATGCTGTCAGTTTTGATATTCATCCCGGCGACGTCGTGGGGTTTCTCGGTCCGAATGGGGCCGGCAAATCAACGACCATGAAAATGCTGACCGGTTTTCTGACACCGACATCTGGCTCAATCGTCATTGATGAACACACAATAGGTGACGAGTCACTGGCAATAAAAAGCAAGATTGGCTATTTACCCGAAGGTGCCCCTGCCTATGGGGATATGACTGTGTTTCAGTTCCTCGACTTTATTGCCAGTGCCCGAAAACTCAAGGGCGCGTATAAAAAAGAAAGACTCAAAGCCGTGATTGGCGATTTGTCGCTGGAGTCAGTTCTAAACCGTCATATTGATAATCTGTCGAAGGGCTTTAAACGTCGTGTAGGGCTTGCTCAGGCTCTGGTGCATGATCCAAAAATTCTCATTCTTGATGAGCCTACAGACGGGCTGGATCCTAACCAGAAACATCAGGTCAGAAACCTTATCAAGGCCCTGGCAAAAGATAAGATTGTCATTATCTCTACCCATATTCTTGAAGAGGTGACGGCGGTGTGTAACCGAGTGATGGTGATTGCGAAGGGCAAAATCCGGTTCAATGGCACGCCCAAAGCCTTCCAGCAGCAGTCGCGGTATTATCAGGCAGTGACACTTAGCCTGAGTTATGCCGCCGATATATCCGGCCTTGCTGAACTAGACGGTGTCGCTGAAATGGAGATTGATAAGGCGACGGGGAATGTGACACTGTTTCCGGAACCAGGGCATCTCATCCTGAACGCCGTCGCCGAACACATTCAGCTACGGCGCCTGCCGGTAGATGAGCTGCATGTGGAAACCGGCCGGCTGGATGACGTGTTCCGTCAGATAACGTGTGATGAAGACGGCGAAGGAGAAGCGGCGTAATGTCAGTATGGGTAATCGGCAAACGCGAGTTTGCAAGCTTCTTTTCAACGCCGGTGGCATATGTCTTCGTGGCTGTTTTTCTGGTACTGAGCGGCATCCTGACCTTCTTTTTTGGTGACTTTTACGAGCGGGGACAAGCAGATCTGTTGCCCTTTTTTAATGTAAACCCCTGGTTATATCTGTTTCTGGTACCTGCTATTGCCATGCGCAGCTGGGCTGAAGAGCGTAAAACCGGTACTGTTGAGTTACTGATGACATTGCCCGTTAGTCTGGGACAGGTGGTACTGGCTAAATTTCTGGCAGCCTGGTCGGTACTGGGGCTTACACTCATGCTTACGTTCCCGCTGTGGCTGACCGCTGCGTATCTGGGCAATCCAGACCATGGCATCATCGTCGCTGCGTACATTGGTAGCTGGCTGATGGGCGGTGCCTTTCTGGCGATAGGCATGTGTATGTCCGCACTGACAAAAAACCAGGTGGTAGCGTTTATTCTGGCTATTCTGGTGAGCTTTCTGTTTGTCGTAAGCGGCACGGCGATGGTGCTGGATGCGTTTGAGCCCTGGGCCAATAGCCTGATAATCGATACCATCGCCTCGCTAAGTTTTTTAACGCATTTTTCAGCTATGGCCAAAGGTGTGCTGGCGCTTAATGATGTTGTCTTTTTTATCCTGGTGATCGCGACGGGGCTGTATGCCAGTCTGGTGATCATTGAACAGAAGAAGGCTGAGTAACATGCGTAAAGCCTTATCATTACTAAGTATTCTGCTACTGGCCGTGCTGTTCGTGAGTACGGTACTTATCAACAATGAAACCCTGAACCGGTTCCGTGTGGATTTAACAGAGCGCAAGGTGTATTCGCTGTCTGAGGGCACACAAGAAGTGCTCAGTGACATCAACGAGCCTGTTAACCTGTACTATTTCTTTTCCGAAACGGCCACGAAAGGAATGCCAGGGCTTCGCCATTATGCGTCAAGGGTAGAAAGTCTGTTGGAGGAATACGAAAAACGGGCCAGAGGCAAAATACGACTGCACAAGGTTGACCCCGTCGCCTTTTCAGAAGCAGAGGACAAAGCCGCAGAGTTTGGACTCACTGCGGCCAGCATGGGCAAAATGGGGGAAGCAGTCTACTTTGGTCTGGCAGGGACCAATACGCTGGACGATCAGGCAAGTATTGCCTTCTTCGATCCGCAAAAAGAACAGTTCCTTGAATACGATATCAGTAAACTGATTTACCAACTGAGCAGTCCCGAGCCGGTGTCAGTGGCAGTGGTGACCGATCTCCCTGTTGCGGGTGGTCGGGCGCCGGCGACCGGACCTTATGCGTCAGGCATGGTATTTTTTGAGCAACTGTCACAGCTTTTCGATGTACAAGTCATATCACCTCAGGCCGATATGATACCGGATAACACAGATGTGCTGGTCCTCATACATCCTAAAGAACTCAGCGAAGGGATGGACTATGCCATTGACCAGTTTGCCATGAGCCAGGGCCGGATCCTGGCGTTTCTTGACCCTTACTATGAGTCGTCGGGCATGATGCCATCCGGCCAGCCCCAGGCATCGGCATTCCCTGCGCTATTTCGCCAGCTTGGAATAGAGATACAGGGCGTAGTACTGGATCCGGCTCTGGGACTGGATGTGCGGGACCAGAGTGCGGGGGTTGTTAAACACCTTGGGATCCTGGGGCTTGGTCAACAAGAGCTTAACAGTGACGAGATCGTCACTGCGAATCTGGAAGTGATAAATGGTGCGTCTCTGGGCGCTATCTCTTTATCTTCTGACAGCCCGCTGACAATGCAATCTCTGGCGCGCTCCTCCGCCAATGCGTCGCTCGCTGATGCACAAGAGGTAGCGGCAACAGCCTCGGTACAGGATCTGTCTCAGTTTCTTACCGAGGATGTCCAGTCTTATACATTGATGGCCAGCCTCAGTGGGCCGGTGACCTCTGCTTTTTCTGAGGCGCCAGTGGAAGGGCCGCGCCATCAGGCCAGCGGCGATGACGCCCGTATTATGGTAGTGAGTGATGCCGATATGCTTGCCGACCATCTATGGGTACAGCAAAGTAACTTTTTTGGCGAGTCAGTCTATACGCCTTTCGCGAATAACGGTGATCTCATTATTAATGCGATAGAAAGCCTGGCCGGTAGCCGCGCCCTGACACGTATTCGAAGCCGGGGCGAGTTTTCACGGCCATTTACCCGGGTTCAGGCACTGGAAGCGAAAGCGCAGGCTACGTTCAGAGAACGCGAAGCGCAGCTGCAACAGGAGCTGGAAGAGATTGAAGCCCGGCTTAGCCAGTTACAGCACCAGCAGGGGCAGAGCACGGCGCTGGCCCGTACAGCCGAGCAGCAAAAAATTCTCGACAGCTTCATTGATAAACGTGCAAATGTAAGACAGTCCTTACGGGACATACGTTATCAGCTGGACCGTGATATTGATGCGTTAGGCTACTGGCTTAAGCTTATTAATATTGTGCTGGCCCCGCTGGTACTGGTATTTGTATTGTTCCTGATGTCCCGGTTGTTAAGAAAGCGGGCAGGTAAAGCATACCGGGGGGATCAGGCATGAACTGGCGCATTTTTATTCTTGCATTGCTGACCGTGGCCAGCGCCAGTGCTGCCTACTATTTATTGTCCTCCAGGCCGCAACTGGACCAGCCACAGTCAGCACCAGTGTTACGTGGGCTGACTGAGGATGCCGCAACAATCTCAGAAGTCAGGGTTTCTGACGCTCAAGGGATCCGTTTTAGTGCCCGGCTCGTCAAAGACCAATGGCAGGCCACGCACCTTGACAGTGATGCGACCTTTCCGGTTAACCAGACGCGACTGCGAGATCTGGTCGAGAAGCTGACTCAGGCACGGATAGCAGAACGTAAAACCAGCAATCAGGCCTATTATGACCGGCTTGGTGTTGGTGACATTGACAATGCAGAAAGTGCCAGTGTCAGGGTGACACTGATGACAGCCACCACGCGCTATTCGTTGATTGTGGGCAAGGCATCTGAGCATGGTCAGGGTCAGTTTGTTCGCGAACGAGGGGCACCGCAGGTGCTGCTGACCGATACAGTAATCCCGCTGCCGAGAACCACTACCGACTGGCTTCGTCAGGACATTGTGCCGTTTACAGCCGATGAGATCACTCAAATCAGCATTGATAACGGCGAGGAGAACGTCATGCTCCTGAATCGTGCTGATGACCAACAGTGGATCTGGGCCCAGCGGCCTGAAGAACGCGAACTGCGTTATCCTTCAGTGCTGACCGATACCGTACTTAATATGGTCGCCATTAATTTTGAATCGGTAATGGTATTTCGGCCTGACCACTTCAAAAATAAATCCGATCTTACCACTATCACCTTTATGCTTTCTGACGGCAGGCAGATTGAAGCCTGGCTTTCGGGTGCTGATGACAATGGTAATCATCAGTTAAGACTGCTTGCAGACAATGCTTCGTGGCTGAGCAACTGGGTCTTTACGCTGGCGCCTTACCAGGCTGAAGCACTCACCCCCCATGCGGACACACTGCTTAAGTCTGTGCCCGCTGAGCCTGAAGCGACCGATGGTTAAGTCGTGTCGGTGAGTACAAAGCGAATAAAGTTGTATTTTTCATAGCGACCGCTCAACATCGAACAGCTATGCACCGGAACAGAGCTGTACACAGGTGGTGTTTTTTAAAACCTGATCGATAGATCGTGTAAACGCTGCGCGACATGACAAGCTTAACGGGCGGCTACGGTATTCGCCCGTTAAATCAAGACTGTCGAGGCACATTTATGCACCCTAAACGCACCCCCATTTCATTTCATGCTGCAGCCCTGACTTTTCTGCCCTGCTATTTAGTGGCAATGCATCACTTTGAACAGGTCTTTCCAATGACATTCGGGCGGGCCAGTATGCTAACGCTGTTTTATCTGCTGGTCCTTATTCCGCTTTATCTGTATTTACGCAGGCCAGAGACACCCCCCTGAGCGGCGATAGACGTATTCGCATCTTGCTTAGCGTTACTGCTTACGGATTTGCTTCAACTGTTTGTCAAAATGGGCTTTGCCGAGCCGGTTGGCGGTGGCGATGTTGGCTTCAAATATGGTGTGCGGCTCGCCATAGTCAGCCAGCGCACGTTCAATATCGGCTTCACGCAGTAAATGCAGCGTGGGATAGGGCGCGCGATTAGTGTAGTTTTCAGCATCATCAGGTTGGGTGTCTTCAAACTGATACTCGGGATGAAAACTGGCCAGCTGGTACACGCCTTCCAGTTCAAGGTGTTGCAACAGTCCGTTGGCCGCATCCAGTATATCCAGAAAGACATCGAAGCTGGCAAAATCATTGTGCGACAGCATCAGCAACGTGGTGGCCGTGTCAGGATTATCATTGAGATACAGGCACTCACCGGCAAGAGTAGTAAGCACCGCTTCTGCATCGCCGTTACACACGCGGTAGCGGATTTGCCCGGGGTCGCGCACGAATCGCGCGAACGGGCAGAAGTTGTGACCTATTACAATCTCGTCCAGCCATTGCTGTGTGGCAGTAATAATGGGGTTGTCTTCAGTCACGAGTGATACTTTACGTAGGCTTCAAGGGTATTTTCGATAAGACTGGCTACGGTCATAGGGCCGACGCCTCCGGGAACCGGCGTGATCCAGCCGGCGCGCGCTTTGGCTGATTCAAATTCAACATCGCCCACCAGAGAGCCGTCAGCCTGGCGGTTAATGCCCACATCAATGACGATAGCGCCGGGTTTGATCCAGTCGCCGGGAATAAAGTTATCCTTGCCAACCGCAACGACCAGTAAGTCAGCCCGTCCGACATGGGTACGCAGGTCGTGTGTGAATTTGTGGCAGGTGGTCACTGTACAGCCCGCCAGCAGCAATTCGAGGTTCATTGGGCGGCCAACGATATTCGAGGCGCCCACAATCACTGCATCCAGTCCTTTAACAGGGCGCTTGGTTGACTCAATCATGGTCATGATGCCTTTTGGGGTGCAGGGACGCAGCGCCGGAATACGTTGTGCCAGTCGGCCTATATTATAAGGGTGGAAGCCATCAACATCTTTGTGCGGATCAATGCGTTCGAGTACCTTCTCGGCGTTAAGACCGGCAGGCAGTGGTAGTTGTACCAGTATGCCGTCTATCTCACTGTCATTATTCAGATCGTCAATCAGTGACAGCAGAGTGTCCTGCGAGGTATCTGCGGATAAGTCAAATGAACGGGAAACAAACCCAACTTCTTCGCACGCTTTGCGCTTGTTGGAGACATACACTTGCGATGCGGCGTCACTGCCGACCAGTACCACGGCCAGACCGGGCGGGCGTTTACCGGAGGCTTTAAGTGAATCAACATAGGAGGCGACATGTTGTCTAACCTGGCGCGCAATCAGTTTTCCGTCAATAAGGTGGGCTGTCATGGTCTCACGTCTTTTTGGCTGTATGAAATTACGCAATATTGTTTCATAAAAGGTGTCAGGGCTACCAGCATTTGATAAACGCAGTTTGCCCATTATGGAAGGTTCGAATGAGTCTGTCGCCGCAAAGGCACACAGCTAAGTGCCTGGTCAAGGTTGTCTTTTGCGGGCCTAACGGGTTAAGTCAAAAAAGGCCTGCGCGTATATGTGTCCGGATTCGCCAGATTGTCTAAAATTTAATTCAGTTGCATGCTTTATGAGCGGTCAGTCATTTGGCTTAAAAAAGTGTTTGACGAGGTAGGGGGATGTGGGTACTATGCGCACCCCGTAACGGCGAGGAAATTCGCGGTTACAGCAAGTAAAAAGTCGGTGAGTGGCGCAGTTTGGTAGCGCACTTGGTTTGGGTCCAAGGGGTCGCAGGTTCAAATCCTGTCTCACCGACCACTTTTTGCAGGCATCGATTCGCCGGGCGTCCGTAGCTCAGCTGGATAGAGCAACGGCCTTCTAAGCCGTGGGTCGCAGGTTCGAATCCTGCCGGACGCGCCAGTCGGTGGTTCGGTCACACTGCAAAAAGTAAACGTCGTCATGGTAGCATCGAAGTGGTAAACTTAGCGATGTTATCCCGACACAGCACCTCTATGGTGGGCGTAGCTCAGTTGGTAGAGCCCCGGATTGTGATTCCGGTTGTCGTGGGTTCAAGTCCCATCGTCCACCCCATTTTCTGCGGAAGTGGTGGAATTGGTAGACACGCTGGATTTAGGTTCCAGTGCTTCACGGCGTGAGAGTTCAAGTCTCTCCTTCCGCACCATCGTTTCCAAAAAATCGTAGACATCGGTGAGTGGCGCAGTTTGGTAGCGCACTTGGTTTGGGTCCAAGGGGTCGCAGGTTCAAATCCTGTCTCACCGACCATTTCTTACTTTTTTACTTTCTCTAATCTCACGTATTTGCAGTTGTAGTGCGACTATACGGGACATTCCCTGCTATCTTCGTTTTACCTCTCGACTCAGACCGGGCTGGGCTGTATACTACCGCGTCTTTTTTAACATGAAGTGATTAAGTCACGGTCACCAGAACATGGATAACGCCGTACTTAACCATGATTTTATCGGTCGGTAATACTGTATTGCCGCGTTGAGATAACGACCCTGATCCTGACATCAATAGCCAGCATTGGCGAAGGGCGGGGGATTGAGAACAACGCGTCCAGATAGACGCAAAGTTGAGGTAGAATAATGCAAGTTTCAGTCGAGACGACCCAGGGTTTAGAACGCCGTCTTACTATCACTGTGCCCGCTGATTCAGTGGATACAGCCGTTAAATCACGTCTGCAACAGCTGGCCAAAACCCAGCGTATTAATGGTTTCCGCCCAGGCAAGGTACCAGTCAGCGTTATTAAAAAGCGCTTTGGTCAGGCCGTTCGTCAGGAAGTGGCGGGCGACGTGATGCAACAAAACTTCTATCAGGCGGTGATGCAGGAAAAAATTCAGCCTGCTGGTATGCCGAAATTTGAACTGACCAAAGATCAGGATGGCGAAGATCTGCAGTTCGTTGCGTCTTTTGAAGTCTACCCAGAGGTAGAAGTGAAAGGCGTTGACGAGATGGAAATTGAAAAGCCGGTTGTTGAGATCAAAGACGAAGATCTGGACAGCATGATGGAAACCCTGCAAAAGCAGCATGCCACGTGGAAAGAAGTGAAGCGCAAAGCAAAGAAAGATGACCGTATGGTGATTGACTTTGTTGGCAGCATCGATGGAGAAGAGTTCGACGGCGGTAAGGCAGAAGACTTTACCCTTGAGCTTGGCCAGGGTCGCATGATCCCAGGCTTTGAAAAGCCATTAGTGGGCGCCAAAGCTGGTGAGGATGTGACAGTAGAAGTGACGTTCCCTGAAGATTATCACGCAGAAGCCCTGAAAGGGAAAGATGCGGTCTTCCAGGTACACGTTAAGAAAGTGGAAGGTCAGCAACTGCCAAAAGTCGATGACGAGTTTGCAACACTGTTTGGTGTACAGGAAGGCGGTGTTGACGCACTGCGTGATGAAGTACGCAAAAACATGCAGCGTGAGCTGGATCAGACTCTGAAATCGCAGGTTAAAGAGAATGTGATTTCTGAGCTGGTTGAGAAAAACGAAATCGATCTGCCTCAGTCGCTGATCGATCAGGAAATCAATGCGCTGCGTGAACAGGCTAAGCAACGTTTTGCCCAGCAGGGGGGTGGTGACAACTTGCCAGAACTGCCGGCTGACCTGTTCCAGGACAACGCCAAGCGTCGCGTGACGATCGGCTTGCTGTTAGGTGAAATCATCAAGCAGAATGAACTGGAAGCAGATGAGAAGAAAGTTCAGGAAATGATCGAAACGCAAGCGTCAGCGTACGAAGATCCTCAGGAAGTCATTGACTATTACAAGACCAATCAGGAGCTGATGCAGCAGATGCAAAACGTTGCACTGGAAGAGCAGGCAATTGAATGGGTTCTTGACCAGGCGAAGGTTAAAGAAGTCAATAAAGGTTTTGATGAGGTTATGAACAAACAGGCGTAAATTTTTACTGTCTGATTGACTTAACCTGTCACCTTACGCTTAAATGCTCGGAGCCTTCCGAGCATTTTTGTTTTAAGCTAAAAGTAATCAAGGTAGCTATGACTAATACCCCGATCGATCCAATGAATGCCCTGGTCCCGATGGTTGTTGAACAAACATCGAAGGGTGAGCGCTCTTACGATATATATTCACGTTTGTTAAAAGAAAACGTGATTTTCCTGGTAGGGCCGGTGGAAGACCACATGGCAAACCTGATTGTGGCACAGCTGTTATTTTTGGAAGCTGAGAATCCGGAAAAGGATATTTTCCTGTATATTAACTCGCCAGGTGGTTCCGTGTCGGCGGGTATGGCCATTTATGACACCATGAACTTTATCAAGCCTGATGTGAGCACGGTGTGTGTAGGTCAGGCTGCCAGTATGGGCGCATTTTTGCTGTCAGGTGGTACCAAAGGTAAGCGTTTCTGTCTGCCAAACTCCCGAGTGATGATTCATCAGCCTCTCGGTGGTTTTCAGGGCCAGGCCTCAGATTTTGAAATTCATGCTAAAGAAATCCTGTCTGTTAAAGAGAAGCTGAACCGTTTGCTGGCTCAACATACCGGGCAGGACTACGAGACAGTGGCGCGCGATACAGATCGTGATAATTTCTTAACCGCAACTGATGCGAAGGAATACGGTCTGATCGATGAGGTTTTGACAAATCGCTCTGACGCAGCTACGACAAAGTAGTATAGTGAGACGAGAGAGACAGCCGGGCCGGGTGAAACGCTTCATTCGGCAGAACTCCGGGCGATGCAGAGGCAATTGAAATGAGTGATAAACACAGCGGTGACGGAGACAATAAGCTGCTTTACTGTTCTTTTTGTGGTAAGAGCCAGCATGAAGTCAGAAAGCTGATAGCGGGTCCGTCAGTATTTATCTGCGATGAATGTGTCGAACTTTGTAACGACATTATTCGAGAAGAAATTAAGGAAATTGCGCCCAAACAGAAAAAGGACGCACTTCCTAAGCCTGTAGAGATCCACGAGCACCTGGATGATTACGTCATTGGTCAGGATCATGCAAAGCGCGTATTGTCTGTAGCGGTTTATAACCACTACAAACGTCTTCGTAATGGCGACACGCATGAAGGCGTGGAGTTAGGCAAAAGTAATATCCTGCTTATCGGCCCCACAGGTAGTGGTAAGACGTTGCTCGCGGAAACCCTGGCACGCTTCCTTGATGTTCCGTTTACCATGGCCGATGCCACCACGCTGACCGAGGCCGGTTATGTGGGCGAGGATGTAGAAAACATCATTCAGAAGCTGCTGCAAAAATGCGACTACGACGTTGAAAAGGCGCAGCGCGGTATTGTTTATATTGACGAAATCGATAAAATTTCGCGCAAGTCAGATAATCCGTCCATTACCCGCGACGTGAGCGGAGAAGGTGTTCAGCAGGCGCTCTTGAAACTTATCGAAGGGACTGTCGCATCCGTACCACCACAGGGCGGACGTAAGCATCCTCAGCAGGAATTTTTGCAGGTTGATACCTCTAAGATTCTGTTTATCTGCGGTGGTGCGTTTGCAGGTCTTGAGAAGGTGATTGAACAGCGCGCGCAAACCGGCAGTGGTATTGGCTTCGGTGCCAAAGTGAAGTCAACAGAAAACACCCTGGCGGCCAGTGAGCTGTTCCGCAAGGTTGAACCGGAAGACCTGGTCAAATACGGGCTAATCCCGGAATTTATCGGTCGTCTGCCGGTCGTCACGAGCCTTGAAGAACTCGATGATGACGCACTGATTCAAATCCTGCGGGAACCGAAAAATGCTATCACCAAGCAATATGCGGCGCTGTTTGCTTTAGAAGATGCAGAGCTTGAGTTTCGTGACGATGCCCTGCAGGCGATTGCCCGCAAGGCGCAGCAGCGCAAAACCGGTGCCCGTGGTCTGCGGTCTATCGTAGAAGAAGTGCTGCTCGACACCATGTATGACTTGCCCTCGATGGACAATGTCAGCAAAGTCGTGATTGATGAAACGGTGATCCGGGGCGAATCCAAGCCCATTCTCATCTACCATAACGATGAGAAAAAAGCGGCATCGGAGTAAATGATTTTAAAAAGGCCTTCGGGCCTTTTTTTGTGCCTCAATTAACAGTTGCCATTCGCTGTAAAATCTAACATCGTAATATAAAGTACATTTTCCCATGCATTCTGGTCGTGAGTGATTTGAACTTTGACTTCGCATCCCCATATAAAACAGCATTGCAAATAACAATAGAGAACACGTATGACAGTTGAGCGTGAAAATCGCATAGAAATTCCCGTCCTCGCGTTACGGGACGTTGTAGTGTACCCGCATATGGTCATACCGCTGTTTGTCGGACGAGAGAAGTCTATTCGTTGCCTTGAGGCCGCGATGGAAAACGACAAGCAGATATTTCTGGTCGCGCAGAAAGATGCAGGTGTGGACGAACCTGAGGCCGATGACATCTATAGTGTCGGTACCATTGCAACAATATTGCAGTTACTTAAACTACCGGACGGCACTGTCAAAGTGCTGGTGGAAGGTAATGTCCGTGGCGAGATTGACCGTTATACCCAGTCTGAACCCTATTTCACTGCTGATATTGGTCGGGTTGAAGATGAGTCGTTACCTGAAAGTGAACAGGAAGTGCTCATTCGTTCGGCGGTGTCGCAATTCGAGGGGTACGTAAAGCTAAACAAAAAAATTCCACCGGAAGTGCTGACGTCATTAAATGGTATTGAGGATGCCGCGCGTCTGGCAGATACCATGGCCGCACATATGCCGTTAAAGCTGACTGAAAAGCAAAAAGTGCTGGAAATGGAAGGCGTTAACGAACGCCTTGAGTATCTGATGGCGCTAATGGAAGGGGAAATTGATCTGCTGCAGGTGGAAAAGAAAATCCGCACCCGCGTGAAAAAGCAGATGGAAAAAAGCCAGCGTGAATATTATCTCAACGAGCAGATGAAGGCGATTCAGAAAGAGCTTGGCGAGATGGACGACGCGCCGGATGAATTTGAAGCGCTGGCCAAGAAAATCAGCGATGCCAAAATGCCGAAAGAGGCAGAGGATAAAGCTAACGCTGAACTACAGAAGCTTAAAATGATGTCACCTATGTCGGCTGAAGCTACCGTGCTGCGCAGTTACATTGAGTGGCTGACCAGTGTGCCGTGGAAAAAGCGTTCACCGGTAAAGAAAGATCTGGCTCGGGCAGAGCGTGTGCTCAATGAAGACCACTACGGACTGGAAAAAGTTAAAGAGCGCATTCTGGAGTACCTGGCAGTTCAACAGCGCGTGAAAAAATTAAAAGGGCCCATTTTGTGTCTGGTGGGGCCGCCCGGTGTGGGTAAAACATCGCTTGGGCAGTCTGTCGCGAAAGCAACTGGCCGAAAATATGTTCGCATGGCGTTAGGTGGCGTACGCGATGAAGCCGAGATTCGCGGGCATCGTCGCACCTATATTGGCTCCTTGCCAGGCAAGCTTATTCAGAAAATGGCCAAAGTTGAAGTCAAAAACCCGTTATTCCTGCTGGATGAAATCGATAAGATGTCCGCAGATATGCGTGGTGACCCGGCGTCGGCACTGCTTGAAGTGCTCGACCCAGAGCAAAACAACAGCTTTAGTGATCACTATCTGGAGGTCGATTATGACCTTTCCGATGTGATGTTTGTAGCCACATCCAACAGCATGAACATCCCAGGTCCATTGCTTGATCGCATGGAAGTCATTCGGTTGTCAGGTTATACCGAAGACGAAAAGCTCAACATTGCTACCAAACACTTGATCAGCAAGCAAATGGAGCGAAACGGCCTTAAATCCAAAGAGTTGGAAATCACTGAGTCTGCCATTATTGGCATTATTCGGTACTACACCCGTGAGGCCGGTGTGCGTAACTTAGAGCGTGAAATCTCTAAAGTGTGCCGTAAAGCTGTGAAAGATATTCTGCTGAGTAAGAGTAAAGATAAAGTGGTGGTGACGCAGGACAACCTGAAAGACTATTTAGGTGTGCAGCGTCATGATTACGGCAAGGCCGATAAGGATAATCAGATTGGGCAGGTAACCGGACTGGCATGGACCCAGGTCGGCGGAGACCTACTGACCATCGAAACGACAGCCGTACCCGGTAAAGGTAAAATGACCTCGACCGGTTCGCTCGGCGATGTGATGCAGGAGTCGATTAAGGCGGCTATGACGGTGGTCAGAAGCCGCGCTGATAAGCTGCGCATCAACGATGATTTTTACGAAAAACGTGATATTCACGTCCATGTGCCTGAAGGAGCAACACCAAAAGATGGCCCAAGTGCAGGTATTGCCATGTGCACGGCTCTGGTTTCGTCGCTGACAGGAAATCCGGTTCGTTGTGAAGTTGCCATGACCGGTGAAATTACACTGCGTGGTGAGGTACTGGCCATTGGTGGATTGAAGGAAAAACTGCTGGCTGCGCATCGCGGTGGTATTACTACCGTGGTGATACCCAGTGAAAATGAGCGTGATCTGGAAGAAATTCCGGATAACGTGAAAAAAGATCTCGATATACATCCGGTTAAATGGATTGACGAAGTGTTAGATATTGCACTACAGGAACCCGTAGAAAAGTTCAAAGTTGAACAACGGGCCTGAATAATCGATCTGGAAAAAGGCTACACCGCCTGATTTACAAGGGGTGTAGCTTTTTTTTTGTCAAAGTTGATTAAAAAGTAGCCGCTAATGCTGCAATCCGCCTCTTTTTTTTAAAATAGGGCTTTCA
The DNA here is from genome assembly GCF_014651815.1 of Alteromonas halophila. GTDB lineage: Bacteria > Pseudomonadota > Gammaproteobacteria > Enterobacterales > Alteromonadaceae > Alteromonas > Alteromonas halophila. Next base: position 97,535 of record NZ_BMXP01000004.1, on the reverse strand, counting down.
AGTCTCAGAACTTGTGTTACCTTTATTGAGTACTCGCTTGAAGCCTTGTCACAAAAGGGATAGCAGCGATTCATTAAAAGTTAATTAATTGTAAACTCAGCTTGATGTTCAACACCAAGCTTGTTATAACGTTCGGACATTATTGTCTTGGACAGACAGTATAATAACAATCGAAGGGGATCATAATCGTGAACAAGTCTCAACTCATCGACCAAATCGCTGCTGGTGCAGACATTTCTAAAGCGGCTGCTGGCCGAGCGCTAGACGCTTTCACCGACTCAGTAACTAACGCGCTGAAAGACGGCGACCAAGTTGCTCTGGTTGGTTTCGGCACTTTCGCAGTTCGTGAACGTTCAGCACGCAGCGGTCGCAATCCGCAAACTGGTGAGACTATTCAAATTTCTGCGGCTAAAGTACCTTCTTTCAAAGCTGGTAAAGCCCTGAAAGACGCTTGTAACTAAGCAGCACCTTTTAGTGAAAAAGGCGATGGCAGTGCCATCGCCTTTTTTATTTGTGCCAGCGACGATAAGTTTCGCTATGAATATGCGCACAACAGTGCCTGACATCCGACACTGAACGTCTGATCTGGCACCGATAGTCGGGTTAAAAATTCACACATTCTAATGCGCTTACGCTATAATCTCGCGGTATTTTCCACGGGCTTGTCTCGCCATACCTTCAGGTGAACAGCAGCCGGGAACAGGTAGTAAGCAACGGAGTTTAATTGTAATCATGCTAGAAAGAATCAGAGAAGGTTCTCAGGGCCCATGGGCAATGGCGATCATCGCGCTGATTGTCCTGAGTTTCGTATTCGCCGGTGTAGGAAGTTATCTGACATCTTCAGGATCTACCGCAGCAGCAACGGTAAACGGAGAAGAAATCAGTGCTCAGGAGCTTGAGCGGGCTTATCAAAACCAGCGTGGCAGAATGGAATCGCAGTACGGCGAGAGCATTTCGCAATTGTTTGCCAGCGAAGAATATATGCGCGATTTTCGCCGTAATGTGCTTGATCGGTTAATAGGCGAGAAGCTGGTCCAGCAAAAAGCTGAAGAACTGGGTCTGCGGGTCAGCGATGAGCAAATCCGCGATGCTATCGTTAATATGCAGGAATTTCAGTATAACGGTGAATTCGATAACGAGCGCTTTAAAACAATTTTGCGTCAGAACGGGTTTCAGGTTACTGATTTCCGTGATTACCTGAGAACACAGATGACTCAGAGTCAGCTTGCAGCTGCGCTGAGTAACTCAGAATTTACCCTGCCTTCGGAACTAAAACGCGCCAACGCCTTGCAGCAGCAAAGCCGCGATGCCCGTTATCTTACGGTGGAAGCGCAGCCGTTTACCGATAACGTATCGTTAAGCGATGACGAAATTCAGTCGTACTATGACGCGAATATAGCCTCATTCGATACCCAGGAAAAAGTGCAGGTTGAATTTGTCTTGCTTGATGCCAATGACCTCACCGATGATGTTTCGGTTACTGATGAGGAAATAGAGACTTATTATCAGAATAACCAAAATGCCTACCGGACCGACGAAGAGCGTCGGGTGTCACATATCCTGATAGAAGCTGGTGACGATGAAGCAGCGGCGCAGGATGAGGCGCAAGCACTGCTTGAAGAGATTAAAGGTGGTGCAGACTTCGCCGAACTGGCTGAAACCTCATCAGATGATACATTTTCTGCTGAAAACGGCGGTGATTTAGAATTTATCACCCGCGATATGATGGATCCGGCTTTTGATGAAGCGGCGTTTGCGCTTGAAAACGTGGGCGATGTATCAGAGGTTGTCGAAACAGAATTTGGTTTCCACATCATCAAGCTAACCGATATCAAACCCGAACAGGTTACCAGCCTTGACGATGTGCGAGGTGATATCCGCGAGACCCTGGCCAAAGACAAGGCACTGGATACATTCTACGAAATGCAGAACACCATGGCTGAGCTGGCCTTTGAGGTGCCGGATACACTGGACGATGTTGCATCTGCAATTGGCGCAGAAGTAAACAGTACTGAGCTGTTCACCCGCGAGAGTGCGCCTGCACCATTAGATACGCAGGCAGCCGTTGATGTTGCGTTTTCTGATGAGCTGATCCAGGACAGACTGAACAGTGATGTGATCGAGCTGGGTGATGAGTCGGTTGTTGTGATGCGTGTTGCCAGGCATGAGCCTCAGCGCACGAAGCAGCTTGATGAAGTGAAAAGTGATATCAGCACAATGCTGAAAGCACAGAAAGCGCAAAATGCGGCCCTGGATTGGGCGCAACAACTGGTTGCAGACATGACAAATGGAGAGTCAGTTGAAGCCAGGCTCGAGGAAAAAGGGCTTGAATGGCAAACTGCAGAGCAGGTAACCCGTAATGGTGGCAGCCTGCCGCGTAATATGGTCGACACGCTCTTTGTGTTGTCTAGCGAGCAAGGACAGAATGTTGACGTCACCAAGACAGTGTCAGGCGATGCAGCTGTTGTTGAGTTGCTGGCAATCAATGCAGCGCCAGCACTTGAAGGGGAGCAGGCCACCGCATTTCGTCAGCGTTTGACCACGATGACAGGGCAACAGATGTATCAGCAGTATGTTGAAGCTCTGCGTGAGCAAGCGGAAATTACGGTAAGCGAAAACCTGTAAATATACGACTGATTTCATTAAAGCCCGCAATGATGCGGGCTTTTTTATTTGCCCGCGCCGGGCTGGCGCGTAGCGCATTGGCACCATCGTGGACCTTAAGGGGCAGTGTCCCCGTCAATGCGTGACAAACAGCATGAGCGAGTAAAACGCTGCGATCACCAATGACAAGACCAGAATATAAGCGAAGCCTTGCTTACCCTGCGCGATACTGTATCCCTGAAGCTTGAGGTAACCGAACCACAGTAAACTCAGTATTAAAGGAATAAGAACGATAATTTTAATCACACGATGCCCTTGTTCAATTTCGGTGCCAGTTACAGCACGCTTACCGAAGTGTGTATAAATGACAACAGTCTGACACTTTTACCTGCCATACCTACGCACTGCATTATCGCAAAGATTAACGAATTGTCATTAAAACAGTAGGTTAACTTTTTAATGTTATCAAGGTACGGGACTTGCACAACAACGTTTTTACCTGATGTCAGCGACGTCACAATCACCTTATTGTTGGAGCGGGATTATGAACAGCAAGAAAGGTCTTCTTGCAGTACTACTGGTAGCATTTTTAGGCGTACCGTCGACAGCGTTGAGTTTTGCAGAACGAGGGCACCAGGCAAGCTGGGCGCAACAGGAAGTGGCAGGGGAGTTACCTGAAAACTGGCGTACGATGCTGGTGATTGGCAAACCGATGGAGCAACTGCTATTCGAACGTGCCGAGCTTGTGTACCAGGATACAGAACAACGCATTGTGACACTGCGCCTTGCCGAGGTGCTGGTGCATGTACGTAAGCAGGATAAGCACGTTATAAAGGTCACCAGTCAGCTTTAGCAGGCGGCCGTACTCAATATCATCGCCAGCGAGTGGGACGCGAAATGACAATGATCGCTGATTAGTAAACGTTCCCCTCCTTTTTTCCCTGCCCTTCGCTTAGCAGGTTTATATTATCCAGCTTGATCAGCATGCCGGCCTGACTGGTGCTGGCGCGGTCGGTCACTTTTGTCGCTGTGACCTCAAGTCTGGTTCCGTCCACCCTGTATGCGATTGGCAGGTTTATCGGCTCGTAGCGCGTCCCGTCATTATCAACTAACACGTATACGGCATTGTCAATGGTGTGTGGTCTGACTTCGGCAGTGAATGACAGCATGTCGGCGTCTCCGTTATTAGAGCAGGCGAGAAGGAGTGGAGATGTGCATAGCAGCGTTGCCAGTAAAACAGTTCGTAACGTGCCTAACATAAAAAATTGTCCTGCAACAGATATTAAAAAGCCCGGCGAACCGGGCTTTTTTCGTAGTGGTCTTTTATATTAGATCAGACGTCTGCGGCGCACAAATACTGCAGAAAGCGCCAGTACCAGTAAGCCCATTGTGGCGGGGGCTGAAACCACCGAAGCCTGACCCAGCGTGATGGTGTAGAAATCTACAAAACCACCATTGCTAACCTGGAATATATCCAGAAAACCTGAGCCGAAGAACGCGTCGTAGTCCATCTGATAAGCCCACGTCAATGAACCGAAACCCACATCATTGGTGTCCAGATTCAAAAACTGGATCCCCGCAAACAGGTTGTTGGTATCAATTTCTACATCTGCAAAAATAATATCCAGCTCATCGCCCCACGAGTACAGGTCGCCTAACTCAAAGTTGACCACGCGAACGTCATCGCCGAACCCGCTGCTGGCGAACCCGGTATTGTACAGGTTGTCGTTCATTTTTACGGTAATCGAACCTAGTCTGTCACCAGTAAAAAGATCAAGAACATCCTGTGTAATAAGGGTCGCATTTGCACCAAACGAGGTAGATAACAATATTGTCAGACCCACAAACGCTCTGATAAAAGGTGTTGTTAAAGACTTCATAATTTACTTCCTACTTTTTTATTTAACTACCGGGAGCACACTACTGCGCTCCCGCCTTTTTTTATTTTAAGGTTGTACTTCCAGTACGGTGGTGCCCTGAGACTCACCGGCATTGTCAAAGAATGTCATGGTTCCCATGTAAAGCTGATTGGGATCCAGTCCTCTGCTTAAGAGATAAACATTCTGGAAACGATTGGCGATGGCGCGAGGCGACGCACTGACCCGGGTGGTACTTTCTGCCTGATCTACGAACCACACCAGTGACGTGTAGTCGACGGAATCCTGACCCGCTGTATCTACCCCATGGGCAAACAAAATGTACAGCGCTCCAGGATCAGCGGGGTCGTTTGGAACAGGGTTAACGACAGTAATGTCTTCGTTAGAGCCAGGTCCAGTCGACGTCGCTACAGGCAAGCAGCTAAAATCAACACAGCGGTAGAGCAACAGGTTAATGTCAGCGCCTTCGGCATCAACCAGAGCATCAGTCAGAACAAACCGCAGCAATGAAGTGCCTTCGCCAACGGTAAAGAATGTTGCCGTATCAAGGTTCGCATTGAAGCTAAACTCACCCGGTTGCGAAATAGCCGTTCCTGCTAATCCGGCGGCAGGTGTCAAGCCCTGGTGTTCAACGCTGAACTGACCAGAATAGAAGGTCTGCACGTAAATGGCCGCGCGACCGCGTTGCAACTGAAGTGACAGTGACTCTGGCACATCAATAGTGGCTTCCAGAGCTGGCTTCACGGCAATTGGACTGCGAACATTAATGCCATTGTTGCCTTCCAGCGTCAGTGAGCCAAACACCCACTCTTCCGGGGTGGCATCATCTGTTGTAGTGAAGGTCAGAGCATAACTGGCAGTACCATCAGCAGATACCTCCAGCATGCCGTCGCCAATTGCGTTACCGTCGCTGTCGATGGCGGTGGCTGACACTTCCACGCCAGCAGGCGCTTCGATGTTGAACGAGTAAGTCCCGCCGGCACCGGTCACGTCGGTAACGGTACGGAAAATTGTCTCACTGCCTTCCAGTTGTTCAATGGCAATCGAGGGGTAGTTGAGCTGGCTGGCATCAAATGAGAAGCCCGACTCTTCCAGTCCTTCACAGGTCTGTTCGCTTAAGGTAGCGACCAGTCCTGATTCGCCCTGACCACAGAGAAACGCCAGGTAGTCACCGGTATCGGCGCTGTATACGAGCCCTGGGTTCATTGACGGAACCGGATCAGCATGACCAGCACCAAAGTCAAATGGGTCGGCAGGCGTAAATGCGTCTTCTTTCAACACATCCTGGCGTGCGGCCGTCATAAGGGCTGATTTGATTTGCGCAGGTGTCCACTCTGGGTACTGACCCCTAAACAGGGCTGCCAGGCCAGCAATATGTGGGCTGGACATGGACGTACCTTGCAAATATGCGTATGACTCGCCATCCACATTTCCGCCGAACTCAAACTGGTTTGAGCTGGTCGCTGCAAGAATACGTACACCCGGAGCGGTGATATCAGGTTTAAGAATATCGGCCGTTTGCGGGTTTGGACCCCTTGACGAGAAGTCTGCCATTAAATTGCCGACTTCAGTGGCTGTGGTCGCTGCCGGTGAGGTGGTCATGGTCACGTTTGTCGTGCCATTGTTTACACTGTCGACTAAATCCAGCCCGACTGGGCGTTCGACCATCACAGCCGGTATATCAAAGCTTAAGTTGCCGCCCATTGCGACAGGCGTGCGGTTATCGGTAAAGACAACAATTCCTTCTGCACCTGCGTCTACAGCGTTTTGAAATTTGATATCAAACGCACAGGTTCCACGCTCAATCAGCGCAATCTGGCCGGTGAGATCACTGGACAGCGGGTCACAAGCGAGGCGCGGTTCGGCCAGGCCAAGATCACCGGAGAAACCTTCTTCAGGAATATCCGTACCGATGGTTGATGAAATAGAGAAGACTGCCTGACCTTCCAGATCACCGGAGTTTATCTCAAGTTCACTACCAATCAGAGCAGACTCGCCGTCATAGGTGGACGCCGCAACAGTGGTTACCCAAGGGGCAATGTTGCCTACACTACCAGCAGTCGGACCGCTGTTACCTGCCGACGCAGAGAAGAATACACCTGCATCTGCCGCACGCAACGCTGCGTTATAGACCGGTGAATTAATGCTGTTGCTGTTGCCGATGGAGTAGTTAAGTATATCGACACCGTCAACGACGGCCTGGTCGATGGCGGCCATGCTGTCACCAAAGAAACAGCCGCGCTCATTAACTCCGTCCGGGCTGACGTAGTTGGCGTTCCAGCACACTTTGTAGGCCGCAATCCGGGCACGAGGTGCCATGCCAGACACCGTACCAACGTCTACGCCCTGAATGGTGGCAGTAACACCAGCATTACCCGCTGCGGTTGAGGCGGTATGACTTCCGTGACCATCAGCATCGCGCGGTGAGGCAAACTCACCCAGTGCGAATTGAATTTCATACACGCTGGAGAATGTTTCACCGAAGTAACGTGCACCAATCAGTTTGTTGTTACAGGTAAACGTGTCTGCGGGTGCAGTGTCATCGTTGTACACCACAACGCCAGAGCTGTTTACAAACTCACCGACGCTACCTTCGTTACAGGCGCCTTCCCATCCTTCCGGTGGTGCGCCATAAGCGAGCTCAGACACCTGAGAGTCCTCGCTGAAAGACGGGTTCTCGGGCCAGATACCTGAATCAAGAATACCGACAATGACGTCCTCGCCTTTAATTCCCAGCGTATGCTGACCACCCGGACCTGTCAGTCCCAGAAACTCTGGCGTATTGGCGGTTTCTGGCTGATGCAGTTCGTCATGGTAGACATTGGCAACATCAGGGTGGTTTTTAAGCGCATTAACCTGGCTGTCCGTCAGACGTGCTGAGAAGCCGTTGTAAGTATGCGAGTAACTATGGATGATTTTAATAGAACCAATGTCGGTTGCGACTTTGCTTTGACGCTGTTTCACCGCATTGATGTACTCAGAAACTTTGGGCGAAGTAGGGTCGTACTTATTGCCAAAATTGCCGGCTGCCGGGTTACTGGGAGCCAGTTCGCCGAGCTCAGATGCTTTCGCAATCGCGGGTGCACCTTTAAGCTGAACGATATATACATTGTGAGACTGAGCGACGACAGGAGCCGAACCCGCCTCAGAAAACTTACTAGGATCTGTCTGGACTATATTACTGGGGGCTGCGACAACACAGCTTACCATGGCGCCTGAAAGGGCCATGCCAGTGAGAATTTTATTATACTTCATCTTCTCTCCCTTCTTGGTTTTATTGATGACTCAATGGTCACCGTTTGTTGCACCGGCAGAAATGGTCTGCCTGATAGCAAAGCGGTACTCGGGCTACGAGAAACGAAGAACCAACAACGAAGATTCGTCACAGTTGCGTGAGCAGCTCACAAATCATGATTGACGTTAGTAGCGTACGAAGGATTTATTATTCTGAAAAAACTGAAGCAATCACTGAGCCATAAATGGCAAGTGTTTGAATAGTAAACAGAAAGGGTGTTATTTGACCATCTGTAAGGGTTTGAGTGTAAAAAAATTCAACACTTTGTGCTGCTGACTACGTGATCATTTCTCCGCCATTTTCTGGGTTGTTTTGCGCATCGGCGCATTAATTTTTTTAATTAGGTTTTTCTTACTTACCTGTCAGGCACTGACAGGTGGGAGTTTTTAATGTTTTTATGAAATGCGCGAGACCCGTACAGGATTCAGCAATATTATTTTAGTGCTTGTTTTATGAACAGTTTTTGAGTGTAAAAAAACTGTCGCAATATCGTTATGAGGCTGTCATTTGCATATTGTGTACTAGCCGTGCAATCACATTTTTGTCAAGGTTTAGAAATGACAACCAGGTCACTCGGTGCTACTCACATAACGCAGTCAGTTGAGTACGCAAGAACGCTTATCCACATGCCCTCCGTCACGCCTGATGACGGCGGTTGCCAGATGTTTATAGCAGAGCAACTGGCGCACTTCGGATTTTCCTGTGAGCATTATCAAATTAACAACGTGAGCAATCTTGTTGCCCGCTGGGGGCAGGGCTCCCGTCATATTGCTTTTAGTGGTCACACGGATGTCGTTCCTCCCGGTCCACTTGAACACTGGCAGTTTGAGCCGTTCGTAGCCACGATAAGCGAAAGTCGGCTTTATGGTCGCGGGGCGGCGGATATGAAAACTGGTATTGCCGCCATGCTAAGTGCCACCGCGCGGACGGTGGCGAGTGTCAGCCCTGAGAATGTCAGTTTCTGGTGGCTAATAACCAGCGATGAGGAAGGAGAGGCCGAAGATGGCTCTAAGTGGATCAAGCAGTATCTTGATGAGCAAGGCGTCACACTGGATATGTGTCTGGTCGGTGAACCGTCGGCATCGCAGTATACCGGTGATACGATCAAGGTTGGGCGTCGCGGTTCGTTATCAGCAAGCGTCAAGATAACTGGTAAGCAAGGCCATGTCGCGTATCCTCAGCATTGCAATAATGCTATTCATAAGGCCGCTGCCATCATTCAGGCGCTGCTTGCCTATCCGTGGGATGAAGGCAGTGCAGATTTTCCGGGGACGACCTTGCAGGTAACGCATGTGGATAGCGGAACGTTTACCGATAATCTGGCTCCGGGCAGCGGGCGGATTGAATTTAACGTGCGTTATTCCAGTGAATATAATCAGGCCTCGCTGACACGTCTGCTGACCGAGCTTATTAAAGCGGTCGATCCAACTGCGGCAATTACCTGGTCACGCCCATGTGAGGCATTCCTTAGCCAGCCACGTACCGGAAAATGCCTGATCCGGGCGGCAGAATCTGCAATTGTGAAAGCGACCGGGCGTTATCCGCTTATCAGCACCTCGGGGGGTACGTCAGATGGTCGCTTTTTTGCCTCAGAGCAAACCCAGGTGGTGGAACTGGGCGTGCCGAATACCTCAATACATCAGGTGAATGAAAATATTCATCTCTCTGACCTTCTGACACTGGAAGATGTGTATACAGACATGCTGATGGCACTGTTTAGTGATGGTGAATGTTAAGCATAATGGTGCGCTTCCATGATTCGTCGCGATTGGCTAAGCGTTTTTGTTGTCTGTAAACAGATAAGGTACTACTTTATAACTGGCCAGCGCCCAGAATGCGCCAGCGCACCAGCCGGCAAGTACGTCGGTCGGCCAGTGTACGCCCAGATAGACCCGGCTAACCCCAACCCAAAGCGCCACTATCACGGCGGCAACGTAAATAAGTCCCCTGATTGCGCTTCGCGTCTGCACGCTGGCAAGCAGCAGTGCCAGTGACATATACACGAGTGTAGACATCATGGCATGCGCTGACGGAAAGGATGCCGTATACACCTTGGTGGCGTGGCTGACCAGGTCTGGCCGTGGGCGATCAATTGCGTGTTTGAGGAGAAAGGCCATGGCCAGTCCCGATAGTATAGTTATCGTTAGAAATACGGCCATGTGCTTTTTATCACGCAGATAGAGATAAGCGGCGCTGAACAAAGAAAGTGACAGCAAAATCCAGTTGCTGCCCAGCGCGGTACCATCCCGCATCATTTCTTCCAGCCACGTGGGGCCCAGCGGATCTGTCACATCACTGGATGAACGTAATGCCAGGATCAGTTGTTTATCAAGCTGCAGCGTGTCGCCTGCCTGCACAACAATCGCCATTTCAATAAAAAACCAGCTCAGGCCGGAAAAACAGAGTAACAGGGCCAGTGCTTTGCCCCGGAACAGTTTGCTAAGTGTCATACAATCCCGTGTTTATCCGTCGTATTTCATGTTTATTCGGATAAACAGGTACTTTGTATCACTTCTCAGACACCAGACCGGCGTGGCGGGTATTTATACTCACATGATCATTTTTCTGTAGCAGTGTCAGTGTTGACCTATGCACTTTTGTCCAGCGCCGGTTCACCCAGGTAGCGCTTACGCTTCTTAACAGTCAGCGCCCTTAAGTCGACAACAACCAGCCCATCAATACAATCATTGAAGTCGGGATCGACATTAAAGTCGAGAAAAGCTACCCCTTCTGGCTCACACACTTCGGTATATTGCTTATACAGGGTAGGGACGTTCACCCCCATATTGGCCAGCAGGGCTTTAAGCTCGGTAAATTCTTCGCGGTAATGCTTGCCGCTGAAGGTCTGCAATACATCGGCTGATACAGGGTAAGGCTTTCTGGACACGGCACAGCCAAACTTTGCCGGAAAATGGCTGCGATAAAAGTGCACCAATAAGTCTTTGGCAGGCTGCGGGTAGCTGTCACTCAAAGAGACAGCCCCGAACAGATAACGGTATTTCGGGTACCGGCGTAAAAACGCGCCAATGCCAAACCACAGATAATCCAGACTGCGTTTACCCCAGTAGCGGGGCTGTACAAAACTCCGGCCCAGTTCCAGTCCCTCACGGAACAGCGCCTGGTTTTCCTGCGGCGGGTAGTCAAACAACGTGGCCGAATACAGGCCTGTGGGATGGGTCGGGGCGGTCAGTTGCTGCGCATCGCCAAACCGGTAAGCCCCGACAATTTCCAAATCATTATCGTCCCACAACACCAGGTGATAATAGTGTGAGTCGTATTTGTCGATGTCCCGACGGCTATTGGTTCCTTCACCCACAGCGCGAAACGCAATTTCACGAAGCCGGCCTATTTCTCGCATTATCGGCGAACTGGTGTGGTGCTGATACAAATAAATGGATTTACCATCGGCGGTGTGGCCGAGGTGCTCACATTGTTTTTTTATCGCCCGGGTGAGCTCTTTGCGATCTTCCGGCAGCGCAACCGGTGCCTGGGTTGCGAAAACGCCCTTCTTATTGTTGCCAATACGGTATAGGTGCCGCTTAAACAGCTTTACCTGATCTTTTAACGGAATGGTGAGCTTCTGATATGACTCGCTGGGGATCAGTTCCCCAATGCGCATAGGCAGGTGTGTTTTACGCTGACCAAACATTTCTCTGACCAGCAGTGCCGTGGCCAGCGGTTTATAGAGCATCGATACGCCATAGAAAAATGGCGAGTTTTTCGCGTCGATAAAAACCGGCAACAGCGGTGATTTAGTGTGCCGGGCGATGCGCAGAAAGCCGCTGTGCCAGAATGTATCGCGGACGCCCTGAGGGCGCAGTCGCGAGACTTCGCCCGCCGGAAATATCAGTACCGCGCCTTCCTCTCTCAGGTGGCCGTGAATGGCCTCAAGGTGTTGCTTTGGTGTGCCGCCCTGCATGTTATTAACCGGTAACAGCATATCGTGCAGCGGCTCAATGGCCATCAGCATCTCGTTTGCCACGACTTTCAGATCGTGCCGGACTTCACTGACCAGTTTAATCAGGGCCAGTGCGTCCAGCGATCCGATTGGATGGTTGGCAATAATGACCAGGCGTCCCTCGGTTGGAATACGTTCACGCTCAACATCACGGGTAGAGTAGCTGATATTAAAGTAATCCAGGACCTGCTCGACAAAGTCGATATCGTGATAATGCGGATAGGTTTCACCAAACTCGGTTATCTCACGTTCGTGGAGCAGGTGTCGCAATACAAAAGACAATGACTTGAACAGCCAGGGCTTGCTGGCAACGCTGGGGTAGTGCTTATTTAGTACTTCATCAACGGTAAACATAAATATTCTCGCTTATGATGAAACAGGTATGGCGCTGGCATGCGTTGATGCGCAGGTTTATGTCATTCGCTTTGCAGTACCGGGGCATCCGTCAGGCCGCCTTTGACGCGGCTGTGTCCGGCTTCAGATGTCTGATCCTGGTTGCCCCCATCATTTGATGATAATAAATCAGGGTGAGCTGGCCCGTGTCGTCTTCTGCCAGCGCACTGCAGTTTTCAATCCAGTCACCGTCGTTGATGTAGTGAATACCATTTTCGACCGTGCTTTCCGGATGATGAATATGACCACAGATAACGCCATCCAGACTGAGCTCGGCTGCGCGCTTGCAGCATGCCTGCCGGTAACGGCTGATGGCCTCATTAGCGCCTTTAATGTGTTTTTTTATGTAACCCGCCAGGGACCAGTATTCCCGTTTGCGCAATGTCTGAATCCGGTTGTACCAGCGATTCAAAAACAGCAATAGATCGTAGGCTTTATCGCCCAGCCAGGCGTGAAATCTGCCCAGTGTGACGTCGGCATCGAACTGATCGCCATGCAATACGAGGTACCGCTTTCCTGCCGCCGTGGTATGAATCAGCTCCCGTTCAATGTCTATGTCCCCCAGTGCCATGCCCGAGTAAGACTGCAATGGCTCGTCATGGTTACCCGGAAGATAGACAACCCGGGTACCCTGCTGGCTCATTTGCATAAATTTGTGCAGTACCTGGTTATGACGCTGTGGCCAGCGGAACTGTTTGCTCATTTGCCACATGTCGACAATATCCCCAACCAGGTAAAGGGTATCGACGGTGACGGAATCAAGAAAATGCAGTAAAAATTCGGCTTTACAGTCCTGACTGCCAAGGTGCAGATCGGATAACCAGAGCGTGCGGTAGTGGGGCGTTTGCATAACGACATTCCAACGTATTTCTACTTTGGAAGGCCATGATAGGGCGGCTTGTTGACAGTTAGGTGACGGGCAGTTGACGATCCTGTGACAATTGACAGGCATAAAAAAAGCGCCAACCGGCGCTTTTTATCTTACTCACGTCATGCGTATTACAGCGCTTTAATTTGCGCCATCAAACGGCTTTTATGACGTGCAGCTTTGTTCTTGTGAATCAAACCTTTGGTTGCCATTCTGTCAAGCATAGGTTGAGCAGCAGCGAATGCAGCCTGTGCACCTTCTTTGTCGCCTTTAGCGATAGCCGCTGTTACTTTCTTGATGCTTGTACGAGTCATGGAGCGGCGGCTGGCATTATGCTGACGACGCTTTTCGGCTTGGATTGCACGTTTCTTAGCAGACTTAATGTTAGCCAAGGTGTAACTCCCAAAAAAATTCATGTCAAAATCGAGGGTGCGGATTGTGCCTAGCTATCGATGAAATGTCAAACGATTTTGTCGGCTGCCGGCAAATCCGTGTATCACTAACGTTTTACTGCTCTGACTGGCCGTTTTACGGTTTCCTCATTCATCAGGCTTCCGTTATGATACACGTCATTATAAATCATCAGCGGGGCGAAACGGAAGGTGTCAGGGAAGCTAATTAGATCGGGCCTAATTGTCAGTGCAATGACACTCATTTCTCGCGTACTGGGGCTGGCCCGTGACGTAGTGGTAGCCCGGCTCATGGGTGACGGCGCGGCTGCCGACGTCTTTTTCTTCGCCAATAAAATCCCTAACTTTCTACGGCGCCTGTTTGCAGAAGGGGCATTTGCCCAGGCTTTCATTCCGGTGCTCACAGAAGTCAAAGAAGAACACGACGATGCGCACTTGCGCGCGTTTGTGGCGCGCATCTCCGGAACGCTTGGGGCGATTGTTTTTGTGGTGTCGCTGCTCGGAGTATTGTTGTCACCCGTGCTGGCCGCCCTGTTTGGCACCGGCTGGTTCATTGACTGGCTCAGCGACGGGAAAGACGGGGAGAAATATCTGCTGGCCAGTACCATGCTGAAAATCACCTTTCCGTATCTGGCGTTTATTTCGCTTACCGGACTGGCCGGGGCGATACTCAATACCCTCAATCAGTTTGCGGTGGCGGCCTTTACGCCAGTGTTGCTAAATATTTGTATTATCCTGTTTGCGATGTATGTCTCGCCAGAGCTGGCACAGCCAGCGTATGGTCTGGCCTGGGGCGTATTTGTCGGTGGTGTTGTACAACTGGCGTTTCAGCTACCTTTTTTGTTTAGGGCTGGCTTGCTGGTGCGGCCAAAGTGGGGCTGGCATGATCCACATGTAAAGAAAGTCCGGACACTGATGATCCCCGCGCTTTTTGGCGTATCGGTAGGGCAGATTAACTTACTGTTCGATACCTTTATTGCCAGCTTCCTGATGACGGGGTCTATCAGCTGGCTTTATTACTCTGACCGTCTGCTGGAGTTTCCGTTAGGGTTGTTTGGCATTGCCATCGCGACAGTGATCCTGCCGGCGCTGTCACGCAATCATGTGGGCAAAGATGCCCGTGGCTTTTCCGATAACATTGACTGGGCCGTCCGTATGGTGTGCTTGCTGGGGATCCCGGCAGCCACAGGGCTTGGCGTCATGGCTGAACCTATTCTCACTGTTATTTTCCAGCGCGGCGCGTTCAGCGCCGAAACGGCACGCATGGCCTCGTATTCGCTGACTGCCTATGCATTCGGATTACTCAGCTTTATGTTGGTGAAAGTGCTGGCACCCGGCTTTTATTCCCGTCAGGACACCAAAACACCGGTTAAATTCGGGATCTGGTGCATGGCTGCAAATATGGTATTCAACCTCATTCTTGCCATCCCTTTTGGCTATATTGGCCTGGCGGCGGCAACCAGTTTATCGGCTACGCTCAATGCCGGCTTACTGTATTACACGCTGCATCAGCAGGGTGTCTATGTGGTATCCCGCACAACTTTACTGTTTGTTGTAAAAGTGCTGCTGGCCAGTGCCGCAATGGCAGTCATTATCGTGTGGCGTGATATTGGTGATGCATTCTATGATTTTGCACTGGTAGCGCAGATTCAGCACGTTGCCGTGTCGATTGGCCTGGCGCTGGTGGTCTTTTTTGGCACTGCGCTGGTACTGGGCGTACGACCTGCTCAATTAACGCCCGCGCAAGCGGAACGTTCTTCGGTGCGATCAGAATAATCAAAGGCGCACAGGAATTGGTATTCAGCCGCGTGTCGTTTATAATCGCGGGCTTCATCACAGGTAATTTCTAACAGAAGGCAGAATCGACAGTGGAGTTAGTCCGCGGACTACATAATCTGCGCCCCCAGCATCGCGGCTGCGTGCTGACTATCGGCAAATTTGACGGGGTGCACCGTGGGCATCAGGCGGTATTGGCGAATGTTAAGGCACAGGCCGAAGCGCTGTCATTACCCGCCACGGTGATGGTTTTCGAGCCACACCCGGAAGAGGTTTTTACCCCCGATACTGCACCTGCCAGGCTGAGTCCATTACGGGAAAAATATTTGCTCCTGAAGCGTCAGGGCGTTGACAGGCTGGTCGCGGTGCAATTTAATCGGGCCTTTGCCAGTCAGTCCGCTGGCACGTTTGTGAAATCATTACTGGTGGACAAACTGGGTGTGAAATTTCTGGTAGTCGGTGATGATTTTCGTTTTGGACGTGGCCGCGAAGGCGATTTCGAGATGCTCGAAGCCGCGGGACGAGAACACGGGTTTCGTGTGGTCAGCACACAAAGCTATCGTATGCATGATCATCGCATCAGTTCCACGGCCGTGCGAGACGCGTTAGACAGTGGTGATTTTGCGCATGCACATGAAATGCTGGGCCGGCCTTTTTCTATCCGGGGACGGGTTGTGCATGGCGAGAAGAAAGGGCGTACCATCGGCTTCCCGACCGCCAATGTGCTGCTCAAGCGCTGTCGTTCTCCATTAAAAGGCGTGTTTGCCGTGCGTGTCGATATCGATGGTCAGCCATTTAAAGGGGTTGCCAATGTCGGCTCACGGCCCACGGTTGGCGGTCAGCGAAGCCAGTTGGAAGTGCACCTTTTCGACTTTAGTGAAGACATTTACGGGCGTTCTATTGATGTCTATCCAGTAGCAAAACTACGTGACGAAAAAAAGTTTGCCTCCTTTGAGGTATTAAAAAACCAAATTGAAGACGACGCCCGCGAAGCGCGAGCGTTATTAGGAGCATAGGGTTGTCCGCCAACTGTGCCGCTTTAGACCTAACAGGTAAATGGATAAAAAAGATTTATGAGTGATTACAAAGCAACACTGAACCTCCCTGAAACCGATTTTCCAATGCGAGGCAATCTGGCAAAGCGAGAGCCACAGATGCTTAAGGCCTGGCAGGAAAAGGATTTGTACCGTCAGATCCGTGAGGCCAAAGCGGGTAAAACGCCTTTTGTGTTGCACGATGGCCCTCCTTATGCGAACGGGGACATTCATATTGGTCACGCGGTAAATAAAATTCTGAAAGACATTATCGTGAAGTCTAAAACCCTGTCGGATTATGATGCCCCCTATGTGCCGGGGTGGGACTGTCATGGTTTGCCGATTGAACTGATGGTGGAGAAAAAAGTCGGGAAACCCGGTAAGAAGGTTACTGCGGCTGAGTTCCGTCAGCGCTGCCGCGATTATGCACAAAAGCAAATCGACGGTCAGATGAATGATTTCAAGCGTCTTGGCATCTTCGGCGAATGGGACAAGCCCTACAAAACCATGGATTTTGACAGCGAAGCAAACATCATTCGTGCGCTGGGTAAAATCGTCGAGTCCGGCCATCTGGAAAAAGGCTTTAAGCCCGTGCACTGGTGCACCGACTGTGGCTCAGCCCTGGCAGAGGCCGAAGTTGAATATAAAGACAAAGTCTCGCCTGCCATTGATGTGAAGTTTCCGGTTGCCGACAGTGCGGCAATTGCTGCAGCATTTGGCGTGAGTGAAGAGCAATTACGTGATCATCAAGCCGGGGTCGCAATCTGGACAACCACCCCCTGGACCCTGCCCGCGAACCGGGCTATCAGCCTGCACCCGGAACTGACCTATGCCCTGGTTGAACTGGGAGAAGACAAGCAGTGGATTGTGATGGCACAGGACCTGGTAGAAAGCTGTATCGAGCGCTACGGCGTTACCTCTTTCCGTGAGGTCGCGACCTGTGTTGGTGAATCGCTGGATAACCTGAAAGTTCATCATCCGTTTCTGGAGCTTCAGGTTCCGCTGATCATGGGCGATCATGTCACCGTGGATTCTGGTACTGGCTGTGTGCATACCGCGCCGGCACATGGTGTGGATGACTTTAACATCGGTAAACAATATGGCATCGAGGTGTACAATCCGGTCGGCAACAACGGGGTTTATCTGGATGACGTACCGCTGTTTGGCGGCCAGTTTGTCTTTAAAGCCAATGACGCCATTGTTGAGACCGTGAAAGAGAAGGGGAACCTGCTGCTGAATGTGAAGTATGAGCACAGCTACCCGCATTGCTGGCGGCATAAAACGCCAATCATCTTCCGCGCTACGCCGCAGTGGTTTATCAGCATGGATAACAAAGGACTGCGCAAGGCGTCGCTTGAACAAATTAAGCAAACCGAATGGATCCCGGAATGGGGTGAAAACCGCATTGAAAAAATGGTCGAAGGACGTCCGGACTGGTGTATTTCCCGGCAGCGAACCTGGGGTGTGCCTATCCCGCTGTACGTACACAAACAGACCGGTGATCTGCATCCGGATACGCCGGCACTGATTGAGAAGGTCGCAGCCTGCGTTGAACAATCAGGGATTCAGGCCTGGTGGGACCTTGATGACAGCGAGTTACTGGGCGATAACGCCGGGGATTACGACAAGGTAACGGATACGCTGGATGTCTGGTTTGACTCTGGCGTGACACACTATTTTGTGGTCGACCGTCGTGATGATATTCCGTCGTCGGCAGACTTATACCTTGAAGGCTCGGATCAGCACCGTGGCTGGTTTATGTCGTCACTGATGACATCGACAGCCATGCATGGGCATGCACCCTATAAACAGGTGCTCACTCACGGCTTTACGGTGGATGCGCACGGCAAGAAAATGTCCAAGTCGCTGGGCAATGTGGTAGCTCCTCAGGAGGTTACCAACAAGCTAGGCGCCGATATTCTGCGACTGTGGGTAGCGTCAACAGACTATCGCGGTGAAATTGCGGTGTCGGATGAAATTCTTAAGCGCGCAGCCGATGCGTATCGCCGCTTACGCAATACGTCTCGCTTCCTGCTGGCTAATCTGAATGGCTTCACGCTGGATGATGCCGTGCCTGAGCAGGATATGGTGGCGCTGGATCGCTGGATCGTTGGTCGCGCCAGAGCGTTACAAAAAGAGCTGGTTGAAGCTTATGAGCAATACGATTTACTGGTCGTTAGCCAGAAGCTGATGCACTTTTGCTCAATAGAGCTGGGCGCGTTTTACCTCGACGTCATTAAAGATCGTCAGTATACCGCCAAAGCCGACAGTGTTGCGCGACGCTCCTGCCAGACCGCGCTTTACCATATTGTTGAGGCGCTGGTGCGCTGGATGGCGCCGATTACCAGCTTTACGGCGCAGGAAATCTGGGAGGCATTGCCAGGCAAGCGCAGTGCATTTGTCTTTACCGAAGCCTGGTATACCGGCTTTGATGGCTTTACTGACGATAACACCTTTGGTGACGACTTCTGGCATCAGGTACTGGCTGTGAAAGATACGGTCAATCAGGCCATGGAACAAAGCCGGAAGGATGGAAAGCTTGGGGGTTCACTGGAGGCCAACATCACGCTGTATGCCTCTGATGCACTTTATAACACCCTTGCACAATTAGAAGACGAACTGCGGTTTGTACTGATTACATCGGGCGTGACCTTGTGCAAAGCTGAAGATGCGCCGGCAGACGCCAAATCCACGGCCCTTGATGGATTGTCTGTCATTGTTAATAAAAGTAAGGGTACCAAGTGCGTGCGCTGCTGGCACCATCGGGAAGATGTGGGCAGCGATGAGCATCATCCTGAACTGTGCAGCCGCTGCGTGACTAACGTCGCGGGTGATGGGGAAACACGCCACTATGCCTGATATCCTGAAACGTACCGGGCTTCGTTTTTTATGGATTAGCCTGGTCATTATCATACTGGATCAGTGGAGCAAGCATGCCGTTGTGGCCGCGATGGATTTGTATCAGTCGGTCCAGGTCCTGCCGTCGTTTAATCTGACCTATGTGCATAACTACGGTGCTGCATTTAGCTTTTTGCATGGCGCAGGCGGCTGGCAGCGCTGGTTCTTTACCGTCATCGCGCTGGTGGTGAGCGTGATGATCCTGTGGTGGCTCAGGCAAACGCCCCGGCATCAGGTAAGATTGCCTGTCGCGTTTTCGTGTATTCTCGGCGGCGCAATCGGTAATGTCTATGACCGGTTAGTGCACGGTTATGTTATCGATTTTTTGGATTTTTATATTGGACAGTGGCACTGGCCGGCATTCAATATCGCCGACTGTGCAATTTTCATCGGCGCCGCGTTATTGATTATTGATATGATAGTCAGGCCAGAAGAAGATGCTAAAGCATCAAAACCAGATAAATAAACGAGGCAGTAGTATGACCGAACGCCGCGAAATTGGTGAAAACTGCGAAGTGATTCTGCACTTTGATCTGAAACTTGAGGACGGCTCCGCGGCTGACAGTACGCGGGTCAACAACCGGCCGGCTAAACTGGTCATTGGTGACGGCAGTCTTACGCCAAACTTTGAAGCCTGTTTACTGGGCCTTGCCAAAGGGGACAAAAAGGCGTTTACGCTGGCAGCAGAAGAAGCTTTCGGACGTCCTGATCCGAATAACGTGCATTATATGGATCGCAGCCGCTTTAGCAGCGAACTGAGTATTGAAGAGGGCATGATCCTGGCCTTTTCTCAGCCGGATGGCAGTGAGGTTCCGGGCATTATACGGAGCGTCGCGGGTGACTCCGTGACAGTGGATTTTAATCATCCGCTGGCTGGCCAAACCGTGATATTTGATGTTGAAATTATCAACGTTCTGCCAGCCAAAACACAGCAAGGGGGCTAATATGCAAATTCATCTGGCGAATCCACGCGGGTTTTGTGCGGGCGTCGATCGCGCAATCACTATCGTCGAGCGTGCTCTGGAGATGTTCGATCCCCCTATTTATGTGCGCCACGAAGTTGTGCACAACCGTTTTGTGGTTGAAGGACTTAAAGAGCGTGGCGCGCTGTTTGTGGATGAACTGCATGAAGTACCGGATGACAGCATTGTTATATTTTCAGCTCACGGTGTTTCTCAGGCTGTCAGACGAGAAGCACAGTCCCGAGGACTGAAGGTATTTGATGCAACCTGCCCGCTGGTTACTAAAGTTCATATGGAAGTGACCCGGGCCAGTAAGATGGGCACAGAGTGTATTTTGATTGGGCATGCCGGTCACCCCGAAGTTGAAGGTACCATGGGCCAGTACAGTAATCCGCAAGGTGGCATTTACCTGGTGGAGTCCGAAAATGATGTCGACACACTTGAGGTGAAGAACCCCGAACAACTCTATTACTGCAGCCAGACAACCCTGTCTGTTGATGATACGGCAGGGGTCATTGATGCCCTGCGGGCGCGCTTTCCAGCGATCCAGGGACCTCGCAAGGATGATATCTGTTATGCCACGCAAAATCGTCAGGATGCCGTGCGAGCGCTGTCAGAGGACTGCGACGTCCTGTTGGTGGTAGGGGCTCAGAACAGTTCAAATTCCAATCGGTTGCGTGAGCTGGCTGAAAAAGTTGGCGCCAAAGCGTATTTGATCGCTGATGCAAACTGTATACAGCGCCAGTGGTTTGATAATGCTGAACATGTTGGTGTAACAGCAGGCGCATCGGCACCTGAGATCCTCGTACAGGGGGTGGTCGACAAGCTGCTTGAGTGGGGCGCAGTGAAAGCCAGTGAGCGACCAGGCCGGGAAGAAAACATTGAGTTTGCCGTGCCAAAAGAGCTGCGCATCGCCACGGTTGCCCGGTAACGCTGAAATTCGTCATTACGGAACGATGTCGTCCGGGATGAAACGTCAGGCTCCGTAAACAACTCCCCTCCTTTAATGTTGCTTATGCGTTACTCCCACACGTATAAGCGACACCCATTTCATGAACGAATCATACGTTTTAATCACTACGGATACGTTGAACAAGAGAGTTTTCGCTTACTATAGTAGTTAAGATAACTTTCAATCGCTCCGATAAATATGTCGGATGATACGTAAAGGGCGGTCAGACGTGGTGTCACAAACGCGCACAATCAGCTATCCAGTGTCGCTGAGACGACAGGCAGGGGTAGGCCTTATAGAAATCCTGGTTACCCTGTTTATTCTGTCGATCGGCTTACTGGGTGTTGCTGCGCTGCAGTTTACGGGATCCTTTGCCAATAAAGATGCGATAAACCGTACTCAGGCAGAACTGGTTGCTGCACAGGTGGCTGAGCGGTTGCGCACTGCAGCGCGCCCCCCTGTGGTCGGCGATGGCATGGTCGCAAATAACCGTTATTTTACAGCTGATAATTACAATTTTGAGGACCTGAGCTGTACTGGCGGTGGTACCGCGTATCAGTGTTACTGTTTAAGTCGCCCGGCGGACATACCGAACTGTGAAGGCAGTGAATGTACAGAAGCGCAAATCGCTGCCTACGATGGCTGGGCGCTGTCCTGTTCTGCTGTGCAAACCAATCCCAATACCCGCTTGTCGGTGGGTTGTACTGATGCCATCGGCGGTGATGCCGATACCTGCAGTGCAGGTTCCAGGCTGAGTATTAAGCTGACCTGGCCAATCAATTCCAGTGGGAATCAGAAGTACACATTAAATGAACGCTGCAATGAAGACAGTGATGAGCCTCTCGCCTGTGTGTATAAGGACATCACTTTATGAGCAGGCAGCAGGGTTTCTCGTTAGTTGAGCTGATGATATCGCTGTTACTCGGCACCATTATCACTGGCGCCGTGATTCAGGTGCTGGTAAGCAGCCGTGTGACCAACTCTCTGAATCAGGCGGTGGCGCAGGTGCAGGAGTCTGGCCGGTTTATAATGACCCGTCTAAGCCGGGAACTGGTAGAGGTAGGCCGCTATGACACGGTTTCTGCCACCATAGATAACAGCGTCGATGTGGTCTCTGAAGCGGCATATGTTGAAAACCACCCCATAGTCCTGATTGGTGACATGGCCAATGACACGACCCTTGGCAGTACGCAGGAAGGCAGCACCGGCCATGACACACTGGTAGTAAGCATGCTGGACTCTCAGGATTGTACCGGCAGCAACCATGGCTATGTGGACGATGAAGAGTTTCATGTGGTTAATCACTATTTTGTCAGTGACAGCAAACTCAAATGCACCGGATATGACGGGCGCGTGTTGCGCGGCCTGAAAGCCTCCGCGGTATCGGCGAAGACGGTAACGTTGCTGGATAATGTGGTCAGTTTCCAGGTGCAGTATGGAATAAGTGATGAAGCAGAGAATTCAACCGGGCAGGCGATCAGTTATGTTACGGCGAACGATCTGGAGGGACTCAGGGCGAATAATCAGCAGGTCGTTGCGTTGCGCTGGGGGCTTTTGTTACGAAGCTATGAAAACCAGGTTGTACAAACGGCCACCCCGCGCTTTGCGGTGCTTAATGAAGACGCCGTTACTATGGATAACCGCCACTACTACCAGGTGTTTACCAAAACACTGGCGCTTCGCAATATGAAGAATTTTGTCAGGAGTTCACGATGAAACAACAAGGTCTGGTCATGGTACTGGCACTACTGATTTTACTGTCACTCACAATCTTAGGCGTGAGTGCGGTTTCAAGTAGTTTGTCACAGTCAAAAATGGCCGTGTCGATGCAGCAGTCAGGCATGGCATTTGACGCCGCTGAATCAGCAATAGCGGGGGTGTTTTTCGAGTCTGAAGATGAAGTCTTGCTGGCCGATGATACGTTAACCGATCCGCTGTCAGAAGCCAGGCAGGGTAACGTGTTCGATCCTGCAGCGGACACCCTGAGTTGTTTTGAAGATGCCAACTGGACCAATCGTCAGATGACCAGTGATGTTTTGGAAACCGGTAGCCGGCACGTCAGTACAGGGCAATACCAAAGTGAGCCCGCGACAAACAGCTGGTCACGGACCGCATTTGTCCGGGAGCAGGCCTGTCGGGGTTCAAGCAATGTGATTGGCGGCAGTAACGTAAACTGCCATGTATTTATTATTCGAGGGTGTGGCAGTGTCGAAAGTAGTCCAACAGTCGTCGCAAACACACTCTCGGCTGCCGTGCTTGCACCCGCATCGCAGTAAGGGGGAAGTAATGAAACGTCTCACCGCCTGGTTCTTTTCAACTATGCTGTTTTCCTGTATTGGCTGGTCCGCTTTTGGTGATGATCTGGATATCTATCTGGGGACCTCGTCACAGGCCGTTACCTATAACCCCAACGTGTTATTCATTATGGATACATCCGGCAGTATGGGCAGTACTGACGGTACCGACGAATCACGGATGCTACGGGTAAAAAATGCCCTAAAAGAAGCATTAGGCTCTGCGACCAATATCAATGCCGGCTTAATGCGCTTCTCTGATTACGGCGGGCCTGTGCTGTTTCCGGTGCGGGGGATTGATGAGTCCATCAGCCCAGAGTTAATTACCTCGACATCCGACGGCGATGACGATGCCTATGAGATTAATGGCAGTGTAAATACCAGCTCTGATAACCTGGTATTAAGTAGCGGTACCAGCACGGTGGTATCCGGGATGCGCTTCACCGAGATGAATATTCCTCAGGGCGCAACCATCACCAGTGCGTATATTCGGTTAACGGCAAGCCGTTATAACATTGCCAATACTGAACTCACGATTAAAGGAGAACTAACCCCTGACGCCTCAGCATTTTCTTCTGGCAGCAATGATTTGTCGTCGCGTGATACAACCGTGAATGAAGTCCGCTGGGACAGTGACAACAGTTTCCCTGGTACCGATGAGGTGGTGACCACGCCTGATATCTCCGCGGTGGTTCAGGAACTGGTTGATCAGGATGGCTGGTGCGGTGGTCAGGATCTGAATATCCTGATGGAAGGGAACAGCAGCGACAGTGCCAGTGGCCGCGAGGCAAGAAGTTATGACCGCGGACGCAGTGGCTCGCCGCAACTGGTGGTAACCTACGATGAGACCACCGCTACCGGCTGTATCAGTGGTGAAGCCGTGTATCAGGTGGGCTCGAGCAAAGATAACGTAGAAGAGCGCGGTAATGGCTATGATTCAACCGGCTCTGAGCTAACGTTGAATGACGACTACAACGATTATATTGGCTTTCGTTTTAATGACGTGAATATCCCGCAGGGCGCCGTGATCAGTGAGGCTTATCTGGAATTTACAGCCTATGATACCGATCGCTGGCGGAGCGCATCGATGCGTATACGTGGCGTGGCCACCGATGATGCCGATGATTTCCATCCACACCGACGTTATGACGTCAGAAACTTACCCAAAACGTCCGGGTTTACCTGGAACATGCCGGCGTTTTACCGCAATTATGATGTCCAGTCGCCGGATGTGACGAGTATTCTCAGCCAGATCATTAACCGTCCGGGCTGGTCGCCTGGCAATTCACTGGCGTTTGTGCTCAGTGATTTTGACGGTGTGCGCGGCGCATACTCCTACAACGGGCGTCCGTCAAGCGCGCCACGTCTGGTGGTAAAATTCCAGGGTAATGCCACGCCCGGCGTCTCCGCGACCGTGCGCGAACACCTGATCAGTAAAGTCGATGAACTTAATGCCAGTGGTCTCACACCGATTGTTGATACCCTGTATGAGGCAACGAATTACTATGGTGGACTGGAGGTGGACTACGGGCTGACCCGGGGTAACTACTATGTATCTGATACTGTCAGACGGAATACGCGGGTGAGTCATCGCGCGTCGTATACGGGTAGCGATGCGGTACGCCCCTATGGCTGTACCGAAGATAATCTGTCCAGCCGTGACTGTACCGATGAATATATTCCGGAAGGGGCAAGGTATATTTCGCCGATTACGGATCTGCAGTGTCAGACCAATAACCATATCGTGTTGCTGTCTGATGGAGAGGCCAACAACAATCACAGTGTCGATGAGATTGAAAGTATGCTGTCTAAACAGTGCACGGGCAATGGTGGTGAAAAATGTGGCCTGGATTTGGTGAAAAACCTGAGTAAAAAAGAAACGTCCGTGATCGATCGCCGGCTCATTACCCATACCATTGGGTTTGCAGCCAACAGCACAGCTAATAATTTCCTTAATCAGCTGGCAGTGCAAAGCGGAGGTGGTTTTTATCAGGCCGATAACAGCACCGACCTGCTGGAAGCCTTCCAGACTATTTTACGCTCTGTAAAGGATATCAATGCCACGTTTGTATCACCGGGGGTTGCGGTTAACCAGCTTAACCGGCTGACGCATAAAGATGATCTTTACTTTGCGTTATTCAAGCCTGCTGAGGGCGCTATCTGGCCAGGAAACCTCAAGAAGTACAAACTTGATGGTGATGTGGTGCGCGATCAGAACGGCCTGGATGCAGTGGATAACATTACCGGCTTCTTTGCCGAAGGCGCGCACAGCTACTGGTCGGTCCTTGCGGACGGAAATCAGGTTCGTGACGGTGGCGCCGCAAGTCAGCTGGATGCCAACCGAAACCTTTATGTGTTTGACTCACCCGGCACCATTGCGTCCAGTTCGAATCAGTTACATGAGAGTAATTCATCCATTACCACAGGCGATCTTGGTCTGGAAGGAAACCCGGATGCGGATGCGATCCGCGATGCCGTGCTGAAGTGGACCCGGGGCGTAGACATCAAAGATGCGGATGGCGATGGCAATATTGACGATGTGCGTTATCAGATGGGCGATCCAATCCATTCTCAGCCTGTCATTGTTAACTACAGCAATACTGACTCTGCAATTTTCGTCGCTACGAATCATGGCATGTTGCATTCGTTTGATGCCGAAACCGGAGAAGAGAACTTTGCAGTAATGCCTCGCTCGCTGTTGGGCAACCTGCACGACTTTTATCAGGATATTTCCAGCTTTGACCATATTTATGGTCTGGATGGCGACATGGTGCTGCGTCAGTTTGACGGCAAGATCTACCTGTATCTGGGAATGCGCCGTGGGGGTGACAACTACTACGTTTTTGATGTAACCGCTAAGACATCGCCAAAGCTGGTGTATACCATCGATGGCGGAACTACCGGGCTGGAAGAAATGGGGCAGACCTGGTCGCGGCCAACGCTGACTAAAGTGCGCATTGGTGGCACGGTGAAAAATGTCATGATTGTTGGCGGTGGCTACGATGACGACCAGGACACTAAGACTGAGCGTAGTCCGGACAGTGTCGGCAATGCGGTGTTTATGTTTGATGCTGACAACGGCGAGCTGCTGTGGAAAGCCAGTAATGCTGATGCGGATCTTAACCTTAGCCAGATGCAGTACAGTATCCCAGGTCGTATTTCAGTTATAGATCGCAACAATGATGGCTTCGCCGATCACATGTATGTGGCGGATATGGGTGGCCAGTTGTTCCGTCTTGATATCTACAACGGTGAGTCAGGCGATGATTTTGTTAAAGGTGCGCGGCTGGCTGATTTTGGCGGTGATACACCTGAATCAAACCGCCGCTTCTTTTATGGTGCGGACGTGACTGAGGTCGCGCTGGGAGATCAGGTATTTTACGGCGTGGCTATTGGTAGTGGCTGGCGAGCTTCGCCGCTTGATACTGTGGTGGATGACCGCTTTTACATGCTCAAAGACAAAGGCGTGTTTAACATAGATGAAAATGGCCACTACACGTTTAATACGGGCACTACAGAAAGCGACATGTATGATGCTACTAATCATCTGCTAACGCAGGGCACAGAAACCGAGCGGGGTGTCGAGGCTGCCGCACTGGCCAATAAAGAGGGCTGGCTTGTGAAAATGGAGACCGATGGCGAAAAGATCCTGTCGTCACCGCTCATCATCGATTACAAAATATTCTTTACCAGTTATATACCGGCATCCAGCAGTACCAGTGCCTGCGCACCACCAACCGGCAACAGCCGTGCCTATTTAGTCAATATGTTCAATGGCAACAGCGTGGATGACAACAACAATAATGACAGACTGGACAGTGAGGACAGATACGCTGAACTTAAACAGACCGGTATTGCTCCCGAAACTAAAATCCTGATCGAGGAAATTGTGTCACCGGTGGTCTGTCTGGGAACAGAGTGTGTGTCTGCTGTCATCAAAACTGATGAGGATGGCAATGAAGAGGACTGTGGCTCTGACTTTGCCTGCCTTGCCGAAGATATTTATGGTAAGTTCGAACGGGTCCAGCGCGGTAGCTGGGAAACGGAAACTGAGCGCGAAGGACAGTAGGAGAATAAACAATGCGGACCCCTATGAAACACACGGGTTTTTCACTGATTGAACTGATGATCGTGGTCGCGATCATCGGGATTATTTCTGCGATTGCATATCCGTCGTACCAGAATGTGATTGCCGATGGCTACCGGGGCAACGGTCAGGCTGACCTGCTGGCACTGGCGTCCGCCATGGAACGCCACCACAGTGGCTCCTTTACCTACGAAGGTGCGGCTGAAAGTGGAGCTGACACAGGGACGCCAGCGGTATTTGCCGCCTATTCACCCTCGGCAGAGCCAGCGGGCAATAAGCGCTATGATTTAACGATTGAATCGGCCAATGCGACCGCCTATGAGCTTAAGGCGACACCTGTGACCGGCACCGGACAAGCAGGGACCGGTGCCCTTTACTATTTCAGCGACGGGCGAAAAGCCTGGGACAGCAATGATGACGGCAGCCTGAGTTCAGGTGAATACTGCTGGACCTGCTAACAAATTTGCGAGAACACCAATCGCTACGCAGCGAGTTCAGAAGTGCGCAGTTGTGAACATGATCAATGGCCGTACACGGTGTTCTGTTTTAAAGACTCACCAGGGCGGTGACATCTTGCCAGTGTCCGGCATGCTGGCCGGTCATTACCATCGGATAAGATACGCCCGCCTGAGCGGAGGCACTGCCTGCCGTAATCTCCGCCTGAGTAAGCGGCGCGGGCAGGCTACTTGAACGAACCGTAACGCTGACGCCTTGCAACGCTCGCGCGTTGTCGCGTACCTGCTGTGGTGTCGTCGGTGCTATTGCTGCGAACCGCATCACCGATTGCATATGATTGTCACGCTGGTCTGCTACTGTGAGATCAGACAGGCTTCGCACAGATGCACGGTTCAGCGTTACCTGAGTGAGTAGTCCGGCGCAAAAAAGTGCGCTGGCGATAAGAAGCTCAGTAAATGCATAGCCGCCTTGCCGCTTAAAAGTCATGCCAGCTCCCCGGGATTAGTGTGATTTTTGCCAGCGCCGGACTGCGCTGTAACGTTCTTAGTACCTGATAATGTGAATGTAGCTGAATAATACTATTGCCACCGAGGGGGGCGTCAGCGACCAGCGCGCCGGTGACCCGGGCACCGCCTGCCATGTCGATATCCGAACTCAGGGCAGAGTCCTCGCGCAGCAAAATAACCAGACCGGTAACATAGGCATCCTGCGCCATGCGAAGATCCCCGTTCTCAATGATAAGCAGTACCGGATGCTCTGCACTGCCGAGTTGCTGACCGACGCGCATTACACAGTCGCCGCGCCGCCAGATAACCCGACTTTGCTCAGGCTCGAGCGTATCGCACTGTCCGGCTACCAGTGGGTCAACAAATGGCGTATCACTCATTTTGAGCTGACGCCGGTTAAATAATATTTGCATGGGGTGCGGTGCGGGTACCATCAACGCATCGGACAATACCGGTACACAAGGTGACTGATGTGTGTCCTGACAATGATAAATGCGGGTCGAGGATGAAGGCTGAGACAAGGTTGCCTGTATTAATTGCTCGTCACTGTCCTGCCATACAGACAGGCTTACTCCGGCAGGTAACGGAGCGACCGACCAAAACGCCGTCGCTGGCAGCTGAGCTAGAGCAGAGTAGCGGGCCGCCTGAAAAGCGATGCGCAAAGGCCGGGCTCCTGTCAGTACAGGCTCCTCAAATTGAATGCTGTAGAGTTCATAAGCCGTATCCTGGGAGTTTGTGCCGGGATGCGTCACGACCTGTAGTGACTGATTTGAAAATTGTGTCAGTGCCGTCGCTGCAGAGGCGGTTCGTATAACAGCCAGCACTGACTGTAAGGTACCCAGCGCCCGGGTATGCGTCAGGCTGCCAGCACGCAGTGCCATATGATGCTGTGACAAGCGAATAAAGCGCTCCGCATTGGCGTGGCTGAATATAGCACCAGCAGTAAGCAAAAGTATGATAGGCAGCAGGATCACCATGCCGCGTTGAGTGGTACAGCTATTCATGCCACAGCCCCAGGTAATTGGGTAATGCCACTGAAAAGCGACTTACTTTTATACTGTCTGCCTGCTGGTGGTATTGCAGGGCGAGCGTGACATCAATAATAGCAGGCGTTAGGGGATCATAACTGAGCTGAAAAAGGCTGACCCTGATGTCCGGTGATGTCAAATCCTGCCAGCCATTTTCATTGCAGCCGCGACCGTCGATACGTGCTTCAAGTGCATGGTCATGCCAGCGAAAACCGAACCGTTCGTTGGGCGTCTGCTCGTCCAGGATGCCATTTTTGTTTAAATCATACGCAAACAACACACAGCTGTTGCTTGTTTCGTCAGCATGCTGGCCAATTGCCCAGGCTGCCTGAAACGACTGGTTGCTGTGTGTCAGACGGTCAGCGACGGGAACATGCTGGTATCCTGCCCGGCGCAACTGTTGCTGGATATGACGGCGCAACAGCTGGCTTTCTTCGGCTACAATAAGCTTTTGATCCAGCGCTACGTTTTTTCCGATAAACCGGCCACCCACTGTTGCGCAGGCACTGATGAGCATTGCGCCAGCGCCCAGCGCAATGAGCAATTCAGTGAGCGAGTAACCGCGCGCTAACATGCTGGTAAACCGGTGAGCGCACCATATCGGGCGCAGGCCCGAATACGTCCAAGCGGACTCACAATAACGCTGGCGGTCGCCGATGAGCCTGCAAAATAAAAGCTGCCAGCTGAATTAAAGGCGCTCCCCGAAAGATTATCAAACACGGCAGGTCGCGACGCACTAAATCGGTTAGACGAGAAAACCAGAGGCAGCGAAGGGGGGGACAGGACATAGCTGCCACCTGCGACCGTGCAGTCACCTTCTGATGCGCAGTCACACACAGCCTGGTCAGAAAGGGCCAGACACCAGTTGTCGCCGGGTACGATATTGATACTAACAGGCACCTGATGTACGGCGGCAAGTTGCTGGGCGTGACGCAGCAGCGCCACAACTTTCTTGGTGGTCGCAGTGATGGTCAGTCGCTCAAGATAATGGTGAAACGCCGGCGCGGCCTGGCTGCCCAGCAGTACAATAAGTGCCACAGCCATAAGCGTTTCTGGCAGGCTCACTCCAGCCTGATGACGGGTCCTGACACATATCACAACCTTTCTCCTATCCCTGAGATGTTAGTGATAGGGTAGTGGCCAAATTGTAAAAAAACAGCTGTACACAAGCCGGGTTTACATTAGGGGAGCGGGGCGCTCCCTGTTAACTGCAACTCAGGTCGTCACCGTCACTGTCTTCTTTTATACCGTCATTGTTACTGTCATTGGCCACTACAACCCGGCCATACAATGACAGCAACAGGGCAGAGGCATCTTTTGCTTCACCACCACTCGGACAAATTGTGATGGTTGCGGCACGGCTGATCCCGCCATTCTCTTCAAACGTCAATGAACCGGAAATGCCGCTCAGACGGTTGGTTTTACTGAGTGGATCGGTGGTCGCAATAAGAGGCTCGCTGTTGTCACGGGACCCATTGCCATTACTGTCGGCAAAAATCATTTTGGCATTCGCCCAGCTCGACGTGCAATTACTGTAATTCGTAGTCGGGCAAAGAAGAATTGTCTGTTGTTCATTAATGGCACTGAACCTGGCCTGTTGCGTTAGCGCGCTAATGTTATTGATGTCGGAGGTAACACGATTGGCGGCCAGGATCGACTGGACATTAGGCGCCACTACGGTCAGTAAAATAGCGCTGATTGCCAGGGTGATAAGCATCTCCAGCAAGGTTAGTCCGCGCGTGTGATGAATCATGTTTCCGCTCCCAATTACACACTCTTCAGGATAAACTAAAATTGTCACAGATGGGTATATGAATCAGGTAGTACGCATAAAGTAAGATACACAGGCATCAAAAAGATAAAAGCGATCTGTGTTGAGGCAATAATGACATCTGTGATGAGATTAGCGTAAACTCACTATTCAGGACACCCCATTTAAAGAAAGTGGATTAAGTGATGCATAAACAAGCAGTTATAGACGAAATGAAGGTGCTGCCTGAGATTGACGTGGACTTTGAAGTGGCTCGCCGCGTCGCCTTTATAAAAAAGCAGTTGAAACAGTCCGGACTGAATGCACTGGTGCTGGGGATCAGCGGCGGGATTGACTCCTGTACGCTGGGCCGTCTTGCTCAGCTTGCGGTTGACGAACTTAATGATGAACATCACGAGCGCTACCAGTTTATTGCTGTGCGGTTGCCGTATGACACCCAGGCTGACGAAGAGGATGCTCAGCAGTCTGTGAATTTTATTCAGCCAGATAAGTCAGTTACGGTGAATGTAAAACCCGGCGCAGATGCCATCGATCAGCAGACCAGTGAAGCGCTGAGCAAGGAAGGCTTACTTCCCCTTGATGCCGGTAAACAGGATTTTGTTAAAGGTAATGTAAAGGCCCGTACCCGCATGGTCATTCAGTATGAAATTGCCGGTATGGTAGATGGTCTGGTGCTGGGGACTGACCATTCGGCGGAAAATATTACAGGTTTTTATACCAAGTACGGTGATGGTGCCTGCGATTTAGCCCCGCTGTTCGGGCTAAATAAACGCCAGGTACGTAAACTGGCTGAACACCTTGGTGCGCCGAAGCACATTATCACCAAACCACCGACGGCAGATCTGGAGTCGTTAACGCCGCAGAAAGCCGACGAGCAGGCGCTGGGTTTAAGTTACGACAACATCGATGACTTTCTCGAGGGCAAGACGGTATCCGCTGAAGTCGAAGAAAAGTTAATGTACATTTATAGCCGCACTCAGCATAAACGGGTGCCTATTCCGACCATCTATGACGAGAACGATGCATGAAAAAAATAGAAGCGATTGTAAAACCCTTTAAAATGGATGATGTCAGAGAAGCCCTGGCTGAAGTAGGGGTAGCAGGCATGACAGTTACCGAAGTAAAGGGCTTTGGTCGGCAGAAAGGCCATACCGAGCTATATCGGGGGGCTGAATATCAGGTGGACTTCCTGCCTAAAATAAAGCTTGAGCTGGTACTTGACGATGAACGGGCTGAACAGGCTGTTGAGGCGATTGAGTCATCGGCGAAAACCGGCAAAATTGGTGATGGAAAGATCTTTGTTTACCCGGTCGAACGGGCAATTCGGATCCGTACCGGCGAGCAGGACGACGAGGCAATTTAATCGGGCAAAAAAAAGCGGAGGCGAGGCCTCCGCTTTTTACCCTGACCATAATGGTTAGTCGTGATCGGGCGTTTTGCCGTCCGCACCGTGAGCATGACCATGCTCTAACTCTTCGGCTGTGGCTTCCCGTACATTGACAACGTCTACCTCAAACGTAAGTGGTACACCTGCAAGCGGGTGATTGCCGTCAACCACCACTTCTTCTTCAGACGTTTCAACGACAATAACAGACTGCTCGCCCTGTGGTGTCGTTGCTCTGAACGACATGCCAACCTCTACGTCCATGCCTTCAAACATGGTTTTAGGTACGGTCTGAACCAGGGCGTCTGCACGGTGTCCATAGGCTTTCTCAGGTTCGACAGTCACAGAGAACGAGTCGCCTGTATCACGGCCTTCCAACGCCTCTTCAAGTCCCTCGATCAGAAAGCGACGTCCGTGCATCACTGTCAACGGATCCTTGCCTTCAGATGAATCGAGTTGTGTTCCGTCTTCGGCACTCACTTTATAGTGAAGCGTGACGACACTGTCGGCGGTAATTGTCATAATAAATCCTATGGTTTGGCGGCCTGATGCCGCAGTGAATGTAACACCACTTATGCGCCGGTCCTTCCGGGCTTATCGCGATTTTCCTGTGCGATGCTGTACGGCAATGCAAGAGGCGTAACCTCATGCGCCGGTAATTCAGCGAGGCGGTGTGCATCGTCCGAGCCAGTGTCATTAGCCAGTACGGCCATGAAATACGACTCGTCCGCTAGGGTAGCATACCGGACGACGTTACCGCCACGGCGCCAGTTCTCCCCTAATTGCTTCTCCACCGTATCACCTGCGTTCATTGACGTTGGTACGGGGAGAGAAAAACTGAAGGCTGCACGCTTGTTGCGTCCTAAAAAGCGGGTTCTGGCGACCACTTCCTGACCCATATAACAGCCTTTATCGAAATCAATGCCATCAATGGCCTGCACATTCAGCATTTGCGGAATATACTGACCAATCATGTCGCCAGACACAGCAGGAATACCAGAAACTACACACAGCGCCTCATATTCAGGCGCCCCGAAAGACGCAATATCATCGTGGTTTTCGGATAAATACTTATTGAGCTGAGCTTCGCCTTCTGCGGTAACAATAAAGTGTAGCGGCGAACCTTCAAGACGGGTTTGGATGACTACGCCATAGTCATTGCTAAGTGCCGCCATGCTCGCGTCAGGGACATCAGAGAATAGTGTTTTGGCTGCGGCCCGACCTACATTCTGGCTTATCACGATATGTCTGTAAGCGGTATGTTGCTCGGTCATTTCTACTTTCGAGAACACGCCATACTTCTGTAGCTGAGCAAAACTGGCATCGACAGCGTCCCTGTTACCATACAACAACACACCATCCTCATGGCGGACCACTTCCAGTACCGCCCAGACCTTACCCTTGTTATCGCAATGGGCGGCAAACCGCGCCTGGTCGCTCGTCAGGGCGTTGATATTGACAGTAAGCTGACCATGCAGATAACTGTCCCGGTCTTCACCGGTTACCTTAATACAGCCGATGTTGTCTGGCTGCATAACAAAGTCGTCTGGCAGTGCCGATAATGATGTGAGAGACGTCATGGATTCTCCTGTTACAAAGCTACGGTTTCAACATGGGGGGAAAAACACTGAATACAACCATACGGCTCCTGATTATCGTTGTGCAAATGCGCTGAATCTGCCAAAAAGGGCAGTGATCACTCGTAATTGTGCATGCTATGATAAGCGCATTATCATGTTACAGAAGTACTTATGTTTTCAGAAAAACGTTACGCACGACTAAAATGGGCGTGCCGCCGTGGCATGCTGGAGCTGGATGTGTTGCTGTTGCCTTTTGTTGAAGAGGCATTCAATAACCTGGATGAACAGCAAAAAGAAACCTTTGAGCGGTTGCTGACCTGCGACGATCCTGATTTGTATGCCTGGTTTATGGGGCATCAGAAGTGTGAGGATCCACAGCTGGCTGCGATGGTGAGTCATATCGTTAATCGTGTCAAAGTATAGCGTTGTCATTACACCATCGCATTGGCGACACTTTCAGCCAGTCATTCCCCTTGCCGCACTGGGACTGAGCTTCGCCTGTATGCCTGAAGCAGCAACCAGCTATCTGCCTGAGTATAGTTTGCTGGCAGTGTGGGTAGGCGTTGCAACAGGCCTGGCGTTATATCTGTTGCGTCAGGGCATAAACACCACACCTGGTCACTGGCATGTTTCGGAAGACGGCGAATTTCAACTCTCGCCACGGCATGAACAACCGCCCCCAGTCTGGCGTGTCTCAGAAGACTCACGTGTTACCTGGTGGGGTCTGTATCTGGTACTCCACCAGCATGCGAAACCTGCACATCGTCGCTGGTTGTTAAAAGGGGAAGTCAGTGAGCAAAACTACCGGCGCTTGTGCCGCGTACTCAATCGCAGTAATGCAAAGTATTGACGCCTGAAAAGGAACTTGTCTATGTTGTCACTTTATAGTCAGGCGCTGTTTAAGCGCGCTAATCTTCCCGCCCTTACACAGTTCAGGCCTCCCTCTTTGCCTCAGCGGATCTATAGTCAGTCTGTAGCGCCCAGGCAAGAGCACTACCGGCGCTATTGTGATGTCGTGGGCTGGCACGACAGCGATCAGGTGCACCCCTGCTACCTGCAGGTCCTGGCGTTGCGGTTACAGCTTAAATGTCTGCTGGACAAAAAAAGCCCGTTTGCGGCTATGGGGCTGATCCACATCGAGAATGCGATTGAAGTTCACCGTACGCCTGATCTGGCGCAGCCGATTGATTTACGGGTGCGTTTTAAATCGGTGAAACAACACCGCCACGGCTGGTTGCTAACCCTTGAGGTGCAGGCTTTTCAGGATGAAAAATGTATTCATGAAGCGACCAGCGGCTATCTGGCCAGAGTACACGCAGCTCATGTAGGTCTGCGACAACCTGAGAACGGGGGGCAGCACCCGTTGCCCGCCGGGGATGTGGCAGGAGAGCTGGACGCCGACGCGGGGATAGGCAGGCGCTACGCGCGCGTCGCGGGTGATATCAACCCAATCCATCTAAGCGCTGTCAGTGCCAGACTGTTCGGTTTCAAGTCGGCGCTGGCCCATGGCATGTGGTCGCTGGCCGCTGCGGCTTCAAATATTGTCGATGAACAGCATAACCACAGTGCGAAAGGGGTCATTGAGGCACTATCCTGCAGTTTCCATAAACCACTGCTTTTGCCCGGCAGCGCTGAGGTGCGCATGGACAAGGCAACCACCCCATATGGGTTTACGGTTGCCCGTGACGACACCTTGTTTATTTCAGGAAAAATCGGCCTGACTGACTAGGCTTATTCGCATATTCTATGTGGTCAGCGTGCCGGGTTCGGGCTGTGGTCTGGATTTAGCCGGCGTCAGAATGGTGGGGGCCGGATTGGCGTCCTGCTGTGGATGATCAATATTGTAGTGCAGGCCGCGACTTTCTTTTCTGTCCATGGCGCAGCGCACAATAAGCTCGGCCACGGTGACTAAGTTGCGCAGCTCTAACAGGTTATTGCTGACCCGAAAGTGTGCGTAGTATTCCTGAATTTCCTGCTCCAGCAGGTTAATGCGCCGTAGTGCCCGCTCAAGTCGTTTATCCGTGCGGACAATACCGACGTAGTCCCACATAAACAGCCGCAGTTCATGCCAGTTATGCTGAATTATAACCTCTTCGTCAGAATTACTGACCTGACTCTCATCCCACGGCAGAATTGCTTCATCCAGTTTCACTACCGGTAACCGGCGAATAATGTCGCTGGCGGCCGCTGCGGCAAAAACAACACATTCAAGCAACGAATTCGAGGCCATGCGGTTGGCACCATGCAGGCCAGTGTAGGCAACCTCGCCAATCGCATATACATTTTCCAGGTCTGTTTTCGCATTAAAATCAGTAATGACGCCGCCACAGCTATAATGCGCGGCAGGCACAACCGGGATTGGCTCGCGGGTAATATCAATTCCCAGTGAGCGGCACTTTCGGTAAATATTCGGGAAATGCTTGTTGATAAAGTCTGCCGGTTTGTGACTGATATTCAGATACATACAGTCTGCGCCAAGGCGCTTCATCTCAAAGTCGATGGCCCGCGCAACCACATCCCGCGGTGCCAGATCGCCGCGTTCATCAAACTTATGCATGAATGCTGTACCATCAGCATGACAAAGCCTGGCGCCTTCGCCGCGCAGCGCTTCACTGATCAGAAAGTTGCCCGCCTGTGGGTGAAACAGGCAGGTTGGATGAAACTGATTAAATTCCATGTTGGCAACACGGCAGCCTGCGCGCCAGGCCATCGCAATGCCATCGCCACTTGAGACATCGGGGTTGGACGTATATTGATATACCTTACTGCCGCCGCCAGTAGCAAGTGCAACAAACTGGCTGCGGATTACTTCAACGTGCTCGCGCTGTCGGTTCCATACATACGCGCCGCTACAATAGCCTTTATGGGCTTTCGAGGGAATTAAGTCGATAGCGTTATAGCGTTCCATAACCCTGATATTACTATGAGCCGTTACCGCATCATTAAGCGTTGTTTGCAACGCTTCACCAGTGGCGTCAGCGGCATGCAAAATGCGGCGGTGACTGTGCCCGCCTTCGCGGGTCAGGTGAAAGCGCTGCTCGCCTTTATCATTGGTTTCTGTATCGAAGGGAACGCCTGAACCGATGAGCCAGCTTAACGCCTCTTTGGCGCGCTCGGCAGTAAACCGGACTGCCGCCTCATCGCAAAGACCAGCACCGGCTTTCAGCGTATCCCTGACGTGTGCCTCTACGGAATCCTGCTCATCGAATACGGCGGCGATGCCACCCTGCGCATAG
Organism: Alteromonas halophila; assembly: GCF_014651815.1. Taxonomy (GTDB): domain Bacteria; phylum Pseudomonadota; class Gammaproteobacteria; order Enterobacterales; family Alteromonadaceae; genus Alteromonas; species Alteromonas halophila. Next base: position 60,166 of record NZ_BMXP01000004.1, on the reverse strand, counting down.
CGGGTCGAGCCTTCATTGCGGTCACTCTTACTTAGCACCATAACCTGACAGTGCTCGGCAAGCTTTAATGCCAGGCTGAGACCGGCAGCACCACTGCCGATGATAAGAACATCACACTGGTGCTCGATAGCATTAGCGGTTGAAGATAGTGAAGACGACACTGATTTCATGTATTTTTTAACGTAGGATAATGCGCATGAGTCCGGCAAGTCTAATGGATAAGCCATAAAACTCAATGATGGGTGTCTCAATCCGGCATTTTTTTTAATTTTTTATCTTCGCTGACCGAACTTTTCTGGATCAGCACCGTCTACACCAGTGCTTGTTTAGAGCTATTGGGTAGTGGCAGTAAAGGAGTAATGGCTCGAATGAGCGAGCAAATTAGCGACCAGCAACTGGTCGAACGGGTACAAAGAGGGGATAAGAACGCCTTCAATTTGTTAGTTACCCGGTATCAGCACAAGGTCATGCATCTGGTCTCCCGGTATGTCAAGAATACCGGCGATGTTGCAGATGTGACTCAGGATGCGTTTATTAAAGCATACCGGGCGTTACCGAACTTTCGCGGTGACAGTGCGTTTTATACCTGGCTGTACCGTATTGCGGTTAACAGTGCGAAGAATTATCTGGTCGCGCAGGGGCGAAAACCCCCGGCGAACGATGTTGATGCTCAGGAAGCTGACTACTACGAAGGCAGTGATGCCCTCAAAGAGCAGTCAACCCCGGAGCGAAGCCTGCTCTCTGATGAAATCGAAGAGATGCTGTTTAAAGCGGTGGAAAAGCTTCCCGATGATCTTCGTATGGCAATTACACTGCGTGAAATAGAAGGGTTGAGCTACGAGGAGATCGCAGGCGTGATGGACTGTCCGGTAGGGACAGTGCGCTCCCGAATCTTCCGTGCCCGCGAAGCAATTGATAAAGTTATTCAGCCATTGTTAGAAAATTGAACTTTCCGAGAATGAAGCTGACTAACACCTGTGTTAGGGTAGTTAATGATCGAATATGATCAGGAAATAAGAATATGACGCAACAGCAAGAAAAGTTATCCGCTTTCATGGATGGTGAAATTGATGGTGGCAGCATAGTTGATGACATTTCCGCGAATGAGGAATTGCAGAACAAGTGGCGGCGCTATCATGTGATCCGAAGCGGTCTGCGAAAAGAGGCGTCAGTAGGTGCGCATCTTGATATCACTGCGCAGGTTGCGGCTGCACTCGAGGATGAGCCCGCGATTGTTGCGCCTAAGAAATCTCGCTGGAAGTCAATTCCGGTACTTGGCAATGTTGTACCGTTTGCGAAGCAGTCCGGTCAGTTTGCCGTTGCAGCATCCGTCGCAGTGGCAGTGATCCTTGGGGTGCAGCAGTTTAATCAGCCTGCTCCTACCGAGCCATTTGTAACCGCACCGGCCGTTGTTGGTCCGCAAGGTGGTCTGGCGCCTGTTAGCCTTGAAAAATCACGTACGCTGCCCCGCAATGATATGAGTCAGGCGTTAGAGAAGAAGCGTAAAATCAACGCGATTATTGCCGACCATGAACAGCAGGTAAAACTCAAGCAGGAAAATGTACGTGGCGACGACAGCGACGTGCAGGAACCAGTGGGTAGCAAACCTAATCGTTGAGTAATTCATGGTAAAACATGTAGAAGTATGTACGTCAGTACTGAGAAGTAACTGGCGTGCAATGATTGTTAGTTGCGCCATATTGATGAGTTCGTCAGCGTTTGCCCAGCAAGTGGTAACAGGCGATACACCAGAGCAACAACCTCAGACTGCAGAACCTGACCGAGCCTTCAGTGACACTGCAACTGATGATCAACCGGCTGCCATACCGGAGGCGTCTTCACAGACAACTGACACACGCGAGTCACTAAGTACACAGCAGTGGCTGGCGCGGCTGGCGACGGTTAGTCAGACCCGTAATTTTCAGGTTTCCTTTGTACAAAGCCGACCCAGTGGAGAAGCAATTCCTTATCTGTGGCGTCATGCGCACCTTGCCGATGGCAGTACGATGGAACAACTGAATTTGCAGAACGGGCCCGGGCGCGAATTGATCCGGGTCGGTGACGTGGTCAGTGTGTTTGAACCCGATGTGCCGCCTTACAGTCTCCGTGCGGGTCATATCAGCGGGCCCATCCCCAGTGAACTTCTTTATCAGCCGCTGCAGCTTAAAGATGCGTACGAGTTTGTCAGCGTCGGCAGAGCAAGGGTGGCAGGGCGATCGGCCCAGCAAATCCGTATTGTCAGCCGCGACAACAGCCGGTTTAGCTATCAGTTGTGGCTCGATGAGCAGACAGGCATGTTGCTCAAACTCAATATGCTTGATTTGCAGGGCAAATTACTTGAGCAAATTCAGGTCACTTCACTGACCATCATGGATAAGCCCCATGAGTATTTTTCGCGTATAAACCCATCGTCACTACCTAAACCTATGGCTATGTCACCCAGGCAGCCGCGCGCGCATGGCTGGGAAGTGAGTTACCTGCCAAATGGCATGGATGAAGTCCGCCGCGACATCAGGCGTTTGTCGCTAACCGGCCAGGTGGTGGAGTATAAAATGTTCAGTGACGGCCTGGTTGATGTTTCTGTGTATGTTCAGCCAGCAAATGAAGCAATTGGCAGCGATCTGATATTGCGACATGATCTAAACACATTTTTAACGCTGACCGATGGCAAGGTGCAGGTCACTGTCGTTGGAAAAGTGCCACTTAAGACGGCGAATGCAATTGCCACGTCTCTGACGTCGAAGAACGGTAATCCATGATCACAGAGCGTGCGACAGTGGTCGCTGTAAACGACGACTCAGTGGTGGTAGAGGCTGCGATTAAAACCACCTGCAATGGCTGTCAGGCGCAGAGTGACTGTGGCACTGGTGCCATAGCAACCGCCTTTGCGCCGAAAGTTCAGCGGCTCACCCTGCGCAGTCCAGTCCCTGTTGAGATTGGCGATGAGGTATCGGTGGGTATTCCAGAGGCCGGCATGCTGTCTGCCTCGGCATTATTGTATGTGGTGCCACTGCTGGCACTGATCGGCAGTGCTCTGTTGTTAGACAGCTGGCTTAGTCTGGCTGGTGCAGTGCACGATCTAAGCGTGTTTGCAGGCAGTGTGCTTGTCACGTTTTTAACCTACATCGTTATTTCCGCTCGTATTAAAAAGCTTGATACACAGCGCTTTCAGCCAGTGCTGATTGGTCGAATCTCTGGTAGTGATGCGTCTGGCAGGGCCGTCTGATTCTACAGGTTGTCGCTGTGGACCAGAGAACTGTCGGCTTTATTCGCTTTTATCCCCGTAAATAGGTAAAATCCACGCGCGTTTCCAGCAATCCGGCGTAATAACGGTATTGCCTGTGAATCGTTTGGTCTACGGCAGTAGCCGGGACTAATGTATTCGCGAGTGAGTATAATCACATGCTGATTGCCACGGTCGCTACCACTTTAATTCCCCGCTTGCGGGTGATAACTGGCAGCAAGTGGTCTGGCGAGGCATTTGCTTATGCTTACTGGTATGTTTTATTAACTAATTCCGCAGGTATTTTTCAGCTTTATGCAACAATCCCATATTCGTAATTTTAGTATTATTGCGCACATCGATCATGGTAAATCCACTCTGTCAGACCGCCTTATTCAACATTGTGGTGGCCTTACTGATCGCGAAATGGCTGAGCAGGTCCTCGACTCTATGGATCTTGAACGGGAGCGCGGGATTACCATTAAGGCGCAGAGTGTCACGCTGAACTATGAAGCCAGAGATGGCGAAACTTACCAACTCAACTTCATTGACACCCCCGGCCATGTCGACTTTTCCTACGAGGTATCACGCTCACTGGCGGCCTGTGAAGGGGCGCTGCTGGTTGTCGATGCCGGCCAGGGCGTTGAAGCGCAAACGCTGGCTAATTGCTACACCGCGATTGAAATGGATCTGGAAGTGGTGCCAGTTTTGAACAAAATTGATTTACCGCAGGCAGAACCCGATCGAATTGCCGAAGAGATCGAGGATATTGTCGGCATTGATGCCATGGAGGCGGTACGCTGCTCGGCGAAGACCGGCGTGGGTATCGAAGAAGTGCTGGAATGCATCGTTCAGAAGATCCCGCCACCGCAGGGCGAAAGAGAAGACCCGCTGAAAGCGCTGATCATTGATTCCTGGTTTGATAACTATCAGGGCGTTGTGTCACTGGTGCGGATCAAAGAAGGGAAGCTTAACAAAAAAGATAAAATCCAGCTGATGTCTAACGGACAAGTACATCAGGTGGATAAAATTGGGGTATTCACACCGAAGCCACTTGAAACCGAAGGGCTGGAAGCCGGCGAGGTCGGCTTTATTATTGCCGGTATTAAAGACATCACTGGTGCGCCTGTTGGCGATACTATCACACTGGCAAAAGCGCCGGCCGAAGAACCCTTGCCCGGCTTTAAGAAAGTTAAGCCACAGGTCTATGCCGGTATTTTCCCAATCAGTTCGGATGACTACGAAGACTTTCGCGATGCGCTGGCAAAACTCAGCCTGAATGATGCCTCGCTGTTCTTTGAGCCAGAAAGTTCAGCAGCACTGGGCTTCGGCTTTCGGGTCGGCTTTCTGGGCATGTTACACATGGAAATCATTCAGGAACGCCTGGAACGGGAATACGGCCTGGGGCTGATTACCACAGCGCCTACCGTTATCTATGAGGTGGTGACCACCAAGGGCGAGACCTTAAGTGTGGATAATCCCTCAGAGCTGCCGCCGGTCAATGATATTGAAGAAATTCATGAGCCCATGGTTGAGGCCAATATTCTGGTTCCGCAGGAATACCTGGGCAACGTGATGACGCTGTGCGTCGAGAAACGTGGCATGCAAACCAACATGACCTATCATGGTAACCAGGTAGCCATTACCTACGAGTTGCCAATGGCCGAAGTGGTGCTGGATTTCTTTGACCGACTTAAATCAACCAGTCGTGGCTTTGCGTCACTGGACTATAACTTTAAACGCTTCCAGTCATCAGACATGGTGCGGGTCGATATTCTCATTAATGGCGATCGGGTGGACGCGCTGGCGATGATTACGCACCGTGAAAACGCCCAGGGGCGTGGTCGCGAACTGGTCGATAAGCTGCGTGAGCTGATCCCGCGTCAGATGTTTGATATTGCGATTCAGGCGGCGATTGGCAACCATGTCATTGCCCGCAGTACCGTCAAGCAAATGCGTAAAAACGTTATCGCAAAATGTTACGGCGGTGATGTGAGTCGAAAGAAAAAGCTGCTGCAGAAACAGAAGGAAGGGAAAAAGCGGATGAAGCAGATAGGGAACGTAGAACTGCCCCAGGATGCCTTTTTGGCGGTACTGAAGGTGGGTAAATAATGGCAAACTACTTTTCACTGTTACTGGTAGTGGTGACCTTTGCCAGTGGTCTAATCTGGCTTATTGACAGCCTGCTCTTTGCGCCTAAACGCAAAGCCAGACTACAGGAAGCAGCAACGGCAGAAGGGGCGGGGTTCCAGGAGTCTCCGCCTGTGCCCTATATTGTGGATACAGCGCAGCAAATCTTTCCGGTTATTGCCTTTGTGCTGGTATTGCGTTCTTTTCTGTATGAGCCGTTTCAAATCCCCTCCGGCTCGATGATGCCTACTCTTTTAGTGGGTGACTTTATTCTGGTGGAAAAGTATGCCTATGGCGTGAAAGATCCGGTGTTTCGCTCAAAGCTGATTGAGACCGGGTCGCCCGAGCGTGGCGATGTAGCAGTATTTAAATATCCTGAAGATCCCAATATCGACTATATCAAGCGGGTCGTGGGCCTGCCTGGCGACACGGTGGTGTACAAAAACAAGCAGGTTTTTATTAAACCCAAATGTGACGAGCAGCGCAGCGAATGTCCCGGACTGAAGGCGGTAACAACCACCTTTGTTGAGCGTGGCGAATATGTTCAGGAAATGACACAGTTATTGCGCTACACCGAGAACCTTGGGGACGTTGAGCATGATATTTTACGCCATCCGTTCCGTGATATCCCTCCCACGCATTATTATTCGCAGCCGGGAACCCGCAGCAATGAATGGGTAGTACCAGAAGGCCAGTATTTTGTGCTCGGCGACAACCGGGATAATAGCCGGGACAGCCGTTTCTGGGGGTTTGTGCCGGATGATAACCTGGTTGGGCAGGCCGTGGCTATATGGATAAGTTTTGAGTTTGAACGTAAGCCGGATAGCTGGTTGCCAACATGGATCCCAACTGGCATACGGTTTGACCGCGTAGGTGGTATTGACTGATGCAGGGCATCGACAAATACGCTGCGCTGCAAAAGGCCATTGGCTATACGTTTGAGGATACACGTTTACTTGAGCAGGCGCTGACCCACCGTAGTGCGGCTAAAAATCATAACGAACGGCTGGAATTTCTGGGTGATGCGGTACTGGGCCTGGTCATTGCCGATACCCTGTATCGTCAGTTTCCCGCCGTACCGGAAGGAAAGCTGACGCGCATGCGCTCAACACTGGTGAAAGGCGATACACTGGCGGAGCTGGCACGTGAGGCGGATATGGGCGATTTGCTTAAACTGGGGCAGGGAGAGCTGAAAAGCGGCGGACACCGGCGTAGCTCGATACTCGCAGATGCCGTTGAAGCGGTGCTGGGTGCCATCTATTTAGAATCAGGGCTGAGTGTGACGCAGGCGGTTATACAGCGTCTGTGGCAGTCACGGATTGCTAAACTCGACCCTCATGCGCATCCAAAAGACAACAAGACCCGACTACAGGAGTTCCTGCAGTCAAGAAAGTTACCGTTACCGAGCTACGATGTGACGTCAGTATCCGGTAAAGATCATGATCAGACCTTTGAAGTAGTCTGTCACGTCGGATTACTGAAAGAGCCGGTCAAAGGCAAAGGCAGTAGCCGTCGTAAAGCAGAGCAGGATGCCGCACAGAAGACCCTGGAGATGCTGGATGACAAATAACGATGCACAGACACACAGTGGCCTGGTCGCCATAGTCGGGCGGCCCAACGTGGGTAAGTCGACCCTGCTTAACCGGCTGCTCGGACAAAAAGTCAGCATTACATCCCGAAAGCCTCAGACCACACGACACCGGATCCTGGGCATCGATACGCAGGATAACCGTCAGGCCATTTACGTTGACACCCCGGGCCTGCATCAGGAAGAAAAGCGTGCCATCAACCGCTATATGAACCGGGCGGCTACCACCACACTGGCCGACGTGGGCGTTGTATTGTTCGTGGTCGAAGGTACCCGCTGGCAAGACGATGATCAGCATGTTCTGGATAAAATTCAGGCGTCAGGATTGCCCTGCTACCTGGTGGTCAACAAAGTTGATAAGGTTGAGGATAAAGAAGCGCTGATGCTGCATTTGCAGCAGCTCTCTGAAAAACATAACTTTGCGCATATTGTGCCGGTCAGTGCGCGTAAGGGGAAAATGGTGGATGAGCTGCGCGAACTGGTATTTGCCAGCCTTCCGGACAGCGAGTTCTATTATCCGGAAGACTATATCACTGACCGTTCAAGCCGCTTTATGGCAGCTGAGATCATTCGTGAAAAACTCATGCGTTTTACCGGTGATGAATTACCTTACTCGACCACCGTTGAAATTGAGCAGTTTAAGCTGGGTGACAACGGCGTTTACCGCATTAGTGGTCTGATTCTGGTCGAACGGGAGTCACAAAAACGTATGGTGATCGGTAAGGGTGGTAAACACTTAAAAACCATTGGTGAGCAGGCCCGCAAAGATATGGAAAACCTGTTTGATAACCGTGTATTTCTGGAACTGTGGGTAAAAGTGAAACAGGGATGGGCCGATGATGAGCGTGCCTTACGTTCACTGGGCTACGGGGATGATCAAAACCAGTAACCCTTAAAGCAGGAGACGTTAACGTGGCAATATCTGATATGCGCAGACAGTATTCCAACGGCACCCTGACCGACGAAGACCTGACGTCGCATCCGGTCGACTTGTTTGAACGCTGGCTACAGGACGCGATTGATGCGCAAATCCCTGATCCCACCGCGATGACCGTTGCCACCGTTGATGAAAATGGTCAGCCTTCACAACGTATTGTGCTGCTTAAACAGGTCAGCCATGACGGGTTTGTATTTTTCACTAATCTGGGCAGCCGTAAAGCCAGAGAGCTCGCTGATAATCCACGAGTGTCCTGTCATTTCCCGTGGTTTTTTATGGAGCGACAGGTTCGTGTATGCGGCATTGCGCAGCGCCTGTCACTGAAAGAGAATGCCGAGTACTTTTTCTCCCGTCCCAAAGACAGTCAGCTTGCGGCCTATGCGTCCAGGCAAAGTCAGCCGTTGTCCGCAAAAGCAGCACTTATGACACAGTTTAGTCAGCTAAAACAAAAGTTTGCGAACAAGGCGCTGCCGGTGCCCGACTTTTGGGGTGGCTTTCGCATTGTGCCTCACCAGATTGAATTCTGGCAGGGTGGCGAAGACCGTCTGCATGACCGCTTTGAGTACAACCGCAATGATGACGGTGACTGGGACACTCAGCGTCTTATGCCCTAGTTATGATTGACAGCCATTGCCATCTCGATCTTAATGCATTTGCACAAGACATAGACTCGGTGCTTGCTGACAGCCGAAAGGCAGGCGTAACCCGGTTTCTTATCCCCGGCACGACAGTGCCGGGCTGGCAGCGTCAGCACACGCTGGCAAGTGCCAATCCGGATATCGATATTGCCTACGGACTTCACCCCTACTTTCTTAGCCCCAGCATGGATGATAACAAAGCACAGTTGCGGGCACTCGAATCGCAGCTTGCATCGTCGCATGCCTCAACGGTTGCGGTCGGGGAAATGGGGCTGGACGGGGTCGTAGATATTCCAATGGATACGCAGCAGCAGGTGCTTGAATATCAGCTACATCTTGCCCAGGAGGCCGCGCTACCGGTTATTTTGCACCACCGCAAAACACACCACCTGTTGCACAAAGCATTAAAAGACACCGGATTTAACAGAGGTGGGGTCATTCATGCTTTCTCCGGGAATGCACAGATTGCCCGGCAATATACCGACCAGGGTTTCCTGTTGGGCATTGGGGGCACGGTGACCTACCCGCGGGGCAGCAAGACACGTGAAGCCATTAAATCGACAGGACTGGAACATCTCATACTGGAGACGGATGCGCCCGATATGCCCATGTCAGGGCGTCAGGGACAGCGGAACTCGCCAGCCTATCTGAGAGACGTGGTTATCATTCTTGCCCGCCTCTTTGAGAAGGATGCGCAAAGTATCATTGCGCGTACCACAGACACCTATTATTCCCAGTTTCAACGCCGGTCTCAGGAATAAAGCCTGCGCACCAGCCAGCGCCGGCTTTTGTAGATGCCGCGGGTAAAATACGTCGCAAACAGCATGGCCAGCAATACCCCGGCTGCGATGAGTTTGTACAGTTGCTGGTTAAGTGTTGCTGGTTCTGACAGCACCAGTTCCCGGTCGAACAATAACTGCACATAGCCAACTTCCTGGCCCGACTGGCTGCGGATACGCTTTAAGTAGGTTACGGGTGAGGCGCGCAGCATGCTTTCGCTCACCAGTGGTTGTGCGCCGTCCGTGCTGGCCAGTTTCCTGCCATCCTGATCATAAACGGTAACACTCAATACAGCGGGCTCTAGTTTTAACACGGCCAGCAGCGTTGCCAGTTCGGAGATATCCCGCGCTGTCGTGGCCGGACGCAGCAACTGCGCATACTGCTGGCTTAGCGTTGCGCCAGGCTGGTGTAAATGCATACGGTGCCACTGCGTCTGATATTCATTCAGCGATAAGATAAGAGCGACAGCCAGTGCCAGTGCGCCACTGATGACAAACACATGAACAATACGTTTTACGACAGTAAAACGGGTGTGGACTTTACGTAGCTGTAGCTGCCGGCGTGAAAGTCCTGCGGAGGCTTGCTTATCCTCCACGGTATGCGCGGGAAAATCGTGAATCGTTCATATCTGTACACTAGAATAATACGAAAAACTTGCCAAGTTTTATTTCGCTTCCGCGCCAGTTTCGGTAGGATTGCGCTATCCTCAATGACCTGTTACCGCTTGTGAATCAGACTCAGTTAACCCCGTCAGAACGCAATAGTGCTGCATTTTTAACGCAGTTTCTGCAAAACCAGGAAAAAACCTACCTGCCAGTCAGAAACGTCTGGCAATCTTCGTCAACGCAGCCAGACACTGACGCGGTGCTCACCCTTATTGCACCGGCGCTGAATTTAAAGCTGGTTGAGCAAATCCTGGCGGACTGCGCACCGGTCCTGACCGGACATGCCGTCACCTGCCACGGGTTGCACGCCAGGTTCGGAGACGGGGTGGTGTGCGTACAGGTGAGTGTTGCTGATATGCAGGCGGCGCGGGCAGGTCTGCATGAGGTGGCTGAGCGATATCAGGTAGAGCTCGCGCTGCAGGTTCAGCAACCGTCACTGAGCACGCCGGGCCTGCTGGTGATGGACATGGACAGTACCCTCATACAAATGGAGTGTATTGATGAAATTGCACGCCTTGGTGATGTGGGTGACAAAGTTGCGGCAGTTACACGTCAGGCCATGCGCGGCGAACTCGACTTTAAAGAAAGCTTAATGACCCGCGTGGCGTGTCTGGAAGGCATTGCTGAGGCGCAGCTGGCACAGATTAGAGACGCCATTCCACTGATGCCCGGTGCCGCCTTACTGGTACAAATGCTGAAGCAGTATCAATGGAAAGTGGCGGTTGCGTCAGGCGGTTTTACCTATTTTGCCGATTATCTGGCGCAACGCCTTGGGCTTGATGCAGCCTTCTCAAATGTACTGGCGGTGCAAGACGGAATGCTGACCGGTAAGGTAACCGGTGAGATTGTCGACGCTGGCAAAAAGGCACAGACGGTGATCGCGCTTAGTCAGAAGTGGCAGATTGACATATCGCAGACGATTGCGATGGGCGACGGTGCGAATGATCTGGCGATGATGGACGTCGCTGGATTAGGGGTAGCCTGTCATGCTAAACCGGCTGTCGTTGAACAGGCAGAGGTCGCCATTCGCTACGGCGGCCTGCACACGCTGCTCTATTTACTTCAGGCCTGAAGCAGCGATTCAATCCCGGTCTGTGGGATCTGCCGCTGCGTGATGGCCTCGCGGTTTTTGCGGATTTCAGCCGCGTCGAAATTATACCGGGTCATCACCTCATCGGTGACATCCACAAGATGAGCACAGGCGGCGATACTCCAAAGCTTTTCTTCCAGCTCTTTAGCCCGGTGAATGGCATACACACTGACGTAATTAATTTCTGACTGAAGCATTTCCAGGTCGGGCTTACCGGTTGTTGTCAGCATGACATGCAGTGCAACAAACTGACCCCGGGTCAGCGCTTCGCGAATAAAGCTTTTACGCTGTTCGTCGGATGAAAAGCGGTGGGTAAAGCGCGGAATAATGGCGGTGCGTTTTTCATTTAATGACGGATCAAAGGCCACAAACAATTCCTGCCGGATTGGCATATTTTCGACTTTAACCTGTTTGACCCCGTGCTGCACAAAAGGTGTATCCAGTTTGCGGTCGCGGAACATAAACTCCAGGTTTACCTGATCCTGATCGGCAAAATGTGATGCCAGGCGGGTAACCCTTTCATCCTGTTTACCAATAATCGCAACCTGAGGAACATAGCGCACACCATCTTTGCTCAGTACGAAGGACAGTGAGGTCGAGTTACGCGCATTGATCACCCTCAATGCCTGCCCCAGACCCGGTGTTTCTTCTTCGTCCGGATAGGATTTGAGTGACTGCCGGTTGTGTTTGATCAGATCATCAAAAAAGTGCCGGGCACTCTGACCGGGCTCACCCTCGACGGCCTTCAGATGCAGGATATTTTTTTGCTCGTTGTAATGCACGACATTGTACTGCAGAGCCATAACATTATGTTTGGTGGTCAGCTCCTGAAGCTTCGGAAAACCTACCTCAACCTGATTATCCACATCGTGGCTAAAGTCCTGATTCAGCTCAATACGCAGGCCGTGAACGGAAATATCTTCGCTAATTCCTTTGTAGGTGACATCCTTGCCGTATGCTTTCAGTTCGATCACCGAGCGCAACTGATAACGGGATTCAAGCCGCTGTTCCTCAAATTTATAGAGGACGTTTTTTACTTCTCTGGAGGGGCGGTTCCTGGGGTGACCAAATACCCGCAGGTGGTTAACACTTTCACGATTAAACTTTAGCTGGCTGTACGTGTGCTGCCCACCGATGGAAGTTATATCTGTCAGGTGCAGCAGTACGCGTAAGTTTTTCAGCTTCGCCATCAGCCGGGGAGCAGGCGGATTATTTTGTCGCTTAATTTTAGTGCCGACACTATCGGGTATAGATAGCGGTGCATGGGCCTGATCCGGCGACATATCGATCATAGTCAGTTTAAATACACGCCAACTGACTTTGCGTGCGCCAAACCCGAAGAATACCTGCCTAAGCACATCTTTTTTATTAAGTTCATCCAGAGAGGCAGAATAAAAGTAAACTTTTTCGTTTTGCACGTGGGTAAAGCTGAACAGATACAGCTCTCGCTGTGCTGCGGGTTTTGTTGCTAACTGGTTTAGCCTGTCTTTATTAAGCAGATAGCCAAGGCGGCAGTTGTTTTCTTCATCCCGCCAGTAGTTAACAATTTCCCGGTTTACCTCATTCACCATCGCAAAGCGCGGCGTCATAACGGTATCCACTACATCGACAAAGACCGGAAGCGTCGGGCTGCGGGGGGAAAAATATTGTTCACATGACTTATTTATGATGGCGTCAATGGTGTTGGTCATGTTCACTTTATAGCGGCGTTTATTGCCGTGTATAAAGTTCTCCAGAAACTGATCAAAGGAGGCGTTGGGATACTCTTTCGCGCGTCGCAGTGCGACGTACTGAATATCCTTCTTGCGGCTAATATTGACAACGGTGTAGGCAATGCCATTTTTTTTGTCCAGGGCAAACTCTTCTTCCAGCCCCCTGAAATGAACTGACACCCGGTCATTGTTCTTAAGCAGTGACTCCCGGCTTAGTTTGACCTGTATCCCTTCCGTTGACACATTTACGCTGATCCCGCGGATGGACGGGTTACTTTCACTGGAGAGCTCGACCGCCACGGCAAAGTTCATGCGTTCGTTCTGACGCTGGGAGTAGCGCATCAGGTTGACGACCGGCACATTGTATTTATTCATCAATGCGGTGGTTTTTGAGGCTGCGCTTTGTTCAGCAACCAGCTCATTATTTTCGGTTTTACGGCGAATAACACGATAATTATTTTCGGTATTCTGGACGGCTTCATAGACACCAAAGCTATAGTGCCCGAATGTTCTTACCTGTTGTTCGAACACATCAATAGCAATATCGTCGAGGTAATGCTTGATACCGTTGTACTCATACAGGCGGCATTCACCATCAACCTGTCCGCGCAGATCCACCGAGCGCATGCAGGGCTTGGCCAGGCGCTTGACCTCCATTTTTATGAGGAAACGTTTTTCTCTGGGCAGGTCACCGGCCACCTGGGAAAGGATCTGATTAAATTCAGGTTCATTCACCATTGGCTTTAGCTGCTCAATGATGTCAGCGTATTGCTGCAGGTCTTGACTCATGTAAACAACATCACCGTGTCAATGTAGTTATTTTCTATCGGCAGCATCCTAACTTCCATGACAAAGAAGGATGCCGTTGCCACTCATACCTTCTTTGCGAACAGGGCATTCGTACAGTGCATTATGGCGTCGCGAAAGGTAGAATACCCGGTTTTCAGCTAAAGATACATCGAAGTTATGGCAAAACGCAAAACTGCTTATGTCTGTTCTGACTGCGGTGCCGAGTTCCCACGCTGGCAGGGGCAGTGCGGTGAGTGTAAGGCATGGAATACCATCTCCGAATTCGTTGTCTCACCGGCAACTACACCGGGCAGAGCTACCAGTGGTTATGCCGGGCAGACGCAGGCCAAAATTGAACGACTCGATAGCATTGATCTGCAAGCGCTGCCTCGTTTTAGCTCGGGGTTTAAAGAGTTAGACAGGGTCCTTGGTGGCGGTATTGTGCCGGGCGCAGCCATGCTGATTGGCGGTTCTCCTGGTGCAGGTAAAAGTACGTTACTGCTGCAGGTCATGTGTGAAATGGCAAAATCCTCTGCGGCTTTATATGTCACAGGTGAGGAGTCATTGCAGCAGGTAGCATTGCGCGCCAGCCGGCTGGGACTGCCGGACGATAAGCTGATGATGCTGGCAGAGACCAATGTGGAAAGCATCTGCAACCTGGCACTAAGCAACAAGCCAAAAATAATGGTCATTGATTCCATTCAGGTGATGCACGTGGCCGACGTGCAGTCGGCGCCAGGCAGCGTTTCTCAGGTCAGGGAAAGCGCTGCGTATCTCACCCGCTTTGCCAAGCAGCAGCATATTGCCATGTTTATCGTGGGGCATGTGACCAAAGAGGGCAATCTGGCCGGGCCAAAAGTGCTGGAACACTGTATTGACAGTTCAATGATGCTGGAAGGCGAAAGCGACAGCCGGTATCGCACCTTGCGTAGTCAGAAAAACCGGTTTGGGGCGGTCAATGAACTGGGTGTTTTCGCGATGACTGAAAAAGGCCTGAAAGAAGTCAGTAACCCATCAGCCATTTTCTTAAGCCGCGGCGAACAGCAATCTCCGGGCTCCAGTGTGATGGTGATTTGGGAAGGAACTCGTCCGCTGCTGGTTGAAATTCAGGCGTTGGTCGACTATTCACAGATGTCCAATCCCCGGCGTATTGCCGTTGGCCTCGAGCAGAACCGGCTGGCTATGTTGCTGGCGGTATTGCATCGCCATGGCAATGTGCAGATGAATGATCAGGACGTATTTGTCAATGTGGTGGGCGGCGTTAAGGTGGCAGAGACCAGCGCCGATTTGGCGTTGTTGCTGGCAATGGTGTCCAGCTTCAGAAACCGTGCTTTGCCACGCGAACTTATTGTGTTTGGTGAAGTAGGGCTGGCAGGCGAAATTCGGCCGGTACCAAACGGAACAGAACGGATCATCGAGGCTGCGAAACACGGTTTTAAACGGGCTATAGTGCCAAAAGCCAATGCGCCCAAACAGGCGATACCAGGCTTACAGGTGATACCGGTCGCGCAGTTATCTCAGGCGCTGGACGCGCTGGAGTAAATCGCCTCGATGAGCGCATCAAGGTCTTTGTTGCTCAGCTCGGCGTCGCTGCTGTTGAGCTGAATGATGCGTCGAAGCGCACTCACGCTTTCAATATCACCGCGCTTCAGCCTGCAGCCCAAAATCGTATCGGGATGGCGGGAGTCTGCATGGCGGTACAACTGTTCAATAAAAAGCGTTAGCTCGGGGCTGTCGTCATTGGGACGAAAGCGGGCCAGGTAGGGCTCGTGACTGTCGAATGGCAATTGATCAAGCAGTGATTCCCGGGCGCTCAGGCGCAATCCCTGTAGCGACACATCTTTTACGACAACCGCAATGGTGGTTGTCTGATGGGACAGCGTGCCGTCGATATCAAGTTTAACCCGCTGGAATTGTCGCTTGTCAGACATATGCAGTCCTGTCTGGTGATGGCCGAATCGCCGGTAGATTTAATGATCAGTTTTAGCGGGTTGTGGCCAGAAGATCAACGAATTTTGTGCGTTATAGTTAACGCCTGTGTGGATTGATATTGGGACCCCGGGTCTGTTGCAACAGAGTGATGCGGCCGGTATGTGGCCGCAATCTCAGGAGTTACTCGACAGACACCGTGGTAGTATTACCTGCTGTGACAGTCACTGTATCAAGGGTTTGTAATGTGAACCCTTCTGCTTCACCTTCTTCTGACTCGGGCTCATCAAACAACGCGGTACACGAAAAGCTTAATGTATAATCGTCTGCCGGCAGGAAGCTGGCGTTGAACCGGTAGCTGTCATCCGCCTGATCATAGTTAACGGGAATAATGGTGTAAGGGCGTTGTACGTCGTCGTCATCATCTGGGCTTGCGTCATCACCCAGTTCACTGATTTGTTGATACTCCCCCTGATAAACATAGACGGCATTGCCCGTATTCAGATCCATTTTCTGCGCGCAGGACGGATCATCAAGCAGCAAGTTATCGATCGAACCTTCAATCTGACCAACCTCGTCGTTTAATACCAGCCGGACGCCACGCGGCTTGAGGAATACTGCTTGCTGGCCTACTGGGTTAACCAGACTTTTGCGTAAGTCGAATTCTGCTGTATAAGCCGCTTCAGCGCCCGGTGCAGCCGTGAAGCCATCCAGTTTTAACTCACCACTTGGAACCTGCAACGGAAACGTACCTTCGTCCATCACGATGTAGGAGTCATCGGTAACAACCAGTCTTACCTGTCCATACTCACCGGATGGAATATCAGTTTGTTCTACAATAGTGGCGAAGGCCTGACCTTGCAACGCAAGCAGATCGAGACGGCGTGGATCACCGTTTTCGTCTCTGACATCAAACACCAGGGGGTCGCCATTGCCGGTCAGCTCTACCGTGTCAAAATACACTACAACCTCGGTTGCGCTATCAACGGGCGCGTCGGACACGGCCAGTGAGAAGCTGGCTTCATTGTCCGGTGCGGGCCGCTCTACCGCAGGTGAGTCTGTGTCAGACCCGCCACACGCAGTCAGACCAGCCAGCCCAAGCGCAATGGCGCAGGCTTTCGCCACGGTAGAAACTGAATTGAGTGGATGTACTGAGAACTTCATAAAATGCCTTATCACAGTGAGGTGAATGAATAACTAGTGTTTGGTAAAACTTCAATCACCATGCCAATCTGTAAAAGTTATATTTTTTCAATAGGTTGTGATTTTCCTTTATGATGGGAGTTAGGAAGGTGTCGCTGATTGGCAACAAGAGTGAGGAAGCAGTAAAGTTCTGGGCTGACGTCACAAAAAGCGCCTGTCAGTGACAGGCGCTTAACGGAGTAACAACATTCGCAGCACTCTGCGCCGCGACTACTTTTTCGTCATACGCTTATATTTAAGGCGATGCGGTTCAACCACATCCTGGCCATATTCGGCTTTAAGCCAGCTTTCATAGTCCGCGTAGTTACCTTCAAAGAAGTTAATCTGGCCTTCATCCCGGTAATCCATAATATGGGTGGCCACCCGGTCCAGGAACCAGCGATCGTGCGAGATAACCATCGCGCAGCCTGGGAACTCAAGCAGCGCGTTTTCAAGCGCACGCAGTGTTTCTACGTCAAGATCGTTGGTTGGCTCATCGAGTAACAGCACGTTACCGCCAGACTTCAGCAGTTTTGCCAGATGCACCCGGTTTCGTTCACCCCCAGACAAGTCTTTGATGTACTTTTGCTGATCGGTGCCTTTAAAATTAAAGCGGCTGCAGTAAGCGCGGCTGTTAATTTCAAAGTTGCCAATTTTAATGATGTCCTGATCGTCAGAGATCTCTTTGTACACCGTGTTGTTCTCATCCATGTGATCACGGAACTGCTCAACACTGGCAATCTGCACTGACTCACCAATATCAATACTGCCGCTATCAGGCTGCTCAGCACCGGTTAGCATACGGAACAGGGTGGATTTACCCGCACCATTCGGGCCGATAATGCCAACAATGGCGCCCTTGGGAACGCTAAAGGATAAATCGTCAATCAGCACCCGTTCGCCATAGGCTTTATTGAGGCCGTCGACATCAATGACTTTATCGCCAAGCCGCTCACCCGGTGGTATGAACAGCTCATTGGTTTCATTACGTTTTTGATAGTCTCCGGTCGACATTTCTTCAAAGCGTGACATCCGGGCCTTGCTTTTTGCATGACGGCCTTTCGGGTTAGAGCGTACCCATTCCAGCTCCTGCTTAATGGACTTCTGACGAGCAGATTCGGCACGCTCTTCCATTTCCAGGCGTTTTTCCTTTTGTTCCAGCCACGATGAATAGTTGCCTTCCCAGGGAATACCTTCGCCACGGTCCAGCTCCAGGATCCAGCCTGCGACGTTGTCGAGAAAGTATCGATCGTGGGTAATAGCAACCACTGTCCCTTCATAATCGTGCAGGAAGCGCTCCAGCCAGGCTACCGATTCAGCATCAAGGTGGTTGGTAGGCTCATCAAGCAGCAACATATCGGGCTTTTCCAGCAATAAACGGCACAAGGCCACGCGGCGGCGTTCACCACCGGACAATTTAGTGACATCGGCATCCCACGGGGGCAGGCGCAACGCATCTGCGGCGCGCTCCAGCGCATTCTCAATGGTATGCCCGTCTTTGGCCTGAATAATGGCTTCCAGTTCGCCCTGTTCCTTAGCCAGTGCATCGAAGTCGGCATCGGGGTCCGCATATTCTGCGTACACTTCATCCAGACGCTTAACGGCATGGGTTACATCGGCCACCGCCTCTTCAATATTGCCCCGAACGTCTTTGCTTTCATCCAGCTGAGGCTCCTGTGGCAAATAGCCAATATTCAGCCCGGGCTGAGGCCGCGCCTCGCCTTCGATATCAGTGTCGACACCTGCCATAATACGAAGCAGGGTAGATTTACCGGCACCGTTTAAGCCCAAAACGCCGATTTTAGCGCCGGGGAAGAAACTTAAACTGATGTCTTTCAATATGTGACGGTTCGGTGGTACCACTTTGCCCACCCGATGCATACTATATACGTACTGTGACATGCTGTGTCCTTGCAGTTGAAACGCAATTTAAAATGATAGACATAGTGTAATGGTAAAGCCTGGTATTGTCCCTGCTGAGTTCAGAAAGAGCGAGGTGATTGATGGTATTTTGGGCAGTCTGCACCGTAAAATACAGATTTTAGCCGACCTTCTAAAAAATTTACGCTACCATTCGCAGCGTTAACAGTTAACTGAGGAAGAGCACATGACGGCAAATCCGGGGCGCTCCTATACGCTGGCAGAACTGGCGGAGCAAGTTGGTGGAACCATTACTGGGGATGCCACGGTAAGGATAAGTGGTGTCGGCACCCTTGCTGGTGCATCGGCCAGTCAGATATCTTTTTTGACGAATCCGAAGTACACGCCGCAGCTGACTTCGACATCAGCCGGCGCAGTTATTGTGCCTGAAAAGGCAGCCGGCGACGCGCCTTGTCCTGCTCTGGTGGTGAAAAATCCGCATGCAGCGTTTGCCCGCATTGCCCAATGCTTCGATACAACGCCGGCAGTAGCTAGTGGGGTGGCTCCAAGTGCCGTTGTTGCTGATAGCGCAACGCTGGGTGACAATGTTTCTTTGGGCCCGCACGTAGTGATTGAAGACGGCGCGGTGATTGGTGATAACGTCTCAATTGGGGCCAACACCGTTATTGGCAAAGGCGCGGTGATTGGCAACGATTGCGTGTTTTACCCGAACGTAACGATCTACCATGATGTGGTCATTGGACAGGGTGTCGTCATTCAGGCGCAGACTGTGATTGGTGCCGATGGGTTTGGTTATGCGAATGACAACGGGCTATGGCTGCCCATTCCTCAGACCGGCTCGGTCAGAATTGGCGATAACAGCTATATAGGTGCAAGTAGCAGCATTGACCGCGGTGCTATGGAAGACACCGTTATTGGCGACAACGTGATTATTGATAATCAGGTGCAGGTGGGCCACAACTGCATCATCGGCGATCACTCCTGCATATGTGGCTCCACCGGTATTGCCGGAAGTTGCCACATTGGTAAGTACGTTATTATTGGTGGCGGTGTGGGGATCAATGGTCATATCAGCATCTGCGACAAGGTACAGGTCACAGGCTACACCATGATTGTTCAGGATATTACTGAGCCTGGTGTTTACTCATCGGGTCAGCCGGCCATGCCAAACCGGGACTGGCGTAAGAATGTGATCAGATTGCGCCAGGTTGACAGCCTGTATCAGCGGGTAAAGGCGCTGGAAAAGCTGCGCGAATCATAGCGCTGCAGCGTGGTGCCGTATAAGCGTCAGTCGAACCTGCCCGTGTACCGCACCACGATTGTCAGCGCGTTGTGCTGAAAACTGCACAATAATGCCAACAAGCCTTGCCACTGACCATACCTCTGCGGGCCACAAAGCGGTATACATAGCTGGCAAAATGACTAAAATAGGCAGCCAGTCTGAATTGTCTGGCCGAATTGTGTTTTCACACGATTTGGCTGTGGCCTGAATAAAGTTGCATGGCCGTGTGCCATACCGGCCTTATCTAACCGTAGTGAAGGAGCCTCCATGTTACCTCGTGAAATGAATATTGCTGATTATGATCCTGAATTGGCAGACGCAATGGCCAAAGAAGTTGAGCGTCAGGAACAGCACATTGAACTGATTGCCTCAGAAAACTACTGTAGTCCGCGCGTTATGGAGGCGCAGGGATCTCAGCTCACCAACAAATATGCCGAAGGCTATCCCGGAAAACGCTACTACGGTGGCTGTGAGTACGTTGATGTGGTGGAGCAGCTGGCCATCGACCGGGCCAAGCAGTTATTTGGCGCTGAATACGCTAATGTGCAGCCACATTCAGGCTCGCAGGCAAATGCGGCGGCATTTATGGCGTTACTGAATGCCGGCGACACAGTGCTGGGCATGAGCCTGGCCGAAGGTGGGCACCTGACACACGGCTCCCACGTTAATTTCTCTGGCAAGACTTACAATGCTGTGCAGTACGGGCTGGATCAAACAACCGGTGAAATCGACTACGCGCAGGTCGAAGCGCTGGCCGCAGAGCATAAACCCAAAATGATCATCGGTGGCTTCTCAGCTTATTCAGGTATCGTGGACTGGCAGCGTATGCGCGAGATCGCCGATAAGGCGGGGGCTTATCTGCTGGTGGACATGGCGCATGTCGCAGGTCTGGTTGCAGCTGGGATTTACCCGAACCCGCTACCGCACGCGCATGTGGTCACAACCACCACTCACAAAACGCTGGCAGGCCCCCGCAGCGGCCTTATTCTGTCCTCCTGTGGTGATGAAGACCTGTACAAAAAGTTTAACAGTTCCGTGTTCCCGGGTAATCAGGGCGGACCACTGTGTCATGTCATCGCAGCCAAAGCAGTGGCCTTCAAGGAAGCGCTACAGCCTGAATTTAAGACCTATCAGCAACAGGTTGTCAAAAATGCCCAGGCGATGGTCGCCGTGATGCAGGAGCGAGGTTATAAAATTGTCTCAAATGGCACCCAGAATCACCTGTTCCTGCTTGATTTGATTGACAAAGATATCACTGGGAAAGACGCCGATGCAGCACTGGGCCGTGCTAACATTACGGTCAATAAAAACTCTGTGCCCAACGACCCGCGCTCGCCGTTTGTCACCAGTGGTCTGCGTATTGGCAGCCCGGCCATCACCCGTCGCGGCTTCCAGGAGGAAGAAGCAAAGCAGGTAGCAACCTGGATGTGTGATGTACTTGATAACATGGGGGATGAAAGTGTTGTCGAGCGCGTGAAGCAGGATGTCGTTGCACTGTGTGCGAAATTCCCGGTTTACGCCGCATAAATTGAACTGGTGCTGTGCCGGAGCAATCCGGCATACCATGATAAACACGAGGTGACGTGCCATGTTTTGCCCATTTTGTTCTGCTCAGGAAACCAAGGTGATTGATTCGCGGCTGGTAGCAGAGGGTCATCAGGTGCGCCGCCGCCGCGAGTGCGTCATATGCCATGAGCGGTTTACCACGTTTGAAGGGGCAGAGCTAGTGATGCCAAGGGTGATTAAACGTGATGGCTCCCGTGAACCCTTTAACGAAGATAAACTTCGGGCAGGCATGCAGCGGGCGTTGGAAAAGCGCCCGGTCAGCACTGAAAATGTGGAGAAATCCATTCTTACCATCAAGTCGAAATTGCGTGCAACCGGCGAACGCGAGATTCAGAGCCAGTTTCTGGGAAATCTGATCATGGATGAACTGCGTCACCTGGATAAAGTTGCGTACATTCGCTTTGCGTCCGTGTACCGGTCATTTGAAGATATCCGTGAGTTTGGAGAAGAGATTGCCCGGCTTGGCGACTAATGTCAGTCAGACGAAGAGGATAAGCCGTTGACGCGCACGTTAACTTCACATTATCGCTGGATGGCAAAAGCCATCAGACTCGCCCGGCAGGGACGCAACACTACTTCACCCAACCCCCGTGTTGGCTGCATTATTGTCGATGACAATGATACGCAAATTGGCGCGGGCTATCATATTCAGGCTGGCACGCCGCATGCCGAGATTCATGCGCTAAAGCAGGCCGGCAGTCAGGCTCGTGGAGCGACAGTGTATGTCACGCTGGAACCCTGCAGTCATTATGGTCGTACGCCACCCTGCGCCAACGCACTGATCGACGCTGGGGTACGCTGTGTGGTGGTGGCAATGACCGATCCGAATCCCAATGTAAGCGGTAATGGCATCAGAAGGCTGCAGGAAGCGGGTATTGAGGTTGTTACTGACATTATGGCGGCGGAAGCCGCAGACCTTAACCCAGGATTCATTAAGCGTATGGTCACCGGCAAGCCACGGGTAAGAGTGAAAATGGCGACAAGCCTGGATGGCAAAATTGCGCTTGAGAACGGCGTCAGTCAGTGGATAACTGGTCCGGATGCGCGCCGCGATGTGCAGCGGTACCGTGCGCAAAGCTGCGCCATTGTTACCGGCTCCGGCACGGTAAAGGCGGATAACCCCAGCTTACTGGTGCGTCCCGAAGAAGCGCAATTAAGCGATTATCCGCTGGATACCATTCGTCAGCCCATCCGCGTGGTGGTCGATGCTGCCGATGCACTGGGGCGTGACTATCAGTGCTTTCAGGATGGTTATCCTACCTACCTGGCAACCATCACCCGGCAGGCTGACTCTGAGGGTAATGCTTACCGGCTCGAACTGCCTGCGGCAAACGGTAAACTGGATTTATCTGCCCTGATGAGCGAACTCGGTGCCATGCAAATTAATGAAGTGTGGGTCGAAGCGGGGCCGGGGCTAGTCGGTGCACTGTTTATGGCCGAAGAGGTGGATGAACTTATCTGCTACCAGGCGGGTAAACTGCTGGGCGATAAGGCGCGCTCTATGGTGAATTTTCCGTCGTTTTCGTCGCTGTCGTCGACACCGTCACTGAGCTTAATGGATGTTCGCAGCGTCGGTGATGATATCAGGCTGCATTACAGGGTCGAAAAGCCCGGCCAACATAACACAACTGAGAAATAGCTATGTTTACAGGAATTATTCAGGCGCTGGGTACCATCAGTAGTATGGATCGACGCGGCGACGATATTCAGCTACATGTTCACTCACCATCGCTTGATATGTCAGATGTAGCACTCGGAGACAGTATCGCGACCAATGGTGTATGCCTTACTGTCACTGAAAAAGGCCACGATTATTATTGCGCTGATGTTTCCGAAGAAACCATTCGGCTGACCGGCTTTGCGCATTACAGTGCCGGCAGTAAAGTTAACCTGGAAAAAGCGATGCGGCCTACCGACAGGTTTGGTGGCCACATCGTGTCAGGTCACGTTGACGGTGTAGGTGAGGTAAGCCGGGTAATCCGGCATAGCGACTACATTGAATTCTGGATAAATGCGCCCACTTCTCTGGCTAAGTATATTGCGCATAAGGGCAGTATCACGGTGGATGGTGTCAGCCTCACCGTTAATGAAGTGCAGGGCAGTGAGTTTATGTTGTGGATTATTCCGCATACGCTGAAAGAAACGGTAATTGGAAGCTATGAAACAGGTACTAAGGTCAACCTGGAAGTGGATGTTATTGCCCGTTATCTTGAGCGGCTAATGCTGGGCGACAAGGCTGCAGAGCCTCAGACGAAAGGTATTGATATGCGTTTTCTGGCTGAGCACGGATTTTTAAAAAGATAACAAATAACTCTACAAACAAATAAAAGTAAAAATTATGGCATTAAACACCCCCGAAGAGATTATCGAAGACATTCGTCAGGGCAAAATGGTGATCCTGATGGATGATGAAGATCGCGAGAACGAAGGCGATCTGATTATGGCGGCAGAACATGTGACACCGGAAGCCATCAATTTCATGGTCACCCATGCCCGCGGACTGGTGTGTTTACCCATGACGCAGGCGCGCTGTAAACGACTCAATCTGCCATTGATGGTAGATAAAAATGAAGCCCAGTTTGCCACCAATTTTACTGTCTCTATCGAAGCCGCGCGCGGCGTGACAACAGGTATTTCCGCTGCTGACCGTGCCGCCACAATTCGCGCAGCCGTCGCCAAAGACGCGTCCGCCGCAGATATCGTTCAGCCGGGCCATATTTTTCCGCTAATTGCCAAAGACGGCGGCGTACTGAACAGGGCGGGACATACCGAAGCAGGTGTTGATTTGCCGCGATTAGCAGGTTGTGAACCTGCCGGTGTGATCGTCGAGATCCTGAATGAGGACGGCACCATGGCCCGCCGTCCACAACTGGAAACGTTTGCTAAAAAACATAACCTTAAAATTGGTACCATTGCTGATCTAATTGAATATCGTAACTTAAACGAAACGACCATCGATAAAGTCGCGCAGTGCAAACTGCCGACCGAGTTTGGTGAGTTTGAGCTGCATACTTTCAAAGACAGTATTGATAACCAGATACATTTTGCGTTGAAAAAAGGGCAGATTGATGAATCTACGCCGACCCTGGTACGCGTACACCTGCACAACACCTTCAGCGATCTACTGGGGTCTACCAGGGGAATAAACCGGTCAATGACACTTCCGCAGGCAATGCAGCGTATCAGCGATGAAGGCGGAGTGCTGGTGTTGCTGGGTAAGGAAGAACACCTGGAAATGCAGGTGAAACGTTTTGCTGCCGAAGATTGCGGTGAACAGCCCGCCGGGGCAAGCTGGCAGGGCTCTTCGCGTACCATTGGTGTCGGTAGTCAGATTCTGGCATCGCTTGGGGTTCACAAAATGCGTCTTCTGAGCAAGCCGATTAAATATCACGCCTTGTCAGGCTACGGGCTTGAAGTGGTGGAATACATTCACGACGAGGCTGTCGACGAATAGTACAATTCCGACAACATTCGATTTAGTTTGTGCGCAGGTGTGCTATACTGCGCGCCGTTTTTTCACGAGGATAAACGCCATGCAGGTGATTGAAGGTAACATCAGAGCAACAGGCAAAAAATTTGCCATTGTTGTATCAAGATTTAACAGCTTTGTAGTGGAAAGTCTGCTCGAAGGTGCGCTGGATACGCTTGAGCGTCATGGTGAAGTGAAAGATGACGACATTACGCTGGTGCGTGTACCTGGCGCCTACGAATTACCCGTTGTTGCAAAAAAACTGGCAGAGAAAAAGCAGTTCGACGCGATCATTGCGTTAGGCGCTGTGATTCGGGGCGGCACGCCGCATTTCGACTTTGTTGCCGGTGAATGTAATAAAGGGCTGGCGCAGGTATCGCTGGAGTACGGTATCCCGCTGTCTTTTGGTGTTATTACTACAGATTCTATTGAGCAGGCCATTGAGCGCTCTGGTACCAAGGCAGGCAACAAAGGCGCAGAAGCGGCGCTGGGCGCACTGGAAATGGTCAACGTTGTTGACGCTGTCGGCAAATTGTAAGGCGAACGTTTAAGTGAAAGTTTCAGCACGTCACAAAGCCAGAGAACTTGCCCTGCAGGGTGTGTATTCCTGGCAAATGAGCAAAAACCAGATTGATCAGGTCGAGCTGGCACTGGCAACCTCCAACGACATGCATAAAGTCGATATGGCCTATTTTCAGGCGATGCTGCGCGGCGTGGCGAAAAATGCCTCACGGCTCGACGACATCATCAAACCCTACCTCGGGCGCTTGCCAGAAGAGCTGGACGCCATTGAGAAGGCCGTTCTGCGCATCGCAACCTTCGAACTCACCGAACGCATGGATGTGCCATACCGCGTCATTATCAATGAGGCGATTGAACTGGCAAAAGCATTCGGTGCCGAGGAGAGTCACAAATTCATTAATGGTGCACTGGATAAAGCAGTAAAAACGCTGCGTAAAGACGAGCGCGATTAACCCCGGCTTTGCCAAGCCAGTGACCCGGATAATAACGAGATTATCGTGAAAGAATTCGATCTCATCGGTCGCTATTTCCATAGCGGCGGACACCAGCGCAAGGACGTGATAGTGGGTATCGGCGATGATTGCGCGGTTACCCAGATCCCGGAAAATCAACAATTAGCTGTCACCACTGACACCTTGATAGGTGGCGTCCATTTCTTAATGGACGCGCCCGCCAAGTCAGTGGCGTATAAAGCCGTAGCCGTTAATCTGAGCGACCTTGCTGCGATGGGCGCAGAGCCCGCGTGGATCAGCCTGTCATTGTCGTTACCTGAAGTAGAGAGCGCCTGGCTCGAGGATTTCGTTTCCGGCTTGTATGAGCTGACCCGCTTCTATTCAGTGCAACTGATTGGTGGTGATACCGTACGTGGTCCATTGGCAATGACCATCACCGCACAGGGCTTTATTCCTCCAGGTACGCAGTTGCGCCGGGACCAGGCAAAGCCTGGAGACTGGGTTTATGTGACCGGATCACTCGGTGATGCCGGTGCTGGCCTGGATATTCTAAAAGGTGAGATTGATGCATCGGGTGAGGCCAGGGAGTTTCTGATTAAGCGGCACCTTTATCCAACTCCGCGGGTGGCAGCCGGCACCTCGCTGCGGCGTATAGCCAATGCCTGCATTGATGTGTCTGATGGCTTACTGGCCGATTTGTCGCATATTCTTACCACGTCAAAATGTGGAGCGACTATCCACGTTGACCGCTTACCACTTTCCCGAGGCATGAAAGAAACGGTCACTGATGAACAGGCAATTGCCTATGCACTGAGCGCTGGGGACGATTATGAGCTTATTTTTACTGTCAGCGAAGAGCAAAAAGGTAACCTTGAGACATCACTGAGCAGTACCAACGTAAAAGCAACCTGCATAGGTCAGTTAACCGGTAACACTGGTCAGATTGATTTGAAACATAACGATCAGCGCTACCATTTGCCCGAACAGTTCGGCTTTGAACATCAATTCTGATGCAATCTGTTTATCGCGCCCGAATTACGATGCGAAATCCCGTGCATTTTATGGCACTGGGCTTTGGTAGTGGCCTTATTCCGTTTATGCCGGGCACCTGGGGCTCACTGGCGGCCATTCCGCTGATTGTCGGTATGGCCATGCTGCCAGACTGGGCGTACGTCGCGCTGACGGCGTTTGCCTGGCTGGCTGGGAATTATCTGTGCGGAAAAACGGCAGCCGATATGGGGGTCCATGACCATGGCTCTATCGTCTGGGATGAGGTTGCCGGAATGCTGATTACGTTTTTATTTATTCCCATTCACTGGCAGTCACTGCTGGCAGGTTTTGTGCTGTTTCGGGTCTTCGATATTCTTAAGCCCTGGCCGATTGGCCCTATCGATAAGCACATTCATGGTGGGGCCGGCATTATGTTAGATGATGTCGTGGCTGGCATCATGGCCTGTGGCTCGTTACACCTTATCAGTTTGCTGAGCTGAGGAAGATGCGAATAAGCCTGAGCTGCGCTAGACTTATTCGCATCTTCCCTAACGCTTCCTTACAATTTGCGTTAACCCACCCTCAATAAACCGTGCTAGCTTAAACCAGAACTTCGTTACGTCGTTTCGGTGAAATGGTATGGAAAAAGGCGACACTAAAAATTGTACGTATTGCATCAGTGATATTCCGCACGACGCTATGAAGTGTCGTTATTGTCAGGAATATCAGTCGGGTATTTCCTGCACACGTTGCTGCGCTTCACTGCCTGAAGGTGCCAGTGTTTGCCGGTATTGTGGCAGTCGCGTTGCCAGTGCAAAGACAACGACATCGCTGTCAATTCCAAAACTGGCACTGAGGAGCAACCCGTTACCGACCTTTCTGTTTCGCTTTCGTCTGTTGCCTCAGCAGGTTACCACTGATCAGGAAAAAATTATTATCATGACACCGGGTTTATTCGGCTTATGGCGTGACAGCGACGAGATCCAGTGGAGTAAAGTGGCAGGCTTCAGTTACCGGACGGGGATTTTTTGGGATCGTATTGATATCGAGACGCGGGGCCAGAAACCCAGCACGATTCTGGGGCTGGATAAATCTGATGGTGAGACACTCAGAAACGTCTTACAAAAACTGGAAACTTGACGATACCACGTTCAGGCGCCTGCATCGCGATGAAAAAAGGTAAATCAATCTATGGACACCCATCCCCCACAACTCAAAAGTAATGGTCAGATAATGACCGAAAAACAAATTCGCAATGTGGTTACGCCATACGAGTTTGCGGTGTCTGATGATATCATCGGACTGAAACTGGGACGCCCGGCCAGGCGAGCCAGCGCAATGGGGCTGGATCTCATTCTGGTTGTTATGTTAACCCATCTTCCGTCCGTATTACTGGCTGTCCTGGGCGTGATTTTTTTCTGGCGCGCAGGAAAAAAGAAAAATACACCAAGCCGGTTTGGCTGGTTGAGAACCATTATGAAAGGCATTGCTGCTGTGCTCTTGTTCGGTGTCCTGATTGCCGTTTTCGATACCTTTAACGGGCCCCAGCAAAGTCATTCAGATAGCCGCGATACTACCAGCGATGTGGTTACAGGCATCCAGGGTCTGGGCATTGCGGCAGTTATGATCGGCATGTCGTCACAGCTTGAGGAACTCGATGAGCGAATTGTGCAGCAGCGTTGTCAGCCACTGGCATGCTGGCAGGCATTTCTGACACCGCTATCGGAAAAAATTCGTAACGGCGATTTCCCGCGACACATTATCAGCGACATGAAAGATACATTGCGTGCTCATATGCAGCAATCCCTGACGCAGGAACAAACGGCGCAACTGCTTGAGCGTTTTGACGAGCAGACCACTTTAGATCTGGACACCGCTGACGTGCAGACAATGCCAGTAGTGCCTGCTACCACGGCCTCCTCTGTACCCGCGGCTGACATCCCCGTGAACGATAACGGCGATCCGAGTTTACTGGCCTGGGTCCGCGGATTACTCGAAGATCTTGGCATTGGCTTTGGCTGGGCAGCACTTTATTTCACTGCCTGCACGTACTGGATGAAAGGTCAGACTCCGGGGAAAATGCTGCTGGGCCTCAGGGTGATCAAACTGGACGGCTCAGCGATGAGTTTGTGGGAAAGTTTTGAGCGGTATGGTGGCTATGGTGCCGGACTTGCAACCGGGTTACTGGGATTTGCTCAGGTTCTCTGGGAGCCCAACCGACAGGCCATACATGACAAAATTTCTGGCACGCTTGTAATTCGACCTGGGCTGGAGAAACTGAATATAAGGGTAGCATCACTCAATGACTTATGACATGAAGTGAGGCAAAACAAACTGCGCAGAACAGATTGGAAAACATCTTCCTTACATTTAACGTTTGCAGTGAATAGGTATAAGATACCGCTGGCAAACACAAAAAATGTCTTAATAATAAAAAGTGTGGGGCGAGATGCTGCTCGATAGTAAATCAAATAAACCGTCCTGGGCGGAAGAGAAGTTATCCCAAATACCTAATATGGTCAGTGAGATATCCAGGAAGATAACTGACTTTCGTCAGAGTTATCGTGAGCTGGTCATAAACGCAGAGGCATTTTTTGAGGAGTATCCCACTGACTATAAAAAGCTGACATTGTTAAAGCACAAGGTTAAAACCTACCAGGAGCAAATCGACTATATTGATAATTACCGAAAGGAGAAAGGTACCTTTCCGGCGATAAAAGGTCACAGTTCTGCAAAGCGTTATCTGTCAAAACTTGTTGCGCAACAGTCAGCCAGTGATATGGAGTTGCGGGAACTCGAAACCAGGTTAAATACGCAAAGCAACAATCGCTACGAACTTCTTGATCATCTTACTGACCATATGCTGGATTTGCTCAGCGGGGAGCGAATTTTCAGTCAGTTTTTAGGCACGATTGCCTTATCTACACCGTCGCCAAAAGAAAAAGTACGTCATATTCGGAATGAAAAATATAAACCGATCTTTATCACCGCACTCACCATTGCGCTCTTTGAAGAAGTCAGAACCCGGCATACGTTTGACTCACGGTTTTTGCATGATGAGTTGAAAAAGCTGTTTCCATCAGATAAGTCATACAGTCTGATGGCGGATAAGCTGCAGCAGGAACGTGAAGACAGTAGCGCTCCGGAAGCGATGCCCGGTGATATTAAGCTGGCATACCGCGAGAATATCCTTAAACCATTGGCCAAGGCCGCACTGTTGCAATCAATTGGTATGCACAGCCCTGAGGCAAATGATGTGCTTGGGCACGACCGCTATCGAAAACTGGATCAACAAGAGCGGGAAAGATTGCTAAGCATAGCCGATAAAAAGACCAGCGATTACCTGAAGATTGGTATTGGCATACCGACTATGCGTTTCAACAGCCGGGAAGAACGTGATGCTTACCTCAGTCATGAGAAAAAGCAGCTGGCGTTTATTCTCAATACGCTTAAGTCAACCAAGTATACGGGGCACGAGCTTGGCGATTTGCTGCGTATTCCAATGACGTATGCCTCGTTTATGTTATCGACCAAGCAGGACTTTGATTATCGCCAGATTTACCGGGCCTACGATATTTTAGAGCAGGGCAAAGCAGATAAGGCTTACAACGCGGTATATGTGGATTGCTTTCTGAATATGGTTGGCCGCTTTCCGCTTGGATCGGGTATTTATGTAATCCAGCAGGAGTCAGGGGAAATTGAACGGGCAATTGTTTCTTCACTATACCCGGCGGATCCCGATGAGCCGACGTGTAAAATCATCACGCGTCGTCAAATTCAGTTCTTAAGTCAGGCTGAAGTGGTTGTATCTAAGGGCAGTAACCTGTTTTTCCCGGAAAGCCGGGAGGCAAGCCATTACGAAAGCGAATTCTTCGATGCCCGTTATAAGGATGAATTTACCTGGAATGCAACCGATGTATGGGAGAATCAGGTTCCGGCGATTGAGTTCTGGAAAAAGGACGGAACGCGCAGGTATAACGGTTCATTTAATCCTGACTCGTATTAGGGCATCTGTTTACAGCCAGCTACCTGCCTTGCCATGGTTCTTCAATATAACCTGTCAGGGCTGCCGCAGTTTGGCTTGAAGACGGCTGCCTTTTTGGGTTTGTATGCACACAGACTTGTCTATCCCCGTCCTGATAACACTAAAAATCCACACCATTTGATTTGTGCACAGCACTGACTTAGCATATTTATTGAGCAAGTTCACACCGACAATGTCGATGGAGAGAGAAATGGCAGGATCAGCTGATGCAGATAATAACATCGGAAAATACCGCAAAATCTCTTCGCAGGCCAATACGAAACCGCCATCCTGGTTAGTCCAGCGCCTCGAGGGAACAGGCATAAAAGTCAACGGGCCGAACCCCTGGGACCCGCAGATCCATAACCGCAACTTTTATCGCCGGGTATTACTTGAGGGATCGTTAGGGGCGGGCGAAAGCTATATGGATGGCTGGTGGGACTGTGAGCGCCTTGATGGTTTCTTTACCCGCCTTATGGATCGCCATATCGAAAAAGAGATCACAGGCCGCTGGATAGCGGTAAAACACTGGCTGATGACCAGACTGATGAATTTACAGTCAGTTAAGCGTGCGTTTCAGGTTGGTGAGCAACACTACGATGTTGGCAATGATCTTTATAAAGCCATGCTTGACCCTACTATGTGTTATTCCTGTGGTTACTGGCATGACGCAGCAGACTTGCACGCAGCGCAGGTGGCAAAGCTTGATTTGGTGTGTCGCAAGGCTGACATTCAGGCCGGGGAAAAGGTTCTGGATATCGGGTGTGGCTGGGGAAGCTTTGCAGAGCATGCGGCGCGTCACTATCAGGCCAACGTTACCGGCGTTACCATCTCTAAAGAGCAGAAGAAGCTTGCTTCAACACGCTGTAATGGCTTGCCTGTCGATATTCGTCTGCAGGACTATCGTAGCTTACAGGGCACGTTTGACAAGCTGGTGTCGATTGGTATGTTCGAGCATGTTGGTCAGAAAAATTATGACACTTACTTAGGCAAAGCCCATGAACTGATGGACGATGATGGCATCTTTGTATTACACACCATTGGTAAGATGGAGTCGCAACTTGGTACGGATCCCTGGATCCACAAATACATTTTTCCAAACGGCGCTATTCCATCACTGACACAAATCAGTCAGGCCTGTGAACCTTATTTTGTGATAGAAGATGTGCATAATTTCGGTCCTGATTATGATCGCACGCTGATGAGCTGGCTGGATGAGTTTAACGCTGCCTGGCCGACGCTAAAGAGCCAGTATGACGAGCGTTTTTATCGAATGTGGACGTATTATCTGCAGTGTTGTGCGGGCGCATTCAGAAGCCGCAACCTGCAACTTTTCCAGTTGGTGCTGCGCAAACCGGGTGCAGGCCACAGGCGTTACCAGAGTCCGCGGTAGCGTCGGCAAACCAGGCTGGGCTGTGGTCACCTGGCCCCGGTAAGTCTGCGCGTTGCGACAGCCTCCGGGGCCGGGCAGGTACGGCCCGTCACCAACCATCCACTAGTACCTGACGCTGGATAAAACCGCAGGTGACTGCCTGGTCACCGTATCAGGGCATGCTGTAGTCATAGGATGCCTGAATGCCCAGCGGGATCCCCAGACTCCAGTACAGAATGAGAAACAGTGTCCAAACCACAATAAAGCAGGCAGAAAATGGTAGCATCATTGAGGTCAGTGTGCCGATACCGGTGTTCGTTACATAGCGCTGACAAAATACGACGACCAGCGGGAAGTAAGGCATTAGCGGGGTGATGATATTGGTGCTGGAGTCACCAATCCGGTAAGCGGCCTGTGCAAGGTCCGGCGAAATGCCAAGTTGCATTAACATAGGAATAAAAATAGGTGCGAGCAGTGCCCACTTTGCTGAAGCGGAGCCAACAAACAGGTTAATCAGGCCGGTAAGAAACACGATTCCTGTGATCGTTATTCCTGCTGGCAATTGCATCTCTTTTAAAAAGGCGGCGCCTTTAACAGCCAGTAAAATACCCAGATTAGACTGGCCAAACGCATAAATAAACTGCGCAATACAAAACATAATAACCAGATAATAGCCCATGCCCTGCATTGCCTTTGTCATTCCCTCAACAAACTGGGATGACGTGCGAATGGTGCCGATAATGAGTCCGTAGACCAGACCCGGGATCAGGAAAAGTAAAAAGATAAGCGGCACGATCGACTTCATGAGTGGCGCTGAGAACGAAGTCAGCGAGCCCTCGACACCCCGCCAGGGCGATGACGCAAAGGAGGCGGTGACAATCAGTAAGCCAATGCCAAGTCCAACTGCCAGCAGCGACCATCGTAATGCACGGCGTTCGCTGGGTTTTAGTGGCTCCATACTGGGTAAATCAGACATATCGCCGTCGACCGGGTTATTTCTAAGCTTGGGCTCTACCAGCTTGTCGGTAATAAACCAGCCCAGCCCGGTGACAACCACCGCTGACGCTGTTGTAAAGTAATAGTTATTCAGTGGGTTCAGTGTCACGCTGGGGTCAAGCAGTTGCGCACCTGCCTGAGAGATCCCCTGAAGCATAGGATCAAGGGCTGAGGGTACAAAGTTCGCAGAAAATCCTCCGGAGACCCCGGCGAAAGCAGCGGCGATACCAGCCAGAGGATGGCGTCCTGCGGCGTAAAAAATAACGCCGCCAAGAGGAATAACCAGTACATAGCCGGCATCGACGGCCGAGTGGCTGACAATTCCGATAAGAATAATCATTGGGGTCAGCAACCAGGTCGCTGTGACTGACAGCAATGCTCTGAGTCCGGCATTGATAAAGCCGGAATATTCAGCCACACCAATACCTAACATAGCCACCAGGACCACCCCGACCGGGTGAAAATGGGCGAAATTTGTCACCATTGATGAAAAGAACTGTGTAAGTGCCGAGCCCGCCAGTTGATTATTGATCGCGAGTGGTTCGCCATTTCTGGGATCGACCACATCGAAACTGACACCGGAGAGCGCCCATGACAAGGCCCAGACGGCGAACAATAAAATGATAAATAAAACGGCGGGATCGGGGAGTTTGTTACCCCACACTTCTACTTTATTAAGGAGTCGCTGGATGGGCGATGCATTAGCGTTTTCCATGTGAGTACGCCTTGTAATTATGAATATGGTTGAATCTGCCTGTTGATAAATTACCCGAAAATAACAGCAAGTTACAGTCTTTATTGGTGTCTTCTCATTACACTCTTCGTGCCATCGGGGCCTGTTTATCCGTCACCGCCACGCAGCTGACATAAAACCCAGACCGCTGACAGAGCTTACCCTGGATTACCGTCAGCGGGGCGTGGGAGGCGACAATACCTGAGGAGCGAAGCCCTATGATGCCTATCGTTTAGAGCCTGGTGAACAACAAGACTATGCGTTGACTGTGTTGCTGGAGCCGGTCACAGCGGATACGCCCAAATTGCAACATTAATCTGGTGATCAGGGGAGGAGTTCGAATGGCAGCTCGGTATTTTCCATAAAGGAATCAAAAATTCGCTTTCGCTGGCTCCCATGAGGAATAAAAACGGTACATTTGGGTTGTGGGGACATTTCCTGAAGCTCATACCACAAGTTATCCAGTGCCTCTTGTCCTGTGATCATGAAGGTTTCGCCCCAGGTCGTGGAATAAACCAGTATGGTCTCTTCCACTGTAGCTTTGAGTCGCAGTGTGGTGAAATTCAGGATCACCATACAGGCATTGATTTGCGCGGGTGCCAGCAGCGCTTTGCGGGGCAAAGCGTTTATCTTTACCGGCGGGAAGAGGCTCTGAATGTGTTTGACCAGCTCTTCAAGATCACGTTCGGTCAGCGGATCAGTATCGTAATCCAGTAAGACATGCGAATCAGCGTCCAGAATTCGGTTACACACGCACCAGGTGAGGATACGAACAGGGCTGCCTGAGGTGGTCATACGCGTTCTTTCGAGCGGTTTTCCATGCCTGCCAATCTGATCACCGGAGTAGGCTGTCCAGATATGCTCTCCTGCCTTTTTGCGCGCCATTTTCAGCGTGACTGTCGGACAATACATGCGATCATCAAAGCCGCTGCGTAAAAACTCAATTTTATTGTCTTTTTTAGAGTAGAAGGTGTCTAGCCTCCGACCGAGCACCGTCATGTCCTCTTTACTGACCAGCTGCCGCTCCATACTCAGCTTGGAGGACATCCTACGGTAACACTGTATGAGAAAGCGGTGTATCCGGCGTGAAAGCTTCACCAGCTCCTGAAAAGACCAGCTGTTAAGGTCGTCCAGGTGCCGCAGTTCAGAGCGTGTCCAGCCCCAGTGTCTGGCATAACCGGCCATAATCCGTCGTTTAAAGGTTACTTCACCTTCATCTGCCGGATAACTGAGCCGCGGCGCACACTTGATATACAGGCACTGCTGTAAAAGCAGAACAACTTCATGTTCTTCACGGTCGGCGTAATGATTGATAAGCTGGTCAAACATCAGTGCATACGGATCGATGGTGGCAACCGAGCCCGGCGCCTCATCACCATTGTGTACCCGGCGTTTTAATAAGTTACACAAAGGTTGCTCGTGTTCCAGATTTTCAAGAAACACTTCCAGCTTGGCCATTTTCAGCACAGACTTAAACGGTGAGTCCATGGCTTTACCTAACTGCCATATCGCGGCACCAAACAATTCATTGGGATCAAGCTTTTCCAGATAGCCTAAGTCCATAAACCAGTTTGGATCAGGGCTTCCTCCTTCCTCGAGCTGTGACATCAGCGAATAGTATTGCTGTTGGGTAAACGAATCGGGTACCAGCCACCAAAACGGAGCCTTACCGGCAACCACGATATTCGTGGTATAAAACTCTGATTTGAGCAGTATTGCCTGCGCTGAACCGGCACTTTCCCCCTCAGCTACGCCAAAATCGTTGGCTTTAACATTATTGATATCAGACAGGAAAAAGTGGACCTCAATGCCTTGCTCCTGGGCGGCCCATTGCTCAACAGCGGTAAGTTTTTGCTGCAGAAAGTGCTTTCCGCGCGCTGTCATCACTTTACCGTTTACGCACACCCAGTAGTCAAAATCTGATGAGGAGGACTGGGCAATGGTGCCAATACTGCCCATGAGGACCAGCGCGTCTATCGCACGCTGACGTGGCCAGATCGGTTTTACGTCCTCGAACAGTGCTTGTTTAGCCGGGAAGCAGGCGGTCAGTGCGTCTTTAATCTGATCCCGGAACGAGAAGTTATTCAGCCCGTACGGCACTTCACTGTTTTCAATGTAGCCAGGCAAATCCGGATGATTAACATGCAGCAAAAATGGCAGAACGTGAAACAGCGGGCGCCGGTCTTTGGGCAGCAGCGCCAGAGAGCGTTCAATTCTTGCCTTGTTATAACGCAATACCCTGAGCAGACGAATTGTCAGGTTTTGATTCACGGTAAGTGATTGCTGCAAAGCCATGGGGCTAGGGTCTTCTTCCTTAAAACAGTGTGACTGTCATCATTAGCGTACTGCCTATTGTACGACAATGTGGCGAAAAGTTGATCAGAAACCCAAGGTTATTCCTGACGGCCGAAAATTATCTGAAAACGTCAGGAAAGCGCCGGTTATCTCAGGACAAGGCCGGCGCTGTTAGCGTTAACCCTGCTGCAGCGCGCGTATTGTTTTAAGAATACCTTGTGTATCCAGTCCGTGCTTTTCGTACATTTCCTGTTGCGTGCCTTGCAGAATAAAGCTGTCCGGAAGCCCAATGGTCAGCACTCGCTTTAAGATCCCTGCGTCCTGCAGGTGCTCCATCACTGCTGAGCCAGCGCCGCCTTTTCGACAGCCATCCTCAAGTGTAACCAGCAGTTCATGCTCTGCGGCGGCAGTTTCAATGGCATCAGTATCAAGCGGCTTTACGAAGCGCATATCAATCAGTGTCGCATCTAACTTGTCAGCGGCCTCAAGCGCGTAAGGAAGCAGAGTACCAAAATTCAGAATGGCGATGCGTTTGCCATCACGTAAACGTCGTGATTTACCAGGCGTCAGCGCGGTCATCTGCTGCGCTGGCTGCTCACCAATACCTGCGCCACGGGGATAGCGCACAGCCGCTGGCTGACCCGCTATATGACCGGTGTACAGCATATTGCGACACTCTGCCTCATCAGCCGGCGTCATGATCAGCATATTCGGAATACAGCGCAGGTACGCGATATCGAACGCCCCCTGGTGTGTGGGGCCATCGGCACCTACGATGCCAGCACGGTCGATTGCAAACAACACCGGCAGATTTTGCAGGGCGACATCATGTATCAGCTGATCATAAGCACGCTGCAAAAACGTTGAATAAATTGCGACGACAGCGTGGTAGCCATCTTTGGCAAGGCCTGCAGCAAACGTTACCGCATGCTGCTCGGCAATGGCTACATCAAAATACTTATCAGGGTGCGCCTGAGAGAACTTGACCATGCCGGAGCCTTCCCGCATAGCTGGCGTGACCGCCATCAGTTTGGAGTCCTTGTCAGCCATATCACACAGCCACTGCCCAAAAATTGCAGAAAAAGACGGCGCGCCCGGCTTAGATGCTGGCAGGGCATTGTCTTTGGGATTGAATTTTGGGACGGCGTGAAACTTGATAGGATCTTCTTCTGCGACCGCATACCCTTTACCTTTACGGGTCACGACATGCAGAAGCTGGGGGCCTTTAAAGTTGCGCATATTGCGCAGCGTATCGACCATGGCATTCACGTCATGGCCATCAATTGGCCCGATGTAGTTAAAGCCCAGCTCTTCGAAAATGGTGCCAGGCACAACCATGCCTTTAATGTGCTCTTCGGCACGACTGGCAAATTCTTTGATTGGCGGTACATTGCTGAGCAGTTTTTTGCCGCCGTCACGAATGGTATTGAAGAAGTTGCCGGTAAGCAGCCGTGCCAGATGGCTATTCAGCGC
This sequence comes from Alteromonas halophila, assembly GCF_014651815.1. Taxonomy (GTDB): domain Bacteria; phylum Pseudomonadota; class Gammaproteobacteria; order Enterobacterales; family Alteromonadaceae; genus Alteromonas; species Alteromonas halophila. Next base: position 22,448 of record NZ_BMXP01000004.1, on the reverse strand, counting down.
ACCCACGTTTTCAGAGATCGACATCTCATTGTCATTGAGTACCACCACCATATCTTTTTTGATATCACCGGCATGGTTGAGTGCTTCGAAGGCCATGCCAGCGGTCATGGCACCATCACCGATGACAGAAACAACTTTGCGCCCCGCACCTTCTTTTTCAGCGGCCACTGCCATACCCAGTCCGGCGCTAATAGTGGTAGAGGAGTGGCCCACTGCGAATGTGTCGTAATCACTTTCCGGTGGCCACGGAAACGGATGCAGACCCTCTTTTTTGCGGATAGTCGACATACGCGCAGCGCGCTGAGTGAGAATTTTGTGAGGGTATGCCTGATGGCCAACATCCCATAACAACCGGTCGAATGGTGTGTTATAGACGTAGTGCAGGGCGACAGTCAGTTCTACAGTCCCCAGTCCTGATGCAAAATGGCCACTGCTCTGACTAACGCAGTTCAGCAGGTATTCCCGTAATTCTTCAGATAAGGTTTTTAACTTTTCCTGTGAAAGCTTGCGAAGCTGTTCCGGTGACTGGGCTAATGCCAGCGTTGGATAGTGCGTTATATCTAAACTCATTGTTATTGTCTTAAGCTAATGACGTGATGCGTGGCTAATGATCACGCTTTACCAGCAGTTCGCTAAACGCGACCAGCAGGTGTGTATTGTAGGGTAATCCCTGCAAGGCCTGAAGTGCCTGTTGATGAAGCCGGTCAAGTTCAGACTTTGCGGCTTGCAGCCCCAGCAGGGCGGGGTAAGTGCTCTTACCTAGTGCAACATCAGACCCGGCGGGTTTGCCTGTGGTATCGCTGGATCCTTCCACATCCAGAATATCATCCTGTACCTGAAAGGCCAGACCGATGGCATCGGCGAAGCGGATCAGGGCAGAACGGTGTTCTGCATCAAGATCATCTGCCACATGCGTAGCCATTTCCACACAGACACGCAGTAGCGCCCCTGTCTTCAGCGAGTGTAACTGAGTGAGCGCCTCGACTGATACTTCTTTTCCTGTTGCAGCAAGATCAATTGCCTGGCCACCACACATGCCTAAATAGCCTGATGCCCGGGCAAGCATCGATACCAGGCCTGCGCGCCGGGCATGCCCGGTATCCGCCATTGGCGCATCAGCAATAATAGAAAAGGCCAGTGTTTGCAGCGCATCGCCGGCCAGAATGGCCGTTGCTTCATCAAAGGCAACATGGCACGTTGGTTTACCCCGGCGTAAGTCATCATCGTCCATGGCCGGAAGATCATCATGCACCAGCGAGTAAGCATGGATACACTCTACGGCGCAGGCAATCGTCATGCAGTCTGATTTATCCAGTGCCAGCACTTCGCCAACAACGTGCACCAACAATGGACGCAGACGCTTTCCCCCGGCAAGCAGTGCGTGCTGCATTGCCGCCTTTAACTGTGGTGCATGATCAGGGAAAGACGCCAGCATATCGAGTAGCGCTTCATCCGTGTCAGCTTTTACCTGAGAGTGTAGAGCCGTAATTGTCATGATATATTCCGTTTATACTGCATCAGGGTGTGATGAGTCTATGGCGCGTCAGGTGCATCCGGCTCTGAAAAGTCAGCCAGGCTTTCCTCGCCATTTTCCTTAAGCAGGATCTGAACTTTTTGCTGTGCCCTCTCCAGCGATTGCTGGCTCAATCTGGACAGGCTGATCCCTCGCTCGAATTTTTCGAGCGCCTCATTGAGCGGAAGATCGCCATTCTCCATGTCGTTGACTATTGACTCCAACTCTGCAAGGGATTCTTCGAAAGAAGGAGATGATGGCTTATCAGTCACAATCACTGTGTCCTTATTGCAATAAAAAGTTACGCGCACATTAACCGAGGGGCGCAGGAGGGTCAAATGGTTTTATGTCGCCGTGCGGCGCTCTCTGTGCGGGCGTTTAAGGAGATACGATATTGGTTGTGGAGGTGCTTAGTTATTGGTATATCAGGTGAATTAGCACACAAGGTTATAGAAATCCTGTGTGATGCCGATAGAATAACTGTCATGAGTACCAGTTGCCCGACTGGTGCCTCTACAAAATCAAATGCGTCTGCAAAAAGAGGATGAGTGAGTGGATTTAGCAACCATCATAGGCATGTTAGGGGCAATCGGATTTGTGGTTATGGCCATGATCCTGGGCGGCAACATGGCCATGTTCATCAATGTTCCTTCGATCTTAATTGTGTTTGGTGGAACTCTGTTTGTCGTATTGTCCCAATTTACCCTGGGCCAGTTTTTTGGCGCAGGTAAAATTGCGGGCAAGGCCTTCATGTTCAAGATTGATTCGCCTGAGTCGCTGATCGAAAAGATCGTAGAGATGGCAGATGCAGCGCGTAAGGGCGGGTTTCTCGCGTTGGAAGAAGCAGAAATTGACAACCCGTTTATGCAAAAAGGCGTGGACATGCTGGTGGATGGCCATGATATCGAAGTTGTGCGGGAAACGCTGAGCAAGGATATCGCGATGACCACGGAGCGGCATGAGTTTGGCGCTACCATCTTTAAGAATATGGGCGATGTGGCCCCTGCCATGGGGATGATAGGTACGCTAATTGGTCTGGTAGCGATGCTTTCCAACATGGATGACCCGAAGGCCATTGGACCTGCGATGGCGGTTGCGCTATTGACAACCCTTTATGGTGCGTTTCTGGCGAATGTGGTGTGCCTGCCAATTTCACTTAAACTTAAAAACAGAGTAGAAGAAGAGAAGCTCAATCAGAAGCTGGTGCTTGATGGCATCGTCGGCATCGCAGATGGTCAGAATCCAAGAGTTATTGAAGGCATATTAAAGAATTATCTGGCAGCCAATAAGCGTGGTACCGGTGAGGACGAATAAACATGGCAACTGAAGAAGACGAGTGCCCGAAATGCCCCCCCGAGGGGCTGCCTGCCTGGATGGGGACCTTTGCCGATCTCATGTCATTGCTGATGTGTTTTTTCGTGTTGTTGCTGGCGTTTTCCGAGATGGACGTGCTCAAATTTAAGCAGATAGCCGGGTCTATGAAGTTTGCCTTTGGTGTCCAGAACAAGATCGAAGTTAAAGACATTCCAAAAGGCACCAGTGTGATTGCTATGGAGTTTCGGCCGGGACGACCGGATCCCACGCCCATTGAAACGATACAGCAACAAACTATAGAAATGACCCAGCAGATGCTGGAGTTTCAGGCCGGTGATGAAGACTCTGCGGGAGGGCGTCAAAAACAACGGGGCACCCAGCGTGGCGGCCAGTCCCGGCAAACAGCGGATGCGCAATCAGCCTCTGCTTCACAAAGTGCAGATGAAAGTGAAGTCAATGAGCTGATGAAAAAGGTTGCCCAGCAACTGCAAAAAGAGATCCTTGATGGGTCTATCGAAATGGAGTCATTAGGACAGCAACTTACTATCCGTATCCGTGAAAATGGCTCCTTCTCTGCCGGTTCGGCATTTTTGCAGCCTCAGTTTCAGCCGGTATTGAGAAAAATAGGAGCGTTACTGGCAGACGTGCCGGGTGAAGTGCAGGTAGCAGGGCATAGCGACGGACAGCAAATATCGAATGAGCTGTACAGTTCAAACTGGGATCTTTCGTCTCAGCGAGCCGTTGCCGTTGCCGAAGCAATGCGCAGAGCGCCAGGCTTTGATGAATCCCGAATGCAGGTCGTCGGAAAAGCAGATACACAGCCGCTGATCGAGGATGCCGAGACGGCTGAGGACAGGGCCAGAAACCGTCGTGTTGAAATCAATATAAATCAGGGTAAACCGATGATATCGAAGCCCATTTCAGTGATTGAAGATTCTCAGCAGCCGTAACCGAATTCACAGCGCTTAGCGACCTGATGATGCCACGTCACAACAGTGGCGCACGCTGCTTTGCCACTAAGCAGAGACATCTGTGAGGAGAGCTTAGCAAGCGAGTCAGCGTCTGCGTGGTATTAACGGACCAGGGCCTGTCGAAAGTGGGGCTTGCTCAGCAACAATTGCACGGTGCTGATGGTTCGCTCTAAAAAGCCGCCTTCACAATACTTGAGATAATATGTCCACATACGAAGAAAGCGCTCATCGTATCCGTCATTCAGCAGGCTGTTGCCGGCACGGCTGAATGCCTGATACCAGTCATCCAGTGTTTTGGCGTAATCCAGACCAATATCCTGCAGATCTCTGATCATCAGGTCGCTGTAGCGCTTAAGGTGTGCATTTAACTCAAACTGAGAGGGCAGAAAGCCGCCCGGGAAAATGTATTTCTGAATAAAGTCCACACTATTGGCATAACTGTCATAGCGTCTGTCATCAATAGTTATGGATTGAAGAAGCATTAACCCGTTATCTTTAAGCAGCGAAGTGCATTTAGCAAAGAAGTTACCCAAATACTGTCGGCCGACTGCTTCAATCATTTCAATCGAAACCAGTTTGTCGTACTGGCCGGCTAACTCGCGGTAATCTTTCTTAAGCAAGGTGATGTGATCACTCAGGCCTTCTCTGGCTATCCATTCTCCCGCATACGTATGCTGCTCTTCGGAAATGGTTGTCGTCGTTACCCTGCACCCGTAATGTTTAGCGGCGTAAACGGCCAGGCCTCCCCAGCCGGTGCCGATTTCAAGCAAGTGGTCGTTTTCGCTAAGCTGCAATTTGTCACAAATGGTTTTGAGCTTGTTTTGCTGTGCGTCAGCGAGGCTGGCGTGTGGCTGAGGGTAGATAGCCGATGAGTACATCATACTGTCGTCAAGAAAACGCGAGTAAAGTTTATTCCCCAGGTCATAATGCGCTTCAATATTTTTCTTTGCCTGCTGGTGGGTGTTGCGATTGGCGAAGTGGGCCAGTTTCATCAGCGGCATCGACAGCCATTTAAACTTTCCTTCCCAATGATCCAGGGTAGGCAGGTTGCGGGCAAAAATGCGGATAACAGATGTTAAATCATCGGTAGTCCATTGTCTGTCCATGTAGGTTTCACCGGCCGCCACACTGCCACCAAACATTAGTCTGCGGTACGCAACCGCGTCGAGTATATTGACGTGCGCATTAAGATCGCTGTGACGTTCGCCAAACTGCCCGACCATTTCTCCATTTTCGTAAATAGTAATTGACCCATGGGGAACCACAGACAGACATTTAAGAAACAGCCCTCTGCAGATCTTATCAGTTAGCGAGATCGAGAGTTGCTGGGGTATTACTGATTCACCTTGTGACATTATTTGTTCTCCTGACTCGCTCCTGGATGAGAGTACAGCGGTGTTCGTTTAAGCCAGAGCTTTAGTGCCTGCCAGTAGATACCGCCTACCGTTTTCAGTGTCATGCTTGGTGTGCGTTTCATTACGCTGGCCAGTGTGGCAGAGTTCAGCGGCTGTCGTTTCAGACTGATACCCGCGGTAAACTCCTTTTGCTCCCTGACGCACTCCATGGCCAGTGACAAATGCTCACCAGGATGTGAGATTGACCAGTGGTATGTCATATCCATTGGGTTAAACGGTGACACATGAAACGCTTTCTCGGTTGAATGTTGTTCTTCTAAATCAACCAGGTAGTAATGTCTTTCGTTCCACGGAGTATTACTCACCTCGGCAAGCATATGACTGTATTGTCCGTCGGGTTGTCGCAGGTAATAGAAATTAACCGGACTAAAATACATGCCCAGCATACGAATCTGACCAAGCATATATATGTCACCGGTAAGTGGTGCGCCGTTTAACGAAGACATTTTAATAAGTACTGATTTTTCAAGCGGTTGACCCGGGTCTCCAAGATAATCGGAACGTTTGAATTGTGCCAGAGAAAAAGAAGAAGATGAAAAATGTTTAACTTCCTGGCTGACAGTATCCAGTTCGTTCAGTTTTAACCAGAACAGGTAAATTCGGTATGAAAACTGATGCTGCGTGGGTAAAAAACGCTGATGGTAAACTTTACCTGTATAAAGTGCGCTGTCTGTCACAAATACGCTCCAAACCGTTGCGCAACATCCTGTGCGCTGCGAACACCATCCTCATGAAACCCGTTATACCAGTAAGCGCCACAAAAGTGCAGATTGTCCTGCCCGCATATTTCATCCCGCCTTTGCTGGGCAGCCACAGATGCTTCACTGAACTGAGGGTGTGCATAGCGATACTGGCCAACAATGGTGTCTGGGGCGATATTGTCAGTGTCGTTTAGGGTGACGCAGTATGTTTGTTCACAGTCCAGACGCTGTAAAATGTTCATATTGTAGGTCACAGTCGCTGGCATTTGCGCATTGTTTTCTTCGTTTCTCAGTCGATAGTTCCAGCTGGCCCATGCGCGTCTTCGCTTCGGCAGAATGCGCGTATCAGTATGCAGCACTACATCGTTCATGACGTAAGGTATTGCGCCTAAGATTGAGCGGTGTGCGTCTGTCGGGGCGTCTAATAGTGCAAGAGCCTGATCGCTGTGGCAGGCAAAAATGACATGATCGAACTCAGCCTCAACGCCATTCTCAGGCGTCACGCGCCAGCCATTTTCTGTTTTGCTTACCCGCCTAACGGGAGTCGACAGGTGAATAGCATGTTTAAAGGGTTCGATTAGCGGAGACACATACTGGTTGGAGCCGCCTTTAACGGTATACCACTGAGGTCGGTTAGTAATATTCAGTAAACCGTGATTGTTAAAAAAGCGCAGGAAAAACGTCAGCGGGAATGCGCGTGTCTGGGCGAGTGTTGACGACCAGATTGCCGCGCACATCGGCAGAATGTAATAGACCTCAAAATCTTTCCCAAGGTTCAGTTCATCAATACAGTCACCCAGTGTCATTGCGTCGGTGTCGCGCCCATCTCTGAGCATTTTCTTACAGGCTTTATTAAATCTCACAATGTCATACAAAAACCCCCAGAAGCGAGGCCGAAGTAAATTACGGCGCTGAGCAAACAAACTCGATGCATCGTGACCGTTGTATTCAAGGTTGGCCGCTTCACTGACCACTGAAAAACTCATTTCAGATGCCTGATATTCGACGCCCAGCTTGTCCAGTAGTTTAATAAAATTCGGGTAGGTCCAGTCGTTGAAGACAATGAAGCCTGTATCTATCGCAAGCGTCTGGTGCTTCGTTTCAACGGTTTTTGTGGCCGTATGCCCGCCGATATAGTCGTTGGCTTCGAATACGGCGATATCATGCTCACGGTGGAGCAAATGAGCACAGGTGAGGCCGGCAATACCGGTACCAATTACAGCAATTCGTTGGGTCATTTTAAAACTATCCTACTGCTTATCTCTCATCGAAATGGACAGTGCACGCTGAAGTGGCGCAGGTAAATTATGCATGGTACGCAGGATCAGACCGAACAGGGTAGGGAAAAAGATACTGCGTCTTTGCTTCTCAATGCCGGTAAGTAAATCTTTGGCTGCCTTCTCTGCGCTGATAATCATCGGCATTTCAAAGTCGTTTTTGTCGGTGAGCGGCGTTTCGACAAAGCCAGGAGAGACACTTTGGACACACACACCACGACGTTCAAGATCAACTTCCAGACTTTTTGTAAAGTAATGCAATGCGGCTTTGCTGGCCCCGTAAGCCTCAGAGCGTGTGAACGGGAATAGTCTTGCCATGCTGTCAACAATTACGAGTTGCTTTGATTCATTCAGGTTTGGCAGGAGGCCATTTACGCAATTAACCACACCAAAAAAGTTAGGCTCAAAAACCCGCCTGAACATGTCTGGCTCGAAATCATCAATATCGACATATTCGCAGGTACCTGCGTTGAGTACGGCGATATCAAATGCCTGTCCAGATAACGTTGTACGTGTCTCAGCTTCATCACTCACATCAAACTGACAGCCGGTAATATTGTCATGCGCGCTTAGTTCCGCCAGCGCATCCTGATTACGGCCACACGCGATTACCTCGTAGCCTTGTTGTGCTGCATGTTCAGCCAATGCTTTTCCAATTCCGGAGGTTGCGCCGGTTATGAGCATTTTTTTCATGTTGCCAGCCTTTTCTTCACTTTCTTAACGAACCACCCCAAGATCGGAATGTGTTCGTAAACCATTTCGCCTAAGTCATAGTAATCGCGATGGTAGGTAATACGATCATTACAAATTCGTAACTGTGTAATGCCGTCAAGCGTAATGGTGGGGCGTCGTTTATTGATGATCAGCGTCATTGTCCAGGTAACAACATGCGTAATCTGTTGCGCGTTTTTTTCACAGGCAATGACATTATCAATGTCAAACTGACATGACTCAGCATGCTCGGTTAGCGCAGAGAAATATTGGGTAACAGCGGTCAGACCCCGGTGGGTAGTGATTGGATCAATGAACACCACATCATCTGCATACAGCAACCCGAGATCATCCGGGTTAAGCGATGACAACTCCTGATATAGCTCCTTGAATCGGGTAATGGCGTACATGGCATGCCCATATCTTAATTTTCCCTCAATACATCGAAAGTTATACGTGGGATCAAAGATTTAGTCCAGAGTGTGAAAACTTTTCACGCGCGATCCAAAAATCTACACGGTGCGTAACGAAAGCAGAATTAAAAAGCTGTACTTAATATGAACGAATCCGAGCTTCCGCTTTTTCCGTTGTCTGCACATTTACTGCAGGGCGGAAGAATGTCATTGCGTATATTTGAGCCGCGCTACATCAGAATGGTGAAGCACGCATGCGCCAGTGGGCGTGGGTTTGTGATGTGTATGCTTAATGCCACGGGTGACAAAAATAAAAATGAACACATCTACTCTATTGGTACGTATGCAGAGGTAATTGATTTTGATTTGCTTGAAGACGGACTGCTTGGCATAAAGGTTGCTGGTATCCATAGTGTTGAGGTAAGTAACATCCGCACCGAGTTCGACGGATTGAGAATTGGCGACTGCAGTCCAATTCAACCTTGGAATTGCGATATCACGCCTCAGCAAATCGCGCCTATGGACGAGCGGCTTAAAGAAATATTTGAGCAATATCATGAGTTGGGAGCAATGTATGACGCCCCGGATTTTGATAACCCAGTATGGGTTATGCAAAGGTGGCTGGAGCTCCTTCCTGTTGATGCACGACAAAAACAGCACTTTTTACAACAGCAAGATTGCAAAAAGTTAATGAACTACTTGTCTGCATTGATCGAATAAACATGTAATATTTTCTCAAACCTGCAAAATTTACGGTTGTATGGGTATTGCTTGCAGAAACGGGTTTCTTTACCGCACCTATAGTCAGTCTGGTAACCACACGGATAAACGGACGAGTCATATGTTAGTTGGAATTCCTCTGGATCAAAGCAATAACACAGTTAAACCTAAAGAATGCGCAAGCGAAATGTCAGCTTACATCGTTGAGGTTGCCGAGACCCGATGTAAACGTTCGTTCGCCAAGGTCTTTAATTACTTTGCGCCCCGACTAAGATCGTATGCGTTAAAGCAGATGGGAAATGAAGCGCTGGCAATGGAGCTGGTTCAGGACACAATGTCAAACGTCTGGCAAAAAGCGCATTTGTTTAATGCGGAGAAAGGATCGCCTTCGACCTGGATATTTACCATTGCTCGTAATATCCGTTTCGATATGTTGAGAAAGTTACAGAATCGCAAAGAAGATGTTTGCTCTGATGACCTGTGGCCAATACTCTGTGAACAGACTGCAGATGCAAATGAAGCGTCGCTGGACCAGCAAGTGACACTTGAGCAAATCGGATATATGTTTGAATCCCTTCCTGTTAAACAAAAAGCAGTGATTGAAGCGATATACATCGACGGAAAATCGCAACAGGAAGTGGCAGATGAACTGACTATTCCTCTGGGAACGGTAAAATCAAGAACGCGACTGGCGTTGCAGCGATTAAAGGGTATGCTACACGACAATGATTAAGTTCCATCCGAGCCCTGAGCAGTTAACAGCATTTGCTGAGGGCACGCTGTCACCAGTTGAATCTCTTATGGTCTCCGCCCACTGCGATATGTGCAGTCGGTGTGAAACCAGGGTGGCAGATGAGGTGGAACGCGCAGCGCTGGAATTCGATGAGCCAGCAACATCGTCCCATACCGAAGATCAGATTTATAAATCCATGTTTGCCAGTATCACGCAGGTCCCTGCTGATGAGGCGACTTACCTTTCACCTAAAGCAGCACCATCTGCTATTGAGCTTGATGGCCGTAAGTTCGAGCTACCGAGAACGTTGCGACGGTATGCGTCTTCTATGGGCAACTGGTCAGGGCTGGTGGGTCGATTATGGCAAGCCCCAGTTGACCTTGGCGAGGCTGGGGTCGCACATTTTATCTACATGGGAAGGGGGGGCAGTGTCCCCGAGCACACGCACCGTGGTTGCGAATATACGCTGGTGCTAAGTGGTGAATTTTGCGATGGACTAAACACCTACGATTCCGGCGATTTTATTTATATGAATGGCGAGCATACTCATGCTCCCCATTCCGATGATACCGAAGGGTGTCTGGTGTTCAGCATTGTTGATCAGCCATTACACTTTACCTCGGGTATTGCGCGTTTACTTAACCCTTTCAGTCACTTATTTTTTCGCTGATATTTCTGCAAACCGGAAAAACCAAAAAAGCTGCCGAAGCAGCTCTTTTCAGTACACCCTTACTTAACTTATAAAGTCACTATCAGGGTAGTTTAGCTTCAGCGTTTTCATCGCATTATCCCGCAATTCTGTTAACCCCAGTTGTTCATAGCTTGATACCATTATTTCAAGTGCCTGCTGAACCTGAGTGGAATCAGGAAAGTGTTCAAGTACATACCGACCACGGTTAGCGGCGGCGACAAATGCTTCACGACGCATGTAAAACCGTGCGATGGCAATTTCATACTTGGCCAGCCGTTCCTTGATATAGAGCATCCGCTTGCGCGCGTCAGCGGCATACTTGCTGTTTGGGTATTGCTCTACAAGCCGACGAAAGTCATTAAAGGCCTCACGGGATTTGGCAGGGTCACGGTCGGAGCGGTCAATGTTCATCATTTCCTGAAACAGGTTACTGTCTGATTCCATATTCGTCAGGCCACGCATGTAGTAAGCGTAGTCGACATCCGAATGGTTAGGGTTCAGACGTATGAACCGATCAACGGTAGCCAGAGTTTCTTCTGTTTTACCTGACTTGTAATAGCTGTAAATGAGATCAAGCTGTACCTGATGCGACAATGGGCCAAACGGATAGCGGGAGTCCAGGGTGCTGAGGGTATCAGCAGCAAGGCTGAAGTTGCCTACCTCCATACTGGTTTTTGCTTTTTCATAGAGCTGCTGCGCACCCATATTGGCCAGCGCAGCTTTTTCTTCGTCGCTGGACGAGCTGCAGCCGCTCAATCCCACGGCTGCACTAATAAAGAGAGGCGCTAAAATTCGAAATGACTTCATAATATTCTTTCGTTTCCTGCTAAAACAGTAAGTTTGTCGCTGCCTGTGCGGTTTAAGCTGGTCATTCTAACGACTGAGCACCGCAATGACCATACAAATTCTCAATCGTTCGGGACCAGGCCGGTGATTCCTGACGATGCCCTCCTGAACCACGATGGCCAGAGTATTACGCGATAGTGGCTAAATGCCTGCCTCATCCACACCGTCCTTTGTTATAATGTCGTTTTTACCCAACGATTAGGTGTTATGACCGAGTCAACAGACACAATAGTACTTGAAGCAACAGCCAGCCCGGTGCACTTCAATCAACGGTTAGATCAGGTTTTGGCTGATTTGTTCCCTGATTATTCACGTTCGAAGATGAAAACCTGGATCCAGAACGGCCACGTAGCGCTAAACGATGACGTTGTTACTGTGCCGCGCCATAAAATGCGTGGGGATGAAGTGGTTAAAGTTCAGGCGACGATCGATGTGCAGGTGGCGAGCCAGCCGCAGAATATTGATCTGGATATTGTCTATGAAGATAAAGATATCCTGGTAATAAATAAACCTGCGGACCTGGTCGTTCATCCCGGCGCCGGCAATTCCAGTGGTACAGTCCTGAATGCCTTGCTTGCTCATGTACCGGAGATTGATAAAGTGCCTCGGGCGGGTATTGTACACCGGCTGGACAAAGATACGACCGGCTTAATGGTGGTTGCCAAAACGCTGCAGGCACAGACGCACTTAGTGAGCCAGTTGCAGGACCGGGTAATGAGTCGTGAATACGAAGCGCTGGTAATAAATACTATGGTTGCCGGCGGGGTTGTTGATGCGCCCATTGGGCGTCACCCGACCAAACGCACGTTAATGGCGGTCCGGGAATTTGGTAAGCCTGCTGTCACGCATTACCGGGTCATTGAAAAATTTCGCGCACACACGCATGTCCGTCTGAAACTTGAATCTGGAAGAACGCATCAGATTCGTGTGCATATGGCCCATATTAAACACCCGCTGGCGGGCGATCCGACTTATGGGGGGCGACCGCGTTTACCGAAAGGCGCATCGGAAGACTGTGTGGCAACACTTCGCGGATTTCGGCGTCAGGCATTACATGCGGCGCAATTATCTTTGTATCATCCTCGCACCGATGAATGGATGACCTGGCAGGCGCCGCTCCCCACGGATATGGTATCGCTTATTGATGCTGTTCGGCAGGACACACGTGAACATCAGGACAGTGAGTGAACGGCCTGTCATTAATTTACCCCGTATGGGAAGCCCCACCTGATATTCTTGCCTATACGACGACGCGTGCAGGCGGGATAAGCGAGGGAACTTACGCAAGCCTAAACGTTGGCGAGCATGTAGGGGATGAACCAGGCCGGGTGAAGCACAACCGTAGTTTACTGCCAGGAGCACAGGGTATTACCTGGCTGCAACAGGTTCACAGTAACGATGTCGTTACATTACCTGCGACATTACATAAGGCTGACGCTGCGATCAGTCGTACGCCCGGACTGAGTTGTGCGGTGATGACGGCTGATTGTGTGCCCGTTTTACTATGCAATCAGACTGGCACTGAAGTTGCCGCCATTCATGCAGGCTGGCGCGGACTTGCTGATGGTGTAATTGGTAATACAGTGCGAGCCATGACAAGCCCCGCGGCACAATTGTTCGCGTGGATTGGTCCGGCTATCTGTGGGGACTGCTATGAAGTAGACCAGCAACTTGCAGCGCAATTCGACTCTGTGCCTGGGGCGGTAAAACGGCGTAATGACAATAAAGCGTTACTTGATCTGCCCCTGATAGCAGAGTATCAGCTTCTCGCCAGCAGCATTCGGTCTGTAGTCCAGTCAAAAGCGTGTACCTATACCGACAGCACGCGCTTTTTCTCCCATCGCCGCGCCAGCCATGCAGGCAACATCAATACCGGCAGGCAAGTGTCGGTGATTGGTATTCGCAAATCCGGTAATAACGACTAACCAGGCCAGAAGCCAGAGTCCGGGGTAGAACTCCTTGCTAACAAACAGGGCGTTCTGGGCCCGGCAAACCGCGCCCTTGCGACTGATATCACTGACGGGTTAAGTCAATCAACGAACTGGATCAGGCCGACAAACATTGCGCCAGGTCAAACCGACAGGTGATTTACCACCATAGTGCTTGAATCCATCTTCAGCAGTACCCATAAATTATGCAAGGATATTTTGGGAGACTTATGTCATGCGATTAGACAGATTTACCAGCAAGTTTCAGCTCGCTATTTCAGACGCGCAATCACTGGCTTTAGGGCGCGACCATCAGTATATCGAACCGGTTCACCTGATGACGGCGTTGCTAAATCAGCAGGGGGGCTCGGTCAGACCGGTCCTGGATCAGGCAAGTATCAATGTCAACGCACTTCGCTCAGCACTGGGTGAGGCGGTTGACCATCTGCCTCGGGTTGAAGGCATTGGTGGTGATGTCCAGCTAAGTAAAGACAGCGGCATCCTCCTTAATCTATGCGACAAAATTGCACAGCAACGAAAAGATGACTACATCACCTCAGAAATTTTCCTCATTGCAGCGCTTGAAGACAAGGGGCGTCTGGGAAAAATTCTGCGTGAGCTGAACATTACCAAAGAAAAAATCGAAAACGCCATCGATACCATGCGTGGCGGTCAGAAGGTCACAGACCCGAATGCCGAAGATGTGCGTCAGGCCCTTGAAAAATACACGACCGATCTGACCGAGCGGGCTGAGCAGGGCAAACTTGACCCGGTTATTGGTCGTGACGATGAAATTCGGCGCACCGTGCAGGTACTGCAACGCCGTACCAAAAACAATCCGGTGCTTATCGGTGAACCGGGCGTGGGTAAAACCGCTATTGTTGAAGGGCTCGCGCAGCGGATCATCAACGGTGAAGTGCCTGAAGGGCTGAAAGATAAACGGGTACTGTCGCTCGATATGGGGGCACTGGTTGCAGGCGCTAAGTACCGGGGAGAATTCGAAGAGCGTCTCAAAGCTGTGCTTAACGAGCTGGCTAAAGAAGAAGGCCGGGTGATTCTTTTCATTGACGAACTCCACACTATGGTGGGCGCTGGCAAAACCGACGGAGCTATGGATGCGGGCAACATGCTTAAACCAGCACTGGCTCGCGGAGAGTTGCACTGCGTGGGTGCGACAACGCTCGACGAGTACCGTCAGTATATTGAGAAAGATGCGGCACTGGAGCGGCGCTTCCAGAAAGTACTGGTTGATGAGCCAAGTGTAGAGGATACCATTGCGATTTTACGTGGTCTTAAAGAGCGATACGAATTACACCATTCGGTGGATATTACCGATCCGGCGATCGTTGCTGCCGCCACCTTATCACACCGGTATATCAGTGACCGGCAACTGCCGGATAAAGCCATTGATCTGATCGATGAAGCGGCGTCCAGTATTCGCTTGCAAATTGATTCAAAGCCGGAGGAGATGGATAAACTTGAACGTCGTATCATTCAGTTGAAACTGGAAGAACAGGCACTGGCGAAAGAAACCGACGAAGCCAGTCATAAACGTCTTGAGATCATCGAACTTGAGCGTGAGCAGGCTGAGAATAAGTATGCTGAGTTAGAAAAAGTCTGGCAGGACGAAAAAGAAGCCATGCAGGGCACGCAATCAATTAAGTCTGAACTTGAGCAGGCCAAGCTGGATCTTGAAATCGCTCGGCGGGCATCCGACTTAAATCGCATGTCTGAGTTACAGTATGGACGCATCCCGGAGCTGGAATCCAGGCTCGAGAGAGCCGCTGAGAGTGAAACCCGCGAAACACAGTTGCTGAAGAATAAGGTAACAGATACCGAAATCGCAGATGTATTGTCGCGGTGGACAGGGATCCCGGTTTCAAAAATGCTGGAAGGTGAACGTGAAAAACTGCTGAGAATGGAAGACGTTTTGCACAAGCGAGTTGTCGGTCAGGATGAAGCGGTGACGTCCGTAGCTAACGCAATTCGCCGCTCCCGGGCTGGCCTGTCCGATCCCAACCGGCCGATTGGCTCGTTTCTGTTTCTGGGACCTACAGGAGTAGGTAAAACGGAACTGTGTAAAGCGCTAGCCGGGTTTATGTTCGACACCGAAGACGCCATGATCCGTATCGATATGTCAGAGTTTATGGAAAAGCATTCGGTGGCGCGTCTGGTTGGTGCGCCGCCAGGCTATGTCGGCTATGAGGAAGGTGGCTATCTGACAGAAGCCGTCCGGCGTAAGCCTTATTCAGTGATCCTGCTGGATGAGGTCGAAAAAGCCCATCCAGATGTGTTTAATATATTGCTTCAGGTCCTTGATGATGGCCGTCTGACCGACGGGCAGGGCCGCACCGTTGACTTTAAAAACTCGGTGGTGATTATGACCTCGAACCTTGGCTCCGATGTCATCCAGGATAAGCACCGGGAAAGTCAGTACGAAGAAATGAAAGCCATGGTGATGGATGTCGTCGGTCAGCACTTCCGGCCTGAATTTATCAACCGGGTCGATGACATTGTTGTGTTCCATCCGCTTGGTAAAGAGCAAATCAAATCCATTGCCAAAATTCAGCTGGCGTCATTACGTGGGCGTTTGACGGAGAAGGGCTATAAGCTTGAATTATCAGGCGGGGCGCTGGATAAACTTGCTGAAGCCGGTTTTGACCCTGTGTTTGGCGCCCGCCCGCTTAAGCGTGCCATCCAGGTTCAGATTGAAAACCCGCTGGCCCAGCGGTTGTTATCTGGCGACATTGTGCCAGAGTCGACCATACGGGTAGACGTAGACGGCGATAATCTGACGATTGTGTAAAATGACAAAAGCCCCGAAAGGGGCTTTTTTGTACACGCAATGATATTTAATTCAGCGAGTCCAGCAACGCCTTAGCCTGCGGACGCCTGAAAAATGGCCGACGTACGGATACCGCAAACTCCAGTTCCTGTCTGGCTTCATCTGTACGGCCCAGTTTAGCCAGTGTGTAGCCCAGGTGGTAGCGCACATTAGGATTATTCGCATCGCGGGCATAGGCTTCACGCAATCTGCTCAAGCCCTGCTCAAGTTCGCCTTGCTGAGCCAGGATCCAGCCATACGCATCCAGTACGCTGGCGTCATTGGGCGCCAGTGCAAATGCTTCTTTGGCATACTTTGCGGCCGTATTCAGGTCATTTTCCATGCTCATCAATGCCAGTCGCGTCAGGATTTCCGCCTTGTTCACAATACTGTCTTCGTTAAGAAGTGCCTGATATAACGCCGAGGATTCATCAAATTCACGAATAAAAAAGAGGTACTGCGCAAGCAGACTTCGGGCAAACAGGTTATTTGGCTGTGTCTGAGTGATATCACGGGCAAACGCCAGAAACTCATCAACGAAGCGCTCCCTGAGCGCGTAGTTGTAAAGCTCAACCAGTGGCTTGGAGAAGTTTGGGTCAAGTTTTAGCGCACGCTGATAATTTTCTACTGCAAGCTTGTCTTTACCCTGAGCCGCGCGTAATAACCCTTGTGTAAGCCAAAGGTTTGGATCGTCAGTGCCTTGGTTTTTAAGTTCAGCGAGTATCTCCTCTGCGTTTTCGGTATTGCCGCTGATGATAAGTACCTTGGCCAGTTGCAAAGTCAGCAGGAGATCATCGGGCCTCAACGCTTTGGCGCGTTGCAGCGCTTCAAGTGCGCTCTTCGTATTGTCCATGCGCAACGCCAGTGCACTGTATTGAACCAGTCGTGCCGCATCGTCCTGGACAAAATTATAAGCGATACCGAGGGTTTTCTGTGCGTCAGCACTTTTGTTCTGACGTAGCAGAAAATCTGCTTTCATAAGCAGGTATTCAGGGTTATCAAAGTCGTCTTTTAGTAAACGGTCAATCTGATAGGTAGCGGCATCAAGATCACCTTCGCTCACGTACAATGATGCCAGTTTTTCGCGCGCCATGGCTGCGTCCGGATAGAGCGTCAGTACCTCCTGATAGACCGATTTTGCGTCTTCAGTCTGGCCACGCTTGCTCAGATTGAATGCTTTAAGCATCATCGATTCCATATGCTTGGGTGAGAGCGTCAGTAGTTCTTCAACCAGCAAGTCTGAGGCCTCAATGTTTCCTAATCGACTTTGGGTTGCGGCAAGATTAAATTTTGCAGGGAAGAAAGTCGGGTCAATCTTCAGGGCTTGTTGGATCAGTGCTTTTGCTTCACTGAGTTTGTTTTGACGAATCAATATGCCGGCTTTGAGATTATAAACACTGACTTTTTCAGGAAACATGTCGATGAGCAGGTTGGCGCCCTTTATTGCATCATCAACGTCGCCACTTTGCAGCTTTAGTATGGCATAGGTGAAAATAAACCCTGGGTTGTCCTGATTACTATCAAAATTTTGATCCAGAATATCTAATGCTTGCTGTTGCTTGCCCCTGGCAGCCATCAGTTTAATATTAAACAGTTGCAATTGACCGGACTCGGGATAGCGTTGCTGCAGGTCGTTTGCCAGTGTCTGAGCTTTGAATGCCCGATTTTGTCTAATAAGTAAGTCACCCAGCATCAGTGCAGCATCAAGATCGTCCAGCAAGGCGTCATAGTGCTTTTCCAGTAAGGTAAGTGCCGGTTTGTCTTGTCCGGTCAGCATGTAGGTCTGCGCAAGTAACAATACTGCCTGCAGGTCATCCGGCTGTTGCTGCAAGTAGGCTGAGAAGTCTTTAGTGGCTTTCTCCAGGTTTTTATTAAAGAAATTTGTCAGACCGCTGATGTACAGTAGCATTGGCTGAGATGCGATCATCTCCGGTGAAAGTTCTGCTAAAAACTGATTCAGACGCTGCAATTCGGCGTTGTCTATGACTTCATCAGAATTTCGACTTTGTAACCAGCTGTTTAACAAAATTGCTAGCGGGTCGTTTGGCGTTGTTTCAATTGCCTGGTCTACGAAAGACTTAGCACGATCATAGTCGTTTGCCTGGAGATACAAATCAACAAGGTTGCGAAGTACGACGGGATCCTGATTGTTAAAACTCAGTGCAGTTTGTAAGTGCTCGATGGCTTTATTACTGTCTCCATGAGCGTATGCCAACTGTCCGCTCAGGCGCCAGGTAACGGCATTTTTGTCATCTTGCTGCATTGCGGTGCTCAGCAACTGCTCAGCCTTATTTAACTCTTTTCGCTGAATAGCAATAGACGCAAGGCCGTTTAAGGCTGCAACTGAATCAGGAGCGAGAGTGCGCAGTTTTTCGTAAGTCCGCTCAGCACACATAAAATCTTCGGTACGAATACAGGCGGTTGCCTTGATTTCAAGCCAGTCACGTTGTGCTTTTCCAGTGAGCTGCCCGGTCTTAGAGTATGCAATAATATCTTCATACTTGTTCATGAACAGCCACGTATTACCTAGCGCTTCCGCAACCAGGTTGATGTCAGCTCCCAACTCCAGTGCCTCAGTGAACTCCAGCTCCGCTGCCGTTAAATAGCCGTTTATCAGCAGGATCTTACCCATAAGGATCTTAGCGCCAAGGTTCTCGGGTGCCTCCTTTAACGTATTCTGCAGATGAATATATGCCTCTTCATACTGCTTCGAATTAAACGCATCTAACGCTTTTTCATAGTCTTCAGATGCTGTAGCGAATACGTTGAAGGGCAGTGCCAGTGCGAATGCACAAGACAAAAGCCTGCCGCGACTTGCGCCGGATGATACACATTTCATAATACGTCCACTGAGATAGCCAATAAAAAAGGTGGCTTTCGCCACCTTTAAAAGATACGTCTTTTTGCCGCAATATTAAACTCTTAAGTGCGGCGTACTCGTCTCATGCCAATCGCCAGGCCGCTAAGTAAAAACAATCCAATGGTACCTGGTGCGCTTACCTGAGATGGCGTATTCGGTGAGCCTTTATTGAAACCAACCGCTGCCAGCTTGAAGGCATCGTTAAATGTCTGGCCACCAGTGATATCACCGAAAGCAACGTTGTATGCGCCAACCAGCCAGTATTTTGCTGACTGTGTAAAATCAAACGGTGAGATATACCCTGTCTCACATTCTTCAATATCAAAAGAATTTTTTGCCAGCGCACCGCCAGCTATTGAAGCCCAGGTTCCGCTACCCGAACTGAGAAGTGAAATATCACTCAACGCAGCAACAGATACCTGCGAATTTGATTTAGTTTGCGCCCAACCGAAGTTCGCACCCGTTAATGTTACCGCTTCACTGAAAGAAAACAGTACGAAGTCGAAGTCAGCATAGTATTCCTTCTTAAATTGGCTGTTACCGTTTTCGTAATAGTTGTTGTCAATCGCATGATCTGGGTTATGCCAGGTTTTTTCACCGTCTTCATTCAGTATGCCGTAACCATAAGACTGATTGTTGCCGTCAAAAATTTCGTACTGATCAGCGGAAACCACAATATCATCCGTATTGTACTGGCTTGAACTAGATTCTGTATCAGACCAGGAGGAAACAACAACGTCCACGCCACTGACGTTTACAGCGTTATTCACCGAAGAATCAGTCCCTGACGTTACGCCATCATGAATAAGGTTGTAGGTATTGTCGCCCAGAGGCGAATCACACTCACTTGGATAGCTCGGCGTATTGTTAGACGAACCACCGCAGTGCCGGTATCCGCCACCCCAGGTGGCCATCGACGACGAAGAAAACACCACGAGCCCTGCAAAAAGAGCGAGAATTGTGACTGGCTTTTTGTAATTCATAAGTTACACTCTGATAGTAGATAATGATGTAAGATCACCATTTCCAGTGTTACTGCAATATTGGGGCCAGTTTTTATTTGTTATATATTTCAAAAATATAGTGTGGAAGTAGACAAAGCGGTTCGTTAAATTGTAAAAATAACGGACATGTTTTCCTACTTGCATGTCCGTTATTTGGTTTACTTTTTCTGGTGAGTTTTTTCACCTTGTTTTTTTCGCCAGCCTGCCAGCAGCCCACCAGCCAATAGTAAGCCCAGTGTCGCTGGCTCACTTACTTGTGCAGAGGGAGAAGAGTCTCCGTTATTTCCGGCTTTAAATCCAACGGAAGCAAGTTTGAATGCATCGTTATACATTCTGCCACCAATGTCACCAAACACTGTATTATAAGCTCCAACGAGCCAGTATTGCGCTTGTGAGCCTAAATCGAAACTTGCCTGATAGCCGGTGTCACAGTTTTCTACATCAAAAGAGCCCGCAGATAATGCACCGGCCACTATTTCATCCCATCGCTGAGAACCCGACATCAGCCCATCCAGGCTATCAAGAGCGGCCACTGACACCTGTGTGTCACGTGAATTATAGGTATACGTAAAGTTCGCATTAGTAAGGGTTGTGGCCTCACTAAACGAAAACAGAACAAAGTCAAAATCCTTTACGTTATAGTAATACTGGTTAACGTTATCAATGGCGTGGTCAGGGATATTATGGTCGTATTCCCAATCATTATTAAGTACACCATATCCCCATTTACTGCTAATTCTGTTTAAATGTGCCTGGGTAACAATGTCATCGTTGTAACCAGCGGTGTCAGACCAGGCGGAAACGTCTACAGACATCCCATTAAGATTAAGATCACTGCTGTTGCTGGTGATTGTATTGTCAATCAGATCATAAGTGGCCTCGGCAAGCGCTGACTGACAGCTGCTGTCCTCACCGCCATCATCACCACAGTGTTTGTAATGGTTCCAAGACGCATTTGCATTGGCTGCGGCGCCGCTCAATAGTAATACGGTGGCTACACGTCTAAACGTTAACAGTGTCATTGTATCGATCCTTTTTTCCCTACCCGGCATAGGATGTCTCATCAGGATCCATCAGATAATTTCGGGTATTTTTTTCAACATGGCTTCGTCAGAATATATGAGTTGGCGTACACGTTGAGTATTGTTATTGATACCTGGTTATAAAGTGCTCGCATCCAGTGGGAGAGAGTGATGGATGCCCACGACTATGAGACACGTGTTATTTGTGGAATAATTGCCAGAGAATGAAGTAGTTTACAGAGGCTCTATGTCTGAACATAAAAGAAAAGGTATTTACCTTCTGCCCAATCTGCTCACAACGGCAGGCCTGTTCTCAGGTTTTTTTGCTGTGGTTTCGTCTATGAACGGGCGGTTTGAGGCAGCTGCAGTTGCTGTATTTGTCGCGATGATTTTTGATGGCCTGGATGGGCGTGTGGCGCGAATGACAAATACTCAAAGCGACTTTGGCGCTGAATTCGATTCCATGGCTGACATGGTTTCATTCGGCGTAGCCCCAGCGCTGGTTGCTTACAACTGGGGGCTGAGCGAGCTGGGTAAACTTGGCTGGTTAGCAGCCTTTATCTATGTGGCTGGCGCTGCATTGCGTCTGGCGCGGTTTAATACGCAGGTCGGTATCGCTGACAAACGCTTCTTTCAGGGGTTGGCAAGCCCCGCGTCTGCAGCAGTAACAGCCGGACTGGTATGGGTTGGTGTTGAATACGACATTAATGGCAATGACTACGGCATTATTGTGGCACTGGTGACCAGCATTGCGGGTTTACTGATGGTGAGTAACTTTAAGTACAACTCATTTAAAGAAGTAGACTGGCACGGCAAGGTACCGTTTGTCGGCCTGTTAGTTGTACTTATGGCATTTATCGTCGTTGCCACTGAGCCTGCACTCGTTCTTTTCATTGTTTTCGCACTTTATGCGCTGGCCGGCCCCATCAATACTTTCCGTACCGTAGATAAAGTAACGCTGAATGATGTAGTCGGTGATCACGAAGAAGACGCCGATTTCGAGCAGCAGGATGCAAAACCTGAGGACGCGGAAGAGAAAAAAAATACCACTGACTCAGCTGAAAATAAGTAACACCCACGGTTTTAACCGGATCTGTTTAAAAAGCGACCGTTCAGGTCGCTTTTTTTATGTTTCTGGGAAAAGGGTGTTGACGGTCAGAAAATTATGCGTAGAATGCGCGCTTCTTCAACGGGACACACTCGATAAGAGAGTGAGCCAGTGAAGTTTCAGCCACAAAATTTATGCAGAAAACATAAAATAATGGTTGACAAAATTTGGGTGCGACGTATCATACGTATCCCGCTTCAGGCAGCGAAACAAAAGGCCTTTAGCGAATTGCTTAAGAGCAGAAATGCTCAAGAGCGTGCCAATCGGCAATGCCGGTTGTCAAAATGTTCTTTAAAAATTTAGACAAGACAATCTGTGTGGGCACTCGTTAAGAGTGTCAACCGACGATTCATAAAAGTTTTTCGATATATTTAATTGAAGAGTTTGATCATGGCTC